>JBGTOA010000028.1:0-252346 GCA_041742785.1 Pyrinomonadaceae bacterium | reverse complement strand
AAAACAACGACCGCGATGCCTTTTTGCAGCTTGTTTGCCGCCAGCCGGTGCGAGAGCATCGTGCCGCCAATCGTCCCGAAAACTGCAAGACTCGTAACCATTGCCGTTAATTTCCAGTCGAAACGACTCTGGCTGGCGTGACCGATAAACCCGGCGACGCAGTTTAAGAAAATCACGAACAGCGACGTTCCGACTGCTTCCTTCATCGCCAGACCGCCGAACATCACGAGCGCGGGAACGATCAAAAAACCGCCGCCGACACCCAGAAATCCGGTCAAAACCCCGACTCCGAATCCGGCGAGCAACGCTTTCCAAACGCTCGCCTGCTGTTCTTGCAAATCAAGATTTTCCGTCTCGGTTCGCGGCTTTCGCCGCATCATCAGGACACCGATAAAAAGCATCAGGAGCGCGAACGTCATTAAAAGCGCGGATGGCGACAGAAGTTTCGTCAGCGGCGAACCGGCAAACGCGCCCAAAATTCCCGACACGCCGAACGTCAGCCCTGTTTTTAACTGCAAATTGCCGCGCCGATGATGCAGAAACGAGCCGATCAGACTCGTTCCGCCGACGACCGCCAGCGACATTCCGACCGCCTCGTGCGGTTCTACACCGAGAACGTAAACCAGAACCGGCACGGTGATAATCGAGCCGCCGCCGCCGATCAATCCCAGCGATAAGCCGATCAACGCGCTCAGCAATAAACCCAATATCAAAAATAAATTCACGGTTTTCCTTTACGCTTTTCGCGCGGGAGCGACATCGCAGGTTACTCCTTTCGATTGATTCCACGGCATTCGCGCCAGCATCATCGCCATCCCGCACGTATCCGTGACCGCCGCGAAAACCAGCCCCGCGCCGACAAAAGCCGACAACGCGACGAAATACGGATGAACGATGACCGACAATAAAACGCCCAGCACGACCAGCGAACCCGCCGCGAATCGCACCTGTCTCTCCAGCGACCAGACTTTCGACTCGCCCTTAATCACCGGCAGATTCGCGCCCGTCCAAGCCGTCATTCCGCCTTCGATGACGGAGACATCTGTAAAACCTTTGTCGATGAGTTTTTCAGCTGCCTGCTTCGCCCGTCCACCCGAACGGCACATCAAATAAATCGGTTTGGAGCGGTCAATACTGCCTGTGTGTTGCTCGAATTTCGATAGCGGCATCAGACGTGCGCCCTGGACGTGCTCGCTGCCGAATTCCGGATACTCGCGTACATCAATGATCTGACATTTGCCGCTTCGCGGCATTTCGCTTACTTCCCGCACATTAATTTCTTTAATCATCTTTTTAATCGTCCTTGTAATTTCTATTCCCAGTTTGGAAATTTTTTGCTAAACTACACTTGTTAGTTTGATATAAATATAACTATACGGTAATATAGTTATCGAGTCAAATGTAGTTTGGTAGTAATTGAAGATAGGCGGAAAAATTGATTTATGATGAATGAAGAATTAAGCGAAGAAGCGTTGGAGATGATTGCTAATCGTTTCCGGCTTTTGTCCGACCCGATGCGGCTGAGGATTCTCCAGACACTCGGCACGGATGAAATGAATGTCGGCGAAGTGGTCGCCGCCACGAAAGGAGGGCAGGCTAATGTCTCCAAACATTTGAGCGCGATGCTCGAAGCCGGCATTGTTTCGCGCCGCAAGGAAGGCTTAAACGCGATTTACCGCGTGTCGGACGAAACGATCTTCGAGCTTTGCGATGTGGTTTGCTCACGGCTTAAAGAACAATTTAAAAGCCGCCAAAACGCGCTGGCGGGAATTTCGACTTAGCGCTAACTTTATCCGTGTTGAAATTGGCAATTACCCGTAAGAGGTTTATGAAAGCGCATTTTGTCAAAGTTTTTCTAACCTCCGGCACGGATATGTCGTTTGAAAAACCAAATCGCTCTATTTGCCAATCCTGGTAAATTCAACATAAGCAACTAAAAATGCTTCATCAGATTCGATAAAGCCGAGATAAGTTAAAAACAAAGTATGCTCTTGTCGGATTGATGGATTTATCATTTGAGGGAGCATATACGGGTACTGGCACAAACGACAATCGGACGATAATCATGTAAGTCGAAAGAGAATTTATGTCAAATGAAATAAGGCTAAATGCAGCTCAGCTCAGCGCTCGTCCCGGCGGCTGGGAGTTCGATGTCGTAAACAACAAAAGTACATGGTCGGATGAACTCTACCGTATCTTCGGTTTAGAGCCGCAGGAATACGACGGAACTTTTGAAGGTTACCTGGAATTCATCCATCATGATGACCTTGAACTTGTTAAAAACACGTTCGAGCAGGCGAAACGCGATAAAATTTTCCCGAATTTCGAGCATCGGATTCTCAAGAAAACCGGCGAAGTGCGCTTCGTTCACGCGAATGGTATTGTGATCAGCGATGAAAACGGGGCGGCGGTGAAAATGACCGGGACGCTGCAGGACATAACCGAGGGGGTCGAAGCCAGAAACGCGCTTCGTCGGAGCGAAGAGAGATATCACGAACTCTTCGAGAATGCCAACGATATTATTTATACTCTCGACTTGAAAGGGGGTTTTACCTCGATTAACCGGGCGGGCGAACGGTTTTCCGGCTACACTCGTGGGGAATTCCTGCAGATGGAAATCGCTGATATTATTGCTCCGCAAGATGCGGAACGAGTGCGCGAACGGATCGCAAAAAATATAAAAGGCGCGAAATTGCCCGATTTCGAGCTGGAGATTATTGCCAAAGACAAAAGCATAGTCACGCTGGACATCAGCAGCCGTATGATTTTTGAGGACGGCGTACCGGTGGGAATTCAAGGAGTCGGGCGCGATATTACCGAGCGGAAGCGTATCGAGAAAGAGCGCGACCATTTTTTTACCCTGTCGCTTGATATGCTTTGCATTGCCGGGTTGGACGGCTACTTCAAACGCTTAAATCCGGCGTTTGAAGTTGTCCTCGGATTCAGCGAAACGGAGCTTCTTTCAAAATCTTTTTTCGACTTCATTCACCCCGAAGACCTTGCCGCCACCGTCGCCGAAATTGGAAAATTCGCTGCCGGTGTTTCCTCCCTCAATTTTGAAGTTCGCTTTCTATGCAAAGACGAAACATATAAATGGCTGGCGTGGACTTGCGCTCCCGTCCCGGAGGAAGGCATGTTATATGCTGTCGCCCGCGACATTACCGACCGCAAAAGAAATGAGAACGCCCTGCTTGAGAAAGAAAGGAAATACCGCGACTTGTTTGAGAATGCCAACGATCTCATGTATACGCACGATTTAAAGGGAAATTTCACCTCGTTCAACCGGGCAGGCGAACAGATAACCGGCTTCAGCTCAGAAGAAGTCCTGCAGATGAACATCTCGCATATAATTGCGCCGGAATCTTTGGAATTAGCGCATGAATTGCGGATCCGCAAAATGAGCGAAGGCTCGGTGATTAATTACGAACTCGACATCATCACGAAAGATAAACAAAGACGCGCGCTCGAAGTCAGCACCCGTTTTATTGAAGAAGGCGGGAAATCTGTTGGCGTGCAGGGAATCGCGCGAGATATTACCGAGCGCCGGCGGATGGAAGCGGAACGTCAGGTTATCGCTGAAATTGTCCAGAGCGTCCTGACGACATCAAATCTCGACGAGTTGTATAAGCTCGCTCATCAATCAATCAATAAAATCATCCCGGCGGAAAATTGTTTCATCGCTCTCCACAACTCGGACACAGACTTAATTCATTTTAAGTATTGGGTCGATCAGTTTGATCCCGTCCCGCCGCCGCTCCCCATCGGAAAAGGATTCACTAGTTATGTATTGCGTACCGGACAACCTATCCTGCTGACGGAGGAAATTGTCAATCGAATGTATGAGCGGGGCGAAATCGAGCAGAGCGGAACTATTTCATCTTCGTGGATGGGGGTGCCGCTGCGGACGCGCTCGCGGACGATTGGGGTGCTGGCGGTGCAGTATTACGAGGAGGAAAACGCTTATACACAAAGTGATTTGGAGTTGCTTGCCTCAATCGGAGACCAGCTTGCCTTAGCCATCGAGCGCAAGCAGAATGAAATAGAACTCCAAATGCGCGAGGCGCAGCTTAATGAAGCGCAAGCTATCGCGCATCTCGGTAATTGGGAATGGGACATCAGAGCCAACAAAATCAGTTGGTCTGACGAAGAATATCGAATCCTCGGACTCGTTCCCCAGGAGTTTGAACCAAAGTATGAGATTTTTTTGAAGTTTGTTCATCCTGACGATAGAGAGTTGGTAAAGGAAAACAGTAAAAAAGCTCTGCACGAGAAAGACTATCCGAGTTTTGAACATCGCATAGTGCGTCCCGACGGAACGGTGCGAACGCTTCGCGCCGACGGCAAAGTCATTCTCGACGAGGATGGCAGCCCGATCAAAATGTTGGGAGTCACGATTGACATTACCGAGCAAAAACAATTTGAAGCCGAACTTGAGCAGGCGCGTGATGTGGCTGTCGAATCGGCGCGGCTCAAATCTGAGTTTCTTGCCAATATGTCGCATGAAATCCGCACGCCGATGAATGGCGTGATCGGCATGACCGGGCTTTTACTTGATACGCAACTCGATCCTGAACAACAGGAGTTTGCTGAGATAATTCGCAGTAGCGGCGAAAGCCTGCTCAACATCATCAATGACATTCTGGACTTCTCAAAGATTGAAGCGGGCAAGCTTCAATTTGAAACGCTCGACTTTGATCTTTGCCACGCTGTGGAAAGCACTGTCGAACTGTTCGGGGACGGCGCTCGGGAAAAGGGGATAGAGTTGGCATCTCTGATTTATAGTGACGTACCCACTGGTCTCAGAGGTGATCCAAACCGATTGCGTCAGATCCTTACCAACCTGATCGGCAATGCCCTGAAGTTTACCCAGCGCGGAGAAGTATTTGTTCGCGCTGAGCAGGAATGTCTCTCTCAAACCGAAGTCGTGGTGCGATTTTCAGTGAGTGATACCGGCATCGGCATTGCTGAGGAGGCGCAGAACCACCTGTTTCAGGCATTCACACAGGCCGATGGCTCCACCACACGGCAATATGGTGGGACCGGTCTGGGACTGGCGATCTCAAAGCAGTTGGTAGAACTCATGGGCGGTGAGATTGGGGTCACCAGTGCGCCGGGGGCAGGCTCAACGTTTTGGTTCACAGCGACGTTCGAGCGGCAACAATCTGAAACCTCCAGCGCAGAGATCGCAGGGAGTCTTAATGGATTGCGCGCACTTATCGTCGACGACAACGCCACAAATCGCAGAATACTCACTCACCAGTTGAGTTCGCAGGGAATGCTATCGGCCGAGGCAGAATCTGGAGAACAGGCTCTCGTAAAGCTTCATGGCGCGATTGCAGAGGGGATCCCCTACGACCTCGCGATCCTTGATTTAATGATGCCCGGGATGGATGGCTTCCAGCTCGCGCGCGCGATAAAGGGGGATCCGAGGCTCGGCTCAATTCGGCTGGTCTTGTTGACTTCATATGGACAACGGGGCGACAGCACGGCCGCGAGCGAAGCAGGCGTTGCCGCTTATCTCACCAAACCCGTGCGCCAGTCGCAGTTGTTCGATTGCCTCGCAAGCGTTGTCCGCAACTCGCCCCCACAATCACCTTCAGCACTAACGTCTGCCGATAAGGGTTCAACTGGGAAGCTCGCGCCCGTAGATTCAACTAACGATCGCGCTACGCGAAACGAGCGGATTCTGCTTGCCGAAGACAATCTCGTGAATCGAAAGGTGGCAGTAATGCAGTTGCAAAAGCTGGGTTACCACTGCGTAGCCGTAGCAAACGGACGTGATGCAGTCGAAGCACTGACGCGAGACGATTACGACCTGGTGTTGATGGATTGCCAGATGCCCGTGCTGGATGGCTACGAAGCGACTGCCGAGATTCGGCGGCTGGAGGGTAAGGCCAGGCACACACCGATCATCGCTATGACCGCAAATGCGCTGCAAGGTGATCGCGGGAAATGTATCGCAGCGGGAATGGATGACTACATTTCTAAACCTGTTCAAATAGGCGAGTTGGCAAAGCTGCTGGACTGGATGTTTGCTCAGTCTGCTACTTTGGAGCGCGACCCCTCAACCGCACTGGTTGCTCTCGATCACATCCGGCAGACGCTGGAGGTCGACGCTGACGAGCTCGCGGAAATCCTCTCCCTATACGTCCACCAGATGACTGAAGAACTCGGGCGGTTGACCGAGGCAATCACGGCGCGTGACGCGCGCCAAATCGAATTGCTGGCCCACAAGTGCGCAGGCATGAGTGCCACTTGCGGCATGGAAACTGTCGTCAAGCCACTTCGCGAACTTGAACGAATGGGACGCGACGGCAATCTCGATGGGTCAATCATGGAATGTGAGAGGGTTGTCAGGGAGTTCTCCCGCATCAAGACCTTTCTCGATGACCACCTGCTGGCGACCACCGCTTGAGCAAGAACCCACCTACTCGGTGATGAGGTAACGAATGAGAATCCTAATTGCGGACGACGATCAAATTTCCCGTTATGTATTAACCAGGACACTCGAAAAGTGGGGGCACGAGGTAGTCAGCGCCAGTAACGGCGTTGAGGCTTGGCAAATAATGCAGGAAGAGTACGCCCCACGGCTGGCGATCCTCGACTGGATGATGCCGGGACTCAACGGTGTCGATATCTGCCGCAAAGTGCGCGAACAGATTAAGAGCTCACCCTATCTCATCCTTTTAACCGCGCTCGCCCGCAAGGAGAATTTGATCGCTGGATTGGCAGCGGGCGCCGATGACTATCTCACCAAGCCATTCGATCATCAGGAGCTGCGCGTGCGCTTACAGGCTGGCATCAGAATTGTTGAACTACAAAACAGCCTGGCAGCACGCGTGCGAGAGCTGGAAGCTGCGGTCGACGAACGACGCAAAGCCCAAGAAGCCTTGCGCAACCTCTCGCTGACTGACGACCTTACCGGCTTGTACAATCGTCGCGGCTTCCTGGCACTGGCCGGGCATCACTTGAAAACCACTCGGCGATCGAGACACGCTTCGTTGCTAATCTATTGCGACATGGACGGTTTGAAGCAGATTAACGATACGCGAGGACATGCGGAAGGATCCGTTGCTCTTCAGGAGATAGCGGAAGTTCTCCGACGAACGTTTCGCGAGTCGGACATCGTCGGTCGTCTCGGGGGCGACGAGTTTGCCATCCTTGCGCCGGAAGTTTCATTGGAGGACATCAGTAAGTTGGGTGTACGGCTTGTTGAGAATCTCAGCGTCTACAACAATCAGGCTGATCGTGCTTACCAGTTGTCCTTGAGCACCGGTACCGCGTTTATTCAGCCGGGCGTCGAATACGATATCGAAGAGTTGATTGCGCGCGCTGACGAATCGATGTATCAGCAAAAACGGGAAAAAAAGGAGCAGGCGAAATTGTTGTATGCTCCACTGCAGGAGCGCGCGACGTTGTTTGCGGTTTGAAGGTCGCTGCGGCCCTGTCACAATCTCGGCTTGCGTCAGAGATGAGTTGACCGATCGCGTCCGGAAGCCCTTGAGCTAGTGTCTTGAGTCAACAAGGTTGCTACCTGCTTTCCGGCATCAGTCAACTAGAGAGTAGCCCGACCGTGGTGGCGGCTCGCAGATTACAAAAACTGAAAACAGCAAAGCCCCGAAGAGTAGCGGAATCATAGTTGCCGCTCTTCGGGGCTTGCTTTTTTATCCCAGTCGGGAAGCAGTGCCTTGAAAACTTCGAACCGCCCGAACTATTCGCCGCGAACCTAATTGCCCTTCTGCAACTCGCCCAAAGTTGTCAGCACTTCATCACTGTGTCCCGCAGGGCTCACCTTCAGAAACACCTTCGCGATCTTGCCTTTCGGATCGATGATGAAAGTGTTGCGCGCTGAATATTTCTTGCCTTCATAGTCCATAACCGAACCGTAGTTCTCGGAAACCCTGGCGTCGGGATCGGAGAGCAATTTGAACGTGAGTCCTTCCTTCGCGCAGAACTCTTTGTGTGATTCAGCGGTGTCGATGCTAACACCAAGGATCACGGCATTGGCCGCTTCATACTTTGCCAGGTCCCGCTGAAAATTACGGGCTTCGAGCGTGCAACCGGATGTGAAATCCTTGGGATAAAAGTAAAGCACTACCCATTTGCCTTTGAAGTCGGCCAAGCTGGCAGGCGTTCCCTCGTTGGTAGTGAGCTTGAAGTCCGGGGCATCCGAGCCCACCGCAGGTTGCGTTGTATCCGCTAAAGTCGCGCACGCTGCGGGTGAGGTCAGCCAAACCCCTGTGATTGTCAGCGCGATGATTGCGATGAGAGTCTTGTATCGATTCATCTTCTTAACTCCTTAAGCTGTCGTGTGTGTTAGGTAGACAATATACACGCTTGGGATGGCTGCCAGCAAAACCACCGGTAGCGGATCAGTTAGGATTAAGAGCGGTTGCAATTCGTGCGCAGTCGCCGCCCAGCGACGGCAGAAGAGATTCTTGACAGAGCGTCGCAGGTGCTGCAGAACCGTTCCTCCCTTGGCTGCTAACTTCACAACAAAAAAACAGATCAATAATTCTGGTTTGACAATCTTCCCACGGTCAAAAAGGTATGGTATAGACCATCAACCCCGCAGCCAGATAGTTCTCGTTAGCAAAGGCGCAGTAGCTCGATTTTGAAGGAAGGCCTTTGGTAAAGGATCAGGCCGGAGAATAGCAGCACGAATCGGAACCGAGTAGCTTTGCCGCTCGCTACTCTGATTTGAGTGAGGGTAGGCTCCTGGCCTCGGACAGAATTAGCGTTGCTGTATCCTATCTGTTTCCGAGAACACGCGAGAGCCCCACCAACAACCAAATTCTTTTTCTTAGCAACCCAGGACACACGATGGCTGAAAAAGATCTGAAACAACTTCTCGAACGAATTCACCTGCGGCTGGACGAAAGTTTTGTGGGCATCGGCTCGCAGGTCCTCGATCTCCCGGCAGAAGACCTCGCGGAACTACTTAACCAACTGACCCTGTTGGAAGCGGCAACCGTTGTCTCCATGTTGCCTGTGGCACGGGCCGTCGAGTTATGCGACCAGCCAACGATGAGACGGCGGGCAGCGATCCTGTCACAACTGGAGCCACCGCGGGTTGCTGAGATTCTCACGGGTGTGTCAGCCGACGAACGCACCGACATCATCCAGAAGATGGGCCTGCACGAGCGTCATCGCATACTGCCAAAGCTAAGCACGGAACTGCAGAAAGAACTCGAGGTCCTCTTGCAGTATCCCGCCCACACCGCCGGCGGCCTGATGACCACGGAGTTCGTGAGACTTGATCAAAGTATGACTGTCGGCGATGTGCTCAAACATGTTCGTTCGGTAGCACGAGAGAAGGAGTCGATCTACGCGTGTTATGTCCTGGAGCCCACGACGGACCGGCTTTTGGGAGCGGTATCGCTGCGAGATCTGGTGATGGCTGAGTTCAGCACGCCGATAACTCAGGTCATGCGCCGCAAACCGGTGACCGTCTATGCGCTGGACGACCAGGAGGCAGTGGCGCAGAAGATCAGCAAATACAACCTGCTGGCTGTGCCGGTGCTGGAGCAGGACGGAAGAGTCGTGGGGTTTATCACGGTTGACGACGTTATCGATGTTTTGATCGAAGAACAGACGGAAGACATTCTGCGGATGGCCGGCGTTGGCTCAGGCGCAATGGACAAACCCTATTTCGATAATACGATTCTGCGAGTAGTGCGTCAGAGAGTAGGTTGGTTGTTGCTGCTGTTCGTCGCGGGCACCTTGACCAGCGCGGTGCTGCGTCATTTCGAAGGAGAATTGACAGCGGTGGTTGCGCTCTCGTTCTTCATTCCCTTGTTGATCGGCACCGGCGGCAACGCTGGGGCACAAACCGTCATGACAGTGATTCGCAGTCTCGCGCTGGGTGATCTCGGCGTACGGCACGCCCGGCGGGTGATAATGCGCGAAGCGACTACCGGGATGGTGCTTGGGTTATTGATTGGAGCGATTGCTTTTGGACAGGCCTTCCTTTGGCAGGTTCCGGTGGCGCTGGCAGTGACCGTGGCCGTCACGATGTTTGCTATCTGTCTGTGGTCGACGACCGTTGGTTCATTCATACCGATTCTCGCACAACGCTTCGGTGTCGATCCGGCGGTGTTGTCGGCGCCGTTGATTACAACCCTGGTAGACGCAACTGGGTTGGTTATCTATTTCACCATCGCCCGGATAATTCTGCGTTTGTGAGATTGGGAAGGGCCTCCGTGGGCACCACCTATTCGGCTAAAGGAGCACTACCCATGAACAGGAGCAGAATTTTATCTCGTGTCCCCCTCTTCACTTTTTGCCTGCTGAGCAGCAAGTGCCGCCTGCGCCGCAGCCAATCGTGCCACTGGAACGCGATACGGCGAGCAACTCACATAGTCCAATCCAATCTCATTACAAAAGGCAATTGAACTCGGATCGCCTCCGTGTTCGCCGCAGATGCCAACCTTCAGCTTCGGCTTTGTACTTCGCCCGCGTTCCGTTCCCATGCGCACCAACTGCCCGACACCCTCTCGATCAAGTACCTGAAACGGATCGTCAGCAATGATTTTGCGATCGACGTAGTTTGGCAGAAACCGCCCCGAATCATCGCGACTCAATCCAAACGTTGTTTGCGTCAGATCGTTGGTGCCAAATGAGAAGAACTCCGCGTGCTCGGCGATCTTGTCGGCGGTCAAGGCCGCGCGCGGCAACTCAATCATCGTTCCCACTCGATAGTCGATAGTCATGCCGTGTTCGCCCATCACTTGAATCGCCACTTCATCAATCAACTCGCGTTGCTGCCGCAACTCTTCGCTGAGCGACACCAACGGCACCATGATCTCGAGCGTGATCTTCTTGCGCTCACCCTGTACTTCACACGCCGCCTCAAAGATCGCTCGGCACTGCATGCGCGTGACTTCTGGAAACAACAAGCCAATGCGGCAACCGCGAAATCCCAGCATGGGATTCGCCTCGCGAATGCGATCAACCTGACGCAGTAAGCGGCGCTTCTCGTCGATTTCGTCGAGCAGTTTGTCCATATTCGCGAGCGTACCTGATCCGCGAATCGCCATCTTCAATTCACTCAGCTCCGTCATCAGTTCTTCCGCATTTGGCAAAAACTCGTGCAGCGGGGGATCGAGCAATCGAATTGTCACTGGCAGTCCAGCCATTTCCCGAAAGATGCCGACAAAATCACCACGCTGCAGCGGCAGCAATTTTTCGAGCGACTTCTCGCGAGCACCAACACCGTCGGCCAGAATCATCTCTCGCATCGCGGCCAGCCGGTGATCTCCAAAGAACATGTGCTCGGTGCGGCAGAGCCCGATACCTTCCGCGCCAAACTGCCGCGCAACTTTCGCGTCGCGCGGCGTATCCGCATTAGCACGCACACGCAAGCGCCGAAACTTATCGGCCCAGGTCATCAACTCATGAAAGTCAGGACCCAGAGTTGGGCGAACGGTCGGTACCTGACCCATGAAAACCCTGCCTGTCGATCCGTCAACCGTGATCCACTCACCTTTGGGGACCACCGTTCCTTCAACAGTGAACTGTTGCTGACTGTAGTCGATGTTCAAGGCGTTCGCCCCACTGACGCAGGTCTTCCCCATACCGCGAGCGACAACTGCGGCGTGACTGGTCATGCCGCCGCGAGCTGTAACGATTGCCTGCGCGGCAACCATGCCGTGAAAGTCGTCCGGACTGGTCTCCACGCGTACCAGGACCACCCTGGCACCCTCACGTGCAAGCTCTTCCGCCTCATCAGGACTGAACACCACCTGGCCTTGTGCTGCGCCGGGACTCGCAGGCAAACCGGTTGCTAGCACCACGGCGTCGGCCTTTGGATCGACGGTGGGATGCAACAACTGATCGAGTTGCTCCGGCGTAACGCGCTGAACCGCGACGTCTTTATCGATCAGCTTTTCGTGGAACATGTCGACCGCGATGCGCACAGCCGCCGCACCCGTCCGCTTTGCGGTGCGCGTCTGCAACATCCAAAGCTTGCGGCGCTCGATCGTAAATTCCACGTCCTGCATGTCGCGGTAGTGGGTTTCAAGCAGTTGCGCGATCGACGCAAACTCTTCATAAACTTTTGGCAGTTCTTTCTTCAACTGGCTGATTGGATTTGGTGTGCGAGTGCCGGCCACTACGTCCTCACCCTGCGCGTTGAGGAGATACTCGCCGTAAAGTTCTTTCTTTCCGGTTGATGGATTGCGGGTAAAAGCTACGCCCGTGCCGCTGCCGGCGCCCATGTTTCCGAAGACCATCGCCTGCACGTTGACGGCGGTGCCGAGCGAATCGGGAATGCGATTGACACGACGATAGTCCACCGCACGGCGTCCCATCCATGAATTAAAGACCGCGGCGATCGCGACGCGCAGTTGCTCGTAAGGATCTTCCGGAATGGCGTGCTGCTCGGCACCGATGATCTGCTTTTCGGCCGCTATAATCTCTCGTAACGCTTCGGCTTTCAGATCCGTATCGCGGCCTCCGGACGTTTGGGCCTTGAAGCGATCCATGACGCGCTCAAATTTTTCGTGCGCGACACCCATGACGATCTCGCCAAAGAGCGAGGCAAAGCGGCGGTAGGCATCCAACGCAAACCGGAGATCGCCGGTCTGTTCCGCCAGGCCTTGAACTGTCTCTTCGTTCAAACCGAGATTGAGTACCGTATCCATCATGCCGGGCATGGAGAAAGCCGCGCCGGAACGGACGGACACCAACAACGGATTCCGGGGATCTCCGAAACGCTTTCCGACTTTCTCTTCTATGGCGCGCAGGCCTTCTCTGACCTGGTCCCAAAGGCCTTCAGGAAAGTTTTTATCGTTCTCGAAAAATGCGTTGCAGGCTTCGGTGGAGACGACCAACCCTGGGGGAACCGGCAGGCCGGCGCGCGTCATCTCGCACAATCCGGCGCCCTTGCCGCCGAGCAGGGTCTTGTCCTGACCGCTGCCCTCTTCAAAAAGGTAAACCCACTTGCGCGTTTCAGATTTCGCCGCAGCAGATTCAGCCACTGCATTTTCTTCGATCACGATTCACCTCATATCTGGTCGGTTGGCCGTTGTAAGACTGAACCTTGGTAATTGGTCTTTGGTTCCGGTGGTCACAAATAAGGTTTCTGCGAAGCAGTCAGAAGAGTCACCAAAAGATGCCAAGACCAAAGATCCAGGACCTAAGACCAAAGACCGGCTTTGCAGTGACCACGGACCACTGTCCGATCTAATGCACACTTCCCATGAGCTTCTTAATCTTCGGCGTCAGAAGGGCCAGCAAAATTGCCGCCGCAAGTAACCCCACCGCTATGCTGCCATAAAGTTTGACGAGTGTCGTTGATTCAGGCACATAGAATCCGGAAAGGTATCCCGCCAACTTGCTCCCCAACGAAGCCGCGAGAAACCATACGCCCATCATTATTCCAACGAGCTTCACAGGCGCAAGTTTGGTGACCGTGCTCAGGCCAACCGGACTCAAACACATCTCGCCGATTACCTCCAGAAAGTACAGGCCCACCAGCCAAAGCGGACTGATCTTTCCATAAGCAGTCATGTACGCGGCCGGCACCAGCAGAAAATAGGCGAGGCTGATAAAGAACAATCCCAACGTGAACTTCGCCGGACTTGACGGTTGCCGCTTGCCCATGCGCACCCATAGATAACTAAAAATTGGGGCCAGAATGATAACGAACAGTGGAGTGCAGGACTGCAGGTAGCTTGAAGGAAAGCGGTAGCCAAAGGCTTCGGTGCGCACCAAATCCTTGGCGAAAAGATTAAGGCTCGCGCCCTTCTGCTCGTACGCCGCCCAAAACAACATTGTGAAAAGGAAGAAGATGAAGATAGCGCCGATCCGTTTCCAGTCGAGCGAGTTCAGCGGCTTATTCGTTTCAGCACTTGCCGCTTCCTTCGCCGTGTCGACCGTACTTTGCTTTAGTCGAATTCGCTTCAGGTTGAGCAGGTAGATCACCAAACCCAACACCATGCCGACCCCCGCCGCGCCGAAGCCCCAGTGCCAGCTCGAGGCGGGATCGAAACCTCTGGAAGCGAGAAAACTCTTGAAGCTGTCGGACTGGGCCAGGTAACCGCAAACAAATGGCGCCATCAGCGCGCCGACATTGATTCCCATATAAAAGATTGAGAAACCGCTATCGCGTCGCGGATCATTCTGCCGATAGAGACTGCCAACCATCGTGCTGATATTCGGCTTCAGCAATCCTGTGCCGATGGTGATGAGGATCATGCCGAGGTAAAAAGCCGTCATCGAAGTGAAGACCATCGAGAAATGGCCGAACGCGATCACGATTCCGCCGAGCAACACTGCGAGCGGCGCTCCCAACCAGCGGTCGGCAATCAGACCACCTGGCAACGCCGCGAGATAAACACACATTGTGTAGGTGCCATAGATCGACGCCGCGCGTTTTGTGTCAAAGGCAAGGCCACCCTGCGAAACCGGCGCGACCATGTAGAGCACCAGGATTGCGCGCATGCCGTAGTAACTAAAGCGCTCCCAAAGCTCGGTGAAGAAAAGCGTGGGCAAACCGACTGGATGCCCAAAGATTCCCGCGCTATCGGTTCCAGTGTTGTCAAAGTCGGCTTGCTGCACTGTTCGGTCCATAAGCGTGTCCGTAAATTGCACCTTTCTCTTTAGCGTAATTGTGCTGGCGCGTTTAAGCTTTCAGCGGGTGAGAGTGACAAGGCTTTTAACTGAAAATCCCGTGTGAGTAAAGGGAAGGGGGTTGTGAGTGGTCAGTTGTCAGCGCGGGCCTTTGGTCTTTGACCTTGGGCCTTTGATTCCTGCGATTACTACGAACTGCTACCTGAGGCTTAGAACAGGTTTGGAAATGCAAAGACCGAAGGCCCCGGACCAAAGACCATGACGGGACCACTGACAACCGACCAACACCATTGCCTCATCGTCCATCTGATGTTAGAACTTCCCAAATGACTGAACGGGCACAACAAGTTCGCTGGTGGTTGCTACTGTTTGCTACGGCGGTTGCTCTCTATCTCTGCTGGCTGATGATCAAACCATTCAGTGCTGTTATCGCCTGGGCCACCGTCCTGGTAATCGTCTTTTATCCGGTACACAAACGCATTGTTAAGAAGACTCGCAGACCCGCCCTCAGCGCCCTGATCTCCTGCGTGCTCGTGATCCTCATTGTCCTGGTGCCCATCGCATTGATCACTTTTGCCGTTTTCAAGGAACTCAGCGGCGCCATGGCGAGCATCCAGGCAGGTATCAACTACGTGCTGGACCCCAACTCCCCTACTACGGGACGCTTCCTCAACTGGCTGAATCAGTTTGTGGACGTGGGCCAACTGCAGTCCGAGGAGTACCTGCTGCAACAGTTGCAAGGCATGAGCGGTTCGATCGCAGGACAGACTCTCGGTTTCCTTGGTGGTTTGGCTAGTGTCGTGGTGCAAATGTTCTTTGTCATCTTCACCATGTACTACTTCTTCAAAGATGGCGACCGGATCTATGGTGTGGTTCGGGACGCCCTGCCGTTGAACCAGAAACAAGCTAATCGCGTGATGGAGCGAACGCGCGATGTGATTGATGCCAGCGTTTATGGAGTCATCTCGATCGCAATCATTCAAGGCGCCCTGGGCGGTCTCGCTTTTTGGGTGTTGGGTTTGCGCTCGGCAATCATCTGGAGCGTGCTAATGGCGTTCTTGTCCATGATTCCAACCTTGGGCGCTTTCCTGGTTTGGGTGCCGGCTGCGATTTATCTGGCCCTGACCGGTCATTGGACGAAAGCAATCCTCCTTACGTTGTGGGGAACCCTGGTAATCGGAATGATTGACAACTTTCTGCGCCCTAAACTTGTGGGCGGCCGCACGCGCCTGCACGAACTGCTCATTTTCTTCGCCGTACTCGGTGGCTTGAACCTATTCGGAGTTCTAGGGGTCGTCCTCGGCCCGGTCGTACTCGCGATTACGCTCGCCGTCGTTGAAGTTTTTCGAGCAGCGGATGACCGCGGCGCGGCTGAAGCCTGAACCAGTTGCCGGATGTCAGCTGCCGGATGTTAGAACGAGTATTCTGGCCCAGGATATTTACGGCACTCAGGATTGAGTACTCAGAAGCCGAAGCCGCCGGCGACCTCGCATAAACGGAACAATCTCACCACTCGGGCGTGAAACGCTGTGAGGTACGACGCCTCAACACCTACCTGAAATGTGGAGGCACTGATGAGTGGACGATTTTTACTGCGGACTCTAGTCCTTGGTTGCCTTGTCCTGCTGGCGGCTGCGGCAGTCATGAAAACTTCGAGTCAGGCTGAGACCGCCAGCCAAAGCAAACGCTCTTTTGATCGCTGGGAGTACCTCGTGGTTTCGGGGGCCAGCAGCACCAACTTCACTCCCACTGGCAATCCGGACATGCGGAAAGAACCGGGTGGATTTGGGCGCGAGTCATTTGTCCTGGAACAGCATCTCGACAAACTCGGCACGCGAGGTTGGGAGTTAGTTTCGGTATCGGGAACGGTTACGGATCCGGTTTATTACTTAAAGCGCCGCAAGTAACCTTCGTAGAGACTCGGCCTTCATCTCACTCGGCAATCAGTTTTGCAATCGTGAACGCCGCCCCTGCGGCCACGCTGCCAATCGTTGCGGTCTGTAGCGCACTGCGGATTGGCTTCGTCCCTGTAAATCTGCCTTTCACAAAGCCGAAGACGAAAAGGGCAACAAGTGTGAAAGCAATGGACACGAGCAAAGCTGAGTACACGTCTTTGGTAAAGAAGTACGGCGACAACGGGATAAACCCGCCGGCTACATAGGCTCCGCCAATTGTGATGGCACTGGTCATTGCGCGTTTCGGCTCGGGTTTTTCCAATCCGAGTTCGAAACGCATCATGAAATCGATCCACTTCTTTGGCTGACGGCGCAACGCCTCGACGATGGGAGCAGTTTCTTCATCAGTCAAGCCATACTCCTGAAACACCTCGGCGACTTCGCGCATCTCCTCGTGCGGTATCTCAGCTACCTCTTTCTGCTCGCGTTTGCGCTCTTTTAAGTAGTGCTCCGCATCGCTTTTGGCAGCTAGATAACCTCCCAGTCCCATTGCGATCGCACCGGCCGCAATCTCCGCCAGTCCGGCAGTAACGATAATGCGCGTGGTGCTGATTACTCCTGTGAGCCCCGCAGCCAGCGCGAACGGAACGGTTAGACCATCTGCCATTCCGATAACGACATCGCGAACTACTGCACTGGCCGTGAAATGGCGTTCGACATGGGGAGTTTGCGGCATGATGTCTCCTAAGGTTCAGCGCCTAAGTTAGAATTTATCGAGTAGGATCAAAGTGCCGATCAGGATAAACGAGACCGCCGCTACACGCTTGATCCAGATCAGTGGAACATAGTTTCCGACGACGCCTCCCACCAACACGCCGATTGCGGAGACGCAGGTAAGGGCCACTGCCGATCCGATAAATACGGCCCAGGGCCTTTTAGTTTGAGCCGACATCGTCATCGCAGCGAGCTGAGTCTTGTCCCCCATCTCGGCAAGGAAGATCACTCCAAAGGTTGTTAAGAGTACGCGCCAGTCCATGACCACCTCCTGCAGGTAAGTTTGTCGGCCTACAGTATCGCAGTTAGCAGAAAAGTGTCGTGGTTGAATCAAAACGGCGGCCCAAATCAGAACCGCGAGCGGACAGCTACCGCGCCCCTCACCGCGAGGCGTTGAGATCAAATCAGGTAGCGAGCGACGGTGCCCTTCATGCAGCCTTACTCAGGATGGCTGGCTTTTCATATTTTTCCGCTCCTACGGCGCTCGCGGTTCTGAATTGACGGCCAATGTCGACAGACAGGAATGTCTGTCCTACTATTCCTCCAGTCAACAACCTTCAGGGTGTCCGTAGAGCATGGGCGAGATTTCCAACGATTTTCTCGGCACAACGCGCTTCAGGATCCGTCGCCGGCTCGGTTCAGGGGGCATGGGAGTAGTGTATGAAGCCCACGATCGAGAAACCGACAAAGTCGTGGCCTTGAAGGCCCTCACGCGCACGGAAGCTGCTCACATCGCCCGCTTCAAAAATGAGTTTCGCTCGCTCGCCGATGTCTCTCATCCAAATCTGGTTTCCCTTTACGAGTTCATGGCTGACGGCCAGTATTGGTTCTTTACAATGGAACTCGTCAAGGGCGTCAACTTCCTCGAGTATGTCCGTCCCGGTTATCAAAATCGCAAGACCCACGAATCAGTCGCCGACACGCTCATCAAGTCTCCGATTGACCGAGACACAGCCGTGGTAGCGTCTTACGAAGCCGAAACTCAGGAACTTGAGTCCCTCGATATGAGCTTTGACTCTGATCCGGAGATATCGCTGGATCTATCATTGTCTAAATCAAGACTCGATCCGAATCGTCTTTACAGTGCTTTGCGTCAGCTTGCCGAAGGACTCCACGGACTGCACCAGACCGGAAAACTCCATCGCGACATCAAGCCTTCAAACGTGCTCGTAACCAACGAGGGCCGGGTAGTCATTCTTGATTTCGGTCTGGTCGCCGAAATCCGTGACATGGGCGTTCATGACAGTATCAGCCTCGCCGGTACACCTGATTACATGTCGCCCGAGCAGGGCGCACAATTACCCATCACCAGCGCCAGCGATTGGTACAGCATCGGCGTGATGCTTTACCAGGCAATGACCGGAAAACTTCCTTTCAGCGGTAAGTTTTTCGAGGTGATGGTTAACAAGCAGCACGTAGATCCATCACAGCCGGCGGAACTGGTGACGGGACTTCCGCCGGAACTGAACGACCTCTGCGTCAGGCTCTTGAATCGCGATCCCGAAAAGCGTCCATCCGGTCGCGACGTGTTGCGAGTGCTGGGTCATGGAAAGACCGGGCCGCTGAGAATGGCGCTCATGCCACCCGCGATCCGGACTGCCGTGGAGAGTTCAGCTTTTATTGGTCGTGAGACCGAACTGGAGAACCTGACGCGCGCCTTCGATCGTGTTAATAAAGGCGAGGCAGTCACAGTCCTGATTCATGGCAGTTCCGGCATGGGTAAGACTGTGCTTATTCGCCAATTTCTCGACCGTCTACCGGAAGAAAATCCCGACGTTGTGGTCCTCGAAGGACGTTGCTACGAGCGCGAGTCGGTTCCTTACAAAGCTCTCGATGGCGTGATCGATAGCTTGACAAAATACCTGATGGCGCTGCCTGTCGGCCGGGCGGAAGCGCTTATGCCGCGGGACGTGCTGGCCCTGGCGCGTTTGTTCCCGGTGATGCTTCAGATTGATGCGGTTTTCGATAGTCCGCCGCGAGACGACCATGGCACTGATCCACTCGTTCTCCGTCGCCGTGCCTTTGCTGCTTTGCGCGAATTGCTGGCACGTATCGCTGATCGCCTGCCGCTGGTGCTCCACATCGACGATCTACAATGGTCCGACACGGACAGCACCGCGCTTTTGGAAGACCTGCTGCGCCCGCCGGATTCGCCCCCCCTACTACTGCTCGCAAGTTTTCGCAGCGAGGATATCGAGACAAAGCCGTTTTTGAGATCTCTATTCGAGAGTTGCGACGGTGAAACTCGCGGCGAGTTGGTGGTGAGTGCGCTTGGCAAAGAGGAAGCGCGCCGCCTGGTGCACGCTCGACTTGGTTCAAGTAGCCGCGAGGTTGCCGCTCATACTGAGTCTATTATTCGTGAAGCGCGCGGAAATCCGTTTCTTCTCGAACAGTTGGCTCGCTACGCCTCAACGAAACAAACGCGCGGTACGACTGGAATTACACTAGCCGTCATGCTCGAAGCGCAGTTGCATCACCTTCCCCGGGGCGCACGGCAGTTTGTTGAAATACTCGCGATCGCAGCGCGGCCAATCAACCCCGAAGTCGCTTATAAGGCTGCAGGATTGTCAGGTGATGAACTGCCACTTGTTAGCTCACTGCGCGCTGCACAGTTTCTTCGCAGCGGCGGATCCGAGCACACAGTCGAGCTTTATCACCATCGCATTCGCGAAACCCTCGCCGCCCAACTTGATGAGGCAAAGATCAAACAGATCCACCGGCGACTTGCTCAGGCCGTCGAGGCCCGCGGAGCAGACGATCCAGAATCGCTTTACGAACACTATCTCGGCGCCGGTGAACGAGTGAGAGCCGCCATGCAAGCCGGACTGGCGGCCAGAAAAGCGGAGGAAGCACTCGCGTTTGATCGCGCCGCAGCTTTCTACAGACGTGCGCTCGAGCTGGCGCCGGTGAAAGGTGCGGAACACATCGAAATGCAGCGCGCCCTCGCCGAAGCCCTCGTGAACGCGGGCCGGCCAGCCGAGGCCGCACGTGCTTATCTCAAACTGTCCGAAGAGACTTCCGCCTCCCGTAGTCTCGACTACAAACGACGTGCGGCCGAGCAACTCCTGATGGGCGGACACATCAAGGAGGGTCTCGAGCTGATTCGCACCGTCCTCGCCGCCGTTGGGTTTACCTATCCTGGTGGACCAAAGCGGGCACTGCTTTCACTCTTGCTCAAACGGCTTCAGATCCGCCTGCGCGGACTGAATTTCATAGAGCGCGATGCCACACAGATTTCCGAAGCTGACCTGTTCCGCATCGACATCTGCTGGGGCCTTGCGGCTGGACTGGGTGTAGTCGATCTGATTCGCGGCGCAGATTTTCAGGGCCGGCACCTGCTGTTGGCACTGCGCGCGGGAGAGCCTTACCGAGTCGCGCGTGCGATGGCGTTCGAGGCGGTACAAACAGCGGCTCGAGGTGGCTCATCCAGAAAGAGGGCTGTGCAAATTGCGCAGCGCGCCGACGAGCTGGCCCAGAAGGTAGGACATCCGCACGCAATTGGACTTGCGATCTGGGCACAGGGCCTCAGCGCTTATCTGGTGGGCCACTGGAGAAAGGGGGCGGAACTGTGCGACCAGGCCGCGGAAGTCCTGCGCGATCGTTGTACCGGCGTTACGTGGGAAGTGACAATCGCCCACCGCTTCTGGTTGAGTTCCCTGCTGTACCAGGGCGAGTTGCGCGAGATTTCGCGGCGGGTTCCGATTCTGAAGGCCGCAGCTCTGGCACAGGGAAATTTGTTCGCCTCTACAGATCTACGCACCCGGATGAATCTGATCTGGCTGGCGGCTGACGATCCCGACATGGCACGGGCAGAAGTGATTGATGCGATAAGCGATTGGTCACACGAGGGATTTCACTTGCAGCATTACAGTTCGCTGACGGCCCTGGTGCAGATTGAGCTCTATACCGGTGACACGGAAGTCGCCTGGAAACACATTGAGGGTCAGTGGAAGGCGCTCGGGAAATCGATGCTGATGCGCAACCAGATTTTACGGATCGATGCGATGTATCTCCGCGCAAGGACTGCGCTGAGCAACGCTGACGGAAACCGGACGCGATTAAAAATCGCTCAAGCGATGGCGCGCCGAATAGGCAACGAAAACATGGCCTGGGCGGATCCGTTCGTTAGCATTATTTCCGGCGCAGTTGCTCATCAACGGAACGAAACCTCGTCGGTGGTTGCGTATCTCTCAGACGCGCTCGAGAAGTTTGAATTAGCTGATATGTACCTTTATGCAGCGGTAACCAGGCGGCGCCTGGGCGAGGCACTGAGTGGTGAACGTGGACAAGAGATGAAGGCTGAGGCGGATGAGTGGATGGCGGCTCAGAAGGTCAAGAACCCGGAATTGCTGACACGCATGCTGGCGCCGGGCTTTGATTAATTTTTAGATCTGAGATTTCCGGCCATCACTGCCAACGACTCTTTCGCAAACCTCTTTTGCAAAATTCTCGCCAATGGAAATCCGAGTCTCACCAGAGGATGTCTTGGTTTCGAAAATGCGGTGATTTCGTACCAGACTAAATCGTCCTCCTGGTTCCACTCAATCACAAATCTCTCTTCGCCTTTCTCAACATGATCCGGCAGAGTGCCATAGGCAAAGCCAAACCGGGTCAGGGTATCGTCCTCGTTGAGGACATAAACAACGCGCGACGCACTCAACGACCATATGCCGAACGTTCTTGCCAGAATTGCCACCGTGGCGCCCGCTCGAACCGGAACTCCCTCGGGAACAATACGCACCCAACCAAGCTCAAACTGCTTCCAATCTCGAATCGCCGCCACCGCACGCCGAAACACGGAACGTCCTTTTCCGAGTTGAATACGATTGTGATCGTGCGTGTAGCCGGCGGGCAAAGCGCCTTGAGTTGCACCGACCTCGGCGTATGAGAACGGCAAGGGCTGTTGTGAGGACACAAATTCTCGAACCAGTTTTTCCGAAGGTGGCCGAGTTAGAAACATTAGGATCAGCCGGGTAATTAACGCTGAGAACGCGGATCAGAGCATTAGCTAAGCTTGTTCAGATTTGTATCATCCGCGCTTTCCGCGGACGATACTCCTCTGCGGCGACTCTATTGCTGATCAGTCACCCTTCACGCGGGACCGCGGATGGTGCGTGTCGTAAGCCTTGCGCAGATGCCGATCAGTCATATGCGTGTAAATCTGGGTTGTGGAAATATCGCTGTGGCCCAGTAGCGCCTGCACCGATCGCGAATCGGCGCCGTGCTGCAGCAAATGCGTGGCGAAACTGTGCCGCAGAGTATGAGGAGAGATATCCTTCACCCCAACCGCCTTCGCATGTCGCTTAACCATGGCCCAGATGAACTGCCTTGTCAGCGGCTTTCCCCTATTCAGAAACATGTTTGGCGCCGTAGCTTTTCCGTAACTCAACTTCACAACCGCATACCGCTGCAACCAGTGAATCGCGCTCTTCCCAATGGGGACGCGTCTCTCTTTACTGCCTTTGCCATAACAGACAACGAGGCCCGCATTGAGATCCAGATCTGAATGCTTTAGCGATACGAGCTCTGAAACCCTCAATCCAGCGGCATAAAGCAGTTCCAGAATCGCACGGTCGCGGATGCCTTCCGCGGTCGAGATATTCGGGGCGGCAAAAAGTCGGTTGACTTCGTCTTCAGTGAGAAAGGTCGGCAGGTAAGCAAACCGTTGCGGTGTATCAAGCTCTTCGGTTGGATGGATCTTGATGTGGTTGTCCAACATCAGGAAACGAAAGAAGCCACGCGCGGCGCTGACTGCCCGAGCCACTGATGCCGGAGCCAGGCCTTCCTTTGAGAGCGAGGCTATCCAGGCACGAAGATCAGATCGCGTCAGACTTGGAAGCGCCTTCTGCTTCTTAGTCGCCCATTTATTAAGCCGGGCAAGATCGCGCGCATAGCCTTCCAGGGTGTGACGCGCAAGCCCCTTCTCAACCTGAATGTAGGTGAGAAACGCTCGTACATGATCACGTTGCGATATGGAGCTCAACCCGCCTCTTTAAGTGCTGAGTGCTGAGTAATGAGTTCCACATTCATTTGATATCTACCCTCAACGTGGAACCAAAGCGTCGCGCTGGAACTCAGTACTCAGTACTCAGCACTGGCACCAAGTGGGTTCGATTATAGACGAACTCTCCAGATTGTAGGTCTTATTCGTATCGCAGACATTCGATGGGATCTAGTCTGGACGCTTTGCGCGCCGGCCACACTCCAAATACCAGACCAACGCCAATTGAGACGGTGAGACCTGTCACTACGGCCCACGTGGGGATCAAGGCGGGAAGACTTGGCACCAGCAACATGATGAGGTTGCTGATTCCAACTGCCAAAACCACGCCCAGAATGCCACCCAGGAAAGTAAGCGTCATTGCTTCAAAGAGAAACTGCCGCACGATATCTCTACGCCGCGCCCCGAGCGCTTTTCGCACGCCGATCTCCTTTGTGCGCTCGGTGACGCTGACCAGCATAATGTTCATCACCCCGATGCCGCCGACCAGAAGTCCCAGGCTGGAAATCGCGATCGCGATCAATCCAACCATCGCGGTGATACTGTCGAACTGTTCGATAAACTTATCGGCGGTTTTGATATCGAAGTTGTTGGGATCGCCAAACTTCACATTGCGCCGGCGCCGCAGAATGTCTTCTGCCTGCTCAAGGGCCTCGAGCGTGTGCCCCGACTTAGCCTGAATAATCATCAACATGTAACCGCGTGCCGGCGCGATCTTCTGAGCCGTGCGATAAGGAATAAATACGGCGTTGTCCTCTTCGTTCTCACCAAAAAAACCGGCCTTACGTTTTTCCAACACGCCGACAACTTCAAAGTTGTAGCCGCCCATGCGCACCTGCGTTCCGGCAATGTTGTTCTGTCCCGGAAACAGCGCGTCTGCCGCGTTCACACCGATGACCATCACGTTCGCGCGTTGCTGATCGTCTATCTCAGTGATGAAGCGGCCGTCCTTCACAACCACATTGGTAATGCCGGCATAATTTGGCGAAACGCCTTGCGTGTTTCCCCAGCGATAGTTGTGTCCCTGATAGGTGATGTTGTCGTCAAAGGGTCCGCCGCCATACCCTACGTTTGGTGCTACGTGAGCGACATCCTGTACAGCGCTTGCTTGCCGGGCGACTGCTTCGGCGTCGTCTACCGTTAGTGGCTTACGCGTACGCTCAGAGCGGTCCTCACCAACCCTTGGTCCGGTCGAAAGATGAAATGCATAGATGTTATTGGTACCGTACTCTTCAATGATGGAAATGATGCTCTGCCGCATGCCGGTCAGAATCGATGCGATGATGATCGCGGTCATCACCCCGATGACAATTCCCAGCACCGTGAGGAAACTGCGGAACTTGTGCAAGCGCACGCTGTCGAGGGCCATCCCGAGCGTTTCCCGCAACACACTTTTTGGAAGCCTGATCTTCATCTCGTCAAAAATGTTTCAAGTTGCAAGTTTCAAGTTTCAAGTTTCAAGTTTCAAGTTTCCAGTTTCAGCGTTTCTGGTCCTTCCTGCTTGAGCCGTGTTACAAACAGCAACTGAGCTTCGAAACTCGAAACTCGAAACTACAAACTTGAAACCCAACTTGAAACCAGCAACTCGAAAGAAATTTCCTCTTACGTCGTCGCCGTCAGGGCCAGAATTGGATCGAGCCTCGCCGCTTTGAAAGCCGGATAGATCCCGGCGATCATGCCAATCGCTGTCGAAACAATTATGGCCAGCAGAATATAGCCAAGGGTGATCGTCATCGTAATTGCCGCGAGCGCCGTAATCAGTTCCGTGACACCCCAGGCAAGCAGCAACCCCAGCACGCCACCCAGCGCACACAGGATCGCCGACTCGATCAGGAATTGCATCAGAATCTGACGGCGAGTTGCCCCGACCGCCTTTCGCAGCCCCACTTCAAACGTTCGCTCGGTAACGCTGACCAGCATGATATTCATCACCACGATGCCACCGACGATTAGGGTGATGAGCGTTATGGGGACAACGACGGCCGCGATACTGCCGGTGAATTGATCGATCTGATTGTTGAGCTCTTCAACGTTGACGAGACCAAAGTCGTCCTCCTCGTTCCCTTTCAAACGATGCTTGTTGCGCATCGCCACCCGCGCATCTTCGATCGCCGTCTGGAAAGTCTCGCGGTCGCGCGTCTTGCCGTGAATTTGTAGTCCACCGCGTCCGAAAACCTGCATGTGGGTGGAGACGGGAATGTAAATATGCCGGTCAAACGAGTCGCCAAAGAATGAACCGCGCTTCTCTTCAACGCCGACGATGCGCATCGGAAGGCCGCGGACCTTAAGGGTCTTTCCAACCGGATTGGTATTGCCGAAGAACTTCTCCTTGATGTCGCCACCAAGCACGCAAACACGTGCCGAGCGTTCGACTTCATCGTCCAACAGAAATCGACCTTCTTCGATGGTCTTGTCCTCAATATCCACCATGTTGGCGGAAGCGCCGATGATCCTCGCTCCGGGAAATTCGATACCGTCCTGATTCAGATCCGTGCCGCTTTGAGTTTGTGCACCCACCTCCGAGCAGCTCTTGCAGTGCTCTTTTACCCATTCGTAGTCGTCCCAGTTCAATCGCTTGTTGCGCCGGTTGCGGAGTTCGAACTCTTCATCGGACATGCGTCCGGAGAAGGCCATGCGGGCGATCATAAAATGATTGCTGCCCAGCACTTTTGACACCTTGTCGACGACGTAAGTGTTAAGTCCGCTAATGGACGCGCCCACGGTTACAACCGAAGCGACGCCGATAATGATTCCGATCAAAGTAAGAAAAGCGCGGAGCTTATGCGCAAAAATCGACTGCAGGGCAATCTTCAGCGCGTCGGAGTAAAAGGAGAAAATGGCTTTCATACGTGGGTACCGCGTGTGGGACTCGGAGCCTAGTACGACCGGCTTCCTGCGAAAGTTCGCCGGAAGAAAGTCCCCGGGTCCAATGTCCATCACCCGTCCATCGCCCGTCCCTCGCCTTTGAACTCTTGGGCAATTCTTCCTATCGATAAAGACGCTGGAGGCCGGACTTTGTTAACACTCAGGGAAGTTCGGCCGTCGGCTGGGCCGCTTTCAACGAAAACTTTTCCGCCCAACGGATGCGCCCGGTGACCTGCATCGCCACAAATAGAGTGACGATGGAGCCGATCGTGATCGCCAGTCCCGTAAAGCCTTTCAGGAAGAACGCGTACGAGAACATAACGAGGTAGACGAACTGCGCCGCCGCTGCTTCTCTGCTCGCGAAGTGCATTCCGATTACCAAACGCAGGTAGCTGACAACCAGAAAAATCGAAACCGCGGAAGAGATCGCAAATGCCATATGGATGGAAACATGGTCGACCAGATAAGCGAGAAGCAGGTGAAACGAGAAGAAGGCCGCGGCAAGGAAGAAGTAATTCATGGGATGAAGTTCAATGCCGCGGATAGTGGTGATGATGAGCATGAGGAAGAAAAAGAAGAAGAGTGAAACGGGAGCAAACAAACTAATCCTGCCTGCGAGCGGGCCCGGCTGAAGCTTCTCAGGCATTACCATCGCAATCTGGTATCCGGACAAGAGGCTTTTGTAAGACCAGGTGAGGTCCCAGCCCTTTGCGCTTTCGCGCTTCTCCGTCGGTGACACAGTGTTGTCGGCAAAGTCGATGTTTTTGAAGTTTGTTTTCATTCGCAGCGTGAAGTCACGAACCTGCGCCACGTCAGTCCCGAAGCTGTACCGCCATTCGTTCAGTCCCTGTGAGCGATAGCCAACTCCAAGCTGTACAGTTCTCCCCGGTGGAATTCTTATCGCCGCAGTAGCAGCGTTGGCCTGGCTTCCTACTACCATCGGCGAACCATCAACCGTGAAGACCAGGTCGTCGTAGATCGCTTTACCTGAGGGAAACCCCAGTCGCAAATTCACAGTTTCCTCCTCTTGACTGGTGTTTCGAATTCCATACAAGCCGGAAAAGTTGACCTTGTACGTGCTGTACCAGAGCAGTCCCTTTTGACGATGTTCGAGATCGAGCATCACGTCGATCACGCTACTTTCAAGCGGCAGTGGTGTGACAATGTCCTGCTGGGTCGTCTTCACAATCTTCTTGCCGTTCTCTGTCACCTCTTCCTGCTTCGGCACCTGTCGCGTGTATGAAGCGGTCGGTGGCGCCTGGTTCTGCGGCGTGCCCCAAAGGGAAGCAACGCGATTCTGAGACACCGAATCCAGCGAATAAGTCCTTGAGAAGATCGTTCCCCCAAGAATTAACCAGGCGACCGATGCGCATATGAAGATGAGGACAATCGCGAAAAGCCGTTTCGACATCTGACGACTCCTTCTCAGCTGAACGTTGGTAGTTGGCACTCCCCGGAAAACTTCACTGCTAAAGCTATTCTTAAGTCCGCCAGGATGACGGACAACGTGGCGAGCCACATCGGCCCGCTGTTAGTAACAACGTGGCGCCCGGTAGACCACTGGCAATGTCTAGCTGCTCATGGGCGGCGCCAGCAATGGCTCAACGTTTCTTTCCACATCGGGAAATGAGCCGCGACCAAAGAACACATGCCAGGCTACCCAGTTCAGCAGGGGCAGACGCAAACCGGCGCAACCTAACTCCAGCAACAGTGGGTGACGAATAGCGGCCGCAACCCGACGCATCCACAGTCGCGAAGCAAAGCGAGTTCGAAATAATTCTCCTGAGTAAGAATCGAGGACTCCCTCGAAACCCGATTCAAAAAAGTCCGCAATGACGCCGGCCGCAAACGTCGACAACCGCATGCCAGGATCCAGACCGCCTGCCGTAAGCGGCGAAACAGCCCCCGCAGCGTCACCGACTAACAACCCTTGCCGGTTGCCGATTCTCTTCAACACGCCCCCAACCGGAATTCGACCGCCACGCCGTTCCCGCAGACGTGCTTTGCGGAGATCGACGATGCCATTCAAACTTGCACGAAACTTTTCTATCGCAACCAGCGGTTCAAAGCTTGCTGGGTAGCCGCCAACTCCGACGTGCACTTCTTCCCCATCGTTTGCGACCCAGGCTAAATATCCCGGCGCCACTTCTGAATCCAGAAAGCAGTGGAGCCGCGGCGGGCCCACGAGCGGCGCGTTGTGAAACACGTCCTCAATCCCGACAATCCACTGCTGATTTATGTCGAGATTTAAGGCGCGGGCAACTCGGGAGTTCGCTCCGTCGGCGCCCACTATGAACCTGGTTCGAATCTCTCGAGACTGTGAGTGGGAATCGAGTTTCAAGTCGATATGCTTTCCCGAAACCGAGTGGCCGGCATACCGAGTGTTCGACTGCCAGTCGACGCCCGCACGCTGACACTGCTGGAGCATTCGGTCATAGAGGGCCGGCATTTTGCCAACGCGAAATTCCACGTGGGGACTGCTTAGATCCAGCGAGCGGCGGGCGGGCGAATAGAGAGTGACGTGACTGATCGGTGGCCCGAGACAATCTCCCGGCAGAGCAAAGTCTTCAAGGGTGCGACGGACGAAGATGCCGGTCGTGTGCACGGCATCGGCCAAAGTATTCTTGCGATCGACAAGCAATGTCCTCAGCCCATGCCTGGCAAGCAGTCGGGCACACTGAAGACCAGCCAATCCTGCTCCGATAACAACTACGTGATAATTGTCCATGTGAACTCTCTCGATTTCCACGAAGTCCTTTGCATCGCAAAGCGCACGAGCAAAAAAAGGGGGGTATTGTCAGGTTGCGCGCATCTGCTGGATCAATTTCTCCATGTGACTCAGGTAAGCATCGAGCGCTTTTCGTCCCGCGGTGGTGAGTTGGTATTCGGTCTTCGGCGTTCGTCCTTCAAAGTATTTGGTACAGCTGATGAAACCTGCCTCTTCCAGCTTGCGTGCATGGACGCTGAGATTTCCATCGGTAGTGTCCAGCAACGATTTCAAATCGTTGAAGCTCAGGATCTCGTTCGCGGCCAGCGCACTCACGATGCCGAGCCGCAGTCGTTCATGAATAATGCGATCGAGAGACGGAGCGGCGCTGGTCACCTTTGCCCCCGCCATGCCTCGAAGTTCTGTGGTGTCGCTTTCAGAACTTTTATCTGCAGCCGGTTTTAATGCCGAACGTCTAGCCACCGTATCTCCTCGCGATTATTACTCCAAAAACAATGTGCAGTACTCCAAACCCCGCCGCCATGAACCAGACTGCCAGTGACACCGGTCCGAACAAGGCGGCGGCGCCAAGGGCCATAAAACAGAATCCCATGATGGGAACAACGCGAACCGAAAACATCCCCCCTGTGACTACTCCCGTTCCATACAGCAGCAGCCAGACGCCGGGAATGTAATTGGTTTGGCCCACCTGATAGAAAATCACTGTCAACAACACGCCGGCAAGGATGGGCGGAAAAAGACTAAAAGCCACTTTACGTCCGGGGCCGGAAAGCAACGGCATGCCGGAGATTCTCGCTTTGCGGTCCATTGACCAGCCGGCAATCAGTAATGAAACTAAAGCGTCCCCGGCCCAAATCGCCAACCAGGACTCGAATGGTTTTCCGTGAGCAAGGAACGCAGCAGCCAGGGCCGTCACGCCAATCGCTGCCTCGCCCCATCCGGAGATTCCCGTAAAAGACGACGCGCGTTCCATCGTTTCGCGGATGTAGCGCAGGTTGTCCATCGCGCGTTCATGCAGCGCGGGCGGTTCGTCCAAAGGCGTCGGCAACAGGCGAATAGATCTCATGGATTGGGATAGTATCCGCGAGCTGGAATTGTGTCAAGTACTTTGTATTGCAAAGACCAAGGCCTTACTGAGGGTCTTCCTGAGGAGTTACGCCTGGGCGGGAACCATTGGAGTGGCGTCAGGTTGGTTCGCAGCTTTGCGCCAGCGCCTGATTAAGAGAACCAGCGCCGCAATCCCCACGACGATGCTGATGATTTGCGATGTTGAGAGGCCGGTGAGTGATGTTAGACCGAGAATGTCTCCGCGAGGATCGTCACGAACGAACTCAATGACAAACCTAACTACCGAGTAGAGCAGTGCATAAGCGAGAATTACCTGACCATCAAAACGCTTTCGTCTGTGCAGCCACAAGAGCAGAAACAACACGACCAGCATGGAGAACGATTCATAGAGCTGCGTCGGATGAAGAGGCCCGTCGATCGGTACCCCCGTAATCTGATGCCCTAGCTCACTAAATCTCACACCCCATGGCAGGTCAGTTGGTTTCCCCCAACAGCAGCCGGCCGCAAAGCAGCCTTGTCTTCCGAAAAAGTTACCGAGGGCAATGCCTGGTGCGCAAGCGTCGGCGGTTTTCCACCAGGGCAAACTATATCGCCGCATCAGAAAATAACCGACAGCTACCGCGCCGAGTAGTCCGCCATAAAAAACTCCCCCAGACCTCAGGAAGTCGAGCGAGATTAAACGCAAAGGGTTCTCGCGATATTCAGACTCGGTGAAGAGCATCAAGACTTTCGAGCCAATAAGCGAAGCGAGCAACATCCAGAGGCAGATGTCGTAGATTCGGTCGCGAGGTAAACCGTCGCGTTCGGCGAGTTTTACCGTCAGCAGAATTGCAGAAAGAAACGCCAGCGCCAGGAACACTCCATAAGTGTTAATGGGAAAGCCAAAAATGCGAAAGAGTTCTGGATACATTACCTGGTTCTGAATCAGGGCGCGAAGACTCGTTGTTGTTAGTGGTCCGTCGTCAGTAGTCTTTGGAAATCAGGACTCAGTACTCAAGCACTAAGCCCTGGAGGACTCAGTACTCAAGCTTTCCGCTGTCCGCTGTTCGCTTAATCCTCGCCTCGCGCCTTCCTTCGAATATCAGATCGAGCGCCAGCATAAATGCGCCTAAACAGATACTGGCGTCAGCAACGTTGAAGGTGGGCCAGTGAAACGAGCCAACATGGACAGCGATAAAGTCCACGACATACCCAAGCCGCGCTCGGTCAGTCAGGTTGCCGGCAATCCCGGCTAACAATAGCGCACACGCCCCCAGGACGCGATCGTCGCTTCGTGGCGTTCGAAAGAAATAGTAGGTGACGGCGATCGTGGCGAGCGACGCGAGCACGACCAGCAACCATCGACCAAATGATCCGCCTTCCTGCAGTTGGCCGAAAGCGATTCCAGTGTTCTCGGTGTAGACAAAATCAAGAAACCCTGGAATCACGGACTGATCGTCACCGAACCGAAGTGTGCGCCTCGCCCAGGCCTTGCTCGCCTGATCCATCATGTAGACCGCCAGGGCAGCGATGATATATCCCGCGCGCCAACTGATCCGAAAGGTCGTTCGGTTTTTACGTACTGTCTCGTCCATCAATGTGCACAAGCGCTATCACGCGGCTTCAAGCTCGATCTCTGCGAGCGCGGCAACACAACGTTCGCAAACAGTCGGAAATTGTTCAGACTCGCCCACGCGCCTTGAGAAGTTCCAGCACCGCTCGCATTTCTCGCCGTCTGCACGTCGCACTTCAACTCCAACCTGAGTGCCTTTTCCTTCGGGGTTCACTTCAAGAGCTACCTGCGAGACGATAAAGGTAGCCGGAAGATCCGACTGATGACGGGACAGAACTTCATAAGTTTCTTCACTCGCTCTTACGGCGACGCCAGCGTCCAAAGAACTGCCGATGAGTTTTGCGTTTCTCGCCTCCTCAAGCGCACCCAGAACCTGATCGCGCACCGCGAAAAGCACGTCCCAGTCTGCCTGCAACTTCTGATCGCGCCCACCCTTTGCCGTCGGAAACGTCTCAACGTGAACAGGATGCTGAGCACTTCCCCACCGCTGCGGCAGGTGCTCCCAGATTTCATCAGCCGTGAAAGCGAGTATCGGCGCCAGCATCCGTGCGAGCGCGTCTGCTATTTTAAACAGCACCGTTTGCGCAGAACGACGGGCAACGTTTCGCGGCGCAAAAGTGTAAAGACGATCCTTGATGATGTCGAAGTAGCGAGCGGAGAGGGTCACGGTCGCGAAGTTATAAAGTGTGTGATACACCACGTGAAACTCATACCCGTCGTAGGCCGACCTTACCTTCGCAATCAGTTCATCCAGCTCCGCAAGTGCCCAGCGATCAATCTCGAGAAGCTCCTCGTCCGGCACAATGTCCCTGTCCGGATCAAATCCGTGTAGATTGCCAAGCGCAAACCTTGCCGTGTTGCGCAGCTTGCGGTATCCGTCGGTGACCCTTTGCAGGATCTCAGCCGAGCAACGCATATCGTCAAAGTAGTTTGAAGATGCGCACCAAAGTCTCAGAATCTCCGCACCTGACTCCTTGATCACTTCCTCAGGTGGTACCGCATTGCCTGCAGACTTGTGCATTGCCTTTCCCTGCGCATCTACAGTCCATCCATGAGTGAGCACTGTCTTGTAAGGAGCGCGATCATGCGCCACCAACCCAACGATTAGCGACGAGTTGAACCAGCCGCGATACTGATCGCCGCCTTCGATGTAAACATCAGCCGGCCAGCGTAATTCTTCACGGTTTTCCAGCACTGCTACCGAAGAAGCACCACTGTCGAACCAAACGTCGAGAATGTCGGTCTCTTTAGTCCACTCGGAGGCGCCGCATTTTCTACAGGTATAGCCTTCGGGCAAAAGTTCGCTTACTTCCAGAATGTACCAGGCATCTGAGGATTCACGTTCAAACACATCCGCAACGTGATCAATGATCTCTGGATCGGCGACCTCTTCATTACATCTGGCGCAATAGAAGACAGGAATCGAGACCCCCCAAACCCGTTGGCGCGAGACGCACCAATCGGGTCTGCCCTTGAACATGTTGCGCATGCGTTCGGCGCCCCATCCGGGAAGCCATTCAACGCGGTCAATCTCGGCCAGGGCAGCCTTGCGCAATGAAGCGGAAGACGCATCCCCTTCATTATCGGTAAAGTTGCTCACCTCCCGGCCATCTTCGTCTTTCTCGACAATCGCTCCGGCGGCTTTGTCCATCGAGATGAACCATTGCGGAGTTGCACGGAAGATCACCGGGTTCTTGCAACGCCAACAGTGGGGGTAACGGTGATCGTACTGTTCAGTAAAAAGCAGCACGCCGCGAGCTCGCATGAAATCAACAATCCGGGGGTTAGCTTCAAAGACCTGTTCGCCGGCAAAGTGTTCGACGTCGGGAGTGAACCGTCCAGCGTTGTCGACGGGACAATAGATCTCCAGACCATAGCGCTTGCCGATCATGAAGTCGTCATGGCCGTGACCGGGGGCAGTATGCACAGCGCCGGTCCCGGCTTTGCTGGCCTGGGGTGGATGCGGAGATTGTCTTACGTTGAGTTCGACTTCAGCATCAGCCTCCCCTCCCAACGTCACATGGTCACCGACCATCAGCAGCGAAGGGCGATCAATCCAGGGATGACGAGCCTCGAGCCTGTCGAGCTTCTTGCCCGCAAACCTCGCGATCAGGCGATCAGAAACCGGCCCGTCACTTGCCAGGGCACATTTCGCAATCACGCTCTCCAGCAACTCACTAGCGACAATAAAAACCTCGTCACCGTGGGTAAACGCTGAATACTCGACATCCGGATGTACGGCTATGCCGAGATTCGCCGGCAGGGTCCATGGTGTTGTCGTCCAGATCAAGACGAAGACATTCTTGCCGGCGAGGGCCGGATCGATAGCCGCGGGATCACTCGCCAGTGGAAACTTCACGTAAACGGAGGGACTCGTGCGCTGGTAGTACTCAACCTCTGCTTCAGCCAGCGCGGTTTGATCGTGAATACACCAGTAGACCGGTCGCGCACCCTTGTACACGTAACCGCGTTCGACGAAGCGGCCAAACAAGCGGGCCGTTTCCGCCTCGTAATGATTGGACATCGTGAGGTAGGGCTTTTCCCACTCGCCCAGAATTCCCAACCGTTGAAAGTCTCTTGTCTGTCGCTTCAAAGCATTTGAAGCATGTTCGCGGCAGGCACGACGAATCGCGATGGCAGGCATGTTTGCTTTTTTCGCACCCAGCTTTCGATCGACATAGAGCTCGATCGGCAAACCGTGACAGTCGTAACCGGGCACGTATGGCGCGTCAAAACCCATCATCGTGCGTGACTTTACAATGAAATCCTTCAAGATCTTGTTCATTGCCGTGCCCAGATGAATGTCCGCATTCGCATATGGTGGGCCATCGTGCAGGATGAATTTCTCGGCGCCGGCTCGGGAGTCGCGGATCAAACGATACAGATCCATGTCAGCCCATTTCTTCAGGCGACCAGGTTCGTTTTGGGCAAGATTGGCCTTTTGCGCGAAGCCGGTCTTCGGCAAATTCACAGTCTTCTTGAGGTCGAGCGGTGTTTCAGTGGACATAACTTTTGAACGCCAATAGTAACAGCACGGTACGAAAGATTCGAGTTCACTTCGGTTTCGAGTTTCGAGTTTCGAGTTTCTAGTTTCAAGTTTGTAGTTTCAAGTTTCTAGTTTCAGGTTTCTAGTTTCAAGTTTCTAGTCTTTCAGCCTTCGAAGCCACCTAAACCTACCTGACTCACAAGTGAGAACTAAAAATTAGAAACTCGAAACGTGAAACTTGAAACTCGAAACTCGAAACTCGAAACTCGACTCGAAACTCGAAACTCGAAAGTCGAAACTTGAAATTTCAACTCAGCCGGATCGAAAAACCCGAACCACTTGGCTCCTAGCGGAAGCGATGGTTCGGGTTCTGCCAAAGAACATCTGATCGAGATCAGCCGATAAACAACTCTTCCTCTCCGTAGGTTTGATTTATGGGCCTCGGCGCAGGGGCCACGAGAACCTCGAGGCCGCGGCGGAAGCCCGCCATAATCGCCGCCAGCTCGCGGGCCGGCTCGATGACCTTCTGCTCGATGAACTCGGTTGTGTTAACCACTTGCGAATGCGTTCGGTCGATGGTACTGCTAACGAGCGCGACTTTCTCTCTCGCCTCTATCGCAGTGTCATTGACCAACTCCTTTAGCTCTGTAACTTCTTCTTTGATCACGGCCATAGAATCTGCGAAGTGACCCGAGGCAACAGACAGGTGGCCTGAGACCACGTTGAACTGTTCGGCGATCTGTCGCCCCTGATTTGCAATCTGCTTGCCTTGTTCGCTCAAAACGTTCAGCCGTTCAACCAACGGCTCGAGTTTCTGTTCCAGCCGGTTGACTGAAGAAACCGCGCGACTCACATTCATCGCCACAAAAATCATAGCGATAGCGATCACAAAAAACGAGAGCGCCACGATCACGAGGATCCAGAACAGTGGGTCACTTGCGTTCACCTGTAGTGCGAGAGCGGAGGTCATTGCGGGTTGCCGATCTTATGGACGGTGGGAAAGCAGACCATTTCTTTAGACTTTCAAACTGCGTGCCGACTGGCATTCAGCCAATCGGCACGACAATCGGGTTAGTTCGCTTTTTCTTCGTAGTTAGGGGCGGCTTCCGTGCGGCCGGAAAGTTCGGTCTTTCGTTTCTCTTCCTGATACGCCTTTTTACCCGCGTCGAGCGCGGCAGCAACGGTGCCTGTTTTGCGCGCGGCCGTATCCCGAGCAGTCTGGGCCACCTCGCCAACCTTTTCAGCTGCCTGCGAATACAGTTCGGTAGCGCGCTCACGAGTGGTTTCGTAGTACTGACCGGCTCGATCGCCCAGTTGTTGAGCCGCTTCGCGCGAGCGATCCACGCCTTTTCGGGTAGCGTCGGCGATATCTCCCCGGAGTTCCTGTCCGGATTTTGGAGCGAACAGCAGGGCCAACACGGCCCCAATGCCCCCGCCAATAAGCAGATATGTCAGACGAGCAGAGATGTCACCGCCGTCTCGTCGATAGTCATCGTTTCCCATTCTGGGATCCTTTCTTGATGCGCACGTCCGCATGGAACTGCGCCTATTTGAGTTGGTGCTGGGAAATTCCAGAGTCGAAATATAGCAAATAGGAAAGAAGCCGTGCAACAACGTGGACCGCCAAACGTCAGGTTAAAGCGTCCTCCCCGGTTCGGGACGCTTTTACTTATCCTCGCGTCCGCCGTTGTATTGATCCAGTTTTCGATAAAGCGTCTTTCTGCCAATTCCGAGCGCCCGTGCCGCGTGACTCTTATCGCCTTCCGTGTAATCCAGGGTCGCTTCGATCGCCTGCCGCTCAATCTCTTCCATCGATGATGGCACCACAACTTCAAACGTCGCAGTACGTCCCTCGCTCGCTGCTTTAACGCGTTCAACTTTTATCCGATCTCGCTCTTCCAGTGCCTTGCTACCGATCGATTGCGGCAGATCGTCGAGCTCAATCTGTCGTCCCGAAGCGATGATCACTGCCCGCTCAATTGCGTTCTCAAGTTCACGCACATTGCCTGGCCACTGATACATGATCAGCGCGTGCAGTGCGTCTTTGGAAATTCCTGAGATGAACCGTCCCGTCTTCTGTTTGTAATGCTCAAGGAAATGGATCACGAGCGGGTGAATGTCTTCCGGCCGCTCTCGCAGGGACGGAAGCACGATTGGAAAAACTGACAGGCGGTAATAAAGATCTTTCCGGAAAGTACCTTCCTCAGTGGCGCGTTCGAGATCGACGTTCGAGGCGGCGATGACTCGCACATCGGTTTTCAGCACTTCATTACCACCAACGCGCGTGAATTCTCCGTCCTGCAAAACCCGCAGCAGCCGAACCTGTGCCGACAAACTCATCTCGCCGACTTCATCCAGAAACAAGGTCCCGCCATTCGCTTCCTCAAACCTGCCCCGACGTAAGGCACGCGCGTCGGTGAACGCGCCCTTCTCATGCCCAAACAGTTCCGCCTCCAACAACGTTTCGGGGATTGCGCCGCAGTTGAGTTTTACATATGCGTGGTTCTCGCGACCGGAGTTGTAGTGGATGAGATTGGCGAGCAACTCTTTACCCGTTCCTGATTCTCCCTGCAGCAGCACCGTTGTTTGAGTGTCCGCAACGCTCAGCGCCAGCTTGATTGCGCGTCGAATCACCGGCGTTTGTCCAATGATGCGTTCTTCACCATAACGCTCATGGAGCGCACTGCGCAGGAGCATCACCTCGGCAGAAAGCTGATCGCGTTCGAGCGCCGTGCCGATCTGATCTGCGATGCCCTCAACCAACGCCACTTCGTGGTCCTGGAAACCAGCCCGCGCCTCACTCCACACCAGACCGAGCAGCCCGAACGTTTGGCCGGCTACTCGCACTGGAGCAACCAGTGCAGCTCGCCCACCGAGTGTGGCATTGAAGATCAGACGAAAGGGAAATGGCAGGTCCGTTTCCAGAAGCCGCAGCGTCTTCCCTTCAGCCAGCACATCCATCATGGCGGGAAATTGCGTGACATCGAGCGATTGCCCGTGCGTGTCGATTAACCCTTGCACAGAATCGGTTGTCGCATGAGGCGAAGCCTTGAACGCGGCGAGTGTGATTCGGCCGCCGGCTTTATCGAGCACGCCGAGCGCGGAATAATCCGCTCCCACGAGGGCGATGGCGCGTTCCAGAACGAGTGAAGAGACTTCACGAAAATCAGATCGGGCATTCAATGCATTCGCGATCTCCAACAAAGCGCGTTTCGTTTCCGCTTCTCGCTCTTTGTCGGTGTAAAGACGCGTGTATTGGTAGCCCACGGCGATCTGCCGCGCGATGGACTGCAGAAATGTGACCTCATCATCAAGCCATTCCCGAGGGGTCTGCGTAGTGTGTAACCCAACCAGACCCAGCACGTCGGCGCCGAGCACCACCGGCACCACGAGCAACGATCGCGTGCGGAGACTTGCTGCCAGGAATCGGACTTTTTGATCCAGACCGGGCGCGGCGGTGTCATCCAACCGAATCGGTTTGGTTATGTCGACGTGTCCGGCAAGCTGTTTGATATCCAGCGGAATCGCAGTGCCCAGGCTCGACGGCACTTCCTCCGAAGCTCGCCATTCGTGACTGATCCGCAGCTCGCTCTCGGGTGTCAGCTGAATCACGTCGCAGCGATCAACCTGCATCATGCGGCCCAGCTCAGAGACGATTACATTCAGAAATCGGTCCAGGTTGATCGATGTGGGGAACGCCAGCGAGAGGCGGTTAATAATTCCCTCACGTGCTTCCTGCATTTTTATTTTGCGCTCGAGCGAGAGCGATTGAGCAGTTTCTGACATCGTCTGCTGCATCTGCACGTCACAGAGGATGACCAAATCCATGGAGAGCTCTGTGTGTGCCACGGATCATAACGAAGCGACGATGAAGTTGCAAAGCGGAGGAAATTCATCCGCCGCGTTATACAGTCAAAGCTGGCGAGAGTTTGAACTGTAAAGCTTCGGCCGGGTCGCTGCCGTTCGCCGTTCTGAAGGGACCACGGCATTGGTCACCAGTAGCCGAACACTAATCCCAGACTTACCATCGCACGCCGTCGCTACCGCTTCAAGGGCTGTAGTCGTATACTTTCGCCTGAACTCTTTTTCACGACGGAGTCCGTTTACAAAGATGCCCATTTACGAATTTGAGTGTAAGAAGTGCAAAGCACACATCGAAGTCTTTCAGAAGATGAGTGATAAGGCACCGACAAAATGCCGCGAGTGTGGCGGACGTCTGGAAAAGTTGATGTCGGCGCCGGCTATTCAATTCAAAGGGTCGGGCTGGTATGTAACCGATTATGCCGACAACGGTCGGAAAGCCGCCGCCAAAGCTGATACCGACAGCGGAACTGTTGCCGAAAAGAAACCTGAGAAGAAGAGTAAAGAAACCTCCCCGTCAAAGAAAACTGCCGAGACCACTTCGACTACCAAATCGAAGGATTAGTGCTGCGGCTGCCTTGGATCGCCCAAGGGCGGTGGACGCCCCCGCGGCAGCCCTCAAACCAACAACATGCGTTATTTAAGCTCTGCTGGATCGATATCGCGGCGAACTACCTTCTCTGCGCGTTCAATTATATTCTCTGCTTCGTGGTTGCTCATCTGCGCGAGCATCTTTGCCGGCGTCCTTTTTGGTCAGGCTGGCCGGCGAACGCAAACAGGGCAAGGAGGTTCATTGGTGAGCCTCGTCGCAAAGAAAGAGGACAACTCGCCCGGGCCGATTACGGCCAGGCAGCTCGCGGTTTTCGACAACGGCTCCGAACAAAGCATCAGGAACTTCTCTCCCGATCCCTCGCCGGCTCGGATTGTGTTGCTTGTAGACAACTCGCTGACCTTGCGCGCGGATGTCGAGAAACTCGAGCAAGCCGCGCGTGAGTTTGCTTACGAAATCTTTGACGGCGACCAACTGCTCATTGTGGGCTATGACGAAGAGGCAGAAATAGTTGCCGACTGGACCGACGATGCGAAGGCGATCGAAGCTTCGCTAAAGAGCTTTCGGAAGAAAGGCGCGCCCCACCTTTTTGATGCGGTGAGTGCCGTAGTGGACCAGGCGCTGCGACCATTGCACGGTCAGAAGCGAGTTATCGTGGCCATCAGCGATGGTCTGGACAAAGGCAGTAAGACGCCCTTTGAGAAAGTACTTGCCGAACTGCAATCACTCGACATTGCGGTTTACACTGTGCAAGCGCCCGATCGAACGCGCGGCGCTATTCGACGTGACGTTCCCAAACCCAAGCAAGTGATCGAAAAGTTGGTGGAAGGCACCGGTGGACTGACGTTCCCGATTGAAGAGGCAGCGCAAGCAGCGAAGGCGATCTGCGATGAGCTGCGTAAGAACCGTTATGTGTTGTCGTATGTTCCTTCGAGCGTGCCTTACGGCGAATCGCGCAATTTGCTTGTAGTTGGCAACGAGGGAATTACCGTTAGGGCCAAGACCGCGCAACCGCCGCAGTAGGAAAGAAAAGTTCTGAGTTCCAAAGAAAGTTTCGAGTTCTAGTTCGAGTTTCGAGTTTCTAGTTCTAAGACTTAAAACTAAAAACTCCTCTTTGGAACCGCCGCCGTTAGCTCTTCTTTCGCGAGTAAATAAAGAACAGGATTGCGATGATAATCAGAACGAGGCTCTCCATGAAGATGAAGAAGCTGGGCACGAATGTGCCGTCCTCGTCATGAGCATCGGAATAAGCCACTAGCGTTCCCAGTGTCAGACCTGCTGCCAGCCAGATGAATTGTCGTTTCGTGTCCCACATCGCGGCCAGGTGTCGAGTCTTTAGTTTCGAGTTTCTAGTTTCGAGTTTTTAGTTTCTCGCTATCCACATAGCTCGTTGGAAAAGAAGCAAGGGGAACTCAGCACTCAGCACTCAACACCAACTAGAAGCTAGGAACTCGAAACTCCAAACTCTCTCTTACTTCGTAGCCCCCGATAGCCAGTGCATGATATTCAACGCTAATTGGCGGTTGTCATTCCCGGAGGCGTTCATGCCAAACCGCTCTTTGTTTACTCCGGATATTTGCGCCGTAAGCATTGCCGCCTCGCCAAGCATGACCACCCTGCCCTTCCCAAACTTAAACGCCAGTCCCTGCGCCTGACCGCCCACCGTTACGCTCGTATCCTCGTTCGGTCGAGGTTTGTCGATGGCAGCCTCGCCAAGCTTCAAAAATACCGCACTGCCATCGGTTGTTTTTAGCGCCTGGCCGGTAAACGCAACTACTCGCTGAACCTTTTCGGTCTCATTCCGGCCGCGGGTTATGGGATGATCCATCAGCAGCTGGTTCTCTCGTGTGTAAACTAAAACCGAAGGCGACTCAGGCTCAGCATGCCCCGGATCAAACACATAACCCTTGCTCATCTCCACGCCAAACTGTTTAGCAAGCACTTCCGCCGCGCCGCCAAATGGAGCGTGATCAGCGATCAACAAAAGCGCTCCGCCACTTTTCACCCAATCATGAACTATCTGACATTCTGCCGGCGTGAAGGCCGACTCACCCGCACCGTCTTCATCGTCTTCATCCTCGCCCAGCGCATTGGCAATTACGAGTAACTTATAATTGGCGAGTAATTTCGCGGTGAACGGCTCGCGGTTGCGCACGACGTGATAGCCGTCACTGATGATGAGATCCACAAACGGCTTGTAGCGTCCAGTGGTTGTATGAAAGTTGTTGTGAGCCTCGTCGAAGAGCACGCGCGGGTAATTCTTTTTGTAAGCCGGACGCTCCACATGAGACCTGAACTCCGGATCCGCCATCTGTTGAGCTACTACCCCCAGGTCGGACACGAAGAGGACTATTAAAAATGCTAAGACCACACGAGCAGAATGAATATTCATTGAATGAAGCCTGGTTAATTACCTGATTGAATGAAGAGTGCCTTCTTATCCCACCGCGGGCGACCCGCCCGCTCAACCTTACCTGCCGCTTAGCCTAAGCTTGAGCCTTACTGATAGTTTTATGAAGACGATACGTTGCGGGCAGGGCCGCCCGCAGTCCAGCAAGGACTATGATCTTTTATTTGAGAGTTGATCTAAAAGCGATCGCCTGCGAATTCAATGAAGTTTTTGTAGTCTCTCAGCGGCCAGTGCCAGGGTCTCGTCTTTCTTACAGAAACAAAATCTAACCTGTTGTCTGCCTCTTTCAGGGACGCTGTAGAAGCTCGACCCGGGAACGCAAGCGACACCAACTTCGCGGATGAGATGCCGAGTAAACTCAACGTCATTCGCGAATCCAAACTCCGAGATGTCGGTCATGATGTAGTAAGCGCCGTCCGGAACGAAGGTCTTGAATCCGGCCTGCTCCAAAACCGGCAAAAGTAGTTCGCGGCGGGCGCGATACTCGGCCTGCAGCCGCTCGTAGTATTCCGGCGGCAGAGATAGCGCGAAAGCTCCGGCGGCCTGCAGCGGAGCGGCTGCGCCGACAGTTAGAAAATCGTGGACCTTCCGAATGCCACTGGTGATTTCAGGCGGCGCAATGCAGTATCCCACGCGCCAACCGGTCACTGAGTAAGTCTTGGACATTGAGTTCACGATCACCGTACGCTCGCGCATGCCCGGCAACTGGGCCATCGAGATATGCCGAATATCTGCCCCTTCGCGCGGATAGATAATGTGCTCGTAGATCTCGTCGGTGAAGCACAACGTATCGAATTCCCGGCAGAGCTCGGCGATAAACTCCATCTCAGCCCTGGTAAGAACTTTTCCGGTGGGGTTATTTGGATTGCAGATGATGATGGCTTTGGTCTTTGCATTGAACGCGCTGCGCAACTCATCGCGATCGAAAGTCCAGTCAGGCGCACGCAACGGCACATAACGCGGTGTGGCGTCCGAGAGAATCGCGTCCGGCGCATAGTTTTCATAGAAAGGTTCAAAGATCACTACCTCTTCACCGGGATCAACGGTCGCCATCATCGCCGCGATCATTCCCTCAGTAGAACCGCAGGTCACCGTTAACTCCGTTTCCGGATCGACATCAAGACCCAGGTACCATTTAGTCTTGCCGGCAATCGCCTCGCGAAAATCGCGCGCCCCCCAGGTGATCGCGTATTGATTGACGTCGTTAGCGATCGCCTGCATGGCGACTTGCTTGATCGCATCGGGAGCAGCGAAATCGGGAAAGCCCTGCGACAAATTGACGGCGCCATGCTTCAACGCCTCGCGCGTCATTTCGCGAATTACGGATTCGGTAAACAGACTTGCTTTGCGGGAAACGCGTTGATGTTTTGCAGAAGGGGCAGGATTCATAAAGTAGTTGAGGCGTATGCTCTCACAGCGATATGACTGTGGCAAGCACGGTTGACGGCGAGTTCGACGACCGGGAAGATCCGGCCCACGATGAGGCGAACTATTGTCACGATGCTCGTTGCTTCCGCTTTCATGATGACCTCTTGCGGATTAACGGCCGCTGCAGGCAAATCACCTTTTTATTCATACTGGCCTCACTTCCTCAGCGCTTCGAATCCTCCGGCGACAGGACCAACTGGCCGAAGCGGGATCGAGAACCCGGAAGCTCTTGAGCACTTCTTCAAGGCGCTGGCTGCTGCTGAATCCGGTCGTCGACTCGAGCCGGTGCGGATCGCGCATTTCGGAGACTCACATATTGCTGCCGACATTCTTACGAGAAGAATTCGCGAGCGACTTCAGCAGCAGTTCGGTGACGGCGGCGCTGGATTCATTCTGCCCGGAAATCCAATGAGCACGCGGCGGCAAGGTGTTTCGTCGGGAGTTACCAGCGGCTGGGCAGTTAACGGACTCGGTGCGCGCGCTTTGAAGAATGGGATGTATTGTCCGCTGGGCATCGTGCAGACGACGAACCAACCCGGCGAACGAATGTGGCTGCAGGCTTCAGGAAACCATTTCGAAGTCTATTACGCGCGCCAACCTGGCGGCGGTAGTCTCGACATTGCGGTCGATGGCGTCAGCTTGTTGGACGAACCAATCTCAACTGCCTCACGGACATCGCAGGTTGGAGTCTTCTCGTTCGATAGCGCAGCCGGCGGCGTTCACGAACTTCAGATACGTACGCTGGGTCCTGGAACGGTCACAATTCTGGGATTGGTGGCGGAGCAACTCACCCCGGGCGTCGCTTATGACGTGCTTGGCCTGAATGGCGCGCGCGCCAACCGTATGCTGGGATGGAACCAAACTGACTTTGCGGATGTTTTGCAAGAGAGAAACCCGGATTTAGTCATCCTGTCATACGGAACGAACGAAGTTACCGATGGCGACTGGAGTTCGCTTGGTTATCAACGTGTGCTCACCCAGGTGTTGAGCGCCTTGCGCAAAGCATTGCCGCGCACGTCCATCCTGATCTATGGCCCACCGGATCGTTCTGATGTTCCGCTGGCCGCTAAGCGAATGGCGGCTATGAATGAGTCTCATCGCCTGGCCGCGCTGAATCACGACGCCGCTTTCTGGAGTTCTTTCGAAGCGATGGGTGGCGCCGGATCGATGAACTCGTGGTTGAGAAAGGGACTGGCACAAAATGATCGGGTGCACCTCACCAGCGCCGGCTACTCGCGCATGGGCGACATATTCTTCGCCGATTTGATGCGCGCCTACAAACACACTCTACGACCGGGGTTGAACTAGTTAAATCGACGCCCTTCAAATACACCAAAGGCTTGACGACCTTCCAACCCCTGGTTGCGCGCTTTGGCAGGAACGCTCTATTCCTCCCAAAATCAGAATCGCTTTGAACGATCCTCGCCAATCAAACGTAGAAACCCACAGTCGGATTAAGTGCGCACGCGCAGGTCGTCACTATGGTTGGCACTCAACCACAACGTTGGCGCAACGCTAATCGCAATCCGCTTCCTGCCGGACAATATCCTTGCAGTCTTCACTCCGTGGTGAGTAGCAGCACGTAAACGAAGTCAGGAGAGGTCTCAAAGGCGCATGCTCTTCACAACCGGCAACTACTGGGTCTTCTTCGGAATAGTCTTCTTCGTCTATTGGCTGCTGAGTACTCGGCGTCGGCTTCCGGTTCTCTTCATTCTGGCAAGTAGTTATTACTTCTACGCTCTCTGGAACCCGAGATTTCTATTCCTGCTGTTTGCGATTTCGACTGTGGACTTTCTGACGGGCAAGGGAATAGCGGCGGCTCGCAGCAACAGCTTGCGGAAATTGCTTTTGCTCGCCAGCGTGTGCACGGATGTCGGCGCTCTGGTGGCGTTTAAGTACTTCAACTTTTTCAGCACCTCGCTCACCGATCTGTTGCAGCGCGCAGGTTGGCAGGCATCAGCATTTGTCATCGACAACGTCGTGCCGTTAGGGCTTTCGTTCATTGCGTTTCGGTCCCTCAGTTACGTCATCGACATCTATCGAAAGACTAGTCAACCCGCCGCGCATTATGTCGATTATCTTGCTTTCGTCGCGTTCTTTCCAACGCTGCTCGCCGGACCAATTGTACGAGCGGGCGAATTAGTGCCTCAGTTTGAACAAGCACGACGGCTGACAAACGAGAATGGAATGCGTGCATTTGTGCTCATCCTATTCGGCCTCGTCAAGAAAATTGGAATTGCTAACTTTCTCGCAAACAACCTCGTCAATCGCGTTTTTGATCAGCCGCAGTTCTACTCCTCAGTCGAAACTCTCGCAGCAGTCTACGGTTACTCTTTGCAAATCTACTGCGACTTCTCGGGCTATACAGATATTGCAATTGGCTGTGCGCTGTTGCTTGGTTTCAACCTGCCGGAAAACTTCAATGCGCCTTACTGCGCGCGGAACCTGCGCGACTTCTGGAAGCGCTGGCATATCACTCTCTCGCGCTGGTTGTTCGATTACGTTTTTCTTTCGCTCGGCGGATTGAGAAAGCGAAGGAATCTCTATCGCAACCTCATTCTGACGTTCCTGATCGGTGGGTTGTGGCACGGCGCCGGATGGACATTCGTCTTATGGGGCGGTCTACATGGAATTGGGCTGGCCCTAAGCCACTGGTGGGACCTGCGTCGCAAGCGATTAAAGAAAGACACAAACCAGCACTGGGTGATGACGACCCTTTCGGTGTTGGCGACATTCCATTTTGTCTGTCTGACGTGGATTGTCTTTCGTGCCGACACCCTGCCGCAAGCTTTCGAAGTATTGGGGCGCCTCGTCGGGTTCGAGTTCTCCGCTGCCAACTTACCCTGGACGGTCGTGCTGATTCTCGGGCTGGCTTACCTCTCGCACTGGCTTCCGCGTGATGGGTTTAAAGCAGTCCTTGATGGTTGGTCATGGCTACCTGCGCCGGTCCAGGCGACGATTATCCTCGGACTGGCCATCGGGCTGTATTACATCGCCGGAGCAGAAGTGCAGTTCATTTACGGTAACTTCTGAAAATACAAATGTCATTGGCACACGACTCAATACTGCGACGCCTTCTTAAAGTTGGTCATGGCGACTCGGGCCCGGATTTCCTGAAAGACGACCTAAGCCGCCATGCGCTCTTAAGCAAACCAACGCGCACGATGCTCTTCATGATTCTCTTCGCCTTACTGCCATTTGTCTTTCCGCAAATCCAGCAGCTTGTCGCGCTCGAGGGACAACCCTACAAAGACATGCTGCCAGATGTCAGAGAGTTGATCGCTTTCCAGCAGAACAGTGCTCCTTCTCGTTTGGGTATCTCCGGCGAAACGGAACCCAGCGGGGTTATGAAGCCGGCCAGGGAGCCGGTAACTGTAGCGCCGAATGCGTGTGTTGCTGGAACGATAGAAGATCCGACTCACGCACTCGACTCGTTCAACGCTGCGCTGTTACGAACAGAACAGAAGTCACCTGGCGCGATTACGCGCATCTCGCACTATGGCGACTCGCCGATTACGAACGACGGTATTACCGCAACCGTGCGTCTGCTCTTACAAAAGCAGTTCGGCGACGCCGGGCACGGCTTCATCCTCATTGATCGTCCCTGGGCCTGGTACGGACACCAGGCGATCACCTTCACTTCCGGCGGCGGGTGGAACAGCGACTCGCTGATGAATCCGCAGATGAGAGACGGACTCTTCGGACTTGGCGGCGTTGCCTTCCATGCCGGTGGGCCAGGAAAATACGCCCGTTATTCGACTGCTGCCGGCGGCGAAAATGGCAGGAACTTTTCGCGTGTGGATGTCTACTACCTCGCACACCCTGGCGGTGGACAGTTCAGTGTCGAAGTCAACGATGCTGTGAGCGAAACCGTCTCGACGGCCAGCGACTTAGTCCACTCCGGGTTTTATGAAGCCAGGGCGCCCCAGGCCGGCGAAAACTCCTTCACCGTAAGAACCAGCGGCGGAAATGTTCGGTTGTTCGGCGCCGTTCTCGAAAACGATGGGCCGGGTGTGGTTTATGACAGCCTTGGCGTGAACGGAGCGTTTGCGGGTCTACTTGCGACCGTAATGAATGAACAGAACTGGGCAGAGCAGCTTCAACACAGGCAACCAAATTTGGTCATCCTCAACTACGGCACGAATGAAAGTCAGTTCGCCTCTGACGATCAGATGGAGCGGTACGACAGGGAACTCCGTGCAGTCGTGCAACGAGTGAGAAAAGCACTGCCGGCATCGGTGCTGATCGTCTCGCCTATGGATCGCTGTAAGCGCGTCCCAGGTGGACGAGTAATCACGATGCCCTCCATTCCGAAGATTGTAGAGATGCAGCGACGAGTTGCGCGTGAGACGAATTGCGCGTTTCTCGATCTTTTCGCCGCGATGGGTGGCGACTCGACAATGGCGCGTTGGCACCAGGGTCGGAGGCACCTCGTAGGCGGAGACCTGACGCACCCCACGGCTGAAGGCGCCCAGACCGTCGGCACACTAATCTACATGGCCCTGTTGGAACGTTACTTTGAGTTTACAACTCGCGAAGCCAATCGCTAGCAGGAGAAGAAGATGTCTATACCGCAACCAGTAATCGCATTTCTCAATGAGAACGCTCGCAGCAACGGCAGTCCTCAACCCACGGCCAACGATGATCTTTTCAAACTTGGCGCCCTGGACAGTTTCGCGCTCATTGATTTTGTAACCGTGCTTGAAGAGCACTGCGACATCAAAATCCCGGATGCCGACGTCGTTACCGAAAACTTCCAGACAATTGCGAAGGTCGAACGCTATCTCGAGAGTCGCAGACTAAGCGGGAATGCGGCGGCGCGCTCATGAGGCCCCCAACCTACGGCGTCGCTCGCATCAAAGGCACGGGGACCTCGTTACCTGAACAGATCGTTACAAACGAGGTGCTTGCCGAACGTTTAGGGATCGACGCCGAACAGATCTTCAAATCGTCGGGCATCCGCGAACGACGTTGGGCGAAGGCAGGAATGAAGACCAGTGAGCTTGGTGCCACGGCTCTAAAACTTGCGCTGGAGGACGCGGAAACCGATGCCGCAGACGTGGACTATCTGTTGTTCGGGACGATGACGCCTGACCGATTCATTCCCGGAAGCGCCGCGACGATCCAACAGGCGGTTGGCTTGCGGGAGATTCCCTGCCTGGACATTCGGGGCGCTTGCTGCAATGCGCTCTACGGATTGCAACTCGCCAGCTCTTTGATTCTTGCCGGCGTCGCCAGAAATGTCGCGGTGTGTCTTGCGGAAGTGCAATCGTCCTATTTCGAAATCGAGAGACGCGCCGCGACCACTTCGATGCTGTTCGGGGACGGCGCGGCCGCGCTGATTGTTTCTGGCGAACCAGGCCCGGGTGCGATTGAGATCATCGACGTGCTGCTGGCCGCAAATGGAAGTTACGTTGACGACCTGGGGGTCCGCTGTCCGGGGACCGAGTTTGGAAATCACCTGATTCATCCCACTGATCTATTCGCGGAAGACTATTTTCCGCGCATGGCGGGTCAGTCAGTGATCCTGCAAGCGTCGCGCAGAATGGTCTCGGCATCTGAGGCCGTTTTGTCCAGGAATAGTTTGAGTGCTAATGACGTGCGATGGGTTGTGCCGCATCAGGCGAACGCGAACTTGCTGCGGCAAGTTTCGCGAGGGTTGGGACTGACCAGCGAGACTGAAGTGATCTCGGTAATTGACGAGATGGGGAACACATCTTCGGCATCGATGGGATTAGCTCTCGATGCGTTAAGGCAATCGAAAAGAGTGAAAGCGGGCGATTATTTGTTGATGCCGGGCTTCGCGGCGGGGTTCACGTGGGGCGCGGCGCTCTGCCGCGTGGGTATTGGATAGGCCGCAAGCTCTTCGCCAATTCCAACCGAGGGTGTGCTGAGAGTAAAGAGCAATTGGCTTTCATTTGCCTCTGAAAAACACCTGACCCTAAGGAATAATCTCCTGCCCTTCAGCATCTCTTCGGAGCTGTTCCATGATCGATCGGACAGCAGGAGCCAGGCTGCCATCGGGCGCGAGCTGCAAATATTTTTCGTAAGCGGCAATCGCTTCCCTGTGCTGCTGAACTTTCTCGTGCGCTGCGCCCAGCATCTGGTAGATCACCGGTTCAGAATCCGACAGTTGCTCGATCGCCTTTTTGAACTCAGCGATCGCCTCCATGTTCTGGCCCCGCTCTTCGAGCACCAACGCCAATCCGACATGCGCCTCTGGTTGAACACCTCGACCCTCGGCAATCGCCCGACGATACGAGCGGATGGATTCTTCGTCGAATGCGGCTTGGCGATGAATGCGACCTTCCACGGCCGAAGCTTCCGGGTAGACACGTCGGAAGCGACGAGCGGCAGCAATTTCTGCGAGCGCTGCGTCGTACTGATCCAAGCTAAGGAGAACTCGCGCGAGTCCGACATGCGCCTGGGGAAAGGCAGGTTTGATTTTCAGAGCTTGTCGATAGAGATCTGCGGCTTCTCGTCTGGCCTCATCATCTTTCGCCTGCTCGCGAGCAGTTTCGGCCTGTTGAAAGGTAAGCTCGGCCTGATCAGTCGTACGGATCAGCTTCACGTTGATTTGGCGGCGACCAGAAAGCATTGGAACCGTCACTTCTTTGAATCCATTCGCGCGAACTCGCAACGAGTGGCGTCCGGGTTTTAGTTTCGCCAATGCCAGTTTTCCGGAAGCGTCAGTTGTCCCGCGGCGGATCTCGTCGATCCAGACGATCGCGGTTGGTTCGGTGTTGATGGTGACGGCCGGAGCACCGGGGCGCGGGGCTTTTTGAGCCGGCGTGCTTAGAAACAGGGCAAATAGTAAAGCTAGCGACAGGAGCCAAACAGAAGCCTTAAAACCTTGACGCATGACCTCTCTCCGGAAGATCTCTGATGGGGCCGGAAGCTGAAACCCGACATCCCCACACCTTTCCATCTAACCCAGTCCCGGCACCGCTCACTCTTCATTCGCCGCATCCACGACGCGCCGTTTTCGTACCGTCGCATCGACTGCCGCGCCCTGCGGTGCGGTGATCGCGCGTGAGCCAACCTCGGGGCGGAAGTTTCCTTCCTTGTCGTAAAGTCGCTCGTACTGCAATCGATTGCGCACCACGCCCTGGATGTAGCCGCGAGTCTCTTTGAAGGGAACTGCCTCCGCCCACTCGTCCATCTCAGCGGGCAACGAACTTCGCCAGGCAACGGCTCGGCCGGGGCCGGCGTTGTAAGCTGCCGCCACGTACTCAATGCGCCCAAATTTGTCGATCTGCTCGCGCAAATATGCCGTCCCAATTTGAATGTTCAATCGCGGCTCGAAAAGTGCCTCTGCCGAAATCGCGCGGTTGACGCCATACCTCTTCGCGGTCAGGGTTGCTGTCGGCACCAACACCTGCATCAATCCGTACGCCCTCGCGGACGAACGGGCGTTCGGGATGAACACCGTTTCCTGGCGGATCAGCCCAGCTACCTGGTAGGGATCAAGGTTCCGCGCCCGCGATTCCTGCACGATGATGTCCCAGTATGCAAGCGGATAAAATACGTCCCACTCTTCGCGTGTCATCTCTTCCGGTTTCATCTGCGAGTAGTCAGGAAAGCTTTTTCGCAGTGTGCTAAGAGCGCGCACATTCTCGTCCTGCGACCGGTAAACGCGAGCAATAGCGAGATTTACTCTGGGACTATTGGGATGCGCTTCGGAGAGGCTGTTGAGCTCCGCGAGTGCCAAATCATCGAGCCCGACTATTGCCAGCTCATCTGCTTTCGTAATGTTGAGGCTTGCGTCCACTCTTACCGTTTCCTCAGCCACCGTTACAGTCTGCAGATTGGCTACCGCACGTCCGACCGGCGAGTCCGCTGCAAAGTCCTCCTTTGGAGCGCGTGCGCCCATCGCGTCAAGTCTCTGCTTCGCGAGGTAGCCATACCAGTTAGCGTCGTACCTGCCGAGCATCGCCCGGTAAAGAGCCCGCGCTTCAGCGAGTTTTCCGGCGCGTTCCGAATCGCGGGCGGCCCAGTATCCGGCGCGACCGCGATTGTCGTTGTTCTTGTCTACGTAGTAAGCGAGATGCTCAGTCAGCAATTGTGACGACTCGCGAAAGTTCCTTGTCTCATGCGCGGCCCAGGCAAGATCAAACTGCGCCTGCGCCAGTTCGCCAGATCCTTTATAAGAGTTCACTGCGCTACGCAGAATATAGGACGCATCCGCGGCGTTCTTTAACTCTCCGGCGATCCGGCCCACAGACGCGAACGCACCTGGGGCGAACGAACTGGTCGGGAACGAGCGGCGCAGTTCTTCGAGGGCGCTCTTCGCCGGTTCCCACTGCCGCGCGCGCGCATGGACTTGGGCAAGTTGCGACAACGCTTCCGCACGCGTCTCACCCGCTGAAGTGGGAACGCTACTGAGCGCGGCGACTGCTTCGGCCGTCTTTCGTGACGAAGCTGCTGCGATCCCGCGCTTCAACTGAAACTGCGCATCGCCCACCGCCGGGAAGTTCTGCAGCGTTTCGGTATAAGCCTGATACGCATCGGAGAATTTCTTTGCGGCGAAAAGTTTGTCCGCGCGGGAGAGTCCTTCCTCCGCGCTGGCTGGTGAGGCTGAAGACCCGAGCCGGGTGAGCGCCGTCGCGGCCTCCGCACTCTCAGCGGCCGCCGGTGCGTAAAAATATAAGCGCCGATAGAGCGCAAGCGCACGAGTGGTGTCGCCTGATTGTTCTATCGCTCGCGCTGAGAGAAACAGTGCAGATGGGTCATCAGCCGCTGCCAGAGCCTTCAGCAGCAATGGAACTGCCGCTGCACTCCCGCTCTTCATCAGAATATCCGCGGTGCGAATGGTTCCCGTGCGTGCTTGCAGCGACGTGGGATAGTCTCGAGACAACTGTTCGAAAGCCAGGCGAGCTTCAGCAATCTTTCCGGCACGCTCGAGCGCACTTGCTCGCAACCAGAGCGCATAGTCGCCAAGGCTAGTATGATCTTTGACAAGGCTGGTATCGAGCAAACTGGCGGCGCCTGCGAAATCGTTTGCGGCCAGTCTGATGCGCGCGCGAACGAGCCGTGCCAGTGCCGCGGCCCTGGTACGCGGGAAATCAGTTTCCATCTGCGCCACCACGGACTCAGAGGGAAGCACGCCGGCGCGTGTCATGGTTCGCAGGCTGGTAATGGCTTTTATGTCAGAAGGAGTTTGCTGCCGGCTGAAACAGCTCGCGGTCATGAACATGGGCAATGATGCGCCCCCCAGGATTACGACGGCGACGACGATGAGAATAAGTCTTTGCTTGCCAGAGAACCGGGTCATATCAAGTTTTAGTTCCTAGTTTTAAGTTCCAGATTGTCTGGTTCCCAATTTGAGATCTGAGTTTTAGATTCTGAGATCCGAGAGTCTGTCTGAGATCTCTGGTTTGAAGTCGAAACGCCTGGGTTAGTTGCCAGTCGGGAGTTCGCTTGAGTGCGCTGGAGCTAAGGGGCTGATTAAATTATTGAGATCTCAGACTACGGGGATGATCTGAAATCTGAAAGCTAAACTGGAAACTCGCAAACTAGTGGACACCGTATCGTGGAAATTGCCAGCGGCAGACCTCGTTACCGCGCTCCCTATTCACACCTATCTTTAGATAGGCCCGACACCCAGCTAAAGCAGCGTGTGAATAAGAAGTCGCTAGCGAAGCCTCTGTTACAGCCCACTAGAAACTCGAAACTTCTACACCGCCGGGATAAGCATTGCCGAGCTTTTCAGCTTCACCTTCCGCCAAAGTATTCACCAGTTCGTGATGGAAGTAGTCGTACTTCCTTGCCACCTCCGGTTTTACGCGCTTGTCATACATCTCTCGCGAACGATCGATGTATTCGCGCAAGCGCTCGTAGAGGTCATGATTCGAACGGCCGTCGATTACCTTCTGCTCGTTGTACAGCTTGATCTCAGACACCAACAGCCGCGCGAAACGCCGCGCGTCCTGATGCAGGCGTCGATCCTCGTCACTATCGACGGGAACCGGCAGCTCCATGTCCATTCCGTAACGTTTTCTAGCCGGAGGTTCCGCCGTATCGGGCTCCTCCACGGGAGCGGGCGCCTCAACGCCTGGTTCTGAGATGGTTTCCACTGGCTGTGCTTCAAAAGATTCTGCGGCAGCTTCAATGCCGCCGTGATCCTCAACCACGGGTTCCGAAACCGCTTCTTCTTCAGGCGCGACTTCCGTCGCAGTCTGCCACGGCTCGGTTGCCAGCTCTGCAGCGACTGCCTCTTGATCCTGAGCAACAACTTCGGCAGCTTCTTCCGGCGTTGGGTAAGCGGCCTCCTCGGCGGCAGCAACTTCATACTCTCGAGCTGGGACGTAACCGGAAAGAGAATCCTGGTGGGCTGCTGCTTCTGAACCGGCAATCGCTGCCTGTTCGCGGCGGGCTGCCGCCGACGCTCTTCCCGCCAACAACTCGACGGCCATCGCGGAAACTTTCACCAGGGTTTCAAGTGCTTCGAGGTTGATCGCCTCTGAATCGAGCCCGGCTGAGTCTGCATACAACACTGCAACCGTGCGATCTCGGACTATCAGCGGAATAGCAACGAGCCTCTGCGGCGGATCTTCGCCGAGGCGATTGAGAATGAGATGGTTTTCGGCGTGTGAAGTCGGACCACCGCTCCAGGGGTTTCGTGAGTTGGCAACATCCCCGACCACAGTGTCAGCGGTCGTCGCGAACGAGATCTGGCTGATCGCTGCGTCACCGACACTCCCCTGGAACCCGCGAGCTCGCCAGCCAATGCTCTGTTCGCCTTTGATCACAAAGAAGGCAACGCGTGGCGCAAAAGACGCGGCACGATTGACGAGTGTTTTCAGAATCTCGCCCTGCCCTCGCTGCTCATCGATGTCAGAGATCGCGGCTTTGACGATGGCCATGTCACTGGAGGCCTTCGCCCGCGACGATTCGGAGGCTGCGAGATCGATTCCTTCTTCGTGGGCGGCTCGCAAGTGTTCCAGGATGGCCGCAGCCATTGAGCCATCAAGTTGAACGTCTGATTGTCGATCGAGCAGGCGTGTCAACGATTCGTTGAGCTCGCTCTGCAGTTGTGCAATTTCCTGCTTCACGCTGCTCAAACGACCTTCGATGTAGCTCTCAACCTCGCGGCGTAAACTATCTTCCAATTGTCCGCTGACCACAGTTTTATTCCTCCATCTAGTCCGTAGTTCGTGTGAGTCCGAGGGTTGTTTCTGTCAGGATTGTTGCTTGCGACTTTGCTTTCGCCAGGAACCTTAAGTTTTGATCGCGGGGCAAAACGTCGCGAAACGTCGCTGCCGTCGATTATGGACGTGCGGTATTAAGTGAGTCAAGAATTGCTTTTTCGGGATTTGTGCGTTAGACATTTGGAACATAATCGTGCAAATCCCGCGATTTTGGGCCTAAGCCAGTGAGACGCTCATTCAGGTAATCTGACTCGAAGCCATGACCACAACCCGGCCAACCATCCTTATTGCTGACGATTACGACGATAATCGCGAGCTCCTTCGCTTGCTGTTGTCAGCAGCAGGGTACAGTGTTCTGGAAGCGAGTAACGGCCATGATTGTCTGGAAATGGTCCGGAAGGAACCACCCGACCTGATCATGGTCGACCTCTCAATGCCTGGCATCGATGGCTGGGGAGTCCTGAGGGAAATCCAGAGCGACCCACGCACAGCTCGAATTCCATGCGTGGCGGTGACCGCACACGATGCCCAACGCGAGACCGTACTTGAGAGTGGATTCGTTGAATACGTTTCCAAGCCGTTTAGAACTGGTGAACTGTTACGCGTAGTGGGCGAGTTGCTTGCGACACACAAACGAAATCCGCCGGCCGAACCGGCAGTCTCCATTCATTAATCACGCCCTTAGCTAAAGCCCGCGCGAAGAAGCGCTGAGCGCTGAGTTACTCAGCACTACTTCGTTTCCGTTTCGCCCTTTTCCTCACTTATATGAAATCACCACGTTCTCAATAGACATTGGCAACCCGTGCATCTCACTGCGCTTGAATCCCGCGTTCGCGGCCATCTGTTCCAATTCCGCATAGGTGTACGCGTCGCCGGCAGGCGTGCCACCAAGCATCTGCAAACTGAACCCGGCGGCTTCAGGCGGCGAGATGCGATCGTCGTTTGGAATAAACTCGAGGGTCACCGCTCGCCCTCCGTCCGCCAACGCAGCATGAGCTTTTCTCAGCAGCACCTCGCACGTTTGCGGATCGAAGTGATGCAGAAAGTTCGTCAGCAACACCAGGTCATAACCGCTGCCATAGTCAACGTCAAAGGCACTGCCTTCGATTGTCTTGAACCGGTCGGCAACCTCCATCCGCTGCGCGTTTTCCTTCGCCACTGTAAGCACGCCGGCCCAGTCAAGCGCCACGATCTCAGCTTGTGGATTGTTCTGGGCAAACGCGAGACCGTACAAGCCATGCCCGGCGGCGAGATCCAGAACTTTTATTTTCCGATTTGCCTCAGGGTCGACCAGCTTCGCCATCGACTGTGCGGGCATCGCCATCATGGGCGCCATTGCATGCGCGAACTTTACCCAGACCGGGTTCTCAGGAGCGATAGTGCCGCCGTCGGGAACTGTGGTTCCGCCTTTTCGCACTGCGTCCGTGAGATTCGAAAACCCCTCGCGAACCATCGGCGACAGCATGAACTCGATCATGCATCCCATGTACGCAGGAGATCGCTGATCGAGAAACGCCTTCGATTCGGGTGTTAGGGCATAAGTTTGGTTTTGTTTCGTCAGGAATTCCATGACGCAAAGAAAATCACAAAGGATCCGCGCCCCTCGTTCGGCTGTTTTGCAGCGCTGAGCAATTTCAGCAGTGGTGGCGTGTCCTTCGCCAATTGCGGTGAACACTTCGAGTTCAATCGCGGCTTTTAGCGCCTCGGTTCTCTGATATGCGTTTACGGTTTGGAAGAACAGTTGGGGCGTTGGTTGTTGTGTTGCCTGACTCGACATGATGGGCTCCTATTTGAATGTTGGGTTTGTTTATTACTACGAGCACGCACCGATCTGTGGGGAGCGCGTCTATGAAGCGAGCTCCACTTAACGCTCTTTCCTTAACGCCAATCATCAATCACATAAATTCCAGGCCGGCTGTACCCTGTTTCGTTTGGGCGGTGCATCTCCACACCCTGAAAGTCAGTTCTAAATCCACGAATGAGCATCTGCTCATAAGCCTCGGTGCGAGCGGTGTTCATCCCGGCAACCAACTTGGGCAGCGCGCGCTTCGCGGCAAACGACTCACACGCCGACAACAGTCGATCAAACTCAACTTCAGCATCGATCGCCGGCCTGACGGCGGCAAACTTTATATAGCAGGTTCCAGGTCCCGCTTCCGTTCCTTCGCCACAGTGACAAACAGCCAGCGCCGACAGCTTCGAGCCATGCCAGAGTAACAAAGTGTCTCCGAGCTGCTGTTTCTGAACTGCGCGGATCTCGAGTTCGACATCTAGACCTTCGTAAATCTCGCCAGTCAATTCACGGCAAGCCTGTAAGGCTTCGTTCTGCTGATTTGCGGAAAGTTCAGAATAGAGATGTGCCGGCGACTCCGCCCAACCCTTCACGGGCAACGACATAATAGCGGTCAAAAATCGCGGCCAAAATCCGAACTTCTGGTAGAGGCCAACGTGCTTCTGGCTTTGCGCGAAGGTAAATAAACCGGCATGCGTGGTCCCCCAGCGCGTGAATAGATCCATGACTGGTTCCATTAACCGCTTGCCGACACCGCGATCCCAATAACTGGGATCTACAGTGAGTGGGCCAAAAAAGCCGACGCTGCCCCAGTTGGTGCCAAGGTTGGTCCCTAGTAGTTTGCCATCCAGTTTTGCTGCGAAGGTCGCTGAAGGATCTTCCTGCCAGCGAGCTTTGATAAACGCTGATCCCTGGTGAAACTGTTCCGGATTCGGCATTCCCAGAAAGGTGCCGAACGCGAGCCGGAAAATACGATCCGCCTCGAGTAGATCCTGCTCGCGAAGTTGTTCGATGGTAACGGTCAGGTTCTCCACAGCCATTGCATTGCTCGCCTCACGGCGTAAACGTGCGATGAAACTCGATTTCGGCAAAGTTCATACGAATGGTTTGTCCATTAAGGATTGTATCAAACACGATCCGGTCGGGGCCGGTATCCCCAGTCAGACGAAAAACGCCCGGCTCAATCTGAGTGAGTGGCTGTTGTCCGGCCAACAGCAAAGCACCCTTTCGAATGACCAATCGCTGACTGCCATACCATGGACTATCGGAACGGTAATGCCCTGTGAATGCGTCCCACGCTTTAGGGTAGTCAAAAGCACGCGGACCAATGTACCCCTCATTGGTCCACCAACTGGAGCCGTGGAAAGCTTCAACCACTTTCCCCTTGTCGCGCCCGAAACCAAACGTAAACAACTCGAAGTCCGGATCCTTCACAATGAAGCGATCGATACCAGCCAGTTCCAGTACAGTGCGCCGGTTGCTGTGCTCTAAAACTAACTGCGCGCCCTCATTCTTTAGGACCAGTTTCTTTCCGTCACCTGAAGTAAACACGCCGGCATACTCTGCTGCGTTTCGAATTAGGTGAGGCGCCGGGAGGGGCGCGGGTGCGTCGGGCAGCTCCAGCCCACGAGATTCTGCGCTCAACAAATCCAGCGCGTAGCGGACAACTGCGACGGGCCGATATCCGGTCAACCGCGCATTCACCGACGCGAAAGCGGCAAAGCCATCCGTCAGATCCGCATACATCGCTGAACTAAACGCGACCATACCGCCCGTGTGTCGCAACAGCGTGTGACCATTGTTCTCGCTATTCCAAAGTCCGTACCCATAGTTCGCATCTTCACCGCGAAACGATGCTTTAATTGCCGGCTGAGTCAACAGTTCAAAACTCTTTTCCGCGAGCACACGTCCACGTGGGCCAACGCCACGATTGAGCAGCATCTGAAGATACCCGCCCATATCTTTCGCCGTCGCTGCGACGCTGCCTGCAGCTTCGGGTACTTCGATCCAGGCTGCTTCACCCAACTTACCTTTCAGCGGAAATGGCCGGTCATCCAACAATGGGCCATAACCGACCGCCATCCGACTACGAACATCGTTGGTGATAATCGGCGCGCTTGCGGTCATTCCCAGCGGTTCAATCACTCGCTTGCGTAACGACTCCGCAAAAGATCTCTTGTCGACTGCCTCGATGATGAATCCGAGCAGATCGTAACCAATGTTCGAGTAAACAAACCTTGTTCCCGGCGCGGAACCGGTTCGCAGTTTTGTCGCGGCCACGCGAATCAGCAGCGGCACGCCTGACAATCCCGCGGTATGGCTCAGAAGATGGTGAGTCGTGAACGGAGGAAACTCGGACTCGACGCGCAACCAGGGCAAATAGTTCGCGACCGGTTTATGCAGATCGACCTTGCCTTCTTCGGCAAGTTGCAGAATGGCGAAAGCAACGAACGACTTTGAAATCGACCCGATCTGAAACAACGTCTGCGGCGTGACCTTAACCCCGGCCTTGACGTCGGCAAATCCATATTGCGACTCGCGCAGAAGGCCTTCACGACTTGCGATGGCGAGAGTCATGCCGGGCGCACCAATCTCGCTCATGTGCCGGGCGATGAATTCGTCCAGACGCTGAAACGCAGGTTGAAAGCGATTCGCGGCGGGAGTTTGTTGAGATATCGCGGCGATCGAAAGCGATCCCAGGCCGGCTTGGTGCAATACGGCGAGACCAAGACCAGCTTTGATTCCATGACCGAGGAGGTTTCTACGTGTAATTAGTCTTGTCATCTAAGATCCTTGAATAATCGTAGGGGCCATCACTCGTCGAGCAGGATCTGGAAGACTAGCAGCTGACTCCAAAGATGGACGGATCAGAACCATTCCCGTCCGAAGCCTGGTAAGAATGCTATTCACTTTTCCTTTTTATCCGATCCTCGTGATTCGTGAAAAGCCCCGGCTAATTTTTGCCCCAGGCCGCCGGCGCTGCGGCGCAACCAGCTAAGCCGGCAATCCTTTGCGAGCTATCGTTTCCATCACATTACAAAACCGATCGAGCTCACCCAGCGTCGTGTAGACGTTGGGAGTAATGCGAAGGCCCTGAAATTCTTCATGAACGATGGGCGTGGTGAAAATGCGATGCTTGCTGAAAAGGTAATTGCCGATGGGGGTGGGATCGATGCCCGTGACTTGAACGTTTGCGATCGCGCAAGACTGGGCGGGATCGAACGATGTGTGAAACCGCACGTTTGCCAGATCCTGCAGCCGGATCATCCAGTAACGCGACAAGTATCGCAATCGCGCCTCCTTTCGCTTCCCGCCAATGCCGTTGTGAAACAGCAATGCCTCGCCAATCGCCAGCTTCGGCGCTGCCGAATGAGTTCCTATCTCTTCGAACTTGCGAATGTCCGAAGCCTGCTTTGACTCCGCCGCCATCAAGGGCCAGATCTTCTCGATCTTGTCGCGCTTCACATAAAGCATGCCGGTTCCCTTCGGCGCGTACAGCCACTTGTGCAGCGACGTTCCAAAGTAGTCACAACCAAGGTCTGCGTGTTTGAAATCGAACTGCGCGAAAGAATGAGCGCCGTCAACAATGGTCTCAATTCCCTTCGCCCGCGCCATCTCGCAAACAGCCTGGACGGGAGTTATCTGCCCAGTGATGTTTACCTGGTGCGAAATCAGAATCAGCCGCGTGCGCGGCGTGATACCGCGCTCAAACGCCTGGGTGATTTCGTTAAGAGTGCGTGGCGGTATCGGCACCTTGATCAACTTCAGCACCAGACCTTCGCGCTTCTCTCGCTGTCGCAACGTGGTGAGCATACGCGGATAGTCCTGCGTGGTCGTCAGAATCTCATCGCCGCGTTTGAAGTCCATTCCCATCAACAGCGTCTCAAGCGACTCAGAGGCGTTACGCGTGATGGCAATCTCTTCCCGATCGCAACCGAAGAGCTCGGCAAGTCCAGTGCGCATGGTTTCTGATTGCGGCTCGAGTATCTGCCACATCGTGTAGGCCGTCGCATCTTCCTGTTGCCAGATGTAACGAACGAGTGCTTCGGTAACGATGCGCGGGCTGGGAGATACGCCGCCGTTGTTTAGATTGATGATGCCGCGAGTGACGGTGAAAGAGTTTTGAATCACCGACCAGTAGTCTTCATCCAGCGCGGCTTGTTCGGGTGAAAGATGTGCAATGCTTTTGGTCGCGCCGTGGATCTCTTTGAGCAGCGATGCGAGCGTGGCGGAAGAGAGGGTGGCGAGGCCAAGACCTTTTCCTGCAAGGGTAAGGAAGCTGCGACGGTCTGCCTTCGCTTGGCAAACATCAATCCTCTCCTCACGTTTATACGGTGTGTACATCGGTTTACTTTCTATGATATTAAAGTCAGCGCTAATTCCATATTTTGTGCCTTATGTTCCCGCAACCACAAGATGTTCAACTTTCAAAATGATTAGACGGGAACCCATATTCAAGCCTGACGCCATTCTAAAACCACCCCTTAAATGGGCCGGGGGGAAGCGATGGCTTGCGCCTTTCATTTCGGATGTCTGGAAATATCACTCGGCAGCACGACTCGTAGAGCCTTTTTGTGGAGGTCTTTCCGTTGCTCTGAATCTTCGACCCGTTAAGGCACTCTTGAATGACGCCAATGTGCATCTGATCAATTTTTATGATTGGGTTAAGAGGGGTCTAACTATAGCAATTGACGCGCGGAACGAACAAGAAGTCTATTATGCAAACAGAGATCAGTTTAATGAGTTGATAGGGCGCGGAAAGGAACGAAGTAAAGAGGCCGCTCAGTTGTTTTACTATCTGAACCGCACCTGCTTCAACGGTTTATGTCGTTTCAACCAAAGCGGCTCGTTCAACGTGCCATTTGGCTCGTATTCATATGATTTGAACTACTCACCCGATTTTGAAGCTTATCAGCACGCTTTTGAAGGTTGGGTCTTTACAGACAGGGACTTTGAAGGTATTGAGCTCAAGGCCGATGACTTTATATACGCGGATCCTCCCTATGACGTGGAGTTCACAGCGTATAGCAAAGGTGGGTTCACATGGGCTGATCAGGAACGAACTGCCAAATGGTTGGCCGCGCATTCTGGTCCAGTAATCCTTTCAAATCAGAAGACTGACAAAATTATCAAACTCTATACGGAATTGGACTTCGAGCTCATGTTTCGAAATGCTCCGAGAAGAATCAGCTGCAACGGCGACCGGCGAGATGCTAAAGAAGTCTTGGCGTTTCGAAATGTTGACCTAACACTCTTCGCCAAACCTGGAAACTTGTAACGGAGAGCATCGTAATTGGCTAATGATGATTTTGCCGAGGACGATGATTCAGACGCTCTGGAGCGTTGTAGTCGTAGAGTCAACTACATCTTCGATTGGCAGCCTTACGACACTCACACCTTCAACGAATTTAAGCATGAGCGTGACGAGGTGCTTTCGAAGTCAGGAAATATTATCCGGAATTGCTCCTTTGGCCTGACCGAGCCCTCGCTTCAGCTTGGAGAAGTTACTCGAAGAACGTAGGACATGTAGAGGAGGAATTCGCTTGTCTGAGGTCACCAAATCTACTTGCCTACTTGTTTGCGCGACAAGAGAAGTGGCCGGTTAGTGAGGGGGATTGGCTAACCGCAATCGACGCAGCCGCCGAACTTCTGTGGCCAACGGCCACCGACACTGAACCTCCGCTTAAAGGCTCTTAGGACTCGGACTTTTGTTTTCGCCAAACATACAGTCTTCGGCTACTCGGCGCTTCTTCAACCAGCCATATCGCATCCTCTCCTTCTACATTCCGAACCACTGCCTCCGCGAACACATTGAAGAAAAGCGCACGCACTAGCTTTTCCTCTTGCAGCTGATCGTGTGTTGACGTGGAGCCGGGAAGATCTTCCAGTTCTTCAAAGTCCTCCACGATGTCTTGCTGTGACGTTTCAAGAGGTATTATGAAGCGAACCGCAGCGGTCGTTTCGTCGATGATGTAGCGTTGTTCATCCGCCAACATCCTAGCTGCGTTAGCTCGGCTAGTAAGGGTGTCAGCTAAATAGCGTCCCGATACATGACTGATTGAATATCCGTTAAACTCTTTCGACACGGTCGCGCACACTCGTTTCAAGTACTCATCATTCGTTTCCCCCACCCTGCTTGGAATCCACTTCTCCAGCCGTGCCACTGTTATCTCTACCAGTCGTTGTCGAATCGCGTCTTCGTAGAATAAGTCGTCCAAGGCTTTCCGAAGCTTACCCTCATGGGTGAGAGGAAGCAGGAATTCATATTGTATTTACTGATGTAGGTCTTTATTGTGGCAACAGACCAACCACTTTCCGCTGCTAAGTCGGCATAAGTAAAGGGTTCCTGCGAGAATGATCGCTCTCGGAGAAAGCGATAAGCCTTCTTTGCAGCATCTTGGGTTGCCATTATTGGTTCTCCAGAGGACAAGAATCCAAAATCATGGGCTGCGATTATGATTATTAACTCTTGGAAGTAAAGACAATCTCACCACCAATCACTGTCATCACGTTTCGCGTTTTCAAAATCTCTGCTTCCGGGATCTTCATGATGTCGGCCGAAAGGATCGTAAAGTCCGCGAGCTTTCCCACCTCAATCGAGCCGCGCAGCTTCTCTTCAAACGCCGCAAACGCCGGCCAGATCGTGAACATCTTTAGCGCTTGTTCCCGCGTTGCTGCTTCTTCCGGATGCCAGCCCGGACCGCTGAATCCTTTTTGATCTTTGCGCGCGACGGCAGCATAGAACTCAATCATTGGTTCGCCTCGCTCGACCGGCGCATCAGATCCACCCGAGACAATTACTCCGCCTTTGATAAACGTCTGCCAGATGTAAGCACCTTCCAAACGCTTCAGACCAACGCGGCTCGGAGCAAAGTGAAGATCGCCGATCGCGTGGGACGGCTGCATTGAAGCAATGATGCCGAGCTTTGCAAAACGTGGGATGTCGGCGGGGCTGACGACCTGCGCGTGTTCGATGCGCCAGCGAGGTTCAGGAATCTTCCGCTCAGCTACCGGCACTGCCTTGAAGGCCTTCTCATACTGGTCAAGCGTGAATTGATTGGCGCGATCTCCGATCGCGTGGGTTTCGACCTGAATGCCATTGCGCAAAGCCAGCTGCAACATGGCCGCCAGCTCATCCTCTTTAACTGTCAGAAACCCGGAGGTCTCAGGCGCGTCAGCGTAAGGAGCCAAAAGTGCTGCTCCTCTTGATCCGAGCGCGCCGTCGGAAACTACCTTGATGGTTCTCGCATTGAAGCGATTGTCAAAGGCTCCAACAATGGCGCTGCTTTCAGCTATCAGGCGATCGGCGCCTGGTCCGGGTCCATGCACGGCCTTGTAAACTCGAAGCTTAATCTTGCCCTCGCCGTACAACTTTTTGTAAAGCTCGATGTCCTGGTAACTACCGCCTGCATCCTGAATCTGCGTCCACCCCAAACTGAGGTTGCGTTTGACACCAAGCAGGATCGCCCGTTCGCCATCTTCGGCGGTCATTCCGGGAACTAGGCGTCGCACAATGCCCTGGGCCGAATCGAGCAACATCCCGTTCGGCTCACCATTCTTGTCCTTCGAAATCTCGCCACCAAACGGATTCGTGGTGCTTTGGTTTATCCCTGCCAGTTTGAGTGCCGCGCTGTTGACCACAGAAGCGTGACCATCAGCGCGCGTAAGCATCACCGGGTTATTCGAAGCAACTTTGTCGAGGTCTCCGCGAGTCGGAAACACCGGTGGCTTCCAGAAGGTTTCGATCCAACCGCGACCGGTTACCCATTCGCCTGGCTTTGCCTGGTCCACGCGTGCCTTAACCGCCGTCAGAAAATCTTTGAGGTTGTTTATGCCTTCAAGATTCAAGGTCATCTCGCGCGCGCCCACACCGGCCAGATGCTGATGTGAATCGGTGAAGCCGGGTAAGACCGTGCTTCCCTTGAGATCGATCACGCGAGTTGTTTTGCCGACCAGCTTCTGTGCGTCCGCATTGGACCCGACAAAGACAATTCGCTCGCCTTTCACGACCACAGCTTCGGCGCGTGGCTGAGCGTCATTAACGGTGTAGATGTTGCCGTTCTTGAAAATCAAGTCAGCAGTTTCCTGAGCCGGTGCTGGAGGCGGGATAAAAGCAGACAGCAGGAGGCTGAAGACAACGATTGCTATTCTCATGACTATTCCTTTAGTTGAATGGAGAACGAACCTTTTGGAATGCTCGGTGTTATATCACATTGGGAGCGCGTGCGACCTCGTTGGCGCGCGGGCGGCCTCGCCCGCCTCATCGTTAACTATCCCTTAAGCAAAACTGAGTGATTTACTCATTGAAAGATTTAATCTCAACTACCTGCCGCCGCATCTTGCGGGCGAGGCCGCCCGCGCTCCCAGGGGAGAAGTTGTATAATCGGCGCTCGCTTCGAGAATCTAAAATTCAAAGTCGGGTTGAGTACTGCCATGCAAACTGAAACGATAGAGCTAAACACTTCGCGCGGGACGACTACTGCTTTCGTCGCGCGTCCAACGGATCAGGCCAACGCGGCCGTGCTGTTGATTCAAGAGTGGTGGGGCATCAACGGTCACATCCGCGATATTGCCGGGCGCTATGCCAACGAAGGGTATGTTTGCGTGGCGCCCGATCTTTACCGCGGCAAGTTGGCAAGGGATGCAGACGAAGCCGCGCGGCTGATGCATGCCCTGGCCATCGAAGACGGCATGGAAACCATCAGGCAGGCATTGACGGAAACCAAACGCGCGTACCACGTTGGGAAGATCGGCATTACCGGGTATTGCATGGGCGGTACGTTCGCCTTACGCGCCGCGTGCGAGCTCCTGGAGTTGAGCGCCTCGGTCGCGTTTTATGGAGATATTCCGGAAGAGGTTGTATTGCAGCGACTCGCGTTTTCCACGCTCTTCATCGCCGGCAAGCGCGACCAATGGATCAACACTGAGAAGGTGAATACGTTGAAAGCAGTCGCTGAGCAATACAATCTGCCCGTTGATGTTTTGGTCTACGACGCCGATCACGCGTTCTTCAACGATACTCGTCCAGAAGTTTACGATCCGGAGGCTGCCGCGGATGCCTGGCAGCACTCGCTGGATTTTTTCCGAAAGCACCTGGGCGGCTAATGAGGCTGGCTGTGCGAGCACTCCGAATCAAATTCGCTGCATGAACTGAGTGAGTTCATTCTCGTCAGGAAGTCCCTCCCGCGCACCCAGGGCCCGGCACTTCAAACTCGCAACCGCATTTCCCAACCTCAAACAACTCTCAATATCTTCGTCCCGTAAGACACCACAAATGAATCCCGCATGAAACGCGTCACCCGCTCCTGTGGTGTCGCGACAGCCGCCGGGGACTGCAAACGCCCGTACGTCAAAGGACTTTCCCTGGCAGTAAACCAGCGCGCCGTCGCTACCCTTCGTTACACCAACAACAGCACATCCATATCGAGCGTGCAACTCCTGCAAGCCCGCTCGCACGTCTTTCATTCCTGTTAGCCGCTGCGGAAAATCTCTCGACGTGATCAGGATGTCGATGAGCGGCAGCAGTTCAGGAAGTCCTTCGTAGATGTTATCGATATCTGCTGAGACGATCGTGCCGGCTGCGCGAGCAACCGACGCCATGCGGGCGCAAGCCGGCGGGTCATGAGCGTCGAGATGGAGCACGCGCCCGCGACTTGCGAGTTCTACCGGTGCTTCATCCGGCGTGTAAGCCAATCGCTCATCCCGGTCCCAAATGATCGTTCTTTCGCCATTGCGCGAGTCAATGATGATGAAGGCAATCTGATTGCGTGCACCTGGTATGACTTCCGCAAACTCGATATCGACGCCTTCATCTCTTAAAGTTTGCAAGCCGAACTTTCCTTCAGCGTCTGATCCGAACCTTCCCGCGTACGCAGTCGTAAAACGAAGCCGTTGTAAAGCCACCATCGTCGAAGCGGTTTGCCCTCCCGCGGACTGGATATGCTGGCTTAAGCGAACCTTTGTATCGAACGCCGGATACTCAGGCGCGACGATCAGATGATCGACGGCGTTCAAGCCAAAGCCGACAGCGTCGAAGGTGCGGTCAGTTGGAAGTTGGAAGGGGTTCATAGGATTCTCGCATCTTCGGTCTTTGGTCTTTGGTTCGTTTGTCTCGAGTCTCTTTTCTTCATAGGGATTACTCTGCCATAAGAAATCAAAGACCAACCCCTCGAACAACTGACAAGGAACAACCGACCCGCTAAAATACCCACTAGCAAGAGTAATTAAAGTGACCCTAGCCGAAAAGCTCAAAGAAATTCCGCGTTCAGCCGGCGTGTATCTCTACAAGGACGCGGCAGGCAGGACGATCTATATCGGCAAGGCCAAGAACCTGCGCAGTCGTGTGCGGTCGTACTTCCAGGCGCGGCCATTCGACCGTAAAACCGACGCCCTGGTCGGTAACATCGCTGACGTCGAGTTCATCGTTACAGACAACGAAGTCGAGGCTTTGATCCTGGAGGCCACGCTCGCTAAGAAACACAAGCCTCGTTACAACGTCAATTTAAAAGACGATAAGTCTTATCCGCACCTCAAGCTCACCGTCAACGAGCCGTTTCCCAAAGTTGTAATCACCCGCCGCATCCAGCGTGATGGAGCGCTCTACTTCGGACCGTTTCTTCCGGCGAGCATGGCGCGCAAGACCATCGATCTGATCAACCGCACATTCCAACTCAGAACGTGCGATATCGAGATTGACGGCAAAGCGCCACGCCCGTGCCTCGAGTATCACATCAAGCGCTGTCTTGGTCCCTGCGTCAAGGGACTTTGCACGCCAGGCCAATATCAGGAAGCCGTGCGCGATGTGCGATTGCTGTTGGAAGGTCGCAACCACGAACTCGCCGACACGCTCGCGGAACGCATGACACAAGCGTCTGAAGAAATGCGTTACGAGATGGCGGCCAAGTATCGCGACCTGCGCAAGACCGTCATCAAGCTTTCAGAGCAACAGAAGATGGCGACTTCACCGGAACGCGACGTCGACATCTTTGGCTACTACCGCGAAGACCAGCGTCTGGCGTTGCAGCTCTTCACGATGCGCGAGGGTCATATCGTGGGCCGGCGAGAATTCTTCTGGGAAGATCTTTCCGCGGATGAATTTGATCCGGCGGAGTTTCTGAGCGAAGTTCTGGCGCAATATTACTCGAACGACTATGTTCCGAAAGAGATTCATGTCCCCGTGGATTTCGCCGATCGAGAATTACTTGAGCAGGCGCTAACGAAAACGCGTGGGCGGCGAGTCAAGGTCATATATTCGCAACGTGGCGAAAAACGCGATCTGATTGACCTGGCTGAGAAGAATGCAAAACTCGCTTTTGAACAACGGTTTCGCGTACTCAAGCCGGACATGAAACTTGTGCTCGAGGAGTTGCAGGAAACTTTGGAGTTGCCGCGCTTTCCCGCTCGCATTGAATCTTTCGACATTTCGCATATACAAGGCGCGGAAAATGTCGCTGGGATGGTGGTTTGTGAGAATGGAAAGATGAACCGTTCCGAGTATCGCAAGTTTCGCATTCGTAGTGTCGAAGGCGCCAACGATGTCGCGTCGATGCGTGAAACCGTGTTCCGTCGTTATCGCCGGGTACTGGATGAGGGAAAACCACTTCCCGATTTGATCATGATCGATGGGGCCAGGGCCCAGCTTAACGCCGCGGCAGAGGCGATGCGCGAACTGAATCTCGACGCGTTGCCAATGGTGGCCATCGTAAAACCGCCCCAGCGTCACAACGATGTAGCCTACCTTCTGATCAAGGGTCGCGAGCATGATCCAATTTATCTCGATTCGCATTCCCTTATCCTGCGGCTGTTGCAGATGATTCGTGATGAGACACACCGGTTTGCAGTTACCTACCATCGCAAGCGACGTGAGCTGCGAGATTTCACTTCAGAATTAACAGCGATTCCCGGAGTGGGCGAAAAGCGCAAGGGGCGTTTGTTGAGGCACTTCGGATCCATTGCGAGAATTGCAAAAGCCAACGCATCGGAACTCACTCCATTCGTGGGACAAAAAACTGCGTTGGAGATTTCCGAGCACTTCACACGTCAACGCGCGCTCGCCGAGGCTAGTGCTGGCACCGGCTCAAACCTTGAAACCTAACCTCCTTGCCGATGGAACTATGAAAACCAAAATAGCCAAACTTGTGACGTTGGTGAGTTTTGCAGCCATCTTGCTCATGCTTTCTGCCGTCCAGGCGATGGCATGTAGTTGTGCCGGAACGAAAGAACCTTGCCAGGCTTATGGAGAAGCCTCGGCGGTCTTCGTTGGTACGGTTATCAACATCCGCACGGTCGCGAAGAAGGAAGACAGCTATAACCGTCGTGCAGTGCGCTTTCAAATCGATTCCGATTTTCGCGGGGCAGAAGGCGCGGAAATAGAGGTGCTAACTGGCTTCGGTGATGCAGATTGTGGCTTTAGATTCACGCAATCGCAGCAATATTTGGTCTACGCCTATGAGTACAAGGGAACTCTGTCGACCAGCATTTGCACCAGGACCCGAACCCTCAAGACCGCAGACGACGATCTCCGCTATTTTAGTGGGCTTGCGACAGCTAAGCCGGGAGCGAAGATTAGCGGAAAGGTCGTTCGCTATCGCAGAACTGATAATGGTCAATTGGAAGAACCCCTTCCAGGAATCTCGATCTTGATCAATGGACCGCAGACTCTTGAAGTGAAGAGCAATGCACAAGGTGAATACGCGATCGAGGGGTTAACTCCCGGCGACTACACCGTCAAAGTAGTGCTTCCCGCAGGCATGGATGCTCAGGGAGCTGCTGAACAGAAGGCTCTGGTGATCGATCATGGCTGTGCCGTAATAGACTTTTGGTTGACGCCGGAAGGCAATCTCAGCGGACTTGTGATCGATCCTCGGGGTCTTCCCGTCAACAAAGCTGAGATCTTTCTCATCGAATCCGGTAAGCCGCGCTTTCGGGGACATTGGGACGCCGCCTACACGTCAGAGGATGGGAATTACAGTTTTAGACGAATCCCTCCTGGCAATTACATACTCTCAATAAGATTCGATGGCATGACGAGCCAGCAAAGGCCGTTTCCAGCTACTTTCTACCCGGGAGTCACTGATCGGTCAGAAGCCGTGATTATCACAATCAGGGAGGGTCAGCGACGCGAGCACTACGATCTCACAATGCCACCTTTGCTACTGGAATATGACGTCATGGGCTCAGTGCTGTGGTCCGACGGCAAACCGGCAGTCGGTTCCCGAGTCGAGTATTCTGCCCACGCTGAATCAGTCACTTACACCGTGATTGTTGACGCCGGAGGTAAGTTCAATTTCAAAGCCTACGCGGGTTTGCGACTTCATTTAGCTGCGAGTGTGCAAAAGGAACCAAACCAGACCGTACGCAGCAACAGTGCACAGGTGATAGTAGGCGCAGGCATGGAACGGCTCAAATTAGTCTTGCCCAGTCCCTAGCAGGCTGCGAGCTAATCCGTTTTGCATAGCGCGCAATTCCCTGGCTGTCAGATCTCACTCCCGATTAATCCGTTCGTCGCTTATGTTGCGCCAGCCTCAGCCTTGACGCATCCCACCAATTCTTACGACAATCTGGCACCGCGAAAAACCAATTTCACCTTCTGAAACGCCCTAACTGAAGGAGACAAACCAATGGCAAGCAAGGCCAGTATCCTGGGTCACCCAATCCATCCGATCTTGATTCCCTTCCCGATTGCCTTGTGGACCACTTCGTTTTTTACGGACGTGGTTTTCTATTTCTATCGCAACACCAGTTTGCAGTTGATTTCGAAGTTTCTGCTGGCGGCCGGATGTGTCGGCGCAATAGTCGCAGCGGTGCCGGGAATAATTGACTGGCTGGCGATACGCAACAAAGAGGTGAAGCGGGTGGCAAATTGGCATGCGCGGCTGAACATCATCGCGCTGATCGTTTTCGCAATCAGTCTTTACTTAAGGACCAGGGCCGGAGCGCCGATTGTCGGATACAACTTGCGCATCCCCTTTCTGCTCTCGGTGGCAGGTGTGATCTTGATTGGAATTTCAGGCTGGCTTGGCGGAGAGCTTGCTTTCAAGTATGGCGTCGGCGTCGCGCCGCAACATGACTCGGCGGATGAAGAAGCGGCGAAGGTGCGGTTTGAAGGCTGAGCGCCGACGGCGTGGCTAAGTTAGCCAACGGAACTCAGCACTCAGCACTTTTTTATCCCCCCTCTTTCGCACCGTTGAACTCATAACTGATAAAGAGCTTCAAGGTGCCATCCAAAACTTCCGCGCGCACATCCTTCACCTGCGCCATCACTGATCCGTTACTTGCCTTTACCGGAATCAACAATTGCAATTGAGGCGCCCTGATTAACTCCAAAGGATTCACGCGTGTGTCGATCGCGTTGCGCACAAATACCGTGACGAAGTTGTTCGCTATCGGATTCACACCTTCGAGATTTACGCCTTCAACATTCATCTGACCGAAAACCGTCTGTGACGCCTGATCAAACCGCAGGTCGATCGAGGTGTTGGCCCAGCCCTTAAACTGCATGCAGTTACCGACCAGGTTGTAGCTGCCGGTAAACGCCAGCGGCGCAGTAATCTTGCCGTCGGTAAACTGCACCTGAGTTTTGCTGTCGCTCCCTTCCGACATCAGGGTGATCGAATTGGCACAGCCTTGCTGGTAAGCCGCAGGCGTGACGGTCGCTAAACCGCCGGCGCCTGTGTCCAGCTCAGCAAGATTGAATGCCGGCGGCCCAAGATCGCGAAAGACGACGGTCAGCAGATCGTTGAAGAACCCATTGCCGACTGTAATCATCACTGTGTCGCCGGCAAGCTCGGACGAAGCAGGCGCCTGCACCTTTGTGCCCGGCGCCGACTTCATTCGAGGAACACCCAACATAAAAACTGCCACGCTTGCGCCCAACAACAGACCCAGCAGCAGAATAACGAAATACTTCATTCAGCTTTTCCTTTCGTACTCGCTCAGCGTACGGACGGTGACGAAGCCGGCGATGGTGAAGGAGTCGCAGCCGGGTTCGGCTGGGTTGTGCCACTGCTCAGCAATGATCTCAACACCGCACCTGCCATGTTTGTCAGTGCCTGGATCTGCTGTCTGACTTGTTCGGGTGGAACCTTGCTGTACCCCTCCGGCACTTCAAACCAGGCAGGATCGATGGTCCTGGTGATATCGCGCATCTCGGCTACGACCTTGGCGCCTTTCATACCCTGCACATTTCCGGTTGCCTCGGCGTACAGTTCCGAACGCAACGGCAATCCTGTTTCTTTGTCGACATAGACAAACGCTTCGGTGTTGACCTGGCCGGCTTGAGTATCCGTGTTGGCAGTTCGCGCGTAGCGATACTTCTCCGCTGCACGCCCGTTAATCGTCTCTTCGCCCACCCGTTCGACGCCTTTCAAATTCTCCAGACGCGAGACCAATTGGCCCGGTGTCATCAAATACTGAAGCTGAACGCCGGTAGCTTCCGGAGTGAGCTCTGCAAATTGTCTTCGTCCGGGTGCGATAACTATGTGCTGACCGGCTTTCTCAAGGTATATGAGATCCGATCCGTCCGGCAGTTTGAAAGCGACGCGCCGGTCCGCGCCATTGCGAGCCACTTCCGCCGACAACGTGGGAATTCCTATTGTCTTTTCCCCACCTTCGGTTTCAGCGCTCAAAACAAGTGTGGCGCGATATTGCTCAGGCTCGCGGGCCGCGATGCTTGCGATTGAGCCGGGCGAGACGTTCGCGTTCGCAGCCGAACTCGCGTTCACGTTGGCACTAAGATTTGAGTTGGTATTCGTATTTGTATTTGTGGTCGTTTGACAGGCGCTGCTCAGAAGCCCAATTCCCGATAACAAGCAAACAAATACCCCTGCCTTGAAACATAAGTTCTTCATAGACGTTCTCCAGGAAATTCAGCGCTCGGGCGCTGCTTTAAGATCGAAGGGGGTGTCAGAGGGAAGCCAAAGAATACCACGGCCTTAGTTAGGCACAAACGCAGCAGTGTGGGCCGCTCTGTACCTGGATTTCGAGGCACGTACCTCGGGTCATCCCATCACTGGGAGCGGCTTACTCATCACTGGGAGCGCGGACGGCCTCGTCCGCCCAACGTTAACCGCCACGAATTATCGAGATTTCAGTAAACCGGCAGTTCCGGGATTTGATTGACTTGGATCGCCTTTTTCCAGTAGAAGCGGTCTGCTCTTTCAGTTCCTGCCGGAGAGTCAAACCATGAAACTCATACCGCTTCTTGTACTGCTCGGTCTCATGCTATCGCTCTGTAACCTAAGCAACGTTCTGAAGAGGACCAACTCATCGGAGAATGCGAACAACAGTTCCTCGTCATCCTCAGCAGAAAGTGGCGGAGCGGCAATTGAGCACGCGCAACCGACTGCAGCGCAAACAGCAGCTTTGGCAGGCGGACAAGAGATCAAGTGGGACGCGCAGGGAGTGTCCTGGACCGTCCCGCCGAAATGGACGGAAGCGAGTAACGAATCGAAAATGTTGGTCTGGCGTTCGCCTGGTTCCTTTGACGCAGCCTCGCTAATTGTCAACATTTCAACGATGGATGAAAGCTTCCCGACTGAGGTGAGTCTCAATGCGTTCTATGATGGTGCGAAGACGCGCGCCAAGAACGGCGAAGTGGACGAGCTGAAGTGGATGGAGATTGATGGCTTGAAGGGCGTGCAGTTTCGCGAATCGAATCCGGAAAAACCCGATGGCCATCGCCGCCTGCAGTGGCTCGCCTATCGCAAGTACGCCGGACAGGTGCAAATGATAAATCTGATGTTGGCAACTCAGGGGAAAGACTTCGTCCGCCACCAGGACGCAATGTACGGAATTCTATATTCCACCAAACTCGTGCATTGAACAGTGAACGCCTTTGTCCCGGCCGTGAAGGAATCACGCTCGTGCCCCCACACCACGAGTCCGACTACGAAGAGCCTGTCTGACAATAGCGTTTCTCGAAGTAGATCTGAACGGCTGGACCACTGGCACGACCGCGTTAACCGCTGCTGTCGAAGGAACTGCCTCGGCAAATGAAGGTTGGCCAATACATCACCAACCCGGCTAACTCGGCCGCCAGCTCTTGTCCGCCTCCTTGATCAGCTCTTGAGCGAAGCTAGACCCACTGCCACAGAGGGGTTACCAGGTTTACAAGACTTGCCAGCTCGGTATCTGACCAGACGGATCACGTCCTCGTAAAATGGCCTGGTTTGCGTGGCTGTGCATCGCCTACTCACTCGGTCCGATCTTGAGCCCTGTTGCTGGTCGGCAGAGCGTACGGCAGGTGGCCATGAGGTAAGCACCTTGCGTTTGGGACAAAGAGTCCAAGCTCGATAGTTGCCACCCTTTTGAGTAAGGAGGCTGAACCTACTCTGCCCCGCACAGAAACACTTCGCTTCTTTCTTTCATTTGGAGTGCGACTACAAATTGAGGCTCAAACTTTGTTGATCCGGGTCAAGCGGGGCAATTGCTCGAACACTTCCAATGTCCCCTAACAATTTTCCGAGTCATCTAACAGGAGAAAACAGCATGCCCGACAGAACGAACAACAACGCAGGTAGAGAGTGGACCGTGATGTTCTACATGGCAGCCGATAATCCCCTGGCGCCTATCATGGTCTCCCAACTGAAGGCCATCAAGGATGCGGGCTTCCAGGAGAACACCGATGTACTCGTCTATTTCGATCCTAATGAGCTTGGAGCACCCACGTGTCTTTATCACGTCAATAAGAAGCGACGAGAAAAGTCCGGCGAGAAAACTCTTGTGGGCGACGCTGCCAATTCATTTGTGCGCAACATGCTGGAAGACGACTTGGATTTAAGCAGTGCAAAAGGCCCGGCAGCAGTGGATGAAAAACGCCTTAGACCACCCGGACACGCAAGACGCAGCGAAATCGTTGGAAGTTTTTCTCGATTACTGTGCGGAGGCACACCCCAGTAACCACTATGTCTTATTCCTTGTCGGACACGGTATGGTCGTAGGTAACGACGCGTTCCTGCCCGACGAAGAGCCGGTCAGCGGCATTACGCTGAAGGAGCTGGGCCGGATCATGAAGGGTTTCAAAGACAAAGTCGGTGAGGCTTTTGAACTGCTGGCACTCCATAGCTGCTCGATGAGTGCAGTAGAGGTTGCCTACGAAGTTCGTGACACTGCCAAGTACATAATGGCGTCGGAAGGTCTCGCATTCGTGGGGAGCTGGCCTTACCGGCAACTCTTGAAGAAGCTTTTCAATACCGTAAAGTACCAGAGAGCACACTCACCCGAAGATGTAGCCACTCTCGTAAAAAACTGTATTTCTTGTCCTACTATAATGCCAAGGACTTCCTGCTCGCGGGCTACCCTCTCGAACTTGCTTTGTGCAACCTCGCCTCCAGCAAGTATGAAAAACTAACAAACTCACTCCGAAGTCTAGTGGAGGGATTAAGAAAAGGCTTGCCGGATAAAGCCGTTAGGAACCTGATCCAAATGGCACACCTGGAGTCCCAAAGCTATTTCGATGAGAACTACACCGACATCTACGACTTTTGCCGTTGCCTGGAGCTTCAGTGCACTGATTCGGGTCTCGGAGGGACTATTTCGCAGTCCTGCTCGGATGTAATGGAGGCGCTAAAACCGCGAACGGCAGATCACGATAATGCGGTGATCCCATGTTCAAGGCATTTCGGATGGAAATACCAGTACTCTCATGGTCTGTCCATTTACTTCCCGTGGAGTGCCCCATATGAAAAACCCAGGAAACAAGTTGCAAGAGCGAAGCCCAGAAAAGTATTCATGCAAGAGTATCGAGAGTACGATTTCACTCACTGCTCTGGGAAAAGACAATCCATGGGTCGACTTCCTTGAGGATTATTTCAGTTTGACCATGCGCCCCTCCAGGGACACGGAGGACGGCGTCGAAAGGCCGGAAGACGAAAATCCCGAGGATGAGGAGATAGCGGCAGTAGATTTAGTAGGAATAGCGGGGGAATGGATGCACATTCTAAAGAAACCGGCGGGCGGATTGGAAAAACCGACGGGTGGTTACGAAAAGCCAACTGGTGGGAGTGGCCTGTCCTGCATGTGTCCTTCCATCAAGAACTATCCGAAAGATGTGGTTTAGTGCTCTCCGCGAAGACTCTTCGGCAGCGCCGCGGAGTTTTCCAGGATCGATAAGAAAGAAAGGAATGGTTGTTTTTCATTTTTGAAAATCCTTTCTAACCGCGGGTTCGTCACCAGGGAAATGACACGGTCAGTCACGTTTCTATGCCTGGGTCTATTCCTGGTGACGATCGCCGTCTGGCTTCCCAATTCCGTCTCACTAGCCCAGGAAGGTACTGCGTTTTTGCGTGAGATGGACGAGCGTGTCGCCACCGTAGAGGAACGGCAACGCCTGGTGGCCACGCTGCCTGCCCAAGCTGAACAGTTACGCAACGCAGGAGATTTGGAAAACGCAGCCGGCTTATTAAATCGAGCCGGTCGCTTTCAGAAACGGCTACATCGACCGCAGGAAGCATTGACCACCTTCCAGCACGCCTTGAGCCTAGTCAAATACTCGCCTGATTCACCTTCATACATCGAGAGTCTCAATGGAAGCGCGGCTGTCTTCACGCAACTGAGTAAGTGTGAAGAAGCGCTGGAGTCGCTTGGCAAAGCTCTTTCCGGAAGTGAAAGTAGCGGCAACATCGCAGGCAAAGCTGAAGCACTTCTGATACAGAGCGATTGTCAGAACCACACAGATCACGCACTGGCCCTTAAGACTGCCCAAAAATCCCTTGCGCTCTGGCAATCGCTAAATCACAAGTGGGGATCAGCCAAGACGTACTCAGCGATTGGTTATTATCAGTTCGCTCAAAATGATTTGAACGAAGCGTCGCGCAGCCACAATGCTGCCCTGGACCTTTGGCGCGAACTCAACACTCCCGCCGAACAAGGCGAAGCGCTGATCAACCTCGCGTTTATCGAGTATCGCCGCGGAGCATGGCAGAGCAGCCTCACGCTCCTTACACAAGCACAAGGTCTCACTGACGAAAAAGCTGAGCCGTTTCGTATGGGACAAATCACAGGCGGTATGGCTGAAGCGTTTATTGAAACCGGACTGCCGGAAATTGGGCTCAAAAAGGCGGAACTGGCAACCGAGTACTTCCGGCTTGCCGAGAGTCCCCGAGCTGGGGTGGTAATGTCATGGGTTACTGGAAGAGCTCATCTGCTCTCAGGCAATTACGCGGAAGCCATATCTACACTGCAGCACGGACTCAGCAACGGAAAGTTGTTAAAAGAATCCGTTATGGTGGGTCTTTGTAATGAGTTCCTTGGGCGGACCTATAGCGAATTGAACGAGTTTTCTACCGCTCTTTCCCATTACCAAGCTGCACTTGAGCAATACCGTAGCGTGTCGAATCCAATGGAAGCAGCACGCACGCAAGCTTTGATCGGGCAGGTCTATCAACGTCAAGGGAAGATTGAGATGGCCCGCAAAGAGTATCAGACTGCACTGCAAACCTTCCGTCGCTTATCTGATCATCTCAACGAATCGGCGACCCTCTACGCCCTCGGAAGCCTGGAGCTAAAGCAAAACAATCTCGACCTGGCGGAAGACTATCTACAAGAGTCGATCGATGTTACCGAGAACATAAGACGTGATTCAACGAGCAACGATCTGGCCGCGGCTTTTTCCGCAACTGTACACGAGCGCTATGAGAGTTTAGTGGATTGCCTTATGCGCAAGCATGAGTCGGATCCGACGCGAGGCCTCGCTGTTAGGGCTTTTGAAACCAGTGAACTTTCGCGTGCTCGTTCCCTTTCCGAATTACTGCGCGCTACCCAAACGAATCTGATCGCTGGACTTGATCCCCAACTTGCTGCCGAAGAGAAGTCGCTACGTCAATCACTGCGTGTGAAAGAGGACGAGAAGGTGGGATTGCTTGGTCGGCATTATCAAGCGGCCGAACTGACTGCTCTGGAGCAGGAGATCCAGCAGCTCGAGGCGCGTTACCAACAGGTAACTGACGCCATACGTGCTCAGCATCCTTCCTTTAAGCAACTCGATCGACCATCACCTTTGGACTTGCGGGAAATCCAGCAACAAATAGTAGGAGACGCCGAGACTGTGCTGCTGGAATACATTCTAGGCAAAGACCGAAGTTACGTTTGGGCTGTCACACGCGACGGCTTTGCCAGTTACAACCTGCCCGGGCGATAGGGAAGTAGAAGACGTAGGACGCCTTGAAGTGTCTTGCCAGGGGTTCCAGTCCGCGAGCGTTCATTGTCCTTCCGAAGAGGAGTGGAAATTTCGAACTGCGAAACGATTTTCTGCTCGGAGCTTTCGGTCTTTCAGGAAGGTTTACTCGCGGCCCTTTGCTTGAATCAAAAGCGACGCGCGCAGACTAAATCCTGACCGATGTTATGTCAACAAAAAAGCCCGCCTGACCTCGCTCATCGCCTCAGGCAATCAATACTACGGGCAAGCACGAGATGTTCGCTCGGGCTGCGAGAAATGTTTTGCCAATAACCGGCACATGCTAGTGGACGAGCTAATGAATGGCCGTCATTCGCGACTACGCCGGAACTTGTCGAAGGAACCGTCGCAGCAGGTGCGGCAGCTAACGCCCAGACGAACAGGTAACCGTACGAAGAATCCCGTTCGGCATTGAAGTTGGCAGAACCAATCGACCTGCCGATGAAATAGCCAACTCCTATTGACAAGGTTTCCCGGTCAGAATAGTGTCTGCACAGTTTCAAGGTTGACTTGGTCAGCGCCCGTCGACTTTCTCATTTTCAATTCTCAAACCAGCGTCCTGACGCTCGCAAATTTGAATCACGTCGAAGAGTCTGGCTTACACCTCGCAAGGGTAAATCACTGGACAGTTTGTTTTGGGAGTTACTCGCAGTAGGCAGTATTCCCTCCTGGATTACTAGCTAAAACTAACTTTGGGGCTCGCTGCCCCTATCTAAAAGGAGGTAGCTTTGCGATGGCAGATAAGGCTTCATGGCTGGTAATGGTTTACCTCGCCGGCGATAACAATTTGAGTGAAGAAAGTGTCTACGCGTTGACCGAAATGTCAAACGCGGAAGTGAATCCGAACAACGTCAAGATAATCGCTCAGCTCGACACTGGGATTCACGATGGCGCCAGCATTACGATTAGAAAGGGAATGGGCCCGGGCGAACTGGTTGGAGAGTTGATTCGCCAACAAAAAGCGAGGCGCGCTGCGAGGAAACCTGAGCAAGCAGGTAACGGGGGCTCAGAGACCGCGGTTACGACAAAAAAGCCAACCTATTCACAAGTGATTTTCAGCTTCATCGAAAAGTCCATCACGAACCATCCGGGCCACCGCTACGCTCTGATTCTTTCAGGACATGGCAGCGGCATCGGCGACTTTCTTAGCAAGCAGGAGGCGGATCGGATAGACAGCCTGAGCGTGCCGATGCTCGCTGAGCTAATGAAGAAAGTCTCCGCCGTGATCCGGAGAGTAAATGGCACGAACGATAAGCTGGACCTCCTCGGTATGGATTCCTGCCTGATGAGCATGAGCGAAGTGGCCTTCGCCGTCAGTCCATACGCGAAGATTATGGTTGGGGCCGAAGGGTTCGAACCGCTTGCGGGCTGGCCCTACAAGGCCGTCCTGGAAGAGTTCGACGCAACCGGCATTTCTCTCAACGGAGCCGGCGAGCAATCCCTGAAGCAACTTGCCGGAAAAATAGTTACCAGATATATCGGCTACTACACGGACTACCAGGCTTCGGGTACATCCGTGGATCAAGCTGCTTGCGACCTTTCACAATCAGCTAAGCTGTCTGGCGCCGTTCTGACCTTGACTCAAGCTCTCTTGCCCCACTTGCCCAGCAGTGAGCCGGCAACCGCATACGAGCGAGAAAAGAAAATACAGCGTAAGGTGCGTGACGCGTTGGTGCTGGCCCATTGGGAAGCGCAGCCGTATAAGCATGAGGAATACACTGACCTCTATGATTTCTGCAGTTTGCTTAAAGTACACTGCAGGGAATTGGTCCCGGAGAGAACCGAGATCATCAGAGCCTGTCAGAATGTTATGAACGCGATTCGAGGCAGTGCGTCCGAAGGTAGTGCCGCGATGGAAGCCGATAGCGGTTATCAGGTCACGGACGGTTTTGTCTTGAAATCCTGTTACAGCGGGCTGACCGTCCAGTATTCCCACGGCCTGTCCATCTACTTTCCGTGGGCAGAAGAGCCAACTGAGTTATCCAAATACGCTGAACTTGATTTTGCGGAACAGTCTCAATGGAGCCAGTTCATCCGCCGTTACCTTTACGCCACCAAGCGTGAACCGCGGCCGGGCAAACCAAATGCCGAATTGCGAACCTTCGACCAGGAGTCGCCATTTTTAGCTTCAGGGGCAATTAGTGTTGCAGTTCTGTCGTCAGATCATCGTAACGGCGCTGAAAATAAAAATGGGGCCGAAAACAAGAACGGGGCCGAGAATAAGAACGGCGCTGAGAACAAGAATATCGGCCGCCTCCTTGGCAGCATGAGAAATCCTCCGACGGGATTCTACCCTTGTGACTGTTGCGTCGATGTTCCTGTTGAGGTGAACGGCCGAAATCGAACGATCGCGCCTGGAACCAAAAAGACGACTGCGGCACTTAGCGGGAAAGCTACGAAGGGTCGAAGGATCGGCCCAGCTTCTTACAAGCCGAGGGCTAAGAGGATAGTTGAGAGACGCCCCTCGAACACTTGAACGGGCAGGACAGAATTAGCTATGCACGATGCTGCAGCATAAGTGCCTAACAACCCGGCTGGCTCGATTCGTCGTCGCCGTGCTGCTCTTAGCAGCCCTGGACGCTAATCGGGCTCAGCCAAAATCTCTTTCGATTGCTGCCCTCGCCTCAGCCAGCGACGAAGCCATCGATCCTCACCCTGTCGAACTGCCGCTTGGCACTTCTTCACGTCAAATCTCGAACTCTGAAGTCCACACTTACCAAGTGACTCTCAATGCCGGACAAGTCGTGCAACTGACTTTTTACGCCGACGTGCCCGTGTGGGTATCACTCTTCGATCCAACTCAGCAGAAGGTACTCGAGCGTGATTGCCGCCCAAACGATCACATCCGGATTTCTTTGATAGCCGAAACCACCGGACAGTTTCGCTTACAGTTCCGAAAAGGCGACCTTATCCCGCCGAGCGGAAAGTACGAGTTGCGCGTCGAGCAAATCCGCGTGGCCAGCGGGAGCGATCAGCAAAGATTCGCAGCCGAACGACTGGCGGCGGAAGCGGAAACATTGCTGAAGGAATGGAAATCGGATTCGAGCCGCAGGGCCATCGAAAAGTTGCAATTGTCCAGAATCTACCTGAAGGCCACCGGAGATCGGCGCGAAGAGGCTCGCACGCTTGGCCGGCTCGGAGATATCTATCATCCACTGGGCGAGTATCAAACGGCACTCTCCTCTTACCAGCAGGCGCTCGTGATTAGCGACGACCTTCGTGACAACATGCTGTCGGGTGAGACTCTAAATAAACTTGGGTTTGTTTACATTATTTTGGGAGAAACCCTGAAGGCAAAAGCCTTATGCTCACAAGCATTGAAACTGAGTCGCAGCAGCAAAAACCGGCGCGGTGAGGCGCAGGCGTTGAGTAGTCTTGGTGAGGTTGCGTATGGCCTGGGGGAGTTGTCAGAGTCACTCGTTCTTTACGATCAGGCATTAAGAATCTGGCGCGAGCGAGTTGACCGCGAGGGAGAGGCATCCGTGCTGCTTAATGCAGGTTACACGCATTCTGACCTGGGCCAGGTACGCGAGGCGGTGGACTCGTACACCCAGGCGTTGACCCTCTGGCAGGACACTGCAAATCCACGCGGCCAGGCGTTCGCACTGTCTGCTCTGGGCCGCGTCTATTCGCGCACCGGACAGAGCCAGAAAGCCCTCGATCACTTCGGAAGCGCGATGCTGTTAATTCAGCAGGTGGGCGATCCGATTGAAGAGGCGCGGACACTCAACGGCATTGCTTTTCTTTATCATCGGTTTGGAAACAACGTTCGATCTCTTTCTTATTATGATCGCGCGTTGCCCCTCTTCAGAGCTGCTCGCTATACAAACGGCGAAGCCAGTACCTTGGGAGATATGGGACGCGTCTATCACGCGATGGGCCAGAATGAAAAGGCATTGGAGAGCCACCAACAAGCCCTCGCTATGTTCAGGTCAGTCTCGGACAAGCGCATGGAAATGGTTGAGCTCAAGGAGATCGGGCGAGTTTTCGACTCTGCCGGTAATCACACCAAAGCCATGGCGAGCTACCAGGTCGCCCGTAAGTTCTATCACGCTCAGAAGGATCTGCGAGGTGAGGCGACGACGCTTAATCTGATTGCCCGTGTTTACGAAGTGCTGCATCAGGATGAGAAAGCACTCGACTGTTATCGCGCTGCCGTTTCCCTTAGTCGCGCAGCCGAAGATCCCTTTGCGCGGTCTGCAAGCCTGTACAACATCGCCCGTCTCGAACTCCGTAGAGGTAACCTGGCAAATGCACGAACGGAAACAGAGGCGGCGCTCGAGATAGTGGAGTCGTTGCGAACCGATGTCGGGAGCCAGGACCTGCGCGCTTCCTATTTTGCTTCCGTGCGCGAGCAATACGAACTCTACATTGAGGTCCTGATGCGATTGCATCAGCAGCGACCGGCGGAGGGCTTTGCTACGGTCGCGTTTGAAGCAAGTGAACGAGCTCGGGCGCGTTCGTTGCTGGAGTTGTTAAGAGAAGTGCGGATGAACATTCGCGAAGGAGCGGATTCCCACTTACTTGAACGCGAACGATCGTTACAACAAACACTTAATGCTAAAGCCGAACGGCGCATGCAACTGATTACTGCCAGAAATACCGTAGAGGCTGAAAAAGTAAGTCGAGAGATCACTCAGCTCACAGCCGAGTTTGACGATGTCCTGGTGCAGCTCAAGAAAACAAGCCCCCGCTACGCAGCTCTTACTCAACCACAGCCCTTAAAGCTTCAAGAGATCCAACAACAGATTCTCGACGATGACTCGATACTGCTGGAGTACGTTCTTGGCGAAAAGAAGAGCTACGTCTGGGCTGTCACACGCACCGCAATTTCGAGCTTCGAATTAGCAGGCCGGGCAGAAATCGAAGAGTCAGCACGGCGGTTTTACTGGCTGCTCACTGAGCGCCCACCTACCGCAAACGAACAATTAAAACGGAATGCCGACCTCAAAGATGCGACCTCCTCATTGTCCTGGTTGCTCATTGACCCAGTCGCAAACGAACTGCAGAGCAAGCGTCTGCTGATCGTTCCAGATGGGGCTTTGCAGTACATACCATTCCAGGCGCTGACTTCATCATTGGAACAGTTACCCGGAAGCGAGCCCATTCCCCTGGTCGTGAATCATGTAATCGTCAACCAGCCGTCTGCGTCGACGTTGGCAGTCACACTGGGCCAGCAGGTGCCGCAGCGCTCCGCTGCAAAAACAATTGCGATCTTTGCCGACCCCGTGTTCGAGGCTGACGATCCTCGGGTTAGAACAACTACGGGATCGCCGCAGGGAGTGAGGGCCGCTTCCGCGAATACGCCGGCGGCACAGACTTTCAGGGACGTGGGTTTGTCAGCGGCTGGAGTTCAGATCCCGCGCTTGCAGGCCTCACGTGATGAGGCGGAGGCAATCATGACCGTCGTGCCGCCGGATTCCGCATTGAAGGCGGTTAATTTCGACGCCAGTCGGGCCACGGTCATGAGGGCCAATTTGGGACAGTATCGTTTCGTTCATTTCGCAACGCACGGAGTGGTTGATGATCAGAATCCCGAGTTCTCAGGGATCGTCTTATCGATGGTGGACCATCATGGCCGCGCACAAAACGGCTTTTTGCGATTGCACGACATCTACAATCTCGAATTGCCCGTCGACCTCGTCGTCTTGAGCGCGTGCAATGGTGCGCTTGGCAAAGACGTGAAGGGTGAGGGGCTGGTTGGGCTGACGCGCGGATTTATGTACGCCGGGGCCTCAGGGGTGGTGGCATCGCTTTGGAAAGTCGACGATGAGGCTACTGCGGAGTTGATGAAACACTTTTATGCAGCGATGTTCAGGAAACACTTGTCACCCGCCGCAGCACTACGAGACGCGCAGCTTGCGATGCGCCGGCAAAAGCATTGGCAAGCACCATATTTCTGGTCTGGATTTGTTATTCAGGGGCAGGATCGCGAGAGGGTTGAATCCGGTGATCACTGGCTGGGATTTGGCAGCGGTGGAGTGTTAATTGGTCTCGTTATCAGCTCGCTATTCTTAGCAACATTCTTTGCATTGCGGCAAAGACGGGGGCGAATTAATTAGGTACAATGCGGTCGCGCCAAAGCCACTTTTTCGGCAGCGGACGACTAATTTCCTCCTATCCTTGAAGCCCCATGAAGAAGAACTGGCTTTTGACTCGGGATTCTCTTGATGCCCTGCTTGCATGGCTGGATTCTGACCGTGATCTGGCAGGCCAAAAGTATGAAGAGATCCGGCGTCGGCTTATCAAGCTCTTTACTTGTCGTGGTTGTTTTGAGCCTGAAGATTTGAGCGATGAGACGATCAACCGCGTCATCAGGAAGCTTCCGGAGATTGTAGACGCATTTACTGGTGACCAGATTCGTTACTTTTATGGCGTCGCAAACAAAGTCCATCTGGAGTACCTACGGCGAAAGCCTATTCCGGATATTCCCTCGGTCTTACCAAACAACGAAGAGTCAAATTCGGAAATAGAGTGCCTCGACCAGTGCATGGCGGAGTTGACGCCCGAGAACCAATCACTCGTCCTCGAGTATTACCAGGAGGATAAAAGGGCAAAAATTGATCATCGCAAGCACTTGGCCGAGCGCTTGGGAATTGCCGCTAACGCTCTTCGGATAAGGGCTTTTCGCATTAGAGCCTCTCTGGAAGCGTGTGTGCGCGGGTGCCTCAGCAGACGACTGCCTGAAATAGTCTGAGTGGAAATATCATTCAGTGTAGGGGGGCGCTACACAGAAGTTGCAAGATTCTTGAGTACAGAAATCACAGAACAAAAAACACTGCGCCGGTATTTGCTCGGCCTGACTCCAGTTCAGGAACTCGCTGAAGTGGAAGAGCGAATGTTGCGTGATGACGATTTTTATCAGGAGCTATTGATTGCTGAAGACGATCTGGTTGATGAGTATTTGGCAGGCAAGCTGGCAACTGAAGAACTGAAGGGCTTCCAGTCAAATTTCCTGGTCACAGATGAGCGCCGGGAGAAACTCCGCTTCTCAAGAGCTTTCAAAATATATCTCGCCGCAGCGGTAGAGCGGCAGGCCGCTACGTCTTCAAAACCTGCCGTTGACCATCAAAGGAAATGGTATCAGTCGTTCTTCCCCGCTTCAGACAAACGTGTCTTAGCATTTTCCGCAGCCGCTGTAGTGCTGGTCGCGGTGTTAACGATTTCATGGCTGGCGTTTCGACCCTCACGTTCTTCACAGGTGGGGCAGTCACTCCTGGCCGTTACTCTTAGCTCCGGCGTTACCCGAGGCGATGGTGAAACTCGACGAATTGCGATTCCGTCTGACACTGGTGTCGTGCAGTTCCAGCTCGAAGTAACTGAGGATCAACCTCTAACCTACAAGGCGGAACTAATCAGTGAAGCTAAGATATTGATGGTCCGGGATCAACTATCGTCCCGGCCTGCTGTTAACGGCCGCTTAGTCGATCTGGATATACCTGCCGAAAACTTACCGACCGGTGATTACCGCATTAGGCTAAGCGGCGACTCAGCTCCTCTCCGCACGTTTGCCATTCGCATTACGCGCTAGCAAACCCTCTCTTACCACTGGATGGCCCCCTGCGTTTTACCGGAACTCAGTACTCAGTATTCATCAGGTATGGAGTTGTTGAAACGTTTCGAAGGAATAACTCATAACCATTTGAACGGCCATTTAGGTGATGGTTCTAAATAAGCTGACCCTGAATGCCTTAAGAACCCTGCTCTGCTAACTCATCCCACCCCACGCCGGCCAGCAGGGTCAAAGAGCGGCGACGCGCTGAATGTTTCCCACAGAAGTAGCGCCTCGCCGCTCTTGCTTTTCGACTCTCACCCGCTTAATCGCTATGAACGGTTGGAGCGTCGGCATGCGGAACGAAACAGTTTCGACAGCGCGCTTCGTACATTCCGCCGGCCCCAACCGCCACGCGCTCTTCCGACTCAAATGTACGTTGTGAGTAGTTCGCCGGTTGGCCACACTTCATGCAGATAGCGTGTGTTTTGGTGATGTATTCGGCAACCGCAAGTAGCTGAGGCATCGGCTCCCAGGGCTTTCCTGTGTAGTCCTGATCCAAACCGGCAATGATCACCCTTATGCCTCGACGCGCCATCTCGGTGGCAACTGCCACCAACTCATTGTCGAAAAACTGACCTTCATCGATGCCAACGACTTCGGTATCTGGCTCGAGTTTGGCGAGCAGATCGGTGACTGACGTAACGTTTGAAGACTCATGGCGAATCTCGGAGTGCGAGACAATGTGATCGTTCGAAAAACGCGAATCGATCTCCGGTTTGAAAACCTGGACTTTTTGACGCGCGATCTTTGCGCGCCGCAAACGACGAATGAGCTCTTCGGACTTTCCAGAGAACATCGAGCCGGCGATCACTTCAATCCATCCGGCGGTCTTGTGCATTTGCGATCCGGGTTCTTCATTCATTTGCGCAATCAGTTCGTCCATTTTGAATAAGGGAGTTTGATCCGAGACTAAGTATAAAACTCTTCGTTATAGAACGGGGCGAACGCTGCGATCAGCGCTAGTTCAAAACTCATAGCGCGGGTAACTAGATCTCGAGAGAGAACCCCCCAGGCCCCTTGGCGACTCCGCACATCCTGCTTTCCGGAGACCTCGTCAATCACCAAACCAAGTTCTCGCCGCCCTTCGATAACCTTCCTGGCAAGCGATTCGGGAACGCTGATCGAAGGGCCAGCACCAAAGTGGCCTTTGGTTCCATCGGTCGCGTAAGCCCAACCGCGAAGAAAGTTATGCCACTCGCCTGCGATGGAAATGGAATGGAATCCTCCTTCCAGTCCGACATAAACATCTGCCTCCAGGCGCTGATTGCGAAGCAGGTCGCGAACAGCCAGGGCTCGCTCGCGCGCGCCTTGCATCAGTTGCCAATCATTGAGCGGCATTGCGGGAATATTCGTACTCACGGGGCGGGCGACGACATTGGCATCTGTCCAGCGCTGATCAATCTCAGCGATTCTCGCCACGCCGGCTCGGACCGCCATGATTTTAGCGGCACGATCCGAACCGAGCGCAATCGTCTTTGGAGATTGGTTTTTTGCTTGATTCAAAGTCCCTGCAAGGCGCTGGAAATTAAGCGGCGAAACGCGTCAGAGGCTATAACACGGGCGAGCGTTTCGTCAAAAGAGAAGGAGATCAGATGCTGGATGGTAGATGTTGGTTAGTGGTCAATTTGTTCCGTGGTCAGTTGACAGTTGCATCGACCGCTCCAGGCAACCCAAACTCAGAACGAACTAACGAGCTTCCTCTGGGTAAACAACTGACAACTGCCAAACTGACAATTACCAGCTTCTAACATCCGCATCTGACATCTACCCTGTCTTGACATTCAATTGTGCCGTTGCTGTAATCGAAATCGTTAACCGCAAGCGAATGAGTATTGGCGCGTTGGAGGTAATACTTTGGCAGTAGATGAGTTGGTCTACGATTGGAATGGTATCGACCCTGCATTTGCCGGCCCGGATCGACGCATCAGTTTTGACGATGAGACTCTTCGTGACGGCCTGCAATCGCCTTCGGTGCGCGAGCCTCCAATTGAGAAGAAGATCGAACTCCTCCATCTGATGAATTCGCTCGGCATCGACACGGCGGACATTGGCTTGCCGGGCGCAGGTGGCACACACGCTGCCGGGGTCGAACGCCTGGCCTGGGAGATTGCGGACAAGAAGCTAAACATCCGACCGAATTGTGCTGCCCGCACTCATCGTAACGACATCATTCCCATAGTTGAGATCTCTCAGCGTGTCGGAATCTCAATCGAGGCGTGCACTTTTATCGGTTCGTCGCAGGTTCGCTTTTTTGCCGAAGACTGGACACTTGATCGCTTGCTGCAGATGACGGAAGAAGCAGTTACCTTCGCTGTCAGCCAGGGCATGCCCGTGATGTACGTCACCGAAGATACGACGCGCGCCAACCCGGACACAATCAAGGCACTGTACACCACTGCTATTCGCTGCGGCGCAAAAGCAGTTTGCGTCTGCGACACTGTGGGGCACGCAACGCCGGACGGCGCCCGGGCAGTAGTGAAATTTGTCAAACAGATTATCGATGAACAGGGCGGAGGCGTCAGACTTGACTGGCATGGACATCAGGATCGCGGCTTGGGAGTAATAAACTCGATCGCGGCGATCGAAGGCGGCGCAGATCAGGTGCATGGCTCAGCGCTTGGGATGGGGGAGCGTGTCGGCAACACGCCGATGGATCAGTTGCTGGTTAACCTCAAACTTATGGAGTGGATTGATAACGATTTATCGTTGCTTGGCGAGTATTGCAAGGTAGCCGCTGACGGGTGTGGCTGGACCATTCCCCTCAATTATCCCGTGTTCGGTAAAGACGCTTTCCGGACAGCCACGGGCGTGCATGCAGCCGCTGTGATTAAGAGCTATCGAAAAGGCGATCGGCATCTTGCCGACATCATCTACTCCGGAGTTCCGGCCGGTCAGTTTGGGCTTGAACAAGTGATTGACGTTGGACCGATGAGCGGCAAGTCGAATGTGATTTACTGGCTCGAGAAGAGAGGGCTGGAGGCGAGCGAGGAACGGGTAACCCGCATTTATGATTGTGCGAAACAGTCATCAGCCGTGCTAGCCGAAGAAGAGATCATGCTGCTGGTTTGATCCTCACGCAGGCCGCTGCGCAATAAGAGCGTTATGCAGCCACTAGCTATTCCTACTGCAACCCAGACCATCGAAGAGTTGTTGAAGGTTGCCGATCTGCAGCGGGCATTTCGTGTGTTCGAAGAGCACGCTGCGGAAATTACCGACGAGCAGATCCGCATTTGCTCAATCCCGGCACCGCCATTCGCTGAATCTGAACGCGCACTCTATCTACGCGATCGCTTCACTCAGCTTGGGCTGAACGAAACCCACATCGACGATGAAGGAAACTGCGTAAGCCTTCGACCAGGACGATCGCAGTCGCCATTGCTGGTCGTAAGCGCCCATCTGGACACCGTCTTTCCCCCCGGCACCAATTGCGAAGTCAGGACCGCCGGCAACAAACTCCTGGCGCCTGGTATCTCCGACGACTGCTGTGGACTGGCGGCGCTTGTCGCCCTCGCTACGGCTCTGGAACAGACCGCAATACAAACGGAAGGCTCGCTGCTGTTCGTCGGCACTGTGGGAGAAGAAGGTGAAGGCAATTTGCGTGGCGTGAGGCACCTGTTTAAGACCGGGCCATGGGCCAATCGCATCGATGCTTTTATCAGTCTCGATGGTTCGGGCGTTGAAAGAATCACAAATGGCGCGCTCGGTTCGCGACGCTATCGCGTACTTCTGAAGGGAAGCGGTGGGCATTCCTGGGCTGACTTTGGCGCGGCCAATCCAGTTCATGCACTCGGACGCGCGGTAGCGAAACTCGCTTCCTATCCAGCGCCTGATGAGCCGAGGACCACATTCAACGTAGGACGAATTGAAGGTGGTGTTAGCGTGAACTCTATTCCTACCGAAGCATCTATGGATGTCGATCTGCGTTCGGCTGCGCAGGATGAGCTGGTTCGGCTTGATGCGTTTCTCCGGAGAGCGGTACGCGAAGCAACGGAGGAGGAGAATGCTTTACGACAAAAGGGCAAGCAGCCATTGCAGTTGGAGGTCAAACTCATAGGAGACCGGCCAAGTGGCGAGACGTCTGCCGCTAATCAGCTCGTCGAACTCGCCTCGGAAGCCACCAGGGCACTTGGCTTCTTCCCTCAGCTTGATCACGCTTCGACTGACTCGAACATTCCTGTTTCGCTCGGTATTCCCGCAATAACACTGGGAGCTGGCGGCGCGTCCGGAAACTCTCACACACTGGCCGAATGGTACGACCCGCATGATCGCGATCTCGGACTCAAACGCGCATTGCTTTTGATGTTGGGGGTGGTAGGAATTCGCGAACCAGGATGAGATCTCAGAATTGAGGTTCAAGACGTCAAACGGCTCTTTCAGACTGTTAATGTTCGCTGTTTGCTTAATTAATTGGGATCGTCACGGTTGCGGATCCAGCTTTACCTGCAGGAAATCTCTTCTGGCGCGCGATACGAATAGCTGTAGGGTCAGCCCCTGAAGCTTGAACCACACGTCCCGATTCATCATACATGACTGTCACCACCACTTTCCTTGGCCCAGCCTTGACAGAATCCTGTGGAGAAGCTGGCGCTGGGCCAGTGCTCGACGATGGCTTGATAGTCGATCCGGACTTCTCTTCGCGCGCTCTGGCCCTCTCTCTATCTGCCTGTCGTCTCGCAGCTAAAGCGGCTGCTTCAGTCGCTTGCGAGTCTGCCTCGGGGTTCGGCGCTCCTGCCGCGTCAGGGTTCACCGGGACGGATTGTGCTTCCGATGCGACTGCCGGTTCACTGACGGCTACGGTAGGTTTCGAACTCTTGTACCAACCCGCCGGAACCCCAACCACTGCAACGCTCCCCAGTATCGCTATCGCCACAGCGCCCAGAATGAAAGGCTTTCGTTGGCTGATCGATTCATTCTGCAGAAATGACATAAAAGCGGGAGCGCGAGACTCAGAACTTTCGGGATCGAAATCCTTCTCCTTACCAGTTTCCCCAGGTTCATCCGACACATAGCCTTCGGTAAAGGCTTCAGTAGGTACAAGTCCCTCATCCAGGCGACGCAGGCCCTCAAGCACAACCTGTGTCCACGGTTGATTAATAGTCCGCTCGGTCGCTTCATCTGATCCATTGAACTCAAACTTGGCATTCGGAAGAGTCAAAGCGTAATAGACGGCATCGATACCACGCAGCACACCGATTCGCGCATCTACGACTGAGCCGGCCTGCAGATAAAAACAACCAGGCCCCTGCGGATAGAGCACTTTAAGGCGTCCTGTTTTGCGCTGATTGCAGAAGAACTCAATCAACTCGGAGAGTGAGAGATCGCTTAGGTGTCCGGTTAATGCCATTTGTTGAAGCTCCTAGCGGGAAGAGAGAAGTAGCGGGGGATCATGCGGCTGACGACCAGGTTTCGCTGGTCGCCAGAGAGAAGAGTTTACGCTGCGAGCGAAAACTTATAGTTGATCACGCCGGATACTTTGACCGGCTGACCTGAAAGTTTCGTTGGAGAGAATCTTGCTCTTTCGGCAGCCTGAACTGCTGCCTCGCGAAGACCAAAAGGACCGGAGGATGCACGGGCGGAAATAACTTTGCCGTACTCGTCGATTACAACTTCAACCACCACCGTTCCTGATACCCTCATTCTCCGTGCAGCATCGGGATACTGTGGAGAAGGCAAATTAAGCGCGGAGCCGTTGAGTACGCCCCCGGAGACCGGCTTCAGAATCATTCGCGGAGCTGGGGCTTGCGGTGGTGGCTCCGAATCCAACACGACTTGCGGTTTCGTATCAGTATTCCCGGCAGCGCGCACATCGGCGGAATGCAACTGGGTTACTCGATCGATTGAGGCTGGAAGGTTAGCCGCGGTCTTCTTATTGTCAACGGCTACTTTCGGTTGAGGATTTGAGGCTCCAGTTTCTGCGTCAGGTTTTATGGCGGCGGGTTGCACGGCAAGCTGCGGCATGGGTTGAACCATCTTCGACATTTTCTCATCGAGGTAATACATGATGGATCTGTAAGTGACCTCGGTGGGTTCAAAGACGACTTTTCCCGTCTCGACCATAGCTACCGACGTGGTCATCTTGTTCCAATTGCCGGCAAAGTCGAACTCGTATTTGTAGACCTCTTTGCTCAGCAGGGAACCATCCTCGTTGACCATCGTCATCTCGCTGATGTTCCCCTTTTCGTCGTACTTATAAACTTCTTTGCCGGTGAGCGTGGCGCCTTCTACAGGAAAATACTGGTTCTCAATCTTCCTACCCTTGATGTCATAGGAAACGACTTCCAGCAGAGCGCGCTTGCCTTCCAGCACGCGTCCACTTTCACTGGATAACTTCACAATCTCAGTTCTCACCCGGCGCACCGGACCCACCAGTCCGTCCCTGACGCGATCCGTTTCGGACGCTGAGTTGGGAGGCTGCGGTTCGGGAGCGCTGTTTTTGGCTGTAAGAGCCTGAGCGCTAACCGTAGCGGCCATAGAAAAAAGGGCGAGAAAGCTTAAAAGGACGCGAGTTCGATGCAACATTTTGGGTGCTCCGGAAATGAGGTCCTGACGGGGACAAGGCGGGATTTGGACAGCCAGTGCCGGCTGGCCAGCTGGCAAGATCATTTAGCCGCAAGAGCGGCACGGCAATACTAGCGAGTTAAACCGTGTTTGTCTAGTTGCATTTTTGAGGTTTTGCTCAGTGAAAAGAGTGTGAGGGTTTGAGAAGCTTGGCTTTGCTGCTGGAAACATGGCGAGAAGCCCAAAGTTGGACCCTATCCTGCAAAGAGCGAAGTCGACCGATCCGTGGCAAAGACCGCCCGTGCGGCTACGTAAACTTCTTCCACCGAAATGTCTTCGATGGCGATCTTCGAAACGAACCTGTGCCTGTTGCCAACTGGCAGGTAGGAGCTGGGGGCCCGCTTTTGCAGCAGCACAACGACTGGCGTCCCTACTGCGGCAGCAATATGCATTGGTCCCGTATCGTTCGACACGAATACTGCAAGTCTCGCCAATCCCGCAGCGAGTTGCGGAATTGTGAGTTTGTCCAGAATGACAGTTCCGGGAGGAAACATCTTCTTCAAGTCTTTAGCGAGTGAGGCTTCTTCGGGACCAAGAAACAAGACGACCCTGACTCCGTCATTTCGAATCAAGAATTCAGCTAACTCAGCAAACTTCTCGAGCGGCCAGCGTCTCGTCGGGTGACCGGCACCCGGAAAGAGTCCCACGAGGGGAGACCCCGTATCTGCCCTTGACTTCGTCAACAGCGATGCAACGAACGCGTCGTCTCTCGATCTACTCGTGATGCGAGGCTCGCGCTCAGTCGCTTTAACCCCCAACGGCACAAGGACATCCAGATAGCGATCGATAAGATGTCGTTTGCGATGATCGTCTTCAACTGGTGGCCGAGGTTCAAAGTTAGCGAGAAAGTCCCAGGAGCGCGGTGGCCGGCGCGAAAAGAGTCGCTTGGGCGCGCCGGAAAGAAAACCGAGCAGATTGGTTTCCGAAAGGCTGTGAAGGTCGATCACGAAATCGTAGTTAGCGCGTCGCACCTGCCTCACAAGCTTAAACAACTTGATCAGTGAGACGACTTTCGCGCCGTCTCGCAAGGCTACTCGATCGACCGGCAACACTTCATCCGCTACGTTTGCAAGTATGACTATCTCAGCACCCGGTTTGCCGACAGCCACCGTCAGTTTTGAACTTGGAAACCGCTTGCGTGCGGCGCGCAAGGCAGGCAGGCTGAGTACAACATCACCCAGCTGGCCAAAGTCGATGATCAGAATATTGCTGGGATTGAAAGTTGGATTGACCTGGCTCATCAAAAACTACTGGTCTCGCAGATCGCGACCTGTCATGTCGGCCGGCTGATCCATTCCTAACATTTTCAGAATTGTAGGCGCGACGTCTTCGAGAGCTCCTCCCTCACGTAGTTTCATCCCACGCGAGGCCTCGTCTATCAGGTGAAATGGAACCGGATTGGTGGTGTGTGCCGTATGGGGTTGGCCGGTTCTGGGGTCCGCCATCTGTTCCGCATTCCCATGATCGGCCGTAATCAGCGTGATACCCCGAGCCTTCCTAATGCTTTTCGTGATCCAACCGAGGCAGGTGTCAACGTACTGGCAGGCCTCGATAGTCTTGTCGAGTTTGCCCGTATGTCCAACCATATCCGGACTGGCAAAGTTGACGATGAATACATCAGTCTCGCCCTCGTCCACCGCGCGCAGCACTCTGTCTGTGACTTTGAAGGCGGACATCGCCGGCTCAAGATCGTAGGTAGCGATCTTTGGCGACGGCACGAGCAGCCTCCGCTCGCAGGCGTATTCTCGTTCAACGCCGCCATTGAAAAAATAGGTGACATGCGCATACTTCTCGGTTTCAGCAAGACGAAAATTCCGCACACCGGCGGCGGCCCAAACTTCTGCCAGAACGTTCTGGTGCGTTAGCGGATGAAAAGCTACCGGTAGGGCGAAGGTCTGATCGTAACGCGTAAAGCAAACATAATGGTTTTTTGGCCGGTCGGGCACGGGAAACTCGCAAAACCCATCGACTGCAAGGGCGCGAGTAATCTGGCGCGCTCGATCCGGCCGAAAGTTAAAGAAGACGACAGAATCATCCTTCTGCATCGTGGCGACCGGATGGCCGCTTGCTTGAATCAAGACGATCGGTTCAATAAATTCATCGGTGAGGTTGCGTCCGTAAGACTCTTGAATCGCGGCTACCGGATCCGCGGCCCGAGTTCCCTCAGCGTGGACCAGGAGATTGTATGCGCGTTGCGTCCTTTCCCAGCGCTTATCGCGATCCATCGCGTAATAACGCCCGATCATCGTCGCAATTTCGCCGACTCCAGTCTGAGCAATCCTGTTTTGTAGTGCCTGAACATAATCCACCGCAGAACTTGGCGGCGTGTCGCGGCCGTCAAGGAAACAATGAACGAAGACCTTCTCAACATTTCGCTGCGACGCCATGCGCAGCAGCGCATACAAGTGCTCTTGAGAGGAATGAACCTGGCCGTCTGAGAGCAAGCCCATCAGATGGAGTGCTTTTCCGTTCCGTTTGGCGCAGTCCATCGCTTCGGTCAGCACGCTATTTTCGAAGAACGTTCCGGTTTCGATCTCATAATCTATTCTGGAAACGTCCATCCGAATCACTCGGCCTGCTCCCATATTGAGATGGCCCACTTCAGAGTTACCCATCACCCCGGCTGGCAGGCCCACTCGGGTTCCCGATGCTTCGAGCAGCGTCTGCGGATAGTTCTCGCAAATCTCGTCGTAATATGGTGTTTCGGCCAAAGCGATCGCATTGCCTTCGCGGACAGGCGAATACCCCCAGCCATCAATAATGATCAATGCAATTGGTCCCTTTAATTGCGGCAAGCTGCTCCTCTTAAAAACCTGCGCTAGTTTTTCTTAAACCTACGCTAGTTTCCTTCCAGTAGTCGGGTGACTCGTGCATGTTCGGATCGGGACGTTCCATCCAGCGTTCGGGTCGCTTCAGCTCATGAAAGCCAAAACGGCGATAAAGGTCGTGCGCATCTTTGGTAGCGAGAACCCAGCGGCGAAAGCCTTGCAAGTCTGGATGAGTAACAACTACCTCCATCAACCACTTCGACAATCCAAGCCCGCGCTGCTTCCACGATAAACACGTCAGCGACCCAGGCAAACGTGGCATAGTCAGTGACGATCCTGGCAAAGCCGACTTGCTCGCCGTTTTCAAAAACCCCGAAGCTCAGCGAGTTCTCGAGCGAGCGCTTGATCGCGTCGAGCGTCCTTCCCTGAGCCCAATATGATTTTTTGGAAAGAAAGCTGTGCACCAACTCCAGATCCAACCTGGTACGGTCAGTGCTAATCAAGAACCCGCCGCGACGCCATTCCTGAACTGCGCGCTCGCTACTGTTATTCACTTTGAACGATTTAACCTCTGGCTACCCGAGCTTTCCGTTTACTGATGACTGGCTGTTTCGGAAGCTCCAGTTGATAAAAAGCATTACGACCAGGAAAGCGAGCGGCGCCGCGCAGGTCTTCCTCGATCCGTAACAACTGGTTGTATTTCGCGATACGATCCGTCCGCGACAAAGAACCCGTTTTGATCTGTCCAGCGTTTGTCGCAACAGCAAGGTCAGCAATGAACGGGTCTTCAGTCTCGCCCGAGCGATGGGACACAACGACCGTGCGTCGATGAGTACGAGCTAACTCAATGCATTCAAGCGTCTCAGTCAAAGTGCCAATCTGGTTCACCTTTATGAGAATCGAGTTAGCCACACCAAGTTCAATCCCCTTGCGCAAAAAGGCCGTGTTGGTAACAAACAGATCGTCGCCTACTAGTTGAACTCGGCTCCCTAGTTCATCGGTGAGTAGTTTCCAGCCCTTCCAGTCATTCTCGGCCATACCGTCCTCGATTGAGATAATCGGGTATTGATCAGCCCAGGCTTTCCAGAATGCCACCATCTGCGCACTCGTGAGGTTCCGTTTGTCGCTTTTCTTAAAAACGTAGGACTTCCCGTCAAAAAATTCACTGGCTGCCGGATCGAGCGCCAATAGACAATCAGTTTCTGTTGAGTATCCGGCTTGAGTTATTGCCTCCAGAATCGTCTCGATGGCCTCTTCATTTGATCGCAGGTTCGGTGCGAAGCCACCTTCATCGCCGACGCTGGTTGCGTAGCCTTTCTTCTTCAATACGGCTTTAAGCGTATGAAAGACTTCGGTACCGATGCGAAGTGATTCGCGGAATGTGCCAGCGCCCACCGGAACGATCATGAACTCCTGAAAGTCGACGTTGTTATCAGCGTGCGCCCCTCCGTTGATGATGTTCATCATCGGCACCGGCAGTGTTCGCGCGTTTGGACCACCAAGATATTTGTACAGCGGAACTTCCAGGTAGGCGGCTGCTGCGCGCGCTGTTGCCAGTGATACGGCGAGTAAAGCGTTTGCCCCGAGTTTCGACTTGTGCGTTGTGCCGTCAAGAGCAATCAGCGCTTGATCGAGCTCCGCTTGATCGAGGGCATCGAAGCCTTCGACAGCAGGCGCGATTACGTCGTTAACATTGCGAACAGCTTTTAACACACCCTTGCCGCCGAACCGCTTCTTATCATTGTCGCGGAGTTCAACTGCTTCGTGCTCGCCGGTGGAGGCACCCGATGGGACCGACGCACGCCCGACTTCACCACCAATCAAAGTCACCTCCGCCTCAACCGTTGGGTTCCCTCGTGAATCCAGAATTTCCCGCGCCTGGACATCATCAATCCAACTCATCGTGTTTGAATCCTATGCAGTAGTAGACGTATCGTGTTAGCGCAACTCTACCATCGCGGAAAGAGAATCGAAATCTACCGCGAGGCCGCGATCAGAAAGATATTCTCAGCTTGGGCTTCGCGCGCCATCGACACACGAAAGCCGAGGTTACGACTTATTCATCAAAACCTGAGACTAACTATGGTTTTATTGGTAAAGGTTGATCTAGTGACCGGCCACTGCCGCCGCCGCTCTGACTCTTACAGGGCGACGATCGTGCTTGGTACACGCACGGGCAAGGGCCTGTTCAACGCGCGGCTCAACGCTGCATTCGGGCTGTCGGCATACCGCCGCCAACTCTGAAACAACGAGATAACGAGCGCGCTCGAGCATGCGTTGTTCGCGGAAGGAGAGTGGCTTCATATGGCTCAAGTAGGTCAAGTGTTTGAGCACATCGGCCACTTCAAAGATGTCGCCGGTGCGCATCTTTTCTGAGAACTCCTTGAAGCGATCCTTCCAATCATTAGCAGGCGATGTGAAATCATCAGCGAGAGCCTTGAGGAGCATTTCGCATTCACCTGAAGAAATTGGGAGACGCAGGCCAACTTCCGAAGCATTTGACACCGGAACCAGGACAAGAGAGTTATTCGCAGCGAGCCGAAGAGTATAGAAAGGGAGTAAGGTTGTGCCAATCTGTTTCTGTTCGACTTGCTCGATGGTCCCGATCCCGTGATTGGGGTAAACGACTTTCTGGCCGACTTTAAAGCCCACCACAGCACCTCCATCGATTCAAAAATCAGACTCGGCCGCACGCCGGGGTCTGGGGGAAACCCTTTGAGCGACGCAGTGAGCGCCGGGTTTCAAATGTTGGCAAGTGAGGCGAGTCTAGCGCGCGCGCTTGTTGAGCGTCAAGTCTTACACTTCTCAAGATTTCGTGAAAAGTGGGGCAAACAGCAACAGAGCGTTAAGGACGACCAAGTGGAAGTTGAAAGTCGACGAGGTTCTGACACGGTTTTAGTTCAACGCTTGATTTACCCGCTTCTGCTTCTCGCCGCAGTTTCAAACGTTTCTCGCCCTGATTCGGACCTGCGAGACTGCGTGCATTCAATGAATCGTCAGCGGGGGTGACACGTGCGATGGCCCAGTAGGTTCCCGGCGCGAGATTCGAAAGCTGAAAGCTCAGCTTCACGTTCTGCGGGAGTAAGAAACACAGTTAGGCCGGATTCCCTTCCTCAACCTTGATCTTACCCCGAACAGATCCGGCGCCTTCTGCAAGCGTAATAACCAGGTTTGTCAATCGCTCTGCGCTCCTGACGAACAAGCCTGCGCGCGCCAAGTCAATCGGTTGAATCCCCTTTGGCGCCCCAGGCAGGTGGACTGCAATGCTACGCAGGAACCAGTACCTTGCAAAGAACCTGGTGCTGAGGTTGTAGCGCCCGGAACCAATATTTCGTAACAGAAATTCTCCGGCTTTGTCAGGTGATGCCTGGGTTCCTGCGAACGCCGTAGAGAATCTCCTCTCTTTCGGATCCACTTCCTGACTACGCTGAAGGTTCACCACGGTCTCCTCGAAAGCCGGCCGGCGTTTGTTCTGGCATTGGGGCGAGGTTGACGCCTCAAGCACGACACGTCCTCCGACAGTTGAGAGAAGTTTAGGCGTTAGTACAATGCCTGAAACGTCTGCGCCTTTCACACTCACTCGCAACGGATCGGACAGAGCAGCCTCGGTTGATGAGACCGGTGCCTGGACGTCCAACTCATATTCACCATCCGGCACCCCGTAAAAACTGAATCCCTGTGAACCCGAATTCGCAAAAGTAAAACTTGCAAACTCCGCCACGCCACCACGGAGGCGGCGCAGGGTCACGCTGTTGTTCACAAATTGGAGGTGAGTAGGCAGCCGCGTCACTGAGCCACTAATCGGCCTACCAGGTTCACCACGGTATCGAATGTCGACGCCATGAGACTCTGTTGCGGCCGTGACCTCTACTTCCGCAGCAGTGTCCCGCGTTGCGGAAGGTGCGTAGGTCGGAGAGTCATTATCAAATGCAGTCGGCGAGAAATTATAGGTGCCCCGTCCACCTGCATAAACCAAATATGCCCCGGTCCGAAGTCCGTAGATTCGATAGACTCCACGATCATCGGTGAAGCGTTCTCCGAACTGCGCAGCTACGGTTCTGGGAGCAACTCCAGTTGCGTCGCGAACCATTACTGCCCTCACATTCAAACCAACGGCCGGTTCTCCGGAGCCCGTCGTAACTGTGCCGGTGATCACGCCACCCCTGATTAAAGTGAACGTGATCGAGTCTCCAACACGGTAGTAATTCGGCAACGCATTCGGTTCACGAAGGGGCTGTGCGTATGACGGCGCCGAGACCGTCACTATGTATAGCGCTCGTTCCAGTCCCTCAATGCGGAAGGCGCCTTCGCGGTCAGTCAAGGTGCGGCGAACAACGAACGTCGGTGTGGAATTGACACCTCTCAAGAACACCGCGGCGTTTGGAATTGGCGCTCCGGAATCGCTAATTACACGGCCCGAAATTAAACCTGTCGTTGTAGTGTCTGAAACGTTCTCTTCACCGGGCGTTTGGGCCAGCGCACTCGCTGTGAAAACGAGCAAGCCGCCGACACTGAGGTTCCAGATTTTCATTTAGAGAGAGAGTAAATAGCCATAACTACGGACGTGTGGGGTTTTCCGGGGATTCAAGATCGATCACAATCGTGACGTCGTTTTCACCCTCGGTGACAGTGATTTGTTGTTGAACCCTGCGCGGCGGTGCCGTTGCTCCCGGTACAATTGGGACCACCACCAACTCATGCGTCCCGACCGGCAGGCTCTCAATGAGGAATCGTCCCCGGGTGTCGACTACTATCGGGCGAAACATCATGGGGAGTTCGCCTGCGTTGTTATTAACCTGCACTTGAAACCGAGTTTCCGGTGGCAGTGTTCCATTTTCAGCTTTGATCACTCCGCGCACGACAGCGCTACCGTAAATCACGGCAATCTTTACACCGGTGATCTGCATCCGCGTCAGTTACTCGGCCGGTTACCATGCCGCCGCGCACTAACGCAAAATCGAAATCTTCAACCGCTTCGCCTTCGCCTATGATCACGACTTTCGGATTGCCACTGATCACATAAGCTGGTGCTATGGGTGCGATCTGATAACTGCCCGGTGGCACATCAGTGATGCGATAGTTCCCGTCCTGATCAGTCGTGGCATTGTATAAAGGTGACGGTTGCGGGTTAAAGCCACTGGCGCGCAGTGCTATCACCATTCCGGCCGCGCTCTTTCCACGGATCGCGACGTGACCTGACACGCTGCCATTAGTAGTTTTGGCGTTCTTCGTTTGAAAGGTTGCGGGACAGCCAATTGCCATCAATATCAATAGCAGCAGTCTTTAAGGGTCTGTTAGCAAAGGCACTAGGCATGCTCTTGAGGGTCCTGGGCAACTTGTTCCAGTCGCTTATTGAGAATTGAGCCGATAATAACGATTTAACTTCGGGTTGTCTTGCAAATTGCCGCTCCTAATATCGGCGCTTTGGATTTAGTTGTAAGCTAATCTTGCCCCTGCTAGGATCGCACGCGGATCACCTGTAGAGTTTAATCCCATGATCTGGTTCGTCGTTAATCCTTAAAGCACGCGCGACTCGCGAACTCGTTTCAATTTTTATGGCACATCTCAGAATTACGGACGCAAGTGGTCGCCAGTGGCAGTTCAACTTGCTTGCCGAAGGCTCCTGTACCATCGGTCGAGCTCCTGACAACACCGTCGTCATCGACGATCCGCGCGCCTCGCGCTATCACGCCCATATTAAGTCTGGGGGCGACGGGACTTTCGCGATTATCGACGGAGCGGTTGTTAACGGGCAGCTTCGCCGCAGCGCGAACAAGGTTTTCATTAATGGCGAACCCCACTACGAACATGTTCTGAAGAACGGCGATCGGGTAACGATCGGAGCGAGCACTCTACGTTTTGAACAGGCGGCTGAGGAACGCACGACCGAAGTGCGTTATGACGATAGACCGCTGGGCCATACTCAACTGCTGATCTCCGCCAACGACGTCATGAATTCGGTTTTGCAATCCAAACCTGAGGAAGTCGCTGCCTCGCCATCGCGTGACAAGGTACTCGAAGCTCTTCAAAGGAAGGCGAACATCCTGACGGCCCTTTACGAAATGAGCAAAACGCTCGGGTCCGTCTTTGATCTCGAGACGATCTTCGCCAAGGCGACCGACATCATTTTTCGTTCGACTCCGGCCGACCGGGTAGTGGCCCTGCTCGACGAAGGTAGCGGTACTGGAAATCTTGAGGATGTAATCTTGAATCCGATCGCAACCCAGGCACGTGATCAGAAGCTCAACGACCACGCACGCAAGCTGACTATCGGCAGGACAATTACCAGAAAGGTAATGAAGGATCGCGTCGCGCTGCTTTCGCAGGACGCAGCTTCGGATGAGCAGTTCGCCGGCGTTGACTCCATCGTATCTCAAGGCGTTCGTTCCACGATCTGCGCCCCTCTGATTGGGGAATCGCGCGTCCACGGCGCCATCTATGCCGACCGGCTCGATCCGTTCGCGGCTTTTAAGCCGGATGATCTCGAACTGATTAGTGCCGTCGCAGCGCAAACCGCGATCGCCGTTGAGAACGCACGGGCACACGAGCGTCTGGCGCGTGAGGAAGTAGCGCGAGCCAACTACAGCCGGTTCCTTCCGGAATATGTTGTAAAGCAGATGCTCGAGAACCCTGAGTCGTTCAAGCTCGGAGGGGGGAATCAGACCATCACTGTTCTGTTTGCCGACATCCGCGGCTTCACTCGAATCTCAGAACATGCACCACCAGAAAAGATCGTCGGTCTCCTGAACAAGTATTTTTCGGCGATGACTGACATCATTTTTGCGCACGGCGGCACGCTTGATAAGTATCTCGGTGATGGACTGATGGCGCTCTTCGGTGCCCCTACCTCAACTCCGGAAGATGCGAGCAATGCGATCAACGCGGCAGTGGCGATGCAGCGCCGAATCCTAGGAATCAATCAGGAGTTGATCGCAGAGGGCTTCCCTGAACTTGGTGTAGGTATCGGCTTGCACACCGGCGAGGCAACCGTCGGATATATCGGCTCGGAAAGACGATCAGAATACACAGCGATCGGCGACACAGTGAACACGGCGTCAAGATTGGAATCAAATGCGCGCGGTGGCGAGATCCTTGTCAGCGATGGCACCGCGAAGGCGGCGCACAGCCGATACAAACTGAGACCGCGTGACCCAATCAACGTAAAGAATCGTGAACAACCGGTTGTGCTGTGGGAGGTCGATTGGCAGCGCTCAAGCGGAGCAATGTAATCAGCCGTTATAAGCCGCTGGCATTGTCGCCAAAGGCATCGAATGATGGTGAAACCAAGGGACAAACCGTAAACCGTTTCAGTCATCAACTATTTTCCCTTATGTCGTTCATGAGTAAGACAAGCGCGTTTCTTGGTATCAGCGCGCTGCGTGACCTGGTTTCCGATTCCATGGCCATTGACATGGGATCGGCTGGGACCATCATCGCGGTACGCGGACGAGGCGTTGTCATTGACGAGCCCTCAGTAGTCGCAGTCAACCGGATGACCGGAGAAGTTATTGCGGTAGGCAACGAAGCTCGCAAAATGCAAGGACGCGAAGCCCGTGATGTTGCCGTCATTGCACCACTCGTTGACGGCGTGGTCGCCGATTTCGAGCGCACGCGCGCAATGCTGGACAATTTCGTGCGAGAGGCCCGCAGCGGCATCTCTCATTTCAGCCGCCGCGCGGTCATGAGCGTATTGTCAGGAGTAACTCAAGTGGAACAGCGCGCTCTGTTGAGCGCTGCCGAAGAAGCACACATCGGTCGTGTGTACATGGTTGAAGAGGGACTGGCAGCCGCCATCGGCGCTGGCGTTCCGATTGATGATCTGCACGCGTCTGCCGTCGTGGATATAGGAGGGGGAACCACTAACGTAGCAGCCATCGTGAATGGCTCCATTATCGCTTCCCGCGCTGAACGCGTTGGAAGTTCTGATATTGATGCGGCAATCATGGATCGCCTACGACGTCATCGTGGACTTACAATCGGCGCACAAACTGCGGAACGGCTCAAGCTTGAGCTGAGCTCTGCAATCGAACCCGCGAATCCGCAACAAACGATCAATGTCCGAGGCCGAGATGTCCAAACCGGTAGTCCGGATGCAGGCGACGTTACGGCCGCGGAAGTTTACTCGGTGACTTTGCCGGTCATCCGGCGCATCGCCGACGAAGTGCGCGAAACCCTTTCGGAACTAGCGCCCGAAGTTGCAGGCGACATTTACGACCGGGGAGTGATTCTCACCGGCGGTGGAGCATTGCTGGAAGGCATGGATAAGTACCTTCAGAAAGAGCTCAATCTCTCGGTTAAAGTCGCGGCTGATCCTCGTTTTGCCATCGTCCGCGGCTTGTCGCAGATGTTTGATGAGCCGCTGTTATTGCGACGTGTCGCTCGCACAGACGCCCACCCTCTAATCGACACGGACGATGTCGCGTTCGAAAGCTAGGGAGCAAAGCAAAGAAGTAAGGAATGTCATGAAGTTACGCGACCTTTACCGAAGACAGATCACGGTTGCTCGCGTCTACGGAATTCCGGTCCGCATCGATTTCCGCTGGTTCGTGGTAGTGGGACTAAGTGTTTGGCTGATTGCCACTAATCTTCACACTCATACGATTCAACTTACAAATGTAACCCTGCGACCCATGGATCAGGCTGGTGCCTGGCTGCTGGGTCTGCTCACCACGGCAGGTCTCTTTCTGTCTGTCTTTGGCCATGAACTTTCTCACGCTTTGATGGCGCGAGCGGAGGGTATCGAAACCGAAGAGATCATTTTGCACCCATTTGGCGGTCTGGCTCGCCTTAGGAATCAACCTCAGAATCCCCGAGCAGAGTTGCGCATCGCGATGGCTGGACCAGCAGCAAGTTTTCTTTTCGCCGTACTTGCGTTCGCAGGCGCAAAGATTTCGGCGCTGGGGAATTACAATTCAGCTGTTATCGTGTTTTATCTGATCGCCTGGGGAAATCTACTTTTAGCTGTATTCAATCTACTTCCAGGTTATCCACTTGATGGTGGACGCGTGTTGCGGGCGTTTATTTGGCACCGCTCCGGAAGTATCTCTGATGCTACTCGCATGGCTGGGATCTGCGGAATTCTCATCGGCGCCATGCTGATTCTGTTTGGCGTCTACATCATGATTGCGCCAAACTGGCGCGCCTCTCAGCCTTACTTTATGGGCGGTTGGTCGATACTGGTGGGACTCTTCTTACTTGATCCTGCGGCTCGACTGGTAAAAAGTGCGCATGCTGCACGCGTGTTAACGGTCGGTGAGACAATGTCGATACCTATCGCCATCGAACCTGAATGGACTGTCAGCAAACTAGTCGATGAGATCTTACCGCTGCATCATCAGACGAGCTTTCCCGTGGCGCTCAACAGGCGGCTTCATGGCATCGTCGCTTTGGAAGATCTGAAGGGACTGCCAAGAGAGCTATGGCGAGATACACGTGCCCGCGAAGTCATGCGCCCTATCGGTCCCCGTTTTTTTGTCGCCCCTTCCGCAACACTCGAATACGCAAAAGAGTTAATGAACAGAAATGGGATCGGCTCACTGGCGGTTGTAAATGACAGTGGCGATCTGATTGGCTTCCTGCAGCGCGGTAAAATCAAGCGGCGTTGAGTGACGCTTCTGCTCTCTCACCCCCTCACCATTTTTGACGGGCGCATTTAACGAACGCATGTGGATTCAAAACGCGGTTAAGCGCTTGTCGCGAAGCGCTTTTCAAGACTGGCCAGTCAGCTCGCCAATCTGATCTGGAGCGTGCTCCGCTGAGTCTCCAACTCCGGTAGTTCAACTGATCATTGCCACAACATATCTTTTTCGGGATAATCCGAATTGTCCTTTCTTCCAGACACCAAGTTTTGTCGGTGCTAGTCACGGCGTAAAAGCGATGTTTGGCTACGGTTTAAGGAAAACTAAATTGCCGCCTCCAAGTCGGAAATTCGTAAGCACCAGACTCAAGTCAAGAAATGCTGCTACTACTGCCATACACGGACTACCTGAGAAGACTTGCTGAGCCACGCAATCTCGTGGACATCATTTTGGTCTTCCTGCTCGTGTATGCAGTTTTGAAATTGGTTCGTGGAACCCGCGCCGCGCCCATGGCCGCCGCAATCGGCGCCCTGGCCCTCCTGAACTGGATCGCAGCTCGACAAGACCTTGCCACTCTCGAATTCGTTTTGGGAAACAGTCTGGTTTACATCGGCGTCGCGATCATCGTTCTATTTCAGGCCGAAATCCGACAAGCCCTGACAACTGTAGGGAACCGTGTCCGGATGCCTTTTAGCCGACCCGATCGCGGCCAATTCGGTGAAGGGGCATACGACGAAATCGTTCTTGCTGCGACCACGCTCGCCTCGACCAAGACGGGTGCGTTGATCGTGATCGAGCGCAATATCGGCTTGAAGAATGTCTCGGAGGGCGGTGTGAAGCTGGATGCAGAGCTTAGTTACGATCTCCTCGTCAGCATCTTCAATCCTGCTACTCCGCTTCACGACGGAGCGGTGGTGGTGCGGCGTCACAGAGTTGCGGCGGCCTCTTGTTTTCTGCCGCTGACGCTTAATCCATTGCTGTCCAGAGAACTTGGCACCCGTCATCGCGCAGCGATCGGTGTTACAGAAGATACCGACGCAGTTGCCGTAGTTGTCTCGGAAGAGACTGGACTAATTTCTTTCGTGCAGCGTGGTCAGATTAAGCGCGGTCTGGATGCTCCACGATTGCGAGCAGCGATCTTTCAGGCTCTTGAACCCAAACGTGAGCCCGGCAAAGATCGCAGAAAGATCAAGGAAACCGAAGCCGAGGCTGAGGAAGTTGTGTCTATCTGATTGTCGAAGTTCTCCAGTTAACCCATCCAAACCAATATGCCTTTTCAGGATATAGATGAGCCTGCAGCAGTCGACGAACCTGCACCCCCGAGTGTGGTTGCACGTTGGCTGAGCAAAATCTTTGTCGAGGACATAGGCCTCAAACTCCTGGCATTAGGAATAACCCTATTCATATGGGTAGCCGTCTCGACTGAAAACAATCCGATTACAATGCGCGCCGAGGTGCAATTGAACTTCCTGCGACCGTCGGATCTCGACATCGGCAACGACCCACCCAGGACGGTTCAGGTATTGCTCACGGGCAGGAAGAGCAAGCTGGACAATCTCAAATTACCCGACCTGGTTGCTACTGTAGATTTGCGTGATCATCAGGAAGGTGAGCGCGTGATTAGGCTTTCAGCGCGGCGGGTGAGTATCGCACTTCCAGATGGAGTGACGGTCGAGGCATTTCAACCGAGTTCAGTGTCATTGCATCTTGAACGTTCAGTCGAAGTTCAACTACCTGTTGAGGTCAGAATCAATGGGCAGCCAGCTCAGGGTTATGAGGTCTACGCAACCCAACCAACGCCAGCAGTAGTTAGAGTACGCGGACCTTTCAGTCACGTGAACGGACTGCAGAAGGTTCCAACAGAAGCAATCTCTGTCGAGGGCAAGAGTGAGAGCTTCAAGGTCTCGCAGGTTTCCATCGACATCGCAAATCAAAAGGTCGAGGTCCTGGATGCCACTGTGGACATATCCGTTCAAATTGGAGAGCGCCGAAGCGCAAGATATTTGAATTACCTGGCCGGCCGCTTACACAATCTCGCGCCACCAAAGCATCTGCGCGCCGGTTCCAACCCTGCTGCATTCCACTGAGAGAGATCACTTCTCACTGTTCATGAAAAAGTTATTCGGCACTGACGGTATGCGGGGCGAAGCGGGTGTGTTCCCTCTCGACCCTCAAACGATCCGTACAGTTGGCTCTTCGCTCGCCGCTCATTTAAGTGAGAAAGGAGAACGAACTCCACTCATACTCATCGGCAGAGACACTCGCGAGTCAGGCGAGTGGTTAGAGAGATCGTTGGTAGATGGTGCTCGAGCGGAAGGTGCTAGGTGCCTTAGTGCAGGAGTAATCACAACACCCGGCGTGGCCTATCTGGCGCGGACCCTGCCGGCCGCCGCGGGAATTGTAATCAGCGCTTCTCACAACCCTTACCATGACAACGGAATTAAGATCTTTTCCCCTTCCGGACAAAAGCTGGATGCGCGGACGGAACGATTAATTGAAGCGGACATTCACGCGAATAGAGAAGTTCCAGGAGATCGAGTAGGAAGTATTATCGAGGTAAATCAGCAGCCTTCGAGCGACTCGTTGCAGAGTCGGTACCTCGACTTTCTGGCAACTGAGATTGGCGAGGGACTATCGCTGAATGGACTTAAGGTCGTTCTTGATTGTGCAAACGGCGCAGCCTCTAAGCTTGCTCCACTATTGTTCGAGCGCCTTGGCGCGCTAGTAATCGCCATCAACCACAGTCCGGATGGACAAAATATTAACCAGAACTGCGGCTCGCTGCATATTAAGCAACTCACTGAAACCGTGGTTAGCGAACGGGCTGATCTCGGCATCGCATTCGACGGCGATGCGGATCGCTCTCTATTTGTGGACAGCAATGGCAATTACGTCGACGGAGATGCGACTTTATGGGTGCTGGCAAACTACCTACAGGCTCGTGGCAAATTAGCCAGGGCATCTGTAGTGGCTACGGTAATGAGCAACCTTGGGCTTGAGGTGTCCTTGCGCTCCCGAGGCATCGAACTTGTTCGAACTGACGTCGGTGACAAATATGTCCTCGACAAACTCTTGAGTTCAGGTGCCAGCCTTGGCGGTGAGCAGTCGGGCCACATAATCATCCCCAGCGTCAGTCTGGCAGGCGATGGCATGATTACCAGCTTGTACCTGACGCGCGCGATGACGGAGGCGGACAAGACTCTTGGCGAACTGACTCAAGGATTGGAACACTATCCTCAAGTGCTGGTGAATGTGGTGGTGAAGCAGAAGGTTCCTTTGTCTGAAGTCCCGTCAATCGGACAGCTCGCGAGGGAGATTGAAGGCGAGTTGGGCTCAAAAGGACGTTTGTTACTTCGTTATTCAGGCACTGAACCGCTCGCGCGAATAATGCTCGAAGGTGAGAGCCAATCCGAGATAGACGCCTATGCGCAAATGTTAGCCAGCGAGATCCGGCGCGAACTTGCTTGAGGCGATCACGAGAGTGCAATTCCTACACGCGAGGCCAGAAAAATCTACACGCTTCGCATGATGTCGGGCCGCAAGAAGCCAGCCTATTTGTGGAAACTCCAGCGTTTTCAGCGGCGTTAACCGTTTCAGGATGGCTACTTGCACGGCACAAGCGTTGCGATGTATATTGTGGGGCAAGAGAGACGGTTGGTGGATCCTCCGTCTCAAGTGGTTGCTGGGGTGAGGACAGTGACCACGAATATGAATGGGCGCGACGTACTCCCACGTTTGTCGCGCCCATTCGCTTTTTTCTGTTCGACCTGCCAACTCCCAAAAATCCTGACTCTACTCAGCGTGTTACAATTTGGCTGCTGCCTGCCTCTTAAACGCCGAAATTCAAGGGGATTAATTGGGGAACCGCCGTTACGATCGCCCCGGAGGTCTGCGAAAAAAGTGCAAAGGCTTAGAGTCAGGACCAAATCCTTAACCAGCGACTATGAGATTAAGATCGGAGTGGGTGTCCTCGGTGATCTTGGAAACGATGCTCGCAGTTGGTTAGGACCTCACACACGCCGGATAGCGGTAATCTCGAACAGGACAGTCTTTGATGTTTACGGTCAACAGTCGTTTCGCGGTTTGAGGAGAGCAGGATTCGAGGTTTCGACTTGGCTCATCAGCGATGGCGAACGGGTCAAATCGTTGAAAACAGTCAAGGAAGCGCTTGATTTTCTGAGCAGCGAAAAGTTTGAGCGATCAGACGGAATCCTTGCTTTGGGAGGCGGCGTAGTAGGGGACGTGGCAGGGTTTACTGCGGCGATTTATTTGCGAGGTATACCCTTCATTCAAGTGCCGACAACTTTGCTAGCCCAGATCGATTCCTCAGTTGGTGGCAAGACCGGCGTCAATCTGAGTACGGGGAAGAATCTGGTCGGCGCGTTCCATCAACCAGCAGGGGTTCTGAGCGATGTACAAACACTTCACAGTCTACCCCGACGCGAATTGGTTGCGGGTCTTTGTGAGTGTGTTAAGCAGGGTGCGGTTTCCGGTAAGCCACTGTTCAATCAAACACTTCGCCTTCTTGGTGGATTGAACTCCGGCAGCATTGCGCTTGTGTCCCTTCAAATGGAAGATCTGATCTCCGCTCAATGCAGCTTTAAGGCATCAATCGTAGCAGGTGACGAGCGGGAGGATAGTGACCGAAGTGATCGTCGCTCTCGTCGCATACTGAATTTTGGCCACACTGCTGGACACGCCCTGGAGGCCGTGACTAGATACAAACGATTTCGGCATGGCGAGGCCGTAGGCATCGGCATGCTGGTCGCTGGGGAACTCTCAAGAAACCTGGGTATGCTTCACCCGGCGGAGTTAGAATTATTGAGAGCGGCCGTAAGACAGTGCGGACGTTTACCCCGGGCAGATGATCTGGATGAGACCGGGATTCTCGACGCAATTGATCGTGATAAAAAGAGCGTATCAGGTGCAGTGCACTGGGTCTTGCTGAAGGGAATCGGCCGGCCGCTCATCGTGAGTGGAAACGAGATCGCCCGACGCGACTTAAAAGCGTCACTCCGGCGAGCTCTTAATCTTGAATCAAGTTGAGGGGATTACTATGAGTGAACTCTCCAGGAGTGGTGAACGCGGGAATGCTCAACTGAAATTTGTCCTGGTAATGGTGGTCATGGGCTGCCTGGCCTTTATCGGCTACAGATTCATTCCCGTTGCGTACCAGGCGAATCTGTTCAAGGACCTAATGCAACACAATGTAGACGTAGCCGCAACTCAGGGCTATCAACCCGTTTGGGTACGAGACCAGTTAACCAGGAGTTTACCTGAGTACGGCATTCCGCCAGACGCCCTGATAACGCCCGCACAGAGGGACAACCGTGTAGAAGTAAGGGTGCAATACACATGGCCCCTCGAATTTCCCGGCTATACATATCAGTATGAATTCGACCACACAGCAAAGAGCACATCCTTCCTGACTTTCAAATAAATCTCGTTCGTCCGGAATTACAAAAGGGCGCGGAACACTCACTTGTTCCGCGCCCTCTTGAGTGGAAGTTAGCGCTGCGCCCCATCCAGAAAGGCTTTCAGCTTACGCGAGCGAGACGGATGCCGTAACTTACGTAGCGCCTTCGCTTCAATCTGGCGAATGCGCTCACGAGTGACGGCGAAATGCTGACCCACCTCTTCGAGCGTGTGCTCGGAACCACTCGTGCCCAGACCAAAGCGCATTTTGATTACCTTCTCTTCACGCGGCGTCAGCGTCGCCAAGACCTCGTCGGTAATCTCGCGCAGGTTCGAAGCAACCACCGCGTCGGCAGGATTCAAGATCGACTTGTCCTCGATAAAGTCACCGAGGTGCGAATCCTCTTCTTCACCAATTGGCGTTTCGAGCGAGATTGGTTCCTGAGCAATCTTCAATACCTTCCGAACCTTGGAGACGGGGATGTCCATCTTCTTGGCGATTTCTTCACTGGTTGGCTCGCGACCAAGCTCCTGGACTAAGGCCCGCGAAGTGCGGATGAGCTTGTTGATTGTTTCGATCATGTGGACGGGGATACGAATAGTGCGCGCCTGATCGGCAATGGCCCGTGTAATGGCCTGCCGGATCCACCACGTCGCGTACGTCGAGAACTTGTAGCCACGGCGCCATTCGAACTTGTCCACTGCCTTCATCAATCCAATATTGCCTTCCTGAATCAGATCAAGAAACTGAAGGCCCCGGTTTGTGTACTTCTTGGCGATCGAAACAACCAGCCTCAGGTTAGCCTCGACCAACTCGCGCTTGGCCTGTCCCGTCTGCTGCTCACCGATAACGATGGATTGCAACGAGCGCTTGATCTCAATCGGACTGATGTTCTGATCAACCTCAATCTGCTGCAGGCGTTTCTTGGCTGCTGAAATGCGGCGTTTGAATTCTTTCTGATCGTCCGGCTTGATACGCTTTTTCGTGAGCTTTTCGTTGAAATTGTCTATCTCGCGCTCAGCGTCGCGAACTTCTTTCTGCCCGCCACGAATTGCATTAATTAACCGCTGCCGAGCACGCTCAGTCATGCTCAGGCGTCCGATTTCCTGCGCAATCTCCAGACGCAATCGAGCAACTCTTCGCCGCAGGCGCATTACTTTCTTGCTCTTCTTGCCGCGCGTAATCTTCTGTTCGGCGCGAAGTTTGTCCCACTCTTTCAGCCCCTGCTTGAAGAGCTTTTTAATGTTCTGAATACCCTCGACGGTCCAGGCTCGATACTCTTCCGCTTTGTCGTCTTCCCCGGTTAACTCGGCCTGTTCAGAAAACAGCACGACCTCCCGGATGTTTGCCTTACCGGCTTCCAGATCCTCACCGATTCTGATTAGTTCTTTAACTGCAATCGGCGAACGCGCAATCGACTTTTGGGTCTTGAGCTGTCCCCGTTCAATTCTCTTCGCGATAGCAACCTCACCCTCGCGAGTCAAAAGCGGTACGACGCCCATTTCACGGAGATAGAGCCGAACCGGGTCATTTGTCTTCTCCAGCGCGCCGGCTGATAAATCGAGTTCAACGTCCTCGTCCATCGACTCGTCGTCGTCGTCGGGTACCACAGCGGTAGCCTGGGCCAGCAACGATTCGTCCGAATCGGCCACGGGAATATTAGAGCTGTCGAGTTTTTGTAGAACGTCCTCGATGTCGTCTGGAGACACGACATTGTCTGGCAACTCACGATTCAAATCGTCGAAAGTCAGATACTTTTTGTCGCCACCCAACTCCAGCAGCCGCTCCATAACATCATCACGATCTTTGTCTTCAATACTCACTTATATCTGCTCCAGTAAACGTTAGACTCACAAAAGAGAACTTCTGGAAACCGCCATTTGGATGAACGAGTTCCACCTTCACAAATTGCAAGTCAGTAAAAAACTCAATTGCCCGGGCGCATAGCTTCTGCCCTTGGCAGCAGCGCAACCTTCAGTCGGGTCAGTTCCACTTGTTCAATAGAAATACGGGCCAACTTCTCATCATCATTGACTCGTTGAGCGTCGGCCATCTCTGCTTTAAGCTCATCTATGCGTCGGTCGATTCTCATCAACCTCAGCCGATCAAGGCATCGCTCGGCATTGAGCAGCCTGTCGTCCGCCTTTTCCGGCACCTCACTCATTAAGAGCATTGGCACCAGCTCAGCCGCAACTTCATCGCCATCAGTGCGGTCGCTGAGCGTCTGAAAATTAAGCTCGCAGCCTTCCCTGTCCAATGCAACGAGGGCGCCAAAAATCTTCGCTGTGGGAAGTCCGACGTAATCCTCCTCTTCTAACTTCGGCAGGATTGAGTGGCGGACCATTTCATCTGTAAAGAGCAGTTCCAGAAGTCGCTCCTCAGCAACCGTTGGCTTGGCCCGGCTGCTGCGACGAATCAGGCGCTGCGCGGCCTGATTGGGAACGACTGCGCCCATCCTGACCGACTGCCAAAGCTCTCGTCGCAGCGGCGCATCACCGATGCGCAACGCATCCATCGCAATATCGAAGTACTCGCGCTTTTGGATTCGGCTTCGAACAGCACGAACATACGGAAGCACTTCTTCGACCGCTTCGGCCTTTTCCGCCGGTCGATGAAGATTGCGATCCCGTACAGCTTGATCGATCACGAATTGTATGTGGGGTTGTGCCTCTCTACGCCGCCGCTGATACTCAATCGCCCCGGCTTTTCTGATGAATTCATCCGGATCTGAGTTGTCCGGAAGCACCAGAACCTTGACCTCAAGCTCTTCTGCCAGAAGGATTTCTATGGCCCGCTTTGCCGCCTGCACACCCGCGCGGTCACCATCATAGTTGACTACGACCTTACGCGCAAACCGGCTTAATAGTTTCACCTGCTCAGGTGTTAAAGCGGTCCCCAAACTCGCAACAACGTTCTTTACTCCGAACTGATACGGGATGATCAGATCAAGAAACCCCTCGACGAGAATGGCGTATTCCGCCCTCCTAATCTCGTCGCGAGTGAGGTTCAAACCAAACAGATTACGACCTTTAACGTAGGCCGCCGTCTCCGGCGAATTAATGTACTTGGCATTATCGTCTGCTTTCAGCGCCCTGCCTCCAAATGCGATCGGCCTGCCCTGAACGTCCATCACCGGAAAAATCAGCCGGCCACGGAAGCGATCATAGGTTTTGCCATCCTCTTTTCTTACGACGAGGCCGCTTTGCTCAATTTCATGTTGACTGGCGCCCTTCTGTTTCAGGTAGAACGACATTGCGTCCCAGCTGTCAGGCGCGTAACCAAGCCGAAAGGTCTTCCTGGTTTCGTCGGTAATCTCGCGTTTCTCCAAATAATCTCGTGCGACTCTCGCGTCTGGCGGCCCTTGCTCTAATTGCTGCTCCCACCATTCCAGCACCCACTTGTTTAGCTGGATAACATCGTCGATCTCATTTCTTCGCGCTTCATACCGGCTGTCCTCAACAACTGCCGGCAATTGAACGCCGCTTTTCTCGGCAACGATCTTGATCGCCTCCGGGAACGCCACGCGCTCGATCTCCATCACGAAGTTGAAAACCGAACCACCCTTGTGACAGCCAAAACAGTAAAAGATTTCTTTCGCAGGGCTTACCGAAAATGAGGGCGTCTTCTCTTTATGAAAAGGACAGCAAGCCATCCAGTTCGCGCCCTTCTTCTTGAGCGAGATGTAGTCCTGCACGACCCGGACAATATCAGCCTGTCGTCGTAAATCGTCGATGAAGGTCTGGGGGTAGCGCATATGAAATTGAACGATCTTAGAAGGGCAATGTTGTTAGTTTTCAGCCCGGCGTGATCTTTGAATGAACGCGCGTTTTTTCGAGGTCGGTTCCTGATAACTCTCAGAACCATCTTCCGAAATGTCTCTGAGGATCACTCCCACCGAAGATGTTTTTTCCCCGCGCATAATCCTCAATGAGTTCCGGACGTGCTCATCCCTTTCACTCCCTCATTGCTTCAGTTCAACCAGTGTAGCTCCGGTGCCTCCCTGGTTTTGCGGAGCGGGTAGCGCGCGTTCAACGTGCGGATGCTGTTTCAACATCTCGCCTATCGCTCGGCGCAGTGCTCCAGTTCCGTGGCCGTGCACGATTCGCACTTCACCAAGTCCGTTCATGACCGCCTCATCAAGAAACTTGTCCACCGCATCGACTGCTTCATCGGTTGTCTGCCCAATCAAGTTCAGCTCCGCTCGAGGCGCTTCTCCGCTGCGCTTGAAATTCACTTCCGCATTCTGCGTCGGCCGCAGTTTCATGAAACGTCCACTCTCTTTTTTTGGCTGCGGCACGGCTTCCAGAAGCTCGAGGTTGTCGAGACTCTCTCTCATGCGAAGTGATTTGACTCGGAGCTCGGCTTGTCCGTCTTTGATCTGATCGACGATACCAATCGATCCGAACGAACGGAGCCTAACCTTGTCGCCGACCGCGATCTCGCGAGGAGCAGCGGATACGTATTCCGGCTCCAGCTGCGCCGCCTTGCCTTCCCCTTGGATCTCTTTCCCACGTGGTACTTGTAACCCGTCGCGCATTATTCGCACATCTCGATCACCGGCGCTCGCGGAGGCCGAGCGGGCAACGGTTGCTCGACCGCGCGATGAACCTGCGGCTTTCTGTGCTTCACGTTTCAGCTCAGAAACGCGGCGTTGTGCTTCCCGCTCAACCTTAAGTCTTTCAGAACGATCCTGAATGGTCGCAACCAGTTCGCGCGCCTTTTGCTCCAGGCTATGCACGGTTCTTTCCAGTGCACTCTGAAAAGCACTGTCGCGTTCCCGCTCGCGCCGCGCGGCTTCTTTCTCCAGCGCACCGAATTTTTCTGCCACTACCGCACGCTCTTCAGTTAAAGCGCGGACCAGCGCTTCGGCTTCTTCGGCTTCACGCTTGATGCGATGCAAATATTCCGCCGCCTGACGTGTCGAATCTTTAACCTGAGTTAGAGCGTCGTCGATGATCTCATCAGGAACTCCAAAGCGTCGTGCAATCGTCAACCCAGATGATGCGCCCGCGACGCCCACCAGCAACCTGTAGGTCGGTTGCAGAGTCTTTTCATCGAACTCCACACTCGCATTCAGGACCCCAGCTTCGTTGCCGGCGTACATCTTCAAACCGCTGTAATGCGTCGTAGCCATTACCTGAGCTCTGCACGCCTTGCGAAAGTGTGCAACGACCGCCACGCCAAGCGCAGAACCTTCTTCCGGATCGGTGCCGGTTCCTACTTCATCAAGGAGCACAAGCGCCGGTTCCTTACACAGAACGATCATGCGCGAGATGTTTGCGATATGCGAAGTGAAGGTCGAGAGGTTGGCTGCGAGCGACTGATGATCACCAATGTCAGCCAGCACCGTTGAGTAAAACGGAATCGTTGCCGCAGTCGCCGGGACAGGCAAGCCTGACAAGGCCATTAGTGAAATCAATCCCGCGGTCTTGAGCACTACCGTTTTGCCGCCGGCGTTCGCGCCGGAAATAACCATCGAGTCATGTTCAGCACCCAGGGTGAAAGACACAGGAACAACGCGGTCACCTGAAGCGCGCAGGTTCTCTTCCAGCAAAGGATGGCGACCCTCAACCAGCTCCAAACGGTTTTCTAGCGACGCAGCCCCGCTTTGCCCGCGACCTCCAACAATCCTGGGAATCACACAATTAAACTTTTGATGGAAAACCGCTTTTGCGTTAACGAAGTCCAACTCGGCTACCGCTGCCGCCGCCAGCTCGATCGCCGGCAGACTGGCTCGCAGTTCCTCGGTAAGCGAGAAGAGTATTCGGAAAATTTCTCTTTGTTCAGCTTCGCGCAAATTCTGCATTTCGTTATTCGCGTCTACGGTCTCCATCGGCTCGACAAACGCAGTGGCGCCTGACGACGAAAAGCCGTGCGCCACACCCTGAATCCGTGCGCGATGATCAGCCTTGACCGGAATCACAAACCGATCATTGCGCACGGTCACGAGTTCGTCCTGGACCGCCTCCTCGGACCGTCGCATCAGGCTCTCCAGCGAACGTGTGATGCTTGATCTGAGTCGATTGATCTCATGACGAATTCGTGCCAGTTCAGGACTGGCGCGATCATCCAACTCGCCACTCGGATAAATCTTGCTGGAGATCCGAGCTGTCAGACTGCTCATTTCGCGCGGTAGATCGGCTACGACCTGCCATAGCGTGGGAGACGCTTCACGCTCTGCGAGAATCGAAGCGCGTGCCGACATCGCCTGTTCACAAAGCCGCGCAATCTCGAGAATAGCGATGGGTTCAAGGGTCGAGCCTTCTACCCTTAAGAGCCCAAGCTGATTGCTGGGATCAGGTAGCTCGCTGAATGACCATGAAACGCCGCGATGACGATGCTGCACGCACTCTGACACCGCCGCCAGCGCTCGATCCAACGTTGTCTTTTGATCAATGGGGGCCAGCGCACCCACGCGAGCGCTTCCCATAGATGTTTGCGCGCCACGCGCCAACAGCTCGCGAAGCTGGTCATACTCGAGTGTTTTGAAGGCTTGTTCGTTCATCTTTGAGGATTGCAGCTGATTCTAACACCCGATATTGTTTTTCACATGCCAGGCAGTAGTGAGGGGCTCGTCCGTCTAATTATTTGCAGGTCAGGAAGGGAGGTTAACAACCGTTCTCTTTAACCAATGCCGGAGATTCTTTAAGATACCGAGCGGGGTAAACCTCCCTTTTTGACCTGCAAGTTAGTTATTGTTGCGCGGTCCCGGCTTGAAAGAACCTCCTCACTAACTTTTCAACCCATCCAATGACAATCCGGTCACAGTTTTCAACAGCACTTGCCGCAAGTTAGAATGCCTGCATCACAGTAAGTACCACAGAGTTTCGCCGACTAACTTCGCAGGAAATGAAATGCCGTCGGTCGAGGTCTGCTCTTGAAAGGAAAACTCGATGGATGAATTCGACCGCTATCGGGCTGCGATGAACGAAAAGCTACTGGGCAGCAATCATCTGGGCATCAAAAGGTTTTTCGCGCTCGACACGCAAGCATACGAAGACGGAGTACTGGATCGGAAGACGAAGGAGATGCTCGGACTCGTAGCCTCAATCGTCCTGCGCTGTGATGATTGCATCACTTATCACATCAAACAGTCCGTCAATACGGGTACGACCCGACCTGAGTTGCTGGAAGTATTTAATATTGCGCTGGTGGTTGGCGGTTCGATTACGATTCCGCACCTGCGAAGGGCGCTCGACAGACTTGATCAGATTCTGGATAACAAGAGCGAACCCACAGTCAGTCATCAGCACGATTAATCACGACCCGGTTCGACTTTTTCGAGAGGTTCTTTTAGTGAATAACACTCGTTCAAAATATGGAATCCATACAACTATTTTCGCGATCGCCGTCACGGCGGGTTTTGCCTTCACAACACCGGCTCTCAACACCGCCGTCATGAAAGGCTTTCATATGTCATCAGGACAAGAACAAACAAGGGTTCGCGCGCCAGAAATTAACGGTGGTCGCGGATGGCTCAACACGGATCAGCCGCTTTCGATTGCGGCTCTAAAAGGAAAAGTGGTGCTGCTGGATTTCTGGACCTATGGCTGCATCAACTGCATTCATATCATCCCAGATCTGAAGAGACTCGAAGCAAAGTATCCAAACGAACTCGTGGTCATCGGTGTGCACTCCGCCAAGTTTGAAAACGAAAAAGAGACTGAGAATATTCGCCGCATCATCATGCGCTACGAGATCGAGCATCCCGTCTATAACGACGCGGATTTCAAGGTGTGGCAAAGCTACGGAATCCGGGCCTGGCCCACTCAGATCGTTATCGACCCCGCGGGCTACGCGATTGGCTCAGTCTCAGGTGAAGGAAACTACGAACTCATCGATCAGCTGATTGCCAAAACCGTCGCCGAGTTCAAAAAACGTGGTGAACTGAACGAGGAACCACTGAAGCTGAGCCTGGAACGAGCCAAAGTCGGCAACCTGCCACTAGCCTTTCCCGGAAAAGTTTTGGCCGACGCTGCCACCGATCGACTGTTCATCGCGGACTCAAATCACAATCGAATCGTCGTCACCGAACTCGACGGCACGCTGATCGAAACGATAGGAAACGGAGCGTCGGGCGCGGCTGACGGCTCTTTTTTGCAAGCCAGCTTTTTTCGACCGCAGGGACTCGCACTCGACGGAAAAAATCTCTACGTGGCGGATACTGGGAACCATCTGATCCGGCGAGTCGATCTTCTCGCACGCACCGTGGAAACCGTAGCCGGCACGGGCAAACAGTCCTATGAATACTTCAAAACCGGACCCGGTCGAACAATCGGACTCAATTCTCCCTGGGACCTCCAGGTCGTGGGACAGACACTCTACATAACCATGGCGGGTCCGCATCAGATTTGGAAGTACGATGTGGAGAAGCAGGAGATCTCGACCTTTGCCGGCTCGGGCGTCGAGATCCGAAAAGACGGGCCCTTGTTGCAAGCCGGTTTTGCCCAGCCTTCCGGTATCACCACCGATGGCAAGAGTTTGTTCATCGCGGACAGCGAGTCCAACATCATTCGGGAGATCGAGCTCAAGTCCGGCCAGGTGCAGACGTTGGTCGGCGGCGACTTGTTCGAGTTCGGCGACACCGACGGACTCGGCGATGACGTTCGCTTGCAGCATCCGCTCGGCGTTTATGCACACGGAAAGAAGGTGCTGATTGCTGACACCTACAATCACAAGATCAAGGAACTCGATCCCTCGAATCGTTCAGTAAGGACTTTCTCCGGCAGAGGTAAGCCTGGCCAGGTTGATGGTCTCTCGCCCTCTTTCTACGAGCCAGGAGGTTTGAGCGTCGCGAAAGGAAAGCTGTTTATTGCCGACACCAACAACCACGCGATTCGTGTCATAGATTTGAAATCGAAGCAGGCTTCAACTTTGAAGATCGATGGGCTGCAACCGCCTGCAACAGGTGAGACTGCTCAGGCTGCAAATAGCGACACTGGTCCCAACGCAGAAGAAATTAAGCTACCTACCCAGCGGTTACGTTTGAATGCGGACGGTACATTAGTCGCCCATGTGGATCTGCCCGCCGGTTATCACCTCAATCCATCGGCGCCGCAGCGCTATCGCGTGTCGATCGAATCCGGACTGCAACAACTTTTGTTGTCAGATTCAAAATCCGAAACGACGTTGAGTCGTTCATCGAAGGACTTGAAGCTTCCTTTGCGCATACCGATTCGGGGAGTGGAACCTGGAAACGCAGCGGTTCGCATGCAACTCACCATCTTCTATTGTCGTGATGACAATACCGGAACCTGTCATATCAAAACGCTGGTTTGGCAAGTGCCGATAGAGGTCGTTGACGACAGTAGCGCGTCCAGTGAAATCAAGGTAGAAAGCAAAGTCACGGCAGAGTAAATCAAAGTAGCGAGCGGTAGCGACCTGGCCGTGGGATTCATCGTGGTGATAGCGGACCAGGCGCCTGGATGATCTTAACCAAGATGCAAGCGCGTAGTGGTCAACCGATTCTGATAACGCCGCGCCTTGTCCCCTTGCGTCCGCACTTCTGTCCCCGCATTACCGGCGTCATCTCAAACTTGCTCGCTCCGAAACGAGCGAGTAATATCGAATTCCCTTAACAATTAAAACTACAGGAGTCGGGCCGTGGCTAATCAATCATTTCTGACAGACATCAAGACCTTGCGCGAACGAGCGCGCCGGCACATCGAGAACGGGGCAGTGACCGAGGGGTACACTGCCGATCGCGAGACCGTCATAAAACTTCTTAACGAAGCGTTGGCCACTGAGATTGTCTGCGTTCTGCGTTATAAACGTCATTACTTTATGGCTTCCGGGATTCATGCCGAGGGTGTCGCCGCTGAGTTTCTTCAGCACGCCAATGACGAGCAGGGTCACGCTGACCAGATCGCACAGCGAATAGTCCAGTTGGGTGGCGAACCGGACTTTAATCCCGAAGGTCTGCTCTCGCGTAGTCATGCCGAATACGTCGAAGGGGAGACGCTCACCGATATGATCAAAGAAGATCTTGTCGCAGAGCGGATCGCCATCGACAGTTACCGCGAGATGATCGTTTACTTCGGGAATGACGATCCGACTTCACGGCGCATGCTGGAAGGAATTCTCGCAGTCGAGGAAGAGCACGCGGACGATCTCGTCAGCTTGTTGGATACCGTGAACCATTAGCAGAGTTATCTTAGAAGCCAGAAAGCCCACTGCCTGACTGTTCAAGAGACCGTGTGAGCGTGATGCATTCAGCAATGAAAGCATCACGCTTGTTGACGTAAGCGACATTGTCCGACTCAGGATCAACCCCATCGGCTCAGCAACGCCCGACTATGTGTCGCAACTGCGGCGCCATCGTCGGCGCGGGAGCGGATCAATGCGCCGTATGCGGAACGAGCGTCGCTTCAGCCCAACCGCGGCCAGGCCGTCTGGCGCCTCCGGATCGTGAGACCCTCCGATTCGCACGCGCTATCGTAGATCGTCCCTATAAATTCACGATGATCTTCCTGGTAGCGAACTTCTTCCTATTCCTGCTGATGTGGCAATCGAGCGGAATGTCTTTTAGCGTGCTCGGCCTGTTCCCGTATGAAGTTCTGTTAGCTTACGGCGCTAAACTCAACGCACTGATTAGCGAACGACATCAGTGGTGGCGCTTCGTTACACCCATGTTTCTGCATGTGAATCTGCTGCACCTGCTCGTCAATATGTACTGCCTCTGGATTGTAGGTCCATACGTCGAGAAGCTGTACGGTTCGGCCAAGTTCGTCTTCTTCTGGGTGGCTTCCGGTACCGTGGCGGTGACCGCAAGTTACCTCGCTGTCGTCAGTCCTGAGGTGGTGATGAAGCTTGGTACTCTCGGGCGGTTCATCCTAAAAACACAAGACGAGCCCTCCGCAGGAGCGTCAGGAGCTTTGTTTGGTCTGGTCGGTGTTCTGTTTGTATTTGGGATAAAGTTTCGGCACGAGTTGCCAGAGGGTTTCAAACGCGCGTTCGGTACCGGGCTATTGCCCATGATAATGCTCAACCTGTTCATTGGTTATGTGGGACGTGGATTCATCGACAATGCCGCGCATCTGGGTGGGTTGCTCTCCGGCGGCGCCCTGGCGCTGGTTGTTGACTATCGGCGGCCAGGAGAACGTGCCGGTGTCGCAATCGTTTGGCGCGTGTTGCAATATGCCGCCCTGGCTCTCGTGGCAGTGACTTTCCTGATGGTGGCCAGGCACCTTAATGATCCATTGCCGGCGCCGATGAGAAACGGCACTGTTGATCCGATCGGTCAGACCCCAAACCATTTGCAGTACTTTACCGCTGTCAACGAGGCCCAGGAGGCGCTGAGTTTCTTCCTTGTAAACAATGACGCCAGTAGTTTAGGCAGTGCTCGGGAGCGTTTAGAGAGCGTTCCTTCTCTGGATGAGGATGCGGACAAGTTAAGGGACAGGCTACGGGTACATTTGGCCCAGGCGACGACGCTCAGCCAACCTCCGGGGCGCGGTCGCCAGCGTTCGCCGCAGCAGTTTCAGCAGCAAAAAAATGAACTTATTAAAGAGATCAACGTCTGGATAATGGACTACGAGCGCTGGGTGGAAACTAATGGGAAGAAATATGGAGCCTTTCTTAAAGAGAACGCAACCGATGCCAGATCCGAGGAGCCATAGCGACAGGGAGGATTTACAGAGAAATGTGGCAAGCCCAGGGAGTTTCACGCGCGGGCCTTCACTACCAGGTTAGCGTCTCGAGTAACGGCATGGGTCGGTGCCGAATGTGAAACTCAGGGTCAGATCCCCACACCGTTTCCCGAAGAGGCTTTTACAACCAGGATGCGTGCGTTCAGTTGCTGGCGCTCCTCGGTTTCTAAAAAGCGGAAGATGCAAACATCGTCGCTAAGTCCCTTAAGTGTGCGGGAAGGGAGTATTGAATTTCGATATTTAACAGACGAGGAGAAGAGAGATGGCGATAAAGAAGGTGGGAGTATTGGGCTGTGGCTTGATGGGCTCAGGGATTGCCCAAGTGGCTGCAACTGCCGGTTTCGAAACAATAGTCAAAGAGGTTTCCGAAGACCTGATCAAGAAGGGATTTCTAGGGATTGAAAAATCGTTAGCGAGATTTGCTGAAAAGGGCACGATTACCCCAGCACAACAGACTGAGATTCGCGGGCGGCTGAAAGGTACAACGACATTTGCCGACCTCGCCGACTGCGAGATCATCATTGAAGCGATCATTGAGAACATAGAAGAGAAGCGTCGAACGTATGGCGAACTCGATGCCGTGTGCAAGCCGCAAACAATATTCGCTTCGAACACTTCGTCGATCTCAATCACCGAGATGATGACGGCGACATCCGTTGAGAGGCAGAAGCGATTCATCGGGCTACACTTTTTCAATCCCGTCCCCCTGATGAAGCTCGTCGAAGTCGTGCGCACAATCCTGACCGATGCGGACGTATACGAACAGGCCGTCGAGTTTGGAAAGACCCTCGGGAAAGTTCCGGTGCGCGCCGGAGACAAGACCGGGTTCATCGTGAACCGTCTCCTGGTCCCCTATATGCTTGACGCGATTCGGGCGCTGGAAGAAGGCGTAGGGTCGATTGTGGATATTGATACTGCGATGAAACTGGGTTGCGGTTATCCGATGGGGCCATTCACGCTCGGCGACTTTGTGGGCCTCGATACCACTTATTACATCGCCGAGATCATGTTTGATGAATTCCGTGAGAAGCGTTTCGCTCCGCCACCATTATTGAAGCGCATGGTGCTCGCGGGGCTGTACGGCAGGAAGTCCGGCCGCGGCTTTTATGACTACACCTCAGATCCCAAAAACCCGACGCCGATGGAGTTGGTTTAGAGTTCCAGTTGATTTAGCAGCGGATTGAACGCGGATGCTCGGATCTGAGAAAGATAGGGCAACTCTCTAGTTATTTTCACATCCGTGTAATCCGCCTTATCTGCGGGTGCCTCGTTCCTTCCTCACTTCCCACAGTCGCATGAATAGGATTGGTCCCAGGATCAAATATGCAAACGAGGTGAACAAGCCGGGAAAGTAACCGCCCACCTTGACCGCGAGTAACGGATGCCAAACGGCGTTGCCGAGGGCGCCGCCGAACGTGAAGAACCAGATGAAAATCATAGGCCACTTCATTTCCCTGTACAGACCCAGGGCGCCCATTAAGAACAGGAAGTAGGCAATCATGTTGAAGGCTACGAACGTGTTTACGTCGAAGGGTGGCACTCCTTCCATGATTTCCACCACGCGAAAATGAAAACCGTAAACGTATTCTTCAGTGAAGTGTAGAAACTGTAGCGACAGCGCAGTTAAATACACCGGCAGCACCCGCATGGGCTTGGGCGCTGTACGATAATTGGTGAGAAAGTAACAAAAAAGCGCGAGGATCATTGCCGGCATGAAGGCGAACTTCTGCAGTGGATGAACCAAAAAGAAAACGACAATGCCAACAATCCCAATGGCAACAGGCAGGACCGCATCTCTTATTCCGTCGGCGTGCATATTCCGGAGACTATCGGTTCGAGATGAGTTTGGTTAGAGTGCTTGCGAGTTGTCATTGAAAAGCGAAGCTGAATCTCGCGACAATACCTGCGGTGAACTCACCTATTATTGATTCTACACGGAGGGCGAGTTAAAAGCGGCGACAAGAAGCCGTACTCGAAAAGGTTTCGCATTCTAGTGATCTCAGAACTCGGCATGAATCCTATGTCTACCATTAGTTACGAAACGCGGGGCCCGGTCGGTGTCTTAACACTGAATCGTCCGGAAAAACTCAACGCCCTTTCGAAGCGGATGACCCTGGCGTTAACCGAGGAGTTAGACGAAATCGACAAAGATCAACATCTGCGCTGCGTTATTCTCACAGGAGCAGGTGAACGAGCCTTCTGTGTCGGCACAGACATCAATGAACTGGGCCATCTGAACGAACTCGAAGCGCGCGAGACCTCACAGCGTGGACAGGCAGTTTGCGATCGGATCGAAGGATTTCGTGTGCCGGTCATCGCTGCCGTTAACGGATTTGCAGCCGGTGGTGGATGGGAGCTTGCCCTTGCCTGCCACCTTCGCCTGGCAGCGACGAATGCTGAATTTAGTCTACCGGAAACGCGACTGGGGATTATTCCCGGCTATGGCGGAACACAGCGGCTCGAGAGAGAGATCGGTCGCGGCCGTGCGCTGGAGATGTTGCTAACGGGCCGACGACTTTCCGCAAGCGAGGCGCACCAGTTCGGACTGGTAAATCGGGTAGTCGAAAAGACCCAGCTCCTTAATCAAGCCGAGGAGTTGGCAAATGAGATTGCTGAACTTGCACCGCTTGCCATCACTGCTTGTCTTGAGGCAGTGAATGGTGGAATCGATCTTCCGTTGGCAGCGGGATTCGCATTAGAGACCGAGTTATTTGCCGCGCTCTTCGCTACCAACGATGTGCGTGAGGGCACAAGGGCATTCTTAGAAAAGCGCAAACCGGTGTTTAGTGGAACGTGAGAGAAATTAATCCACAGATTACGCAGATTCCACAGATGATAAGAATTTCGAAAGAGTGAGGCAGTAAGGTATCCCAAATACACACCCAAGCGGCAGAATCATCAGGACGAGTACTCCGGTGGAGATGAACTGTAACTGTGTTTCTGATTTCATCTGCGAAATCTGCGAAATCTGCGTAATCTGTGGATACCGTCAGGTCGGAGACAGCCAAACTTGCCGCTCTCGAATAGCTTCACCTATACTGCGAACGCCCGAGGCAAGGCGGTAACTTAATTTTTGCTACCAACCACTCACGAAGGTAAATTGAATGCCGATGGATTTCGTTTCGCGATTGTCGCCAGTCGCTGGAATGACTTCATCAGCGCTCGTCTGATCGAAGGCGCTCTCGACGCGTTGAAACGTCTTGGCGCCGGCGAACAGGCCATCGAGATCTTTCGCGTTCCCGGATCGTTCGAGATTCCGCTGCTCGCTTTTAAAGTCGCCGAGTCGCACAAATTCGACGCGGTGATTTGTCTGGGAACAATCATCCGCGGGCAGACTCCACACTTCGATTACATCGCAAGCGAAGTAACGCGAGGCATCGGGCAAGCTGGAATGAAAACAGGAGTACCGGTGGTTTTCGGAATCGTGACCGCAGACACGCTCGACCAGGCCATTGACCGGGCGGGGGTAAAGTTGGGTAACAAGGGTTTTGAAGCCGCGACTACAGCGGTGGAATTGGTGAATCTCTACCGCGAAGTTTTTAAAAAGGATGAGGGCTGAAGGATGAAAGATGAAGTGGGCGTAACAAACGTTCATCCTTCATCCCTCAGCCTGCAGCCTCACTAATGCATTATGGGTTCGAGACGTAAGGCGCGCGAATGCGCCTTGCAAATGCTCTTTGCTGCTGATGTTGCCGAGACGCTCAACGACGAGGTTGTGCGCACGTATTGGGCTGAGTTGGGTGACGCCGATGTGGAACCCGCTGCGCGCGAGTTTGCCTCGCGACTGGCAAGCGGCACTCTCGCTCATCTGGAAACGCTCGATGAGCGCATACGATCACGTGCGGAGCATTGGCGTATATCCCGGATGGCAATAGTCGATCGCAACATTTTGCGATTAGCTGTTTACGAATTTCTCTACGAGCCCACCCCTCGCACTGTCGCAATCAACGAAGCACTGGAAATCGCCCGCCGCTTCTCAACCTACGAAGCCACGCAGTTCATCAACGGTATTCTGGACGCCATCAAGGGAGATCTGGACGAGCAGCAACCACAGGAAAACGTCGAGGATGCGTCTGAGGAAGGTGTTCCTGCGGAAGAAGATACGACTAAAGAGGCGCAATAAATGCTCTATATCTTTGGCGGACTGCCGGGAACAGGGAAGTCGACACTCTCACAGCACCTTGCCCGCGAACTCAACGCCGTTCATTTGCGAATCGACACCATTGAGCAGGCGTTGCGCGACTCGGAGAAACTGGTAATCGGAATCGAGGGTTACGAGGTTGCATACGGGATCGCTGCCGACAATCTCCGCGTTGGTCTTAGTGTTGTCGCCGATTCAGTGAACCCGTTACAGATCACTCGTAATGCGTGGCGCGACGTGGCGATCGCTGCCGGGACGCCATTCGTTGAGATCGAAATCGTCTGCTCCAACGCCGCTGATCACCGAAATCGGATCGCAACACGATCCACCGACATACGCGGATTGCAGCTTCCTACCTGGGACGTCGTCGTGAATCGTGAGTATGAGCCATGGGACACCGATCATCTGGTGATCGACACAGCCGGCCAGAGTGTTGAGCAAAGCCAGGAAAGACTTCGCGTTGGACTTCGCACTGCGGCGCTCGCTTGATCAGCCGAAATGCCATCTTGCTTTCAACAGATTAATCTTTCAATTCACTAATCCTTCGGGACTGTAATATTTGCTGCTGTGGACCAAACGCGACAAGATTTCATTACAGAACTCGAAGAGCTGGTGGAACAGATCTTCGCTGACCTGGAAGGGCTGCAACAGAAAAAGAACAGCGGCCCCGCAAGACGCAGGTTGCTGGCGGAGCTTCTTCGGCATACGCACAGCACCAAGGGTTCAGCGGCAACGATTGGCTTGGAGCAAACCAGCAGGCTTGCTCATGAATTCGAGGACCTGTGCGAGGCAATAAGGTCGGGATCCGTCGGTCTTAGTAAGAAGGTTTTCGGTGCGATGGACGAAGCGGCGCGGCTTCTTAGCGAGACGTTGGTGAGAGATAAATTAATGGCAGGTGAAACTGATGTAGCTACCACGATTGCCCTCCTTCGTGAAATCCGACTATCCGGTGCCGGTCTGACGGGAGGCGAATCAGAAATCTTTAGTAACCTTCCAGCGGAAATGCGGCAGTCGTTGTCTAAGAGTGATAAACAACACGTTGTGCAAGCCCTCGCGGAAGGAAATCAGGCCTTCCTCGTCTCAACGAGTTTTGACGTAGCCGATTTTGACCAGCAGGTTCATCGGTTGAACTCAAGGCTGGAAGAAATTGGAGAAGTGGTATCGACACATCCCACGCTGGACCCGACTCAGCCGGACAGGATCGAATTCCGAACTCTCTTCTTGATCGCAAGAGGACGGCCGCGGATTACCATGGATCTCCTTGAGTTCGATGGTCTGCAGATCACCCCAATACTAAGCAACTCTTCTAAAGAACAAACAATCGGCGACGATGACGAAGGCCTTCACGCTCAATCTTCAGCCGGCTCTGTACGCATCGAGCTGGCGAAGATCGAAGCCCTCCGCCGTTTGAGTTCTGATCTCGCAAGGGCCACTTCTGAAGCTCTGGAACTGGGAGTTAAGAACGTCCCGAATGATCAGACGAAAGATTTGCTGCAGTCGTCTGCGGAGCGAATTGGCAAAAAGTTTAGTGGAATTGACGACGCGATCGCAGAGTTCCTCTTAGTACCCGCCGGGAGAGTCTTAAAACGCGCCGAACGGGCTGGCCGAGCTGCGGCAAGGCTGACGAACAAAGAGATCCTTTTCGAGACCAGCGGAGCGGAGTTGTTACTCGACAAATCCTTATCCGAAGCGATGGCCAGCCCGCTAGTTCATCTTGTCAGAAATGCGGTTGACCATGGCATCGAAAGCGCGAGTGAACGGGCGCGGCTGGGAAAGACTCAACAGGGTTTGGTTCGAGTCGAAGCAGCAAAAGAAGGCAACCAACTCATCATTCGGATAATTGATGACGGAGGAGGAATCGATCCGACACTCGTTTCCGTTGCCGCAGCCAAAGCGGGTTTGATCGAAGCTGGCGAGGAGCTGGACATGGAAGAGAGCGTGCGACTAATTTTCAAGCACGGCTTTTCTACGGCCGGCACTGTTTCCACAACTTCAGGCCGCGGGATAGGATTGGATGTGGTGAAAACGAGTGTGCAGCGAATTGGCGGCGAGGTTCGCGTGGTCAGCGAGCCGGGATTTGGAACCACATTTGAGATTAGGGTCAGAGGCTAGATGCTGAAAAGAGTCAGCGCTCCGTTTAGCTGTTTTAGTTGACGCCAGTATTTCACTGGCGGAACGGGCTGCGCTACTCGGGGACCGCGTCCGGCCTCGCCCGCCAACGTTGAACGCCACTCAAGTATTTCCCTCGTCTGCCATCCAACATCTTCCCTCACGCCCAATCCATCTTTGGACGCATCGTGTGCCATTTCGTCGCTTGCTGATATGCCATTGCCACCCTCATCGGTGCGCCTTCGTCATACAGCCGTCCGGTGAACATGATTGCCTGGGGCAATCCCCTGGGAAAGCCACACGGAACCGCGATGGCCGGGTGGCCGGTCAGGTTTGTGATCAGCAGACTCGCGCTGCCCGGCGCGGGTGAAACAAAGACATCCCACTTTGACATCAACGCGTCCATCTCATACATCAGCAGCGTGCGCGCCCGTTGCGCACGGATGTACTCCACCGCGGGAATAAAACGCGAACTCCGGAACGTATTTGGCCAGTCACCACTTTCCTGTCCAGAGAGCTGATTAATCTGGCCATCACGCGTAATGTCGTCAAAAGCGGTTGCAGCTTCAGCAATCAGAATGATCCGCAGCGCGGCAGTTGAAAACTTCGGCATCTCAACGGGTTCAAGTTTCGCTCCCGCCGCCCTCAAAGCCTCCAGCGCTGATTCATAGATTGCCTTTCGTTCCGGATCTTGTTGCTGATCAAACTCGGTCTTGAGGTAACCGATCTTCATGGCGCCGAGCGGGCGCGTGGGGAGCCAGTTGAACGGGATGTCGAGCACCGTGAGATCCCGTTTGTCTGACCCGTAGATAGCGTTTAGCGTCGCAGCGCAGTCTTCAACACTTCGACACATCGGGCCAATCTTATCCATCGTCCAACTCAGGCCCATCGCCCCGTGACGACTCACGCGACCGTAAGTCGGACGCAGGCCTGTGACCCCGCAACGACTCGACGGCGATATGATCGACCCTAACGTTTCGGTACCGATTGAGAACCCGACCAGCCCCGCCGCTGTTGCCGCAGCAGGCCCGGCGGAGGAACCACTCGATCCGATTCGAGCTTCCTCGACCTGCCAGGGATTGCGTGTCATTCCGGCAAACCAGCGGCCACCTTGCGCGAGTGCGCCCATTGAGAGTTTCGCGACGAGAACAGCGCCGGCATCGCGCAGCCTTTCAACAACTGTAGCGTCGTAATCAATCACCTGCTCGCGAAATGGTTCCGCGCCCCAGGTCGTGCGAATTCCTTTTGTTGCCAACAAATCCTTCGCGCCCCAGGGAATGCCATGCAGTGGCCCACGGTATTTGCCACGGCTAATTTCCGTTTCCGCCTGCCTCGCCTGGACCAGCGCGAGTTCTTCAGTCAGCGTGACCACGCAGTTGAGCTTTGGGCCAAAGCGCTTCAGACGCGCGAGGTACATTTGCGTCAGCTCAACAGGAGAGATCTTGCGAGTGCGAATCAGCAGTGCCAATTCCGGGACAGTCGCATATGCAAGATCTTCAACTGAGCTGAATTTGGGCGGCGTCACAGTGCTGAGTTTGAACTTCACCGCCTTTACGTTGAACGTTCGGCCCGGCAATGCAGGATGAAAGAGAGTGGCCGGTTCGGTATCGAGCGGGACATTGATCTTACGCAGCGTCTCGTACCGTTCGAGATTACTGTTGGCATTTCCCAGCGCCATCTGCTTGTTCGCATCCGTCAACTCAATACCAAACAATTGTTCCGCACCGCGTAACATTTCTTTCGTTACACGCAATGGTGGTGTGGGAGATGGGGAAGGAGAAGGCAAGGGCGTTGGCGTGGGAGACTGCGCCGCGGTCGAAACGATGTTCGGAGCGGTGGCAGCAGCGACTCCAAGTGCCGGCAGCAGCTTTACGAAGGTGCGCCGATCGAGACCCGAGTGGCCCACAGCCTCAATCCGTTCCCCGGTCAGGTTGTTCTGTCGGTCTTTATTTCGAAGTCTCTTTTTCATGATCCTACCCGTCAACTCTCTCGGTTTAACGATTACGTCGGGTCCGGCAGTCGGGACTGGAGGCATCCCAATCCTCATCTCAAGGCTGGACCATCATCTGCTGATTCTCGGTCGCGGCTTCCGCCTCGCCGTACTTCACCCGAACTGATTTAGCTTTTCCTGCCCGGAAGATCGTTACCACAAACATGTTGTCGTACTCAGTCTCAGGTATGGTTGGAAAGGTCTCGCCGCCCAATGCAGTGATGATCGCCGGCACAGTGTTGTTATGACCCGCAAGGAAAACTACCCCACCGCGATGTTCGACAGTTATTTGGCGCACAAGCTCGGCGGTATTTCCCGAGTCGATATTCCTTACCGGCAGTGACAACGCACTCGCAAGCGGCTGGACCGTTTGCTGGGTCCGGCCATATTGCGTCGCATAAATAGCCGTGACGCCGGCGTTCCTTAACACCCTCACCAATTCTTCGGCGCGTGCTCGCCCAGCCTGACTGAGGTCCGGATTCGGATTGTCGGGTTCGATATTCTTCTCGGCGTGCCGCACGAGAATGATCGTGGTCAGCGGACGCGAGAGAGTGTTGACGTAAACCAGTACAATGACTGCCGCAAAGATTGCAAAGAGCATCGAAAAAACGACGATGGTTCGCACTCTGGTGCGGAATTCAGGTTGTTCGTCCACCATTGATTTAAGCTCCCTGAATTGATCACTTTTGATTGTTGAGTGGCTGGTCACAATACCATTCGTCGCAAAATTTTTCGAGGCCTATTCCGTGCCGGCCGCGCCCACCAGCGTTAGCAAGACCTTAATCGTTACCATTTTTCTCGAGTGGTGCAGAAGCCGCGAAGCCTAAGCGGGCTGCTGAAAAACACTTTTGAGTGCGGGCGCATACTCGAAACTCCCACTCCGTCGCCGCGCAACCCGTCAAAGTGCAAACGAAATCTGAAGGTGATAGTCTATCAACCAGCATCCACGCGTTTTCCTGAGCAATCAAACCTGAGACGTAGAGCGTAGACGTTCCCCGGCAGCGCGAGGAATTGTCAGCTGACCCGGGTTAAGAGTTCTACTCTGGATTTGTTCGGAAGGCGTAGACTTATGCAGGCGAGGAGACCTGTTTCTTGAGAAAGGTGAAGTGAAGTTGAGTCAGCAAGGCGGAAGCGATTTATCCGAGATCATCGCCGAAAATTTCGGCCCTAACGCAACCTACGTTGAAGGACTGCTGAGTCGTTTCCGAAGCAATCCCGAATTGGTTGACGAGTCATGGCGCTCATATTTTACCGAGCTGTTGAGTGACGGTCAGCCGGCGCTTCCGGTTGAGGGTTCGGCAAATGGCGGGGACGGTTCCGGAACAGCAGCCGCAGCACCAGCCAGGGCTGCCGCTGCGACGCCGGCGGAAGCAGCGCCCGCACCTTCAGCCGTCGCAAAGAAGGAAACCGCGACCGCGCCTGAAGCAAGTCAGAGAGTTCCTATTCGTGGCGCAGCGCTCAAAATAGTCGAGAACATGGAAGCCAGCCTTTCAGTTCCAACGGCAACTTCTCAAAGACGAATTCCGGTTAAGTTACTGGACGAAAATCGCCGCCTGGTAAACAAATTCCTTAAGGAGAATGATCGCGGCAAGGCGTCTTACACACACCTGATTGCGTGGGCGATCCTGAGTGCGCTCGACGAGTTTCCCCAACTCAACGACGGCTATGAGGTCGTCGATGAAATGCCGGCACGAATCAAGCGCGAGTCGGTTAACTTCGGCGTGGCGGTTGACCTGATGCGCAAAGACGGGACCCGTTCGCTGCTCGTTCCCAACATCAAGAACGCAAACGAGCTTCGCTTCTCAGAATTCCTGGCGGCTTATGACGACGTTATCAAGCGAGCTCGTGAAGGCAAGCTCCAGCTTTCGGATTTTCAGGGCACGACAATCTCGCTGACTAACCCGGGAACGATCGGCACAGTCGCATCGACGCCGCGCTTGATGGAGGGACAATCGGTAATTATCGCCACGGGCGCGATTGAGTTTCCCGCTGAGTACCAGGCAATGGCTCCCGAGGCCCTGTCGCAACTCGGCATCAGCAAAACAGTCACGATCAGCAGCACCTATGACCATCGCGTAATTCAGGGAGCTGAGTCGGGTGCTTTTCTGGCTCGCATGCATGAGCTCCTGATCGGGAAACACAGTTTTTATGATCACGTGTTCACCGATCTGGGCATCAGTCACACACCTTTTCGCTGGAGCCTCGATCGCAATCCGTTCTTTCTCACCGCCGATCACGAGCGCGAACAGACAATCAAAGAAGCCCGCGTGATGGAGCTAATCAACGCCTACCGTGTGCGCGGTCACTTGATCGCGGATATCGATCCGCTGCATGCACTGCCGATTCTCTACCACCCCGAGTTGGACCTCGAAACGTATGGGCTGACCATCTGGGACCTTGATCGTGAGTTCATTACCGGCGGACTGGGTGGCACGGAAAGCGCGACGCTGCGTGAGATTCTGGACATTTTGCAACGAGCCTACTGCGGCAAAGTGGGCATTGAATACAGACACATTCAAAGTAAAGAAGAGAAGCTCTGGATTCGTGAAGAGATCCGCCGCGAGTTTGTCAGGCCGGAACCGCTTCCAGTCGAGATCAAAAAGCGGCTCCTTTGGAAGTTGATTTCGGCCGAACAGTTCGAGCGTTTTCTGCACACAAAATACCTGGGGCAAAAGCGGTTTTCGCTCGAGGGCACGGAAACAATAATCCCCTTACTCGATCAGCTGATTGATGGGGCGGCTTCACGCGGGGTGGAGGATCTAAAAATGGGAATGGCCCACCGCGGCCGTCTCAATGTGCTGGCCAACGTGCTCGGCCATTTTTGCGAGCGCATCTTCGCCGCTTTTGAAGGATCGGTTCACCCGTCGTTCCCTGCCGATGAAGGCGACGTGAAGTATCACCAGGGGGCCGTGGGCGAGCGCGAGACTCCTGATGGCCGTAAAGTGAAACTTACCTTGTCTCCTAACCCGAGCCACCTCGAAGCCGTCGACCCGGTCGTTGAGGGGATGGTGAGAGCCACCCAGGATCTACTGCAACACGGCGGCGGCTTGCCTCGAGAACAGGTAATTGATCGGTCTCTGCCGGTACTTTTGCACGGCGATGCCGCGTTTGCCGGCCAGGGCATCGTAATGGAAACGTTGAATCTGGCAGGGCTCAGGGGCTATCGCACGGGCGGCACAATTCACATCATCATCAACAATCAGATCGGGTTCACCACTTCGCCTGAGGCAGGACGCTCGACGATCTATTCCACCGACGTGGCCCGTATGACGCAGTTGCCGATCTTCCATATCAATGGCGACGATCCCGAAGCGGCCTATCGAGCCACGCGCATTGCGCTTGATTATCGTCAGGAGTTCAACAAAGACGTGGTACTCGACCTCGTTGGTTTTCGACGACTGGGCCACAACGAAACTGACGAGCCCAGCTACACGCAGCCGCTGATGTATGCCCGTGTCAAAGCCCACCCCGGGGTGCGAACGATCTACGCGCAACGCCTGATCAAGGAAGGCACCATCACCGCAAGTGAAGTTGAGGAGCTGATTGCCGAACGTGTGCGCCGTTATGAAGACACGCTGGCCCGGGCTAAGCAAGTTGTCGCCGAGCAAAAGCCAAAGCAAACACCAGTGACGGAACTGGATGGTTCTGAAGTAATCGCGACGGCCGTTGCTGCCGAGACGATCAAGGACATCGCTCGCAAGATTTCGATCGTGCCCGACGACTTCACTGTGAATCCGAAGATGGTGGGTCAACTTGCCCGCCGCGCCAGGATGGGTGAAGGCGCGCTACCGCTGGATTGGGCTTTTGCCGAAGCAATCGCGTTTGGCTCGCTCGTGCTTGACGGCAAACGTGTTCGCTTGAGCGGTCAGGATTCCGGTCGTGGAACTTTCAGTCAGCGCCACGCAGTTTTGTACGACACCCAGACCGGTCAAGCCTGGGCGCCACTCTCCGAACTGCGTTCTGAGAAGAGTCAGGAAGCGCGTTTCGACGTGTTTGATAGTTCCCTCTCGGAGGAAGGCGTGCTCGGTTTCGAGTACGGCTATTCAGTGGTGAACAGTGATGCGCTGGTACTTTGGGAGGCGCAGTTTGGCGATTTTGGGAACTGCGCGCAAGTGATCATCGATCAGTACATTGCTGCTTCTGAAGACAAATGGAAAGACCGTTCTCGGGTGACGATGCTGCTGCCGCATGGCTATGAAGGACAAGGGCCTGAGCACTCCAGCGCCCGGCTTGAACGTTATTTGCAACTTTGCGCAGAGAACAACCTGCAAGTCTGTTATCCGACTACGCCGGCTCAATATTTTCATCTCCTGCGGCGTCAGGTCCAGCCCGGAATGGAGCGGCCCCTGATCGTGATGACGCCGAAGAGCTTGCTGCGTCTCCCCTCTGCGACCTCGACGGTCGAGCAGCTAACCAGCGGGGGATTTCTGCCGGTGATCGACGATCAGGAGATCAGCGACACTGCGGCAGTAAAGCGCCTCGTGTTTTGCAGCGGCAAGGTTTATTACGATCTGGTCGAAGCTCGTAAGAAATCCGGAGAGACGGACGTGGCCCGAGTGGCCATTGTCAGGCTCGAACAATTTTATCCATTTCCGATGGCGCGCCTGCGTGAAATCACTGCTGCCTATCCAAATGCGGAACAGATTGTCTGGGTCCAGGAAGAGCCAAAGAACATGGGCGGATGGACTTTCGTCGAACCGAGACTGGAGAACTTCGTGCCGCAGTGCGAGCGGCCGATCTACGTGGGACGCGCGGCCTCGGCAAGTCCGGCGACTGGCTCGTATGCGATACATCAGTTGGAGCAGGCGCAATTGATCAACGAAGCCCTGACACTGGGTTGAGGTAAATTCGGCCGCCCGCACGAAATTAGCGGCACAGCCGCCCCGGAATTCGACCATTGAAAGCCTAATTACACTGTGAAACCTCTCATACTACTGTCTCTGCTAGCCATCCTATTCGGCTTGGCCCCTAACACAATCACTCCCGGCACTCAGACTCCGCCTCCTGAGGAAAAACACCTCGCCAACATCAAGCAACTCACCTTCGGTGGCGAGAATGCGGAGGCTTATTTCTCTTCCGATGGGCGGAAGCTGATCTTTCAGTCCACGCGCGACGGTCGTGGGTGCGATCAGATCTACACGATGAACACGGACGGCTCCGGCGTGCGGATGATTTCCAGCGGCGAAGGGCGCACCACCTGTGCCTACTATTTTCCCAGCATGAGTCGCGTCCTCTATTCATCGACCCATTTGGGCAGCAAGGATTGTCCGCCGCGTCCAGACTTTTCAAAAGGCTATGTGTGGGCCATCTACCCGACCTACGACATTTTTACTGCTCGACCGAACGGTTCGGAGGTAAAGCAGCTAACAGACGCGCCCGGCTACGACGCTGAAGCGACGATCTCCACCAACGGCAAAAAGATCGTTTTCACTTCAATGCGCGATGGTGATCTGGACATCTACACGATGGATGCAAACGGAAGTAACGTGCGGCGCCTCACCAGCGAGCTCGGTTACGACGGCGGACCGTTCTGGTCTTACGACGGAAGGCAGATCGTCTATCGCGCCCATCACCCGCAAACGGACCAGCAGAAATCGGATTACCAGGACTTGCTGAAACAGAATTTGATCAGACCTTCGACGCTGGAAATCTGGGTGATGAATGCCGATGGCTCTAACAAGCGGCAAGTGACGCGGAACGGGCAGGCCAATTTTGGACCTTACTTCTTTCCTGATGGTAAGCGAATTATCTTTGCTTCAAACCTGGACGATCCGCGTGGACGCAATTTCGATCTTTACAAAATCAACGTGGACGGCAGTGGGTTGGAACGCATCACTCAAAACGACACGTTTGATGGCTTTCCCATGTTCTCGCCCGACGGCAAGAAGGTCGTATTTGCCTCGAATCGCAACGCAAAAACCGAGGGCGAAACGAACGTGTTTATTGCCGACTGGGTGGACTAAAAGAGGGCTGAGGGCTGAGTACTGAGTTCCGGCGGCGAGTTTCGGGTTTCGAGTTTTCTCTTCTCGATTAGTCGTACACCGAATGGAAACAAGTCAAGCGGCTTGATCTCAAGGTTAGGAATGGTGGTTTACTCCCGCTGCGAGATTATTCAGCTCTCCGCTCAGGGAATCAGATTCAAGCGAGGGAGTCTCAAGGTTAGGAAGGGTGGTTCATAACTCCGCCGCATGATCCAAGCTATAAACCTCAGGAAACACGCAATGAACAGTAATCAACACCTTCGCTTTTTTCTGGCTCTCATTCTCTGTGCCGGAGTTTCAGTCTCCACGCTTGCGCAAACGCAGTCGGCGCCAAATGCCGAACGCCTGCGGCAACACGTTGTCTATCTCGCTTCCGACGCACTTGAGGGACGCCGCACCGGCACGGCTGGTGCGAATGACGCGGCGCACTACATCGCGGGCGAGTTTTCGCAGATTGGATTGCGTCCGGCCTTCCAAACCATTCGCAACCCCAGAAACAGAGCAGAAGCTCGTTCAAACTATCGGCAGAAATTCCCGTACATCGCTGGTGTGAAACTCGGTTCGGGTAACGAACTGTCGTACGGTGCGGAAACCGGGGCCGTAACCAACCTCCGAGCTGGTGAAGACTGGTCGCCGGTCGGATTCTCACCCAACACGCGAGTCGAGAAAAAGCAGGCGGTATTCGTCGGCTACGGCATCACTGCTCCTGAGTTGAATCACGACGACTACGCAGGCGGAATAGTCTCGGGCAAGATCGCCATCGCTTTTTCCGGCACACCTGACAACGACAATCCCCACGACCGTTTCGCGCGCTACAAGGACGAACGGTGGAAAGCAATTGCTGCTCACAACGCCGGCGCATCAGCATTAGTTCTCATCGTTCGCGCGGAGAAGTTTCAGGACTCGCATCTTAGCCGGTTGCGCTACGACAATAGTGCGGGCGCCTCAGCCCTGCCCGTCGCAGCCGTTTCCAGAGGGGTTGCGCAAGCCCTCCTCGGCGGATCGTCCCTCGCCGACCTCGAAGATGATGCTCGTTCCGGCAAGGAACGAGCTTCGAATGGGCGCAAGTCGTTCCTTACTCTTTCGACTGTTTTAGTTCGAGAAGAGACACCCGCTTTCAACATCGTCGGTGTTCTCGATGGCTCAGATCCGGTACTGAAAAAGGAAGCGATTATCATAGGCGCTCACTACGACCACCTCGGGATGGGCGGTGAAGGCAGCCTGGTTCCCGGCAAAACTGCGGTTCATCACGGCGCCGACGACAATGCATCAGGTGTTGCCGGGTTGCTGGAACTCGCCAGGAGTTTTAGCGCTAAACGCGTGCGTCCCAAGCGGACCATCATCTTTATCGCGTTCAGTGGCGAAGAGGAAGGACTGCTGGGATCGAGCTATTACGTGAACAATCCTGTCATGCCGTTGGCAAACACGGTGGCGATGATCAACATGGACATGATTGGCAGGGCAAAAGATAAAAAGCTGGTCATTGGCGGAGTCGGTACCGCGCAGGACTGGCGTACGCTCATCAACGACGCGCAGCTCGCACAGAGTGTCGTGGTGGATGCTGGTAACCCGGCAGCTCACGCGCTTTCGAACATGCCCATGGTTGTAGGCGCAAATGGCCGAACCGTAGTTAGCAGCAACAGGTCTGAACAGATGATTCTGACTCTGAACGAAGATGGCTTTGGCCCGAGCGATCATTCGTCGTTCTACGCCAAACAGATTCCAGTGCTCTTCTTCTGGACCGGAACCCACAACGACTACCACAAACCCTCGGACACTGCGGACAAGATCAATTACGAAGACGAAGTGAAGATCCTCCAGTTGGTTGCACGCATTGTTCGCGACGTTTCCGCAAGCGATAAGCGTCCGACCTATACGCTCGCAAAGAGCGCGGCGTCTTCGGGCAGGGCAGGCGGATTTCGGGTGTATCTGGGGACCGTCCCAAATTACTCCGATTCAAATGATGGGTTGTTATTGGATGGAGTTAGAGAGGACTCGCCGGCGGCGGCTGCCGGTTTGAAGCCCGGCGACAAGATCGTAAAGCTCGCCGGCCGCGACATACGCAACGTCTACGACTACACCGCCGCGCTGGGAGAGATGAAAGCTGGAGAAGAATACGAGGTTGAGGTCGTTCGCGGCGCCGAACGGCTAAAGCTGAAGATTAAGCCGGCAGCAAGAAACTAAAAGAAGTTTCGAGTTTCTAGTTTCGAGTTTCAAGTTCTCGTGCACAAGAGTTACCGATGGTAAAGCCAAGTGCACCAACAACGGTAGAACTAGAAACTAGAAACTCGAAACTTCCTTTCTTACCTACCAACGAGGTTCGCGCTCGTAACCGCCGCCGCCGCCACCGCCATAGCCTCCCCGGCCACCGCCGCCGCCACGATCTGCTCTGGGTTTTGCTTCATTGACGGTCAAATTGCGGCCGCCAAAATCTTTTCCATTAAATTGTTCAATAGCGGCCGTCGCCTCTTCAGGAGTTGCCATCTCCACAAAGGCAAAGCCACGTGAACGACCAGTGTCGCGGTCTTCGATCACGGAAGCCGATTCGACAGTCCCAGTCGCTGAGAAGGCCTCGCGCAATTCCTCGCTCGTAGTACGGAACGAGAGGTTTCCGACATAAAGTTTCGTACCCATTCTCTTTCTATCCTTTGTTCAAACGAAGCGCGGGTGAAAACTGGAATCGCAGATACAAGCGGGGATCAACTTGACCTAAAGGCGAAACGCGACGAACCCGATGCTCTAAAATTCGCGAGCTGCTTCTAACAGTTTTACAACTTCCTAACTCTCTCTTCAGCCGAACGTCGTCGCATTACGATCACGGACAGGCGCTGGTCACCATTGACGCGCGAGAGCAGGCTAACTCGGACGGTTTGAAGTATGCCCCAGGCGATGTTTCGGTTTCAAGCATTTCGAGGATACCTCCCGAGAGCCGTTGAATTAGTCTGTTGGTCCCTTCAAACTGGTGACTCGCTTGTCACGTGTCACGGCTCACGCTGTTTGCTTGCCTGCATCTCGATCGAATATATTGCTCCATCCCTACCAGCAACAATTTAGAGAGGCTCTAATACTAACTATGCGAACTCCTGTTCCTATTACCGTGGCATACGGCGATGGCATTGGTCCGGAAATCATGGCAGCGACGCTGCGCATCCTCGAGAAAGCCGGCGCCGCGCTCGAAATAGAAGTCATTGAGATCGGCGAAAAGGTCTATCTGGCCGGCAACAGTTCCGGTATTGAGCCAAGCGCCTGGGAGTCGCTGCGCCGCACCAGGGTGTTTCTGAAGGCGCCGATCACCACCCCGCAGGGCGGTGGCTTCAAGAGCCTGAACGTGACGGTGAGAAAAACCCTCGGGCTGTATGCAAACGTTCGCCCTTGTGTTTCTTATCACCCGTTCGTGGAAACAAAGCATCCGAATATGGACGTCGTAATCGTCCGTGAAAATGAAGAAGACCTCTACGCCGGCATCGAGCACCGGCAAACGAATCAGGTCACTCAGTGTCTCAAGCTAATCTCGCGCCCTGGATCTGAAAAGATCGTGCGTTATGCATTCGAATATGCGCGGCAGAATAGTCGTAAGAAAGTCACCTGCTTCACCAAAGACAACATTATGAAGATGACCGATGGTCTCTTCCATAAAGTGTTCGACGAGATTGGCGCCAACTATTCCGAGTTTGATAAGGAACACTGGATTGTCGACATCGGCGCAGCAAAACTTGCCGACACCCCCGAAGCTTTCGATGTGCTGGTAATGCCGAATCTGTATGGCGACGTGTTGTCGGACGTTGCCGCGCAGATTGCCGGTTCAGTGGGGCTTGCGGGTTCGGCAAATATCGGCGAGCTCGTCTCGATGTTTGAAGCGATTCACGGGTCCGCCCCGCGACGCGCCGGCCAAAATCTCGCCAATCCTTCGGGGCTGATGCTGGGTGCGGTGATGATGCTGGTCCACATCGGACAGTCTGATGTCGCAGAAGGCGTGCATAACGCCTGGCTCCGCACCATCGAAGACGGTGTTCACACGTACGACGTTTACAAAGAAGGAATCAGCCGTCAGAAAGTCGGTACGAAGGAATTTGCGGAAGCCGTCGTGGAGCGATTGGGCCAGAAGCCGCAAACTCTGAAACAGGCGAAGTACAACGCCGAAGCAAAAGCATTAGCAACTTCCACAGGCTCTGTGCAGACTGCAGCCGAAAAGAAAGAGTTAGTTGGTGTTGACGTGTTTCTCGATTGGAGTGCGGGCTCGGCAAACGATCTTGGAGACGCGCTCGCGAAACTTTCGGGTGACGGTGTGAAACTCAACATGATGAGCAACCGCGGCGTCAAAGTTTGGCCGGGCGGACATGCAGAGACTTTCTGCTCAGACCACTGGCGCTGCCGGTTCCTGGCCGACCAGGAGGGCGCCACGGTGCAGCACGCGCAGATTATTTCGTTACTGCAACGCGTTGCAGACGCGCGGTACGACTTCATCAAGACTGAAAATCTCTACACGTTTGATGGCGAACGAGGGTATTCGCTGGATCAAGGGGCGTAGCGAGAGGCGGACCCACGGAGAAGAATACCGATGGCAACAAAGGCGAAAGAGAATCGAATATTAAAGAGCCGGCGAACGAGTGATACCACGTCCGCTCCCCGTGTTTCCGCGTCTCGGCATCCCCGCGTCGCGCCCGCAATCGTAGCCGTCATCATGGGCAGCAAGTCAGACTGGGACACGATGCGTCATGCCTCCGAGACCTTGAAGCAGTTTGGCGTTCCTCATGAGTGCCGAGTTATTTCCGCCCATCGCACTCCTCAAGTGGCTCAAGAATTCGCGACCACTGCCGAATCCCGAGGTTTGAAAGTCATCATTGGGGCCGCTGGTGGCGCCGCCCACCTCGCCGGCGTGCTGGCAGCCAATTCCGTGTTGCCGGTACTGGGGGTGCCGATGAAAAGTGACGCCCTCATGGGCATGGACTCTCTCCTGGCCACTGTTCAAATGCCTGCGGGAATTCCTGTTGGCACTCTCGCGATTGGAAAACCGGGCGCAATCAATGCTGCGCTCTTCGCCGTCGCTATTCTGGCCAATAACGATGCGGCTCTCAGAGATCAGCTTCATAAGTTTCGCGCGCAGCAGGAAAAACAGATCCGCGAAACGACTCTTGAATAGAAGCACGCAGCGACTAACGCCTTCTTGTAATCTCAAAACCGTTAGAGCAGAATGCCCCCAACCGTGGTGCTTCGGACACACGCAACGTTCCTTCAGTTCTTGACCGGACTCGCATACTCCACATCTCTCGCGCTTCAACGGATCTAACCCATGATCGGCCTGACAGTTTCGCACTATCGGATCATCGAGAAGCTTGGCGTCGGTGGGATGGGCGTAGTGTTCGTTGCCGAAGACATGCAACTGGCGCGACGGGTGGCCATTAAATTCCTCTCGACTCTCGATCGGCCTTACCGGGCGCGCTTCCTTCGCGAAGCTCGCGCCGTATCGAAGCTTCACCACCAGAACATCGCGACGGTTTTTGAGTATGGCGAGACCCCCGAAGGGCAGCCTTATATCGTGATGGAGCTGGTGGGAGGAAAGACTCTGCACGACCTGCTGGACGAGTCATCGCTGTCGCTACTCCAGTCAGTGCACGTGGCCGCATCCATCGCCGAAGCTCTTGAGGAAGCGCATCGTCTGGGAATTGTCCACCGAGACATTAAGCCCTCAAACGTCGTCGTCAACGAGCGTGACCAGGTAAAAGTACTCGATTTCGGCCTGGCCAAGCTGCTTGACGATCAAGTTGACGCGGAAGATGGCGGCAACCTTGCCACGCTCCTCGCAACCAGGACGCAAAGCAACGTAGTGGTCGGCACTCCGCTTTACCTTTCACCGGAACAAGCGACCGGCAAAGCAGTCGATGGGCGCAGCGATCTGTTCGCGCTCGGCGCGTTGTTGTACGAGTGCTTGACGGGCCAGTCGGCTTTCTCCGGCTCAAGTGCAATCGAGATCGGGGCTCAAATCATCCACGTCAATCCCACTCCGCCTTCCAGCGTCAATCCTGGGGTCACCAAAGAGCTTGATCGCATAACGATGAAAGCGTTGCAGAAGGATGTAGCAAAGCGCTATCAAACCGCCGCCGAAATGCTCCGCGACTTACAACAGGCCGAGGCTACGCTTACCAAAGACTCACCGCGGCGGTTTGTTCGCGGCTCGAGAGATATCTCCCCCACTCGCGAAATACGTCAGAGCGCGTTGACAACGATCGCCGAAACAATTCGTCGCCCACGCTTGTCACTGGCAGCCTTCGCGATTGGCATTGTCATTGTCGCCTTCGCAGCCTGGGCGATCGACCGGTGGTGGAAGCCGGCGCCCTACAAACCCTCACCGCTTGCCCAGGAGTGGTTCAATAAAGGCACTGACGCCCTACGTGAGGGCGCGTTCTGGCAGGCGGGAAAGTCACTGGAGAAAGCAGTGCAAGCGGATCCGAACTTTGCGCTGGCCCATGCAACGCTTGCAGAGGCCTGGGCGGAATTGGATTACACCGACAAGGCGAAGAACGAGTTGCTGCGAGTCACTGCGCTCGTTCCCAATCGCCAACTGCTACCGCGCGATCAGGAGCTTTACCTGGAAGCAATAAACGCGACCGTGGTGAGAGATTTTCCTGCCGCAATCAATGCCTACAGCAACATCGTCGCGATCAAAAGGAACGATGCACGCGCCTACGTCGACCTGGGCCGTGCGCTTGAACGCAATGACGAGACGGATAAAGCAATTGAGAACTATGTAAAGGCCACCAGTCTGGATACCGAGTATGCGACCGCTTATCTCCGCGCCGGTATTTGCTATAGCCGAAAAAGTGACTTCGCCAGCGCCACAGCGGCTTTTGACAAAGCGCAGACGTTATTCAAAGCCTTCGCCAACGCAGAAGGAGTTACGGAAGTATTGAGACAACGCGGAATTCTGTTGCGCGGCATCGGCAAGTTTGACGAAGCCAATCAGCAGTTTCAACAGGCACTGGAAACGGCACGAGCGACCGGCAATGAATTTCAGCAGATCAGTTCCTTACTGGAAATGAGTTTTCTTGCTTTCAATCGCGGCTTAACAACCGATGCTCAATCGTATGCGCAACAGGCAGTCGACTTTGCGTTGAAAAGGCAGTTGGAAAATCTGGCCGTAGGCGGGCTGATTGACCTGGGAAACGCATACAAGGCTCGTGGTGATTTTGGCGATGCAGAGAAGTATTACAGGCAGGCAATCGAGTTTGCTCGCGCCAACAAAGGCCTGCGCCGCGAGGCTGGCGCCATGCTGAATCTGGGCGGGATGTACATTCAACAGTTGCGCACGGATGAAGGACTCGCACTGGTAGAGCAGGCGTACAATTTCTTTCTGACGAATAACTACAAGAGGGAAGTAACCATCAGTCTTTCAGAGATCGCTCGCGCTAACCGTCGCAAGGGAGATTACCAGGCAGCCTTGAATGCCTTGCAGCAAAAGCTTCAGATTGCACAGGAGACCGGCAACCAACCTGAGATTGCATTTACTTACGGCGATATTGGTTCAGTGGAGATCGAGCAGGAGCGTTACTCAGAAGCACTGTCAAACTACGATCAAAGTTACTCGCTGAATAAATCTCTAGGTAGGGCCATACTAGTGGCCTACAACCAGCACAACCGGGCGAATATTCTTTGGCGTTTAGGACAGGCCGATAAAGCGCGCGAGGCATTGGCGGAAGCCCTTCAAATCGCTACCCAGCCGGTCAGTACGTACAAAGGGCTTTTGCCCGATATCCGACTGAGCCACGCGCAGATTTACTTATCCGAGCGCAAATTTCCGGAAGCTATCAGAGAGAGCGAAGCAGCGATCAAACTCGCCGGCTCACATTATCCAAACGTTTCCATAGAGGCGAAATACACACTCGGCTTAGCCAGGTCGCTGTCCGGCTCAATTCGAGAAGGACTCAGGCTTTGCGAAGAGGCGGTTAAGGCGGCAACAGAATCGAGGGATGCCGGACTGATTTCCCGCTCGCTTCTGGCCCAGGCGGAAGCGGCGGTCGAAAGCGGTGAGGCAGAGTTGGGCTTGCGAGTGGCAACACAAGCCGCTGAGCGTTTCGCCCAGAAAGGACAACAAGAGTCAGAGTGGCGGGCCTGGTTGATTGCCGCACTGGCCAGTGTAAAGAGTGGTGACCGGCTTACTGGCCAAACTCATTTCGCCAGGGCGCGACAGGTTCGCGGACAGCTTGCAACCAAGTGGAACCCAGAGGCCTTCAAACGGTATGTAAGCAGAGCGGACATTCAGTTTTATAGCAACAAACTCGGTTGACTAACCTCAGCCCAACCCTCCATTTCCCACAAAGGAGACTCAATCAATGGTCAACAACAACTATCAGCCCGATGAAGAAGACGCAGTCAAAAGCGATCCGCCGACCGGCACTGGCGGGGGTGGATTGACGGCGCCTGCCAATAGCCCCACCTCCGTTACTGTAGGTGATGGGGGAGAGTATCCCGAACCCGAGAGTGATCCACCAACAGGAACTGGCGGTGGTGGAGAAGAAGATCCTGAGCCCGAAAGCGACCCGCCGACAGGAACGGGTGGTGGCGGTACGACTTAGAAGTATCCACCCCGCAGCCTTGGCAGTCTAAGACCTCAGCCGTAACTTGAGTGGCACAGCAGCCCAGCTCCTGTGCCACTCTTTTTTCTGCCGCGCTCAGTAAGATCGCCTTGTCAGTAGTGCGATGATCGCCACGAACAATGCGGAGCCGATAATGGACCAAACGATCGGAAAGCTAGTGGTGCCGATTTGCACTGCAAAGAGTTCCGGCAGTCCTAACTTCCGGGCAAGCCACATTCCGAGCAAGGCGCCGACGAATCCGAGAGCGATAGAAACCAGACAGCCTCCGCGCGAGTACCCGGTGATGGCCTGGCCTAAAGAGCCGCAAATTCCAGCTACGATTAGTAAGATCAGAAGATCGAATAGAGTCATTCTCGCCTCCCTGAAAACTAAAACGGTGAACTTCGGGACTTTTGAAGTTGGTGCCTGGTGCCTGATGTTTGTGGTTGAGATCTGAAATCTATTTGAAATCAGATCGGCACTTGCTGAAGGCGCAATCACAATCCAACTGGGCGCAAAACTTCAGGTACAATGCGCAAAGCACAAATTCAGGAAAACCCTTTTCTACTCAGCCATTCGCGCGCCACCTCCGCCGGCGTGCGCTTGTTCGCATCGACTTCATAGTTCAACTGCCGCATTTCTTCAGTCGAGAGTGAATTCCCCAGTCGCGTCAAAATCTCCCGCAGCGCCGGAACTCGCGCCAACGAATCTCGTCGCGCCAGCAGGACCGCTTCATACGGCGGAAAGTAAAGCCGATCATCCGCGAGTTGAAACAGATCGAGCACGGCGATTCGTCCCTCGGTGGAATTTCCCGCTATTAGATCGACCCTTCCCGATGCAAGTGCGACATAAGTCAGCGACAGATCCATCTCTCGCGGTTGCTCGGCAAACCGCAATCCATACGCCCGCGTAAACCCGGGATAACCGTCGGCACGCGACATAAAGTCCTGCCCAAATCCCGCCCGCCATCTTCGCGCGTGCGGCACAGCGTCCGTGATCGTTCTGAGTCCTAGTGTCCGGGCAACAGCACCCCGCACGAGGATTGCAAAAGTATTTTCGAAACCAAGCGGCGGACTGACGTCAACACCAAACTTCTCTGCATACTCCCTCTTCACCTGATCGTAAACGGCACGCGGATCCGTGATCGGGGGATGGTGAAAAATCGCCGTGTAAGACGTTCCGCTGTACTCCGGATAGAGGTCGACTTCGCCCGAGACGAGCCCCTCGTGCGAAAGATTGCCTCCCAGCTCAAGTTTCCGCGTCACATTAATTCCTCGTGCTTCCAACATCTGTGCCGCGATTTCTGCAAGAAGAATGGATTCGGTGAAGTCCTTGCTGGCAACTACCAACCGCTGACCTTCTCCTGAAGATGCCTGGTCCGCTCGGTAACTCTGAAAGGTGATGAGCGCCACGGCCGCGGCCACTAGCGCGAGCAAGCCAAATGCAATCCTGTTCCTGTGTGTGTTTGATCGCTTAACATTGAATGAAAATTTTCGCTCGGCAAAACCCAGTGCAAAGTCCGCCGTTAGGGCCATTAACGCCGCCGGTACGGCCCCAGCGAGGAGCAGGTTGTTATCGTTTTGCCGCAAACCTCGGAAGATATAAGTGCCCAGGCCCCCTGCGCCTATTGCGGCGGCAATTGTGGCGACGCCAACCGAGATCACCATCGCGACCCTGACGCCCGTCAGGATCACACTCATCGCCAATGGCAACTCCACTTGCGTCAGGATCTGTCGATCAGTCATACCCATCGCGACGGCAGCTTCACGAACTGTCGGATCAACGCCGAGTATTCCCGTAACTGTATTGCGAATAATGGGGAGGAACGCATACAGAACCAGCGCGATGATTGCCGGACGCGCGCCGATTCCGCCGATGAATGGCAGGGGAATCAAAAATCCAAAGAGCGCCAGGCTCGGTACTGTCTGCATAACGTTCGCGATGCCGAGAATCGGCCCCCGCAGTGATCTTTTGCGCGTCAGGAGAATACCGGTAGGAATGCCGATCAGGACCGCGATCAGAGTAGAGATGAGGACGAGAAAGAGATGCTGCCTCAAGAGCGTGAGTAGCTCGGGCAGGTTTTGTTGCAGGAAGTTTACGAGGCTCATCTTTCGCCTCCTGACCGCTTCCCGTCCGACGGCAACGAAAGGGTTTCCAGGTAAGCCTGTGCGTATTCCTCTTTCGAGTTTAGAAAGCCCTCAGGGGTTTCCACGAACAACAACTTGCCGGCATGCATCAGCCCGATTCGTGATCCAAGCAACAATGCTTCTCGGAGATCATGTGTGACGAAGATCGCTGTCTTCTGCAACCGGGCTGCCAGTTCTCCAAATTGTTTTTGAAGACTTCCGCGCGTCAATGGATCGAGCGCGCCAAAAGGTTCATCCAGCAAGAGCAGCGAAGGATCCGCAGCGAGTGCACGCGCGACACCGACGCGTTGCCTTTGGCCGCCGGACAATTCTCGTGGATAACGACTGGCGAAGCGCTCTGGCTCAAGACCGACGAGAATAAGCAGCTCGGCGACCCTCTGTTTAATCCGACCTGGCTCCCAGTTTTCTAACGTAGGCACGAGCGCAATATTCCGCTCGACGTTAAAGTGCGGAAACAGCCCTGCATCCTGAATCACGTAGCCCGTGCGTCGCCGCAAGCGAATCGGATCCCACTTTGTGGTCGAACGCCCTTCGACCAGCACCATTCCCGACGTTGGCAGTAATAGCCGATTTACCAGTTTTAGGGTGGTGGTCTTGCCGCAACCCGACTCACCCAGCAGCACCAAAGTCTCGCCGGGTTTAACGGTGAGGTTCAGTTTGGAGATGATTGGCGACGGCAACCCGGCCACCGAGTAAGTGACATCGCGAAACTCGACCAGCGGGTCGCTGTTGGATGAACACATCGAAAGCTGTTAGGGAAATCTGCTGGGAGTTATGTCGGCTTTGAATCAAGCCATAAGGCGTTTCAGTCTACCAACCCACAGCGCCGTCGCACCAGGACCTGACACCCACTCAAAAAGATCGTAACCTCCAAAATTCAGACGGCCCGCAATAAATTACTGCTAAACCGATTTTGCGAATCAACCCAGGTGCGAGCGCATTCAAATCCGTTCTCGGCGGCTAATCTTTCGATGTCTGCAAGATCGTACTTGTAGGAGTTCTCTGTGTGGACACGTTCACCCTCAGCAAAACCCACTTCCATGTCCAGTTTGCCAATTCGCACCGTCTGCGCGCGCGTGCTTTCAATATAAATTTCAACCCTTCCCACCTCCTCATTGTAATAGGCGTGATGCTTGAACCCTCGCGGATCGAAATCGCCGTCCAGTTCGCGGTTCACACGGAGTAGCAGGTTGAGATTGAAGGCCGCGGTAATACCAAGCGAATCATCGTAAGCGGGCTCGAGAATCTGTCGCTCCTTCTTGAGATCGGCGCCGAGCAGCAATGCGTCGTCAGTCCGCAAGACCGAACGGAGTGCTTTCAAAAATCGTGGCGCCTCGTCTCGGCCAAAGTTACTGATATTGGAACCGAGAAAGAGTGCGAGCGTGCGTTCACGCGGATTAGCAGCGAGCGTTTCGAGCGCGTCAAAATACTCGGCAGCGTAAGCTTCGATACGAAGGTTAGGAAAACTCTGCAACAGAATGCGCGAGCTGCTTTCGAGTGCTGACGCGGAGATATCAACAGGGATAAAAAGCAGTGCCTGCTGCTTGTGCAAAAGCGCTTCAATAATTCGTTTGGTTTTTAAAGCACTGCCGCTGCCCATCTCCAGCAGTGTGGTGGCGCCATCGACCGAAGTCACAATCTCGTCCGCGTAGCGTTCGATGATCTCGTTCTCAGCGCGGGTCAGGTAATACTCCGGCAACAGGCAGATCGCTTCAAAAAGCTGCGACCCTAACTCGTCGTAAAAGTATCTTGGTGACAGGCGTTTTGGAGTGGCGGTGAGGCCCTTGCGAACATCTTCCGAGAAGTCGGCAAGAGGATCGTGTTTGACCAGGTTGCGAATGAATAATCTGTCTTCGCGAGAGGCAACTTTGGTTTGCAACGGCGTCTCCTCGCCGGCCCCAGGCCGAAAATTGAACAACAATGGAAATGACATGATAGCTGATGAAGAGTGACAAGTAACAGTTGACTGGTAACAAGCCAAGAACGCCCTTGGGACTTTGGCCCTGGACTTTGGTCTCGGGACTCTAGTCTTTGGACCTTGATCTGTTGGTTTTGGATTTACTTGTCACCCGTCACCTGTCACCTGTTACTGGTCACTTGTCACCCACCTCCCCGCTTGACCCGACGCGCTTTGCTAGGCAAGATCGAGCGGTATGTTTTTCCAGAAAGTCCCCGCGCCAAAGGTCAGGCGTACTCGCTTTTTTTCTCGAATTTTTCCGTTAATCACGCTCTCAGCCATACTCCTGGCGGCATCCTCGGCGAATGCCCAAAGCTTCACCCGCGAACTTGAGTCTCCTGAAACGGTCTCGCTTTCAGTAAAAAACCTGCATGGTCGCGTGAGCGTCATCGCCGCCGAGGAACAACAAAAGAAAGTGACCCTGGAAGCGAGTTCCAGCGGTGTTCCGGTCGATTCGACGGACATTCCGACGATAGTAAAGGGCGGCTCGATCGCGATCGAAGTGCGCGACCGCGGCGCAGGCAATCGCATCGACCTCGTCGTGCGTGTGCCCGTACGATCTAAAGTGACGATTGAGGGAGAAGCCGGCGCTGTCGATGTGATTGGAAATCTTGAGTCCGCTTCGGTGCGGACCAATACCGGGACCATTCATGCTGATGTGCCGCTCGAAGCCTTGAAGTTCTACTTCCTTTGGAGCGCGAGCCGGCCGCGATATTTGAGTGATGTGCAGCTCCCTGATGTTAAGGAAAAGGCAGGCGGAACTTTTACGCTCTCGGGCAAGCTGGGGGAAAAGAAGCCACCGAAGGAACAGCGGGTCGAACTCAACTTTCGCACGGGGCGTGGCGTTGTCCTCCTTAACGTCGACCCGAACATGGTGCCGAGCGATCTGCGGGAGCGGCCATTGACCGAAGCCACTCGGGCCATCGTTCGCAGCGGTGACGATCAGTTGATCGATGCGATTCGGAAAGTGTCGCCCAAGATGTTTGGTGACTACGCGAGCACGCTGCCCCCACCCAGACGGGAGCCCACTCTTGGCCGCACGCATGCACCGGGACAAGTCGTTAGCAGCGTCGCGCCACAGTTGCTGCGATTCAATGCCAGCGTTACCGATCGCAACGGCCGGGCGATCGGTGGGCTAAGAGAATCGGATTTTGCAGTTTATGAAGAAGGGGTCGAGCGACGCGTCACGAATGTGGTTCCCGCACAGGAGCCTTTCAATCTTGTTTTGTTGCTCGATGTTTCAGGCAGTGTGCAAGAGCGAATCGACTTTATTCGGAAAGCTGCTCGAGACTTTCTACACACCGCGAGTCCACAGGACCGCATCGCGATCATAAGCTTCCGTGACGACATCCAGGTCATCTCGAATTTCAGCACCGACCGACGCATGCTGTCGAAACAGCTTGACGACATCGATGCCGGAGGCGCCACCGCTCTTTACGATGCCGTCGGCTATGTGCTTGCTGAAACTGTCAAACCACTTCGCGGCGAGCGAACGGCGGTAGTTATTCTTTCCGACGGAGACGACAACAAATCCTTTGTCCCCTTCAACGCTATTTTAGAGGCTACGATCGAGTCCGGCGCGCTAATCTATCCACTCTACGTGCCTTCAGGGTTGATTCCGGAAGGTAGCGTGCCGCGTCCGGAAATAACAATCGATCCCTTGCGCACGCGGTATCTCACACTTACGACCCGTGCGGACGAGGAGGGACGCAAGCTGGCGGCGGCTTCCGGTGGCGTTTACTTTCCCATTCGTCACATTGGAGAACTGCAACGGGCTTATGATGACGTTGTGCAGCAACTACGCACGGCCTACACCATCACCTACGCATCGAACTCAAATCCTTCCGGCAGCCGCCGCGTGCGTGTGCGAACCAATCGTGAAGGGGCGTCCGTGAGGTTGAGTCCGGTCGTTGACATTGCGAATCCATAGCACAATTTCAATAGCACAATTCCAAATTACTTTTCTCGTATGGCTCTGCGCGCAATCGTTAGCATAGGACTCTTACTCAGAACGGTAAGGATCTCGGCAGCAGGCTTGACGAGACTGCGCAACATCTAAGCTCCTCATATCGACTAACTTACTGCGCCGAGAATTCGAGCGCCTCGAGCCTACGCAAGTTGAAGGTCGAGATAGTAAATCGCACGCTGAACCCGTCGCAGCTAAAGCTCTTATTTCCTCGTTATGGCTGGTGAATGAGCACTTCAACCAGGATTCACTGCCGTGCATGTGAGAAGGTTTACTTTTCAACTCTCATCCATCATCCTGCTTTCTTCAATGAGCCAACCTCTTTTCGATTCGCTGTTCGATGAAACCGAGCGACGCCCGCTAACCGTTTCTGAACTGACAGAGAACGTGCGCAAAGCGATCGAGGCGCGCTTCTCGTCCGTCTGGGTCGAGGGCGAGATATCCAACTTTAAGGCCCACTCGTCCGGTCACTGGTACTTCACGATTAAGGACGAAGCATCTCAATTGCGAGCCAAGTGTTTTCGCTCGACTAACACTCGCATTCGTTTCAAGCCAACGGACGGTTTGCACGTTCGCGCCCGTGGCCGGCTCAGCGTTTATGCGCCGCGGGGTGAATATGAATTGGTGGTTGAATCGCTGGATCCGGTGGGGGCTGGCGCATTGCGGATCGCGTTCGAGCAACTGCGAGAGCGCCTGCGCGCGGAAGGATTATTTGCTTCCGAACTGAAGCGCCCGTTGCCAATCCTGCCGCGTCGGGTAGGCGTGGTCACTTCCCCAACCGGCGCGGCGATCCGGGATATTCTGAATGTAATCTCGCGGCGGACGCGCACCGTCCATGTGCTTTTTTCTCCAGCCAGAGTGCAGGGCGAAGGCGCCGGTCGCGATATTGCGCGCGCAATCAAGTTCATCAATGCCCATCACGAGAGAGCCTTGCGCGAGGGCCGCGTGATGGATCTGGTCGACGTTTTGATCGTGGGCCGGGGCGGAGGTTCAACCGAAGATCTGTGGGCGTTCAATGAAGAAGAGGTTGCGCGTGCGATTCGCCATTCAACTATTCCGGTAATCTCAGCGGTGGGTCACGAGACCGATTTCACAATTGCGGACTTTGTCGCCGACAAACGAGCTGCTACACCCTCCGCAGCAGCTGAACTGGTCGCAGCCCAGGAAGATCAAATCTGCTCGGCACTGTCGCGACTCAGTCAACAGCTTTCCCGTTTGATGAGGCATAAAATTATTGCGGCGCGCAGCCAGGTGCAGGAACAAGCTCTTTCGCAGGTGTTTGATGAAGTTCGCGCGCGTTTGCGCGACGCGGGTACCGATACGCACGCCGCTGTGCATGGACTGGAACTTGCCCTGGGAAGGAAGCTGACGCTGGCGCGGACCCGAGCGGACGCAGTGGGCCGGAAACTTTCACCAGCTCAACTCGAGAAGCGTCTAGCTGCCGCAACATTGCGTTTCTCGACCGCAGATGCAGGGAACAGAACTGCCTTAGCCGGACAGCTGGAGGCGGCAAAGAGGAGGCTGGGTCTGGCCGCAGCTTCGCTCGATGCTCTTTCGCCGCTTGGAGTGTTGCAACGCGGCTACTCAATCGCACAAACCACGGATGGGAAACTTCTGCGCGATGCGCAGTCTGTTAAAGTGGGCGATCAAGTGCACGTCAGGCTGGCCAGAGGTAAGCTCGACACTCGAGTGCAGAGGATAGAAGAGTAGCACCTCAGCAAGCAGATAACGCCAGGATTCATGCGAGAATAGTGTTCAAAATGGAAGACAAACGTCGCAACCGCATAGTTATTAACCTCAACGACAAAAACGCAGGCAGGTCGCGTGGGCCTGGAGGACAAAAACGCCGCTGGCCTAAGGTGCTGGCGACAATTGTGATCGCGCTCATAGTTATCGCCGGACTCGCAGCCGCGGGAATTTTCTTTTGGTGGCAGCACTACAAGACCACTCCGGCTTACTCGCTAGCGCTCTTAGTTGATGCGGCCCAGCAAAACGATCCCGCAACGGTGAACCAATTTCTGGACGGGCAGAAGATCATTGGCAACCTTGTAAGTCAGGTAACCGGAGGGGGTACTGGCCTTTTCGGAGTCGAACTGGATGCGGCAATGAAACAGCGTGCGGAAGCATTGATGCAAAGCGTGGCGCCAGCCGTGCAGACAAGCATTCAACAGCAACTCGTCGAATACATAATCGAGCTGGCCCAAAAATCAGAACGCAGACCCTTCGTTGTAGTCGCTCTGGCTCTCCCCTACGTCGTGAAGATCACGACCGAAGGTGAGACAGCGCGCGCGGCCTTCACCTTGCAGGACCGAAACATCGATCTCATGCTCGGGCGCAACGGCGAGCGGTGGCAGGTAGTTGGAATCAAGGACGATGGGTTTGTTAAGAGCATCGCCGATAAGCTCACTGCAAATTTTCCGGTCGTCGGCCAGCCCCCGGGAACACTCTCCGAAAGCCCGTCGAATGCTGGCCGCAGCTCTGGCAGGGGAAAGAGAAGGCGAAGGTAGGTCTAGTTTGAGATGAAGAATAACGAACAGCAGGCGAGAACGTTTGAAACATCACTCGAGGCACTCGAGCAAATCGTGCGCGATCTCGAGCAAGGCGACCTGCCGCTGGAAAAGAGCCTGGAGTTGTTCGAGCAGGGTATTCGTTTATCGCGCGAATGCCAGGAACGACTGAGCCAGGCGGAGCGGCGCATTGAGGTACTGCTGCGCGACAATCAGGGACGTCCAGTCGTTAGTGCGCTTGAAGACGCACGCGACTTGTCGGCAGAATTCGAATCTGAAGCATGACCGCCTCTAACCCTGCCACCATCAATACCCAGAGTTTTACAGAATTTGCCGCCTCCGCTCGCGCGACCGTGGAGGCGGAACTCAATCGTATTTTGCCGAGTGACACGGTCGGGCCAGTCAGTGTCCACGCTGCGATGCGCTGGAGTGTTTTCGCCGGCGGAAAACGTTTTCGGCCCCTGCTGCTGCTGGCGACCGGGAATACATTCGGCGCCGCTCAGGAACAGTTGTTAACTTCCGCATGCGCTTTGGAACTGATTCACACGTACTCCCTGATCCATGACGATTTGCCCTCGATGGATGACGACGAGTTGCGTCGCGGTCAACCCACTTGCCATGTTCGCTTTGGTGAAGCCACTGCCATCCTGGCAGGGGATGCGCTGCAGACCCTGGCCTTTCAAACCATCGCTGAGGAAAGCAGGCTATCGTTTGAAGCACGGATGCGGCTGGTCAGTGAACTCTCCCGCGCCGCCGGAACTCCGTCGGGAATGGTGGCCGGACAAGCTCACGATCTCGAAGCCGAAACGCGAGAAGTCTCGCGCGACGAATTGGAGCATATTCACCGGCTGAAGACCGGGGCGTTGATAATTGCGGCGGCGCGTTGCGGCGCGATCATCGCGGGCGCTTCGGAAGCCGAGCTGCGTTCGATTACCACCTATGCGTCGCAGCTTGGACTGCTTTTTCAGATTACCGACGACTTGTTGGACGTGACCGCGACCGCCGAGGCGCTGGGGAAAACGCCAGGCAAGGATGCGCGTTCGCAGAAAGCAACGTATCCGAGTGTTTATGGAATTGAATCCACACGTAAGCTGGCGTCGCGAGTTCATGTCGATGCCTGCGCAATCCTCGATCACTTCGACCGTCCTACCGAACATCTGCGAGCGATCGCGGACTTCATTCTTGATCGCACCGCATGAGAAAGGGTTCCTAAGAGCTTTTATCTGCGAGGGGGGCGCCTTTGGACTGCGGCGCCTTGTCGCGCTTTTAACACGCTCCCTCCCCGCCTTTACCATCTCAACTTCCTCGTCCCGGCTTTTGGACTCAATGGTTACGCGATCCCGGCCTTCCGCTGCATCTGTTTCAACTCGTCCGGAATAAACGAAGTGATGTGGTGAGTCTCTTCGGTCCCATCGGCAAACGACTGATAAAGCGTGAAATCAGGCAAGGAAAGGCAACTGAGCGCAGACTGCTGGTTGTATCCGGTATCAATCCCAATCGCACTGTGAGAAATGTAGATCCCGTGACGTCCCAGTCTTCCCCGTATGGGCAGAAAGGGCGTCGGCGTGTGCCCAAAGACGCAAGGCTTGCCGCGGTAGTTTTTGTAAAACTCCATATCGCGCGACCACATTAAGGACTGCGGCGACGTTTCGCGCGGATGCTTACCATCGTCAAGCCCAGCGTGGACATAGAGCGCATATTCATCTTCGTGATAGAACGGCCGCGTACGGAAAAATTCAAGGTGCTCGCTGGGAAGACTCTCTTCAACCAGCCTGCGAGCGTCGTCCAGATCCAGCTCTTTTTCGATGACCAGCGGCGTGCCCGTATACTGTTCGTAAGTTCGTTCGCCCCCGGTCACGGGCGTGATCCAAAGATTGTTCTTTCCGGCGATAAACTCGAGCAGCATCTCTTCGTGATTCCCGCGCAAACAGATGACTCGCTCGGCACTCTTCCGGCAAAGCTGCATGACGAGTTCCACGCAGCCGGGCGCATCTAATCCGCGGTCAATCAAGTCGCCAAGAAAAACCAGCGTGTCCACATTTTCATCACGAGGGAGCATGCCCAACAAAATGCGAAGTTGGGCGCAGCGGCCGTGAACATCCCCGACAACGAAGGTCTTCATGCGGATTTTTCCTCGGTGTGATCTGAAGGTTCAATCCGTGTAAGCAATTCTTTAAAACGCGGATCTTCGTGCATATCCAACCAGTTCGCATCGGCGAGAAACCAGCGGTAGTTCTCGTTACCGAGATTGATGGCCGTTTCGAGCCACCGGAAGGCCTCGACCTGTTTCCCCTGCAGCAGATAAGCGGAGGCTAGCCAGTAGGCGATGTCGTGATCGGCTTCAGCAACTTGTTTGACGTGACTGGACAGTTGCTCGTTTGCAGCCTGGTGCTTTCCCTGGGCACTCAAACACATGGCCAGGATAGGGCGGATCCCATCCATTTTTGGGTGCCGCTCAAGCACCTCCTTTACCAATTGCGTGGCGCCTTCGACGTTTCCCTGATAGAAAAACACCAAAGCCCGAAAGGTTTTGATCAGCGGATGATCGGGTTCAACTGCCGATCCTTTGTCAAGCTCGATGAGCGCTTCTTCGTATCGTTTCTCGTAAGTAAAAATGCGGGCTCGGTTGTAACTTGCAACTACAACCTCCGCCGGGTTCAGTTTTACCATACGTTCAAAACTACGCAGCGCCCTCTCATACTGGCTATCAAGCCGGGCCAGCACGCCCCGCGCAAAGTGAACCCCCACGTCGTTCGGATACTCATGAACCAAATGATCAACCTCCTCGCGCGCCTTCTTTTTCTCACCCTGTGACAGGTAGATAAAAATCATGTGCATGCGCGCTTCGAGCAGTTTTGGATCCAGCTCCAGCGCTTTCTTGAAGTCTTCCTTAGCCTTTGCGTGATCACCGCCTTCTCCCAGCCCCTTTAATACTCGGTTAACATAGCAACCACCACGCGCCGAGTAAGCGAGCGCAAAACCGGGATCCATTTCGATAGCTTTATCAAAGTGGCGGATGGCTGCATCAACATCTTCGAGCGCAATCGTGTGATAGATAAACTGTCCCAAACAGTTTCGGCCCCTGAGATACTCCTCCGAGGCGGCTCCATCAGCCGTCGAGCCCTTACCCAATTCTTTCTGCTCGGCGACCGTCAGCTCCAGGCGCAATCCTTCGACGATATGATTTACGATTGCGTCTTGGACCGTGAGAATGTCGCTGGCGTCAGCGTCGAGACGGTCGCTCCATAAGATTTCAGTCGTCTGCACGTCCAGCAGTTGTGCCGTGACTCGCAGTCGATCTCCCGAACGAAGGAAACTCGCGGTCAGAATCGCATCGACACCCAACTCCTGGCCTGCTTCAGCTGGATCAACTTGTTTGCCCTGATACTTGACTATGACCGACGAAGCCCGCACCACCAGGGAGCGCACTCGCGCGAGTTCTGTGATCACCGCATCCGCGAGCGAGAACTCATAGAAAGCCGTCTCGTCATCGTTACCCAGGTTTTTGAATGGGAGAATCGCAACGCTTTTTCGCTCGCGATCGGCAAAGCTCGTCGGCGTTTCATCCCGCGAAACCTGACCGCGGCCAAGCGAGGTGTTCGCCGGCTCCTCGGCACCCGTAACGTTCTTTAGCCAACGCAACGCGCGAGACACGGGACTTTGAGAGTGTAAATAGCGCGGCGCAACAGGCGGCTCGATAACAGGCATGCCCGACGCGTTGCTCACCTCGCGTTGAACCACACTCAAGTCGTCCCGAAACTGAGTGATCTTCTGATAACGGTCGCGAGGGTCCTTCGCAAGGGCCTTATCGAGAATTTGTTGGAGTCGCAGAGGTAAGGCACCCGGTCGCGCCTCAACCAGCGGCACCGGATTCTCGTGCAGCACGGAATGTCTGACGTCAACGGCCGTCTTCCCACGAAACGGCCACGACCCGGTCAACATCTCGTAAAGCAGAACTCCGGTTGAAAAGATATCGGCACGAGAATCGACGCGATCGCCACGCGCCTGCTCAGGCGCCGCATAAGTTGCCGTGCCGTAGGGAACACCGACTTCTGTCAACTCGGTGTGATGAATACCGGAAGTTCGTGCTGCGTCTTCATCGAGCAGTTTGGCTAAACCAAAGTCGAGCACCTTGACCTGGCCCTTGCTCGTAACCATGACGTTTCCAGCTTTGACGTCTCGATGAATTATGCCGGAGGCATGCGCGGCAGCGAGTGCGTCGGCCGTCTGGATGGCAATTGAAAGCGCGCTGCCGAGTTCGAGCGGCTTGCCGCTAACCAGTTGTCGCACGTTGCGGCCTTCCACAAATTGCATGGCGATGAAGTGAATGCCGTTTATTTCGTTCAGGTCAAAGATGGTGCAAATATTTGGATGATCCAGAGATGAAGCGAGTCGCGCTTCACGCTCAAAACGTTTCAGGTTGGCTTCTTTGGTAGTGAGTTCAGACGGCAGCACCTTGATCACAACTGTGCGACCCAATTTCGAGTCGATGGCCCGATAGACAGTTCCCTGTCCGCCCGCTCCTATCTTCTCGAGGATCTTGTAATTCCCTAAGGTTGTTCCGACCATTGGTTTGTTTGAGTGCGCCCTATTTAACTCCTAACTAAACCCTAACCGCAACGCAGCCGGCCCTTCGCCCAAACGAAGCAAAGGCGGCCGGTGAAGGGCCGCCCAAGTTTCAGCCTGCTGTACGCGTTTAGTTGGCCAGACCCATTTGCCAAAGCATATAGGCGTAATCGAATGCTACCTCGCGCAAATAATCGTAGCGCCCGGACGAGCCGCCGTGGCCAGCACCCATGTTGGTTTTCAGCAGCAACGGATTGTTGTCGGTCTTGGTCGCCCGCAGTTTAGCTACGAGTTTCGCGCCTTCCCAGTAAGGTACCTGGCTGTCGTTCAGCGAAACCTTGACGAGCATCGAAGGGTAGTCTTTCGCCCCGATGTTGTCGTAGGGAGAATACTTCCTCATGTATTCAAACGCCGGCTTGTCGTTTGGATTTCCCCATTCGATGTACTCACTGGTAGTCAGCGGCAGTGTAGCGTCGAGCATCGTATTGAGCACGTCAACAAACGGGACCTGCGAGACCACAGCCTTGAACAAGTCCGGCCGCATGTTTGCCACCGCGCCCACCAACAACCCTCCCGCACTGCCACCCTGAATCACCAAACGGTCAGTCGAAGTGTAGCGGTTCTTGACCAAATGCTCGGCGCTGGCGATGAAATCCGTAAAGGTGTTCATCTTGTTCATCATTCTGCCGGCCTGCCGCCACTCTTCACCCATCTCGCCGCCACCGCGGATGTGCGCAATCACATAAATCACGCCTCGGTCCAAAAGACTCAAGCGATTCGAAGAAAACGTCGGGGCCATAGAGGCGCCATACGAGCCATAGCCGTAAAGTAGAAGCGGCGCCTTGCCATCCATCTTCACGCCACGTTTGTAGACAACGGACAACGGAATCTTCGTGCCATCAGAGGCTATCGCAAAGATGCGTTCCGAGGCGTAGTTCTTTTTGTCAAAGCCGCCCGGCACCTCTGTTTCCTTCAACAGCGTCGCCTGCTGCTTATTCATGTCATATTCGAACACCGAACCAGGCGTGACCAACGACTGATAGCGATAGCGAACCACGGGCGTGTTGTTCTCTCTATTCACATCAACGCTCGCGGCATACACCGGCTCGGGAAACTGAATCCGGTGAGACTTGTTGGTCTTGAGGTCAACTACGCGAAGTTTTTGCAGCCCGCCTTCCCATTCAGAAACAACGAGGTGGTTCGCGAAAAAGTCCAGATCGTCTACTTTCACTGCCGGTTGATGCGCGATGAATTCTTTCCAATTTTTCTCGGATGGATCGGAGACCGGCGCCGATACCACTCGAAAGTTCCTGGCTCCCTTGTTGGTGCGAATGTAGAAGAGACCGCCGTGATGGTTGACGTCGTATTCATGCTCCGGCTGGCGCGCCAGGATTAGCTTTGGCTCGGCCATGGGGCTGTCGGCCGGGACATACCGAAACTCGGCCGAGGTCTTTGCGTAAGAGCCAATAAGGATCATCGCTTTGTCACGGGACCGTCCGCCATAGACGTCAAACAACTCGTCCTTCTCTTCATAGATCAGGTCGGTCTTGCCTCCCAACCCGTGCCGGAAAAACTTGTCAGACCGCTTTGTCACCGCGTCTTCGGTGCTGAAGAAAAGGGTCTTGTTGTCAGTGGCCCACATCACACGGCCCACGCGTTCGAAAGTCTCCGGCAACATCGCGCCCGTGCGAAGGTCCTTGATCTGAAGTTTATATTGGCGGTAACCGGTAGTATCGCTCGAGAAGGCCAACAGGTTCCCGTCATCACTGACTGCAAAGGCGCCGATGCTGAAAAACTTCAGCCCCTTGGCCATTTCGTTCTGATCGAGAACTACTTCGGCTTTCGCGTCGAGACTGCCGGGCTTGCGCATATAAATCGGATACTGTTTTCCCTGCTCGGTTCGCGTGTAATAAAAGTAGTTCCCCCAACGATACGGCACACTCAAGTCGGTCTCTTTGATGTGGCCGACCATCTCCTTGTAAAGCTCCTCCTGAAGCGCCGCTGTGGGCTTCATCGCAGCGTCGGTAAAAGCGTTCTCCGCTTCCAGATAAGAGATGACTTCGGGATTAGCCTTCTCGCGAAGCCAGAAGTAATCGTCGACGATAGTCGTCCCATGGATGTTTGTAGTCTTAGATTTCTTTTCAGCCATTGGTGGTTTTGGTTTAGGTTCGCCCGGACCGTCTCCGCTTCGGGTTGATTGGGCGACAAGGTTGCCCATGAGTAAGGTTGAAATAAGTAATAGTGCGAGGAACAGGGGCGTAGGATGTCTCATGGTGTACCCTTCTTTTGCGGAAGATTTGAGAGCCGGCGCGGTCGACGGCATCGTCAATCAAGTCGCCATCGATTGCTACTCAGAGTGTGTTGAAAACCAGGGTTTAAGGGGTAATGCCGGCTCACGGCCGGTTAGTCGTGCACGGTTCATCCACGTGGGGGATCACCCCAGCCTGACCCCTTATAGGTTCCATTCTCAACAATACAAGGAACTGTTGGATCGCCCCCCGAGTAGGACAACATTTCAGCACGCCTGCCGCGATCGATCTGCGCGTCATAGTCGATAAAAGGAATGCCTTCTGAAATGTAGAAATCGCGCGCTTGCTCGCAATACGGACACCCCGGTTTGGTATAGATAACTAACGACAAATTTGAAGACCTCCGTGTGCCGCTAGTTTAGCAATGTCAGCCAGCAGATGCGAAGCGGTGCGCGAGCAAAAGCGAGCCAAAACGATGTATATAATTTTGGAAAAACGCGGCTATACTGCCGGTCGAAGATGACTGAGCACACCACTGAACAACCTCCCGAGACATTTGAGAGTGAACCGCAAGCCTCGCATCAAAGCGACCTGCTCGATCCATTTGATAGGCTTGTCACGATCCAGGTGCTGGGCCGCGAGGTTCAGGTCCCGGAAAAGAACCGGCTGCTGCGGTGTTTTCAATACCTTTCAATCAACACCATCTCTTATGGCGATTTCTGCTGGAATGGAGAGTGTACAAACTGTCAGGTGTGGTATCACGTCGAGGGGCAAACTCAGGAGAATGACAAGCCAGCGCTCGCCTGCCGTTTGGAAGTGATCGAGGGAATGGAGATTACCAACCTGAGCCGTTTTATCGAGCTCGAAGGGATCAATAAGAAGCACCAGCAGAGCGCTAACAGCGAATAGCCAGTGAGACTCTTGTTTTTTGACTGTCTCGTGTCTGCTGGTTGCGGTTCGCTCCTTCAATACTTCGGCACGGATGGATCGACATCATTCGACCAGGCGGTGATGCCGCCTTTGAGGTTGGTGAGCTTCCCCGTGAATCCCAAACGCTGCAATGCCTGAATGGCCATCGCGCTTCGCACGCCACCCTTGCAGTGCACGACTGTATCTCGATTGGGATCGATCTCTGACATGCGGTTAGTTACTTCTCCAAGCGGAATGTGTATGGCGTTCGGGATCGACGCAACTGCGACTTCGGCTGCTTCGCGCACGTCGATGAGTTGCACGTCGTTACCATTGTCGAGACGTTGCTTGAGTTCGGTTGCTGTAATTTCAGACATAGGCTGCATTAATTCGAGTGCTCCCTTGGTTGGTCAATCTGTTTTCCGGGATTCTAACCATCGCGCATCCGCGGCACAAGCAGCGCCAATCAAATGGTTCCGAAACCCCGCCGCTGTAACCTGAACGGCGTACAGATTTCGGTTCGGTCGTACACGTGCGCTACACTCGCTCTCACAACCAACCTGAAAGGACCGACTATGCGTTTCCAGTTTTATGACGAGAGTCTGGACCAGGTGCCCAAACTTTCTGTTGACGGCACGGTCGGCAACAGCATTCATTTCTCACATTGGGAGGGAAACGAAACGCCCGCGGAGGTCAGGGCTGATACTTCGACGGAGATTGCGCTGAACCTCGTCGCAGCCCCTAACCGTCTAGAGCTAACTCGTGGGATCGAGCTGGTAACGAACAATCACTTCGATACCGATGGCGTGCTTTCGGTCTGGACTGTTCTGACTGGTGAGCGTGCTTTGGAGCTTCGCGATAAGCTGATTCCCGCTGCTGAAGCCGGCGACTTTAACGAGTTTAAGAACGAGAATGCCGTGCGGGCCAGCATCGTCATTCAAGGAGCGGAACAGGCGAGTGCGACCAACGACACCGTCTCGCCGTTGGCCCGTCAGCTCTTCGGCGAAGGCTACATCGACGATGCGAGCTGTTATGAATTGGTTCTCCCGCGAGTTGAACACGTACTAACCAATACCGATGAGTATGAGCCGCTTTGGCGGGAAGGCTGGGGACAGATCGCAGCCGCAATGGAGAGTTTCGCACGCGGAACTTCGCGAGTTGAAGAACAAGGAGATTCGCATTTCTCGTTGGTGACGTTGGCTCCGGAAATCTTTAGCGTCACAGGTTTCAATCCTACGCGACATGCGGCGCCGTACATGGCGATTGCCCATCACGCGCGTGGCCAACTTTTTCTCATCGCTACTCCGGTTAAGGGTGGCTGGTTCTACCGCATTGATTACCCCTACTACTCCTGGGCCGAGACCGTTCAGCGGCCACGCATCCAAAGACGCAACCTGGGCCGTTTGTTGAATTGGCTCAACGAGCTCGAGCGCGTGCCGGAAGGTTCATGGCAAACAAACCAGAGCGAGATGACCTCGGCCGCAAAGTTTCTCGACGCCAATGGTCTCCTCACACCGTCGACTCTCTCGCCTGACGTGGTCTCGGAAGCGATGGTCAGACACATCACCGGAGATTCAGAAACAGTCCTTGCGAAATCGACCGGCACGAGCAGCACGCATGCTTGATGTCGTAATCATTGGTGGAGGACCGGCCGGACTCTCCGCCGGATTGTGGTGTGATGAACTAGGTCTGGACACGCTAGTGCTCGAGAGCGCGGAAGTGACCGGCGGGCAACTGCGCTCGGTCTTCAATCAGATTAAGAACTACCCTGGCTGCTCGTTCGAAAACGGCGCCGAACTGGCAGATGGGCTTGCCCAGCAGCTTATCGACTCTGACGTAGATCTTTGGACGAACGTCGAGATCGATCGCGTCGACCTAAAAGCCATGAAAGCTCTTTTGCGAAGTGGCGAAGAACTGCGTTCGGTTTTCACCATCGTCGCTACGGGTGTGAGACGAAAAGAGCTCGGCATACCAGGCGAGAGAGAGCTGTCCGGCAAAGGCGTGATTCATTCAGGTGTGCGAGAACGTGAACTATACACCGGTAAGGATGTTTGCATCGTTGGCGGTGGAGATGCGGCAGCAGAGAACGCTCTCTTACTCGCAGAAGTCTGTCCCACTGTCACGGTGGTGCATCGTGGCAAGTCACTTAGGGCGCGCCGGGAGTTTACCGAACAACTACATACTAACCACTGCATCACTGTTTTTCCGGAGTCCGTAGTGACAAGCATCCTCGGCGATGAAAAGGTGGAAGCGGTCGAGATTCGGCGCAAAGATGCAATCAAGCCTTTTCAGATGGCAGTGAGTGGCGTTTTGATCCGCATTGGGGTATCGCCCAACACAGAACTCTTTCGCGACCAGTTGACGTTGGACGATCGTGGCTACATTGTGGTGAATGGCCAACATGAAACTTCGATTGCGAACGTATTTGCGATCGGCGATGTTTCCAATCCGCTGGCGCCGACTATCTGTAGCGCAACAGGCGGTGGTGCAACTGCAGCAAAAGTAATTGCTTCCCGTCTGCGAAGGAGCTCGCGATGACCGTTGGTGATCCAGTCGCACAAGATTCGTCGTACACCGACGCGCACATAAGTGCTTATCCCATCGAATACCTGGCCGGCATAGATCTTTACAACGCCGGCGAGTTTCATGCGGCCCACGATGTTTGGGAAGAGCGCTGGATGGGCGAGGTCGGGTGGCAGGAAAAACTCTTTTTGCAGGCAATGATTCAATCAGCAGTAGCTTTTCACCATCTCGAAATTGGCCGGCCGGGAGCTGCACGACAGATGTACACAAGATGCAAAGAGAAGTTTGCGCGGCTTGGCGCCGTCGTTTTCATGTCTTTGGATTTGGTGGAGTATCAGCAGCAACTGGATCGCTCGCTCTCCTGGTTGCTGACCGTTCCGGATCCAAAGGTATTGGCTGCCCCCGAGGTTCCGCTTCCGAAAATCACGTTGTTGCCTGGGGTTAACGAGTTCGAGTAAACCGAACGCCATGGGACTCTTGCGACACATCAGTTTGCTGCTTCTGGGATTGTGGCTCGGCGCCGCGATCTTTTTCAGTGGCGTTGTTGCCCCGGCTGCGTTCTCCGTGCTGCGTGCTTATCAGGTTCCAAACTACGCCGAGATTGCCGCTGGGATAGTGAACCGCTCGCTGTCGGTGATAAACACCGGCGGCTTTCTGATAGGCGTATTGTTGCTGCTCGTCGCATTAGCGATGCGTTCTCACTTCGGACGAACAACTTTTGCATTGCAACTCCTCACCGTCGGGGTGATGACGGTTATGACAGGCGTGGGGCAGTGGGTCATAGCCGCGCGAATACGTGCGATTCGTTCGACATTGGCGGTTCCTATGGACCAACTGGCAACGAGTGATCCGCAGCGGATGGCCTTCCAGGGCCTTCATCGATATTCTGTCTCGGCCCTTGCCATCGCTATTATTGCAGGACTGATTGCCTATTTTTTACTCGCTCGAAATTCCCGAATGAGTTAGAAATCGAGGATTGTGTGGTGGAAATAATTGAACAAGTGGAAGAGTGGCGCCGGCGCTATTCCGACTGGAAAAACGCCGGGGAAGCAGCATTCCAAAATGGCGACGTTAACGAAGACTATCCCTTCGTAAGAAACAAGCGGGCGCCGTTTACCCCGGCGCGCAGGGCCTTGCCGATGCTCAACCTTGCCCTGGTCTCGTCCGCCGGCGCTTACATCAGGGGCACTGACCCTTTTGACACGAAAGCTCCCGACGGCGACTTCACTTTTCGAGAGATTCCCAGCCAGATCGAAGGTGAGGATCTCGATTTTGCGGCGCGTGGCTACGATCCGGAAGCAGTGCAGCAGGACGTCAACGCCGAGTTACCGCTGGGCCGTCTCTTTGAATTTGAATCAAATGGAATCATTGGCCAGTTGAATCCGGTGTTCTGGAGCTACTGCGGGTTCATGCCAAACGCGGCACGTCTAGTCGACGAGCTGATCCCTGCTCTCGTCGAGCGAATCAAACGGTACGAGGTCCAGGCAGCGCTTTTGATCCCCGCCTCGCGACTCTGTCATCAGTCAGTGGCGCTTACCGCACGCGCCATCGAATTGGCAGGGATTCCAACGATGACCATCGGCGTTCTCAAAGACATTTTCGAGATAGTGCGGCCTCCACGCGCGGCGATCTACGAGGGAGAATTCGGCAGCGTAGCCGGCCGGCCGAATTGGCCGGAACAGCAGCGCCGTATCCTGGACGAATCGTTGCGACTGATCGAACCACTGAGTCACCCGGGGATTCGCAGACTGGTTGTGGATCTCGAAAGCGAAGTTGAAAAACAGCGCGGCGAGCGGTAGAGCCAAAGCCACGCCAACCAGGTATTCTCTGCTGCACAGGAGCTATGAAAACAAATGGGCCTGAGAAAGCGGCTGTTCCTTCTCCCCCTGATTGTGATCGCGGTTGGCGTCCTCTACCTTCTCTTTTGGCCGGTTTCGATAACACCCGGCGCCTGGACACCTCCTCCAGCCCCGCCACTGGTCGGTAGCTACCAACTCAACTCAACACTCTCCACTACCACCAGAGTTTCCTTGGGCGACGGATTCGCGCCTGAAGACATTGCGCTTGATCAGCAGGATCGACTGTACGCTGGATTTGACGATGGGCGCGTGATGCGCGCGCAAGCTGATGGCACGAACCCCGAGGTTTTCGCGGACACGCAGGGCCGGCCGCTGGGAATGGCGTTCGATTCAGAGGGAAACCTGATTCTTGCGGACGCGATTAAGGGACTGTTGTCCATCTCCCGCGAAGGAGCAATCACAGTGTTGAGCTCCGACATTGACGGGAGTCCCTTCCGCTGCGCGAACGATCTTGATATAGCGGCTGACGGCACGATCTACTTCACTGATGCGTCACGCAAATTTCCGCTCGCCGACTACAAGAAGGATCTGATCGAACACCAACCAAACGGGCGGCTTCTGGCTTACAGCCCCACCGCCAAAATAACGCGGCTCGTTATGGACAACCTTCACTTTGCTAACGGCGTTGCCGTGAGTCCGGATCAATCGTTTGTGCTCGTCAACGAAACCGGGCGTTATCGAATACACCGAGTTTGGCTGGGCGGCCCGAGGCAAGGACAATCTGAAGTATTAATCGACAACTTGCCGGGATTTCCGGACGGCATCTCCTCGAACGGTCGGGACAAGTTCTGGCTCGCAATTGTCACGCCTCGCGATGCGACTCTGGATAAACTCCTACCGCATGCGTTCCTGCGAAAAGCGGTGGTGCGTCTACCATCGTTTTTGCAACCGGCGCCCAGGCGATACTCATTTGTGTTGGGGTTGGACCTCGATGGCAAAGTGGTTGAGAACCTGCAGGATGGATCCGAGAACTGCTACGCGCAGATTGCGAACGTGCTCGAGCATAAGGGATGGCTCTACTTTGGAAGTATCGGTGAGGCCGCGGTTGGGAAATATCAACTGCCATGAACGACTCAAATCTGAGATCTCAGACCTAAAACTCAAAGGCGCCGACTTTCTTTGCAAAGCCGCTTCTCCGTTTCGCCGTTTCTCCGTTTCTCCGGATACCTACTACACAGCTGTATACCTGCGTACCAGTTCGTTCCCAGCCTAAACGCTAACCAATCCTCGAGAAACGTCGCTTGCGCTTGAAACCCTGGATACCTGGTATCCAAAAGAACCTGCCCGGTAGAACCCTCCTTTCTATCAACTTAACCACAATCAACTCCAAGTATTTCACCACTTAGAGGGCAACTCTCGATTGCGCCAGACTCTGGCACAGCCGTTGAAAGGAATCCTGCTCATAAGGTTGGAATTCATTTCTCAGTTTCCCCTGGAGAAGATCGTGATTAATCTATTGTCATCCGCCACCGCCACCCCACAACACGCCTTCAAAACCACCGATCTGGTGGGCGCTCTCATGCACAAGATTTCCCCTGAGCTAATCAACTCCGTGCATAGTCTCGGCGTGGATCAGCGTTACTCCACCCTCGAAAACTATCCTGAATTCCTGGCTGGCGGGGCTCCTAACCCAACCAGTACTACGACCCAGTTGGGAATCAACGCAACGAAACGCTGCCTGGAGCAGTGGCAGGGTGATCCGACGCGCGTCGGTCTGCTTATAGCGGCCACTAATACACCCGATCAAATGCTTCCCTGTCTCGCTTCTGAAGTAATGGGACAGACTCACGGACTCTTATCTCGCTCTTTGAGAACTGTCAGCATGCAAGCTCAGGGCTGTTCAGTACTTCTGAAATCCATCGAAGTTGCTCAATGGTACCTGGCGGCAAATCCCGGAAAATTGGCAATCGTCTTGATGGCTGAAGCACACACGCCTTACGTCGCACCACTGCTGCGTCAGGACTACTTCGGTTTTCGAGAGATTCTAAAAATGAGGAAGGAGCGCAAAGTTGATGATGCCCAGTTCGAACAGAAGAGGCTGGATACCACCTTCGTCATCCAGTCCATGCTCTTTGGAGACGGTGCGGTAGCGATGCTGGTCGGCAGTGAAGAAGGAAAGCCTGCGTTTGGCCCAATCTCCCACTTGACCAATGATGACCCTGACGATGTAAATCTCCTGACGATGAATAGTAATAGTTCTCATCCATTCCTGAAGGGCAGACCTCAGTACTTCATGAGACCAAGCGTGCCGACTCGCGGCGCGCACTACGCAGTTACAACCGTGAGGAACGTTTTGAACCATCCCGATTCACCCGTCTCAAACATCGGACAGGTGGACGACTGCTTGATTCACACCGGCAGCAAAAAAATTCTCGACGGTGTCTGTTCGCAACTCGAAATCGAAAAAGATTCTTCGAAGGTCCACGGTTCTTATGAAGTGCTCAAGAACTACGGAAATCTTTCGAGCGCTTCCACCGGGTTTATGCTGGCAGAAAAGGAAGACTGGAACGGGCCGACGGTAGTGGTTGGCTTCGGAGTAGGATTTACCGCTTCGGCGGGGATCATGAGTAATAATTAAACTACTGCGATCAGACTTCAGCCTTGCGGTTCTGATCGTAAGAACCCGGAGCGCCGCGAAAAGAGTTCAGTGCCTCGCACGCCGAACCCTTACGCTTCAGCTCCGGGTTTTGATGTGCAACTCAGGCACTCACTTCATCGAGGAGTCCACTTCTTGTCACGACTTCCCTAATCGTGTTGCTCACTTGGGTAAAATCGAAAGGCTTGCCGATGATCCCGTCGACCAGTGTCTCTTCCCCAACCGGAGGAACGGTGCCCGGCCCATATCCGGTAACCAGAACGATTCTCATGTCCGGCTTGCGCTTGCGAATTCCCCGCGCAGTCTCCCAACCGTCCATTTCCGGCATCGCCAAATCGGTGAATACGAAATCGAAGTCTCCGCCAGCCAACTTCTGTAGTGCTTCCTGACCACTTTGCGCGAGCACCACTCTGTGGTTGAGCGCTTCCAGCATGTCCGCGAGCGTCTCTCTGACGGCAGACTCGTCATCCACCACAAGGATCGACAAGGGCGGCATCTCTACCGGCACTTCAGGGGCGGCTTCCTCGACACTGGCCACAATCTTTCCCGGCAGATCAATGGTGAAAACGGTTCCGCTGCCGAGCTCCGACGTGACGTTGATGGTCCCTTCGTGGCGTTCGATAATGCTGTAACTAACTGAGAGCCCCAGACCCGTTCCTTGCGCGCCTTTCGTGGTGAAGAATGGGTCGAAGATCTTCTGTCGCACATCTTCCGGCATTCCGGTCCCGGAATCGGCAAACCTCAGCCGTAGATCGGTTCCAATGCGTTCACAACTAATCTCCAGTTTGCCACCCGTCGGCATCGCATCTACTGCGTTTACGATGAGATTCACGAAGACTTCGCGTAACTCTGACGCACTGCCCAAGGTCTGTAATCCGTGTTCGGCATCAAGCGTAACGTCATAGTCCAGCCCGCGCAGCCGCGCTTCGTTCTCCCAACGAGTCCTGGTTATTTCAACCGCATCGTTGAGCAGGCCACGCACATCGAGTAACTCAAACTCGCGCACGGGAGACTTTCGCGCGAAGGTCTGAATTCTCCTGACTGTGGCTGCCGCATCTTCCGCAGCAGTCTGGATAATATCCAGGTTGCGAACCAGAGCATCGTCCTTTGTCTGACGCCGCAGTAGCTGTGTGCGACCGAGGATGGCGGCCAACGAGTTGTTAAAGTCATGTGCTACGCCTGAGGCCAGTTGCCCAAGAGCGCGCAGTTTGTCCGCTCGTGCGGCGCGCTCCCGTTCTTCTTTCTGCTCGGTGATGTCGCGAGCTATGCCTAGCACGCCGGTTGTCCGTCCGTCCACCACCAAAGGCGAATTGTCCACGCGCGCATAACGTAACTGGCCATCGTGCGCGAAATACCTCATCTCGTAGGTTTGCGCCTGACCCTCCATGGCAATTTTCAGCTTCTCATCAACCAGTTCGCAGTCGCCTTCGTAAACCATGTCGAGCAGGGGCCGCCCGATAAAGTCCTCACGTCTATAACCAAGACCTGCCAGAGTCGCGGTATTACACCACTTGAAGCGGCCGTCCGTATCTACCGCGTAGATAGACTCGCGCGCGCTTTCGAGGATGTTGTTCAGCAGGGACTGGTGCTCACGAGCCACCGCTTCGACCTTCCGCAATTCCGATAAGTCACGCGCAGTGCATACAACCGCCATCATCTTGCCGCCATCAAGTACCGGTTCGATCGTAACCAGCAAGGGTCGATTGAGTCGCTGTGGAGTGATCTCAATCGTGACGCTGCTTGAATTCTCGATCGCGCTTTCGACCACACAACGCTGGTCCTCTTCACAGGTACGGAGAATGTCACAGCACTTGCGGCCCAACAGTAACCGTGGGTGCGAAGCTTCCATTGCCGCGCCGGCGCGGTTAACTCGCTTCAGTTGGCCGCCGTTATCGAAGATAAAGATTCCGTCCGACATAGCATCGAAGGTGGTCTCCCACTCGGTTTTCCCCCGGGCGACCATCTCGAAAAGCTCAGCCTGGGCGATACCAATTGCGAGTCGCTCTGCGACGGCGTGAACCAGAGCTAATTCGTCATTAGTCCACCGGCGCACACGGTCGGTCTGATGAATACAGATCACGCCGCGAAATACGCCCTTGACCACCAGTGGGTAATCGATCTGCGATCGAACATTCACAGCGTGAGCATGCCCGCGAACGGCCGCATTGAACTCATTTGAACCCTCTGAGTAGTTCAGCGCGTCATCGATGACAATCGGTTTGGAGTTCTGCAGCAGGTGCGTGCCGATGGGATCTTCGTAGCTAACACTCAAGTGGCTGAGACTGTCGCAGCCCGGGGCGACGTATTCGTGCTCAACGTGCGACAAGGGATTGTCCGAATCATACAAGTGCAAATGAACCCGGGAAGCCGACAAAGCCCGGCCCAACTCACGGGTGGCAGTGCTCAAGACTTCAGCAAGACTCAGTGAAGCGCGAATGGCGGTCGTCAGACGGTTGACGAGTGCTTCTCTGGTCGAGGTCGCTTCTGCTTTCTGGAAGAGCTGTGCCTGCCGAATCGCGATACCGGTTTGATCGGCAATGGCCTTCGCCAGCGCAACGTCCGATTCGCTCCAGGTTCGCAACGCATTAGTCGTCGAGAGCGCGAAGGCGGCGGGGATTTCGTCGCCGACTTTGATCGCGACGTACATGATCGAACGGACACCAGCCTTCTTCAGTATGCGATCATAGAGAGGCCGAATTCGCTCATCTTTAGCTGCGTCGTCAAAAACCAGGATGCCACCCGCATCCAGCGATTCAATCAAACACTTCAATTCCGACAACTCGAAATCAGACGCCGCCGGCTGCACGGACTCGGCATGGTATTCAGCGACGTTGAGTACACGTTGTGCGCGCTCATCCCTCATGAAAAGCGAACAGCGATCGACTCTTAGGTACGAGCCTAACTCCTTTACCGCGGTGCGGAAGATCTCCCCGCTGTCTAGAGAGCACCTCACGGCCTGCGAAATGCGGTGGGTCATCGCTTCACGCTGTGCTTGTTGCGCCAGTGCCTCTTCAGCTTGACGCCGCGCGCTGACATCAACACCCACACCGCCGACGTACTTCTTACCGGAGGCATCGGTAGTCGGAAACTTAAAGACCAGCCATTGATGTGGTGAACCATCCTCCGTGGCGACAGTTTCTAAAACTTCTTCGGGGACGCCGGAGGCCAGGACCTTGAGATCGTGACTGTGGGTGCGCTGTGCAAATTCCGTCGGCAACCAATCGAAACTTCGCTTGCCACGGAGGAACGCCAGAGACTTTCCAAATAACCGTTCGAAGGGCTTATTGACGTAGACGTACCGGCCCTGATCGTCCTTCATGAAGGCAACGGCCGGACTATTGTCCATGAAGCTATTGAAAAATGCCTGGCTCTCGCGCAAGGCTTCCTCTGATCGCTTCCGCTCCGTCAGGTCGCGCGCGATTCCCTGAACGGCAACCGGCCGTCCTTCGCGATATATCAAACGTGTGCTCACCTCCAACCGCACTCGCCGGCCTTCCCTCGTGATGATCTCCAACTCATAGACGGTCGGCTTTTGGCCCCCTGCCTTGCTCGCGGTTTTGCTGCGCGCGATTTCGAGATACTCCGGCGCGATCACATCAGCTACATTCATCTTTGCAGCTTCTTCGCGGGAATATCCGGTGATAGCTTCCCCATTGCGATTAAGAGAAGTGAAATTCCCCTCGAGATCATGCGTGTAAATAATGTCGTTGGCGTTTTCGAAGAGCTCCCGATAACGTTCTTCGTTCTCCTGTAGCGCCTTTTCTGCCTTCCTACTCTCGGTAATATCGGTCGCAACACCAATCACTCCAACGATCTGATTGTCTTCATCACGCAGCGGTGAATAACGAACATTGAAGACCAGCTCCTCCACTGCGACTGAGACCGAGACAGATTCGCCGCCGAGGGCACGGTTAACACTGTCAACAATAGTTTGATTGTCTCGATAGATCTCAAAGATGGATTGGCCGACAAATTCACCGGGGCGCAGGTCCAACGCTTCCAGTCCTTTGCCTTCACAAAGTGTGAAGATGCCGTCCTGATCGACTGCAAAAAGAACCAGTGAGGCGCTGCCAATAACCGTGTGCAAACGTTCTTCGGTCTGTTTGAGAGCATCGCTGGCTCGTTTACGCTCTGTGATGTCCCTAATCAATGTTTGCACAGCCGGCTCACCTCGGAAGGTGAAAGGCATTGCAGCCACCTCGACATCGATCACTTCACCGTCCAGCCTGACGAACTTTTCTTCCGTGAGCTGAGTCGGCACCCCGAGCTCTTCAATCTGTTCGACACGCCTCTTTACGCAGGCATGATAGTCCGGGTGCACTACGTCGAGCACCGCCTTCCCAATCAACTCGTCCGCGCTACTCGCCCCCCACAAGAGTTGGGCAGCTCTGTTTACATAAAGGAATTTGCCTTCGCGGTGTACGACAATCGCTTCCGGGGAAAGTTCGACGAGCCGGCGATACTGCTCCTCACTCTCCGCCAATGCCTGGTCGGCAAGCTTTTGTTCCGTAACGTCCCGCACGGCTCCCCGCACCGCCACAGCATTACCACGTCGGTCGCGCTCAACGGTGATCACTCCCTCGAGGTAACGCCAGGCGCCACTAGCGTCCTGCAAGCGATGTAGGGAACGGATTGGTGAAGCTGCTTTACGGGTCTGCTCGATATCGCGCCGGGCTGCCTCGTCCCCAATCAGCTCGTTCAGATGTAAGCCGACCACTTCCGCCTGGGAACGTCCAAAGAATCGCGCTCCAGCAGCATTCATGCTGGTGATAGTTCCCGAAAGACTGCGCGTGTAAATGATGTCGACCGCCTGTTCCACGATTTCGCGGTAATGCTTCTCAACTCGGTGTCGCTCAGTGAGGCGCGCTACCTTCACAAGCAACTCTTCATTGCGGAAAGGAATATCGAGATAGTCATCGGCGCCCGCAGTTAAACCTTCGAGGCTATCGTTGTCAGACTGCCGAATGCCGCTGATTAGCAGAACGGGAATGGTCGCCATCAGTGCATCCTGTTTCAGCAGGCGGCACAGTTCGATACCACTGATGACCGGCATTACCACGTCGCTGATTATCAGGTCAGGCTCTAAAGACTTCACCAGCTCAAGCGCATGTTCGCCATCGCTCGCGGGGGCCACTTCGTAACCCTCAGCGTTCAACAACTCAACCAGCAGATCCAGAATCCTCTGGTCGTCGTCGACGATCAGTACCCGACGTGGGTCTGCATTTTCTCTAATCATTGTTGTTTGCAGGGAAATGCCAGGAATCAGAAGCTGATAGCCGGCCGGGAACGAATTCGAAAGAGTAGGAAACCACCTCTAACTCAGGTGGCCGGGGCAGTATAACAGGGTTGGCAAAAGTTTGTCACCGAGGAAATGAAGAGCCCAGCGAAAGGGGGCCAGCCGAACGACACCTTCAATTTCCTTTGGATTTTAGACTAAGGCTTTTTCGTCGTGGGGTCGAGAGTCTTAGCAAAGTAACCTGGACGGTAGTTTAGTTTCAGGTTCTGCTTCTGCTTCTCCGAGTCGACTACCTCAATTTGAATGCGCCGGTAAGAGCCGTCGCGGGCCTTGTTTGATGGCGAGTAGGCTACCAGGTACTGTTCGCGGAGATCCCGCTGAATCTGAATAAAGGCTTCCTTCAAATCCCCTTCATTGCGAGGGAAATAGGCCCGGCCACCGGTCTCGGCGGCAATTTTTCTCATCGCGCCTTCATTCACGCCAAACGTGTAACGGTCGCCTATGCCGATCGCATAAATCAGAACATCGGCCTTCTGTGCGCGCTGAATCGCGTCCTGCATTTTCACCTGACTGATGCTGTCTTCGCCGTCACTGAGCAGAATGATCGTGCGTCTGGTGTTCTCGGCAGATTCGGAAAGCAGTTCGTTGGCCGTGGCCCAAACAGCATCCCAAATTGCCGTTGAGCCTGCCAGTATCTGATTAGTATCGGAAATCGGTGGAGTTCCGCCCACGACTACGCCGCCACCTATGTAACCTGAGGGCGGAACAAATTCAACTCGGTCAACCGCCCTTCGCAGCCGTTCGAGGTTTCCAGTGAACCCCTGTTCGAGAGTTACTTCGCCAGTGAAAGAAACTATCGCGGCCTCGTCCTTTCCTGGACGCATCACAGCTTCCAAAAAAGCGCGTGCGGCAATCTTCTCATCGGGTAGGGTTCGTTCCTCGGAACTACTCGTATCGATCAGGATTGCAATCGACAGCGGCAAATCTGTGTTCTGTTGGAAAGTGAAGATCTCCTGCACCGCTCCGTCTTCTAAAACGCGAATATCTTCTTTCCTTAGATTTGGAATGAAACGCTTATTCTTATCGGCGGCCGTGAAGAAGATGCTCGTAAGGTTGGTTTCAACCCGCAGTACATCATCTGATTCACCCGGCAGATCGTCGCTTGCGGGTGGGCGAGGAGACGGCGAGGGCGATTGCATCGGCCTTTCTTCCAGGTTCGTCGACGTCTTCGCCGATGCAGCGGACCGACTCGAGATGATTTCAACCCCAAGTCCGGCCACTCCCAGGACCGCTATGACTAAAAACAGATTCAGAGCTCGAAAAAACATTTCACGTTTACCTAGGGCCGTACGCTGTCCACGACAGCCCTGTATCCCCTCTTTGTTCTCACCTTCAAACCATCGCGCCCCTGGACCAGCCTCACTTCGACTTTTCTGAAGTTCCCATCATACCGATCATTTATCGGTCGATAGGTAACCAAATACTGCGTTCGCAGTTCTTTTGAGATCCTGGTAAACGAGCGTTCGAGTGCCAGCATGTCGCCCGTGAAAAAAGCCATCCCTCCAGTTTCCTCTGCCAGCGTTTCGAGGATTCGGTCACCTTTGTCCTGAATTTGTCCTGCCTCCACGCCGGGGACGGTGGCCATAAAACCGGCCTTGGTGGAAATAGAAAAGATCGTCGTCTCCGTCCGCTGTGCAATGTCGATGGCATCGCGCAAATCGGCGCGGCTGAACGTGTCGTCGCCATCCGTGATCACGACCAGCACTCGACGTCCTGGTGCCGTGCGCATCTTTTCATCACAGAACTGCCAAACCGCGTCAAACAGCGCAGTCTGATTTCCGGTCTTCTTAACACTGAATACTGCCCGATCCAGCAGGTCGAGTTTGTCGGTAAAGTCCTGCTTCAAGTTGATCTCGTGATCAAAAGTCGCGAACAAAACACGGTCCCTTCGTGGACGGACCACGGTTTGGATGAAGTTCATCGCTGACTCTTGCTCAAATTTTAACTTGCCGGCGGTCGACGGCGAGGTATCCATGAGCACTCCTACGTACAAGGGCAGAGCGCTGCCGAGATCGTCGGTGAAGGTCTCAATCTGCTGAACAATCTTATCTTCCAGAATGACGAAATCTGCTTTCGTCAACCCCGGAACGAACTGACCTTTTTTATCAACCACGGTGATTGGCAATTGAACTCTACGAATGAAAGTGGTGATCGGCTTATCGGGATCCTGCGGTTGCTCTATAGGAGTGGGGCTGGCTGTCGGTTTGGTTTGTTGAGCCACGACGGAACTAATCCCACCCAGCACGAGCGTGATTAACCAAAACGATACAGAGAAACGAGAAATAGGAAACGACATGATGTTTACTGGTTGAAGTTGGCTTTAACGGGCCTGATGACGATTACAGCCCGCGGTTCGATGCCTGCGCAAGCGAGTCTCGTTGCCCTTTGACAGCGTTATCCGGGCGCTTGCAAAACGATATGAAACCACATGCGAAGCAACTAACCAAGTGTGCACGCGCTCGAGAAACAGCAGCGACTAGTTGAGGAGCCTGCGACTATGCAGCCCTTGGGTGCGGAACGGACACTCCTTTCTGTTTCTTAACCAAGTGGCTTTCCAGCACCGGAACAAGAGTCGCGATTGCCTGTGCAACGCTAAGTACGTTTGTAGTTTGGCAGCAAACCGGGTGATACAATGCGCCCGATTTCAACACGCGAGTAAACAACTTCCGCTGCTAATCTCGCAACGAGCATTCCATGGGTGACCCAGAGCACAACCCGCCAGGAGAGCCTCCTTCAGACAAACCGCGGCTGATTGCTCACTACCGAGTAATTCGACAGCTGGGCAAAGGCGGCATGGGAGAGGTTTTTCTAACCGAGGACACCAAACAGCACGGTCGGAAAGTGGCACTTAAAATCCTGCCGCTGGAAGTCACGCAGGATGAGAACAAGTTGCGGCGTTTCAAACAGGAAGCGCGGGCCGTCCTGGCCCTCAATCACCCGAACATTCTCACAATCTTCGAGATCGGCCAGGACGACACCACCAACTACATCGCAACCGAATACATTGACGGTGAAACTCTGCGGCGTTGTGTTTGGCGTAGTCCCTTGAAAGTTGACGAAGCGCTCGGCATCGCTATTCAAATCGCGATGGCCCTCGAAGCTGCTCACGCTGCGGGTATCGTCCATCGCGATATCAAGCCGGAGAACATCATGCTCCGAAACGATCGCTTCGTGCGCGATCGAATCGTTAAGGTGCTCGACTTTGGACTTGCAAAACTCAGTGAGCGGGATATCCCGTCTGCCGATCCGGATGCGGTGACGATGCCGATTACCCATACAAATCCAGGCGCCGTGATCGGGACTACCGGGTACATGTCACCGGAACAAGCTCAGGGCGAGCCGATTGACACGCGCACCGATATTTTCAGTCTTGGCGTGGTGCTTTATGAGATGGTGGCCGGGCAGGCGCCTTTTGCTGGCCCCACCGACAGCCATGTAAAAGTCTCCATCCTCGATCACATTCCGGCCCCGCTGACACAACACTCTGTTGAGGTCCCGCGTCAGTTGGAGCGAATAGTTTCGAAGGCCCTTGCGAAAGACAGGACAAAACGATATCAAACGATCACTGACTTCAAACTCGACCTCGAGCAATTGAGGGACGAGCTGCATCTGTCCACCGCCGAACCTCGCAACGGCACTGCGGAATCGCCGGGCAAGCGCATCACCCACGCGACTTCTTTCGATCCTCCTCAACGCGATCTGCGAACCAGAAGTGACGCGTCGACGTCTCCATCGCCGGCGACGATTACGGCAAGCGCTGAGTATGCCGTTCCAGCGGCGAAAGCGAACCGCGGAGTCTATTTGGGCATCCTGGGATTGTTAATCGTCGCTCTCATCGGTGCGGGCATCTACTATTTCTCTCTGCGGCGTCCGATAAATTCAGTAGCAGTGCTGCCTTTCTCAAATGACAGCGGCGATCCAACCGCGGAGTATCTCTCGGACGGCATCACTGAGAGCATCATTCGCAGCCTGTCGCAGTTACCAGACCTTAAGATCATGTCGCGTAATGCGGTTTTTCGATTCAAAGGAAAGAATATTGATCCGCAGGAGATCGGACGCTCGTTGAATGTGGGCGCGGTGCTGGCAGGAAGGTTGGTGAAGGTTGGCGACCGGCTCATCATTCATACCGAACTGATTGATGTAAACGACGGTTCGCAATTGTGGGGAGCTGAGTACAACAACAACCCTTCCGACATCCTGGCGGTGCAGGAAGAGATCTCGAGAAAGATATCTGAGAACCTGCGGCTGCAACTCACCGGTGCGGACGAGAAGAAACTGACCAAACGCTATACGGACAGCAGCGAAGCCTACGAACAATATCTGCGCGGAAGGTATTTTTGGAACAAGCGTGATGAAGAAGGTCTCAGAAACGGCATCAGGTATTTCAAGCAAGCCGAAGAGAAAGATCCAAACTATGCGCTGGCTTTCTCGGGCCTGGCTGATTCTTACGCGTTGCTCGGCGACATCGGCGTCGTTCCCCCGCGCGAAGAGATGCTCAAAGCAAAAAAGGCCGCCGAACGCGCAGTGGAGATCGATCCGACGCTGGCAGAGGGCTATACCTCGAGAGCTTTCGTGAAACTCGCATACGACTGGGACTGGCTTGGCGCCGAAGCCGATTTCAAAAGGGCCATCGAGCTAAACCCGAAGTACGCGACGGCTCACCAATGGTACGCGTCCTACCTCGTTCAGATGGGTAAGTTCGATCGCGCCAAACAGGAGATCGAGCAGGCGCAGCAACTGGACCCACTCTCGCCCATTATCAGTTCGAACGCCGGCTTCTACTCATATTTGCAGAGTCGTTATGACGAGGCTATTCAGCAATACAAGAAGACTCTTGAGACGGACTCTCAGTTCTGGGTAGCGCATCATTATTTGGGTCTGGCGTATGGGAAAAAAGAGATGCACCGCGAAGCAATTGAGCAGTTGCGACTGCTGTTGAATTCTCCAGGCACTGGATCGCTTCGAGAAGGAACGGTGGAAAAGGATCCGGAAGTCGCCGCGTCACTCGGGTTTGTTTATGCGGAGTCCGGGAACAAAGCACAAGCGGAAGCGATTCTCGAGCGATTAAAAGTGCTATCAGCGAAGCGCTATGTGTCGCCGCTTTACATGGCTATCGTTCACACGGGCCTGGACCAAAACGACGACGCGATTGACTATCTGAATCAAGCGTTCGCTAATCGTCATCCTGGATTGGTGCTGATCAGAGTGGATCCGCTTTTCGATAAGCTTCGCGGTGATGAGCGGTTTAAAGATCTGGTGAAGAAATTTGAACCGATACCGTAAGAATTTCAGTGAGCGACAGCGACCACGCGGCGACTACTTCAGACATTCCAATAGATGGGTCAGTTCCTCGGGCAAAGGCGCAGTAAAGCGCAGTTGCTCTTTTGTTCCTGGATGCCTGAAGCCGAGTACCTCAGCATGCAGAAACTGGCGGCCCAGTTTGCGAATCTGGTTGCGAATCGCGACATCTCGCACATTATTGTCACGCCCACCACCGTAAACCTCATCGCCAACGATTGGGTGTTTTAGCCAGGCCAGATGCACTCTGATCTGATGTGTGCGGCCGGTCTTAATCTCCACGTCCAGCAGCGAGAAGGCGTCATATCGGCGGCGCACCCTGAAAAGTGAGACGGCCCCACGCCCAGCGCGTATCACCGCCATCCGCGTGCGGTTTCGCGGGTCGCGCGCAATCGGTTCTTCGATCTTTCCCGCGTCGGTTTGGACGATGCCATGGACCAGTGCCACGTAAGACTTGAGTATCTCCCGCGCGCGAAACTGATCGGCAAGGTCCTCGTGCGACGCTTCAGTTTTCGCTACTACCAGCAGTCCCGAAGTGTCTTTGTCGAGTCTGTGAACAATACCGGGCCGAGTTGAGCCACCGAAAGGGGACAGCTTATTAAAGTGAAAGGCGAGCGCGTTTGCCAGCGTTCTCGAGTGAACGCCCGCCGCCGGATGCACGACGAGTCCAGCCGGCTTATTTACCACCATCAAATCGTCATCTTCATAAACAATCGAAAGCGGAATATCTTCCGGAATAAAATTCTCCAGCGGCGAGCTGATCAGTTCCACTTCGATCTCGTCGCCGTTTCGTACTTTGTAAGAGACTTTCTCAACCTTACCGTTCACCAGAGCATCCTCGCTCTCGATCAAACGCTGCAGCCGGGCACGGCTCCAACCATTTATCCGCGCCGCGAGGAAGGCATCAAGTCGCGCACCCGCTTGCTCTTCGGTAACGTTGAAAAGCACCGTATCGTTCGCTGGTTCAGAGTTTGTTTCCATTGAACTAACCAGTGCGGCGCCTCGGGAAGATTGCAGGGTGTTCCTCAGTGGGCCCTGTTTCGCCGCTAACCTGAGGCACTCTAACGCGACGAGGGGCGCCCACGGTAGGACACCCCTTCAATGCGTTCCCTTTTTGTCCTACTCAACCGCTCTTTCGTTCAAATTCTTGCATGAACGAAACCAGTGCTTCGACCCCTGCGCGCGGAAAGGCGTTGTAAATCGATGCGCGAATCCCGCCGACGGAGCGGTGGCCTTTTAGTCCGTCGAGGCCCTGCGCTGTAGCTTCCGCGCTGAACTTCTTCTCGAGCTCTTCGGTTGGAAGCCTGAAGGTAACGTTCATCAGTGAACGCGCATCGGCATCGGCGTGGCCGCGATAAAAGTCGGTGGCATCAATCGCGTCGTAAAGGAGTTGTGCCTTAGCTTCGTTTTCACGCTCCATCGCGCCCAGCCCGCCCTTGTCCGTGATCCACTTGCAGACGAGGCTGATGATGTAAATGCCCCAGGTATTCGGCGTGTTGTAGAGAGAGTTGTTCTCGACGTGCGTCCGGTAGTCCAACATCGTGTGCAATCCATCGGGAATCCGCTGTAGCAAATCGTCACGCATGATGACCAGAGTGACACCACTCGGGCCCATGTTCTTCTGGGCCCCGGCATAGATCAACGAATATTTCTCGATGGGAATCTCACGCGACAGAATGTCTGATGAAGCATCGGCAATCAGCGGGACGTTTCCCGTCTGCGGCTCTCGCTTCCACTCCACCCCTTCGATAGTTTCGTTCGTCGTGATGTGCAGGTAACCGGCAGTCCCCTCCAGGTTAATCTCTTCATCGGTGGGCACTCGGGTAAAGCCTCCGTCAGCCATGGTGGCTGCGATGTTCACCATACCCGCTCGCTTCGCTTCCTTCACGGCCTTCTTTCCCCAACTGCCGGTCAGGATGTAATCAGCACTTCCGCCGGCGGGAAGGAAGTTCATCGGGATCATGGAGAACTGCAGACTTGCGCCGCCCTGCAAAAAAAGGACGCGATAAGTGTCAGGGATGCCTAGAAGTTGCCTTAATCCGGAATCGGCGCGGGATAGTATCTCGGTAAAAGTTTTTGAGCGATGGCTGGTCTCCATCACCGACATGCCGACACCGGGCAGGCTGAGCAGATCGCGCTGTGCCTCTTCCAATACGGGCACCGGCAGAATCGCGGGGCCAGCACTGAAGTTAAAGATTCGTTCGGTCATTTAACGTCTCCAAGGAGTGACAAGTGATGGGTGCAGGTGACAAGTCAGAAAGGGTCTTTCACCTTTGTGCTTTGTACTTTGAACTTTGTGCTTTGTACTTTGAACTTTGGTTTCTGGTCTTGGACCTTTGTGCTTTGAACCTCGTCCCTTTTGACTTTGGACTTTGGACCTTCGACTTTGGAATTACTTGTCACTTGTCACTTGTCACTTATCATTCATCATACTGTTTCCGCATCATCTTTCCCGCGGCGCGCACAACCAGCGAACGCGGAACTATGCGCTCGGTTTCAACCATCAAGAAATTCGTCCAGCCTGATATCACCTGACTTTTCCCACGTCGTAAAGCGCGCAAAGCCGTCTCAACGACCTCCTCGGGACTTTGGGCCACGCGCGCCGGCGGGCGCTCGCTGCGCGCCGCTTCGAAAAAGTTTGTCTCGGTGACGCCGGGACAAAGAGCCATGACGTGCACGCCATACAGCCGGTTCTCTTCCCAAAGCGCTTCTGAAAACGAAAGAACGAAGGCTTTAGTCGCGGCGTAAGTCGCCATAAACGGGACGGGTTGAAAGCCGGCCGTGGAAGCGACGTTGATGATCGTTCCCTGCTTGCGCTCGCGCATCGGAATGATAAACCGATGGGTCAGGTCGACCAGTGCTTTTATATTCAGGTCGATCATGTTCAGTTCGCGCGCCAGATCGAGTTTTGCGAAATCGCCGAAGGAACCGAAGCCGGCGTTGTTTATCAGCATGTCAATAACAAGCCCACGCTTCTGCGTCTCTTCAAAAAGCTTCGCCGGAGATTCCGGAAGAGTGAGATCCAGGGCGACGTGTTGCGCGCGGATGCTGTTGGTTCGCCCAAGCTCGTTGCAAAGACTGATTAGTTTGCCTTCCGAGCGTGAGACCAGCAGGACGTTGCGGCCACGCGCTGCAAGCTTGCGAGCAAAGGCTTCGCCGATGCCGGAAGATGCGCCTGTGATAATTGCTGTGTTCATCTGGGATTAAACCTGATCTGCGCTAGGCCTCGAAATCGTTGCGCCAGGCAGCAACGACAAAAACGGAGGAGTCACAACACCGCGCCGAGTGCGTCGCAACATGTCAGGTAATCTCCAACACATTGAGTTCGAGAATGTCGTCGTTGCCCTCGCTCACCCGATTCAATAATCCCTTTGATGGTGCTCGGTCTAAATTGATCCTTGCGACGGCGGCTTCCGCTCCCTCGAACACGATGTTCTCCATCTCTTGCACATTGATCTGTTCCGACTTAATCGCTTCCAACACAGTCGCCAGGACGCCGGGTCGGTCGAGATGGCGAACGACCAGCCGGTGCGTCGCGGGCGTTCGCCGCGCAAGGTTCACGACGTTCGGGACTTTTCCCGTGTCCTTAAACTCTCGGACGATGCGAACGGTTTCGGCGGCAATCGCTTCCTGCGCCTGATCGGTGGAGGCGCCGACGTGATGAGTGCCGTAAAGATTCGCTTCATTGCGAATCGGATCATCGAACTCAGCAACAGCGGAAGTCGGCTCCACCGCGAACACGTCGAGACCCACTCGCAGTCCACGAGTTTGCATCGCCTCAACCAGCGCCTCTTGATCTACAACTTCGCCGCGCGCTGTGTTGACCAGGTAAGCGCCCTCACGCATGGCCGACAAAAATTCAGCGTTGACGAAACCTTTCGTATGCGGATTGAGCGCGAGATGCAGACTGATAACATCGGCTTCACGAGCAACCTCGATCGCCTGCTCACGAAACTCTACTCCAATCGCTGCAGCGTGTTCAGGAGTCAAACTCCGGCTCCAGGCGATCACGCGCATTCCAAACGACTGGGCTCGAGGAATCATCTCCTGACCAATTTTTCCGACGCCGATCAGGCCGAGAGTGCGACCGTATAACCCACGCGCTTTGGAAAACTCTTTCTTGTTCCACTCGCCGCGTCGCAGCGCGATCACGTTGTCTGCGATACGACGGTCAAGGGCGAGAATGAGTCCGAACGCCAGTTCCGCAACCGCGATCGAATTCTTGCCGGGACAGTTCGAAACGTAGATGCCGCGACGGGAAGCAGCCGCAACGTCAATGGTATTGAATCCCGCTCCAGCGCGCACGATTAGCTTGACTGGGCCGGCAGCCATCATGGCCTCGGTAACCTTTGTGCCACGCACGACTAGTACATCGGGGTTGAGCGTACGAACCGCTTCAACTAAGGCACCATCTTTGAGTTCAGGCTGATACGAAACCTCGCAGCCGATGGATTTTAGGCCGTCCTGACCGGACTGTTCGAATTTGTCGGCGATTAGTACAAGCATAGTCAGTAGTCAGTTGTAGGAATCAGTTGTCCGTGGTCAGTTGTATCTTTCAGTTGTTAGCAGCGAGTTGCGGCGGAGAAACAACTGACGACGGACCACTGACAACGGATCTAGATCTCGTGAATCAGCAACCCATCCCGGAGCTTCGGCTCAAACCAGGTGGACTTAGGCGGCATAATCTCACCGGCATCCGAGACCCGCAGCAGGTCCTCCAGCGTGGTTGGAAAGAGTGAAAAAGCGACCGCGGCTTTCCCCTCGTTAACTAATCTCTCCAACTCGGCTGTTCCTCTCATTCCGCCAACGAAATCGATTCGTTTATCAGTTCGCACGTCCTTGATTCCGAGAATTGGGGCCAACAAACGATCCTGGAGAATACTGACGTCGAGTGAATCGACGATCCCTTCTGGTATTGACTCGGTGTCGGCGAGTCTCAAACCAAACCAGCGCCCGCCGAGATACATACTCCAGCTTCCTCTCTCACTCGGTGCCGCGCTTGCGTTATCAGTGACTTCGAAGCTCTTTTTAACACGTAACAGAAAGTCTTCCTCAGATAGGCCATTTAGATCTTTAACGGCACGGTTATAGGGAAGTATTTGCAACTGTTCGTCGGGAAAGATCACCGTCAGAAAGAAATTGTATTCCTCGTCTCCGGTGTGGTCCGGATTCTGCTTCCGCAACTCGGCGCGTGCGCGGCTGGCGCTCGCCGCCCGATGATGTCCGTCGGCAATGTAGAGACTGGGAACGTCGCGAAAGGCCTGAACAAAGCGCACGGGATCAGGCACGCGCCAAACAGTATGCTGAATATTGTCATCCGCCATGAAGTCAAACAGAGGCTTGGCCACCAGTGTTTGCATCAGCATCGTGTCGATCTCCTGGCGCGCACGATAGGTGAGAAAGACCGGCCCTGTCTGGGCGCGCAGCATCAACATGTGCCGCGTGCGATCGTCTTCCTTATCGCGACGGGTGCGCTCGTGCTTGCGAATGACGTCATTGTCATATTCATCGATTGAAGCCGACGCGACTACGCCAATCTGCTCCTGTTCGCCCATTATCAAACGATAGAGGTATATGCTTTCCTCAGTTTCACTCTCAAGCGGCGCATTCTCAATCAACTTCACAAAGTTATTCGCGGCCTGCTGATAGACGGCCTCGCTGTGAATGTCAGTGCCTTCGGGCAGATCGATTTCAGGACGCGAGACATGCAAAAAGCTCAGCGGATTGCGGGCCGCCAGCGCCCGGGCTTCCTCAGTATTAACAACATCGTAAGGAACGCTCGCCACTTGCTTGACCTGTTCGGCCCGCGGGCGCAACGCTCTAAAGGGACGAATGACCGCCACGAAGATCTCCTCTGCTTGACTGAGCAACACACACGCATCAAACCGTTCGAGGCGGATTGGTTCGTGGCCCGTCTTTTTTCGGATTGCTGAAGGCTTGTGATTAAGACTATCCGGTCGAGTATCATCTTAGCAAGTCCGGATTTTTCAATCGATCAGGCGAACAAACTAATCAGCGCCCGATGCGCTGGGGCAAGGATCAAGACCATGAATGAGACAGAACCAACCCGCACCGAACTCGAAAGAAGACTTGCTGCGCTGGATGAAGAGTTCGCCCGCGAGATGAAAACCCGAGGCTTTCAACCTGACCAAGCGGAGAATGTTCCTTTAACACCCGAGCTTGCGAGGCTCTATTCCCGACGCGTAGCCCTGTCCGAAGAGTTGGAAGCATTGGAAGGAACCAGGGAGGAATCGACCAATGAATGAGCTTGAAAGGATTCAAGATCAACTGAAACGTTCTTTAGAAGGGGGCGCCTGGCACGGTCCATCAGTGCGAGAACTCTTGCAGGATGTGACGACTTTACAAGCCGGCTCACGCCCGATCAAAGATGCGCATAGCATTTGGAAGCTTGCTCTGCACATTGCTGCCTGGAACAACGCCGGTCGCAGAAGGTTGAGTGGAGAGCGCGCTGAGTTGCCCGATGACGAGGACTGGCCCGCCGTCAGCGACACCAGCGAAACTGCCTGGAACAACGCGAAAGCAACACTTGAGCAAAGCTATCACGATCTTCAGCAGGCCATAGCAACGCTGGATTATGACCGGCTGGACCAGCCGATTCTTTCCGGCATGTCTTCCGTCTACGTGACCTTACAAGGTGTAATTCAGCATGGTCTTTATCACGCCGGCCAGGTCGCTATGTTGAAGAAAGCCGGCGCAGGAGGTGTAGAAAAATGAGTGAGCTTGCGAGTAAACAATGTGTGCCTTGCAGAGGCGGAGTGCCACCGCTCAGAGGTGAGGAGATTGCAAAGCTGCTGCCCAGTCTGAAGGGCTGGGAAGTTGTTAACGAACACCACCTGCGCAGGGTATACAAATTTTCAAACTATGCGGAATCACTGAATTTTGTGAATCGACTCAGTGAAATTGCGGAAGAGCAGGGTCATCATCCTGATATCTGCTTTGGTTGGGGTCGCGCAGAAGTTACGATCTGGACCCATAAGATTGACGGTCTAACTGAGAGTGATTTCATTCTCGCCGCCAAGATCGATCAGCTCTGACGGTCTCCCATCAGCGCGAGCCAGACTTTAACGATTCTTCATAGATCGCTTCGGTGGCAGCGACCATTCGTTCAAGACTGAAGTGCTCTCGTATCGCCTTCCTGGCAGCGGCGCCAATTCGCATTCGCTGTTCCTGATGGGTCAACAGGGAGACCACGGCGCGCGCGATGGCCATCGCGTCACCCACCGGCACCAACAAGCCGGTCACTTCCGGCTCGAGCAACTGTTTGGCGCCTTCCGTTTTGGTGGCCACGACGACCGTTCCAGTGGCCATCGCTTCGGCCATTGCGAGTCCGAAAGATTCGGCCCGAGATGCCGATACAAAAACATCCAGCGCGCAGTAGAGTTCGGCGATATCGTCCAGCCAGTCGATGAAGCGAACTCGATCTGTGAGTCCGAGTCCAGCGGTCAGATTCACCAGTGCTTTTCGCTGCCGCTGATCGCGCGAACTGTCGACCCCTGCGATTATGAAGTGTGCTTTTGGAAATGCCTGCGCTACTTCGATGGCCGCTTTCAGGAACTCCTCCTGACCCTTCAGTGCTTTGAGCTCGCCCACGGTTCCGATCAGGCTGGCTTCTGCCGGTAACCCCCAACGGAGAAGAAAGCTGCCGCGGTCGAAGTGGGCCAGGGCCGCTTCAAACCGCGCTACATTGACGCCGTTCTGGACGGTCGCAATCTTCTTTTCTGAAACGATCCTCTCCGAACGAAGCTGTAAAGCGACAGCTTCAGAGACAGCGATGACCCTGGCAACTCGCGAGAAAGTGAGCTTGTGCAATCGGTTCATAGGAAACAGCACGTGTCGCGTGACGATAAACCGAGCCCGGTGACTGCGCGCTGAAGCGTAAGCGGCAAGCGGGTAATCACGGGCCATATGAGCGTGAACGATGTCTATCTCGTTTTGCCTGGTGAAATTCGCAAGACGCCGGGCGCTGTTGGCGTCAAAAGAGTTTCTCAGCGGCAAGCTAATGGTGTGTTGTTCCGGAATTAAGAGTTGCGAGGCGAGCGGCGAACCCGGTCTAAGCGCCGCATAGACATCGTGACCGCGTCCGGCCAAAGCGTTTGCAAGGTCGATGAGGTAGCGTTCACCGCCGCCAGAAAATTCAGCCGAGCTGACTTGAAGGATTCTCAAGGCCGTTTCGTCGTCGAGGGATCCAGTGATCTGCGAAAGCGTCACCTTACAACATGATCGGGAATTAATGGTCATAAACACCATCTGGACGCCTGGCTCCTCAACTTCCACCGGCGTACTGAACCAAAACAATCGAAGCACCTTCGTGTTTGATTACCACCGTGAAGCTTTTTAAAGCTAGCGGAAAGTCGCAATATAAAAACGGCATAATTGTTGCCATTCTGACTCCTGTCCCCTGTAAGAAAGGCGGAAGTCGGAGGAGGATCGATATGGCAAAGTCACAACTGATTACTGGACTATTCAAAAACCGGGTCGCGGCGGAGGCTGCAGTTGATGCAATCCTGAAACGCGGTTACACGCGGGATGACATTAGCGTGCTGATGTCGGACGCCACTCGCAGCAAAGAATTTGCACTTCAAACAAAATCTCATGCCGCCGACGGTGCCGGCATTGGCGGAGCCGTTGGGGGGGCAGTCGGAGCGGTCCTGGCCGCGATCGCTGCTGTAGGAAGCACGATCTTCCTTCCCGGTATCAACCTGGTTATAGCTGGACCCATCGCAGCCGCACTCGCGGGAGCGGGCGCGGGAGCGGCGACGGGTGGCGTGATTGGAGCGCTGATCGGAGCCGGCATTCCAGAGTACCGTGCAAAAGTTTACGAAGCAGGACTCAAAGGCGGCGGCATCTTGATCGGTGTTGAAGCTCGTGCCGATGAAGAGGTCGAGAAGCTCGAGGAGTTGCTGGAAGCTATCGGCGGCGAACACGTACGAGCTGAATAAGGATATTAATGACGCCAGCAACTAAGAAGGGCCTGCGTGAACTCCCATTCACGCAGGCTTCTCTTTCGCTGGGGTGAAAAGTTGTTTCGAAGAAGATTGCTAGCGTCCAATTGAATCGCCGATATCCTCAATCGTCTCGCCGACCTTACGTCGGACTTTCCCGAAACCCTCCTGCACTTCACCGCCGGCATGATCCGCGTTACCTTCCGCTTCAAGATCACGATCGTCCAGGGCGCGCCCTACTCCTTCTTTTACCTTACCCTTAGCCTGATCAAATTTTCCTTCCAACTCATCTCGATTGGGTAAACCCATAATTCATTTCCTCCTTCGGAGTTTCAATTTGCCGTCGACGGAATGGGGATGGCAACCGCTGTTCCCAGCACTTGAAATCGCAGGAGTTAGAGAGAAAGTCGTTTGTTTGGGAGAGTTATCAACGAAGCGGCAATTGCGATCGTTGTAAGGGTCTTTTTGACCAGCTGTATGCTTCAAAGACTATCCGTGCGCGATCTTCGAACGGGAACGGTCTGCGAGACTGCCTGGGCGGAGCGAGACAGAACTTCGGCGGATGAATCAGTTGGCGATTGGCTCGACATGACGTTACCGAAAGGTGAGTTGAAACTGAGAGGGGTTCGGACTAGATTGCCTGAACAGGCACAGCCATCCCAGCAAATTTCCCGTTGTCTTCGTCAGAAAATTCTCAAGGTTCTTCGTTCAGAATTCATTGAAAAAGGGCGAGCCCCTTTCGGAACTCGCCCTTTCGCGAGGGTTTGCTACGTTGTCCGAGTCTAGAACTCGAAGCGGGTTGCAAACTGTATTTGCCTTTCGCGGAACAGCGTCGCACCAGCTTCGGTAACGGTTCCGAAGTTAGGATTGAAGTTCAAAAATGCGGTCTGACCCACCACGGATGCGCTGTAGATGCTGGTATTGACGAAGCTAACCTGGGTACGGTTGAAGACATTGAAGCCTTCAGCCAGAACTTCCAGGGCCATGCTTTCCCCGAACTTGAAGCGACGAGAAACACGCAAATCAGTGTTGACAATCCGAGGTAGCTTGAAGAAGTTGCGCGGCACAAGAGCAAAACGAGTTGAGCCATTTGAGCCGTTCAGGCCACCAGCTTGGGTGCTCCCAAACAAGGCACCGGCATTACTTGAAACCGTTCCTGTGAACCGCGGTCCTGAGAGCAGATTGAAGATCGGAGCAATCGTCCATCCCTCAAGAATTGCCTTGGCGGCGCCGTCGTGTCCGGCGGCGAGATTGTCTGTGTTGTAAACGAGGCTCGCGACAAACTTGTGTCGTCTGTCGAAGTTCGAGAGGGCATTCTCAAAAGACTGGTCAAAGGCATTGAACGGCACGTTCGTGCTCGTAAAGGTCTGCGAACCCTGTCCGTTGTCGGAGGACCGAGAGAAGGTCCAACTTGACTGGAATTGAAGACCGTTCGTCATGCGTCGATTGCCTTGCAAAACCAGCGCACTGTACTTGGACTCGACGTCGCTGCGAATTTCGGTAAGCGCGCCGAAGGCCGGATTAGGCCTGGTGCCAGTGAAGTATGGAATCGACCAGGTCTGACCGCCAAAAGGGCCGCCAACAATACTGAACTGCCGAGTACCGCTAGGTGGTCGCAGATTAGTGTCCACGAAGTTAGGGAGATACTTACCCTTGCTATAGAGGTACGAGGCTGAGATCACAGTGTTGCGCGCGATCTCTCGCTCAAAGATGATGTCCAACTGATGAATCTGCGGGTTCGCAAAATTGCTGGAGAAGAATTGAAGCGATGACGATCCTGGAGGCGCAACCGCCAACACGTTGGGAAATATCGGCGCGATTGGATTACCTGCAGGGGTTGCAGGACTAGACGCCGGGTTCAGAGAGACTTGTGTCTGTCCATTTGGATTTCCCACGTTGGTCAGGGCATTGAGGATCGTGGAGTTGATGATGCGACCGTAGTAGATGCCATAACCGCCGCGCAGACTGGTCTTACTGTCACCAGTCAAATCATAAGCAAATCCGAAACGCGGGCCGAAATTGTTCTTGTCGTTCGGCATGTTACCGGTCGGTGCAATGGCGCCAATAAGAAAATGGTTCGGCATGCGCTGATATTCCCAGCGCAGACCGGCATTTATCGTTAAGCGCGGAGTGGCACGCCAGTCGTCATGAACAAACAAAGCAATATCAGTGGTCTTGAAGTCAAACGCCCTGGGTCCAAAGCCCTGATTGTAGTTACTCGTGTAGCACCTGCCGGCGATGCGGGTGGTGGCAGAGCAAACTACATTCGCATTTCTCAAGGCGCCGTTCGACGTGAAGTTCACATAGTCAATTATGAAGTCATTGATGTTTGCGTAGCTGTAAGCACCGCCCTCCTGGAAGAGGTTGATCTGGAGATCCTTCACATGGTTGACGTCACCACCCCATTTGAATGTGTGGTTTCCATGAGAAAATGTAACGGTGTCGGCAAACTGAATACGCTTCTCATCGGGGAAGGCATCACGCTCGAGAAACGTCGGCTTACCAAACTCAAGCCCATTGGTTAGAAACACTGAAGGAGATCGCCCTCCGGTTCCGGTGGTTGGTTCACCCGGCAGTGGTGGCTGGCTGTTCTGAAACTCATTATCGCGAGACCATTGGAAGCGAAACTCGTTCAGCAGCATCGGGGTTAAGGTCGAAGCCAACCTTGCGTTGATCGTATCAATCTGGACGAAGTCGTCGCCGAAGCTGGCACGACCGCGAGTGTTAGTAGCCTGAGTCTGAATACCCGCAGGCGAAGCCCAACGCAGGCGGTTGTAACTCACCGTTAACGTATGGGCCTGGGTGATATTCCAGTCGACCTTTGGGAAGAATAGTTTCTGATCGCCACGACGGGGAACAGTACCGGTCAGACTGTTGAGGAAGTTCAACGACGCGTCGATTTGGGGGGTGGTTAAGCCTCTGCCAGTCAACAGCGTCCGATTGACAGTGTTCAAATAGCCCGGATTGTTGAAAATTCCGAGGCCTGGGAAGTTACGTTTCTGCTGATCGTAGTTGAAGAAGAAGAAGGCTTTATCTTTAACGATCGGGCCGCCAATATTCCCTCCAAATTGATGGCGTACATCTTCCGGCTTGATGCCGATGCGATTGACAACGCCATTCTCGATCACCGACTGGAAAGCGAGCGGGTTACGGGCGCCCCACTTGTTATTCCTTTGATAGTAGAACAGCTGTCCGTGAAACTCATTGGTGCCGCTCTTGGTAACCGTATTGACTACACCACCGGCGGCGCGGCCATATTCAGCTGAGTAGTTCGAGGTGTTCACCTGAAACTCTCTAACTGCAGCCTGGCTCGTCGAATAGCTGACACGGGTGCGACCACGTTCTTCAGAGAAGAACGCCTGGTTATTGTCGCCACCATCAACCGTGCTGTTGTTCAGGAGGCCGGAGATGCCGCGGAAACTGATCAAGCCGAAATTACCATCGGGAACTGTACCCGGCGTCAGCAGAGCAAAGTTGGACCAACGCCGACCGTTGATGGGAAGCTCGTTGATCGAGGTCTGATTGATGTTGCTGGAAAAATCCTGCTGCGCGGTGTTGATGACTGGCGCGTCACTCGTCACCTCGACCGTGCCGGAGACCGGCCCAATAGAGAGCGGAATGTCGAGCGACGTAACCTGCCCCACCTCAACAACGATACGATCCTGCATGAAAGGGCTGAACCCGGCACTATTTACCGTAAGCGAGTAGGTGCCTGGTTGAAGGTTAACAATTCGGAAGCGGCCGGAGTCGTCGGTTGTGGCGGTGGACTCCTGGTTAGTTCCCATGTTGCGAGCCGTAACGGCCGCGCCTGGGACAACCTCCTTGTTAGGATTCGTCACTACGCCGCTGAGGGCGCCGACAACGGTTCCCTGGCCCAGGGTTATTGAGCTCAATGCGAGCACCAGGAAACCAACGGAAAACAGCTTTACAAAGTTTGACATACCGGGGAACTCCTTAAGGAATGGGTTGACGTTATATAGTCATCCACCCGACGATTCGGGGCATGAATGTTTGCTCAAATGGGAAGCTATTGAACTTTTGCAAAACGAGAAGGAACCGAACAGTAATCCTAATTATGGTTGCGAACTTCTACCATGCTTAGCAGGCTTTCGCAAGCTAAGTATGGTTAATTCGAACTAAACTAATTTGCGCAGTGACTCTGATTTTGAAAGTGTAGTATCCGCAAGACATCTGCAGTTTGTTTTCGCAAAGGCCGTGCCGGATAAACTCACTTCCGCTCCAAGCGGTAAGATTCCGTTTTCCTAATATTAATGACATCAGGTAAGGAGCTGCCCCCGAGGCGTGCCAGGAATTTGGATATAAATCGGAAATTTAGGAATTCGTTGGGCGCTCTTCTTAAAAGACTCAAACTCGCTCGACAATCATCGCTATTCCCTGCCCACCTCCGATACACGCTGTCGCCAGTCCAAAGCGTTTCTGCCGGCGATGTAATTCATGAAGCAGAGTCAGGACGAGTCGAGTGCCGGAGGCGCCAAGTGGATGTCCCAGCGCTATCGCGCCGCCGTTCACGTTGGTACGGGAACGATCCAAACCCAGCTCTTTCTCTACCGCAAGATACTGCGCCGCAAAAGCCTCGTTCACTTCCACAAGATCGATATCAGACAATTTCAAACCAGCCTTTTGCAACGCTTGCCGAGAAGCGGGAACTGGGCCAATTCCCATGATCTCGGGTTCGACGCCGGCGTATGCCCAACTGACGATTCTGCCCCTTGGTTTGAGGTCGTGGTTCTTCACAAACTCTTCACCGGCGATGACCAAAGCGGCCGCGCCGTCGACTATCCCCGAAGCATTCCCGGCAGTAACGAAACCGTCTTTCGCAAAGGCGGGTCGCAGCTTTGCTAAACCCTCAAGGGTCGTCTCGGGACGCGGGTGATCGTCGGCCTCGAAAAGAGCTATTCCTTTTCGAGACTTAACTTCAACCGGAACAATCTCTTCCGCGAGATAGCCGGCATCCCTGGCCCGCTTGGCTTCCCGTTGTGAACGCAACGCGTAAGCGTCTTGTTCTTCTCTTGTGACTTCAAACTTGCGAGCCAGGTTCTCCGCAGTACCTGCCATCGGCGTGTTGCAGTAGGTGTCAAGCAGAGCCACCATCAAACTATCTTCGAGCTGTCCCTGTCCCAGGGCGAAGCCGGAACGAGCGCCTCGGATCACATGCGGGGCCTGGGACATTGATTCAATTCCGCCGACAAGCGCGGTGGACGCCTCGCCAAGTTGAATCATCTGCGCGCCCGACACGATCGACTGAATTCCGCTACCGCAAAGCCGGTTGACAGTAAGCGCCGGTCGATCAAACGGAACCCCGGCTTTCAAAGCTACATGCCTCGCTCCGTAGATCGCGTCGCCAGAAGTTTGCAAAGCGTTGCCGATCACCGTGTGATCGATCTCATCCGGCGCAACGCCGGTGCTCTCGAACGCCCCTTTGGCAGCGACCGCGCCCAAATCGATTGCCGAGACATCTTTTAGCGCGCCAACATATTGACCCATCGGGGTTCGCTTGCCACCCAAAATGAAAACTTCACCTGCCATTGTTCGTTGACCTTCCTCAGATAGAAATATTGCGTGTTTCGAGACAGGAGATCCTAGCAAAGGGGAGAGGTGAACTTCAAATCTCCGGTCCGGCGTCGATTGCCTAATTTTGAAACCTGCGCTCGGCCCGGTAGCGATGAAGGAGTTCTTCGAGAAAGCCTTCGTAAGTAAAACTCGTAGTGTCGTAAGCCGGCCTGATCTTGTACATGATTGGCAGCGTCACTCGCCAGGCCATCCACTGACGCGGTACTTCTGAAAGGTCCCAACGTCGCCGCAGGAATGCCTCCACAACCTCCATCTCCGGCTCGGTCAGGCTGTCCAACGACGCCGTGAAGTCCACCGCTTTGAAAGAGCGACGCAGTGCCGGATCACTCACCGGTGCAGCAAACACCTGCGCAAAAGCCGGTGCTTCGGCTTCACGCTCGCGCACCACTACCGTCCCCGCAACCATATCCCCTACTCGTTGGTCAGTTGAACTCACGAAGACAGAGATAAGCCCAATGGAGTAGAACGGCGCTGGGAGCATGTCAAAGCTGCGCAACAGGTTTCGCACAGAAGCTTCCCAAAAAGTAACAGGCCGGCCATCTTCCCGGATCACCCGCAGCTTCAGCCAACGCTTACCCGGAGTTTGACCGCTCCAAATCCATTCGAAAAATGCAAAATACCCGGAAACGATCAGGAAGAGAATGACGATAAGGAGCGCGTAAACCCACTTTGGCGCCGTTGAAAGCATGCCACCGATGCGCGAGTAGTCAGCAAGCAAAGTGAAACCGATCACCATCAGAATGATGGTCAGGAACTGCAAGGCGTGATCGATTGCGCAGGCAATGAAGCGATTACCAATCGAGGCCAGGGCAAAATGGAGCGGGACGCGCTCAGGCGTTTCGATGACGAGAATGTCTTCAGTATGTATCGCAGCGGACATTGGCTTATGGCAAAGGTTTCAATTTTCCCCAACGGCCGATTCTGTCGTGCCAACTCCCATTGCTCCAACAGTTCGCTGCGATGAAGATCAATCCATTGACTAACTAAGCTATGTGCACCCAGTGGCAGGGAACCGCCTATGGTTTCCGACGTTCGTATTTCAATAATGGCGATTCGCGTCAAGGCGGAGCTCATCACTCAAAGCGGACTCTAACAAACCGCCGTTTGCCAACTTTCAATAACGTTGACATTCCAGGCTTCCAGAGAGTTGTCGAATTGACAATGTTCTGCCTTTCACCATCAACGTAAACGCCACCTTGCTGGATCAGTCTTCGCGCTTCTGCCTTCGACTCTGCCAAACCCACCGTAACCAGCAGAAACGAAAGATCCCAACCTTGCGGTTGATTCGAGGACAGGACGCGCTCCTCAACTTCGTCAGGCGTTTCTTTGTTTCTAAATCTGCGGACGAATTCTTCCTCAGCCGTGTTTGCCGCCTCCCGAGAGTGAAAGTCGGTGACGATCCGCTTCGCAAGGTCCACCTTCAGATCCCTCGGATTGCTTTCCCCCAACCGAGCGGCCAATCTCATCGAGTCAATCTCTTTCATGCTAAGGTCGGTAAGCAGTTCGTAATAACGCCACATAAGCTCGTCGGAAATCGACATGATCTTCCCAAAAATCTCCTGCGGCGATTCAATGATGCCGATATAGTTCCCCAGACTCTTCGACATCTTTTGCACGCCGTCGGTACCTTCCAGCAGCGGCATGATTACGCAAATCTGGGCTTCCTGGTTGTACTCTCGTTGGAGGTTGCGGCCCATAAGGAGATTGAACTTCTGGTCGGTGCCACCCAGCTCGACATCAGCGGCGAGCGCGACCGAGTCGTAAGCCTGCGTGAGCGGGTACAGCAACTCGTGTAGTGCCACCGGCCGTTCTTCCCTAATCCGCTTGGCGAAATCGTCGCGCTCGAGAATCTGCTTTACGGTGACGTGCGAAGCGAGCCGAATAAATCCATCCGAACCAAGCTTGTCCATCCATTCAGAATTGAAACGGATCTCTGTCTTCTCCGGATCCAGCAGCTTGAACATTTGGGTCTTATAAGTCTCTGCATTGACATCGATCTCTTCGCGAGTGAGTTGCGGCCGCGTGGTGGATTTTCCGGAAGGGTCGCCGATGAGTCCGGTGAAATCGCCAATCAGAAAAATCACCGTATGGCCCAACTCCTGAAAAGCTCTGAGCTTTCGGATTACGACAGTGTGGCCCAGGTGGATGTCCGGAGCGGTGGGATCAAGGCCCAACTTAACGCGCAAGGGCTTTCCATTCCTGGCAGACTTTTCGAGCTTTGCCCGTAACTCGTTCTCGGGAATGATGTCGACAGTCCCCTTGCGAAGGTAGGCGAGTTGCTCTTCGATACTCAACTCCGTCTTGATCTCTACTTTGCTTGTCATCGTTAACCGGGCTGTCCCTGTCGCTGATTCTTACGTAACACTCTACGCCCGACAACCTCATAATTTCCACTGACTACCAACGCGAGCGCCTTGCTGTAGAGCTGATGCTCTTGTTCAAGAATGCGCGCGGCCAGGATATCTTCGTCGTCGCTTGAAAGTACCGGCACTACTGCCTGAGCGATTATCGGACCACCGTCAAGTGTGTCGTCGACGAAGTGAACCGTGCAGCCACTGTACTTGACGCCATGCTCCAGCGCCTGCCGTTGAGGATGCAAGCCTGGGAATGCCGGCAGCAAACTAGGATGAATGTTCAGAACGCGTCCGGAGTACGTCTCGATGAACTGCGGAGAGAGCAGTCGCATGTAGCCGGCAAGACAAACGAGGTCTACTTGATGAGCTTTGAGCGCGGTGAGTGTTTCTCGATCGTGTTCATCGCGAGTTCGTCCACGACGTTCGATCAATGCTGTCTTCAAACCACGCGACGCGGCGCGTTCCAGTCCCGGCGCCTTGGGCTTATCGCTGATCACCAATACTAACTCCGCACCGGGAACGCGACCGCCCGCAATCGCCTCGGCAAGCGCAACCATGTTGGAACCGCGTCCGGACAACAAAATGGCGACGCGGTTAAGTTTGCTTCGCTGTAAATCGGGATTCATCGCCAAGGGATTCGAGGAGTGCGGCACGAGCTAGGGGTGCTTATGCAGTAAGCCACAGGCTTACCCAGGGAATACGGCGGAGCCGCCTTGTGATGTCAGACTTGTACTACATCTATCGCAGCGTTACATCGCGGTCGCCGGCAATTACTCGCCCAATCTCGTAACACCTCTCAGCATTCTCGTTGAAGTGATTTACTACTTCCGCCACGTGGCCAGCCGAGCATACGATCACCATGCCCGCGCCCATATTGAAACTACGATACATTTCCATTTCAGACACCGAACCAATTCGCTGCATTAGATCAAAAATCGGCAAGACGGGCCAGCTACCCTTTTCAATTTCCACCGCAGTTCCCTCCGGCAAGATCCTCGGGATGTTGTCAAGCAAACCACCCCCAGTGATATGCGCAAGCCCCTTGATCATCCCGGTGTCGAGCAAACCACCGAGCGCCGGAAGATAAGTGAGATGAGGTTGTAGCAAGGCCTCGCCAATCGTTTGGTCCAACTCAGCGATCTTTGTATCGACGCTATGCCCGGCAATTTCGAGCAACAACTTGCGCGCGAATGAATAGCCGTTTGTATGCAAACCCAGGGACGGCAACGCCAGCAGCTTATCGCCCGGACTGATGCGTTTTCCGTCAATCACTTTGTCGCGGTCAACCACGCCAACGATGAACCCGGCAATGTCATACTCACCCTCACTGTAAAAGCCCGGCATTTCGGCCGTCTCACCGCCTAACAGTACACATCCATTCTCGCGACAGCCGTTAGTAATCCCTTCGATGACGCCGGCGACAGTGTCCGGAGAGAGCTTTCCGGCGGCGATGTAGTCGAGAAAGAAAAGCGGACGGGCTCCCTGGACCAGGATATCGTTCACGCAATGATTTACCAGATCACGACCAACTGTGTTGTGCACGCCAGTCAGAAAGGCGACCTTCAGTTTTGTCCCCACGCCATCCGCGGAAGCAACCAGCACGGGCTGGCGAAGTTGCGGGAAGGCGCCGTCAAACATTCCGCCAAAACTGCCGATGTCAGAAAGAGTGCGTTCGTTGAAAGTTTTCTGCGCCAGCTCACGGATGCGGGCAGTCGCGCGATTAGCCGCGTCGATGTCTACTCCGGCATCACTGTAGGTTGCGGGTTTGGTCATCTCACGAGAGAGTGCTGAGTACTGAGTGCTGAGTTCCGAATTTCTGACTTCTGACTTCTGTATTCTGACTACTTCCCCTTAGCTGTCCTGGGCTTCGGTGGTGGGCCAAAGTCTCCATAAGCAATAAAGCCGACCCGCGAAGAATCGTCTTTCTGCGGCAAACGTCCCGCCCAAACATCTTCAGTAGTTTCTTTCGCCGCCTTGATCACATAGTCGTTTTTGGCGCCTTTCGTGGTGATGGTGATTTCACCCTGCAAATCCGTGCGATAAAGCCTGGCGTTCAAAGCTCGCAGCCGATCAAGCACCGCCTGAGACGGGTGCCCATAGCGGTTCCAGGCACCCGCCGACACGATTGCAACTTCCGGCTGCACCCGTTTTAGAAAATCTGCCGCGCTCGCATACTTCGAACCATGATGAGAAACCTTAAGCACTTTGACTTTGACGTTGAGATCTTTGGTCAGGATCCGGTGTTCGGTCTGCTCTTCTGCGTCGCCCGGCAGCAACATCGAGAAGTCACCATAGTCCAGACGCAGCACCACCGAATTAGCATTCGGTTCATTGCCGCCAGTCTTCATTTGTTCCCGTGTAAAGAAAGGCTCCGAAGGCGCGAGCACGGTTAAGAACGCGCCATCACCCAGATCATACTTCCTGCCCGGCATTGCCTTCTCATATTGTGCGCCGCTTTGAACAACGGCCGCTTTGTAATCGTCAAAGAATTTTGTAACCGTGGCCGCGCGGTTGTCTTTCCTGACCGGCGCTCTCTTTTTCGACGACGCGGTCATCTCAGGCTGCGCGACGAACCCCGCCGGGACCGCTGGTCCCAAGCCGTTATCAATGACATTCAAGACCTTGACGACCTTCATGACCTCATCCGCTCCGCCAATGTGATCCGGATGTGGGTGCGTAGCAATGAAATAGTCGAGCTGGGTAATATTTTGGCGTTTTAGGGCTTCGAGAACTGCCTTACCCTTGCCAGTGTCGCCGGCATCAATCAAAAGAGACTTGCCGGACGGAGCGACGATCAGGATCGAATCACCGTTGACTGGCCCAACGTCAAGAATGTGGACGCGGAGTTCGCGGCCGGAGGGCGGAGGCGGTTTGGTTCGCCACCACGGCAGGGCGTACCTGTAACCGACGTAGCCGGCCGCGCTAAGAAAGACGACCAGTACGGCAATCGCGCATCCGCATCCTTTGGTAGCACGACCCAATAAAATTCTCCTGACAATAATCTGGGGAGCGCACCTAACGGCAGCTCATTCCTGCCCACACGCGTTAGCAACTGAGACCGTTTCGTGATCACGTTCCCACATGGTTTCCGCCTCGCGGGTGATCTGCGTTGGATACTTTTCAGTCCAGCATGCATCACAAGCGGCATTCGTATTGATTCCCGTCGACTCCATCATGCCGTCCAAAGACAGATAGCCCAACGAATCGGCGCCGATAAACATTCTGATCTCCTCGACAGACATCTGCGCTGCTATCAGGTCTTCCTTATTCGGCGTATCGACCCCGTAGTAACAGGGACTAATTGTTGGTGGACAACTGATGCGCATGTGGATCTCCTTGGCGCCGGCCTCACGCACTATCTGCACGATCTTCTTGGACGTGGTACCCCGCACAATCGAATCATCAATCAAAACCACCTTGCGGCCGGCAATCAAATCTCGGACCGGGTTTAGTTTGATGCGCACGCCAAATGAGCGAATCGATTGTTTGGGTTCGATGAACGTGCGGCCAACATAATGATTGCGGACCAGGCCTTGCCGATAGCTGATGCCGCTTTGTGCTGAATAACCAATCGCGGCCGCGACCCCAGAGTCGGGCACCGGCACAACGATATCGGCGTCAGCCGGCTGCTCGATCGCCAATCGCTTTCCCATCTTATGGCGAGATTCATTTACGGAGTGACCGAAGATTAACGAATCAGGGCGCGCGAAGTAGACGTGTTCAAAAATGCACATCGAATGCTTACGCTCAGGAAGCGGATGCGATGAATGCAGTCCCGTTTCGTTTACAACAATCATCTCGCCCGGCTCGACATCGCGAATGTAATGGGCGTCGATCAAGTCGAACGCACACGTTTCAGAAGCAACCACCCAGGCATCGCCCAAACGACCGAGCGCCAACGGGCGGAAGCCACGCGGATCTCGCACCGCGATCAGCTCCCTTGGCGTGAGAAACAACATCGAAAACGCGCCTTCCGTTTCGCGCAAGACCTCGGGAATGGCGTCTACAACTGAGGCGGCTCGCGAGCGAGCCACGCCGTGAAGAATTACCTCAGTGTCGGAAGTCGCGGAAAAGATCGCGCCTTCCCTTTCCAGCTTGCGGCGCTCTTCGCGAGCAAAAGGAAGGTTGCCATTGTGGCAAACCGCAATCTGACCATGTTGACAGGTAACCAGAAAGGGCTGCGCTTCGCGGATTGAAACTTCTCCGGCAGTTGAGTAACGAACGTGGCCAATTGCACTGGAACCCGGCAAGCGATCGAGACGAGTTTGATCGAAAGCCTCAGCAACATGTCCCATTGCGCGCTCGAGTCGCAGTTCACAATTGTCAGAAGAGACAATGCCGCACGACTCCTGACCACGATGTTGCAAAGCGTATAAGCCAAGATAGGTAAGTCTGGCAGCTTCGGTGTGTCCGAAGATCCCGAAAACTCCACACTCGTCGCTGAACTTGTCCTGCGGCATCCCGTTTTGTTCTTCTCGCATTATTTTTTTTCGAAGGTTGAGCTTACTTCGCATTCCGAAAGCTTTCAACCCGAAGTAGATGTTGGATGCCAGTTACTGGATGTTAGTCCCACGCTCCATGACCGGCATCTGACATCCGACATCCAGCATCTATCTGGCATCTACTGCCCAGGTTCGGTATCATCGTTGACAATCGCCATGGAACGTTCGTTAGTTACGAGAATTGAGTGACAACTGAAAGCATTCCCTATCGGTTCGTGACCCTGGTTCTGCGCTTCGGCCTGGTGGTGGGTTTGTTCGGCGCGGGCTGGTTTGTGTACGACAAGCTACCTAACCGCTCAACGACCATCAACGAACAACCGTCTCCCGGCACCAACCTGCAGATTGTCGTTCAACCGGGAACGGGCCCGACCGCGCTGAATATTCCGGTCGAACTCCTGCCAATCGATGTGGTTGCCGCGCGGCATGAGTATTTTGATGAACGCCGCGCGGGAAAGCGTTTTGAAGACTTCCTGAAAGAACGCATGAACGGTCGCTCACCTGTTTCGACCCGCCTTAACGAGGAAGGACACGTTTCCGTCTTGATTCCTGCCGGGACCTGGTGGATTCATGCTTTGCTGGCCGGCGACGAGGACCTTGAATGGCGGCTGAGAGTTGACGTAACCGGCCAAAACCAAACCGTCACCTTAACACCCGAGAATGCCTATACGCGCGCCCGGAGCTTTTAGTAAAGGCATTCCATTCCAGCCTGTCTTTCTTTGCGTCAGTAGTCTAACCAAAGCATTCAGAGCAACACGAGGCAGGCAGGAATGCCTGTCCTACTTTTATGAAAGCACTTCGCGTCGAAGACAGTGGCCTCGTACTAAGAGAACTCGAACGGGCGAATCGCGGGTCAGAAGCCCTGGTGCGCGTGCTGCTCTCAGGCATCTGCAACACAGATCTGGAAATTTCACGTGGCTATGCGGACTTTCGCGGCACTCTAGGTCATGAATTTGTCGGGGTTGTCGAAGAGGCCGACGATCGGACGCTCGTCGGACAAAGAGTAGTTGGTGAAATTAACGCGGGTTGCGGCGCTTGCGAATTATGTCGCGGTGGTGATCCTCGTCATTGCGCTAACCGAACAGTGCTGGGAATTCACGGCCGTGATGGTGCGCATGCTGAGTTTCTAAGACTCCCCGTCGAGAACGTTTTGAAGGTTCCTGACAAGTTGGCTGACGAGCAGGCAGTCTTTGTGGAACCACTTGCCGCGGCATGTGGCATTAGCGAGCGTGTCGCGCTTCAGACGTCTCAGCGGGTGGCGGTTATCGGCGATGGAAAACTTGGGTTGCTTTGTGCGCAGACAATTGCGCTGACTGGTGCAGCCGTCACATTAATCGGCAAGCATCCGGAAAAACTCCGCATTGTTGAACGACGTGGGATTGAGACCATTCAAGTTGAGAAGGCAAAAATGAGGAACCGCGAGTTTGATCTGGTAGTAGAAGCATCCGGGTCCGCAGCGGGATTTGATACTGCGTTGGACCTGTTACGCCCCCGTGGCACTTTGGTCCTCAAGTCCACCTTTCACGGAAAGACTGAGATACCCGCGGCGAAAATTGTAGTTGATGAAATCAGCGTCGTCGGTTCCCGCTGCGGCAGGTTCGCGCCCGCTCTCGATTTGCTGAAGCGGGGGGCGATTGATGTCGATAGTCTGATTGCCGAGGAACATCCCTTGGCGAATGGTCTGGCAGCGATGGAGCGAGCCGGGCAGAAGGGAGTGTTAAAAATTCTGTTGAGGCCATGAAGGCGTTCCGTAAGATTAGCTTCAGAACAGCGGAGCGTAAACGACCTGGCCGGTTCCAAAGCGGTATCTTAAGGCAACATAAGTAATATAAGACGGTGAGTCGCAGGAGCTTCTAGTCGTTGTCGCTCCCTGGTTTTTGATTCAGCCAGGTCGCTTTCGCTAAGCCTTGTTTTTTCCTTTCCGTCCTTCTTTAGCTATACTTGACGCCTTTCCATTAGTGCTCGCACTGCCATCATGCGATGGCAAACAATAACGCGAGGCACTTGGCTTCCCAGTTACTTCCAGAAAGTGGTGTTTTATGCTCGAAAACAACCTGACCGCCCTCAACGAGAAAGTGCTCCTTAGAAAGCTCCGTGTTTGGATCGTCGCTCTGGCGATCGGTTGCGTCCTGGCCGGTATGGCCGTCGGCGCAATGCTATCCGGCCGGCCCACGGTGGCGCAGAACGAGGTCATAGCGCAGGCGCCCGAAGCACTTTCGGCTTCGTTCGCTGAGATAGCGCGGCGGGTCGAGCCTGCGGTCGTGAACATCGAAACGATGACAGCCGCTCCCGAAGCCCCACCAAAGACCGAAGAGGACAAGGAAGAAGAAGGACCGAGTAATCCGTTGCTCGACATGTTTCGCCGCCAGGACCGGCGACCATCGCGCGGCGTTGGCAGCGGCTTCATCGTGAATTCCAAAGGCTACATACTTACCAACGAACACGTTATTGAAGGCGCCACCCGCATCACTGTTGGACTGCAGTCTGGTGAAAAGTTTCGCGGTCGTATTATTGGGATCGACGAAGAGACCGATGTAGCCGTGATCAAGATCGACGCTCCTCAGGATCTCCCGACCGTAACTCTTGGAGATTCGAACGCTGCGCAGGTTGGAGATTGGGTCCTCGCGATTGGATCGCCATTCGGGCTCGATCAAACAGTCACTGCCGGAATCATCTCGAAGAAGGAGAGAGAGACACCACAGTTTTCAAGCTTCCAACGCTTCCTGCAAACCGATGCAGCCATCAATCGAGGGAACAGCGGCGGACCACTCGTCAACATGAAGGGTGAAGTGATCGGGATCAACTCGCAGATCGCAACTTCCACCGGCGATTACAACGGCATTGGTTTCGCGCTGCCTGCCAGTGAAGCAAGCTTTGTCTATAAGCAGATTGTGTCGCAGGGGAAAGTCAGAAGAGGCTATCTCGGCGTCACGCTTGAGTCGGTGAAGGAAGAATTCGCGCGCGTATATGGATTGCCCGGTGCAAAGGGTGCAATCGTCATGGATGTCCAACAAAACAAGGACGGCCAGCCGACCCCCGCCGCCAAAGCGGGGCTTCTATCCAACGACGTGATCATTGAATTCAATGGCCAGGTGATCACGAACTCGCAGGATCTGATTCAGCGAGTAGCATCAACTCCCGTTGGCGGGACGGTATCGCTAACATATTTGCGCGATACTGACGGCAAACTCGAGAAACGAGTTGCGAACGTTGTCCTTGGCGAACGACCGTTAGCAGCGGCGCTGCGTGATCCGGCAAGAGGGTCAGCGGCGAAAGACAAACCTGCGGTAGCCAAGAGCAATGAAGTGCATCTGGGGATCAAGCTGGCCGAGTTGACCCAACAGCTTGTCGCCGAAAAGCACCTCACGGGGATGCGCGGACTCTATGTCAAAGAGGTTGACCCTAACGGTTTGGCAGCAGAAGTGAGAGCGGCAAGCGGACAACAGGCGCTTGGTGAAGGCGACGTGATTACCCGGATAAATCGCGTGCCCGTGAGCACGCTAACCGAGTTTCAACGGGTGCTGAACAGCCTGAAGCCCGGCGATCCCATCGTGCTTCATGTCTCGCGCTACTCACGCGAGGGAGATCGCATCAATCAACGAATCGTGCAATTTACCTATCAATAGGGCCAGAGCGAGGTGTTAGATGTTGGATGTTAGATGCTAGAGAAGATCGGCCATCTACCAACATCCAGCATTTAACATCTCGCAAACTACTAACATCCAACATCTGACACTGACATCCGACCTCTACTCAATGGCTCAAGCAAAAAAAGCACTCGTAAAAAATAAGCGCAAACCAGCCGGAAAGACTGCCAGCAGCACTTCGGTTAAGACCTATCACAACTACATCGCCGGGAAGTGGGTGCCGAGCGAATCGGGCGAAGTTTTCGAGAACCTCAACCCGGCCGACACTCGCGATGTAATCGGACGCTTTCCGCTTTCTACCAGTGAAGACGTAAACAAAGCAGTCAATGCCGCGCAAAAGGCATTCAATCGCTGGCGACAGACTCCGGCGCCGCGTCGCGCTGAACTCCTCTTCCGGCTCGGCGAGATTTTGATTCGCGATAAAGAGAGTCTCACCGCGGACATGACACGAGAGATGGGCAAGGTTTTGAAGGAGGCCGGCGGCGACGTTCAGGAGGCCATCGACTGCACCTACTACACCGCCGGCGAGGGCCGCCGCTTACACGGATTTACTACGCCGGCTGAGATGCCTGACAAGTTTGCGATGTGTGTGCGGCAGCCGGTCGGCTTGTGCGGATTGATTACACCGTGGAATTTTCCGATGGCGATTCCTTCCTGGAAACTAATTCCGGCGCTCGTCTGCGGTAACACCGTGGTTATAAAACCAGCTGAAGATACTCCGCTCTCTACCTACAACCTCGTAAAGGCGTGCGAGGAAGCTGGCATTCCGCCGGGCGTCGTGAATCTCGTCACCGGTTACGGTGATCCGGTCGGGGCGGCAATGACAACTCATCCCGCACTTAGACTGATTTCGTTCACCGGCTCGACCGAGACCGGCCGCGTGGTCGCCTCCGCTTGTGCCGAACGCAACGCAATCTGCTCGCTGGAGATGGGCGGCAAGAACGTCATTATCGTAATGGACGATGCCGATGTTGACCTGGCAATCGAAGGCGCCGTATGGGGAGCGTTCGGCACCTCCGGACAGCGCTGCACTGCAGCTTCGCGTTTGGTCGTGCACAAGAAAGTCTACAAGCAGTTTTCACAGAAACTGGTCGAGCGCACGCGCGGCCTGCGTGTCGGCAACGGCGCCGATCCGAAAACTGATGTCGGTCCGGTAATCAATGCTGAAGCCGTCGAAAAGATCATGAGGTACATCGACATCGGCCAAAACGAAGATGGCGCAACGCTGGCGTGCGGCGGGAAGCGACTTACAAAAGGTGAATACGCAAACGGCTACTTCATTCAGCCAACGGTATTCACGGATGTCGCTCCGGATATGCGTATAGCGCAGGAAGAGATTTTTGGGCCTGTGACCGCAGTGATACCGGCGAGTTCGCTTGCTGAGGCGGTGGAGATCGCCAACGGCGTGCGCTATGGACTCTCGGCTGCGATCTACACCCGCGATGTCAATCGAGCTTTCCATGCCATGAACGAGATGTACACCGGCATCTTCTATGTGAATTCGTCTACCATCGGCGCCGAAGTCCACCTTCCGTTTGGTGGCACCAAAGCAACCGGCAACGGTCACCGCGAAGCAGGGACACAAGTGTTGGATATCTTCTCCGAATGGAAGTCGATCTACATCGACTACAGCGGCAAGTTGCAACGGGCGCAAATTGACGAAGTGAATTTGTAGAGGTCAGATGCTGGATGTTAGATGCTGGTGAACGCTTCTGACTTCTGTATTCTGCTTTTCCAGCATCTGTCATCTTCTCCTGGAGGACCACAACGTGATTGTCGGCTTGCCGAAAGAGATCAAAGACAACGAGTATCGTGTCGGGTTAACACCCGCCGGCGTGCGTGCCTTGAATGACGCCGGACACAAAGTGATTTTCGAGAAAAGCGCGGGTGACGGTTCGGGTTTTGAAGACGTCCTGTATCAACGTGCCGGCGGACAACTAATTGATACCGCTGACGAGGTTTGGGCCGAGGCGGAAATGATCGTGAAAGTTAAAGAACCGATCGCTCCTGAGTATCCCCGGATGCGCGACGGCCAGTTGCTCTTCACTTACCTGCACCTGGCGCCTGACAAGAAACTCACTGAAGAATTACTCAAACGAAAAGTCACCGGCATTGCCTACGAGACGATCACCGATCGGCGTGGTGGCTTGCCGTTGCTCACGCCGATGTCGGAAGTTGCCGGGCGCATGGCCATTCAAGTCGGAGCCCACTACCTCGAAAAGATGAGTGGAGGCCGCGGCATTCTGCTGGGCGGTGTTCCCGGCGTGCCGGCAGCGCGCGTGGTGATCATCGGCGGTGGTGTAGTGGGAACCAATGCGGCAAAAATCGCAGTGGGGATGGGCGCGCATGTGACCATCATAGATAACAACCTCGATCGGCTGCGAGAACTCGACGACATCTTCCTCTCAAAGATTTCGACGCTCGCGTCCAGTGCTTACATGATTCACGACGCGATTTTGGACGCGGACTTAATCGTCGGAGCAGTACTGGTGCCGGGCGCTGCGGCTCCGCGACTGGTCACACGCAGCATGTTGAAGGACGTGCCCAATGGTGCAGTGATTGTGGATGTCGCAGTAGATCAGGGCGGCTGCATTGAGTCTACACATCCGACCACTCATTCCGATCCGACTTACTATGTAGAAGGCGTGCTGCACTACTGCGTGGCAAACATGCCGGGTGCGGTGCCGCGCACGTCGACGTTTGCACTGACGAATGCGACTTTGCCGTATGCCGTAAAGCTCGCGAACAAGGGGCTGGGTGCTTTCAATGATGACCCGGGACTAAAAGAGGGAGTGAATACCTACGGCGGGCACCTGACTTATGAAGCGGTCGCCGTCGCACAGGGATTGGAGTACACGCCACTCGATAGACTACTCGCCCGAAACCAGACGGTTTAGGATTCGCAGAAACAAGAGGACGCGTCGTACTCAATACGACGCGTCTTCTTATTTGACCGCGGTCCGCCGGCCCGCCGGTCCAGTTCCAGAGTTATTCGGCCATCACCAAGACCCGCTCTACACACCGGAGCAACCTCTCGGGCGATACGGGCTTTGCGAGGAACGCATCGACCTGCGCCGGCTCTTCGCTCTCCTCTGCTCGCTCGAGCGCGCTCAACAACACGATTGGGATCTGTGACAGCTGCGCACTGCTCCTGAAGAAGCGACAAAGCTGGTAACCATTGAAGTGCGGCATCATTGCGTCCGTGATCACCAGATCGACGGCGCAGTTGAGCGCAACTCTCATCGCTTCCAAACCATCGGCAGCCGACGTCACCTTGTAGCCGGCACGCTCAAGCACGATCTGCAAATAGCGTCTCAGCGACCGGTCGTCTTCAACCAGCAAGACAGACATCGGCTTGCGGGCTCCGGAATTTTTTGCTGCTCCTGCGAGAGAATTTGAAAGAATTTCTTCCTGAGTGATCATCTGAGGCCGATTGGATTCTGAGGTCGTGAGGACCGCTGTAGGCTGCCCGTGGGAAAACTACTGGGCATAGGCAGAGTAAGGCGGCGGCTATAGGCTTGTCAATACTGAGGCTTTTCGCCGCACCAGAGGCGGACTTTGGTCTTTGGATTTTCACAGCAGTCGCGTTATATGAGTGTAATTCTCGTCATCAGTGAAGACCCAAGCTCAGAGTCCGTTGTCCTTAATCAATAAACTCTCGGTGCCACAATTCAAGATTGAGTAATTGAAAGACCTGCAAATTGAAATCTTCTCGGCCTGATAGATTCAGCTCGATTATTCTCCGGACCTCTGCCGGCTGAAAAAGGCCGCGCTTTCGCACAGTCTGTTCGGAAAGCAAGTCATCTACCAACGGTCGCAAGGGACCACGCAACCACGAGCGAATGGGTGCACCAAAGCCGGCCTTCTTTCGCCAGATGACATCGTGAGGCAGATGCTTTTCCATGGCGCGTTTCAGGATGTACTTCCGCTTGAAACCACGCAGCTTCAAATTAGGCGGCATGCGCGCAGACATCTCGACCATCTCGCGATTAAGAAACGGCACCCGAACTTCGAGATTGGCTGCCATCGAAGTCTTGTCAGTGGTGATCAGATTAAGACACGGCAGAAACGTTTTCAGATCGACATACAGCAACTGGTTCAACGGCTCAGCGTTGCTCACGCGCGCGAAGTAACGTTTGTGATCGGCATAAGCATCAACATTGCCAGTCAACTCTCGCATGTCAGCAGTGTAGAGCTGCTGCTTCGCATCATCGGTAAAGTAAGTGCCATAGCCAAGGTAGCGTTCTTCAAAATCCAGTGCTGCACTACGCGCGAACTTCTTAGCGTTGCGCAAAGGCGCAGTGAGTTTTCCCGGCAAACCGCCCGGCAGCGTATTCGCGATCGTTTTCATCAGCGGCCGGCGCAACAACTGTGGCACCGGATCCAGCGCGCCGGCGATCTTCATCGCCAGTTGTCGCGGATATCCGGCAAAGACTTCATCGCCACCCATTCCCGACAACATTACCGTTAACGTGTCGCGTGCCGCCCGTGAAATCAAATAACTCGGAATTGCCATGTCGATGGGTGGCTCGTCCATGTGATAGACCAGTTTTGGCAGCAGCTCAGCGATGTCCGGCTTGAGCATAATCTCGTGGTAGTCAGTGTCGAGATGTTTATTCACCCGGCGGGCCCAATGCAGATCGTCCGGAATGATGTCGTAGCGCAAATCCTCAGCCGCCATCCCCGCGGTGTACGTTTCGACCCGACGGCCGTTACTGTGTTGCTTCATCATCGCGACGATGCCGGACGAATCGATGCCGCCGGATAGAAAAGATCCGAGTGGCACGTCCGAAACCATCTCCATTTTTACAACTCGATCCAGCGTTTCGAGCACGCGTTCCTGCCACCATCCCTCGGTCTTTTCATAATCGACTTCGTCGAATGAGATGTCCCACCATTCGTCGAGTGAAAGCTGACGATCCTTGAGCGTAAGCACGTGCGCAGGCGGCAGCGTCTTGAGTCCCTTGAAGAGAGTCTTTGGATCCGGTGTCCAGAGGAAGGTTAGAAATTGATGCAGCGATTCCGCATCGAGCCCGCGTTCGATCAGCCTGGTGGCGAGAATCGCCTTCGCCTCGGATGCAAAGATGAAAGCCGGGGGCGCTCCAACTCGGCGCGGAACGATTGCATAATAAAGCGGCTTGATTCCGGCGTGGTCGCGCGCCAGCGTTAACGTGCGCAGCTGATTGTCCCAAACGGCAAACGCAAACATGCCATTCAGGCGTGTCAGGCAATCCTTTCCCCACTGAGCAAACGCAGCGAGCAACACTTCAGTGTCAGTTTGGGTAAGGAATCTGTGTCCGGCGGATTTTAGTTCTTCGCGCAGCTCGCGATAGTTGTAGATCTCCCCGTTAAAGGTGAGAACAAAGCGACCGTCAGAAGAGATCAGCGGCTCATGACCGGCAGTGGAGGTGTCGATGATCGAAAGGCGTCGATGTCCGAAGCACACGCGGCGGCCGTCGCCATCGATCGGTTGAGAGGTCCAGACGCCTTCGTCATCTCGGCCGCGATGCTCGAGGGTCCTGAGCATTGCGCCGATATGTGTTTCTGGTTCAGTCGAGATTATTCCCGCAATGCCACACATAAGAAAAGTACTGAGTGCTGAGTTCCACGAAGTTTCTAGCTTCGAGTTTCGAGTTTCTAGTTCTCGTCACCGAAACGCTCTGGCCAAGAAGCAGTCGGAACTCAGTACTCAGTACTCAGTATTGTAGTTGGTACTTTAGTACTCAGTAACTTCTGTCGGCTCGCCGGTACGAAGTGATTCCACCGCACGAAACGTGGCACGCGTGGTTGCTGCCAGCTCTTCAAGCGAAATCGGGGCAGCGCTGCCATCTCGCACAACTGCGCAGACCGCTCTCACACAATCCGCCTGGCCTTTATCCTGAGCCCGTAATTTCAACTGACGTTCTCGCCCGTGCTCATAAAATGCCGCCTGGCGAAAATCATCCAACACGAACGCTTTGCCAGCGCCAAAGATCTCCACTCGCTCTTTCCCGAGGCCCTGGTCACCGCCAGCGAGGAAGGCAACGCAACCGTTAGAGCCATCCGCGAAGCGCAACGTAATAAATACCGAGTCATCGTTAACGATTTGGGAATTGTTGGCGGCAACCGCTTCGGCAAAGACCGACCTGGGAGGTGCTCCAATCCAATACTGCATCAAGTCGACGAAGTGACAGATCTCCCCGATGATCCGGCCCCCGCCCTCAACGCTGTCTTGCGTCCAATGCTCGCTCGGGATCCTTCCAGCGTTCACGCGGTACAGGATGGAAAGCGGGTGGGTGCGGCCAGCGAAGAACTCCTTTGCCGCAACTGACAGCGGCGAGAAGCGCCGGTTGAAACCAACCATCAACGCCCCACTTGAATTGCCGGCCACACCAAGTAGTTGATTGAGTTCGTCATCGTTTAGCGCCAGCGGTTTCTCGACGAATACATGCCTGCCTTCTGTGAGTGCGCGGCTAGTGAGTGCGGCGTGCGAATCGTGACGCGTGCCGATCACGACCAGATTCACCTCTGTGTCACCAATCACTTCGTCGGCTCCGGAGACCGCTCGCTTAAAACTAAAACGCTTTCCCACATCATGCGCTGACACGCCGGACGCGGTGGCTATCGTCTTGAAGTCGGTCCCCAGGGCTTTGAAGTGCGGCAGCAACACTCCAGAGACGTAATCGCCGGCGCCAATCAAACCTATCCGAACGGCTCCGCTCGCCGAGCCTGCGCCGGCGCCACCGAAGTGAATGGTCCGGCATATCTCTTTCTCAGTGTCGTATTCGAGCAAGACCGCGAGGTGGGGTTCGCTCTGATTTGTTGTGATCACCTCGTAGGCACGTTCGGCTTCCTCAATTGGAAATCGATGCGTGATTAATCGATCGACATCGATGGCGCCGCTGGCAATGAGGTCCAGAAAAGCTTCGATGTTTCGGTTCTCAGTCCAGCGGACATAAGCAAATGGATAGTCATGTCCTCGATCTTCATAATCAGGATCGTAACGGCCAGGACCGTACGACATGGAGAACCTGACTGACAGCTCGCGCCGGTAAAACGCGTCACGAGGAATATCCAAACCAGTTAAGCCCACCACTACCACACGGCCTTTCAAACGTGAGATGTCGCCGGCAAGCGCCACCGGTTCACTCGAGGTCGTAGCGGCGGTAATTAGTACCGCGTCAGCGCCTCGTCCTCGGCTCCACGCTATGACTGCATCTCTCGCGTCTGCGTTTGCGACGCATCCGCCTTCCGCGCCCAATTTGCGGGCCGTCGCAATCCGCTCCGGATCGATATCAATTCCAAAAACCCGAGACCCGCTCGCTTTGAGTAACTGCACTGTGAGCTGACCAATCAGTCCCAGCCCGATGACCACCACACACTCGCCCAGAGTGGGTTCCGCCAGACGCACCCCCTGCAATGCAATTGCTCCCAGGGTACCAAACGCCCCGGCTTTGAAATCCAACCCGTTCGGTAAACGCACGCAAAGATTCTTCGGAACTGACAGAACTTCCGCGTGCGAAGCGAATCCCAGCCCGGCGCAGGCAACGCGGTCGCCAACGCGAAATTCGGTCACGTCATGGGCCACTTCGATGACGGTGCCGGCAGCGCTGTAACCCAGCGGTTGCGACGTGACAAGCTTTTCTCTGACTTTATTAAATGTGTTCAGCAGCCCCTCGGTTCTCGCTTTATTGACGACTGCCTTCAAGAGATCAGGTCGCTCGCGCGCCTCGGCGACAAGGCTCTTTTGCACCGACTCAACGGCAGCGCGCTCAGTGCCGGCGCTGATCAAGGATGCGGCCGTCCGCACCAGCACGCGCCCGCGTTGCAACACTGGCACCGGCACTTCAACGACCGAAGCTTTTCCCATCTTTCGGCTTTGCAATACTTGCCTCATCGTGATCAGATTGTAGGAGCGTGCAATGTCCGACTTTCCACTTTCTCCGTCAATGTTCGTTCAATTAAGTCACTCACCCACTCAGCACGCGCGTCCCAGGTTCCATCAGCGACTGCGGCCTGGCGCTTCGCTCTCGCATCTGGATCACTTTCTGCAAGAGCTTCTTCGATCAAACCCAGAAACTGATCGCGACTGCGACCGATGCGCAGAACATTTGCCATCGCTTCGTACTCGGGCAACTGCGAGATTACCACGGGCTTTCCGGTGGCAAGATACTCACGCACTTTGATCGCCGACCCATAACTCGTGAACGGCAACTCAGTTTCCCATGGCAGCACACAAACATCGAAACCCGCGGCGTAGCGCGGCAGATCACTGTAAGCGACTGCTGGGAGAAAATGGACGTTCGCAAGATTCTCAATATCCAGCCCCCTGGATCGATTGCCGATAAAGACCCAGTGCCAGGCGGGATGTTCGCGACTCGCCCGCTTGATTAACTCCTGATCGACCAGCCATGGCTCAATCGCTCCAAAGTAACCCAGGCGCGGCTGCGGAATCGCTGCAACTTGAGGCGCGACTTCCACCTCGCCACGACCAATCCGGGCCCAATGCTCGAAATCCACCGCCTGCTCGAGGAGATAAGAACGTTCGCGAGCCAGCTCATTCTCTTCCCAAAGTTTTCTTCCGGAATAGAAGATCAGGTCTGCGGCGGCTATGGCTTTTTCGTGCAGTTCGCGGATCAATGCCGGGTCAGTCGCGTGATCCATTGTATTCGCGTCGTACTTATCCGAAACATGGTAGACGACCAGCGACTCTCTGAACTCGCCGATTAACTCAGCCGCCGTAGGAATCGCAATCCAAAGAATCGGCGCCGCCAAGCCGCGATTTTTCGCCAGGGCGCCAATCTGTGCGCTCAGCAGATGTCGATTTGCAGTTCGCACGGCGCCGCTGCCAAAGAACGGAAGCACGGCAGGCGAAACAACTGTCACACCTTCTTCGGTCGTGCGCGCGAGTTTTGCGTAGCTGCGAAGCTTTCGCTTGATGCGGGCGATGAAATCCTTGTTCGCTACTGACGCCAGTCCCATGGAGATCGAATTCACAAAGATCACTTTGTTGCCGGCGAGGCCAAACCGCCGCATCAGGTGATACTTCGAATGCGGATGGTGATACCACCAGTCTTCGCCACCGAAACAGATGATTGATTGTCCGTGGAGCATCAGGGGTGATCAGCTTTATCCACAGGTTACGCAGATTCCGTGGACCGAATGGAAATGTATAATGCGCAGCACTAGATGAGCAAAGCAACCGCTATAGACAACGGACGGCCCAAGTCCAATAGGCACTGGTTGCTAAATCCCCTTACATCTGAGACCGCTCGGGAGCCTGGTCGAACACAGCTTCTCGTTTCCGGCCTGATCGTTTTTCTTTTGACGCTGTGCGTGAGATTTGTATGCTGGTACTACGCAAGCGCCGAAGCATTAAAGGTCCAGACAACGGTAACCAACAACTACAAGCGACTGGCGCGACTGCTGCTGCAGGATGGTCTCTTCGCCTTCTATGATCCTCGATCTCAAATGAGTGACCTCGACTTGCTCGGTCATCCACCCGGTTATCCCATCCTGCTGGCAATGATTTACAAACTATTGGGCGAATCGGACACGGTCGTGCAGTTTGTGCAGATCACCGCTGACGCCGTTGCCGCACTAGTCATATTTCTGATCGCGACGGAGTTACTCTCGTCTCGAATGGGCATCATCGCCGGACTACTTGCGGCGTTGTCGCCTCAGTTTAGCTGGAACGCAATCACGATCCTGCCGGATACGATATCTGTACTGCCGATCCTTTTGGCGATCTATGTGCTAGTTCACTTCCGGAAGGCTCTGCGTTGGCAAGCGGTCTTTTCTGCGGGACTGTTAATTGGTATTTCGACACTGCTGCGTGCAAACAGTCTGTTGCTCACGCCGTTCCTGGCAGGGTTGATTGTTATTTGGCGATGCGAAACTCCGGGAAAGCGGCCTGATAGCCAAACGAGGGGTGCCCACGGAGGGACACCCCTACAATCAGGACGACGTCGCGTCAAACTGGCCGTTATGCTGGTGGCGGGGACACTTATGGTGATTGCGCCGGTGACTGTCAGAAACGCGGTAGTCTACGGTTATTTCATTCCTCTTTCGTTGGGTGCTGGACAGACGCTGCTGGAAGGAATTGCCGATTACGACCCGGCAGGGCGGTTCAATATTCCCGATACGGATGTTGGCATTGCGGAGATGGAAGCCAGACAGGAACAGCGGCCCGATTACGCCACAACGCTCTTTGGGCCAGATGGAATCAAACGCGAGCGAGCGCGACTCGCTAGGGGCCTGACAGTGATCAGGTCTCATCCATTATGGTTTTTCGGAGTGATGGTGCAGCGATCCGTCTCGATGCTGCGTCTTGAGCGAGTGCCGATCATCTCCCTCGATCCGGATCACAAGCTGAACTATCCGGGCATGCTGCGGGTTGTGCAGCGAATTTTCCTCACGGCGGTCATGCTGCCACTCGCGCTCGCTGGTGTGATCTTACTGGCCTTCGCAAAACGTTGGTCCACGCTTGCCATTCTGCTGGCTGTTCCGGTCTATTACTTCTGTTTTCAGTCTGCGCTACACACTGAATATCGCTACGTCATCGCGTTGAACTATTTTCTGCTCGTGTTCGCTTCGATTGCGATTGATGTGTTGGGGAGCGCAGTGTGGAGGTTGGTGTCGAAGAGAGCCTAACGGCAATCAAGCTTCTTCAAGTTCAAGAGTCTCTCATCTCTCAGATCCAACCTTCAACTCTAGTAATCTCAACAGTCAGGAAGGTGGACCCTGCCCCCGCCGTTACCCTGCAAGGCCGACGGGGTTCAAACTCCGAAGAGTCAAGGCCTGGTTCTCAGTCTAAGTCTAATCCCAAAGTTGCTTTGAAGCGTCTCAAATTCTCTTCCGCCTCAGACCGATATTGCTCCGACCAGTTTTTTAACTCAGATAACAACTCAGCTTTGTCGGATCCCAACAACGCTTCACGTATCAGCTCAACCAACCGGTCTTCCTCACCGAAGTGATAGACACGCATTCCGCGCGTCTCGCCGACATCAGTTGCCACCACCGGCACGCCACACCAGATTGATTCCACTCGGGAGATGCCGTAACTCTCAGAACCAAATGCACGCACAAACAGATTACACTCTGGGAGGATCTGATAAACCTCCGGGTTCGGAACATTCGACAAAACCGTTATCCAGTCGCGCCCTGCCAACACCTGGTCCCGATATTCCGGCTTCAGCGCAAAAGTGCCGTCGAGCAACAGCAACCCAATGTCTTCACCGGTTTCCTTCCGCAGCTTCTCGATCGCGCTCGCCGCGTGCTTGAAGCCGTAGCTCGCAATGAAAGTCCCGATCGAACAAACACGTTGAGGATATTTAAGAAAGGGGCCAAGCTGTGCTCTGGTTTCATCAGGCAGTGGCAGCCGCAGAACTTCATCTGGAATTGTCAGCAAGCACGGAATCACTGTGATCTTCTGCTTGGCTTTAATATCGTTTCTGAGCCAATCACGCAGCTCTTCGCTCACCACGATGAATTCATCTACAGCATTTATCGCGGCGCGAAACAGGCGTCGTTGCAGCGGATTAAAGCGCTGGTATCGCTCCGGAAGCGAACCATCAAGAATGTACTTGAACCACTCGAACCCCAGCGTCAACTTAGCCGTCAACCAGATTGGCAGTAGTATCTGGTGCGGATACTCCAGGTGAAAATGACTGAAATCCACAATGCGGGCGCCAGATCCATACTTTCGCAGCGCGTCGAGAACTTCCAACCGGCGGTGTTTGATTCTGACTACTCGCGGATCTTCCGTTTCGCTTCCGTGCAGCGCCCAGATCTGGATTGGCGCGTTTTTCAGATGCGTCATCAGGCTGCTAACAAACACAGAGACGCCGCCATAAGGCGGCGGCAGTGGGCCAAACATGATGACGCGTTTATTCATTGATAGGTCGGAACTCTATACGTTAGTTTCACAGGAAGGCAAAGCTGAAATATTTGCAGAGGGGCGCCGCTATGTCCGACATGCTTCAGCTTGTCGTCGAGATTGGCAACACTCAAGCAAAAGAAATTACCCGTAGCGGCGCATATTGAGAGGTCCTCATCTTGACGACAAAGCTGATGAAGCATGTCCGACATAGGGACGCCCCCAAACGGGCTTTACCCCGCTTAATGCCAGAACCAACCACAATTGAAACTGATCTTGCGTCGGTCTCCGTAGTTGTTCCTTCCTACAATCACGGTCGGTTCGTCGCCTCGTGCCTGCGGTCGATCATTAAGCAAACGCCCGCACCGTCTGAACTCATCGTCATCGACGATGGCTCAACCGACGACTCTCCCAAAACCATCGAAGCAGTTTTGAAAGACTGCCCCTTTCCAAGCGAATTGATCGTTAGAGAAAACCGCGGCTTGTCCGCCACGTTGAATCAGGCACTGGCGCTAACGAGCGGGAAATACTTTGCATATCTCAGCTCGGACGACGTGTGGCTCGAAGGGTTCCTGGCCGCACGCGTTGAAACTCTTCAGAACCGGCCGGCGGCCGTACTCGCTTATGGCCACGGATATCTCATCGACGGTCAGAACCATGTTGTTGACTGCACCGCTGAGTGGGCTTCCTATCTGGACGGCAACGTCAGGTCGATGCTCCTGAAAACAATCGCTCCGATGAGTCCTACTGTTCTGTACTTACGAGAGGCGGTAGCGCGCCACGGCTGGAACGAAGCAGCTTGTTTGGAAGACTTTGAGTTGTATCTGAAATTAAGTAACGACGGTGACTTCGCATTCGACCCGCAGGTACTGTCGGCCTGGCGGTGGCACGAAGCAAATGCCAGTCGGAACCAGGTGATGATGTTGGAAGAACACCTTGACGCGCTCCGGCGTCAAAGGGGCAATCTCGGTCTCTCAGACGTCGAATTGCAAAAACTACAGAACCAGATCCGCCTGAGTCGCGCAGAGGATTTCCTTCGCATTGGTGAAAAGAAAAAGGCGATCGAGTTAATCACGGCGAACCTCGGTGCCGTTCGTTCGCCGTTGCAGCTCGCCAGGCTTGGCGCCCGAATGCTGATCCCGTATCGCGTCATTGTCAAAAAACGACAAAGAAAGCAACGCGGCGTCTTTGAGCGTTATGGCTCGCTCGCGTCGTAACGCAAACCCACGAACACGAGAGGGAAAGTTTAGCCGCGGATTCACGCGGATCGAACGGATCTGAAAAGAAAAGAGTTGGCAGGCAGGAAGAGTTATGAAACTGTCTTGTTTTCAATAGCTTTTTCAGATCCGTCCAAGGCGCATGAATCCGCGGCTTGACTTCGCATCTCCTTGACGCACCCAGTTACGCTGGCTAGACTCGGGTAGTCCAACTTTCACCCATTTTCCGGAACAAACCTTAAACTCTCGACCTCTGCTCAAGTGGAAACCACCGAAAGCCCAAACGCCTTAGAAACACCTTCCGGAGCTAGTCCCTCGCAACTACAAACTACCGGCTCAGACCCTTTCGACGATCCGTTAATTCTCATTGATGCGCGGGAACCGGCATTAAGACTCAACCTGCGCGAGCTCTGGGCTTACCGCGAGCTGCTGTTCTTCCTCGCCTGGCGCGACATTAGCATCCGCTACAAACAGACCTTTCTCGGCGCCGCTTGGGCCATCATTCAGCCACTGTTTGCCATGCTGCTTTTTACGCTGCTGTTTGGCAAGCTGGCACGGATGCCTTCAGACAATCTTCCTTATCCGCTGTTTGCTTATGCCGGATTGTTGCCGTGGACGTTCTTTGCAAACGCGGTAACAAACAGCGGGAACAGTCTGATCGGCAGCAGCAGTTTGATCACAAAGGTCTATTTTCCGCGGCTCTACATTCCGGCTTCCGCCGTGCTTGCCGGATTGCTCGATCTGGTTATTGGTTCGCTGCTGTTGATACCGATGCTCTTCTATTACCAAGTGGCAATCACCTGGCGCATCCTGTTGTTGCCGCTCTTTGCAGTCCTCGCGACGCTCCTGGCACAGGGTGCGGGCATGTGCCTGGCTGCACTCAATGTTAAGTATCGAGATGTACGTTATGCGCTGCCGTTTTTGATCCAGCTCTGGCTCTTTGCCTCCCCAGTTATCTATCCCGTAAGTATTGTCCCCGAGCATTGGAGGTGGGTGTTGGCGCTAAATCCCATGACGGGAGTTATCGAGGGTTTTCGCGCTTGCCTGTTTGGTAGAAACTTCGACCCAGCACTGATCCTTCCTTCAGTGTTGGTGACATTAGCGCTTCTTGTCTTTTCCTTTGTCGTTTTCCGCAGGGTGGAAGACAGTTTTGCAGATGTAGTCTGAAGACATGAAACCGATCATTGCAGTAGAAGGCCTGGGTAAGCGCTATCGAATCGGCGCGCGGCAAACGCACAACAGTTTACGTGATGCGGTTGCTGCTGCAGTCAGCGCACCAATGCGAAAACTGCGCGGTAATAAATCCGACAATACGATCTGGGCTTTGAAGGATGTGACTTTTCAGGTTCGCACGGGCGAAGTGGTAGGGATCATCGGTCGCAACGGTGCTGGTAAATCCACCCTATTGAAGATCCTCTCGCGCATCACCAAACCGACAAAGGGACGCATCGCTCTAAATGGCCGAGTCGCCAGTCTGTTGGAAGTGGGCACCGGTTTTCATTCCGAGCTTACGGGCCGGGAGAACATTTTCCTCAACGGCGCAATCCTGGGAATGACGCGAGAGGAGATTCGAAGAAAGTTCGACGAGATCGTGGCCTTTGCGGAAACGGAGGAATTTCTCGACACGCCGGTAAAACACTATTCGTCTGGTATGACGGTGCGATTGGCGTTCGCTGTCGCGGCCCATCTCGAACCGGAGATTCTGATTATCGACGAAGTGCTTGCGGTAGGTGATGCGGTTTTCCAGAAGAAGTGTCTTGGCAAGATGAACGAAGTGGCTAAGGGTGGCCGCACGGTGCTTTTCGTGAGCCATGACATCACGGCCGTCAATTCGCTCTGCGAACGCTCTATCCTGCTTGATGAAGGTTCAATCACGATGACAGGCCCGACGCGGGAGGTTTCGGGGCATTACCTCGACGCGGCAAACCGGCTCTATTCACCAATCACGTGGGTAAGTGTTCCGCGCGGTCCAAGTGAGGAGATTGAACTCAAACAGGTGACGATGCAACAGTCTGGAACCGCGACGAGTGCTTTTGATTGCCGAGAGCCGTTTACGATTTCAGTAGAGCACGAGAACAAGCGAGCTGTTCGACAGGCCCGCCTTTTCCTGGTGATCCGTAACGCAAAGGGTGAGATTCCATTTACTACCTCGGATTACGACTTGCCAAATGAAGCCGCTCTGAATAAGGAACGTGGCACATTCGTCAGCAGCGTTACGATTCCCGCGGGGTTGCTCAAAACAGGCAGCTACTATGGAACTATAGGAGTCGACATAAAAAATGAGCGCATCGTTTTTGTTGCCAACGATGCATTCAGCTTCGAAGTCTTTGAATCCGCGGATGACACGTTGGCCGAGCGCCATGATCGCGTCGGCGTTGTCGCACCACTGCTCCAGTGGCAAATAGTCAAGGCCGAGAACAGATCCTGATGAAGCGGGCAGATAGCTGATTTCAACTCACAAACAACACAACTGAATGCTGCCGAACAGGGGGATCAGGCAGTCTTCTATCTTCGTAAGGTCTGATTCCGGGAGTTCCATGAAAACCTGGCTAAAAGAAAATCTGCCTTTTCCCGTGAAGCTTGCCGCCAAACGCTTGCGCGCCTGGCTTTCCAGCTTTCGTCAGAATGGTCGCGATACGTGGACGACCGAGCAACCACTACTTTCGACCGATGGTGCGCTCAATTGGCAACAGGTGGCGGAAGTCGCACACGGAATAAGTCCTCCGACGGCAATTTCCGGCAGAGCAATCAAGACCTCGATCGTCATTCCAGTCTTCAACAAAGCAGAATTCACTTTCCAATGCTTGCGTTATCTGCTTCAGGAAATTGATCTCAACGATACAGAGGTGATCCTGGTAGATAATGCCTCTAGCGATGAAACGGCAAGTCTTTTGACCCGGTTTGCCCATGTGGTCCGCACTATCAGAAATGAAACAAACCAGGGCTTTGTCGATGCCTGTAATCTGGGCGCCGCCCAAGCGCGTGGGAAGTATCTGGTCTTTCTCAATAACGACACTATTGTGCAGACGGCCTGGCTCACGACTCTTCTGGATACCATTGAGAACAACGACAAGATCGGTGCAGTGGGATCGCTCTTCCTCTATCCGGATGGATCGATTCAGGAAGCCGGAGGCGTCATCTGGAAAAGCGGTGAGGCATATCACTACGGGTGGGGCAAAGCGACCTCCGAGCGCAAGTACATCTTTGCCCGCGAAGTCGACTACTGTTCCGGTGCCTCGCTCCTGATTCGAAAGGACCTCTTCGATGAACTTGGGGGGTTTGACCGGCGTTACGCACCCGCGTATTACGAGGACGCTGATCTTTGCATGGGCGTTCGCGCGCTCGGTTTCCAGGTTGTCTATCAACCTGCTTCGCGCGTGGTTCATTACGAAGGCGCGACTGCTGGCCGCGATGTCGCTACTGGTGTTAAGCAGAACCAGATAACCAATGCCACCAAGTTTCGTGAAAAATGGGCCGAAGTCTTGCAGCGTGATCATCTGCCAAATGACCGCCGGAACATTGAAAGTGCAGCACGTCGTGACCGGCGACCGGCAGTCATCGTGTTTGATGACCGCGTGCCAACTCCGGATCGAGATGCCGGCAGCGCGCGAATGTGTGCGATTCTGACATCACTCGCGAGCCGTTATCGCACGGTCTTTGTTTATTTGAGCGACGGCCCGAGAGGTGAGTATGAGAAAAGCTTGTGGAAAGGAGGAATTGAAACCGCCCCGATAGTTGATTACCCGCGCCTGTTAAGGCAGCAGCCTTTTAAGGCAGCAGTAATAAGCCGGCCACACGTTGCTGAAGCAGTTATGCGCTCTATTCAACGGCGTGCTCCTGCAGTCAAGATCATTTTTGATATGGTCGACGCTCATTACCTTCGTTTCGGACTCGAATACAAATTGACGGGTGATCCGGAAATTGGACGCCAGGCAAATCGCTACAAACAGATTGAGCTCGAACTAGCCCGCAGAAGCGATCTGATCTGGTGCAACTCTTCGGAAGACAAGAAAGCGGTGGCCGTAGAAGCGCCGGGTATACCTATCGAAGTAATTCCGACCATTCACGAACTACACAAACGCGGCAAAGCCTTTGGCGAGAGAACGGGTTTGCTGTTTATCGGCAACTTCAATCACAGTCCAAATCGCGACGCGCTTCAGTTTTTTGTGAAGGAGATTTTTCCGCTCGTGCGAGGGCTGCTACCAGACGTGGAGTTTGACGTGATCGGCAACAACGCTACTTCTGAAATTCAGGCCTTAGCTTCTGACAGTGTCAAGCTTCACGGCTATGTACCTGAGGTCGATGAGTTGTTCGCAGGAGCGCGAGTGTTTGTCGCGCCGTTGCGGTTTGGAGCGGGCGTAAAAGGAAAGATTGGCGAAGCTCTTGCTTATGGACTTCCAGTAGTGACAACTGACATCGGCGCTGAGGGCATGGGATTTCAGAACGGTCACCAGGCCATGGTGCGGAACGATCCGCAATCGTTTGCGAAGGCAATAGTTGAGATTTACCGCGATGCTGCTCTTTGGGAGCGACTTTCACGAAACGGGCGCGAGCACATCGCCGCGCATTTCACTCGGGAAGTAGTTGAGCTGACGATCCTGGCTTCGATAGCTGATGAGTCGTAAGGTGGCGCTTTTTTTGGGGTAACAGGATACTTGCCACGCTATTTAGTGCTTGCTGTTAGAAGGATAATCCACAGTTTGAGGCTTCTTATTTCAGGCAGTAGAGGATTCCTTGGTTCCAGCGTGGGCAGTCATTCCGCACGCATGGGCCACGACGTGCTTGGCATCGGGCGCGCAAGTCAGCCGGGACCTGATTGGCCTGGCACTTACGTGCAGACCGATGTGGCCACTTCTGATCTCGCCTCAATCTTGCGAGACTTCAAGCCCAACGTGATCTTGCACGCCGCTGGCACCGCTTCGGTTGGCGCATCGATCGCGTCGCCACTGGATGATCTGCGAGCGTCAATGTTGACGTGGGCCAACATGCTCGATGGAGTCCGCCGGTCAGGTCTTAATCCGCTGTTGTTGTTTCCTTCCAGTGCCGCAGTTTACGGAGCGGCTGTTCAACTTCCGATAAACGAAGACTCTCCTGCCACGCCGTTGTCGCCTTATGGTTTTCACAAAGCCGCCTGCGAGTTGCTCGCGAAAGAGTATGCGCAGTGTTTTGATCTGCGAATAGTTGTTTGCCGGCTGTTTTCAGTGTTTGGGCCAAGTCAGCGACGGTTGCTTGTGTGGGAACTTTTCCGGCAAGCCGCAGGGCCGTCAGATGCTATTCGGTTGTCAGGCACCGGTGACGAGACGCGAGATTACCTGCACTCGGAGGATGTAGCGCAGGCGCTGTTGGACCTCGCTGAAGGAACCTTTTCGCGATTGGAATCCGGCCAGTGCGAAACGATAAACATCGGAAGCGGAGAAGAAACGAAAGTCCTCGATTTGGCGGCGGTAATTCGTGATCTGGTCGCGCCGGGAAAACAGATTGCGGTTCGCGGCGAAGTGCGCCCGGGTGACCCAAGAAACTGGCAAGCGGACATTGCTCGGCTGCGTTTGTTCGCTCCGCTTTGGCAGCCGCGAGCACTCCAGCAGGGCTTGTCGGATTGTATTCGCGTCTGGCGCGATGACCCGCTTGCCGGAAGTCGCGGGTGAGCGCGGATTGTAGGGGTGTCCCTCCGTCGGCACCCATTCGTTGGCAACCGACTGCCTGGACAAGCACATTTCAACAAACAATTTTTTTTAATGAGAAGAGGGGTGCCCACGGAGGGACACCCATACAATCCGGGGTCACCGGCTAACTTTTCGTCGGAAAGCGAAAACGTCCTGATGATTCGCCCAGCCTTGCTCCTGAAAATAAACCTCTTCCAGATTGCCCTCCTCTCGGGCGAGTGAACGAATCGTTTCCGGCGAAGTGATCGAAACACCATAACCGCGCTCCTCGGGATGAAACTCGAAGTATCCCAGGCCACGGTCGTAATCTCGATACGCATAACCAGCTTCGTCGTACGCCGAGACCAGGTCAGGAATAGCGTCCGCGGGCAGATCGTAGGTCGCCCCTCCGCGCATCTGGTCGGCAACAAAATCACCGTTGGTGGTAACAATCATGACTCCGCCCGGACTTAAGTGGCGCGAGAACAATTTCAGCAAATCCAAAGTGGCCTTGCGATCGAGATGCGTCACGAGCGAGCCGGACCAGATCAGATCGAATCTGCGATCAAATGACATGTCGCTGATATCGGGTTTAGAATACGCAGGTATTGCACCAAACGCAGTAACGCAAAAATCGACGGCGTCCCACTGGATGTCACATGCAGTCAGGGTTGCATCAGGAAAACGCTGCACGAGGAATCGCAACTCACGACCGTAGCCACTCGGTAGATCGAGGACGCTCTTGATTGCGGCTGTCGTAACGTTCGCGAGCACCTCATCGATGCATTCCACGGCAGAAAGCCCGGCCTGGAAATATTGAGACGCGTTGCCGCTATACATGCCATCGCGATGATGAATCCGCATGCTGACCTGGTTCACTCGCTCAAGCTGGTGCTCCTTGAGTCTTCCACTTTTTACCAAACGGCCACGCTGCCAGCCAATCCGCAAAGGGTTTGCAACCACACGCCGGCGCACGCCACCAACAAGGGGTCGCAATCTCTCCGGTAGCATTTTTCTGACTTGATGCTTAAGTCCAGTCATCTTTTTTGATGCCAATCATTTTCCTGGCCGATTAGTTTCACACAGTTGCTTGCCGTATTTGCCAACCAAGACCGTGGCGGCTCCGCGCTTTCCTTGCGGCAAAGCCGCCGCAACTACTTCTCAATCCATCGTTCGTACCAGAGGCTCAAATTCAGCAAACACCACAGATGAAAACTCCAATCTCGAGCTCCTCGTCGATGTTCGTCTACGAGTTTTGCGATAAACGAGTAGTCAAAGAAGTTGCGACGGCGAAGCGAAGAGTTCATCAGACGACTGTCGAGCATCTCTCCTGTCGCGCCACGAAACCATTCACGAATCGGCGCGCCAAAACCCCGCTTGGGCCGATAGAGCACATCATGCGGCAAAATCTGCTCAAGGGCCTGTTTCAAGATGTGCTTGCCGCTCGCTCCCGACACCTTTCGTTCTCGCGAAATGCCCAACGCGTACTCAACCAAATGATGATCGAGAAAAGGAACGCGTGCTTCGACTGAAGTCGCCATGGTGATCTTGTCCACGCGCATCAGCAACAGCTCAGGCAGGCGAAGTTTCAGTTCGAGATATGTCATGCGACCGGCAAAGTCGGCCGCAGGCCAAACCCTCTCGACCTGCTGCAGATACTCGCGCACTACTTGATATGAAGACAAACCGTTGTAAGAGTCGCGCTGCTCTTTCCCCAGCAGCCGCTGTTTAAATGCCTCGTCGTAAACGATCGCGCCGCCCCAGAACAGCTCTTCGCCGGAGCCAAAGCGCCGGGCCAACTCAATCGCGGTGCGTTGCTTGAACGCCTTCTCCATAACGGGCAACGCCATTGCCGTCACCGTCTCGCGCACTGCCTGAGGAAGTCTTTCCGCGTGTCTCCAAAACCGCTCGTTGATGCGCAGGTACTTTCTGAACCAGTCGTACCCGGCAAAGATCTCATCCGCGCCTTCACCCACCTGGACCACAATTGTGCCCGTTTGGCGTGCTAATTTCGAAACGTAATAAAGCGGAATGCAGACAGGATCGGCGATTGGCTCGTCCTGATGAAACACGAGCTCAGGCAGAAAATCCTCCATCTCCCGACTGCCAATTAGAATCTCGTGATGGTCGGTGCCGAATCGTTTGGCGATGGACGCCGCTGAATCGAGTTCATTCAGATACGGGCTATCTTTGAAGCCAACTGTGAAAGTGCGCACCGGTTGCGACATAAGTTCAGACATCAGCGCCACATTCGCAGAGGAATCGACACCCCCGGAAAGGAAAACGCCAAACGGAACGTCTGCCATCATCCGTTTCTTGACCGACGAACGCAGCAGCTCGAGGATCCGCTCGCGCTGTGCGGCTTCGGAAACCTGAACCTCAGATGTCGGTACAGCATCCCAATATTGCGAGATCCGCACATCACCGCTGCGGTTAACTACGAGAGTGTGGCCGGCCGGAAGTTTCTTGATATTGCGAAAGAGCGTGCGCGGCGCGGGTGTGGTCAGGAAGGTAAGATAGTGATAGAGCGACTCTTCATCGACCTCGGCCGTAACCGCTGTGTGTTGCAGGATTGCTTTGATCTCAGAGGCAAAGATGAAGCGGCCATCGCGATGATAATAATAGAGCGGCTTTACGCCGATCCGATCGCGAGCGAGCACAAGTTGGTTTTGCGCGCCATCCCACAGCGCGACTGCAAAGTCACCCTCGATGGCATTTACAAAATCGAGCCCGCGTTCTTCATAAAGATGAAGAATCGTTTCCGTGTCGGAGCGCGAGCGATAGACGTGTCCGCTTTTTTCCAGACCGGCACGAAGTTCGAGATGGTTGTAGATCTCGCCGTTGAAGACGATCCACACGTCATCGGCACAGCCTTGCATCGGTTGATTGCCGGCGTCGGAAAGGTCGATGATTGCAAGCCGGCGAAAGCCGAGCCCGCCGCGACCTTCATCGAAAAGTAGTTCGCCTGCGGCGTCTGGCCCACGGTGGGTCATCTCATCGCGCATACGTATGACGAGTGAACGCGCAACGCGTTCACCGGCTGCACCGTATTCCCAGACTCCGCAAATGCCACACATAAAAGTTAGTCGAAGGTCGGATGTCCAAAGTGCGAAGTTAGCGCAGGCCTTCCGGGTTAACCCGGTTCAGCCCGAGCGTCAAACCCATGATGAGATAAAAGATCATCACCACTTCTGAATCGCCCCAGTTGTAGTGCACCAGCCCGCTCACGAAAAATCCCGCAGAGCCTCCCAACGCGCCCAAGACTAAACCGCGCTCGATCCAAATGCCGAGTACACCCGGCTGCGCGTCTTCCGTTGATTCCCCCTGCACTCGCCCGTGCAACCTCATCAGCGTCCGCGCGTACACCCCCAACAACAATAGCCACAACCCCAGGGCAGGTATGCCTCGCTCCAATGCAATTTGTAGGAGGTTCGAGTGCATATGCCCTCGCGGAATACGGCCGTTGTCAAACATTCCCCATTCACGCCAATGGGACTTGATTGAGTCCATGCCGATACCAAAGATCAGGTGACGAGGCTTGCTTACAAGTAGAGCTGTTCCTTCCGTCCAAACTGTCTGCCGCCAGGTTGTCGACTGATCGCGCTGGTCGATAAAACTGACGTTGCGCTTCTGTTGAAGGAAAAACAGTCCGCCGGCAATCAGCGGAAGCGAAATCAGGCCGATCAGCAGGATAGCTCGTCGCGAGGTGCCGAACAGCACGATCACCGCAGTTGAAACCAGAAACCCGAGCCATGCGGCCCGCGTCACAGTTAACAATAACGCGTAACAAAATCCCATGATCCCGATTAGCAACAACAAGCCCATAAGTCTGCGCTTGAACGGCAAACTCACAAACAAGCCCACCGCCACCGCAAGAATCAACTGCACCACGTCGGCATAAGTAACATAGTGACCAAAGAACCCTGAAGCCCGCCAATCTCGCCCGCGCGACCACGCTTCAATGCCGAGTTGTTCCAATGCATTACTGCCTGAAAGCAATTTACCGCGCTCGATCTGAAACACCGGAACCAACTCCTGGCGATAAATGTTGAGCCGCGATTTTCCTTTTCCGGTCGACGATGTCGCCAGGTGGTTGGCCAGATCGTCGGGGCTCGTGATCTTTTCACCATCGATTTTCAGCAGGGTATCTCCGGGCCTCACGCCGCCCGCATATAGCGGGCTCTCGATCTTTAAACGCTCCACTTTCACACCGGAACCGACGATTCTCTGTCCGACAGTGAAGAGCACATTGATGAAGCACGAGGCGACCAAAGCCAGGGTCAGTAAGCGCAGCACTTTACGACTCGGAATATTCTGCGCGAAAAGGTAGACGATCGTGAACAGGCTCGCGGCTCGCAACTTTCCAATTGACACCAGCGGTTCGTAAGAAAGGAAGGCAGAAAGTCCGGAGAGTATGAAGAACCCCAACAACACGTAATCGACCGGCGTCTGCTGGAACTTCGGACGGGGGAAAAACGCAAAACGCCCAACCCAGCAGAGCATTCCCAACAGCCATGCGGTTTGAGTCACTGCGATTGAGTGCGGGGCAAAAACGGTAAAGATGACCAGAAAAACAAGAACCAGTCCCTCGGTCACTTTCGCAGCTACACTCTTCTCGCAGTTGGCGCTGGTGCGGGTGCGTGCGGTGGTACTTTTCATGAATCAGCGGGCCAACCTGTCGAGAATGCGCTCCGCTGTGTGTCCGTCCCAGAGTGGTGGCACAGAAACACTGCGCTTCTTTCTGGAAGCCAGGATGGCATGGGCTGCCAGGATAATCTTTTGAGGATCCGTCCCAACTATGGTGTTGGTTCCAAGCTCGACTGTGATCGGCCGCTCGGTGTTCTCTCTCAATGTAAGGCACGGAATTCCAAGTGCGGTGGTCTCTTCCTGAATGCCGCCCGAGTCGGTGAGCACAATACGTGCGTTGCTCAAGAGCCCCAGAAAATCGAGATAGCCAAGCGGCTTCGTAAGTCGCAAACCCACGATCCGTGCGAGCCGACTCTCCAGGCCCAGCTCACCCGTCATCTTTCTAGTGCGCGGATGAATGGGGAAAATGATCGGCAAGCTCCTGCTGATCTCTTCGAGCGCTTCCAGCAAGCGTGCAAACACAAAAGGGTCGTCGACATTCGAAGGGCGGTGCATCGTAAGCAACGCGTACTCTTGGTCCGCGACCCCCAGTTGTTCGCGAATCTTTGATTCCTGAGCTCGCTCCAGATACTTCCTCAGCGAATCAATCATCACGTTGCCGACCAAACAAATTTTTTCCTGAGGTATTCCCTCGCTAAGCAGATTCGCATCGGCATCAGCGGACGGAGTGAACAGCAGATCCGCGATCTGGTCCGTCAGAATTCGATTAATCTCTTCCGGCATAGTCCGGTCCCGGCTGCGCAGTCCGGCTTCTACGTGTGCGACCCTGATGCCAAGCTTTGCGCAAGCCAACGCGCAAGCAAGCGTCGAATTTACATCACCTACTACCAGCACCCAGTCAGGCTTCTCTTTCACGACGACGGGCTCAAAATCTTTCATTATCGCGGCGATTTGCGCGGCCGGCGAAGTTGAACCAACGCCGAGGTAGACATCCGGTTCGGGCAATTCCAGATCGCGTAAGAATGCGTCAGACATGCTGGCGTCGTAATGTTGCCCCGTATGAAGAACAAGCGGCGAGAAGTCTTGTTCCCGCCGCTTCATTGCTTCCACGATTGGCGCAACCTTCATGAAATTCGGCCGCGCACCCACCACGTTGATGACTTTGAGCATTTATGGGATTGGTTGTGACAGGTGACTGGCGACTATTAAGATCGGTCTTTGGTCTTTGGTCTTCGACCTCCGACCTCTGTTCTCTACAGCCTAATTATCCTCGCCGGGCTACCCTTTCTTAAATCACCATTGAGCGCGTTGCGAGTATCGACGACCAGCGACGACAACTTGCAGACTCGCACGTAATCGATGTCGCTGTGGTCGGTTACGATTACTACACAATCAGCAGCGCGAAGCTCGTCGTCCGTGAGGACGATTGAAAAAAGCGGTTCGCCGCTCGCTTCGATGTGCGCATCATCAAAACGAATCTCGGTCACAAACGGATCGTGGTAACGAACATCCGCACCCCTTGCTCGCAAGCGATCGATGATCGACAGCGCCGGACTTTCGCGCACGTCGTTGATGTCCTTCTTATATGCCACGCCGAGCAGCAGCACTCGCGAGCCCTTCATCGCTTTCCTTTCATCATTCAGACCGTCGGCAATCAGTTGCACAACGTGTTCGGGCATTCGCGAATTAACTTCCTCGGCCAACCCGATAAAGCGAGAATCGAATCCGTGCTGGCGCGCCTTCCATGAAAGGTAATGGGGATCGAGCGGGATACAATGGCCGCCGATGCCTGGGCCAGGATAGAAAGGCATGAAGCCGAAAGGCTTGGTGGCCGCTGCCCGAATTACTTCCCACGTGTCGATGTTCAGCGCATAACACAACCGCGCCATCTCGTTTGCCATCCCGATATTGACGGCGCGGAAGGTGTTCTCCAGCAGTTTTGCGGTTTCCGCCACTCTTGCCGAGCTGACAGAGTGAACTTCCTTTACGATTTGCGAGTAGAGATGAGCTGCCACCTCAGTCGAATCGTCAGTGACTCCGCCTACAACCTTCGGAATATTGTGTGTTTGAAACTGGGGGTTACCGGGATCTACTCGTTCGGGAGAAAAAGCCAGCAAAAAATCTTCATCGAGTTTTAAGCCGGTCTCCGCAAAGATCGGTAATAGGACTTCATCCGTGGTGCCCGGATAGGTTGTCGATTCGAGAATAATCAACTGTCCTCTGTGCAAGCGTTGCTTGATCTCCTCGGTCGCCGCCAGAATGTAAGAGACGTCGGGTTCCTTTGTTTTCCGGAGCGGCGTGGGCACGCAAATGATCACGGCATCACATTCTGCCAGGTGGTCGAAGTTTGTAGTCGCGCGCAGCTTTTTGCCTTCGACCAATTCCCTGACCGCAGACGACTGCACGTCGCCGATATAGGAAGAACCGGAGTTAATCTGCGAAGCCTTATCCTTATCAACCTCAAAACCCGTGGCTTGAAATCCGCTGTGCGCAAACTCGACCAAAAGCGGCAGCCCGACATAGCCGAGTCCCACAACTCCGATATGAGCACTTTTATCGGTAATGCGCGAAAGTATCTCGTCCTTGATCATTAAACTTGAATTTCCTTTCCGATCTATCTCCCGATAACACCGTTCTCTAACACCGACTCGTACCCGCGTTTCGGAGCGGGCTGTCTGACACGACACAGGTCAATATTGGAATACTCTCAATGAGTTGCAATTTATCTTTCGTGGTGGCTGCTGGCTGGGAACGCCTCGAAAAGAATCTTGAAATGGTTCGAAGCAAGACTAATTTGCGGTTACAGCACTGTCAAGCGAGACGTTTTGAGTCGTGGCATGACGGGAATAAGCACTGGATCAGAACAGAGGCAGCTAATAGACGCTGGCCAGATCACTCGCTCGGCGGTGGGGGCGTCCCAGGCGTCGGTGTCGCGCGCTCAGATGGCAGCACGCGCGACGGATCTTCCTTGTCTGGTGATGTATGCAGATGCACGGCTTTCCAGTCCTTACCGATTCGCTTGAAAACCAGCGTCATTCTTCCTGACGCTGTTTCCGGAGTCCCCTTGAAGGTTTGTGACTGTGTCCAAAGGCAATTAAGCACTGCGCCATCGCGCCCCAACATAACTACCGACACATCCTTCACATCCAGTTTTACATCCTTCAGATCAGGATAAGAACTCTCGCGATTCTGGCGCATCTGGTCCCAACCTTTTGTCACGGTGCCGTTGTTGTTAAAGAGAATGAGACCAGGGGCTCTCCAATAGACGCTGGTGACGGCTTCGACGTCCGCTCGTTGGATTCCCTCACGTAGTTTGGTGAAAGCTGCGACGACAGCTCCAGAACCTGTATCCGCGAATTGGGTGTTTACTGCCGGTTTCTTCGCAGTCCTTTGCTGCGCAGGCGAACTAGCGGCAGGTTTGCTTGCGTCAGTCGCATCGGACTCCGGTGATTGATTAGTGTTAGCAGTGCGGGGACGAGATGTGTTGGATGAGTTGGTGTTTTGAGCTAAGGACGCAGAGGAAAATGTCAGGAAGATGAATGCCGAGACGATAAGTTGCTGCTTGCGCATGAATACTCCTTCGTAGATTGAGCTTAATTGTCGGGAAGGAAACTAAGCCACTCGAAAATTTCCAGGTCCGGAAGACGGGTCCACAAAGCGCACCCCAAAAATCTTAGTGGCAACATCTATACGTCACCCAAAGCGTTCATCACATCAAACCAGGGTACTCCGCTACGGAGTCTCTCTACCGATCGCTTTTGTCCGAGTATCTCAAAGACTTCAAACATCGACGGCCCAACCGCCTGCCCAGTTAACATCGTTCGTGAACCGTTGATCAAAAGACCAGCCTTTACTCCTGAATCTTCCGCATACTGGCGCAACGCGGCTTCTGCGGACTCAGCATTGAATGCGTTGAGTTCCTCAAGGCGTCCGGCGAGACCGGGAAGCAGCTCTTTTAGTCGCGGTTCCTTTTTCAGATTCTTGTTGACCGCCGCGTCTTCAAAATCGAAGTCGTCGGAAAAGTATGCGCGTCCCTGGGCAGAAAAGTCTTTCAAAGTGTGAAAACGCTGTCTGATCAGATCGATGGTTTTCACTAACCAATCGCGTTCTTCGTCCTCGTACTCCTCACGCCAGAGTTTGTTCTGACGGAGTTCCGTCTTGACCATTGGCAGCAACTCATCCAGGGGCATAGTCCGAATGTATTCAGCATTCATCCAAAGCGCTTTATCGTCAGTCCAATGCCGCGGATCGTTCTCCTGAAAGTTAAAGATCGCGTTGGCCCGGCCGATGCCTTCCAGTGAGAAGCTGGCTACCAATTCCTCTTTCGACAAGATCTCCTTCCCGTCCGGGGGCGACCAGCCAAGCAAAGCGAGTGAGTTGCGAAACGCTGCCGGCACAAAACCGCGATCACGATAAGTGGTTAGCGAAACCACTTCGCCGTGTTTTCGCTTCGACAGCTTGCCCTTGTTGGGGGCCATGATCAGCGGAAGGTGCGCAAACTTTGGCACGTTCGCACTCAGCGCCTCGTAGAGAAGGACCTGTTTGTGTGTGTTGGTGAGATGGTCCTGACCCCGAATCACGTGAGTGATCCCCATCTCGATGTCATCAATCACAACTGACAGGTTATACAGCGGATGACCGTCTGATCGCAGCAGCACCAAATCTTCGATTTCAGAGAATGCGCGCTCCTGTTCTCCGTAGACGATATCTTCAAAACGTGTCTTTCCTTCCGCCGCAACCTTCAACCGCACGGCGAATGGCTGACCCGCAGCCGCGCGTCTATCAGATTCATCGAGGCGGAGATCTCGAAAGGGATTGCTGCGATGATCGATCCCTTCAGCCTGGTGCGCGCGCGCGCGTTCCGCGATGCCTTCCTTCACGGTCTTATCGTCGCGTTGCTCTTTGGGTGTGAAATCGCGATAGGCTTTTCCTTCATTGACCAGACGATAAGCTGCCTCTCGATGCTTCGGCGCATTGTCTGACTGAAAAACGATCTCCTCGTCGTAGTCCAGACCCAGCCATTCAAGTCCTTCGATTATCGAACGGGTGGATTCTTCTGTTGAGCGCTGGAGATCGGTGTCTTCAATGCGTAGGAGAAACTTACCGCCGACTTTGCGCGCATAAAGCCAGTTGAACAGTGCCGACCGGGCGGCACCGATGTGCAGGTAGCCAGTCGGTGATGGAGCGAATCGTACTCGGGTGGTCATAAGAAGTGATAAGCGACGGATCGAACTTACAAACTAAAACGAGTGACCAGACGGGACAAGTAATCACTTGTCACCTGTCACCTGTCACTCGTCTTTGATTTCTGGCGGAGATGACAGGATTCGAACCTGTGAAGGGCTTTTGACCCTTAACGGTTTAGCAAACCGCCGCCTTCAGCCACTCGGCCACATCTCCGCGCTGGATTTTCATTCTAGTCGGCGGTCTCAGATTGTCAAGGTAGGCGTCGATTCAGACCTAAGGAGCGGCAGACCGGGCCAATTCCAAAGAAGAATCCGAAGACCACGCCGCCCAATAGCTTTCGCCCCGCGGTCCTGACCACGACGCGCTAACGTGGGTTGCATTACACGGCGGTCGACTCGCGCGCGCTTCGGTATACAATCTGACGATGCTTAAGTCGCCCATTAATCGCCGCCAATTCCTGGCCGGTCTGGCAGCTGCTCCGCTCGTAGCAGTTTCTGCAACGTCGGCTTACGCGCGGCTAATCGAACCTTACAATTACGCCATCACTGAAACAGACATCTTCATCCGCGAACTGCCACCAGCTTTCGAGGGATTTCGAATTGCACAGCTGACAGATGTCCATCACAGCCGTATCGTAGGTCTGTCAGATATCGAACGCGTTGTTTACCTGACTCAACAGGCGAAGCCAGATCTAATCGCGCTCACGGGCGATTATACGACTTCTTACCGTCGCTATATCGAACCTTGTGCTGAAGTTCTGGGCAAGCTAAGCGCGCCGGAGGGAGTGTGGGCCGTACTGGGAAATCATGATCATTACACCGATCCGGAATTGACCACGCGAGCGCTCGAGCGCAATCACATCAAGGTTCTGAACAACGCTAATACGCTTCTCCGCCGCCGCTCTGATTCGCTCCAACTCTCCGGCATCGATGATTCATCCTGGGCCGGAGAAGACTGGACTCGCGCGCTGTATGGTCTGAGCCAAAAGCGGCCGACAGTCCTCCTCTCGCATCAGCCAATCGTGGTGGAGCTTTCCCAGGTTGAGAATATCTCCCTAATACTCAGCGGTCATACACACGGTGGACAGATCAATATTCCGTGGCTGGGTGCGCCCGCGCGGTTGTTAACAAAAGATCTGAAGTACGCGCACGGATTGTTCAAACGCGGGGAGACGCAGTTGTATGTCTCGAGCGGCACTGGAGTGATCGGATTGCCACTGAGGTTTGGAGTCAGGCCGGAGATAGCGGTTCTACGTTTGAGACGTGCGCGGGACTGAGATGTGCTCTGAGCCACCCGTGTGACGGCTAAGGCCCTTGAGTTGAGAATTGAGGACCGGGAGCGCCGGCGGACCGGGCCGGTTCCAAAGAAGTAACTGAGCAGCTGAGTTTCACAGAGGCTTTTTCCCAGATTTCCTTCTCACCTAACGGCCCGGTCGGTTGCCGCTTCCAGTTCTGATTCGGCCGGTCGCTACGGCTCTCAGTGTTCAACCGATCCGGTACCAACTCTCTGAATTGCCATCAGCGTGAGATCGTCAGTGGACTTCCCATTTCGAAAACCGTTGATCTCGCTCACAATCTTCCCCATCAGTTGTCTTGGCGAGAGATTGTGATTTAGGGCGAGTAGTTGCGCGATACGATCCGCGCCATACTCCTTACCCATTCCGTCCAATGCCTCAGACAGACCATCTGTGTAAAGCAGCAGCGTATCGCCTCGCTCCATTTGAAACTCCGTCACCGAGAATTTTTCAGCGAAGAACATTCCAATCGGCAGCCCTGTCGCATCAATGCTCCGCACGTTTCCGTTTCTTACGACCAGGGGCGGTAAGTGCCCGGCATTGGTTATCTGGACCCTGCCGTCGGGCCTGACGTTGCCACACACCAGCGTGGCGTAATGCGACGGCAGGGTGCTTTCACAAAAAACGCTGCTGGCACGTTCGAGCACTTGATCCAGAGGAAGTTTGATCGAAACCAGGGTGCGAAACATCGCTTGCAAATGCGCCATCAACATCGAAGCCGCGACGCCTTTACCGGAAACATCTCCCACCATGAAGTGAAAACTCTCATCTTTGCTGGTGATCACATCGCAATAGTCGCCGCTGACCAATCCTGCGGGCTCGTAGTGAAAGGCGACTTCCCAGCCGTCAATTTTTAAGCTTGGCTGCGGCAATAAACTCGACTGGATCTGCGCCGCGAGTTCCAGATCATTCTCCAGCGCTTCCTGCTCAGGTGGCGAAAGGTGACCAATGCACAGACGAGTTAACGGGTTGGCCAGCAAGCGCTCAGATTCAACCGGCTCGTAACAAAAATCGCAGATGCCGTAGGTTCCGATCTCCATCCGATGCAAGGCCGCATCAACTTCCCCAAGCAGCCGTGTGATCTCGCTGGTTTCGACAAAACCGTTGGCGGCTTCCCTTAATTTTTGGCGCCGATCGATTAGTTGTTCACGAAGCAGTGGCTCAATAGCGGTGACCATTTCCTTGTTCCTTTCATTCAGGCGATGAGACTCGCCGGACGAGGTGCTCTTTGAAGTTGTACTGGAAGCTGGGGAGCGCAACAGAGGTTCACGAGCTGTTGTCGGTCGCGTTGCATTGCGGAATTGCCAGCCAACCAGGCGCGCACTTCACGAAAAATATTGGCGGCGTGCGGGTCGGGTGGTTCCACTAGGCGATAGTGCATCCACTTTCCCTCGCGACGCGCGGAAACAACCCCAGCGCGACGAAGATAAGCGAGGTGTCGCGATATCTTTGGTTGATTAGTCTTTAGAACTTCTACAAAAAAGCAGACGCAAAGCTCGTCGTTCCCGATCAGGTTTATCAGTCGTAAACGCGTGCGGTCTGCGAACGCTTTGAACAGAAGTTCGATGTTGTGTTCCTTGCTAGTCATAAGCTGCTGATGGCTATAAAAAAGGCGGCGTCTTAATAACGATTTTCCAGCCGTTCGAGTTCCTTCTCCAGGCCGATATTGAGCGCTCCTTTATAAATTTTCTATCTGATTGTTGCTCTGAAAGCTCATGGAGCTCTCGGTCATCAATCCGAGCCGACTTGCGAGCTTCTTCGCTCGAACAAAACGGTGTCACGCCACGCATCGTGCAGTTTGCCGATTCTTTTTCGCACTCCCACTTCCCGGAACCCACAGAGCTTATGCAGCGAAATACTGGCCGAGTTCTCCGAAAAAATGCTTGACTGCAGTGTCCAGATTCCGTTTTGCTCGGATTCCGTAATCAATCGTTCCAGCAGCCGCCGGCCAATACCCAGCCCACGATGATTTGAAGCGACGTAAACACTTACTTCCGCCACACCGGCGTAGGCCGAACGCGCAGATACAGGACTTAGTGCTGCCCAGCCAACCACCGCGTCGGAGAAAGTCGCGACCAGCCGGGCGAACGACAAATGACTGACATTCCACCGATCCCAATCCGGAGTCGAGATTTCAAAGGTGACTTGACCAGTGGCAATTCCGTCGAGGTAAATGACTCGCATTGCGTCCCAATCTTTGACTCTTGCCGACCTAATCTCAACTTCCATAAATTTTCTCAAATACGCCTTGACAGATATGTTAATCAGGCGTATAAAGGGCCGTCATATTCGTTTCTGCGAATGTGAATATAGAGGAGGATGATATGGAAAGCAAGGACAACAAACAGGTAACGGCGCTTAAGGCCCATCTCGCTTTGAATGTACGAAATGTTCAGCAAAGCATTGAGTTTTACCAAAAAATGCTTGGCCTCGAGCCGAGCAAAGTTCGCACTGGATACGCCAAATTCGACGTGGCGAATCCCCCGCTAAATCTGACCTTAAACCAGGGGACATTCAAGGGCGGCGCGCTCTCGCATCTCGGAATTCAGGTCGGCTCGACTGAGGATGTTCTGGCCGTGCGTCAGAAATGGGCGGATGCCGGTCTTGTCACCAGGGACGAGATGCAAACGAACTGTTGTTACGCGCGACAGGATAAAACCTGGGTCCACGACCCGGACGGGAACGAATGGGAAGTGTTTGTGGTTTTGGAGGATAACTTGCCGGAGCTTGCAAGCAGCGGCGCTCCTGCGTGCTGCGCTCCACCGCAGCAGCCTTTTAGCATCGGCCAGTGAAGGCGCGCGGCCGCCAAAGGCGTTGGGCAAGTTTATCGTAGCTCGACGCCTTTGACGCGTCGCTTCTATTTGGTGATCCCAAACGGCCGGTGGCGCAAGAAGCAACGTTTGCCGCACGAGTGAACCATGGGTAACCGAAAACGAGTACTAATTCTTTGCACTGCAAACTCCGCGCGCAGTCAGATGGGTGAAGGCTTGCTTCGCCAGCTCGCTGGCGAAGCATTCGAAGTCGTCAGCGCGGGTACTATCCGGACCAGCGTGCGGCCCGCAGCCATAGCAGTGATGCGCGAAATTGGAGTCGATATTTCAACTCATCGATCAAAGTCCGTCGAGGAGTTTGCCGGCCAGGAATTCGATTATGTAATCACTGTGTGCGACAGCGCCAACGAGAGTTGTCCGGTATTTCCCGCCAGGACGAAACGAATTCACTGGAGTATCGAAGATCCAGCCGAGGCGATCGATGAGGACCTCCAACCTTCCTCCTTTCGAGCGGCTCGTGGCGAACTGAAAAAACGCCTGCAGGATTTTGTCGCGAAAGAGGCCCCAGTCGAAAAGCCCGGACCTTAAGAAAAGATCCGGGCTATCCAGATGCGCAGCAGCTTAACTACGAGGCAGGTTTAAGTCTGACAGTCAAGAACTTCTGTTCCACTCGACTGAATCGTCACTGATCGTTTTTCCTTAGCCCCCTACGTCGTTCCATTTTTCCTTCGCGCCGCTCTTTTCGGGCTAGTTTCATCTCTTCAACTCTGGCTCGTTGGGCCGGCGTTAGAATCCCTTCGACTTCATTTTTCACAGCTTCCATGGACGCACGGATCTCCTGATGGAGCGTTGTGGCTCGCGCTCCATCCTGTTCAGTCAGAGTTCCTGCCCGGCGTTTTTCGCGCAGAGTGAAAAGCTCTTCACGCAAGGATTTGGTTGCCTCGAAGTGCCTGGTATGGATTGCCTTCAATTGCTCTTTCTGAACCTCAGTCAAGGCGAGCTCGCCTTCCAGTCGGAACAAGGCAGGGCCATGAGCGCCTCGGTGCTCTCCCTGGGGACCGCGTTGTTTTCGTTCCATGCGCTCCACTGATTCGCGGCCAGACTCACCGGGTGCCGGGACACCTTGCGGTTGTTGCGCCGCGCCTGCCGTTGCCAATGAGAGCGAAAGACCAATGGACGCGAATAACTTTGTTCGTAAAGACATGGTTGACTACTCCTTTTTGTTAAAGCTTAAGAATGCCTGGTTTGCCTTGTGTGGGGAAGATGCAACCGACACTTAGACGCGAGGCGCTGGCAAACAGTCGAAGAAAAAGATTGACTTCGCTATTGGTAGAGTGGTACAGAGGACTTTGCAATGCAAAGAGAAATTTGGCTAGCCAGCAAGTTTCAAGCGAGAAAGACGAAATTCAAAGAGAGAACGCCACACTTTTGTTAAGTAGTAAAAGCCCTGACCGCAAGTTACAATGACGCGCGATGAATCTCCTTCAGATTATTAATTCACCAGCAGACCTGCGACGTCTGCCCGCAAACCAACTACAGACCGTGGCGGACGAGATCCGCCGGCACATTCTGGAGACTATGTCCAGGGTGGGCGGACATACGGGCGCCTCGCTCGGTGCCGTCGAACTCGCGGTAGCTTTGCATTATGCATTCGATACTCCGCGGGATCGTTTGGTCTGGGACGTAGGGCACCAGGCTTACGCGCACAAAATTCTGACTGGTCGTCGCGATCAGTTGCCAACCATCAAACAGTACGGCGGTCTAAGCGGCTTTCTGAAGCGCGATGAGTCAGAGTTTGACACGTTCGGCGCGGGCCACGCTTCCACGTCACTCTCAGCCGCATTGGGAATGGCGATCGCGCGCGACAAGAAGGGTGAGGACCATCACGTAGTGGCGTTGATCGGTGACGCCTCACTCGCTGGTGGCATGGCGATGGAGGCAATTAATCAGGCCGGGCATCTGAAGAGTCGCTTGATCGTCGTACTTAACGACAACGAAATGTCGATAGCTCCGGCCGTCGGCGCCCTCACCGGATACTTGAATCGTATTCGTGGAGCGCACAACTATCATCGGTTTAAAGACGAAGTAGAGGAAACGCTACTGGCAATTCCCTCGGTGGGCGAACGACTTCACCTTGCGGCAAAGACGGTCAAGGATGCCATCGCGGCTGCCGTATTGCCGGGAGCGCTCGTCAGTGAACTGGGCTTTAAATATATCGGCTACGTCGATGGCCATAACCCGCGCGCCTTGGTAGCAGCACTAAAGGAAGCTCAGCAAATCAAAGACGGCCCGGTGATCGTTCACGCCTTGACCACCAAAGGTAAGGGACATCAACGCGCCGAAGAGGATTACTACCGTTGGCATGCGACCGGGCCTTTTGACCTGGAAACGGGTGATGCGATTAAGTCGCCTTCAAAGGCGCCAACCTATACCCAGGTCTTCGGCGATACCCTGTGCGAGTTAATGGAGGACGATCCCAAGGTTGTGGCGTTGACGGCAGCAATGCCGGATGGAACGGGTATTTGTACCGCGCTAGAGAGGTTCCCCGATAGGTCGTTTGACGTCGGTATCGCAGAACAGCATTGCGTCACCTTTGCCGCGGGCATGTCCTGCGAAGGACTCAAACCAGTTTGTGCGATCTACTCGACTTTTCTGCAGCGCGGATTTGATCAGCTGGTTCACGATGTCTGTATTCAGGATCTCAACGTAAAGTTTTGCCTCGATCGCGGTGGCATTGCCGGCGGCGACGGGCCGACGCATCACGGACTTTTGGATATAGCTTACTTACGTGCAGTTCCGAACATCGTGGTCATGGCGCCCAAGGACGAAGGCGAGATGCGTGACATGATGCTCACGATGTTGGAACACCACGGTCCGGTGGCCATGCGCTACCCACGCGGGAATGGGATCGGCGCCGACATCACTCGGAGGCCGGAGTTACTCGAGATTGGAAAGGCTGAGTTGCTGCGAGATGGAGGCGAAGTCGCGATCTTGGCTTACGGCTCGATGGTTCACCCCGCGCTCGTCGCCGCTGAGCATCTGGCAAAAGAGAGAATCGAAACCACCGTCGTCAACGCTCGCTTCGTAAAGCCACTGGATTCGCAGTTATTACTTGCGCTGGCTCAAACAAAAAGGCTGCTCGTTACTGTTGAGGAGGCCTATCTAGCTGGTGGTTTTGGATCAGCAGTCCTGGAATTCCTCGAAGAGAACGGTTTGCAGGACAAGCTTCGGGTTGTGCGTATGGGCATTCCGGATCGCCTGGTCACCCACGGCGATCCAAAGTTGCTTTTGGCCAAGTACGGGCTGGACTCTGACGGCATTTATACGCGGGTCAAGGAGAGTCTGGAAGTGCTCGATGACCGCCGTGCGAATCTTCAAACCCTTCGACGCTAGGTGGTCACATCAACGCCGTCCGGGGCGCCTGTCGTTCAGTCGAACGGCGGGCGCTTTGCTTTCATGCACGAAATCGGTTCCCTTAAACACCATAAAGCCCGCTTCGGTCGCTCTAGGGAGGTTGTTTCCGGCGACTGGGCGTTAATTCGACTTGTGGCCCCGTGCTTGCACTAGTTTTTCATACCCGGCCACCGTTGAGTGAGATCCAAGGAAATCAATGAACCTTCAAGAAGCAATAATGAACGAAGACGCCGCGCCCGAGTCGCGCCTTAAGCAGCCGCACTTTGACGAGGAAGCTACCCTTATGTCTGCGCGACCGGTGGTGCCGCTGGCAGACGTCCATCAATCCCAGTCGAGAAAACGGGGCTGGTTGTTCGTTTCAGCCATCATGCTGGCGGTACTCGTCGGCGCCGCGGGTGCGACATTAGTCTATTCGCGTCGAGTGGTTGCGCCAGGCCAGAAAACTGAACAGGTTGTTGTTGAAGCGCCTCCAGCCGTGGCGCAGATGTTACCAGGGGAGACAACTTCTCCGGATTCTGTGGCGATTGAGACAGAAGCACCAACAGCTGAGCCCGACCCGAAAGAATCCACTGCAGTAGTAGCGAAGCGGCCGTCTGAACCGTTAACACGTGTCAAGGCTGCGCCACGAATAAACGACCGCGATTCCGCGGCCAAGAGTCCGGTTCGGGCCGATGATTCCGATCGGCATTACCAGGACTGGGAGGAGACCAGAAGGCGGCGCGTGCAGGAACGACGGGAACAAGCAATCGAGGAGCGCAGGCAGCAGCGCCGCGAGGCTCGCCGCGATGGCCGGCAACCGCGTCGACAACAATCGCGCAACGGTGATGAATCAGCTGAGGATCTGTTCCGCATTAGAGAGATTTTTGAAGGGCCCAAGCCTTAACTCAGTCCGTGGTCAGTCAGTTGTCCGTTGTCACTGGTCGGTTGCCAGTTGTTCTCCAGGGGGTAAGGCGTAAGCCGCTAATTTCCGGCGTGGAGAACAACTAACCGGGACCCCTGACAACGGATTAAATCTTATTGCGTTTAACTGCAATCAAAATACTAGAAATCGATTCGTTGACTGATGAGGTCGGGGGATGGCATCATCGGTCACTGAGCGGCGACAACCGTCGGAAGTAATTTTGTTCATCTTTTTCGCTGCGCCCCAGGTAATCTCACATCGATTCCCGACAATTCTTATGATCAGACTCGCGGCTCCGCGCGAGGAATGGTGTCTTCATGAAGAAACAGCAATATCGCGAGCGGGAGTGTATTCACCAGGATGAGGGTGTGGCCGGGGAATACTACAATGGCGTATTCTACGTGCAAGCTTTGCAGCGATTGCCGGTTGACGCAGCTCTACAGATGGCAAAAAAAGTCAGTTCATTTTTCTGGGCTGACGCCCAGCACATTCTGGTTTGGCTCTGTGACGACTGCGCGGCACAGGTAGGTTTGACTGATACGCCTCGAGCAGTTCTCCACGGCTCGCGTCGACAGGCCTAAGATTTTTCACACCCTGCTTGCATGCCGAACGCTTAGCGGCAAAGCTCCACTTCCGACAATGAAGCGCGAGCGAATAGACAAGTTACTGGTGGAACTTGGGCTAGCCGAGTCGCGCACCCGCGCACAAGCCCTGGTCATGGCTGGTGTGGTTTTGGCAGACGAGCAGCGCGTCGATAAACCTTCCCAACTCTTCCCTGCCAATATCGAGATTCGCATCAAGGGCAGTGACGATCCCAGCTTGCGTTATGTTGGACGAGGTGGCGTGAAGCTGGAGGCCGCCCTGCGCGAGTTTGCGATCGACGTTCGAGATTTAAAGTGTCTGGACATTGGCGCTTCCACCGGCGGATTTACTGATTGCTTGTTGCAGCACGGCGCAAGCCATGTAATAGCGATCGACGTTGGGCACAACCAAATCGACTGGAGTTTGCGAAACCACCAACAGGTCGAGGTGCGCGAGGGTGTAAACGCGCGTTATCTGCGGCCAGAGGATTTTGCTGGACAGTTTGATCTCGCGGTGATGGATGTATCTTTCATTTCCGCCACGAAGGTCCTGCCGGCGATCGTTCCGTTGCTGTCTGAAGATGGTCGTTTGATCACGCTAATCAAGCCGCAGTTTGAAGTGGGAAAGGGAGAAGTCGGCAGCGGTGGCATAGTACGCGATCCTGTAAAGCACGCGCGTGTGATTGAAGAGGTCAACCGGGCAGCCCAGGAACTGGGACTGGTTGTAAAGGGTTTGATTGAATCACCGATACACGGCGCTGATGGAAACGTGGAGTTTCTAGCGCTTTATGAAAAGGTCATGGTGAGACTTGCTTCGTGACGGCGGCAAAACAATCCAATTTCTCAGCAAGTATGCAAGAACTCCCGCAAGGATTGGTTGCCGCGATCAAACAGACTTCTCTTGAAAGCGCTAATCCTAGACGTTATAAGGTAGCGTAATTGTTCTCGTGTCAGAAGGGTGTAATTGTTCTCTTGGCTCCGGACCTGAACCACTCAACGCAAGTCATTAGGTTGTCGGTCCAGTCTGCCTTAATGGTTCTTGAAATGGGTTGAAAGACCTCAATCAGCATGGGATCCAATGGACGCGGGATGAGCCACGAACCGACGGTATACATAAAAGTGTTCCAGTCGTTAGTTGAAGGGTGCATGGATACCGCAAGGATATCGAATTCTCCGAACCGATAGGGCCTGGTCGGTAAGCCTGTCTCGAGATTCTTGCCGCCCGGGTGCGCGGGGTTTCGACTACAAACTTTCCCTTTCTCACTTTCGGCTCGCCCTTTTCGCTACGCTGCATTTTGACCTGAATGCTGATCTGGCCGATCGCGTCTTCGATAAGAAAGTCATACGCTGCATCTCCAGCGGGTGTGACGTCCTTCCAGCCTCTGAGTCTTCCGAGAACTTCCACGAGGAAGGCGGCCTCCGCGATGATGCCACGGATGCCACGAAGAGTTAGGTCGCTGGAGCGATCTATGGCCTCCAAGATCACTTCCGCCTGGGTATTGAGTTTTGCTTCAATCGCATGGATTGGTATCGTCTTCCGTAAGTATTGAAAAACTTCTAATCGCTCCTGCTCATTGCAAGCGTCGAGAAGTTGTATAACTTCATCTTTTTTCGTCATCAAATTAGGTTTGCTCGGCTCGTTATGATTGAAAGTTATCTTAGTCTAAGCTACCGTGCGACTGCTTTACCAGAATAACTATGTCGGTTGCACCAGATCCACAGTTTTCCTTGCCGCGTCCTTCTTATGAGCGCGTCCGAGTTCTCGGCTTCACTCCATACTTCGAGACACCACTTGGGGCCGCTTATCTAGAAGATGCGTTGGTAATTCTTCGTGCCCTACCTGATGAATCCATCAACGCAGTCATCACGTCGCCGCCATATGCTCTTCACTTCAAAAAGGAGTATGGCAACGTTGACAAAAAAGACTATGTGAAGTGGTTTCTACCGTTTGCAAACGAGTTCTTCCGCGTACTCAAGAAGGATGGCAGCTTTATTCTGAACATCGGCGGAAGCTACAACAAAGGGTTGCCAACACGTTCGATGTACCTTTACAAGCTTCTGATCCAGCTCATCGACGAGGTTGGCTTCCATTTAGCGCAAGAGTTTTTCTGGTACAACCCTGCAAAGCTTCCAATGCCTGCTGAATGGGTAACCGTCCGGAGAATTCGCGTGAAGGATTCGGTGGAGCATGTCTGGTGGCTTGGAAAGACGCCTTGGCCCAAAGCCAGTAATAGAAATGTCTTAAAAGCGTATAGCGGCGACATGCTTCGACTGAATCAACGAGGGGTTCGAGCCACGGTTCGACCCTCCGGACACAATATCAAGTCAAGCTTCGACAAGATTGGTGCTGGAGGCGCCATTCCACCAAACGTGTTCGAGGACACTCCCGATGACTTCTTGAAGTTTGGAAATAACTCGGCAAATGATGTCTACACGATGAGATGTAAGGAAGCGAATATCAAGATACATCCAGCTCGATTTCCAGCCGCGCTGCCAGAATTCTTTATGAGATTTCTGACTGAGGAAGGAGATGTCATTTTAGATCAGTTCGCAGGGTCGAATACTACAGGCGCCGTCGCAGAGCGACTAAACCGTCGCTGGATGGCTACTGAGACTGTCGAAGAGTACCTGGCCGCGAGTAGATTTCGGTTTGACTAGGCAAAGTCGCACTTCGACAGACATGCCAAGCTAAGGACTAGCCAACCTACGCTGTGAAAAATGGGACAATGTTAGTCAGTCTTCTTCAACACCCTACTTGAACGCGCAGAGTCATTTCGTTGAAATAAAAACCACGGCCACGTATCATCCGGACTGTTCCCGAAGCAATAGGTGACTTTCGATTCTCTCCTGGATTCGGAACGACCCGCTGGCAATTTAGGATTGCTAGCGTTTCCCGAAACACCGCAACGTGACTGTGTCCTCAATCAAACGCATTGGGATCGTTCTCAAGCCGCATCAGCCCGACGCGCTTAAGACCGTTTGTGGAATCGTGGAGTGGCTTGCGGAACGCAAGATTACTTTGGTTGGCACCGCAGAAATCGAACGAGAGCGGATCGAGCATGAAACCGGATGTGCCGTCGAAGTCGTTGCGGCTGATCAACTCGCAGCGAATGTCGATTTGATCATGGTGTTGGGGGGTGACGGCACTATGATCGCAACCGCAAGGATGCTCGGAGACTCCGAAGTACCGGTGCTGGGGATCAACTACGGGGGGTTGGGATACCTTGCGGAATTCCGAATCGAAGAGCTCTACTCCGCCCTGGAGGCGATTTTCTCCAACAATTATCGACTCGACAAGCGGGTGATGCTCGCGGTTGAGCTGACACGCGGCGAGACAGTGGTGAATCGCAATCGAGTCCTCAATGACGTAGTGATAAATAAGTCGGCGCTCGCCCGCATTATCGAGATTGAGGCCTATCTGAACGAACAATTCGTGAACTCATTCCGCGCCGACGGTCTCATTGTCTCCACGCCGACGGGCTCCACCGCTTACAACTTGTCCGCCGGCGGGCCGGTAATCTTTCCCTCGATGAACGCCGTAGTGGTCACCCCGATCTGCCCGTTCACGCTATCGAACCGGCCGATCGTTGTGCCGGACGATGCGGTGATTGAGTTGCGCTTAAAAACGGAACAGGAAGACGTCACGCTGACCTTGGATGGTCAGGTTGGTTTTCCGTTGAAGGTCAATGACAAAGTCATTATTCGCAAGAGCCAAACCACTTTCAATCTGATTCAGCCGACGAATAGAAATTATTTTGAAGTATTAAGGACCAAGTTGAAGTGGGGAAGATGAGATGAAGTTCGAGTTTCTAATGGACCGTATCGTTGAAACTGCCAGCATTACACCCCGTCGCGCTCCCTTCTTATTAACCCCTATCTTCAGATTGGTGACGACAGGGGAGGCAAATTCCCGCAGGCGTTTCAACGGGTTGCGGCGTCGGCGTCGTTCAACCGGTTTCAGAGGTTAACCACAAGGTTCCCGACCCTCGGCTAAAGCAGGGTGTGAATGAGAAAGTTGCTAGCGAAGGCTCTGTTACAGTCCACTAGAACCTAAGTCTCGATCAAAATGCTGGGTCCCAAACCCAAAACGCGCGACGGAAGAACTGGAAACTACAAACTAGAAACTAAATCTCCGATGCCTGACAAAAACAATCCAAACAATCGCCGGCTAGCGTCTGACGCGTTTGAACGAGAAGTCACTACGGATCTCGATGAAGAGACGTTCGACAAGCCGAAGGGTATGGCGCTTCATTCTCGGATCCTGATCGGGTTGGCTGTAGGTGTGATTGCCGGAGTTGGTGTGAATTGGACCTTCGGCGGCTCGCATCCGCGCGTGGTCTGGGTGATCGACAACTTTACGCAGCCGCTCGGTGAACTATTCCTAAGGCTGCTCTTGATGATCGTCGTGCCGTTGGTATTCTCATCGCTCGCGGTTGGCGTTGCGGGAATTGGCGACATTCGGAAACTCGGACGCGTCGGGCTCAAGTCGTTTGCCTATTGCCTGGTTCTTTCCGCCATTTCGGTTTTGATCGGTCTGACGTTGGCAAACACAATCAGACCGGGCGATCGCATCGACCCGATCACAGCCGAAGCTTTGAAAGTCCGTTATGCAACCGATGCAGCTAAAACCGTCGAGGACGCTGCCAGGGCGAGCGCGGGCACGCCTAGTGCGCTGATGGCTGTTGTGCAGACAATCGTGCCAAAGAATCCCTTTGCCGCTGTGTCCGGTGAAAACCCGAACATGCTTCACCTCATGTTCTTTGCCCTGATCGTTGGCATCTCGATCACCTTACTGCCTGTGAAAACCACGGGACCTCTTCTGAGCGTGCTCGACGCGGTGTTTAAAATAACGGCAAAGATCATCGAGATGATTATGAAGGTCGCGCCATACGCCGTGGCGTGCCTGCTGTTCAACAACACGGCGCGGTTTGGTCTTGATCTGCTGCAGGCGCTTGGTTGGTTCGTGCTGACGGTGCTGCTTGGCCTTTCACTGCACATGTTCGGCGTTTACTCGCTCTCAATCTACTTTCTCTCCAAGCTTTCCCCGATCGACTTTTTCCGCCGCATCAAGACAGTGCTGCTGACGGCTTTTTCCACCTCATCGTCGAATGCAACGCTGCCAACCGCCTTGAAAGTTTCGGAAGAGAATCTGGGCGTACCGCAGGAGATCAATAGCTTCGTATTGACCGTTGGGGCTACAGCGAATCAGAACGGAACCGCGCTGTATGAAGGCGTGACCGTGCTGTTCCTGGCGCAGCTCGCCGGCATCGATCTGACATTTGGCCAGCAATTGATGGTGGTCTATCTGGCAATCCTGGGCGGCATCGGCACAGCGGGAGTTCCCTCCGGTTCGATTCCTTTCATCATCGGCGTATTGGTTACGATTGGGGTTAACCCGGCCTTGATTGCGATCATTCTGGGCGTGGATCGCATACTCGATATGTGCCGGACTACGCTGAACGTTGCCGGAGACATCACGGCGGCAACCTACGTAGCGCGCTCCGAAGGTTATGAACTGCTCAAGCCGCATGAGCCGGCGATCGTTCGGGCCGGAGTAGTCGCAAGCGCCGCAGATTAGCGGCGCCTCCGTGTTTGGCGAGCGATTTGTCAACAGCCCTGCAATACTCTGCGAACAGCTTAAAGGTTAAGTGCCTCGACCACGGGCGGTCTGTCACAGGAGCGAATGCAAAATGGTTTTCCCGATATCGGATGACAACACCGGGCGCAACATCACGCCGGTCGTGAACTACGCACTCATTGCCGTTAACATCCTGGTGTTTTTCTTTCTCCAGGGTCTCGGGACAAACGATCGCTTCACCTACGCCTTTTCGACCGTGCCGGAAGAGATTCGCACGGGCCAAGACATCGTCACGGAAGACCGGAGAGTCGTCGACCGGCAGACTGGTGAGGTACATCAGATTCTCGGTTTGCAAGAGACACCATTCACTGTTTACATCACTCTACTAACCGCGCTTTTCATGCATGGGGGCATCGCGCATATCTTCGGCAACATGCTCTTCCTTTGGATCTTCGGTGACAACATCGAAGACCGCATGGGTCACGTGAGGTATTTCATCTTCTACATTGTCTGCGGAATTTTGGCGTCACTGGCCCACGTCATGACGACGATCATGTTTTCCACCGACCCTGGAAGCTTGCTGGTGCCCAGTCTCGGCGCGTCGGGCGCGATCTCGGGAGTACTGGGCGCGTATCTACTGCTTCATCCCTCGCGACGAGTGACAGTGATCCTCTTTCGCTTTTTGACAGACGTTCCCGCCTGGGTGGCTATCGGGATCTGGTTTGCGTTCCAGTTGGTGAGTGGACTTGGAATCCTGGGTGGGGGATCTCAGTTGGGTGGCGTGGCTTACGCGGCGCACATCGGCGGATTTATCGCGGGCGTTTTGCTCGTCAAGCTCTTCACCATCGGTCGACACTCAACGGCATAATCCGCAATCTTTACAAGATGGCACAGTGCGGCTTGGGGCCAAGCTGTGCCATCTGTGGGAACAGACCCCCTTAAGGAATCTGGGAAAGAATCAGGGAGAACCGGAAATTGAAATCGTTTCTCCTGTTGAATGACACTCCCCCATTAGTGGAGAGGAATGAGCGTCCTAAGATCGGAGCCTGGCTACTCAAGCCGACTAGCGGAGGCTGATTGCTTACGCCCAAAAAGGGTGAAGGCGGGATCTGAACCACGAGAAATAGGTTCTGAATCGATCCATCGGCAATGCCGGCCCGAATCACTTCGCTCAGATCGTGCGGGTTCTTAAAGTAGAACGGCGCGAAATCAGTGTCCTGGGCAAGAAATGAAACGGAGCTGTCCAGCGGGTTCGCGAGATCAATGGTGGCGGTGGTGTCCGGATTGATCACACCAGTAGTTAGCCATGCCTTTGCGAACAAGACGGGAACCGATGCGTCGAGCACCGTCGTGTCGAAGAGTCCTGCCTGAATGAGTGTGGGCGCCCCACCATTGATAGCACTTACCTGCGCGGCCGGAAATTGCACTGCGTAGATGAAACCACCCGCCGGAGGATTGATGAACCCGATGTTCGTACGGGCTCCGAACCCGCTGATGTTGAACACATTGTTGGTGACGATGTGGTTACCGCCATTCACCTGACCGGGATTCACGTGAACGTTTTTAGCATCGCCCGGTTCGCGCTCGATAGCGCCCTCCTTGTTGTGGTTGTAAAACTCTTCGATGAAGTTCTGCTGACCGTAGAAGTTTCCAATCTGGGTGGTGAAGCTTACCTGGTTCGCCGCCACGGGACTGCCATCGACAGCTTCGACACCCACGTCATAGTTCCCCTTCGGAACCGGGATCACATAGTTGCCATTCAGAACTGCCTGGCCAATGCTGGCAACGGGAATGAAGAACAAGCCGCCGTTTACAGGATTGAACGACAGATTCGTAGTGCCGCTAAAGGCACTCACAGTGTTGCTGTTGGTGTTACGATCAACAGCGAAGAGGCTGCCTCCCGCTATCGGCTGATTCAATACCCCGTGTCTTAACTCGCCCCTAATCAAACCGAATACTTTACTGAACGCCACATCCCCAGGCTGAAGCGCCGCTGGACCCGAGGCTGCCGTTCCTTCCGGATAGAAGAAGGACGCAAAAGCGATGTCGTCGATATCAGGCGTTGCCTGGCCGAGTTCGGCGGCCGGGTCGCCCGTGTCGATTAATGGAAACATCGTCGCGCCATGACCGTCGGTAGCGCTTGTTTGGTTGTTGAGTACGTGCGAGAGACCAAAAGAATGGCCAAACTCATGAACCGCCACACACTGCAGGTCGACGGAGCGAGTCACAGTGTCGGCTTGCGCTGGGTCGATGGTGAAACGAAAGCCATTGCTGACTTTAGTATTGAACTGGACGTCGTTATCGAGAATCGTTCCTGCTTTATAAAACCCTGCGGGAAACTCAATATCGCCGTCCGAATCGACGTCGGTTGCGGTCGTAATAGCGCTGGAAACGTCTGAATCACCGTCTCCGTCGATGTCATCTCCATTCACCAGTGTCACGTCCTGAATAAGGTTAACCGACGGCGAGGAAGCGATGGCGTTGAAACCTGCTGCAGTGCGAAACGAGATCTCATTGACGAAATTAAAGCCGACGAGTCCGGGGTTGGGCGTTGTCCCAACAATCTGCATATCGATGTATGAGGTTGGGATGGAATTCCACGCATCTAATGAAGCCTGGAGCGCGGTAGTGGCATCGGCCAAGCTCAAAAATGCAGGACCCAGCGGGTTGGGAATCGGATTGAGAGTACTGTTGACGCGATACTGTACAGGTATGGCGCGGTCGTCCCAGCGAATTGGAATAATGCGAGCCAACAAATGACCGGCGATTGGCGATGGACCGGCACCGGTGATATCAAAGCTTTCGAGCGCGCCGCCGGCGCGCGTAGTGGTGACGCTCATCAGAACCATGCAAGTAGTCAATAGAATCGAGGTGAGCTTTCTATTCATATGTCCTCCTAAGGATTTCTTGTCCGCACGTCGTGCGGAATGGCTTTTCGGCTACCGTTTAGGGTTAGAGCTCCGAGGCAAACGGCCGGTTATTGATTTTTCAGGTAACCTCTAACTTGAGCCTTCAGATTTGCCAGTGGAATCATGTTGGTTGCGCCGCGACGGACTCCGTTCTCGCCCCTGAGCATAGTCTTCGTCAGGTCGCGCGAAACCATCTGCTCGCCGTCTTCGTCCTTTACGATGGAGAACTTCCCTTGGGAAAAACCGGCCACGGAGTAGCTGCCGGCAACCTCACCGGATGCGGTGAGAAACAGAAGCACATCTTCACCCGGCGTCATTCGTGGCGCGCCAGGATAAGTCATGGCAATGGGTATGGCGCGATTGGCATCCACGCCTCCGGGTAGTGTTACCGTAAGGTCCGCGGTTTCGTTCCCCTTGAGGCTTTCCGTTACCGAAACTGTAGCGAGTGTTACGAGGGTACGGTCAACCCAAACGCTCTTTGTTTCGACACAGTTTCCGATCGCGATCACGTCTGACTGGTTAGTCATGTCTTCGATCGACAGCGCGACAGCCAGCGTCGTGTCCGGCGTCGGTAGAACGTCCTGAGGTGGTGCATCGACCGCGTTCGAAGGCCAGCTGGCTGAAACCAGCAGGGCGATTACAACAAGTAAGCAACTTGCGAATGTTATCTTTTTCATGCTCGCGTCCTTTCCAATATGCTTGTGGTTTGAAAGACCGGATCGGTTACAGGGAAGCTCGGCGCCAGGATCAGGACTGATCACTCGTTAAGCTTCCGCACGTTTTAGTTACTTAGAAACGAATAAACCCGAAGGCACTACCCAGCAGCCGGGTCCGAACTCTCAATGAAGTGCGCGGCACATTATGCTGCTGTCAAGATAAAGTCAAGAAAACGAAATGAACCCTATGATGTGCCGGATAGTAGCTATCTATGCTCCCCCGGTCCGGAGTTGCTGCACCATTCTTCGCGCCTTTGAGCCGTTCCATAATCATAAGAGCATCCTGTATTCTTCGTGCCAATTCTTCTGGCGTCCGAGGGAGAATCAAATTACTCAATCCATGAAGATAGAATCACGCACCCGTTCGAATTATAGACTGGGGTCGAAGCGGGATAGGAATCCGAAGATCAAGTCCCATTCATTGAAATGCTCTTATTGAGGGCGAGACGGCGGGCGGGTTTCGACACATTCCTGCTTGTGTTTTCCTCGCTGAGTGCTTACCGAGCGACGGGCTTCTCGCCTCGCCCATTGGGATGCGTTTGGAAAATACCAAGAAACGTTGCTCCTTGCGGTAGCAGCTTTGATAGGTTGAAGCTACTGCGCTCAACCTGATTTGTGTTTGGGAGATTCTGGGTGTCCTATCTTCCCATCATCTCCGCGATAAGCGGCAAAACCAGCTTCTTGCGGTCTGGTTCCATTGCCTGACCTCATCCACCAAGCCTTTTCCATCGCTTTGATGATATCCCGGTGGCAATGAACCAGCGCTGGACTGGAGGGTCTCAACCTGAGCCAGTCTCATATAACAATACGATCGAATCGTCTTTGTTAACTATGTGGCTGGAGCGCGAGAGCCGTCGCCTTCAAGCGCTGGCGTCAAGTTAGGACAGACATTGTACTAGAAGGGATTCAGGGGCAACTTGAAAAAAATGCTGAGGAGTCTTGAATCGTACCTTGTACACCAAATGTCTATCGCTAATCTATAAAGCTAGAATCTTGGCACATGCCTCCCCTACACATTTCTTCATCTTTTCTTCTCTATCTTCATAATTCCCTACAAGGGCGTCGATGTCTAAGGTGAAAACATTCTTTATCATCGCAAGGCCCCTGAGAAGATCCAGCGCGGAAGTGTCAAACATACACTCAACATATTTAGCAGCGCACTCGTCCTCAGTTGGACCATCGCCATCGTTCGGCTGCTCCTTTGCGCCACCACCCGTATTGACTGGAGTTTCTGCTGTTGTTCCCGGTCGTGCCCGGGTCGCCCTAAGAACAGCGCTACTACTGACTGTCTCGTTTCGACTGGTTCCGTTGGGCGCGAACCTCTTTAGGGCATTAACCATGTTGGGCCTACCGATGGCGAAACCAACAACCTTTCCTCCCTGAACGTACGCGTAGAGGGTGTTGCCCTTTCGGTTTGTATGTGCACTTTGCCATCCGGTAAAACCTCGACTTCTCAGTCGCAAACTTGCCTGCATTTTATCCAGGAGGTGAGCACGAACTTGTTGCTCGGTCGGCTGACGCTCTGTTTGAGCTTGTACACATAATCTCGATACTGATGCGAACAAGACCAAGAATAAGGACAACGTTAGTGCTCTTCTCACGAATTCTGTCATGACACTTCCTCCTGATTAGATGATGGTTGACTTAACTAAGAGTGAACCCTTTTTAACGTCGGGTTGACGAGATCCATCTTGTTTGGTTGGTGAGCAAGTCGAAAGCCAGGCTCTCCCTGAAAGACCATTCACCTATATAAGACATTTCAGGAAAAACCTTTCAACACTTACCTAGAGACTTAGTAAGTATTTTGAAAAGTTAGCGCGTGCTTTGCCGGAATTTTTTGTGATCCATTGCGATCTCCGTGAGAGAAGAGTCTCGCCTTGGCTCACATCCATAATGGAATCGCCCCTGTGCGCTGGTCGGCCGCTTTTTTGTTAGCGCTGTGCAAGTATGATCGAAGGGCGCCCTCTGTGTCAACGTGGCTGAGACACCGACCGCCCAATAGTTTAATGTACGAGGGCGGGAAAGAAAGGTCTCATGCCAACATTGTTGAATTCAGTGAATCAGTCTGCTGCTTTGCTTCCGAGCTCGCCACCGACAGTGGCCGTCGGGGGGAGTGAGGGCGAGCGGAGCGAGCCCGAACGGACCCCGGCGGCTACTGTCGGTGGCCGCGAAACGCCCGACCCGGAAGTTGTCGGGCACCCGGTGCGACGCCGTTTCACCGCCGCCTTCAAACAACGAGTTCTGGCGGAGGTGGATGCCGCTGCCGGCACTGGAGCAGTCGGTCGCATCATCCGGCGCGAAGGACTCTACTCTTCTCAGCTGACTACCTGGCGCAAGGCTCGCACCAACTCTGAACGAGCGGCCCTGGCACCAAAGAAGCGCGGTCCCAAACCCATTTCCAAGAATCCGCTGCAAGCAGAAAACACCCAACTCAAGCGCGAGAAGGCGCAACTACAAAAGAAACTGCACACCGCAGAGCTGATGCTCGACTTGCAAAAAAAAGTTTCCCAGATACTGGGCATCGCGCTGCCAGTGCTCACGCAGAGCGACGACGACGAGGTGAACTCGTGAGCGCCGCCCTGGCCGCAGCCATTGATCTCGGAGTACGGCCCACTTGTGCCGCGCTCGCGCTGGCCCCCGCTACTTTCTATCGTTACCGCAATGGTCCCACACCAGCGCTGGCCTTAGCGCGGCGCCCATCGGCTCGCGCCCTGGCTCTGACAGAGCGCCAGACGGTGTTGGAATTGCTCACTTCGCCGCGCTTCTGTGATGACGCGCCGCGCCAGATCTGGGCCACTTTGCTTGATCAAGGTGAGTATCACTGCTCGGTCTCGACCATGTATCGGATCCTGCATGCGGAGCACGCAGTCCGTGAACGCCGTGATCAGTTACGTCATCCCGCCTACGCCAAGCCGGAACTGTTGGCCACCGCTCCCAACCAGGTTTGGTCATGGGATATTACCAAGCTGATGGGTCCGGCCAAGTGGACTTACTTCTATCTCTACGTGATCCTGGATATCTTCAGTCGTTACGTCGTCGGCTGGATGGTGGCGCCCCGAGAATCCGCCACCTTGGCTCGTCAACTCATTGCTGAAACCTGCATCAAGCAGTCGATTGCTGAGGACCAACTGACCCAGCACGCCGATCGCGGCTCCTCAATGAAATCCAACCTCGTGGCCCAACTATTGGCTGATCTCGGCGTCACCAAAACACATTCGCGACCCTATGTTTCTGATGACAACCCGTTCTCGGAATCGCAGTTTCGCACCATGAAGTACCGGCCTGAGCATCATCGGCGCTCAAGGGAATAATGGACTCGGTGGCACTGGCGTTATGTGGCGAGCGAGCCTGATGAGTTTGCGAGTCCTGGATAACACGGGCACTGGCGATGTAGCTGACGCGGTGGAGGCAATTGACTATGCGGTCGCGCATGGCGCGCAGGTAATCAATATTTCCTGGGGCACAAGCGGAAATTCATTCGCGTTGAAGGATGCTATTGAACGTGCTCTCCGCCAGAACGTGGCCGTAGTCTGTTCTGCGGGTAATGGCTCCCAGAATCTTGACAGCGTTCCTTACTACCCAGCCTCGTTCGGCATTCGAGATCTTATTGCGGTGGCCGCCACGGACAATTTTGATCAGCTCAC
>JBGTOA010000012.1:0-14084 GCA_041742785.1 Pyrinomonadaceae bacterium | reverse complement strand
TTTATTTGCTCCTTCGTCAGCGACACATTGAGCACTTCTGCAACCCAGTCTGTCTCACCGAGCGCAATTGGCGATATGAGCACCTGTCTTCCGGGAAGCCACTTGCCGGTATCAACGACGAGATAGCGAATGGTCCAGGTCTCATCATCGAAAAAAAACTGGTCAACGCTCCCGATCTCCCCATCGGTGGCGCGAATCTCACGGCCCTGCAAATCGTTTATACTTCGTAACATTGTCTGATCCTCCTGTTGTCCAAGCCTCCTTGATCATGCGAGATCATCGGAGGAAATAGCTTTCGTACCAACCGTCAAAATAAACGGGCTGCCGGAGCTCGAAGCATCGATACATTCTCTTAGCCCACACCAGCGGTCGTGCATTCCTCCACGGCGTTCCAATCAATATTAGAGAAGAAGGCGCCGATGTACTTCTGGCGTTCGGCTGGCTTGTAGTCGAGCAGGTAGGCATGTTCCCAAACGTCCATCACCAGCACTGGCTTGAATCCCGCGACGTTGCCGATCTGGTGCAAGCTGATCCAGTGGTTCGACAGCCGACCGTTCGCCGGATTCTCAAAACAGATGGCCCAACCGACGCCGCGCATCTTGCCGATGCCGACGAAATCAGCCTTCCACACTCCGTAGCTGCCATAGCTCTTCTCCGTCGCTTTGAAGAATGCCGAACTACGCTCGGGATCGCCGGCGCCGCCGCGTTTCATGTTCCCGAAATAATATTCGTGCAAGACCATCCCGTTATATTCGAAGCCAAGACGGCGCGTCAGTTCCGAATAAGCCGGCATTTCTTCCTGGTCGATGTGGCCGTCCTTAATGAACTCGGAAATCCTTTCCGTCAGCAGGTTCGTTTGCTTGACGTAGCCCTCGTAGAGCTTGAAATGCATTTCCAGCGTTTCGTCCGAGATGCCGGTCAATCCACTCAGATTGAACTGCTTGGCCTGATAGATCAGGTTGTCGCTCATTCTTTTGTCCTCGATCGATGACCGCCAGGTCAGTGTTTTTGTTTTCGTTAACGCAAGTCAGGATTCGGAAATTCTACAAATCGATATACCCTTACCCTTATCGTGCGTCTACTTTTTCAAGACCTGATCGAGATTATCCACTGCGTCGAGCACCGGGTGGCGAGACGGGCAAACTCATCAGGCGTTTCGGCCGACTCAACAAGAGAGATCATTCTCGCGACAAAATAAACCGCCACTAGCGATCGATGCTGCCGGCACGCGAACTCGAATACGCGCGCCGGACGCGATGTTGCCTTCGTACTGACCGCTAGGCACACCCCTGATGGTCACAGCCACAGTCGCTTTTTCTTCTGCGCTTTCTCACAGGAATCGGTGCAATGCCTGCTATCTGCCCGCGCCGGGCAATTGCAACTCGGATGCGCGCAATCCTTCTTATCGTCTGCCATTAGTAAGTCCTCCTAAGGGGGAGTTGCTGCGGTGCGCATCACTTGAAGAGACTGTCAAAAGCTGGCAGCGGTTCGCCGTGACGATGCCGTTGAAATTCACTAACCCACGTCTGAACCGCTGTGGACCATCTGTTTGGGTCAACCGGAATTTCGATCTCGGCTTGAGGTTCCGGGTCTTGTCGTTCGTCTTCCTTAGATCTTTCTTTGTCCATGTCTTCTAACCCACATCAAGCGCGCGCAGTTTGATAGATCAAAGGCAGAGATTTGTTCCCATCGCGTTCAGCGGGGGTTATCTGGACGGCAGCGAATTCCGCCCGAGAAACAAACTGCTTGATACTTCCGAGCAAGCCATCGAGGTCCGGCTTAATCACATAACCATTGGCCCCGGCCTCAATTCCTCGCTTCTTGTCGGCTTCATAGGCTGCTCCGGAAAAGAAAAGAATCGGCGTGTCCGGGTCGATGTCACGCATCCGGCGACACAATTCAAAGCCATCGAGATCAGGTAACGACGCATCGAGTAAGTACAGGTCGAACCGCTCTTTTTGCATGGACGACATGGCTTGCGCGGCAGTCCCTACTGCTTTGGCCTCTATCAGCGCATGCTTCAGTAGCGTAATCAACATCTCACGAGAGTCTTCGTCATCGTCGACGCAGAGAACGCGGGGTAGGGGGTTGGATGGCACTGGTGGCCTCCTGTATCCTATTTGATCGCGCGGGGAACGGTCGCTAGCCTTGATCCGCGGGGAACGGTCGCTAGCCTAAATCGCGCGGGAATTTCCGTCTGTGCGTCAACACACATATAAGAGCACACAACTGTGGGAGTTGCCCAAGATGGGCGCCGCCATTTTCTGAATCTCAAACTCCTGATTCTTTTCACCATCTTTGGCTTTGTGTGCTGGCGCACAGACCGCCATTTTCTTGAGCTATAGACTAGTCGCCGCAGTCGCTCTAGACACATTGCTCTCGACACCCGAAACCGGGCCAGCTCCTCTTTCTTGTGCCGTTTGTTCTTGCCAGGAGCGGCCCGAAGACTGCAAACAAGAAAGAGAAAATGCAAAGTTAGAATAAACCGTTCATTGAAGCAGCTGCATAGGCGCAGCCTAAACAAAAAGGGGAGCAAATCATGTTGTGGACAGTATTGGTAATCTTGCTGGTCTTGTGGCTATTGGGATTCGGCTTAGGGGTTGGCGGCGGCACTAGCCTGATTCATCTGTTGCTGGTGGTAGCTGCGATTGTGTTGGTATACAACCTGGTCGCTGGCCGACGACGCACAGTCTAAGCGTGGTCTCGCAGAAAACTGCAATAGAGCGGGGTTGCGGAGAGATTAAGACCCGCTTTCGCAGGGCGTAGGAGGTTTGCGCGAGATCTTCGGGATGAGTGCGTGGCGAGCAAGTCACCGCAAACACTTTCAATCGACATCAAGAGCTTTCAGGATGCCATCCACAAAACAAGTCATGACACGTGAAATCCGGATGGTTGACCCCTTGCTCGCAGAGGCCGACAGCGTCACCTTGCTCAACGGGACGCAGGAAGGTTTCGCGCCTCATGCGGGGGACGACCGCAGGCTGCGGACTTCGGAGATTCGTTACCGGCGGCTCTTCGAATCCGCTCGAGACGGCATCCTCATTCTTAATGCCACCACTCTAAAAATCACCGACGTGAATCCATTTATGACGGAGTTATTGGATTACTCACGCGACGAATTTCTCGGGAAAGAGCTTTGGGAGATTGGTCTGTTCAGTGATAAGGAGGCAAGCCAACAAGCGTTTAGAGAATTGCAGTTGAGTGGCTATCTTCGCTACGAAGATTTGCCGCTCCAAACGACACACGGAAGGCTCCGGGAAGTGGAATTTGTCAGCAACGTCTATGAAGAAGACGGTCATCAAGTTATTCAATGCAATATCCGCGACATCACTGACCGCAAAAGAGCTGAGGAAGAACGCCGGCTGCTGTTGGCAAGCGCGCAGGCGGCACGCGCGGAAGCTGATGCCGCTAACGGCATCAAGGATGAGTTTCTGGCCACGGTGTCACATGAATTGCGTACGCCGCTGAGCGCGATTCTCGGTTGGTCACAGATGCTCGTCAGCGGCAAACTCGACGAGCAAGATTCAAGACGCGCAGTCGAGTCCATTTTGCGCAACGCCCGCGCGCAGAGAGAGATCATTGACGACCTGCTCGACATTTCGCGCATCATCACCGGAAAGCTTCGCCTCGACGTGCGTTCGGTTGAAATCGCAACGATGATCGAGGCAGTCGTTGAAGGCGTGCGGCCAGCAGCAGATGCGCGAAACATTCATCTCCAAACAGCAATTGATCCGCGAATAGGGCTGATCTCCGGCGACCCTGACCGGCTCCAACAAATAATCTGGAATCTTTTATCCAATGCGATCAAGTTCACACCCCAAGGGGGGAGGGTGGAGGTGCGGCTTGAGCAAATCGAGTCCCACGTTGAGATCACCATCAGCGATACGGGGCAAGGGATCGATCCGGAGCTCCTACCCCACGTCTTTGATCGCTTCCGTCAATCCGACTCGTCGACCACCCGAAGGCATGGCGGGCTTGGACTTGGGCTCTCCATTGTGCGCCAGTTGGTCGAACTGCACGGTGGGACAGTGAAGGCGGAGAGTCCGGGCGCAGGAGCGGGCACCACCTTCAAGGTCATACTCCCATTTATAAACGTCCATCACGAACTGGGCAATGTCGAAAGGACACGGCCCAAGATTGCGGGTGGCACTCCCAACGACAGCCAGCTATCGCTTAATAATCTTCGAGTGCTCGTCGTTGATGATGAACAGGACACGCGCGAACTTGTCACGGCGGTCTTAATGGGGTGCGGCGCCGAAGTGGTCTCTGTCGGGTCGGCCAGTGACGCACTGGAGGAATTGGCGCGACAACGATTCGACGTTTTGGTCTCGGACATCGGGATGCCGTTGATGGACGGTTATGCGCTAATCGAAAAAGTACGCCACCTTCCGAAAGACAGCGGCGGTAGAATCCCAGCGGCGGCCTTAACGGCGTACGCCGGAGTCGAAGACCGTAGGCGTGTGCTCGCGGCCGGCTACCAGATGCACATTCCGAAGCCGGTTGAGCCAGCCGAGTTGACAACCGTTGTGGCAAGTCTTGCCAAGCGATACGCCGTCCCCGTAGCTATTTAGCGACTCCCTGAAACCACTTCCTTACAAAATCCAGAAAGTCACTGCTCCTGCTAATGATCTCCTGCGTCGCACGTCAAGGCCTGATGGTTATTTGACCCAGTCTGTGTGCTACCGCATATATGGATATAATATCCTAACACTCGCCCGGTCGACTACGTTGGGATGAATTGCATTGTTGGCCGCTCTAATTGATTGGCCGCTTGAGTCGGGATCTCTAGTTTTTTAAGGAACGGCGATTTCAGGCCGATATCCCCAAAACCTCTTAGATCAGTCGGAAATTGGCTGCTGGATGCTCTGCCGTCGGAAGACTATGATCGTCTGCTATCCGACCTGGAGCCAGTGACGTTGACCCTCGGCTCAGTTGTTTACGAATCCGGCGGACAAATGGGGCATGTCTATTTCCCAACGACTTCCCACGTCTCGTTGCTCTATACAATGCTTGATGGCGCGACGGCCGAGATGGGACTGGTGGGCAACGAAGGAGTGGTCGGCATTGCGCTCTTTATGGGCGGTGACACCACCCCAAACCAAGCCGTGGTCCAAGGGGGAGGCAAGGCGCTCAGGATGAAGGCGAAGGCAATGCAAAATGAGTTCCGGCGCGGCGGCGAATTTCAGCTACTGCTCCTACGTTACACACAGGCGCTGATCACTCAAATTTCGCAAACAGCCGTTTGCAATCGTCTTCATTCAGTGGAACAGCGACTTTGCCGCTGGCTGTTGATGACTCGCGACCGCGTGCAAACTGATAAGTTGGAAATGACCCAGGAGTTCATCTCACACATGCTGGGCGTGCGTCGCGAAGGCGTCACGCATGCTGCTCACCGACTACAAGACGCAGGATTCATACGCTATGTGCGTGGCCACATCGAGATTCTTGACCGGCATGGACTGGAGGCACACGTTTGCGAATGTTACGGAGTTGTCCAAGCCGAGAACGATCGCTTGTTCGGGTGAGCCAGCGGAAATATTTCAGGCCTGCTGAAGTTGCTTAATATCTTGGCAAGGGAGTCAAGCTTCTCGCGCTGGTGGGCCATGAGATCGATGGCTGCGCCGCGACGAGATTACTGGTCCACAATCGTTGCCTTATTCGTCGTCAACCCGTTTTTCGGACGGACGCACCGACTCTCGACTTGAGCAGAGAATGTCGTTTGAAGAGTGGCGGATCTGAAATCTCGAGTGCGGAGGGTCGTTTCATCTTTCCCCTCCAAAGGCCAGTCGCGTGCACCAAGTAACGCTTCCGTAGATGACAGTCACCTTCGGCCTGTAGTCAACAACAACAGTTACAGCGATTTCAGTACTGGACGAGATCATTCTTCTCCTGCTCATTCAAGTCTAATTTCTTGAAGCTGTTGTAGTGGTTTACTACCTCCAGCAGCGTCGCAAAGCGACCGTCGTGATAGAAGCCGCCTTTCATGTGCGCGAAGAGCCCCCGCAGCGGAGCGGTGCGATAGGTTCCTTCAGGAGAACGGTTAGACTGGCAATCGTCGATACCGATTTCTGAAGGCTTGTGCGTGTTCCAGCCTGGCTCAGTAAAGAGCGGCGGCACGTGGCATTGCGCGCAGTTGGCTTTCCCTTTGAAGATCGCTTCTCCACGACCCGCTGCCGTCTTATCGTAACTGCCTTCGGGTGGCGTCGGCGGAGGGATTGCAAGTTGGTAAAACTGTAAAGCGGCTAGTTTCGCGGTCACCATGTCAGTGGCGCTCCGCTTGTTCCCGAAACCGGCGCGGGCAGCAACCGGGTATTTTTTCGGGTCGTTCAGACGTGCGTCGTAGAACGTACCCTGCCCTTGCAATTCAAGATTGGCAACATAAGCGTTCCAGTACGTGACCGTACCCCAGCCGCCCGTCCACGTGTGCAGATTTTACGCCCGCCATGCCAAAGGCCGGCGGAATCAAAGTGGCGGCGGGCTTGCCATCAGGCCGAAAGGCCTTGCCGTCAAGATTCAACTCGGCGTCGAACTTTCCCGGTCCCCAACTAGCGAGTACCTTCTTGACCGTCGCTTCATCGACTCGCAGGAGTTTCGTGAAAACGCTCAGGTCCGGAGCAAGCGAGATGATTGCACCGGAATTGAGATCGCGGTTCGGCCAACCATCCAGCCGATGACCAATTCCCGGCATGAAGGCGTCATCCACCGTTGAGTGGCAAACGGCGCAAGTAAGGCCCACCGATTTCAGACTGCCGTTCTGATTGAACGTTCCTTTCACGCCTAAGACGGCGTCGAGTTTGCATTCCCCTCCTCCAGGACGATGTCATTCACCTTTTGCGCGAACGCAGGGTCTCGGACGAGCTACAGGATAGACACGCAAGTCCTTGAGCGCCGTCATCCGGTGTCCGTGTTGTCGTCATTCCGCACTCGGGCTACGGCGAACCGGTAACTAACACTCGTCGGTCATTCAGCCGGTGGATTCACAATCAGAGTGTTCGCCGGCATGTATCCGAAAGAGATTGCCGGAAAGGTCTTTGTCGATCCAACTCAGGAAGAGCTTGATGATTGGCTAAAGTCACATCGGCCCCACGATGTCACGACATCTTTACGCTCTAGGTGGCACTTCTATAAAGCCGCGGCCGCGCTTTCGCCGATCAGCACTTCGGCAGGAATTCCCAGACCGTCGTGTAGACGACGAATCATCGGCAGCGTGAGTGAACGCTTGTGATTGAGCACCTCTGCGACGCGTGCCCTGCTCCCGATGAATGGCTCCAGGTCACGCCGGGAAAGGCCCCGCTGCTCCATCGCAAACAGAATCGCCTCGACCGGATCCGGCGAGTCGATGGGCCAGTGCTTTTCTTCCCACGCCACCACCAACGTCACCAGCACATCAAGACGGTCGCCTTCCGCAGTGTTTGGCCGGGCGTCCATCAGTCGGTCGATTTCGCGCAGCGCTTCCCGGTAGTCGCGATCGTTTTTGATCGGCCTGATTTTCATGCTCACACTTCTTCCACGTTGATCCGGTTATATTGCGCGTGTGTCCCAATAAACCGAACGTACATCACTCGGTACGGATAATTCACTCTGACCACCAGCCGGTACTTGTTCCCGCCGATATTGAACACCACGCGGTTGTTGGCCACAATACTGGCAGTGCCAAATACAGCTTTGATCGCCGCTGGGCTGGTCCATTCCGCCTTAGACACCTCTTTAAACCACGCTTTAAGTGACTGTTCGGCATCGGCATATTCAGGCTTCTCCCAAAACAGCCGCAGTGTCTTGCGGGAAATGATCCTCATTATCCGCACCCTATTATGGCACTGATCCCATGTTGGGAGCAACGTCTTTCTGTGGGATTCGGCCTCGCGACGCGGTCTCGCGCTGGTTCGTAGGGCGATGACTAGCCGTACGTCGCTGGTCGCGGTCAATCAAGGAGACCCAGTGGTTTCTAGTTTGCTCGTGGAAGTTGATAGGTTGTGGTCTCATGAGTGTCTTGGCAGTAAGCCATCGTGCTTCGCCAGCGGGCCGCTCTTCACATCGGCAGTAATTCTTTGCTGTTGTAAACTGTACCGCTTTACTTCTCCCTGATCGTTTCCTCGAACCGACGTGGCGGCTCAATCCTATTGCGCACGATTCCCTGATCCGAATCGGTCCGTGAGCCGTCGTATCGATGTTGTGGTTGCAGTTTCTGGCGCAGCGCGTGCGCCGATCGACTGCAGCTTGTATACAAATCTCATGAGATTGAATCTCGACGGCGGTCGCCGGAATAAACTGCATTGGCTCTGGCTTGGTCGGCCATACCTAATCAGCCTAAAGCGGTGTCTTCAGATAGGCGATAGTTCACCGCACACTTCAGGTCAAAACCATTTTGTGCCCCCGGGACCGATGAACGGCTGATAGACCACTGCGCCGTGCGCATCCGGCCGCGCGGGCGGCGCAGTGTTGCCGTTTGACCACACCCCTCGCGGAAAGACGCTGACCTCCCAGCGAGCCTAAACACCTCGCCCAGACTTTTCCACTTTGCCGTTTGCGCGAACATCGGCTTGCCAAGCACGGCGATCAACTCCAGGCCCACTACAATTTATCGGCAAATGCCTTCTGGGCTTTCAGTCGAAAACCAGTCTGCAACCAATTCCTCCGGATAAACTATGCCACCGGGATCTTGCAGTGCATGAGGTATGCGCAAGCTCACGATTTCGGTATGGCACATTCTTTGTTGGCGCAGTCTCCTAACGACCCGTGCCGGGTCAAACTCAGCCTCAGGTGATAACGAGTGCGAAGGACTAGCTTGCTAACGGAATTTGCCCTCAAAGGAACCAAAGAGCAATGAGAAACCGAAGCTCAACCTGCGAGAGCTCTATTGCAGCAATGGCAAGAGATTGGCTGACGGGGTTCGCGAAGCGAAGTTGGGCGAACGGTGTGACCGGTAGATATACGATGTCTCATCACCGCGTGTGTGAAAGAACTTGAAAAGAGCGGCGAACAGTACTAATTGGCATTTTCGAGAGAGATTACAACGCGCAGGAAAGAGTAAATGCATACCTTTGATAGAACACTAAAGGAAGTTCTGGACGCTTTGATTGAACAACGGGCGATCCCTCAGTCTCGCTTAGGCCCTATCAAGACCGCGCTTAAGCAATACGCGATCATCCTCGGATACAGCGAACCCGCTGAGTGTCCCCTGACCGCCTACCACTTACCAGACGAAACAAGAAACCGCTTAATCGAGGAAAGAGCGGTAGGAGCCAGACGGGGGGACTTCGGTTTGGGCTCTCACGCGATTCGGAATCTTAAGAATAATGTGAGCTATGTAATTAGAAGCGCCATCGACCGGGAAATAATTGGTCAGGTGCCAGGACCCCTCGCGAGTTCAAAGGGTACTCACCGAATTACGAAGACCATTAATACTAGACATGAATCGATAAAGTCGAGCAAGTACATCCTTGACCCGGTACCTCACTCGCTGGAGCAAGAGATTACTGATTATGAAACCTGGAGCACTAGAATCGTAAATCGGGAGCGTCCTGATAATCTGAGAAAACGCCCGGTCAGCTTCGCTAATCACCGATTAACAATACTTCGGGCTGCAGGCTATTTAGTGAAGTACAGAGGGCTACAGAGCGAATCGATCAATCTATTAACTCTTACAGAACCGGAGAATGCGATCAACTAAATAGATTGGTGCATTGAGCAGCAAAGAAGGTTTGGATGGTGTCACCGTCTTCCAACGCGTCAAGCTCTTAGAGTGGGCTGAGCGACCGAAGCAAAGGTTGAGGGCTGCAAGCTAAAGACCTCACGGTGTGGCGCGGCTGACGCACCCATTACCTTCCTTAAAACTGCGACCCGGAGAAAGCATTGGATGTGTGTCAGAAGAAAGACCGCTTTTGGCACTACATTGGCCTTCGCTTCGCAAAGGTGTCAGAACCCCACCATAAAGATGTAGCGGAACACAATCCTGTCTCCTGGGTTGAAAGCGCAGTGCTTCGACCGCGCAAACGTGCCTGGGCGGGCAGAACACAATTATAGGCGGTCGGCCGTCAGTTAACCGTTGTCACGATCTACCGGAAGCGATACACTCCGCTCGCTTCTTTCCGACCGCGACCCGAAGAAAGGAGCAAGATGTACATCAGACGAAGAGGTCAGTTTTACCACTTCGAGTTCTTTGTAAACGGGAAGCGTTACGCTGGATCTTTCAACGGAAAGAACGGCACGCACATCGCGAAAGATAAGCACGAGGCTCGTGAGTTCGCTTACCAGGAACGTCGTAAGGTTCTCGACGGCTCTTACCGCGACGAATTAGAGCGGGAGGAGCTGAAAGACTTTGCGACTTTCGTGGACCGAACCTACTTGCCATTTGCTCGTGAGCATCATTCGTCATTGGCGCACGATGAATTTCGCTGCGAGGTTCTGAAAGAACACTTCAAAGGCAAACGCTTTCAGGAAATTACCATGATGGCTGTGGTCAAGCTCATCAATGAACGACTCCACAGCGACACAGTTCGAAAGGAGGTAATGGACGACGGCACGGCGGTGAGCAAGAAACGCAGCCCAACTACCGTGAACAAGGAAGTCACGTTACTGTCGTCGATTTTCAGAATGGCAATAAGGGAGAGGATAGCAACTGCGAATCCTTGCGACGAGCTTCCCAAGTCGGTGAGGGCCAAAATACCTGCCCGGCGTAGGCGAAACCGTCGACTCTCTCAGTCAGAAGAAAAGTCTCTCTTTGGCGTTGGAATGGTGGGCAGGCGCGAATATCTGCGTCCGATTGCAGAAATAGCCTTAAGCACCGGAATGCGTAAAGGGGAATTATTACGACTTAGACGTGATGACTTGAACTTTACTCAAGTGAGTATAACGCGTGTTATTAAGGGCGAGGTTTGGGAGATCCTTCCCGGTTGGCTTCTCATTGAGAAAACCAAGAACGGCAAACCGCGCACGATCCCAATGAGTCAGAGAGTTCAGGTGATTCTCAAAATGCTGATTGAAGACGCTACTACAGGAGAGTACATCTTCACTAGCAGCAAGACCCGCTTGCGCTTCAATGACATCAAGAAAGGTTTCGTGAGTGCTTGCCAAGACGCAGGGATCGTCAATCTCACTTTCCACGACCTTAGACATACGTGGTCTTCGCGTGCTGCAGAGATGGGAGTGCCCGAGCATGTCCGCCGTGACATTCTTGGACACAGCTCAACAAGTATGACCGGAGATTACACGCACGCTTCATCCGAGGAAATGGAACGAGCGAGGGAGCTAGTGGTCGGTTACAACGGCCAGCGGCTCAAATCCTCGGCAAAATCTCGGCAAAATCGGGTACAGCGGCACTGCAATCTGCCGCGATTTCGTAAACTATTGAAAAGTAAGGAGAAGGTTGGTAGCGGGGGGGAGACTTGAACTCCCGACCTTGGGGTTATGAATCCCACGCTCTAACCACCTGAGCTACCCCGCCACGTAATGCTAACAATAACTCACGAGCACCTTACCTCTCAAGTCACTCCCTCATGCCGGAATCTTGCCGTAATCCGATAAGAGTATCGGTCTACACTCGTTCCGACTCATCGCGTTAATTGCCTCTCGTCTGCGCTCAGGTGATGTGTGCGTATAGTCCCCACTCATCGTTGTCGTCGAATGGCCCAACAGGTCACGGATAGTATACGGGTCAACACCTGACTCATTTAACCGAGTGGCAAACGTATGCCGCAGATCGTGAAAGCGAAAATCTTCTAAGCCCGCATCACGAACCGCGCCAGTAAAGGCGGTTTTGATTTCGCTGATCATTCCGCCGGTCCTAAAGCTCGTAAAAAGATACCGCCCTGTTGTTTCGTCATTGATTTGTATTTCAGCAATCCGGCGAGCCTCCGCAGTCAAAGGAACTGTGCGAGGTTTTCCGTTCTTGCTTCGTACAACTAACAACTCACCAGGTCTAATCTCAACCCTTCGGTCAGCGATCACAACGAAGCGGGATCTATCTGAAAGGTTCACATGCTCAACCTCCAGCCTGCATAATTCAGCCTTACGAAGTCCAGTCTCGAGATCGAACATGGCGATGAGCCAAAGATGAGAGCGCCGCCCCTTCAGATGAGCGAACAGTTTGACTTCCTCGTCCCGACTCAAGAAACGGTCTCTCTTGTTTCGCGCCGGCAGTTTCTTTTTGACTGACTTGGGAATGGATAGGCAGGGATTTACCGTTGCCGCTCCTTCCTGAATCGCCATATTAAAAACCGCAGACGCCAAAGCAATTTCCTTGCTCACCGTAACCGGACTGCGCAGCCGTCCGCGTTTTGAAATTGACTTTAGTCTTTGGTTGACGAGTTGAACGATCAGCATCGGAGTGATCTGGGCGAAAGTCTTACCTGCAAAACACTCTTTTAGTACTGCACCGCGAAACTCGTCATGTTTCCAATCGGCCTTGTGCTCTTTCGCGTAGGGCATGTACACGCCATCAAAGAACTGGCCGAATTCCTCTACCTCGCTTTGCTTCTTGTACGTGCCTGCGCGTACCTGAAGCCGAATCGTGCTTTCGTAATCGGTCGCCTCCCGTTTTGAATGCGCAACCAGGAGACCGTCCCGCCCGTTGAAAGTCCCAAAGTACCTTTCCCGGTTCTCCATGAACTCGAAGCAGTAATACTCACCTCGTTTCCTAATCATGTCTGCTCCTTCCTCTCCTTAGCGGGGCAGACCGCAAAAGCCAGAGTTGAAGCAACGTGAGAATAATCTTTGACTGCCATGGTCGCCAAGTTTTTCATGACGCCACCGCCCGCAAATGTCTTTTATTCTTCGGAGCGCGCTTCTTGGCTCTTTCTTTTGGCCTTCGTGACCATTCGATTAATTCAGGGAGAGGAAAGGTTATAACTCCGTCGAGGTCGCGAAAGGGAATGGGTTCAGTAGCTTCTCCGTCTATCGCCCGTTGCACCAAGTTGCGAAGGTGCTGAGGTGAACAGCCGAAGAGCACCGCAGCTTCGTTAGCACTGATGAAATCCTTTGATTTTATTCTCGCGATCGTTTGACGGATTTCCTCACCGTGGTTGTCCGCGGAACCTTGGGCTGGTTGATTCGCCATGATCAAACGGACAAGACGCAGCAACGCTTCGCGGTTGCGGTCGCATAGTTCGGCGAGCTGCTTTTCGATCTGCTCCTGGCTTGACGCTGCTTCATCTGTATCGCGCATATCACTTGTCTAAAGACAGTCCTCCGGCTCTGTCAGGTATAACAAGATTGGCAGTTTTGTTAGTGTGCGGTCGCCGACGTTGAGAGTCTTTCTGGATGGCACCGCCACAGAGTGAGAGCAAGTTGCGCACTCACGAATTGCCTGATCGTTTCAACCTGAAACGATGGAAGCTGTTTACGGCAATGATCGTGCCGGGCCATCACGTGGCCTCTACTTTTAAGAATCATTGAGCGTTTCTTCAACTTAGTTAGCCAGACCTCGAACCGTCAGCCCAAGGGTGTGGTAGTTCTGTCTTGGCCCGCTCTCTAAACTAAGCACCTGGCCTGCGGTTTTCAATTCTGACTTCAGTGAGAGACGTGCGGCTGCTTCGGTCTGTCAGGCATTTTGGATCCCAAAAAATCTAAGCGCATTTGACGTGCATTTTACCCGCCTCGCGGACGTAAATAATCCTGCGTAATTAGTCGCTACCGAGCTGGTGCTCAACCACGCTTAACTCTCGTCTTGTCCCAAATGGGGAACGTCGGAACCGTGCTGTGCGAGCACCGCTAAACTCTCTCGCACGCTCTCCGTTTCAGGAAGTACTGGCTTTGCTTTCAGGCAAACTGGGCGTGCCTAGATACTCTAGGCGCAGAGGTTTTGTGTGGAGGGATTTGCCGATGATCCTAAGCCTTAAATTCTCTAACTAGTAGCATTAACCCCTGAGCCTAGGCGAAAGTATCTCAATCTTAGGAAAACAAGGCTGTAAGCTGACCATTGAAAGGGGTTAGCGACGCGACCACTGGTTTTCTCGGACAATCCTGTCTACAACTTTTCTTGCACGCTTTTCGAGTGAGTTTGTCAGTCCAGGTTCTTATTCGTTGGGGGCAATTCTTGCCCTGCTTATAGGCTTACGTACATACTAATTTTGCAGGTATTGAGCGGC
>JBGTOA010000027.1:0-53616 GCA_041742785.1 Pyrinomonadaceae bacterium | reverse complement strand
AGAGTTAGCGACGGCGTTTGGATGGTTCGAGAGCAGGCTGATTTCAACTTCAGAAGCCGCTCGTTAGAGCATCCGAAAACCGGCCCTTCGCTCCTACCGTTAGACCGAAGCCAATCCGATTCGCAGCTTCTCTTTGTCCCCTTACAAAGGGGAAAGGTACATCTACATGACAATGAAACTTTACGTAGGAAATCTCTCTTTTTCGACCTCCAGCCAGGACCTGCAGGAGCTTTTCGCGCAGGCCGGCACAGTCGAATCTGCGAGCGTCGTGGAAGACCGCGACACCGGTAGATCGCGCGGCTTTGGCTTCGTCGAAATGTCCAGCAATGAAGAAGGCGCAGCAGCTATCGCGCAGTTCAATGGCAAGGAAGTCAACGGACGCAGCCTAACCGTCAACGAGGCCAGACCTCGTGAGAATCGGGGCGGCGGCGGCGGTGGACGCGGCGGTTACGGCGGCGGCGGCGGCGGTGGACGCGGTGGTTACGCCGGCGGTGGAAACCGTGGCGGTGGCGGCGGTTACGGCGGCGGCGGCGGCGGTGGTGGCAATCGCGAACCGCGCTGGTAATGCTTCCGCATTAGGCGCTTCAAGAGCGTTAGTGCTTGAACCTCGTGGCCGCGTGATGGCTTTCTAATCGAAATTCGTCCGGCCACGAGACCTCAAACAACTTCGAATACTCAAGCTACTTTAGATGGGCCAGAAAAAAGGCCCAGAGCTTTACTCAAACAAAGCGCTCTCCCAAATAGTTGGATGATGCGCAAAAGGAACTTATGAATTTTTCTCAACTGGGACTTGCGCCCGCACAGCTGCGAAGCTGCGAGTCTCTCGGATATACCGAACCAACACCGATTCAGCAACAAGCGATTCCGGTGATCTTAAGCGGCCGTGATCTGATCGGCTGTGCCGAAACCGGCACAGGTAAGACAGCCGCATTTCTACTCCCGATTATTCAGCAGCTTGCAAGCGTTGAACCCCAGGTTACTCGCACGGGCCGGGGACGATCCAAAAATAACCTCAGCTCCCCAGCTCGGGTTCTTATCCTTGCTCCGACGCGCGAACTCGCCGCTCAGATTGAAAAGAACTATCGCGAACTCAATCGGGGCAAGACGAATCGAAGTGTGACTCTCATTGGCGGTACAAGTCTCCCCAGACAGGTCGAGTCATTGGAGAGAGGGGCTACAGTAATAATCGCGACGCCTGGAAGACTTCTCGACTTAACAGAACGACGCTCAGTGGACCTCTCCCAAGTGGAAACGCTGGTGCTTGATGAGGCCGATCGGATGCTGGACATGGGGTTTCTGCCGGCCATTCGTCGCGTGCTTTCAATGGTCCCGGCAAAAAGACAGACCTTGCTGTTTTCGGCTACCATGTCATCTGAAATCGAGCTGCTGGCCCGCTCTACCATGAAGCAGCCAACGCTAATTGAGGTCAGTCAGCGCGGCAAGGCCGCTGCCATGGTGACCCAAACGGCCTATCCGGTAGCGCAGGAATCCAAAACGGCTCTGCTGTTAGATCTGCTTGAACGTGAGCGATTCGAACGTGTACTTGTTTTCACGCGAACCCGACGCGGTGCCGAACGTCTATCACATATTCTCTCGGCTCGTGATCACAGCGTGAATCGCATTCACGCCGATCGCACACAGTCACAACGTGAAGCGGCCCTGCGTGGCTTTCGAGATGGCAAGACTCGGGTCCTGGTCGCGACTGACATTGCGGCTCGCGGATTGGATGTCGACTGCGTATCGCACGTGATTAATTACGACGTCCCGGGGGCACCAGAAGACTACGTTCATCGAATCGGGCGCACAGGGCGGGCCGGCAACCAGGGCCGGGCGATTACTATAGTGACGCCGGTCGATGAGCTTTCTATGCGCGCAATCGAACGCCTGACGGGACAAGCAGTCGAGCGCGTCGTGTTGCCTGGATTCGGTGGTTCAAGGACTGAGTCTGAACGAAAGCCTTTCGCTCAGGCCAAGCGCAGCACTGGAGCTTTCACGCGATCATTTCGACCGCGACGCGCTTCCAGATAGTTAACCGTGAAGGTGATCAGGGCTTAATCACCTTCTTCCTTAACCCACTTCGTAAAGGAGAACCTATTGGCAAAGGATGATTTGATTCCAGCGGAGGGCACGATAATTGACAAGCAGCCTAACGCGTTTTTCAAAGTCCGGCTCGACAATACTGAGCACGTGGTACTAGCAGCAATTTCAGGCAAAATGCGAAAGAATCGAATTCGCATTCTCGTTGGTGATCGGGTAAGTGTGGAAATGTCGCCATATGACCTGACCCGCGGTCGCATTACCTATCGGTACAAATAAACAAGGAAATAATCGTGACTAAGACACCAGTAGTTAGTGAACCTATCGAAAAAGCACCATTTGTCGTTGGCGACCGCGTAGAGAAATTCTGCGTGCCCTGTGGCGAAGAGCGTGGGCACGTTATCGCATCGCTAACCAAAACTGGAAAAATCTCTCGTGTCACTTGCCCGAAGTGTGGGACCAAAGGAACGTTTAAGAGCAATGCTCCCACGGGCCAGCGACGGCAGCAAAGCGCCGGCACTCCTTATGATCGCACGCGCGCATATCGCGCTGGTCAGACGATCCTGCACCCCATCTTTGGGCCTGGCGAGGTTACAGCGTTGATCGAGCCGCAGAAGATGGATGTGCTCTTTTCCGATCGGATGCGTCGGCTGATTCACGCCAATCATAGTTAGCTACTCTGAGTCTGGTGTTGAGAGCAGGTAGACCGCAAACGACGCCAGCCAGTGCTCCCCCACGTAGTCGCCACTGGCAACATGTGCGAGTGCTTCTCGCGCATGTTGCCGGGCGCCGTTGGCAAAAACTCTTCTTGCAGGATCGTTCTTTGGTAGTGACGAGGCAATGCTGCGCATCGTCCAGGCGCGGCTGAGATTCAAACCATCAAGGTGGACGAGTTTTGGATCGCTGCGGTCGGTAACCAAGGCGGGCTGTAGCAGGTATCCTGGTTTACTTTTCCAAAAATCCGGCAGGAAACCTCTCAGCCACTTCCGATATACCTGAGGCGGAAAGATTCTTCGCATCAGGTCCGCTTCCATTAGTGCCGGCGAAAAGAAATCTTCCCCTCCCGGTTCCCACTCTGCCGGGTAATTATTATCCTGACCAAAGTACTTCCGGCTTCTCTCAATCACCAAATCTCTGAGCTTTTCCTGCTTCCGAGCCACGGCGTAATCGAAAGCGAACGCCAATCCAAACGCGGTATTCGGGTGTACTCCGGTGCGAATTGGATAATTCTGTTTCGGCAGGAAATCCAGGTAACGAATGACAATCGCGTCAGCAAGTGGTTGTAAGTTCGTTGACCAGGTTCTTCCATCCTGGTCCTCCCAGGAATGGAGTTCTTCTGCCAGCTTGAGCAGCCACGCCCAGCCGTAAGTACGTTCAAACGATTGGCGATTGGGCTGCTTGAGATATGCAACTTCCACTCGAATGTTCTCAACCGTGAGGTTCTCGTTGAGGGCGCTGCGAATCTGCCCCGCTTCGGGAAGGTCTGGAAACAAGCGCAGCAATCGGACCAGCATCCAGTGTCCGTGCACGGATGAATGCCAGTCATAACAGCCGTAGAACGCGGGATGAAGAGCTTTCGGGGACTTAACGTCCTGTCCGTCGTTCATGACGTGTTCGGGTTTGTTGGGAAATTCTCTGACGACGCATTTCAACGCCAGCTTCGCAAAGCGAGAAGCTTCTTCGCGACCGAGAGCTACATCACCACTCATTAACTCAGATTTCACTTTCTGTGCAAACGCACTTGTGAAGATAATCAGCACTAACCCAAAAGCCGTAGCAGCTTTTCTCCTGAGCAAGTTCTTACCTCCGCGTTAGTAATCGTCTGGAATCAGTACCGATGCGACGGGCGGCCGACATGGATATGGGGACCAGTCGCAGCTCCGGGGATGGCTTCTCGAAACGCCAGGAAGGGAATTCCGTTGGAACGCAGAAAATTAATCAGTGCCAGCCCCTCGACACCGTCTGGGTGGATTGAGAGATCCATTGAGTTGCGATGATCCAGTCGCCAGCGATTGTGAATTTCGCCTTGACCGAAGACACCAATCGGCAAGGGTCGCTTGAAGTTGTCCTGGAAAAACCGTTGCACCTTCCATGCATCAGCCAGCGACCATTCTGCCGATCCATTAAAGCGAATATAAGAAGTGGTCCGTACAAGTGATCCCCTGGCGAGCTTACCTGCCTTCGCAATCTTCGCCTCGGCATCGGCTTCAACCATAATGTTCGCAATCTGGGTATCCGCAGTTTCCAGCTGTTGCCTTGTCTGAGTGATTTTGTCTTTTGCTTCAGCTACCTTCTTCTCCGCCTCCTCCAATTGCTTTTTTGAGATCAGCCCTTCGGCATGCAGCATTCGCGACTGCACCAGGCGTTCCTCTTCTTTCCTGTTGTTGTTCTCGTGAATCGCCAGCAGTTTGGTAAGACTTGCCTTGTACTCGTTCGTTGCTTTCACAAATTGTTCGCGCAGTATGGCTAACTGATTAGTGGGTTTTGCCGGCTGCACGGATTTCTTTGGAGGGACACGCCGCTGCGCGGGAACACTCTGGCCGGCCATCAGCAGCCCGGCTATGCCGAGCAGGATCGCAAACACTGCTTGTCGGCCGAAAGTCCCGTTTACCGCCTGATTATTGTTCAGCTCGTGCCTCTTTCGCAGCCCGTTCCAATTCCGAATTGAGCTCACCGCCTACCAGTATTGCAGCACCGGTTAGATAAAACCAAAGCATCAAAATTATTAACGCGCCTAACGAGCCGTAAGTTGCGCTGTAAGAGTTGAAAAAATGCAAATAAGTCCGAAATCCAAGTGAGGCGATGAGCCAGAGAAGAACTGCAACGACGGCCCCAGGGGTTATCCAAACCCAACGGCGATCACGTCGGTCAGGAGCGAAATAATAGATACTGCTGAAAGCTGTCAACAGGAACGCAAAAACAATCGGCCACTGTAAGATCTTCCAGGTTGTTGTGAACACTCCGCTCAGGCCAACGGTTCCCGCAATCAGCTCTGCGATCCTGCCGCCCTGGAGCACCAGCACCAACGCAGTAATTATCAAGACCGCAAGTAATATCGTAAGTCCAATTGAAACAACGCGAACCTTCCACCAGGGTCGCCGTTCGTCCACCTCATAAGCAACATTGAGCGTTTGACTAATGGCGCCCATGCCGTTGGACGCTGCCCACAGTGCGGCCAGAAGGCCAAAGGATAGTTTGCCGCCGCCCTTAGCAGCGCTGATTTCGTCGAGGGTTGTGTGTATCAGTTCGACGGCTGAATATGGAACCACTCGGGCTAGATAACTCAGCAACTCGTTCCGCAGCTCAGAATCGGCTTCTGCGAAATAACCCAGCAGCGTTATCAGGAACAACAACAGGGGGAAGAGCGCGAGCAAAAAGTAGTACGCCAATTGCGCAGCACGTCCGAAAATGTCGTCTTGATTGATCTCGCCCCAAACCCTCTTCAACAGATCAATCAAACTCAGGTTGGACAAAACCCACGTTTCAAACATAGCCCCACTTGTGTTCCGTTCGATTAAAATTGGAGGCCCTGAGGGGATTACCGGTCTGTGCCGGTTCGGTTCGGCAAGAATGCACAATACCGTCGCGCTGAGGGGGCAAGTGACTTCGGGTTATTTCACCATGGTTCCGGTGCGGCTCCAGCGCGTGTTCCTAAAGAAGTCTATAAGGAAGAAATCGCTCGAGGAGGCGCTTTCGTCATAAGACCAGTAAACAAACATAGCTCGACCGATGACGAGGTCGCGAGGGACGAATCCCCACCAGCGACTGTCTTCGCTGTTATTACGGTTATCGCCCATCACAAAGTAGCTACCCTCCGGAATCACGATCTCGCCGTTCTTACCTTCATGTTTAAAGATATCGTAATCATCGTCCACGTAATCAGGGTTCCAATAAACGTCATAACTTTCGCCTGGTTGACGTGCAGGATCGTTTTTGATTTTGAGTGGCGCTTTGTCGTTTTTGTCTTCCGCTTCGATTCGATGCTCAGGAAGCACCTGGCCGTTAACAATAACCTGCCGACCCTCGATGCGAATGTGGTCACCCGGTAACCCAATGACCCGCTTTACGTAGTTGGTCACAATCGGTTTGTTGTCTGGACGGTCATCACGACGCGGGTCGTATTTATTGCCGGGATATTTGAAAACAATGATGTCACCTCGCCTGATTTCTCGTTGCGGCAGAAACGGTAAGGACTTGCCCGGCGCAAAGATGAACTTGTTAACCAGGAGATGATCGCCAATGGTAATCGTGTTCTGCATAGAGCCCGTCGGCACCTTCACCGCTTGAACGATGAACGTCATACCAAACAGCGCCATGATCACCGTCACGACAGCCGACTCAAAGTACTCACGCACTATTGATTTCGGCGGGCCCACCGGCTTCGGCGGAGTCTCCGGCATTTTGTCGTGACCGTTTCGATTAAAGATCTTGCCTAATGAAAACGTCTTCCTTTCCGTCTTTTCAGTCGGATGTACCTTTGATTGCTCGATCACGGGGTTGTTCTTCATGTGAAATCATCCTAAATACGTAATTGCTGGTGGTCAAGTTTAGCTATGGAGCAATCAGAGACTCTCAGTTGGAAGGTTTTCTCGATTGGTTCGGATCAGCTTCAGCGCTTCTTTTGCGGCGGCCGCTTCGGCAGTCTTAATTGAATGTCCCTCTCCTCGGACACTGCCACCGTCCCAGTTCACCTCCACTCTAAACGTCCGGCGGTGTGGCGGACCGTCGGTCTCGACCACAGCATAACGCGGCGCCGGGAGATGTGCGGCCTGTAGTTTCTCCTGGAACATAGTCTTGAAATCAGCCTCTGCTGCCGCCGCTGGGCTCGATTGCATGAGCTCCGGATCGAGCGATTGCTCCACGAAAGTGGTTGCCGCTTCGAGTCCACCATCCACGAATATCGCGCCGGTCACTGCTTCGAAAACATCCGCCAGAAGCGCATTCTTCTTGCGGCCGCCATTCTTCTCTTCGCCGCGCCCAAAACGCAAGAATTCTCCCAAGCCCAGGCGTTGCGAAGCCCCAGCCAGCGTGGGCGCACTTACCAGCCGATGCTTCATCCGCGAAAGCTCGCCTTCGGTTACGGTTGGATTAGCTTTAAAGAGATAGTTCGCGACAATTAGGCCCAGCACTGAGTCTCCGAGAAACTCCAGCGCCTCGTTGTGAAGTCGGCGCGCCAAATCCCCGGCTCCGGGCGCCACTTGTTCGTGGGCCCACGAGCGGTGAGTGAGGCCACGTTCCAGCAGTGCGCGATTTTGAAATTGATAACCCAGAATTGTCTCAAGGCGATCGAGGTCAGGAGGTGTGTACTCAGAATCTCTCAAAGCGAGGTCCATTGTAACAAACGCCGGAAGCATCGTCCTCACAGGGACAAACGCTTCCGGCGAAAAGTTCAAAGCCGGCTATCCAGGGTCGAATCTTAGCCGCGTCGATGATGCCTCTTGGGCTTTGCTGGTGTCGTCGGCTTCGACGCAGTTGTGGCGGCAGGCTTTGCCGTCGCCGGGCCTGGGTTTGTCGTGACTGCCGCTGGTGTACCGATCGCACCATTGCCTGTTGAGGCCGCCGGACTAGCCGCCGGCGCGCTGGCAGGTAGACTCGTCAGCGGCGTTGGTTGCGGTGGCAATGGCTTGGTCATGATGGTCGCGACCAGCTCTGTTAGGCCAGCATCTGAATCGTTATGCAGATACTTGTACCAGTTCGTCAAGGTCGCCATGGATTCATCTTTGAGTGCCTTATTCTTGGGGTCGTCACCGGCAAGCTTCACTGCGCGGGCATGCGCGTCAATGATCCGCTCAACGACCTGGTTGATGTTCGCGAGCGCCAGTTTGCTTTCAGGAGTCTCAGGCTTATCCTTAAAATTTGCGGTGTACGCATTGGCAAGCTTTGTGTAGACACCAACCTCATAAGCCTGACCAAGATAGGCGTAGGTCTGCGGCGCTTTCTTGAAGGGACCTTCGATGGTCGCGGCCTTAATAAAGTAAGGAATCGCGTCAGCGGGCGAAGATGAAATCGTGAAGGCCCCGACGATGTTGTTTAGCCATGACAACGCTTCTTCCTTATTAATAAAAGGCTTCCAATCTTCGGGGGCCGTGCCTCCCTCAATCATCTGCAGCGCTTTCTTGGAATAGTTAAGCGCGTCGTTTACGTATGTGGTGTTTTTGTTCAGAGCGAGAAAATACCCAGCATAGCCCAAATCAATGTAGGTCCGGAGATAGTCAGGCTCTTCCGCAAGGACATGCTTACCAAGTTCAATGCCCTTCACATAATCCTTTTTATTGAAAACCAAATCGGTGACTTGACCTTTGCGAGCAGCCTTCTCATAAAGAGTCACAAAGTTCTTCAAATAACTTGTTATTTGTTCTTCGCCGGCGGCGGCTGGACAGGCCAAGTACTTCGTGGCCACTTCATTGGCCTTTGCCTGGTCTGTTTTGAAAGTTTCACGAAACTGGTTATACCAAGCAAGCTTGTTCTCGGGTGTGCACTGATCCTGCGTCGTTGCAGCATTGGCACTTGCACAAATTGAAAAGGCGAGTAGTGCCAACGCAGCGCTCGCTCCCCGTAACCCAATGGTTTTCTTCATTAGCTTTATTCGAACCTCCAAGACCTTATCTTCAACTCTTATTCGCACAGGTCGGTCAGTAACCGCAAGGGCTACGACCGAGACAATAAGATGCAAACTCGGTTTGAGTCGTTGCCGATTTGCCGCACTCAGTCAAGCAAACGAGTCAACATTTTAGAGCAGATTCATTAAAAGAACCTCGTAATATTCCTGCAACTCTTTTGGCCTGTCAAGGCCGAGGACGAAATCGTTGGTTAAACTTAACATGCGCAAAAAGATTACGCCGGGGTTAGCTTGGTAGCTGATCCCGGCGTAATGGTTATGAGCGTCGGCGCGGTACTGGCTATGGCTTGGCGCGCCGAGGTCGAGCGTCGGACGACGGCGGAGGAGGATTGGCCTGCGTCGTATTCTGAGTAGTTGGCTTTTGAACGTCCGTGTTTCGGCGCTCTATCGGCATCAGCACAGACTTAACCGAGTTTGGTGCACGTTGCGCCTTAGCCGGAGCAACCGCCCGGGTGGCCGCAGTCTTGGCAGCCTCAGATGACCTCCCGTCACCTGCACTTGCTTCAGCCGCGACCGCATCTTCAACTTCAGCTTCCATTGCTTGCTGAGCTTCGAGGGCTTCCTGCTCTTCTTCGTTAAGTTCGGCAGCCTTAGGGTCATTGGCGGAAGGATTGGTCGCAATCTGCAGGTTAACCGGAGTACCAAAGCGGCTGTTCAGTTCACGATAGATTTGCCCCGCTACCGCCGCGGGAAAGTGTTTGCGCCCGTCCGATCCCCGAGCAATTACGACGACAGCAAGTCTCGGGTGTGCGAGCGGAGCGTAAGACGTAAACAGACCAAGCCAGGATCCGTGGCCAATACAGGTCCCGGTTTTTCCGGCGACTGTTTGCAAAGGATCGTAAGCCTTCTTGCCCGAGCCATAATTAACTGCGCCGACCATTCCAGGCACCATGCGGCGATAGTTTTCCTGCTCGATTGCAAGCTCGCGTCGCACAATCGGCTTGAACTTGGCCATTTCTTCAGGCGTTCTCGGGACACGGGGGGCGAGAAGTTTTCCACCGTTGGTCAGCGCTGAGACCAGTGTCGCGAGTTGGAGCGGGGTGACTTCAAAGTCATCACCATGCGACCACATGCGACCGAGCGAACGCGACTTATCCATCGGCACTTGCCCAGCGTATTCGTTGGCGGCGTTGACTCCGGTCTTCTCGCCTAATCCCATATCTCGGGCATAGGCAACCATCTTTTCAAAGCCGATCTTCGAACCGACTTCCTGAAAGTAAGTGTTGTTCGAGTAGGCCAACGCATCGGTAAGATCAATACGATAGCGCTCAGATACCGCCGCGGTATCCAGCGGATCGATTACCTTCTCATTCAAGCCCGCGAGGCCGGTAAGGATCTTGATCGTCGAGCACGGTTTGAAACCACGACGAAAAGCCCATTCCTGGTTCACGGCTGAATAAATCCTGCCAGTCATCGGGTCCATGACTACGACAGTGCCCGCGTGATGGCCCAATGCCTTGAGCGCCGCGCGCCGCACCTCGGGATCCTCGCCCGCAGTATTATCCAGCGCGATAAAGTTTTGCGCTTCGTTACGCATTGCCTGCTCAATGGCACGCTGACGTGCAATGGCAGCTTGGCGTGCGGCTTCTGCGCGGCGTCTCGCCGCGAGCGTGTCGCGCCTGTTGCGGGATGCAATCCTTCGCAATTCCGCATTGCGTTCTCGTTTGGTTAATGGACGACGCAACTTGCGTTCAAGTGCTTTCAGAGAGGCGCTTCGTTCGCGGGCAACGTTCTGGCGTTGCCGACGAAGTTCGCTGGCGCTGAGCTTCCGAGAACCTGCGCGACCACTTCGGCCGCGAGCCACTGTGCGGGAACCGCTTCTACTGGAAGTTCGCCGGTCCCGAGCGGAAGCCTTCTTTCCCTTCTGAGTGCGCGAGGCTTTTTGGCGTGACGATGCGGGTTTCTTTTTAGCAAAAGCGATATCTGAGAGAGGCAGGAGAATAAAAATAGACAGGATGATGGCGTAACGGAGTACCTTGGGGGATTGCTTAATCAAAGTCATCAGGGTCTTTCTTACCTTTCTTAGGGATTGTTGCTCACCTCAAATGTGGCGAGCCTGACTGAAACTGCTTGGGCGCATAGCGTTCTCTTCGGCACAACAATTCTTGCCGCGCCCATCCTCCTGGTGAAATCAAATCTTGCAGAGTTGAGAGTAATCAAAAGCTCTCCTAAAAGTCCGTATTCGGGCGACCTTCGTCTACTGCAAACATTGAGGTGGGAGTTTTCCCTAAATGGCGGTCCCTGGGGACATTGATTTGAGACCGGGGCAAATATACCATCAGCCCGCGACAGGCGGCAACAGAAAAGTAATCTATTGTACAGAATTCACCAACTCTGCAGTCATATTGGCCTGTCCCAGTATCGAAACCGACAACGCTTTGCCCTTGAAGTCCCTCTTATATTGCGATGATGATGCCTCATTTTACTGCAAGTTTTCGCGCACGCCTCGTCTTCCTGCTGGCCGTGTTGCTAGGACTGACTCTCGGCGTTCAGTACTACGTGAATCTCCGCTCGGTTCGAAGCAATGCCCACCTGATCATTGAACAGGAACAAGCGATCATGGCGGGAGTGGCCTTGGGTGTTAACAGTCTTTCCAGCGACAAGTACCTTGATCAAATGCGAAATCAACCCCTGCTCGACGAGCAGACCAGTCGTGTAACGAACGTGCTCGTGGTCGACGATCAGGGGAACATTCGGGACAGTCTATTGAGAGAGTACGCGCCGCAGGAGAATGATGATGGGACACCTCGGTATACTCACGTAAGAGATGTGCAATTACCCGCCTTGAGTAGCGCGGTGGAATTGCCCGACGCAAATGAGCTACTACCCTCCGGACTCTCCGTCTCCGGACCACCTCTGGCCGGCGATCCTGGCGCTTTCTACTTTCCTGTCGAAACAGATAAGGGACGACGATATGTGATCGTAGTGCTCGGTTCGGCTCGTACGCTAACAAACATTCTCGAGCGGCAGGCTTTGCATTCAGCCTTGTACACTTTGCTTTTGTTGCTGATGACGACCCTGGTGACCGGTTATTTTGTCTGGCGTTTTACTCGGCCGATTAAAGATCTGTCAGTGGCAGCTCGACGAGTTGCTGCGGGCGATTTTGGTTATCGAGTATTTTCGAATCGCCGAGATGAGATGGGCGCTCTGGCTTCTGCGTTCAACGAAATGACGACGAAGCTCGAACGTACGCGTGAACTCGAAGCGCAATTGCATCAGGCAGAGAAAGGCGCGGTGGTCGGGCGATTGGCTGCTGCTATCGCACATGAGATTCGGAATCCGCTCAACTACATTAACTTGACGCTGGACCATCTCAGGTCATCTTTCGCACCGGAAGATAGCGCTCAGCGAGAAAAATTTCTACGGCTCGCCGAACAGTTGAAAGCAGAAGTTGCGCGCATCAATCGTCACATCAGCGATTTTCTGAAATACTCCCGGCCTTCGAGTTTGGAACTGCGTGCGACTAACATTAGGGAAGAAGCAGAAGATGTTCTGAGAATGATTGAAGTCCAGGCTGCCGAAAGCGGGATTACGACGCGGTTCGAGCAGAAAGGCAAAGTGCCTCCGGTAATGGCGGATCGAGAGGCACTGCGCTCAGTGTTCACGAACTTGCTGATTAATGGGCTCCAGGCGATCGACGGCTCGGGCGGTGATCTTTCCGTAGTAATTTCGGCCCCGCACGACGATCAAGTTCAAGTTGAAATCAGCGACACGGGGCGCGGTATCGCGAATGAGGACATCTCGAAGGTGTTTGAGCCGTATTATTCGACTAAAGAAACGGGCACCGGGTTGGGTCTTGCGATCGTCAAGAAAGCCATCGACGATCACGGCGGTACAATCGGCTTGACCTCAAAAGTGGGAAGCGGATCGACGTTCAGAATCACATTACCGGTTAACAGGAAGGATGAAGGATGACGCATGAGGGATGAAGGATGAATTTGGATCAACACTCGTTGCTCTGCGCTCCTCCTTCCGCCTTCATAATTCATCCTTCTTAATTACGCACATGGCGCGCAAAAGCATACTTGTCGTAGACGATGAAAAGTCGCAGCGTGAAATTCTCGAGATGATCCTCTCGGAAGAAGGCTATGACGTCACCACTGCGGCTTCCGGCGAAGCTGCCATCAAGTTCGCCAAAGACCGGCGATTTGATTTGGCGTTAACCGATCTGAAGATGACGGGGATGGACGGTCTCGAACTGCTGCAACATCTGCTCGCGCAGGATTCTTCAATCATCGTCATTCTTCTGACCGCTCACGGCTCAATAGACTCGGCCAAAGAAGCCTTGCGCCGCGGAGCCTTCGATTACCTGGAAAAGCCGTACGACAAAGATAAGTTGCTCGAGACCATCAATCGCGCTCTCGATAAGCTGGATGCACTCGACACCGAGATCATTTCGGATTCTCCGGAGATGGAGTCGGTTAAGCGGATGATCCTCAAGGTCGCGCGCTCAAACTCCACCGTCTTGATTCGCGGAGAGTCAGGCACAGGCAAGGAGCTGATCGCTCGTGCGACGCATAATCAGTCGCCTCGTGCTCAGGAGATGTTTCAGGCGGTTAACTGCGCCGCAATAAACGAGAACCTGCTTGAGTCAGAACTCTTCGGTCACGAGAAGGGCTCATTCACGGGAGCTCATGCCGAAAAAAAGGGCTTGTTCGAAATCGCGGATCGCGGAACGCTGTTCCTGGATGAAATCGCGGAACTGGATGTGGCGATGCAGGCAAAACTCCTGCGTGCACTTCAGGAGAGAAAAATTCGGCGCGTCGGTGGCACGCACGAGATCAACGTCGACGTCCGAGTAATCGCAGCGACGAACCGTGATCTGCGTGCGATGGTTGCCGACGGCAGGTTCCGCGACGATCTTTACTATCGCATCAACGTTCTCTCAGTTGACGTTCCTCCGCTTCGCGAAAGACGCGATGACATTCCCGTGCTCATCGACTTCTTCGTTAAGAAACACACGCGCAACACGTCTCGCCTGGTACGGGGTCTGACCACTGAAACCAGAAAATTGATGCTGGACTACAGCTGGCCTGGAAACGTTCGGCAACTCGAATCAGCGATCGAGCGCGCGATTCTTCTTTGTGAAGGCGACCAGATTACGGTCGAGGATTTGCCACTCGAAGTGAGGCAGGAAGCGCGGCCCGCAGCCGAAGGTGCTTTCAAACTTCCACCGGAGGGAATCAGTTTCGAAGACGTCGAACGAGACTTAATCATGCAGGCGATGGAACAGACCGATTACAACATTACCAAGTCGGCAAAGCTGCTCGGGCTAACGTTTCGCACATTACAGTATCGGCTGGAAAAATTCGGGATCAAGAAACCCGATGGCAAAGCCGCGGACTGAAGGTTAAAGAATCTCTTCTCGTGTCGCATCTCCCAGCTACACGCATTCGCTTAACAGGCCGTCACGGTGCTGCCCACAGTCTTCCTGTGTGGTAGCTAACATTGGCTGCTTTCTACCTCCTGCTACATCCTCTCCACATCTTCTGAACGTCTGGGCCTGGATCTTAATCATCTGATCTCGGCGCAAGCCCCTGCCAGTTCCCACGTTCCTTGTCTAACCGACTCTATAACGGAGGTTAAGCCATGAAACCACGCAACATGCTCCTGATTCTGGTGCTGTCGATTTTGATGCTCAGCTGTTCCACGCGCGACTCGAATGAGGCAAGGACTGCCCTGGCCCCTGCGCCGGTTGCCGAACAAGTGGTCGCCAAAGAGGGATTCCTCGATGCAAGGATGGAACGTGCGTCACTTCTGAATGCAGATCAGTCCCAGTCAGTCGCCGAAGCCCTGGACCGCAAGATCATCAGTAGCGCGGAACTAGCGCTGGAAGTTACCTCTCCAGCCGAAACGCAACAGAGAATCAGTTCGATCGCTGCGGCTGTCGGCGGCTTTGTCGTCACTTCCGAAGCGAAACAGACGGAAAGTACTAATGTCGATCCATCAAAGCAACAATTGTCAGTGATGCTGGTTGTCCGTGTCCCCGCTGCACAATTCGATACCGCGATTAGTCAGATTCGGGGTACGGGCGGCCGTGTAGTGCAGGAAAAGATTTCCGGACAGGACGTGACCGAAGAGTTCATCGATCTGGAAGCGCGTCTGAAGACTCAAAAAGCGCTGGAACTGCAGTTTCTCGAGATTATGAAGCAGGCAACAAAGGTTGAAGATGCCATGGCTGTGCAGCGGCAGATCGCCGACGTTCGGAGTGATATCGAGAGGCTCGAGGGCCGCAAGCGATTCCTGGCGAACCGGGCCAGCCTGTCTACGATCACGGTCAATCTGCGCATGCCCACTGCAATCATCGTAAACACGTCCAGCTTTGGCCGTGGTGTTCGCGAGGCAATCGCAGGCAGCGTCGAGCTCACTTCCGATATTGTGTTAGGAGCAGTTCGGTTGGTGATCCTCCTGGTGCCCATTGCTGTCTTCTTCGGGTTGCCCGCGGCGCTGCTGGCCCGCTACTTTGTGCGCCGCTCAAAGCGACTCCATCTCGCAAGTGAGTTAGAATTGCCAGCAGACTGATGAAACAAACTACTCCTTTAATCGCATTGGCACTTCTGCTCATCTCGTCGCTTACGGCTTGTTCGCGAAGCGCAACGGTAGACGACAACTCAGCGCCAGAAATCGTGGATGCCAACGAAAAGCGGATCAACTCTACGGACGTCGTCACGGCATCCCCTGAACCGGTCGAGATACCTGCGGGCGACTCGCGCGAGACCACTGTTCGCCTGACAATCCAGGCGGGTTATCACGTAAACGCCAATCCACCCACCTTTCCGTACCTCAAGGCAACGGAGATTGAGATTCCAGCGAGCGAGGGAGTTTCGGTGGGATTTATCGCATACCCAAATCCGATTACCAGGCAGTTCGCGTTCGAGAAAGAACCATTGGCGGTTTACGAAGGTGAAACGCCCATCAAGGTCCTGCTCAAGGCAGATCGCGCTGCAAAAAAGGGGGAACGACATCTTCCCGCTCAGTTGCGCATCCAAGCTTGCGACGATCAGGTTTGTTACGCACCGGGAACTTTAGATTTCACGATTCCGGTTCAGATCAAGTGAGCACTGAAGTCAATGAAGTTTGTTTGGTTGAGCATTGCCGGTGTTGCAATCGCAGTCGCTGCGGTTCTCCTCAGCTTAGGCGATTTCGACACCGCATTTGTTGTCGCCGCCATTGGCCTGGTCGCGTGGTTTTTGAATTACCGTATGCAACTCAAGGACGTCACCGGTGAAGGTGAGGTGGAAAAAGAGAGATTGGAGATCGAAGGTTCTGAGGATGAAAAGCAAAGCTAAATTCCAGGCATCCTGGCTGGGCGTGATCGGGGCCGTCATGTTCTTCTTCGCTATGCCGGTTCAAGCTTCGGACGAAACCGATGTGCGCGGAACAGTTTGGAGAGTGTTCGAGCAGTTGAAATCAAAAGATTATGGCTCGCTCTACGACTCGCTGCCTTCCTCTTCACGAACTCGGATGAGTCGTGAGCGATTTACGAGCGCGCTTAAGCGAGCGCAGGACATGTATCAGTTGGTGCGAATGGACGTTGGCGCCGTGCGAGTGTCCAATGATTTAGCCGTCGTGGACACAGTTCTTTACGGGAGACTGGTAAAGCCTTTTGAAACCGAGGGTAAGATCGTAGTCCAGCAGTATTTGGTGCGTGAGGAAGGCAAATGGCGAGTAGCTACTGGTGACTCAGGCACCACGCGGCGTTTCCTCAATAACAATCCTGTTTTCGCCAGGAAGTTTCCTATCCGGCAACCGCGCATCTACGTCAAACAGAATGGGAATTGGGTGGAGTTCACGCCACCGAAACCTACCCGTTAGTTTCAGCTAAGCAACAGATCGTCAAAGGACAATTGAGCGTCGTCTACGCATTCAGTGTACTCACCGTGTCGGATGCGATGGCGCGGCACATCCAGCGCTTCGCGAACGGCGTCGAGATGAAAGCGGATGATATGCGGAGTTATGCGGACCGACGGGATGCGGCGCTTCCGAGCGAGCCGGCGCACGGTTGTTTCGCTGACCTGCAAAACCTTCGCGAGCTGTCTTGCCGTCAGGAACTCCTCGCGTGCTTCATTTTCATCGGGCATGGCAGCCGAATCTTAGCAAATTTGGCAAGCCAGATAGAGGCGTGACTAACTTAAAACACCGACTGATTGAAATGCTTACCGGGCTATCGCCGGCAGCGAAAGTGCAATGCGATAGACCGCCGCACCATCAACCTCGACATCCTGGCTTATCGGCTCGACGCCATTGGCCTTGGCGGTAATACGGTACTTGGCGGGCTCGGGCATCAATCGAAAAACAAACGAACCGGTCTCGCTGGTAAGCCGGCCGTCAAGTTTTTTCACCGAGCCGTCGTCGAAAATCCGGGCGATCTCGACCTTTGTTCCAGGCACGCTGCGACCGTCTGCGTTGAAAACACTGCCGCGGATGAAGGCTATCGAGCCCTCGTCAATCGCCAACACCAGGCGGTCGCCGAGCGAACGAGTCTTTCCCGCTCTTACCTCAATACTCTCGATGGTTCCCACACTTAATCCCGGCTTACGAAATGTCAACCCGTACAGCCCGGGTTTCAACTTTGAAACGACAAAGTCGCCGTTCTTTTCCGTCAATACTGTGCCAACTTCCCGTTCACCCACGCGAATGACAACCGCAACCCCACCGGGTGTCCCTGTCTCAACCCTGATCTTGCCCTTGATACTGCCGGTCGCCTTATCCTGCGCCGGCGCGGGTTTGCACAACAGAGTCAGAGAGAGCAGCGCAAAGATCCCTATTTTAAGTTTCATCACAGTTCTCCCAATCTTCTGGTGAGCGGTAGCGGTGGCTTGAATGATAGCACCCGACCCTTAATCTCATAAGCGACGCGCGACTGTCTTGATGCATCCAAACTGCGACATGTTGCCCACCGCTATGTTCCCGTAACGGTTGGCGGCCCTAACTCGGAACCGTATAATCCAGACTGCGTTAAATGTTTTGCTTGATGTTCTATCCGGCGCGGCGCGCTGCAACTGCCTTTCGAGCCACCCGCAAAATGTCCAACCTTAGCAAAAGTGTTACCGCGCTCATCTTGCTGGTGGTGCTGTTTTCTTCTCTCGCAGGCCAAGATCCGTCGACTACACAGCGGCCGCGTAAGGTCTTTTCCGAAACAACTCCGCAGCCTGATGATGTAGTCAGGATAGACACTGATCTGGTCACGGTCGATGTTGTAGTGCGAGATGCCGAGGGCCGGCCGGTGCGGAATTTGAAGCAGGAGGATTTCAAAGTTTTCGCTGACGGCGTCGAACAACCAATTTCGTTCTTCCAGGCCGAGCATCGAAACGGCGAGCCGCGACCTTTGGCTTTGGTCTTCGCGGTAGACATTTCCGGCAGCATGACGCTCGACGAAATGCACAAGCTGCGGGTCGCCTTGCAGTCCTTTTCGGCAAGGCTTTCGGATCATTCTGCGTTGTTTTCTGTCATGGCGTTCGGAATGAAAGTTAAGGTGTTACAGAAGTTCACGTATGACCGGAACAAACTCGATCGTGCCTTTGAAAGAATCGCGCGCGAGCCGAATGGTCTTTCAACTCATACCTATGATGCGGTTGATGACGCCATCCGCCAACTGGTGCGCCAGACTCCGCGAACTCGTGAGCGCAAGCTCGTAAAACGCGCAGTAGTCGTAATCACCGACGGTTTTCCGGTTGGCGATACAGTTTCAGCCCGTACAGTAATCGAGCGGGCCAATGCCGCCGAGGTCAGCGTGTATGTGGTAACGCTTCCTTCCTACTCGAGGATGATGGCTTCGACGACGGCAGCGCTTCCGACTCCACTTGATGTTAGCGGCTTAGCGGAGTTGACAGGCGGCAAGAGCGTTTATGCAGATGAGAACGACTACGGGCCGTTGTTTACCGCGCTGGCGGAAGAAGTGACCGCCGCGTACGTGATTGCCTTCTACCCACCCGAAGAAAAACGGCGCGACGGTAAATTCCATGGAATCAAAATAGTGGGACCGGCCGGACTTGTCTTGCAGCAGAATCGCCCAGGTTACCAGGCGGCCAGAAAGTAACAGAAACAAAAGCAGCAAGCAAAAAGAGCTTTCGCTGCTCCTGCTTACTGCCTCAGATTCTGGGTCTCTTTTAGAATCGTCCTCTTCGTCTTCTAGAATTCGTCGTCATCGTCGTCATCGACATCTTCTTCTTCAACGATGTCGAGTTCAACGGGATCGAGTCCTACAACTTCAAGATCGGTCCCACACTCATCGCACGCAACGACCTCACCCTTATCGGTGTCAGTATCAACGTGGACATCGGCATCGCATTCGGGACATGTTCCGGTCGGCACTTTTCTAACCTCCAAAAATATAGGACTCGGTACATTCCCACTTGCTGGAAAGACCTCGACCTAATGCATAAGATGATTGGCTGTCGACAATCTAACCGCGCGTGTCAGATTTTGCAATACTCTTTTCACCGCAATTCTTACTGCTCTTTCAATCGAGAATTCTGTATACGCTGGAGCACGTTGATCGCGACAACCCCTGGGTCAATCTTCTGAAATCTTTGAAATGTCTTCTTTCTTTCACTGAGGAGAAGCTAACCAGGAGGGATATCTTTATTGATCTCAGGTCCTGCAGGGAATGCGAAGGTCAGCATTCGTTGACGGTGATGCTTTTGATAATCTGCATCCGGGCAGTCGGAAAGAGTAATGCCCAAGGAGATCCTCTTGATTTCGCACGATACATGGCGGAGGATGCTCTGGGCCTCCCCAAGGCAACTGGCCGGTAGTTTAACGAAGTGCTCTGCACCCTAAGATCATGAAGGATATCCCTCAGCGACTAGCCTGGACGATACTTCTCCTAGCCTTCTCGTTGGCACCCTTGGTTGCGCAAACTCGGAAGCCGGCCAATGTGACTTCGAAACCTGCAACCAAACCAGCTCACAGGGAACCGGCGCCCACCTTTGACACGCTACTGACTTCCGGCAGTTACGGTGTGTATGGCGAGGTCCGGGGCGTCGGTCAGCTCATTCGATCGGAAGGAGTCAACAGTCTGATCGATCCAGTCATGAAGCTCGCCGTTCTGCCAAAGGAGTTTCACACATTCTTCAAATGGATGAACGTACACGCTGACGCCTTAATGACTTCGCGCATGATGTGCGCCTCATGGGCTCATCAGCCGAAGTTGCCCCAGTATCTTTGTGCAATTGAATTTTCGTCAGCGGAAGAGGCACAAAAGTTCGAGACTCAGCTACGCACGTTCCTGCCAAAGCTGATGCCGGCACCAAGTCCCGAAAAGCCAGCCTCGAAAGAGCAGGAGAAGAAATCCGCGGCCGTCACCGGCGAGCCACAATCACCGAGCAAGCAAACCGAACTCGCGCCGCCCTACGTGATCAAGCAAACAGGATCTTTGGTATTGATCAGTAGGACTGCCTTCAACCTCAAAGACCTTAAACCGGCTCACAGCAAGTTGCTGGCTGAAGATCAAAACTTTCGAACCACGCGGGACCGCTTTGCCTCTGACCCGTTATTTGTTTACTTCGACGTCAGCACGATGGCCAGGGAGGAGGAGGAACGCCGGCTCAAGCAGCAAGCGCGATACGACGAATTGCGAAAGCAGGCAGATGCACAGGCTGCACTTCGCAAACAAACTGAGCCGGAAGAGCCGGCAGAAATCTCAGAACCTGCAGTCGAGGATTTTACGACCGCTCCGCCACCTGTTGAGCCACAGCCGGACTCAACGCTTAGTACCACTCCGGTTGAGATCCAGCAGACACCCGCCCAGACACTGGCGTTCGCTTCCCTCGCGCGCGCGTTCATGGGCGGAAAGTCGAAATGGCCCGATGCTATTGGCGCCGCGATCTCTTTTGATAACGATTCTTACAATCTGCGTGTGCTGCTGGTTCATCCACCGGATGTTAAAGGCGTTCTTCTCCCGTTCCTGCCCCAGCTGGTTTCAGGCCCAGCCATTACTCCGACAGCCTCGTCCGTTTTGCCCGCTGAGACAGACGTGTTTGTCACCTTGTCACTCGACTATTCCTCTATTCACGACCGTATGGTCAAAGCGGTTGGTGAGCAACGCGAACTCGCTTTTCGTGAGGGAGCACGGATCAACTACAACGAAGCTGACGGCTCGGCCGAGCCTGAATCTCCATTTGCCGCGTATGAAAAACTTCTCGGTATCAATTTGAAGGATGACTTAATCCCCTTACTGGGCAATGAGATCGCGCTGAGCTTGAAAGGTCTGAACGCAGCGGCCGAGGAGTTGGCAGCCACATCAGCTACCACAGACAAGGATGATGCGACAAAGACGTCCAAGCCGCCGCGAGCTCCAACTCCAATCGTCGCAATCGCGGTAAGAGACCGAGAGGGTGTGAAAAGAGTACTGCCGAAGATCATCGAATCGATCGGACTAAAAGGGGCAGAGTTGTTCGCCCAAACTGAAAGGCGAGAAGGCACGAAGCTAGTCTCTTACGCCAATGTTTTCGCGTATGCGTTTATCGGAGACTTTTTCGTGGTTTCAACTGAAAGCGATGCGGTACGCCTGGCAGTGGATTCGTACTTGAAGGATGAAACACTCGGCTCAGACACCAGATTTAGGAACTACACCCGCTGGCAACCGCGGCAAGGTCTTGGTCAGGTTTATATGCCGTCGGGCACGATGGATAGTTATGGGGTCGCACCCAAAATGGAGGGCCTCAGTGAGCAGGTGCGGGAATTCGTGGCTGGGCTCGGTCCGGTAACTGAGCCGGTGACGTACTCACTTTCAAATGAAGGCGCGGGGCCGCTGCATGAACTGCATGTCCCGCGTAACGTGATGATGTTGATGATTGCGGCTCTTACCGGCGCTTCGCAACAGTCTTCATTGAAGGGGAACGAAGAGATGGCGAAATCCATGCTGCGGCAAATTGCCGGCGCCCAGGAGACCTACAAATCGGCGCAAGGCAGAGACAGTTTTGGCTCGCTCGATCAGCTCGTGGAAGCAAATTTGGTCAATAAAGATTGGCTCCAGAGTTACGGTTATAAGATTGAGGTCAGCTTCTCAGGTACTAACTACGAAGCAATCGCCGTCCCGCTTGAATATGGCAAGACGGGCCGGATGTCCTACTTCATCGATGTGAGTTCAGTTTTGCGAGGAGGCGATCACGGCGGCGGTCCAGCGACGCTTTCTGACCAACCCATACAGTAGCAACGCACCTTATCCTGGTCCCGAAATATCGCGAGGGTCACAAACACTCACAGACGTTCACAATCACAATGGGTCTGTACCACTGCAAAAGCGGTACCGACTTTTTGTTACAGGTTTTCAATCGCTACCGGCTCGACAGCTTCACCGAGCTCGAACCCAAAAACTCGAGAGTAAAAATAGAGTTCTCCTTCCAGCGCGCGCTTGATGTTTTTCGCCTGCCGAAAACCGTGCTGCTCTCCGGCAAAGGGAACGTATGCCACCGGGATTCCCTTCTCTCGCAGTGCTTCCACCATCATCTCGGCCTGGTTCGGCGGAACGACTTTGTCTTCGAGACCTTGAAAGAAAATCACCGGACACGCCAACCGTTGAGTGAAGTTAATTGGCGAGCGTGCGCGATAGATCTCGCGCTGCTGAGGGTAGGGCCCAAACAGGCCATCTAGATAACGCGACTCAAACTTGTGCGTCTCTTTCGCTAGCGCTTCAGCATCGCTGACACCGTAATGACTTGCCCCGGCGCGAAACACCTCACGAAATGTGAGTGCACAAAGCGTCGTATAACCGCCCGCGCTGCCGCCGGTAATCATCAGGCGATTGCCATCAATCTCGCCGCGCCTGGCCAGGTAGCGTGCGCCATTCACGCAATCATCGACGTCGACAATTCCCCATTTCCCATTCAGCCGTTCGCGGTAGTCACGGCCAAAACCGCTGCTGCCACCATAATTTACGTCAAGCACTGCGATGCCGCGGCTGGTCCAATACTGAATGTTCAAACTTAACGCACTCGCGGCGGCTGAAGTTGGGCCGCCATGGCTCTTAACCAGTAAAGGCGGCAACTCGCCTTCGGGAGCGACATAGTTCGGGTTCTTTGGGGGATAAAAAAACCCGTGCGCAATTAAACCGCCCTCTGTAGGGAACTCCACTGCTTGCGCTGCTGAGATAAAGCTGGCGTCAATTCCCAGGTTGTTGGAGCGGCGCAAGACCGTGAACTCATCGTTGGCGAGATTCCAGGATACGATTGCGGGTGGATCCGACGGAGAGCCCGCACGAAATACGGCCTTGCCCGACCCCATGCGAACAAAGGTGATGTCCGTGTAAGAGCTTGCAACTGCCTGCAATTTACACGTGGTGATGTCGATCTTTCCGAGTTTAGAAAAACCTCGTTGCGTGTAGGTGCAGGCGATCGTCTCAGCATCAATGAAAGCATAGTTTGATAAGCCGAAAATCCATTGCGGCGTTCCAAACTCTGCTTCCATCTCGATCACAGATTCGACACTACCCCGCCCATCCTGGCGATAAAGATTCCACCAGCCGTTCCGATCGGAAACAAAATAGAGAATCCCTGAGGGAAACCATTCCGGCTGGTAAATCGATTCCATTGGTCCTCCGGCAACACGCTCGCGATTGCCGATTGAGCCATCAGTCAAGAAATCACCTCGCCAGAGTTCAGTGCCGTTCCAGGGCATATTGGGATGATTCCAGCTGATCCAGCTGAGATGCTTACCGTCAGTGCTGATTGCCGGAGATCCGTAGAAATCGTTTCCCGAAACCAGAACGTCGCCGGTTCCATTTCTGCCATCGAGACTGATGGCCGCGATTGTATTGACAGCTTCAAGCTGCGCGTTCGTGTGGTCTTCGCGGACGCAAATCAACCGGTCTCGGACCACGTCAAATACAGGCGAGGCGTAACGCATTTCAGCAAGTGGCGTGATTGGCACCGGCGCGTCGGCTCCGCGCTGAACATACAGCTGCTGATCCGCAAAGTTGGAAAAGTATACGGCTCTATTATGAACAACATAGTCACCGCCCCCGTATTCATGAACTCGTGTTCGAGCATTGAATGGCGGCGGATTGACGTCGGCGGTTTCACCGAAGGGTTCATGCCGTACAATCACATTTCGTCCACCTTCGGACGGGCGCATCTCAACCCAGTAAATAGCGCCGCCTTCAATCGTAGGCTGGCTTAAGCCGACGGAACCACTAACTATCAAATCGGCGGTGATGGGAGACTTCCAGGAGCCGAAACGGGCGGTGGTTGGTCCAGACATGCCACCAGACTACCACTTCTCTACGCAGGTGTTTTGAGATAGTTTTGTCACAGGCTCGTAAAGGCTTTGTAAGCTAGCTGCAACCTACTATCAGATAGTCGGAGTTAGGATGCGCCATCGTTAATTCTCCATGGGAGAACTGAGATAAAGGCAAGGGCACCGGTCTTGGGGGAGGTCGGTGCCCTCTCTTTTTGAAAATACTCAGGACTCGTGCCAAGTGATCCGACCACACCCCTGTCTTCTGTATTCCGTATTCTGTATTCTGCCTCTGTCTTCTTATTCCGCCATAAACCGAAAGGTGGTCAGTATGCGCCGTTCTTTCATAGTCCTGCTCGCTGCCCTGCTCTGCGCTGTCACACTCCCAATTCCACTTTCGCGAGGCCAAACGTTCCGTCCTGTCGTACGCGGTCGACGCGGAGTCGTCGCCGGTGGGCATCCGCTTTCCGTCGAAGCAGGGATGCGTATCCTCCAACGTGGGGGAAATGCTGTCGATGCAGGAGTCGCCACCATCCTCGCGGCATCAGTGATCGAGTTTTCTCATTTCTCTTTCGGTGGGGAAGTACCGATCCTTATTAAATTGAAGAACGGCGAGGTAGCAGTGATTGAAGGCATGGGCCCAGCTCCGGCGAAAGCCACGAGAGAGTTCTTCGTCAATCGCGCCGCCAATGCTCCCGAAAACCCCGCGTCGTCAACTATGGCCGGCGCGAAATCAGGCGCTATTCCATCTACCGGCCCGCTGGCTGCAACAGTGCCCGCCGTATTCGACGCTTGCATCGTGGCCCTCGACAAATTCGGCACCAGGTCTTTAGCAGAGGTGCTGCAACCGGCAATTGAACTCGCTGACGGGTTTCCCATTGACGAATTGCGCGTCGAGTACATCAAGACTCGAGCGCGCGTCTTTTCACAGTGGCCCGACGCGAAACGCGTCTTCCTTCCGAATGAATCAATTCCAACTGTGGGAGATATTTTTGTTCAGGCCGACCTCGCGAGAACTCTGCGCGCCCTGGTCAGCGCTGAACAGCAGGCCGCGAAACGAGGCCGGCGTGCGAGTCTGAAGGCAGCGCGGGACTATTTTTACCGAGGCGCTTTGTCGCAGCGCATCGGTGCTTACATGGAGCGCAACGGCGGGTTATTAACGAGCGCGGATCTGGCGCGGTTCCAGGCGCCGGTAGGCATGCCGGTTAAGACTGAGTTCGGAGGATATGAAGTATATAAAGCGGGCTTTTGGACCCAGGGTCCCGCAATGCTCGCGACGCTGAACCTGCTGGAAGGCTACGACCTGAAAGCGATGGGTCACAACTCGGCGGATTATGTTCACACATTGGCAGAAGCCTGGAAACTCGCGCTCGCTGATCGTGATCGCTATTACGGCGATCCGGACTTCGTGAAGATCCCGACTAGTCAGCTTCTTTCAAAAGAATACGCTGCGCTGCGCCGGCCGCTGATCGATAAAGAACGAGCATCGCTTGCACAGCAGCCAGGCGACCCCACAAATATGAAGGCCATCCTCGCGTCTGGCGCACGGGCTGAAAGCCGCTCGTCTTCCGTATTTGAGATAGAACGAGCCAACGACACTACCTGTGTAAACGTTATCGACCAGGACGGGAATCTGTTTAGTGCAACGCCGAGTGGTGCCTGGTTGCCCGCCGTCGTGGCCGGCGACACCGGCGTCCTGATGGGCCAGCGACTGCAATCGGCTCTGATTGATCCGAACAGTCCGAATGTGGTTGCGCCCGGCAAACGACCGCGCATCACGCTCACGCCGACCCTGGTACTCAACGGCGGAAAACCTTTCATGGTCCTCAGCACGCCGGGCGGTGACAATCAGGACCAGGCTCTGTTGCAGGTGCTGCTGAACATCACGCACTTCGGGATGGGCCCGCAGGAAGCAGTCGAAGCGGCGAGGTTCGACACACAGCATTACGTCAGTTCCTTTGATGATCATGAGTTTCTGGCAGGGTCGCTGAACGTGGAGTCCCGCATCGACGAGAAAACCATCGAGCAGCTGAGGACGCGCGGCCATAAGGTGAAGGTGCAAGGCGCTTGGGGCACGTTGTCGGCTCCGACGGTTGTAATCTACAACCCGGAAAACGGGGTCTCGTCAGCCGGGGCCGACCCAAGACGAGGCAGGTACGCGCTCGCGTGGTAATGCCTGCATCATTCCGACCTCGACTAAGGCACACCGGAAGTGATTGCGCGTTCCCTGGATTTCTTCATACGAAAGCTGTGAGAAAAGCTGAAGAGAAAAAACCTAAGGGTCTATAATCCCAACGCACTTCGATAACCACTTTTCTCCCCGTTAATATTTCGTTAGCAGTCACCTACAGGATCTTCGCGCTCAGCCGGGCCTCGAGCGTTCAATTGTGTCGCCCACCAGAATCAAGACCTTATTGCCATGGCTTGCGGCGCTACTGGTTGTGTGTGGGGCGGCATTGCAGCTGCGACTGCAGGGCCGGTCATGGTTTTGTAGCTGCGGTAACTTTCGTTTGTGGCTGGCCGAGGCGTGGAGTTCCGAAACATCGCAGCAGTTGTTCGACCCCTATAGTTTTACACACGTGCTTCACGGTTTGGCGTTCTACGGCTTGCTGGCGGTGGTGGTACCTAAACTTGCGACGAGATGGCGGTTTGTCCTGGCGATTCTGATGGAGTCGTTGTGGGAAGCAATCGAGAACACCAATCTCGTCATTCAACGTTATCGGGATATGACCGCGGCACTCGGCTATGAGGGTGACACGATTGTAAATTCGCTCGGTGACATTTTGGCATGTGGGTTCGGTTTCTGGATGGCACGGGCGCTCGGATGGCGTCGCTCGCTTGTTCTCCTCATTCTGATAGAAACTGTATTGCTGGTCGCGATCAGAGACAGTATGGTGTTGAATATTCTGATGCTCATCTATCAGTTTGATGGAATCAAAGCCTGGCAAAGTGGGAATTGAGTTGGGTCAGTGGTCCTTGACGGTGGTCTGTCTTAGTTGAACCGTTATCAGTGACAGACGCGGTCTTTCACAACGGACTACGGACAACTGACAAAGTCATCCTTTTGTCCCCACGATACTCTTCCTGTAATCTTTCACCGTCGGAAGGCCCAGGGAACACTTCTTCAGGAGGCTATTTTTAATGACACGAACTCGATTTCTATTAGCGGTTGTCTTGACAGCAGTTTTATCCCTGACACTCGCGTTGGTTGCGCAAGCAGATGGGTCGAAATTTGGAATCAAGGAATATGACGATTTCCATGAGGTGCTGCGTGAGCTTCATCATGTGGTCATGCCAAAGAAAGACTACGAACAGATAAGATCTCAGGCGCCGGAGCTCGTCAACCGGGGTTATGCGATTGTAAAGGTCGACGTCCCTACCAGCCACCAGCCAGCGAACGTCGAGGAGTTCAAGGGAGAATTGAGAAAGTTTGAGGCGCACCTTAGGACGTTTGCCGTAGCTGCAGAAAACGGCACGAACCAGCAGGTCGTGGAAACCTTCGACGCTGTTCATGATTCGTTTGAAGCGCTCGCAGGCATGCTGCGTCGCAAGTAGTTGTTCGGAAAACGATGGAGAAGCAGGCCTTCATCAGGCTACTGCGCACGTGGCAAGCAATTCCAGTCGAGCACAATGAGGAATAACGGATGAAACAAATGCCCTGACTATATTCTTGATCCTTCATCCTTCCGTCTTAATCCATTCCACGAGGCTTTCGATGCCCCACTCGCATTCCCTATTCCGAATACTATGTACGTGACCGGTGGGGAAACGGGGCTTTGCTTTGTTGACGAAACTACTTTGTTCCAAGGAGAGTGAGCACATTACTCGAACCCGAACTCGGGATTACACAGATTTGGATTAGTATTGCGAAACTCGCAAGGTAGTAGAATCTGAATAATTCCCCCGCCGGTTGTCCCAGCGCTGTGATCCGGTGCTTGCCCACTTAAACGGGAGGTTCGCTTAAATGCTTTGGAAGGGTCGAAGGGAGAGTTCAAATATAGAAGATCGCCGCGGCATGTCCGGCGGAAAGATGATCGTCGGAGGCGGTCTCGGCGGCATCGTTTTACTCGTACTCGCGCTTTTGCTTGGCGGTGATCCGCGACAGGTGTTGGAGCAACTCCCCAGCGGCGCCCCCGGTTCCGGCACGCAGTCCTCGCGCCCAGTCAATTCTCAGGAAGAAGAACTGCGCAAGTTCGTCGGTGTGGTGCTGGCTGAGAACGAGGATGTTTGGAACGACATCTTCCGGCAGATGGGACGGCAGTATCGCGAACCAACGCTGGTACTGTTTACCGACCGAGTACAGTCTGCGTGCGGTGTGGCTGGTTCAGCGGTTGGCCCGTTCTACTGTCCTGAAGATGAAAAAGTTTACATTGATTTGGGGTTCTTTAGAGAATTGCGAACGCGCTTTGGTGCACCAGGAGACTTTGCCCAGGCATATGTGATCGCACACGAAATCGGCCATCATATCCAGAAGATCGTCGGCACCTCGGATCGCGTCAACGCGATGAGGAGTCGCATGAGCGAAGCACAGGGCAATCAAATATCGGTACGTCTCGAATTGCAGGCTGACTTTCTGGCTGGAGTGTGGGCCCACCACGCCCAAAAGCGCGGCTTGTTGGAGGCAGGCGATGTCGAAGAGGCTTTGAATGCTGCCAGCGCAATCGGCGACGATCGACTGCAGCAAAAAACCCAGGGGTACGTAGTTCCCGATTCATTTACCCACGGCTCTTCAGAACAGCGCATTCGTTGGTTTCGCAGGGGCCTCGAGACAGGCGATATTCGACAGGGTGACACTTTCAATGTGGGCAACTTATAAAGCAGACTCCGCCAGAACTCTGCCTTACAGGAGGTAATCGTATGGCAGTTAAATTGAACAAGAAGGCCTTCGACCATGCAAAGAGACTCGTAAGCGCAGGGGAAGTGGTTAGTGATGAACGGGACGCCTGGAGGGAGCACCAACCTTCCGCGAAAGAGGAGAACGCGTTCATACATCAGCATGGCTTCAGGGAATACTCACGCTGGCACCTGGGCATCGACGATGACGAAGACGAGGAAACCAAGGGCAGGTATAAATTTCCCTACGGTGAGTTTAAGCGGGTGCACCGCTGCGGGGTGCTCTCAGCTGAAAGTCGGGCCGCGCAATACAAGCATTTCGAAATCGAGAAGGCTGCGGCTAAACTTCACGAGATGATTGACCAGTCAAACCATGCGCACGTGGGATCCAGCCGTCAATAAGGCCATTCGCGATCCGAAGGCTCCCGGCGCCCCGTGCTATTGTCGAAACTCTTTAGAATCCCAAACAAAAGGCGGTATCTGAATGGCGACTTACCTGGAAGTAGCTGAGACTTCGGAAGCCTCTATTCCGCCTGAGCGCTGTCTAAACTGCGGCGTGGTGCTGGCGGGCAAATATTGTCACGAGTGTGGGCAAAAGAAACTGCACCGTCATGAGTTTGCGCTCAGACATTTCTTTGGGCATCTAATTCACGAATTCACCCACCTCGACTCAAACAAGATCCTCAGGACTATCTTCGCCTTACTGTTCAGGCCTGGTGTCCTTACTTCTGAATACCTTGCGGGAAGAAAAAGCAGTTACATAAATCCGATCAGGATCTATCTTACGTTCAGCGCGATTTACTTTCTGTTTGCCTGGGGCACACTGGCGGATGTTCGAGGCGGCGGCGTCGCCAGGACCGCGCGCAGTCCCGTGACAATTGCTATGGCCCGTCGAACAGGCGTCGAACCGCTGGTACTCGCCGACAAGATTTATCGAAAGACTGAGAAGCTTGCCGCCGGTTTAAGGTTTGGAAGTGTGCTGTTCTCTGGTCTGTTTCTTTCGGTACTCTACATTGGAACGCGAAGGTACTACGTCGAGCATTTGATCTTCTCGCTGCACTACTATTCCTTTGATTTCTTTTGCAAAAGCTTCTTTGCGTTGCTATTCATCGCAACGGCAGCGCTGGGCGCCAGGTTGCCAGTGCTGGCATTGAACGTGTTCTACCCGGTCGCGTTAATCTATCTCGTCGTCGCGTTGCGGCGGGTTTATCAGGAGAGCTGGGCGAGAACGGCGATCAAAGCGGTGGTCTTGTTTCTTTGTGAGACGGCGCTGTTTGTCGCACTGAACATTGCGGCCTTTTTTGCTGCCTTCCAGCTTGTGTGATAAATCCCTGACTTTGATGTGAGTCGCGGAGTGAGAAAATGCCGAACAGTCGAACCATTAGCGGTGGAATCCTCTGTGGATTCCTGCTGCTGTCGGCGTTGACCAGCAGTTTCTGGTCAATGCCAAAAACGGTGACGAGCACCAATGAGCGCTCTGAAGTGAGTGCAGACTCGATCGAATTGAACAGTCGGGCCAGCACGCCGCCGGATCCATTGTCGAGCACATCGACGTATTACACAGTTCGCCGCGACTTGAGACGCTGTGCCTCACCACTCTGCGGCGGTTATTTTGTTAGTCGCGTCAATCAGGCACTTACTCGTTGCTCAAATCGGCAATCTCAGGCGCAGTGTTATGTTGCCGAGATCGATTGGAACGGTCAGCCAGCCGTCGATTCGGGAGACCGGCCCAGCGATACGAAGGCTTTGCTTCGTGGCGATTTGGTTGAGAAGGCGTATCAGGGTTTTGGCAGGCTCGGAGTGCTGCGAGTCAAAGAGTCATGGGAAGCCGCGAGCGATAATAAGCCGACCGGCACCTACTATCGTGTGCGCGAGCTGGGTGTTCGCTGCATAACGCATCCTTGTCTTACCCACGATGAAGCAAAGCTCAATACGACGGTTAATCGCAAAATAGCCGGCGTCGACCTCAATGCAACGGGCGCTCCCGATGAATTGCTAAGTCGCGCATTCACCGAGATAACCAGTTCCGAAGGGATCATTGTGACCGGTTCAGACCTCCCAGTCAGGGGACCTGCCGGACGTTCATTTACCTTGAAAGCCAGTCAGTTTTACTTGCGATTGAGGAGTTCCAGGGCAAATCAACCCGGCAAAGGTACTGACGGCAAAGGCTGCATAAGAACGGGTTGCTCGGGAATCATCTGCGCGGATGAAGAGATGATGAGCACCTGTGAATGGAAGGAAGAGTACGAATGCTACAAGACCGCCCGCTGCGAGCGGCAGAGTGACGGTAAGTGTGGCTTCACCAAAACGCCGGAGCTAACCGCGTGCATTGCTTCCAAGCGCGGCTAATTTAATTTGGAATGCGAGCGGCAGCGACCGGGCTGAGTCGCCTAACTCGAACCGTGAACCGGTAACCAATTTCTGACTTAAGCTCCATCCATGAACCATCGAAGACTACTGTCATGGTTACTATTTCTCGGGGGATGGGTTGAGATACTTTCGTTCGTCGCGGTGGTCATGCCGCACTCGTGGATGGTCACGGCGCATACCTGGCTTGGCATGGGCCAAATGCCTGAAGGCGCGGTGGTGATGTTCATGATCCGCCAGGCATCCTACGCTTATGGAATGCACGGGGTCTCGCTCCTCGTACTTGCTTCAGATGTAAAACGCTTTCGGCCACTCGTCTTGCTGAACGGCTTATCGTTCCTTCTCGCCGCACCTGTCTTTTTCCTAATCGACTACTCAGCGGGAATGCCGTGGTTTTGGACGATTGGCGATTCGTTAGCGTGCGGTCTCTTCGGCGCCGCAGTGCTCGTATTGGATCGCAACGTCCGTTGACAAGCGGGGCAGTCAGGCAAATACGCAGAAGCTGCTTACAAAGCGCCAAATATGCCAGCTTACGAAACCGGCCGGCGCAGTTTCCTTCTCTCCGCGTTAGCTGCGAGCACCGTTTCCGTGGCCGCCGGCGTCTTTCCCGCAACTCTCGTCGCAGAACAAAAACGCCGCTTCTTCCCGGTAAAGGTTTCGCGAGACCGAGTGATTCGCACAGTCGTCGGTTTGAGGCCCTACCGTTCAGAAGGATTCGTTGTCAGAGCAGAGCGTCTGGGAGAGAAACTACTGATTCACAACTATGGTCACGGCGGCGCCGGCGTAACGCTGTCGTGGGGAACCTCTTCGTTGGCAGTGGACCTCGCTCGTGGCATTCACAAGCCGCAGGACTCCGTCGCGGTTTTGGGGTGTGGCGTTATCGGATTATCAACGGCATTGCTGGTTCAACGCCGGCTGCGAGGACACGGGGCAAAGGTCACCATTTATGCCAGAGATCTGCCGCCCGAAACAACTTCAAACGCAGCGGGTGCGCTATGGCTTCCCACTTCCAGCTATAGCCCGCAAAAGGTCGGTGACAAGTTTCTCGAGCAGTTTGGACTCGCCTGCAGTATCTCAAATCGGGCATTCCAGTTGTTGATCGGACGCGATTATGGAGTTCGCTGGATCGAGAACTATGAGTTACTGACTAATCCCTCGGCGGTTGATTACGAACCGCCCGGTGGTGTTCACCTCTATCCCGAGCTGAGAATTCACAAAGACAAGAAACGATATTTCGGCTACGAGACCGTGAAGCAGTACCACACGATGATCATCGAGCCTGGCCTTTATCTCAGCGCCTTGCTGCGAGATTTCCACCTCGCCGGCGGCACCGTCGCAGTGAAAGAGTTTCGACACCGTGAAGAGCTGGCAACAATGTCCGAGCCGCTGATTTTCAACTGCACGGGGCTGGGAGCGAAAGCGCTCTTTCACGATGAGGATCTTATTCCGGTTCGCGGCCAGCTTGAAGTCTTGTTACCACAACCGGAGATTGATTACTCGTACCTGGCCGCCGGACCCTACATGTTTCCACGTCGCGACGGGATAGTTCTTGGTGGCAGTTGGGACCACGGCAACTGGTCAGTGGAGCCAAACCCGCAACAAACGGCAGAGATTCTGAGCGGCCACATGGAAGTAATGAAGGGACTCAGAAGGTAGGCTGACGTCGAAAGTGAATGTGATTTCCCACGAGCCAACCCGTTTCCTGTCGAATCCACCATGGTGTTTCCACCGCGAACTGGCCTAAGAGATTAGCGGCGCGATAGAATCGCACTGTGCTTTTGTATCCGCATCATCGTCGGACGCTTCGATCACGGAACCGACGTGCGTTCATCGGAACACTGCTAACGTTCCTCGCAATCCTTTGTGCGCCAGGTTCGGCAACCTCCCAGGAGGTTAAGGGCGAACTGGTGCGGATCGATTACGATGCTCAGAAAGACCAGACGCGCATCTCGCTCAATCCGATGGTCCTGATTAGCAGAAAACACGAAGAGTTGCGGCTGGGCGCGGTGACTGGATATCCAGGCAAGGTGAAAGTCGCGCCGCGAGAAGTGGTGCTCGTATTTGTATCGCTCAGCGGCGCGGAGGTGGACAAGTACGAGGCGTCGCGAAAGCTCACGGTGATAATTGGTGAGCAACGACTGCCTATGGGAGAAGCCAAGCACTCGAAGCAATCAGAAGGAAATCTGTTCATCGAGAAGATGACCATCAGCATCCCTATGGAGCTCTTCCTGCGCATGGGCCGGGCGAAGGCAGTGACGCTGAAGTTAGGCTTCACTGAAGTTCCTTTAACGGCTGCCCAACTCACCATCCTAAGGGCCGCAGGGAGCTATATGACGGAATAAGAACGTGCGGGCCGAGTACTGAGTGCGAGTCCGACCTTCCAGTTTCCTTGTTGAATCATTTTTTCGTGCTGGGTGACGCCGCAAAAATTTTCTTTGCTGTTTTTGCCGCCGAAAGCCACCTGGCTTTGAAGATGGTTGGCCACAACCGCCATAGCCACGTCGGCCGTGACGGTGTTGACGCGAATAATTCACCGAGAGGATTCCGCGATGCCGAACAATCGCCGACTGCCAAAGGAGCTAGTCGCGACAATTCGCGACAGCAAGATTCTCGGAATTCGCGCTGGTGAAGAGCACCGCTTCATCGGCATCTGGGCCGTGGTGGTCGAGGGGCGAGTCTTCGTGCGCTCGTGGAGCCTGAAACCGCAAAGCTGGTATCGAACTTTCCTCACAGACTCACGCGGCACGATCAGTATCGATGGAAAAGAGTTTCCAGTTCGAGCAGCCCACCCCACAAGCGAACGGCTATTGGCAGCTATCGATCGGGCTTATCTTGAAAAGTACCGAACGCCGGGTTCGGTAAAGTATGCGAAAGATTTGGGCCGCGCTAAATCCAAACGTACGATTACTGAGCTGATACCACGCCAATGAATCTCCGGGCGAAAACACAAGCAGGCAATCAGGGGTTTAAATGCTCTCGAACGAGTGGGTTGACTTAATTCAATGGCCCGCCATGGCGGTGACGGTTTTTGCGGCCTGGCTAATCGCCTCTCAACGAAAGTTCAAGCGAAATTGGGGCTTCTGGCTCTTTCTGCTGAGTAACGTCCTTTGGGTAATATGGGGACTGCACGATGGGGCATACGCGCTGATTTTTTTGCAGCTATGCCTGGTGGCGCTCAACGTCCGCGGTGCAGTCAAGAACCGTCAGCAATGAGAACCTCCTGTCTATCGCTCTTTTTGCATCACAAAGACAGACAGGAATGGCTGTCCTACAAATCAGGAGTTCGCATGACCAGTCCAAAACCACAAGTATCGCTGGATGAGTGGCAAGCGCGAGTGGATCTCGCAGCTGCTTATCGCCTCGTCGCTCTCTACGGTTGGGACGATTTGATTTTTACGCATATCTCCGCACGAGTGCCGGGAGCCGAACATCACTTTCTGATTAATCCTTACGGAATGATGTTCGACGAGATTACAGCTTCCAGCCTCGTGAAGATCGATTTGCAGGGAAACAAGATCGATGACTCGCCGCATCTGGTAAACCCGGCCGGTTTCACGATCCACAGCGCCGTCCACGCCGCCCGCGAAGATGCGCTCTGTGTCATGCACTTGCACACCGACTACGGCATAGCTGTCTCTGCTCAGCGACAAGGTCTGTTGCCGATATCCCAACAAGCACTCCTTGCGCTTACCTCACTTGCTTATCACGACTACGAAGGGCTCGCGCTGAATGACGAAGAGAAGCCAAGACTAGTGGCGGATCTCGGCAACAAACAGCACATGATTCTGAAAAACCATGGACTTCTTACCGTGGGCAGGAGTGCTGCCGAGGCATTTCTCTCGATGTTTATTCTCGAGCGCGCCTGCAAGATTCAGATTCTCGCGCAGAGTGGGAAGTCACAATTGATTCCGGTGCCTGAACACATTCTGGAACTCGTGGGTAAACAGCAAAGTGCGGTAACGGTAGGTTTAGGCGCGCAACTCACCTGGCCCGGATTGCTGCGCAAGCTTGATCGCGTCGACGCGTCGTACCGTGATTGAGAGCAAGGACGAACCCGGCGCTCTCCGACCCTTTTCTTTTAGATCTCCTAGCTGATATCCGGTACTGGTGCAGTTTGAATTTAACGCCGAAGGCGTTGGCTAATTTCAGCCCAGGGTTGCTTCAACCCTGGGGTAAATAAACCACCATTCTTTAAAAACTCTGAAGGAGTTCGGATGACACGAGGCTAACGCTTTCAGCGTTTTTTTGACATTCTTTACATTTCTTTTCCCAGGGTTGAAGCAACCCTGGGCTGAAATTGGCCAACGCCTTCGGCGTACTTAGTTCACACCGGTTCAATTCAAACTGAACCAGTACGTGAGATCCCTGGGCTCTTCAAATCAACCATCCCCAAGGGACAACGCCACGACTTAGTATGAAAAGAATTATTTCGATGCTGTCCGGCCCCAACCGGCGTGGAACTCGCCGACTATCAAGTTGACGCGAAGCGCCCGGAGCCGCCAGGTTGACGCTGCGTTATTAGCCCAAATTGCTTTGCATTTCTCGCTTGGCGTCTGGCCTCTCGCCACTTCATTCGGTAAACTGCGCTCTACTTAATTATCAACGCCTCAACCCGGCAGCGCGAGTTCCGAGAACAAGTCATCATTCGTTGAAGGAAGCGCACTTCGTCCGATCCTATAGTTAACGAGGAGGCACCAATTGCCTGAATTTCTCTCGAACATCAGCCCGCTTATTGTTTTTCTGGTGATTGCTGCCATCGGGTTCATCGTCCTGATTGTTTCGCTGGTTGTGGGAGACATCTTCGATAGTCTCGGATTTGAAACCGGACTGGATGGCGGCGCTGAAGGTCATGCTCTGCTGGACAGTCGCGTGATCAGTGTGTTCGTAACCTCGTTTGGAGGCTTCGGGGCCATTGGGATACAGATGGGTCTCGGCATTGGTGCCAGTTCAATTATTGGATTGGCCGGCGGCGTTGTTCTCGGTGGTCTAGTTTCGCTGTTCGCTCGATTTCTCTACAAACAACAATCGTCGAGTTCCGTGGGGACCGCACAACTCATCGGACGCACGGCACAGGTCATTGTTTCGATAGCTCCCGGCAGCCTGGGCCAGGTGAGCTGTCGTATAGGGGAGGAACGCGTAGAAAAGCTAGCCCGCTCAACAGGCAATCAGGAGATCAAAGCCGGCTCGATAGTCCGCGTAGACGAGGTTGCCGGCGACTCGGTCATCGTAACCCCATACAACGAGAATAAATCGTTCAACTCCTAGTCCAGACAACAACCGCTTCTCAATTCCCTAGAGGTAAAAATAGAATGCTCGACATGCAAGCCTTACTCATCCCCGTTGTAATTCTGGTTGTCGTGGTCGGCTTTCTGATCGCGTTGATGTTACTCAGCCGGAACTACGTAAAAGTCTCTCCCAACCAGGCCGCGGTTATTTCCGGACGCTCACGGCGGCTGCCGGACGGCACATTGGTCGGGTATCGTCTGGTTCGCGGCGGTGCAACCCTGATCGTGCCTTTCCTGGAGAAGGTCGAGTACCTCAGCCTGAACGTGCTCACCGTGCCGCTGGCCACGTCCCGAGCCTACACGGTCCAGGGCGTTCCCGTTTCAGTAAAGGCGGTCGCCAACGTAAAAATTAAGGGCGATGACGATTCGATGCGCGCCGCTGCCGAACGCTTTCTCGGTATGCAACACGATCAGTTTCATAAACTCGTATTCCAAACTCTCGAAGGACACCTGCGCGCGATTCTGGGAACGCTCACGGTGGAAGAGATTAATAACGACAGACAGAGTTTCGCACAGAAGCTCACTACAGAAGCTGCCGGTGATTTAGAGAAGATGGGCATTGGTCTCGATGCGCTGACGATCCAGGAGATTTCCGACGAAGAAGGCTATCTCGATGCTCTGGGCCAGCGGCGGACCGCTGAAGTCCAGCGCGACGCGGAGATCGGCAAGGCGGAGGCGCTGCGCGATTCTAAAATCAAAGCCGCCCTCGCGATGCAGGAAGGTGAAAAAGTTCGGCTCGCGTCGGAAGCCGACATCGCGGCCTCGACCCGCGAGACCGAGGTTAAGCGCGCACAATTTCAAGCTGAGATTAAACGCGAACAGGCCACAGCCGCACAGGCTGGGCCCTTGTCGGAAGCAAAGGCGCGACAGGAGGTGGTAGCGGAAGAAGTTCGCATCGAGCGAATTCGTACGCAGGAGGAGATTGCAGTTCAGGAACAGGAAGTGCTCCGTCGCGAGAAGGAACTCGAAGCTACGGTCGTAAAAAAAGCTGAGGCCGAGCGCAGAGCGGCAGTGCTGCTGGCGCAAGGTCAACAGGAAGCGGCGATCCTCGAAGCAGAGGGACGCAAGCAGGCTTTGATTGCCACGGCTGAAGCCGAAAGCCAGAAACTTCAACGAGAAGGTTTGGGACGAGCTTCTGCAATCGAAGCAGAAGGACGCGCCGAAGCTGAGAAGATTCGGGCCCTCGGTCTGGCCGAGGCGGAGAAAATACAGGCACAGGGTCTGGCACACGCAAAAGCCAAGGAAGCCCAGGGGCTGGCAGAAGCAACTGCGATCAAAGAAAAGGCTGCGGCCTGGCGTGAATTCAATGACGCTGCGCGGCTGCAGACGATACTCGAGAAACTGCCGGCTATCATCGAGTCCACCGCACCAGCTTTAAAAGCCATCTCGGAACCGTTGGGCAATATCGAGAAGGTTGTGATGATCGATCACGGCGGCGGCGACGGCAACGGGCGTGGCTCGGGCGGGCTGAATCGATTCGCGCAAACTGGGCCCACGATGATCTATGGTCTGCTGCAACAATTGCAGGCTCTTGGCCTTAACGTGCCGGACATCCTCAAGCAGTTGGGAGTTCCCACCGACGAAGAGAAGACCAGTGGACAACTTGCCGGCGAAGGCGAACCACCTGCTGCCAGAAAGACTCCTTCGAAAGGCGAGTGGAATCCGGTTAAACCCACGCAGCCTTGAATCACCACAGAAGAAGGAACAGTTTGGGGGCGGCACGCCGTGGCCGCCCCTGCTTTTTTACGAAGGTTCCCGATGAAAGTCGGAGTGAGCCCGACAATCTACTCGTATCGCAGCGCTTCAATTGGATCCAGCGCGGCTGCTTTCGTTGCGGGATAGTAGCCAAAGAAAATTCCCACCGCCGCCGAGAAAATCACCGACCCGATTATCGCGAGGGTTGAAACCAGGGTCGGCCAACCAAGCATGACTGGAATCACAAGCGAAGCCCCGACACCAAATACTATCCCCAAAAACCCGCCGGTCAGACTCAGCACAATCGACTCAATGAGAAACTGAGTTCTGACGGCTGACGAGCGTGCGCCGATAGCCATACGAATACCAATCTCTCGCGTGCGCTCAGTTACGGAAACGAGCATGATGTTCATGATCCCGATCCCACCCACCAAAAGCGAAACCCCCGCGATACTAGCCAATAGCATCGTCATGATGCTGTTCGTTTCATTCGCGGCTTCGGCGATGTCACTCATGTTACGCACTGAGAAGTCGTCGGGCTGATTAGCGGTCAACTTGTGACGCTGACGGAGCAACTCAGTAATCTGTGATTGCGCGGTGTAGGTTGCGTCCTGAGAGATCGCGGAGACATAGGCAATCTGGAGACGTGGACTGCCGAGAATCTTCTTCTGCACCGAGGTGTAGGGAGCGAACGCCACGTCGTCCTGATCGCGGCCCTGGGGATCCTGACCCTTGCGCGCCATCACTCCGACAACTCGAAAAGGCAGGTTCGCAACCCGTACGGTTTGACCGACTGGGTCCATGCCGGAAAAAAGATTGTCCGCAATGGTCTGGCCAATAACGATCACGCGTCCGGCTGAGCGCACGTCGAGCTCCGTGATGAACTCGCCACTCTGAATGTTCCATTTGCGAATGCTGGGATAGTCCTGGTTAACACCTGTCACCGAGGTATTCCAGTTCATGTTCCCAAAAACCAATTGGGAGCGCGCGTTAACAGAAGGCGTGACCATCGACACGCTGGGCACTTCGCGGCGAATGGCTTCCAGGTCGTCAGCCGTCAGCGTGTTGGTACCACTGTCGCCCGTACCGCTGCGCACACCGCCGACATTCTGGGCGCCGGCGCTGACGAACAGAAGATTGGTGCCGATGCTTTCGATCTGGGCCTGGACGGACGCTTGTGCGCCCTGCCCGATGCTGACCATGGAAATCACGGCGCCTACACCGATGATGATTCCCAGCATCGTCAAGGCAGCGCGCATTTTGTTACGCACCAGGGCACGAAAGGCAACGCGGATGATCATTAATAGGTTCATGTCAGTTATTTCTTATTTCTGTACGTTACTGGAAATTGGTCTTTAGTCTTTGATTTCTATCCCGAGGAGAAAAGTTTCCGGCAGGCGAGATGGATAAGAACCAAAGTCCAGAGTCCAGTCCTCACCGTTCGTCGTCCTCGTCCTCCACCACTTCCGGCATCAGACGTATCTCTTCCGTCGCATCACGACGATTTTCGATCTGGTAATCCTTCTTGATTTTGCCGTCCTTAAAAACGAGCACGCGGTCGGCGTACTCAGCGATGTCCCTTTCGTGCGTGACGAGCACCAAAGTAATTCCGCGTTCGCGGTTGAGTCGCTGAAAAATCTCCATCACCTCAACCGACGTTCGCGAATCGAGGTTCCCGGTAGGCTCATCTGCCAGAATCAACGCCGGATTATTGACCAAAGCACGCGCCACCGCGACGCGCTGTTGTTGACCGCCCGACAGTTGGTTTGGATGGCTTTGTTCTCGCCCTGCCAGCCCAACCGCCATTAATGCCTCAGTCGAACGCTTGTGACGTTCAGCGCCATCGAGCCCCGCATAAAGCATTGGCAGCTCAACGTTCTCGATTGCCGACGTGCGCGAAAGCAAATTGAAGCCTTGAAACACAAAACCAATCTTCTGACAGCGAACGTCCGCCCGCTCGTCTTTCGACATTTGGGACACGTCCTGACCATCAAGAACGTACAGGCCGCGCGTGGGCCGATCGAGACAACCGATGATGTTCATCATGGTCGACTTGCCGGAACCGGACGCGCCCATGATCGCGACAAACTCACCTTCTCGAATGGTGACCGAAATTCCTCGTAGCGCATGCACGTCGACGTCACCCATCGTGTAGGTCTTATGAATGTGATCCAGTTGGATCACGGGCCGGGCTTCGACCTGGGGTGCAAAAATTGCGCTCGCTACCCCCGCGTTCTGTGGTGTCTGTAGACTTGCTGACATTATTCAAATCCTGTTCACGTTAAGTTGTTACCGCCGGCCGCCGCGTCCGCCACCACCAAAACCTGGGGCTGTCGCCGACTGTCCAGTGCGCTGTTGAGTGGTCGAGCCGGTGACTGTCTGGCCCGTTATCACCACTTCGCCTTCCTGCAAATTGCCCTCGACGACTTCCGTCGCTGCGCCGTCGCTCAAGCCTACTTTTATTCGGCGAGACTGCGGCTTGCCATCCTGGCCCATCACCCACACCAACCTGGTCTGGCCTGCGAGCACAGGCGAAGTGGCGGACGCGAATCGTCGCTCACCGGTTTGCTCACCGTCGCCCTGCGCGTTGCGAGCACCAGCTCCCTGCTGACCAGCCTGTTGGCCTGCCTGCTGGCCTGCCTGTTGGCCACCCTGTCTTCCTTGTCTCGAGCCACTGCGCTGTCCCGTGGCCTCTGCCGGTCTAAACCGCAGCGCCGCATTCGCGACCTTGAGCACGTTATTTCTTTCGTCAATGGTGACTATCAGATTCGCGGTCATGCCGGGCTTCAGTTTCTGTTCCGGGTTGTTGACGTCGATCACCACGTTATAAGTGACCACGTTCTGCACGTTCACGGGATTGAGACGCATCTGCTGGATCGTGCCGGCGAACTCCTTTTCGGGAAAAGCGTCAACCGTAAACTTCACCGACTTGGCCTGCTCAACCAACCCGATGTCGGCCTGGTCGATGTTGGCGATTACCTGCATCTGCGTCAGGTCGTTGGCGATTGTGAACAGCGTGGGCGCTGACAGGCTGGCCGCTACGGTCTGTCCCACGTCCACATCTCGCGAAACAACCACGCCGTCGATTGGAGAAGTGATCGTCGTATGAGCGAGATTAACTTCCGCCAGCTTCAAAGAAGCGGCGGCTTGCTCGACTTGAGCCTGGGCTTGCAGTACTTGTGCTTGCGACTGTTGCACACCGGCCTGCGATTGCTGAATTTGCGCCTGCGACTGCGCGACGCCGGCGGTCGCGGCTGACTGTTCGCTAAAAACTGCCTGGTTCAACTGGGCTTCCGCCTGCTTGTAACGAGCGTCAGCGGCCTTATAGGCGGCCTCTGAGGTTTCAAAGTCGCGGCGCGAAATTACTCCCGAACTGACCAGCGACTCCTGCTGCCTCATCAAACTCGCCGCATCGTCACGTTGCGCCTGCAGGACGGCAACGTTCGCCTGCGCGCTCGAGACACCGGCCTGTTGGTTTTGAACTGTAGATCTGGCGGCAAGGGCTTTCGCCTGGGCGTCGCCTACGGTTGCACGCGAACTCGCTACTGCTGCTTTTGCTTGCTGCAAGCTGGCGCGGGCCTGTTCGAGGTTGGCGCGGGACTGCTGCACCTGGGCCTGGGCCACGGAAGGATCGAGCTGAGCGATCACCTGTCCCTTTTTGACTGGCGAGTTGAAATCTACATACAGCGCTGAAATGGTTCCCGACGCCTGACTGCCTACGAGGACAGTCGTAACCGCCTGAAGGGTTCCGGTAGCTGTAACAGTGTTGCGCAGATTTCCGCGCTCAACGCGAGCCGTCATGTATTCAGCGGCACTGGCGCGATTGCCGGCAAAGTAGAATCCTGTCACAACAACTACTCCCATAAGAGCGAGAGCCATTGCGATTCGCTGTTTGCGGCCAAGGTTAAGTTTCTTCCAGTTGACTTTTATCCAGGTCATGGTTTCTTCCTGTGTTGATCGATTAAATAAAAACTCGGGGTAAGAAATCGTTCTTTCCCCACACTTAACTAGACACCTCGGGAACTGATTCGGTTACAGAAAATCCCATCCGCAGATTCGCAGATTCAAGCTGCTGCCCGCTCTCTGTGACGTCTGCGTGATGCGGAGAAAATCTTTAGGCGAGGCGGTGCGAGGGAGCGCCGATGTGAATGTGCGGGCCAGTCGAAACACCGGGAACCGCACCGCGAAAAGCAAGATAAGGGATGCCCTGGCTCTGGAGATAAGCAATCAACGCCCTGCCTTCCACGCTGTCCGGGTGCAATCCGACATCCGCCGCATGACGATGATCCCATCCCATGCGGTTATGAGTAGCGCTTTGCCCAATGGTGCTGAGCGGCAATGAGCGACCAAACTTTGAGATAAAGAAGCTTTGAACGGCGCTGAGGTTAGCCACTGTCCAACTCGTCGAGCCGTTGTATCGCATAAGCACTGGTCGCACGAGAGTATTTGTAGCTTTCTTAGCCGCGACCGCTTGGTGCCGGGCGAACTCTTCCGACGCCTTAACTTCAGCAATTAGCTGATCCGCGTCGACGACTTGCTGGCGAGTTGCTGCCAGCTTCGACTCCAACTCCTTTAAAGATTTTTCGCTCTCTTCCAGCTCAAGCCACGCAATCAGTCCTTCCGCAAAAAGCTCGCGCAACTGCACTAACTTTGCGGCGGCCTGATTGAGCTCCTCCTCCTGAAGAGTTATGAGAGTTTGACTCGTTTCTTTGTGGTCGTTCGTAGCCTGAATGAGATTATCGCGCGACTGCCTCAACTCGGCGTTTGGAGTCAACTGCTGAGCAGAGACGCTACCCGCAGCTGACAAGAGCAATATCGCAAATATGAACCAACTCTTCATTTCGACCTTGTGAAACTCCTCGTTTGAACTCCGACTCTTGCTAGACACCGCGGAAGCCGGATTGGTTACTAAAATCCCTGCTCGGATGCATCAGACCAGCATTGCCGCAGAAGTAATGTGCCGTGAGCCACAAGTGTGTGAAATCCGCAGCAAATCGCAACGAACTCCAGAATTTTTTCGTTGATCCATGAAAGAATCTGTTTCAATTCCCAGCCGTTTCGACTGTAACCAATCCGGCAGCCGCGGTGTCTTACTCAGTGGAAGGGCCTGTAACGGTCTTCCACACACTGTTGATTCAAGTAAATTAAGGAGTAAGGAAAAACTGATGAAGAAACTTGGCAAGATCAAAACGCTGACCATCGCCTCCCTGTCGGCAATTGCTATCGCAACACCGGTCGTTCTGGGTCAAACCGGAACCGGCCAGAACAGTAACCAAACCACGCAAGCTGAGCGTGGTGAGCGCGGCAAACACGGCAAAGCCTGGGGTCATCGTGGTGATCGTGGCGGACGTGGAAAACGCGGACAGTTCGGCGGCAGAATGGGCGGCGGAATGTTCCGCGGCATTACTCTAACCGACGATCAGAAGGCTCGCTTGAAGCAGATCCACGAGAGCTTCCAGAGTCGTACACAGGGTCTGCGTCAGGAACTCCGCGCCAAACGGCAGGAACTGCGTCAGGCGTCGGAAGGTGGAACGTTCAACGAAGGACTGGCTGCGCAGAAGCTGCAGGAGACTGCAGGTCTACAGGCCAGGCTGATGGGTGAGCGGTTCAAGTTGCGTCAGGAAATGCAGTCTATCCTGACGGCTGAGCAGAAAGCCCAGATTGAACAGAAGAAAGCCGAGTTCAAAGCCAAGCGGGCCGAACGCGGTAATCGTCAGTAACTGTTCGTTCAAGAAGCGGGCCCGGTTAGACTGGGTCAACCGGGTCCCGGGTCTTTGAAACTTCTTCGTTCCTGAGACTTGAGACTCGAAGACCTGAGACTAATCGAGCCCGCTTTCTTATAATGGCTCCGCTTTTGTAAAGAAGAGATGAAATGAGGAGCGCCTCCTGTCCAGCAGCTACGAACAGGCCTCAGATTTGGAACTGGCGCGTTCTGCGCGAGCGGGCGATGAGTCTGCTTTTGCCGAAATCATGCGCCGTTACAGCCCGCGTGTTTTCCATTATGCCAGCCGATTTTTTCGGCAACGGAACCAGGTTGAAGACGCAGCGCAGGAGGTTTTCTTGAAAGCGTTTACCGAGCTTGGTAGTTTCGAGGGCCGTGGTTCGATGGAGGGTTGGTTAACCCGCATCACCACAAACACGTGCCTGAACATGCTGCGCAGTTCGAAACGACGGCCCGAATTGACGGCTTCGAATTTGACTGAAGACGAAAGCACGTGGCTGGACGATCAGATGACCGACTTGGCTGCTGAACGCCACCGCTCAGCCGAACGCAGTGTCGTCGCGGCCGATTTAGCCGGGCGAGTGCTGGAAAGTTTGCCGCCGGACGATCGTTTGGTGCTGACGATGATGGAAGGCGAGGATGCGTCGGTAAGAGAGATGGCAGAACTGACCGGTTGGTCGGAATCGAAAGTCAAAGTACAAGCCTTTCGCGCGCGACGAAGGATGCGCCGAGCGGTGGAGAAGTTATTGGCACGTAAGCCAAGCAAGCAGTTACAGGATTAAGAAAGCGCAGGAAGATATGTCACAAAAAGAAGCTAGGCACATCGTCACTCTGATCGAGAACACGCCTTTTGCCGGCTTGAGCGAAGCAGAGCTGAGCGTTATCCGCATTCACACCGCGGACTGCCACGCTTGTCGGCTGGCGTTCGAGGCGGCATATGTCTCCACGATGATGTTGAAGGAACGAGCGCGGGAAAGTGTTGAACCCTCGCCGTTCTTTCAAACTCGTGTGTTGGCGACGCTCCGCGAACAGGAGGCCACCGAATCATGGAGTCTCGACAAGTTATGGAGGGCGGCAGGCGCTTTAGCCTCGTCAATGGTCGCGACGGTGGCGTTACTTATGGTTCTGACCTTTGCCCTACCGGCAACCCAGGAATCGTCTTCAAGGGTAAATGCATATTCGCCAGAGGCGGTCCTGATGAACGAAGCCGGAGACGATCTGTCCTCAGATAGTCAGGTGCTGTCCACGCTCTATGGAGCAGAAGAGGATTTGGTGAAGTAGTTATGAATACCCCCAGAAACAAATGGCAGGTCCGGATCGCCGCTCTCGTGGTTTTTGTGCTCGGGTTCACGGCGGGCGCGCTCGCGTTTAATGGTTATCAGCGCTGGTCCCGGAACGCCACCGAAAACACCCGACAGAATCGCTTCAATCAAATGCTGGATAGTCTCCAGCTCTCGAGCGAGCAGAAGACGCAGGTGCATCAAATCCTTGGCGATACCCGCGAACAACTGCGCGCACTGAGGAGAGAATCCGAGCCGCGGTTCGACGAGATTCGTCGCCAGGCTGATGAGCGCCTGCAAAAAGTGATGACGCCCGAGCAATGGCAGAAGTTTCAGCAGTCACGGAGTGAAATGCGTGGTCGCGGCAGGCGTGGTCGCGGACCGGAAGCAAAGCCGTAGTCAGCAACTATGTATGGGCGTCCCTCCGTGGGCGCTCCTCGTTACCAGGGCATAGCACACATCCCAACCAGGGCGTTCACGGAGGGACGCCCAACAACTTACCTCGAGATCTCGACCACAACTTCATAGAACTCCCTCGTTCCTTCGCGCACGATCCTGACAGAAATTCGCTCGTTGTTCCCGTGCACGCCTTCGTCCTCTTCCGACGTGGTGTAGATTGGCGCCCAGCCATAACTGGTAATGCCGAGTTGCCGGAAAAGCTGGCTTTCGGTATAGCCACTAAGCAAGGTCGTAGTGATCAGCGCATTCGGGTGATGTCGCCGGGTCACGTTCGCAATCGTGCGAAAGAGTTCGGTATCGATGGACGAGCTGTTTGGCGGCTTGAACGTGTTGGTGTTCTTGATTTCAATCAACGGATCGTCGATCACTTTCGTCAACGCTGCCAAAAACTCTTCAGGTTTTTCACCCGGCAGCAGGCGCACATCGAGGTTGCAGGTCACCTCGTGGGGAATCACGTTCGTTTGCTTGCTGCCATTGAACATCGTCAGAGAGATAGTGGTCCGCAGGAGAAAACCGTATTGACGTTGCGCTGTGAGCGTTTTTACGAACTCGGGGTCGTTCAGCGACTCGCGAATGTTCGCGAACCTGGAACGCAGCGGCTCAGATTGCAGCGGAGCGATGTCGTGAAAGTATTTTTCAACGGCCGGCAGCAGTTTTATCGGAGGTTCGTAATTCACGATCCGACCCATCGCACGAACGAGGCGATTGGGCGCCGAATCGATGATTGGACGCGAGCCATGGCCGGAATGGCCCTTCGCGGTTAGTTGCAACCAGTAAGGCGCTTTCTCGGCAACATTGACCCCGATAATCTTGACTCCGCTTTCGTCACGCAGGCCATCGCCTCCCTCTGTCAGCAAATACTCCGCATCCTTAAAGAGCTCGGACTTGTTGGCGATCATCCACAACGCGCCCTCGTCGTGCACCTCTTCATCGGCGGTGCCGAGGAAGATCACATCGCGAGATAGCTTTGGTCCCTCGCGCGAGAGAATGATCATCGTCATCAACTGCAACAGCCCTTCACCTTTCATGTCCAGCGCGCCGCGTCCGTAAATGGCGCCGTCGACGATCTCGGCGGAGAACGGATCTACGCGCCAGGCGGCGGGATCAGCGGTAACGACGTCCATGTGATTGAGTAGCACGAGTGGCCGCTTTGTGCCATTCCCCTTCAACCTGGCGATGATGTTGGCGCGACCGGGTTTGTACTCGAAAACCTCATTTTTAATTCGATACTTGTCAAAGATTGCTTTGAAGAATTTTGCGGCTTCCAGTTCATTGCCCGGAGGGTTTGAAGTGTTGATCCGCAGATACTGCTGCAGCAGTTGGACGGCCATGTCCTGATAGACCGGCCAATTGATTTTGTCGGAGGTAGTTTGTGCGCTTGCGTTCTGAGATAAGCTCAGCAAGCTGATCGCGGTGAGCAAGAGTAACGATAACTTCCAGGTTCTCTTAGTCAAATTTTGGTCTCCTAAGTCATTTCGGAAAGCTGGATAGCGGAATCGGAATACGGTATTGATGTAGTTAAGAGTTCACACCTGAGTTTTACGTTTCAGTCTGGTCGCAAGGCACACCGAAAAGGCTGAACTGTGAACTACCTGTCCACGGCACTAAGGGCTCAGAATACAGTAGCGCTCCTGATTTTTGTATTCTGTGTTCTGTATTCTGTATTCTCCCTTCCGTCCCATGTCTCTCCTCCACGCCGCCATTCTCTTTGCCAGCGCCTTTGCCGCCGGCGCCATCAACTCAGTTGCCGGTGGCGGCACGCTGATTACTTTTCCGGTGCTGATCTGGCTGGGACTGGATCCAAAGGTAGCCAACGCGACAAGCACGGTAGCGCTTTGGCCGGGACTGTTCGGAGGGCTTTTCGGCTATCGCAAAGAGCTGGAAAACAGTTCCGCCTTGCTCATACGGCTTGGACTCACAAGTGTAGTGGGCGGAGCGATTGGCGCCTGGCTCTTAATTTGGACTCCCTCACCAACCTTTGCTCAACTGGTGCCGTTTCTAATTCTCTTCGCCACGATCCTCTTCATGGCCCAGGGATGGATCACGCGCCGCTTGCGGCTGCAACCAAACTTTGCCGAACCCGGAGCGGTGTGGTGGCTCGGGGCGATTGTCTGCCAGTTCTTCTCGTCGATCTATGGCGGCTATTTCGGCGCGGGTAACGGTATTCTGATGCTCGCGGTGATGGGATTATTGGGACTCCACGACATCCATCGCGCAAACGGCATCAAGAATTTTCTGGGCATCTGCATCAACAGTATCGCCGTACTGAGTTTTTCGCTTACTCATCTGGTGGTTTGGTCCGACGCATTGCTGATGGCTGTAGCGGCACTACTCGGCGGTTACTTTGGCGCCAGCATGGCAATGCGCGTGGGACAGGGATGGGTGAGAAAGGGAATCGTGGTTATCGGATTCGTGATCTTCATTGTCATGATCTGGAAGCTGCAGGATTGAGGTTTGACAAGTGACAATCAATGCCTTCTGACATCCGACATCCAACCTCCGACCTTCGGCAATTCAACCCCAAAACCCTCTCTCGAGAGTTTTACACTCGCGCAAACGTTCTCACCATCGCCCGTGAGTTGCTCGGCAAACTACTTGTGGTTCCCGCTCCTGATGGCACGCGCGTTTCAGGCATCATCGTTGAGACAGAGGCCTATCGCGGTCCTGAAGATCGCGCCTCTCATGCGTTCAGCGGCCGGCGCACCAAACGCACCGAGACGATGTATGCAATCGGCGGCACAGCTTATGTCTATTTCGTTTATGGGATGTACAACCAGTTCAACGTTGTCACAAATACAAATGACGTTCCCCATGCGATTCTGATCCGCGCGCTTGAGCCCGTCGAAGGAATTGAATGGATGAGACAACGGCGCGGTTCACATGTCGACCGACATCTCACCAGTGGTCCCGGCAAACTTTGCATCGCTTTGGGAATCGATCGCCAACTCGACCGCGCCGACTTGCTCGGTGAGCAGGTGTGGATTGAACAAGGGTTGAAAGTCTCGCGCTCGCAAATCATCTCTGGTCCTCGTGTCGGCATCGATTACGCGGAGGATTGGGTTGATAAGCCCTGGCGATTTTGGGTGAAGGGCCACCCGCACGTTAGCCGAAATAAATGAGTTCACATGAAGTCATTTATGAAGCCGACGAAAGACGAGGCAGCCACCTGAATGTCTTGCAACTTAAATCGAGATGAACGACTGGTGTCGATCAAAAGGGCTACCGTAAACGGTTTGTTAACGGGAGCGAAGTACGCAACGTCTTGTTTAATGCCATCTTCGAAGATTTCAAAATCCTCGCGGCGAAGTGAGGGCACGTACTTCCCATCCCGCCCGATCACGAGCACGGGGGAGTTGACGAGGGTCGTCTTAACGCGGACGACATCCGCCGGGTCGATATCTTCTCCCACCGGTGACGGTTGCTTTTGGGGATCCTGGACGGGAGGAGTGGGGCTGATTGAAGGACCCGGGGGTGACGGCTGAATCGTCTGCGTGGTTGCGAAGTGCGCACCGAGGACCATCGGCAGTAGGACGACCAGCAGAATTAGTAAGACTCTCCGCAACGTTATGACCTGATTTGCTACGCAAAGATAGGACTGCCGGGGATTGGTAGCTTAGAACAGTTTAGTTTGAACAGGCAAAGCGGGAGTGCCGCCCCTAAATTAGTCCTGGTTCGGTTTTACTCGCTTCACACCGTGCTTTTAAGCCGGGTGACTCGACGTTCAGTAAAGACGCCAACCGTTTAACGGTATTCTCCTGCATTGCGAAGACAAACCGTTGAATGGTTATGCTTCAGAGTGTGGCGCCGGCTGAAGCCCGGTGTGAATGAGAGAGAGAGTAAGGTCGAAACCGAAACAGGACATCCAAACCTTCAGCGACACGAATTCTCGGATGGCGGTGTATTCTCTGTAAGAAGCCTCGTCAATAGTCTCTTTCCGACCACCACAATTAAGGAGATGCTCCGATGAAACGGTCAGGCCCAATCATCACTCTCGCACTGATATTCACTTTCCTGTTCGCGGCACTTCCCTTTCAGGCCGTCGCTCAAACGCGCACTATTCCTGGAGCACCAGCGAAAGCGAAGGCCACTCGCTTTGCGGGGCAGATCAAACTCTTCGACGAATTCGCTGCAAAGCAGATGGCGATGGATAAGACGCCGGGTTTGACTATCGGCATTATGCAGGGCGACTTCGAATGGGTGAAGGGCTACGGATATTCCGATCTCGAAAACAAAGTTCCTGCCAGGGCTGACTCGGCATACCGCCTGGCTTCAGTGTCTAAGTCAATGACGGCGGTGGCAATCATGCAACTCGTTGAGAAAGGCAAGATCGATCTCGATGCGGAAGTGCAAACCTACGTTCCTTACTTTCCCAAGAAGCAATGGCCAGTGACGGTACGCCAGGTCCTCGGACACCTGGGTGGCATCAGTCACTATAAAAATCCGGCAAACGAATTGCACATCAAGGAAAAGAAGACCACGCGGGAAGCGATCGCGATTTTTGAGAGTTTTGATTTGATCGCGGAACCCGGTACTCGATACAGCTACAGCAGCTACGGCTACAACCTACTTGGCGGCATTGTCGAAGCTGTATCCGGCATGTCATTTGGCGACTACATGCGACAGAACGTTTGGGCGCCGGTGGGGATGAACGACACGCGGATGGACGACCCGTTCGAAGTAATCCCCAATCGTGTTCGTGGTTATCGACTTGTGAACGGCAGGGTTGGAAATTCGGAGTTTGTCGATATCAGCAGTCGCTTTGCCGCCGGCGGTACGCGTTCAACTGTTCCTGATCTTTTGAAGTACGCGCGAGCAACCATCGCGCGTAAGTTTCTCTCGCCGGCCGGGATGTTCCAGATGGTCAACTCGATGGTGACGCGCGAGGGACGTCTGACCAATTATGGAATGGGCTGGGAAACCACGCCTTATCTCGGCCGCTACATGCTCGTCCATTCAGGTGGTCAACAGGAGACGACGACGCTGCTGTATCTGGTGCCCAGCCAGAACCTCGCGATGGCCGTCGCGCTCAATTATGAAAGTGGAAATCCGGGCGCGTATCTCGATCGACTGTTTCAACTATTCACCGGTTCGCCGCGCAACGTCGCCATATATGCTACCGAGAAGAGGAAGAGCGCGCTCGCCGAGGCGATGAATGCAGCGTTCAACTATGGTCTCGCCTACTACGAGCGGATGCAGAAGCCGCTCACGGCGGATGAGAAGGAACTGTCTGATGCCTTTGCTCACTTCAACAGCAGCGTCGCGGCAGACTTCAATGCGAACCCGACGGAAGCGCTGAAGAAGGTTCGAGAAGGCGTTCATCCTGCATCAAAAGAGGCTTTCACAAGAGTTGGCTCGTACATGGCCTCGCAACTGAAACAGAAGCGGGCAACAACGGACCTCTCCTCGTATTCCACGGCTGGAGGTTTTGTTTTCTTTCAGGATTACATTGCACTCGCAAACGCAGACCAGTCCGTTCCCTCATCGCTGCGGTTCAGCGATGCGTTTGTCGCGGTGGTAGGCGAACTGGCGCGTGATTGGAGCAAGTCAAACTCTGCTTATGTTCGTGCGCTTTGGTTGATGCCTGATGCCGATCTCAACGTCATCGGTAAAAAGCTGCGCAGCTCGTTTGCAGGTGCGGCTGTGTATCCCAATCTGGCTGAGCCACTCTTTGGTTTACTGCGACAAGCGGTGTTGAATCGCAATAAAGAGCGGGGACTTGAGATAGGCAAACTCGCTTATGATCTTTATCCGGAAACAGCTTCGGCAACCCTCGGCTATGGATTGGCGCTCGCTTTGAACAATGCCGGAGGGCGCGCGGAGGAGATGTTGAAGAAATCGGCGGCCATCAATCCACCGGGTGGCGCAAGCGCCGGTGGCCTCAATAATTTCGCTTATCAACTGGGTGCTGCGGGGATGGTCGATGAAGCGCTTGCCGTATTGCAGATGGCGATCAGACTTTATCCTCAAGAGGCGAATCTTCATGACAGTCTGGGTGATTTTCAGTTGAAGCAGGGGAACAAGGCGAAAGCTCTCGAGGCTTACAAGAAAGCGCTCGAGCTGAATCCGAATTTTCCGAATGCCACCGCCGCAAAAGAGATCGTGAAGAAACTAACCAGCGAACTCGGCGGGAAATGATTGTAGGAGCAACAAAGTATTAATCGCTGCCGTAGCGGATTTCCATGTGACGGATGCGATAGCTCGCGGCGATTAGCACCAGTAGAGTGACGACGATCAAGCTCGGAACTGCAATCCAGGCGGGGGTTGGTTCCGCCACCACTGCAAATGGCCCATCCGACATCGGCACCGGCGTAAGTGACTGCAAGTAGTGAATGACACTGATCTTCTTCAAGAGCGGCGGTAACAGGAAATTAAGCCACTCCCACCCGTACAGCACCAGCGCGGGAATGATCGGGTTCCGAACGAACAGTCCAACCACCAGGAAGAATGCGCCATACCCCACACACGCCAGCACTGTGATTCCCGCGTAAGTAAGCAGCTGGCTCATACCGGGGCCATCGAGGAAGAACCTCGTGCTCTCAGCATAGAAATGCGGAAGGTAAAGCAACAGCATCGCGATCACCGTAGTGAAGGTGAAGAGCACAATAGAGGTCGCCAGACCGGACAAATACTTTCCTACCACCAGAACTTCTCTTCTGACCGGGCTTAGAAAGTAGTAATGGAGACTGCGGTCGACAATCTCCCCGCGGAAAAGGTTCATGAAGATCCAGGCACAGCCAAAGAACACGACTGTGCGCAAGATAAACCCACCGTAATAAACGGCGAAGATCATGCTGTATTGAGTGAAGTCCTGCCATTCACGACCTGGCGGGGTAAAAGGCGCGAGCAATGCCAGCGGGAACAGGGGCAGCAACGCCAACAGGTAAATCAGAATTGAACGCTTGCCGAGAAAATTCTTTTCGATCTCGAGACGAAAGATCGCACGGATCTGACGCAGCCACAGCGACCAGGGGAGAGACTTCGTACCGCTTGCCGGCGTGAGGTTTTCAAATGTTGAACTCATGTCGAATGCCTTTCAGTGACAAATGAAGTCAGCACTCACTGCGATCCAATTAAATACTGATACACCGCGCTCAAGTCGTCATCGACCGGCGCAATCGTCTCGATATTAATCTCGCCCTCGGCCACCACGCTGTTCAAAAGCAGATAGAAACGATCGGCATCCCGGGTCTTCACAAACAGCCCGCGACGATCTTCATGTAACCGAGCTTCGACAACGTGGTTCTGTTTAAAAACCTGTGCCGCCAACAGTGAGGGTTTGTCGCAACGAATCAGGATCTGCATCGGATGCTCTTCCATTTCGTCGCGCACGCCGTGGATATTCCCCTCGGCCAGAATGTAGCCATTGTTGATGAGCACGACGCGGTCAGACATCATGTCGACTTCGTGCAGGATGTGGCTGGAGATAATCAGGTGCAGCCCATCGGCGGCCAGCTTTCGGAAGAGCGCGATTGTCTCCGCGCGCACCATCGGATCGAGCCCATTTAACGGCTCGTCCAGAATTAACACGGCCGGCTGATGGGCAATCGCCTGCGCCAGTCGAATCCGTTGCCGCATGCCCTTGCTGTAGGCTGCGACCTTGCGATCGGCAGCATCGAGCAAATTCACTCGCTCAAGCGCAACGTTCGTAAACTCATCTGCCTTTGGCTTCTCATATCCGTACACCAGCAAAAACGAGCGAATAAACTCACGGCCCGTGAGACCACGTGGAAATGAATCAAACTGGGTGCAGTATCCGAGTTTTCGAAAGAGCTGTTCAGGATGATCGGTGGGGATGCCCAGTATTGTGATTTTGCCGCGGGTCGGTCGCAGCAATCCGGTCATGAGATTCATCAGGGTCGACTTGCCGGCTCCGTTTGGGCCCACCAGGCTGGTAATACCGGGCGCGATCTGCAAGTTGACCCGATTCACGCCGAGTATCTCGCCGTAGAACTTCGAGACGTCATCGAAGATGATCATGGTTGCTGAATCGGGAAGCTCGGATTTCATAGCGGGTGCTTTGTGCTTTGTGCTTTGTGCTTTGTGCTTTGTGCTTTGTGCTTTGTGCTTTGTGCTTTGTGCTTTGTGCTTTGTGCTTTGTGCTTTGTGCTTTGTGCTTTGTGCTTTGTGCTTTGTGCTTTGTGC
>JBGTOA010000005.1:0-8130 GCA_041742785.1 Pyrinomonadaceae bacterium | reverse complement strand
GGAGGACAGAATCGAACTGTCGCCGCGAGTTCCCAGGACTCGGATGCTTGCGTTACACCACACCCCGAAATGAAACTGGTGCGCCAGGTGAGACTCGAACTCACAATCCCCTGCTTAAGAGGCAGGTGCCTTGATCCGATTTGGCTACTGACGCATGGCGGAACTGAACGGACTCGAACCGTCATCGACCTGATCGACAATCAGGTGCCTCACCTCTCGGCCACAGTTCCATTTGAGAAATTGGCAGCGCGTGTCGGATTTGAACCGACGATCGCCTGATTGAGAATCAGGTGGCTTAAACCTACCTTGCCTAACGCGCCATTGGATTGGGGTGACCTGCGGAGTCGAACCGTCATCTCTGCATTCACAGTGCAGTGTGTTAACCAATTACACCAAGGCCACAGCAAAATTGTTGGTGGCGTCGGAGAGACTCGAACTCTCTAAAGTTAGTTTGAAAAACTAACTGCGCGACTCTTTGCATTCGACGCCCCGAAAACCTTGCGGCAACTTAACTCTGTCTATCCGCCCTTCCGCTGCTGCAAGTAATTTGGTAGGCGTGCTCGGAGTCGAACCGAGAAACACTGCGTTTTAAGCGCAGCAGGTATTCCTGTTCCCATCACACGCCCCTACATTGGTACTCGCGAGAGGATTCGAACCTCTAAGACGGAAGGTTTGAGCTTCCGATGTCTGCCAAATTGCATCACGCGAGCAGATGTTGGTGCTGTCGGCGAGACTTGAACTCGCAACTACACGGTTTTCGACCGTGTGCGTCTGCCAGTTGCGCCACGACGCCAACGAATTATGAATTGGTACCGGCGGAGGGATTCGAACCCACACTGTCTAGTTCCTAAGACTAGCGCCTCCTCCAAATTGGGCTACGCCGGCATGGTGAACCCGGCAGGACTCGAACCTGCGACTTGTCGTTTAGGAAACGACTGTTCTGATTCCAACTGAACTACGGGTCCTAAACATGGTTGCGGAGACAGGACTTGAACCTGCGTCGACGGATTATGAGTCCGTCCCTGGCGGCTTTACGACTCCAGTGTACTCCGCGTCAACTTTTCAAACTGGCTACGGAGGTAGGATTCGAACCTACGTAAACGAGTTTCAGAAACTAGCGCCTTTCCAACTCGGCCACTCCGTAAGAATTCTTAAATTGGCGGACCTGGCACGATTTGAACGTGCGACCTCGACCTTCGCAGAGTCGCGCTCTGATTCCGCTGAGCTACAGGTCCGAATTGGTACGGGCATCCTCGGCAAGGAGTCAGCGACCCGTCTTTCCTGGCACCGAACCTACCCGCTGCAAGGTCTACGATTCGGACTCAGGCAATGGCGGAGATGGAGCGATTCGAACGCTCACAGGATTTCTCCCGGCACCTTAGCGGGGTGCTGCCATGCCAGTTAGGCGACATCTCCAAAATGGTGGAAGGCTACGGAGTCGAACCGTACACGGTGATTAGCCGCCGCAGTTTTCAAGACTGTTTGACTCACTCTACTGTCGGGCCTTCCTTAAAGTTTGGCAGGGACGCTCGGATTTGAACCGAGAATCTCGATTTTGGAGACCGATGGTTTGCCGGTTAGCCTACATCCCTGAATTAGAGTCTGGTGCATGCGGTAGGATTCGCACCTACGAAGTCACTCCGGACGCCTGATTTACAGTCAGGTGCTTTTGCTGCTCAGCCACACATGCAAAATGAAATTCGTTATGCTAAAAAATAGATGAAGGCAGAGAGAAACGTACCGCGAACACACTTCGAGGCACACTTCTCCTGAGGATGGCGACGCTCGGGACTCTCGACAAGCGACGGCGTTGTCATCCGCTGAAGGCTCCCTGCCTTCATCTCGCAAAAAGGTACTTCAATTGTCAAAAAACAAAAGGAGCGGGGCTTTAAGCCTCCCAGGGAAGCTGCCCGCTCCTTACAAGTCTCGCGATTTTGCTTTGAGATTTGGGAGCGGGAGGCCGCTCCCGCGAATTATTGCCTGATATGACGGCTATCTATGGACGTCTCTTGTCCGAGTCTGCCGCCAAAAATATTGGTCCGCAATGAGACCGACGCCAAGCTCAGACCTAATGAACAGACGACCGTATACATGGCGGCGCACGGCTGCCATTTCGTCGAATGTTCTTTGTATGTCCTGCTCGTCATCATTGAAGTTTCTTCCTCACCGTGCGCGACATGACAGTCGCGCGAACTGTCTTGTATAAGACAAGACCACCGAGCCTGTCAAGCAGTTTTCTGAAAACCAAACTTGCGAACTATCACTCGCGTTGGCTTTGATAACTCTACCTCTTGGTTAGTTGCCCTGCGTTCTTGGAACTTGAACTGCAAAACCCCAAAGGTCGCTTTCATGAATCCACGCACCCTTTTTAGTTGCTTACCCATGCGCAACCAGACAGCCCAATAACCTAAACAATGCTTGCCGCGGCCTCGTTGACGGTCGAAAGATAGAGTCTTCGACGAGCACGGTCCTGGCGTTGATAAAAAGAACTGCGGTTAACTCGCAGTTGGCGGGCAGTTTCGGAATGGCTGCCCGTCTTTCCCCGCAACATGTCATAAAGATCCAGCATGGCATGGTCAAGAAAATCATCCAGGGAATCACCCTCGGTGTAGGCGGCGAATGGCCAGCGACCATTTGTTGAGCACAAGACAACGTGAGGATGGTTGTCGAGGGCGCGGCGAACCGCGTCTGCGTTAATGAGTGAGTCTCCCAAGGTGCCGACCACCAGTTTCTCTACCACATGTCGAAGCTGACGAACATTGCCGGGCCAGGGGTAATCAAAGAGAGCATCAATGGCGTCGTCTTCGATTCTCCGCGACACGGTCGATTTGATCTTCTGCTCTGTCTGATGTTGGAAATATTGCATGAGCAATGGAATGTCTGATGTGCGATCTCGCAGAGGCGGTGTGTTGATGGCCAGCACCGCAATGCGATAAAAGAGATCCTCCCGGAATCGACCTGCGGCAACTTCGCGCGCAAGGTTTCGATTAGTGGCCGCAATCACGCGTACGTCGATTTGAATCTCTGCGTGTGCACCCACCGGCCGCACAGCACCCTCCTGCAATACGCGTAGTAGCTTTACTTGCGAAGCAGTAGACATCTCGGCGATCTCGTCGAGAAAAATGGTGCCGTTGTGCGCGGCCTCAAATAGCCCCTTACGTCTTTGGTTAGCGCCGGTGAAGGCTCCGCGTTCATACCCAAATAGTTCGGACTCCATCAAAGTTTCGGTAATGGCGCCGCAGTGAACGGAAATGAATGGCATGCCGGCGCGGGCGCTTTGTCGATGTAGCGCGCGAGCCACTAATTCCTTGCCGGTTCCCGATTCACCTGTTATGACCGCAGTTAGATCGCAACCAGCGGCCGTTTCGATCTGACGAGCAAGCAGGCGCATCGCGGGAGAGTCACCGATGATGCCAACACTGCTGAGTTTCGATTCCGAGTTCACTTCCCTGTTTCCTCCCGTTGAAATTTGTGATCTATTGGCCCAATTTATCAGCGACAAGCGAAACCCGTTACGAGATCTTCGTTTGGGTATCAGCTGTCTTAATTGGCGCCACGAATGATTCTTTGTAAATTCTGTTGAAGTTGTGCGAGTTCTACTATAGGCGAAGGCTGAGGGGCTGGTCTGTCTCGAGAGAGAGAACTATGTGATTTCCGCCTTGTTCGGACATGCAACCCGATGATCGGATTCGGCGCAGTGTCACGAATGACACCCGGCTATGCCCATGCGACTTGGGCGATGGTGATGGTCGTTGCAATGCTCGAACAGCCTTCACCGCTCAAGCAGACTAGCTTCGCCGCGGATGAAGGTATCCAGAAAGAGGGGCAGGAAAGGAGGGTTGGTTGGTTGACGGCGAAACGACAACAAAGACTTACAAAATCTCTTCAAATTTTTGAGAGTCTGCCAAAAGTCTGCCAAATTGTGACGGCTACGATGAAGGAAGGACGAAAGTAACGAAATAACTCAATAAAGATGGTAGGCGCGTGGGGATTTGAACCCCAGACCCCTACCGTGTCAACGCAGTGCTCTACCCTTATTTACCCTAACAATACTGGGCATTATATCATATTTCGCCGCCCACCCGCACAATTACCCGCACAATTCAATTTGCTTCTGTGCTACAGTCGTTTTAGCTCCTCTCCACCCATCCACGTGGAGGCCAATCCTCAACTACATCCGAATAGGAAACAACTCCAATGAGATTCACGGAAGCTGTCTATAAACGTAAACGCAACGGCAAGCTCGTCTACGACGGAGTTCTCTGCTACTACGACGAACACGGTAAACGAAAGTTCAAACACCGCGAACGAAAAACACAGAGCGCCGCCCGAGACGCACTCCAAATTCTCCGCAACGAGCTCGAAGACCGTGGTCCAAAAGCCGTAGACACCAACATCGTGACCTTTGCCCAATTGGCCGACTACTGCGAAACCGAAATCTACGTGGAGGCAGAATACAACGACGCCGGCGAAAGGCTGTCAGGCATTAGAGACGTAAGCACCTACAAAGCACACCTAAAGCACTTCCGAGAGTTTTTCAAAGCCAAGAAGCTGAAAGAAATTTCAGTTGCCGATCTCAAACGATATCGCTCTCATCGCCTTCGTTCTACGCGGAGAGGTCCTAACGATACGCGGATCAATATTAGTACCGGAACCGTCGCCCGCGAACTCACCACACTTCGCGCGATGCTGTATGAGGCCAAACGTAACCAGTGGATTAAGAACAATCCTTTCGAGTTTGCACGAAAGAACGAAATCATTAGATCGAGCGATCGTAAAAAACGAAGTCTATTCTTAACCTTCGATCAGGAGATCAAATTACTGAGGGCGTGCGAAACAGAAGATCGCAGACACCTTCGAGCCCTTATCATTGTTGCCGTCGACACTGGCGCGCGCTTCGGCGAGCTCATCCATTTAACTAAACCCCAAATCGACTTCACCGGCACTGGCACCATCAACGGACTGCTCAACTACAAAGACCAAGGTGGAGATAAACAGACCCGCGACGCCAAAATGACAACACGAGTTCGAGAAGCACTCTTGGATATCATCACCAATCCTCCCAAGAAAGCATTTAAGGTTCTGCGCTCCGGAGAAAAGCCTTCGGATCAATTAGTATTCGGAATCTCAAGCAACGTACGAACAGCCTGGGCAGGAGCACTAGAGGACGCAGGACTCGCCGACGTCGGCCTCCATTTCCACGACCTTCGCCACACACCCGGAACTCGAGTAAAGAAACTGGTCGACCTCTTAGACATCGCAAACGCCCTGGGCCACAAGGATCCCAAGACAACAGCTCAAATCTACGTCAACCACACTGACGAAGATTTGAGTGATTTCGCAAAGGCAGTAGAACAAGCGGTCGAAGCAGGATACAAACAAGCAATGTCGGACGAAGTACATCCCGATCAAGAATCAACTCTTGTCAGCTAAATATCGAATAGAGTACTTGCCCGACAACAGTCTTCACCCGCTCCGTTTATTGGAACCTTCAAAAGGTCCATATATCCTCTAATCATGAGTCGGTCTTGAAGGTTCGGGTTCAAGCAGATGCCGATCTGCGCCGACCCGTCATCGCGGGCCTCAGACGCCGCGAGCCAACTTATTGATTTCAGGACAGCTCATGAGGCTCTCACTGGTCTGAATGACGCGACCGTACTGGCGATTGCTGCCGACGAGGGGAGACTGCTCGTGTCCCACGATGTCAGAACTATGCCGGAACACTTTGCTCGGCTGATAAGGAGAATTACTCGATCCTTTCTGCGGTCGCAAAACAGTCCTCATATGGAAGCTCTTCGTGGCGGGTCTTCCCTGTCAGCTATTCAAAACGGAAGGTGAGGTATTAAGTGCAACAAGCCCCGGTTCTCGACTTTCCAACCAACCAGCATAAGCATCACGGCGAAACCTGTTTGGTTTTCAGCCACTCAGCCCTTAGTAGAAAGCTTCCCTCGGTAACAATACGTTCACCAACGATTAAGCCTTCAAGCACCGGATATTGAGCTTTCACCTCAGGGCCAAGCTTTACGGGGCGCATTGCGTAAGTGTTTGGAGTCGCGGTTTCTACAAACACGACCTGCTGATTATTGATGTTTTGTACCGCACCCTTCGGTATCACAGGCGTCGTAGCTTCTGCTCCTCCGAGTGTCATGAATGCTACGTTCACGAACATGCCAACTTTCAAAGACTGGCCGGGGTTTGCCAGTTCAATTCGCGCCTGTGCTGTCCGTGTAGCAGGATCCAACGTAGGATCAATGTAAGACACTCGTCCACGGAAAACCCGTCCGGGATACGTGTCGCTTGTTATGCTCGCACCGCTCCCAACGACCACTTTCCCGAGATCCTTCTCGTAGACCTGGCCCATCACCCAAACGCTGGAAAGATCAGCGATGCGAAGAATCTCCTTGTCAGCCGCGATTACTTCACCGGGGTTTGCCGTTCGAGTTATGACTGTACCGGAAACCGGCGCGGGCAGACTCACTAGAGAATTAACCTGAGCGGATGTTTTCAGTTGGGCGATGCGTCCCGTGGTCAGCCCCAACAACATAAGCCGCTGACGCTGTGACGCAACTTCCGACTCCGCCGTCTTCAGTTTAGTGGTTGCCTGTTCCAGTTCCTCTCGGCTCGCTGCGCCAATTTCAACCAACCGAACTGTGCGTACATGGTGTTTATGATGCTCGTCCAGTTCTGCCACGGCATTCAGGTAACGAGACTGGGCCATCGCGAGATCGTCACTGAATACAACAGCCATCGTCTGTCCCCGGCCTACGCTCTGACCCAACTCAGCATTTACCTGGCGCAAGATGCCCCCAACAAGTGAGACCACTGGAGTGGTGCGATAAGCGTTAGCTTGAACGACACCAGTTGAGGCTTGGCCCGACATAGCAGTGCCAGCAACCACCGCTTCTCCAACCGGTTCAGTCTTGATACCGGCGCGCGTCGCCGCTTCGGGGTCGATGGAGATGGTCGCTTCCTCGGTTGAGGGTGCAGTTAAACCTGGCTGTTCGACGCCAACGTTGCGCGGTGTGGGTACCGGTCGCCCTGCGCCACTCGATCGGGGTCGCCAGAACAAGACCCAAACCAGGATTAAAACTGCGGCGATAGCGACAACTGCGACGATTGCCACAACCGCGGTTCGGTTTGTCCGGCGACCAGTCGAACGCGTGCTGACCTCTTGGGAGACGGACCTCACACTTACATTTGGGTCAGACTCAGGAGCAGCGCCTTTCTCGGGTTCTTCTTCAGTGGTATTGCTCATCTCTTAACCAAGTTGGAGGAAGCGGTCGCGCGTTCAATTTCAACGCGTGCCTGATAGGTGTTTACCAGTGCGTCGATGTATCCCGTCTGCACCTCAATAAAACGTCTCTGCTCAGCAATGACATCAAGCAAATTCTTGGAGCCGAGTTCATAGGTTTGTCGAACTACCTCGAGATTAGCGTTTGCTTGTCCCTGCACGCCAACTCGATAAATTTCCGCAGCCCGTGCAGCGCTTTGGTAACGGGCGAAGGCGGAGGCTACCTCGCGCCGTACCGTAAGCTCGGCAAACTCTCGGCGCTGTGTTGCGGCAGATTTCTCAGCGATGGCGGTTGCGATCGCGCCTTGATTGCGATTCCGAACTGGGAGATCGAGAGTGATGCCGACCGCCAGAGAATGAAACCTGCCTTGGATCGGGACCAATTGTCCGCTGGAATTGAAACCCGACTGGGGAAAGCCAAAATTCATCAACTCATATTTGCCCGTCACGCTTGCGTCGATTCTTCCTTCGCTGCGTGCTTGCCCTATGCGTGCTTCAGCCAGGGTTTCCAACGCACGCGCCGCTTGCAAGTCGGGACGTGTGCGCAACGCCACTTCTGTCGAAATGGCGATTGAAGGCAAGGGTTCGATCAAGTGGTCCAGGTCTCCACGCAACCGCAATGGATCTTCCGGACGCATGCCTATAAGGTTACGCAGCTCAAGCAGTGCCACTTCTACCTTCCCCTGATTGTTTTCTTTAATGGAACGAATGCGATTGACCTCGACAAGCACCATGTTCTGTTCCAGCGGGGCCGTCCGGCCCTCAGTAACACGAGCCTCTACCAGCCGATACCCCTCATCCGTAGTCAAAAGCAGATCTTCGGTAAAACCTAGTTTCAG
>JBGTOA010000064.1:0-190367 GCA_041742785.1 Pyrinomonadaceae bacterium | reverse complement strand
TCACGAAGGCGATTCGGCTCTCGCTGCGTTTGCCGTGCGGGGACGTGAGTTGGTTGTTTACATCGCTGAGGGTTTCGAAGGTCGTGACGTCTTGTTGGCCAAGCTGGGAAAGCACAAGACTGGGAAGGTATGTGTCTACATCAGGCGCCTGGCTAACGTCGATCTGACGGTCCTAAAGACGTTGGTAGCGCGATCGATCCTGGACACCAAGCGTCGCTATCCGCAACTCAACGAAATGAACGGTCGGGGACATAGGTAACAAACAAGTCCGGGGACATGGGTTACAGTTTTTGTTTTTTCTTATGGCGCCAGCTGCCGTAAGCATCTTCGATGCGCATCTTTTCTTCGCTGAGACGACCGAGTTCAGTGGTCCAAATACAGGTTCCAATTCCGTTGTCGATTTCCTCGAGGCCGACATACTCACCGGCGCAGGTAATGCTGACGTTGACCCAAGCACAGTTCCAGCGGAGGCCGCGAAGCGAGTTTTGAATGGTTTTTTGAGTGTTCGGTGCGGCCCCGCTGATGTGGGCCGTTAGGTGGACGCAATCGGAGGCGGTCCGAGCAGTCCTGCTAGCTGCCGCACGGCGTTAGGGCGACATGATGGCAAACAGTGATTCTCGCGTAACGATTCACATGGTGGCGAGCCTCGACGGCTTCATCGCTCGAAAGGACGGGCGCGTCGACTGGCTCGAAACCTCTGACGAATTCGCAGGCGGGCATACCATGGACCCAGGATTCGTCGAGGCGTTCCTCAAGACGATCGACTGCTACGTCATGGGCTCGCGAACTTATGAGACCGCGTTAAGTTTTGAAGCCAAAGCGTTGGGGTGGTCGTATGGCGACAAGCCCACCTTCGTCCTCACTAGTCGCGAGCTGCCGCGGACCCGGGATACCGTCGAGTTCTACTCAGGCGATCTCCCGCAGTTGGTGAATGGCCGCCTACGGCCCACGTTCCGAACGATCTGGTTTGTTGGGGGTGGAATGGTCGCCGGCGAATGCCTTCGTCTCGGGCTAGCCGACGAAGTTCGCTATTCCATCCTGCCGATCTTGATAGGTGAGGGGATCCCATTCTTCGAGAAGCTCGACAGAGACATCGCCCTCCATCTGGCGGAGATCAAAGCCTACAAGAGCGGCATGGTGGAGCTCAGTTACGAGGTGCGAGGACCTCGCGGCGAATCACGGAACGCTACCTAACGAAAGCCTGGCAGCTGACGGCGCTATAGCATGCTCTTGTCCTTGAGAATCGCTGACCAAAGCCTGCTGCGGCTCATTAAGAAGTGGCTCAAGGCCGGAGTGCTGGATACTGACGGCAAGGTGATTCATCCGTGAGCGGAACTCCGCAAGGCGGGATAATTTCACCATGGCTCCAGATGGGTGATTCGTGGGTGAGTAGTCGCGTGGCGGCAAGGCGTTGTTGCATAGGTGAGGATGAGTAGACTTCAGTGACACTCACACAAGTGTCAGCGGGCAGTCAATTTGGTTATTGATGTACTCTCCTCTAATCAGCTAGAATCCCCGCCGCAAAATAACAAACGCGCCAGCAACGTGCGGCCTAGGCTAGCGCTGATCTGGACAACCCCATAGAAAAGGAAACGAGAATCATGAGATCAAAGACTTTCCTGTCCTTGTTTACAAGGTCGCTCCTAGTGTTCGCGATCCTGTTTGTGCTGGGATCTTCTCGTGCGGCCCACGCACAAGCCGACCTGATCATCGCGACCAACGCGGAGATCACTTTTCCGTCCTGCACGGAGGAGTTGACGTATCACTACTTCTTCACGGTCGTGGATGATGGCGGCGGCATCAGCACGCCGACGATCACCAACCTCGGCTATGCATTTACCACTCCCAACCAGATTGACGTATACGACAGCGGCGAGTACACGTATGCAACATTTGAATTCGCAGTGACGGTGCCTTCTCCCGCTTTGGGGGCCACGGTGAGCGACTGCTTCACCATCACGTATGAAGGGGAAAGCGTCAATCCCTGCTTCGACGTTATCAAAGCGGCCAGCGAGGTTTGCTCGACGCAAAGTATCCCGGCTTGCGTTCACAAAGAAACCGGTAATGTTCGCATCGTGGCGACTGATGTCGAGTGCAGGCCGTCGGAGAATCGGATTGAGCTGGCCTTGCCAACTCAGAACTCGGCCCCCGCAGCCTCGACCTTGGACGTGGCACCGCCGCGCCGCCAGCCGAAGTAGTCCAAATTCGAATACGGCGCCCACACCGAAGCCCGGCCTCGTGCCGGGCTTCCTGTGTTTCCTCTCACGTTTGATAACAGGATCCCTTGGTTCGACGCGCGCGGCACCGTTGCCTCCTTTTACGATCACACACCCTGGGAGTTTAACCGCTCTCGTTCGCAAGGCGCCGCTTTATAGCATCAGCGTTAGGCGATTTTCATATTAGTGTGAGGGGAGGTTCTGGTTATGCCCACTGACATGCCCGCGGCGCCAACTCCCTTGGCCCAGCACAGCTTTGTCTGCGCCAGTTGCGATAATGAAGCGGGGCGCGTAGCGCTCGTCGAGCGCGGTGATGGCGGCGAGATCGCCCGACACAGCTTTATGGGCCTCCTTACCTTGCCAGTTGGCGCTGAGGATTTTGAGCGCATCCGCATTCTCATTCTTGCTGGCGATATTCAAGCGCTGCACGAGTTCCAAATGGATGTCTCAATCTTTTACTGCCCCGGCTGCGCCACCTGCTACTGCGGCGAACACTGGGCTTGGCGGATGCTGCAGGATTGATTTTGCTTCCAATCGCCTAACGGTATGCACCCGACCGCACTCAGCTTGGTTCTCATCAACCTTGTCTCCTGAGATGTATGTCGGGTGTTATCGTCGGGCGCCGGATGATCCTGCCTATGGGCTGCCGCTATGCTGCAGGAGTAGTAAAAGACGATTCTGACCACTGCACGCAACGCCTTTGTTCCTATTGAACGCAATTGGAAGCTGGTTTACACTCACCCTGGACCTAAGACCTCGAACCAAGAGGGGGCGATTACCCAAACGCCCTCGCATCAGACACTCGCAACCTGGCCTGAACAAGGTCGAACCTCTTAGAAAGGTCACAATCATGAGCTTACCTCGCCTTCTCTATGCTTTGACTCTGTTGATGTGTCTTTCGTTCGTCGCGATCGCGATGCCTCCGGGCGACGATTGGAAAACCCTCGATTCGACGCATCTCACCCTAAAAACGGCTACCGTGGAAAAAGACGCTGATGCCGAAGCCCTTTTCTGGGAAGTCAGAATCGACGACGACGAGCAAGGCGATCTGATTTTCACCCACTATCTCCGCATTAAGGTGTTCACAGAGCGAGGTCGCGAGGCCCAGAGCAAGATCGACATTCCCTTCGGCAAGATTCTTCGCTTTGAAACGAAGGTGAAAGACATTTCGGCACGTACGATAAAAGCTGATGGCACGATCGTGGAGCTAAAAAAGGAAGACATCTTCGAACGCACTATCGTAAAAACCAGCGGCGTGAAATTCAAAGCAAAGTCGTTCGCAATTCCCGGCATCGAACCGGGCTGTATCATCGAATATCGCTGGCGCGAGGTCAGAGTCAATCAGAACGCCAACTACGTCCGGCTCGACTTTCAGCGAGACATTCCGGTCCAGCGCATTACTTATTTCATTAAGCCTTACCCATATCAGGGTTATGGAATGCGCTCGCTGACGCTTCACGGAGAGACTTCCCCCTTCAAAAAAGAGGCAAACGGATTTCACAGCACGACGATGTTAAATATGCCGAGCATGCACGAAGAGTCACGCATGCCGCCTGAGAACCAAATCAAAACGTGGATGCTGATCTATTACGATAAGGGCGAAAAGCTTATCCCGCAGAAATACTGGCACGATCTCGGAAAGCGTTATTTTGAGGAATCGAGAAACCTCATTAAGGTCAACGACGATATCAAGCGGACGGCGGCTGAAGCGACCGATGGAACGCAAACAGATGAAGAGAAGATCGCCCGATTGTATGAGTTCTGCCGGAGCAAAATTAAGAATGCCAGCGACGATGCAGCCGGCTTAACCCCTGAGGAACGGAAAAAGCTGAAAGAAAATAAATCGCCCGCTAACACACTGAAGCGTGGCGTCGGCACGTGGTTTGACATCAATATGTTGTTCGCGGCGTTGGTGACAGCTTCCGGAATGGAAGCCAGCGTAGTGCTGGCGCCCGACCGTGGCGACATGTTTTTTGATAAGAACATACCGAACAGTTATTTCCTCAGTCCGAAGAGCATTGCCGTCCGATTTGGGGAAACCTGGAAGTTCTATGACCCGGGGACGAACTACCTTACTGCCGGGATGTTGCGCTGGCAGGAAGAGGGGCAGGAGTCTCTGGTGACGGATTCGAAGCAGCCAGTCTGGGTCAGCACTCCGCTTTCACCTCCCGACAAGTCGCGCGTAAAGCGCACTGCAACCCTGAAACTCGACGAAGAAGGGGCTCTTGAAGGCGACGTGCAGATGGAGTTTATCGGACACCTCGGTGTCGAGCGGAAAGAGGAGAACGACGACTATTCACCCTCGCAACGCGAAGACAGCCTGCGCAGTGAGATTAAAGCGCAAATGAGTACCGCAGAGATATCGAATCTCAAGATTGAGAACGTTAACGATCCCGTGAAACCTATTAGTTACATGTTTCATTTGCGGGTGCCGGGCTATGCTCAACGCACGGGCAAACGATTGTTCTTTCAACCAGCGTTTTTCCAACGCGGTGTGTCGCCGCTCTTCTCGGCAAGTGCTCGCAAATACCCAGTCTATTTTCACTACCCATGGTCCGAGAGCGACGAAGTAACCGTGCTACTGCCGCCTGGCTACGAATTCGACAGCGTTGATGCTCCGACCTCGATTAGCGGCGGCATAATCAGCGAGTACAAACCGGGGTTGTCGGCTACCGCTGATAAGCGAACTCTGGTCTACAAGCGCAACTTCTTTTTTGGCGGCGGTGGCCACATCTTTTTCCCCCCTGATTCTTCTTACCAACAGCTGAAGACCTTTTTCGATCAGGTGCACAAGCAGGACAACCATACAATCACGCTGAAGCAGCCAACGAACTAGCAGGATCGATTCCGAAAAACGCTTCTCACAATTGTCAATCAGGAGTACTTGAATGTATTTAAGAACCTTTGCTCTCTGCGTGGTGGTCTGCAGTGCTTGTCTTACTGTTTCAGCAACCCCCGGGGATGAGGCGCCGTCCTGGCTGTTACAGGCCGCAGCCGCGAAAGCCCCGAGCTATGACAAAGATATTCCGGCGGTGGTCCTTCACGACGAACAGGTGGTGACTGTTGGTTTGGATGGTCGGCTCACCACAGTCACCACTTTCGCCATTCGCATTTTGACGCGCGATGGCAGAATTTTCGCAAGCGCGGATGAACTCTATTTGACGAACAGTGGCAAAATCCGAGAGCTACGAGCCTGGCTGATCCGCGAGCCCGGAAACATCAGGAAGTATGGTAAGGGTGATGTTGTCGATCGCATTTCAGATCCCAACGACATCTACGATGAGTTCAGAGTTAAATCCATAAACGCCAGCAACGAGGCAGACACAGGTAGCGTTTTTGGCTATCAATCAATTAGTGAGGAGCGCCCGCTATTCAACCAGGACGTTTGGCTGTTTCAAAGCCGTTTGCCGACGCTGGTTTCACGCTATAGCCTGGCGCTTCCAGAAGGATGGCGCGCTAACAGTGTGACGTTCAATCGCGCCCGGATTGAGCCGGCAATTAGCGGCTCCACCTATACCTGGGAACTGCGAGACCTCGCACCGATTCGCCACGAAGCTGCCAGTCCCCATGTAAACAATCTCGCCCCGCGAATCGCGATCAACTATTTCCAGCCTGACAGTGGATCGGGTGGTGGCCGCAGAGCCTTCGAAACCTGGACGCAAGTTTCTCGCTGGGCCACAGAGTTACACGATCCCCAGGCGGTCCCGGATGCAACCGTGGCCGCGAGGGCGCGCGAGTTAACAGCCAATGCCAGGACTGAGCTCGATAAGGTTCGCGCGATTGCACAGTTTGTCCAGCGACTCCAATACATCTCCATCGACATCGGAATTGGGCGTGGTAACGGCTATCGACCGCACGCCGCTGCGCAAGTTTTGGCGAAGGGCTACGGCGACTGTAAGGACAAAGCAAACCTGATGCGTGCAATGTTGAAAGTGCTCGACATCACGGCTTATCCCATTGCGATCTACTCCGGAGATTCGACCTTTGTTAAAGAGGAGTGGGTTTCACCACGCCAATTCAATCATTGCATCATCGCCATCAAGGTAGGTGCTGAAATTAACTTGCCAACCGTCATTGAGCATCCGGCGCTGGGCCGGTTGTTGATCTTTGATGCGACCGATGAGCACACCCCGGTTGGCGACCTTCCTGACGAGGAACAAGGCAGTTTGGCGCTGATCATTGCCGGCGAAGCAGGAACCTTAACAAGAATGCCGGTAATACCGCCCGAGTCCAGTCAGATGTCGCGCGAAGCCAGAGTTGTTCTTTCTTCTGAAGGCGCAATCACGGCGTCCATAACGGAACGTTCGACGGGACAACGTGCGGTGATGGAACGTGCGTTGTTTAAACGACTCTCAGGCTCAGGCTACCAACAGATGATCGAGGCGTGGATTACTCGCGGCGCTACAACTGCGAAAGTGTCTCGGGTCGCACCGGTGGACGACCACGTCGAAGGACGATTTGACCTGGATCTCGATTTCTCCGCTTCGGCGTATGGCCAACTAATGCAGAACCGATTGCTGGTTTTCAATCCGGCTATCGTTTCGCGCCGCGAGTCGCTGTTTCTTACAGACCCAATTAGAACGCATCCGGTAGTGCTTGGTTCGCGCGCGTTTACGGAGACGGTAAAGGTGAAGCTTCCGGACGGCTTTCAAGTTGATGAACTACCCGATGCGCTCAAGGTGGAAACCTCGTTTGGCTCTTACAAAACCAGCTATGAGGTCAAGGATGGCGAGTTGATCTTCGTGCGCGCGCTAGCGCAACGCGCGGCCACGATTCCGGCCGCTCAGTATCAATCGGTGCGAAACTTCTTTGAGAAGATCCGCGCAGCAGATCAGTCTCCAGTAGTGCTCGTTCGGAAGTAAGAAGTTTTGAGTACTGAATTCCAAAAACTGATCCCAGTTCCTGGTTCGAATTATTGATACCGCAATTGTGAATTGAACCAGAGACTCGGAGGTGGAACTCAGTACATCAGCACTCAGTACTGGAATGTTGACCCGTCAACATTTGGAAGGCGCTTCGCAGTCGCGTTGCGAGGTTATCAGGCCCAATTGCATATTGGCGAAAGTCGAAAGTAGTCACCAACCCGACTCCCAGGCTCGCGGAGGTCAAAAAGATTTCGTCTGCGTCAGCCAGATCACTCAACTCGTACACTCCCTCAAGCACCGGAATAAACATCTTCTTTGCCAGGTCCATGACAGTGCCCCGAGTGACTCCGGGAAACGCACCGGTGTTCATCGTGGGCGTATGAACGGTCCCATCCCCAACCCAGAAGATGTTTGCCATCGTTGCTGAAACGATCTCACCTCGCTCGTTCAGCATGATGGCTTCGTCAAACTCCCTTACCTGCGCCTCTTCCCAGGACAAAACATGATCCAGATAGTTCAAGCTTCTGATTCCCACCAGCGGTGAGGAAGAGTTGGTCCGATAAGGTGAGACGGCGAGTGACAGACCAGCCGCTCGAATCTGCTGCTGATCGGCGGTCATGATTAACAGGTCGGTCTGCCTTGAACCAGGACGGGCGGGCCGCCAAAAATCGCGGTTTTCGCGGGCCAGCAGAATCACGCGAGCCCGACCAGTTTCCACTTCGTTAACTGTGACTAGTTTCTCAACGGCTTTTCCGATCCCGGCTTCAGTCAGACCTGAGCGATCGATGCTCAAACGCTCGGCGCCTTGATACAGCCGCTCCCAGTGGGCGGGCCAAAGAAAAGGTCTACCGCTGTAGATGGCGACGGTGGTAAAGACACCACGGCCGTAAAGCATTGCCGACGACACTGGCGCAACTCGCGCCCTGGTCGCCTCAACCATGGTTTTGTTTAGATAGATGACAGGGTGCATGCTCGACATGAGGGGTGGTCGGTTGTCCGTACTCAGTTGTCGGTGTTGGGTCTTTGGTCCTGGCCTTTGGTCTTTTGCTTCTATTCCTGGTTCAGGGTGGACTCGCAATCACCAAACACTGAGAACCGACCACGCGCTACTCTCTACTTGCAGCCATTGCCTCCGCCTGAAGTTTGCGAGGGAGCGCACTGCGCCAGGATTCTTCAAGTTGTGCGACTTGAGCAGCCACAGTTAATTTGCCGTTGATCGAGATGCGGAGTTCGCTTCCGGCAACTCGTCCGAGTAGAAACAGCGGCGCGCCTGCTCGTTCCGCAATCGCCTGAATCATCTCGGTGTTGGATTCAACAAAGGTGATAATAATTCGCGACGGGGTTTCGCTAAACAGCAGGTTAGATTCAGATAGCTTCCCAGTCAGATTCACTTCGGCACCAATCGCGTCTCGATTCAGCGACGCAAAACAACTCTCGGCCACTGCGATTGCCAGTCCGCCGTCAGAGCAGTCGTGTGCAGACTGAAGCAGTCCCGATTCCGCGGCTTCCAAGCACGCGGCCTGTACGGCCCGTTCACGATCAAGATCAATTTGCGGTACGCGACCGTGGTGAACCAATTGCTCGGTGGTTTGACCTTCAACCGTGACTGCATATTCGCTGATTGAAAGATCGTCCGCGGTGGAACCCAGAAGCGCAACCACGTCACCTTCGGTTTTAAACCCCGGCTGCAGCACACGCTTGACGTCTTCCACCAGGCCCACCATGCCGATTACGGGCGTCGGCAGGATTCCCCGACCTTCCGTCTCGTTGTAGAACGAGACATTGCCGGACACCACTGGCGTCGCGAACGCCCGACAGGCTTCAGCCATCCCATCAATGACTTCTGAGAACGACCACATAACCTCGGGACGTTCGGGCGAGGCGAAGTTTAGACAGTTCGTAATCGCCATGGGCCGGGCGCCGACGCAAACGACGTTACGTGCTGCCTCGGCCACGACCAGCTTAGCGCCTTCGCGAGGATTCGCAGCACAATAGCGACCGTTGCCATCGAGCGACATGGCCAATGCCTTCCGAGTCTCTTTTATTCGCACCACCGCGGCATCAGCTCCCGGCAAGACCGCGGTGTTCGTCCGCACCATGTGATCGTACTGCCGATAGACCCATTGTTTGGAAGCAATGTTCAATGAGCCGAGCAGCTCGAACATTGCTTCAGTAGCCGGCATGCCGGACATTGAGGGTGCGCTCGCGGGCCGCGAGGTTGAGACTTGCCCCGGCCTCATGGGACGTTCATAAACGGGTGCTTCATCGGTCAGCGCGTTTACCGGGATATCCGCGACCAGCTCACCATCGTGAAGCACCTGCATGCGGTTGCCTTCACGCACGCGTCCGATTACGACAGCATCAAGATCCCACTTGCGGAAGATGTCGACGATCTCTCGTTCGCGTCCCGCGTGGGCTACAACCAGCATGCGCTCCTGCGACTCTGAAAGCAGCATTTCATAAGCTGTCATGCCCTCTTCACGTTGTGGCACCAGTGAAAGATCAAGCTCGATTCCGGTACCGGCCCGCGCTGCCATTTCACATGATGATGAAGTTAAACCAGCCGCGCCCATGTCCTGAATTCCGGCAACCGCGCCACTCCGCATTGCTTCGAGACATGCTTCCAACAGCAACTTTTCGAGAAACGGATCGCCAACTTGAACAGTCGGTCGCTTCTCGAGCGCCTCTTCATCAAACTCAGCAGAGGCCATCGTCGCGCCATGAATGCCGTCGCGTCCGGTCCTGGCGCCAACATAAAGCACCGGATTGCCAACGCCGGTCGCTTTGCCGAAAAAGATCTGGTCCTGCTTTACCAGTCCGAGCGCAAACGCGTTGACCAGCGGGTTAAAAGCATAGGCATCATCAAAGGCGACTTCGCCCCCCACGGTTGCGACGCCAAATGCGTTACCGTAATGCGCAATGCCTGCCACGACCCCCGCTAACAATGAGCGATTGCGACGACCAGATTGCGCGTGATCGAGCGAACCAAAACGCAAACTGTTCATCGCAGCTATAGGGCGCGCCCCCATGGTAAAGACGTCGCGCAGAATCCCGCCCACTCCGGTGGCAGCTCCCTGAAAGGGTTCGATGAATGAAGGATGATTGTGAGACTCGATTTTGAATGCAACGCACCAGCCATCACCCACATCTACGACGCCCGCGTTTTCGCCCGGAGGGACAATGACCTGCGCACCAGTGGTGGGAAGGCGGCGCAGGTGAACGCGCGAAGACTTGTAGGAGCAGTGCTCCGACCACATCACCGAGAAAATCCCGAGTTCGACAAACGATGGTTCGCGTCCGAGCAGCTCCTTGATTCGAGCGAACTCATCCTGCGTCAGGTTGTGAGCGGCGATGACGTCGGGAGTGAGCATTGGAGGGGGTTGGATGATGAGTTTTTGGGTTATGTTTCAAGTCTCACGTCTCAAGTTTCAAGTTTCGAGTTTCAAGTTTCGATTTCGAGCGCTCCAGTTTTGCACCGCCGTAAAACTGCCAGGTTCTCGACTCAAGTATCTGAAATTCAAATAAATTCAGATCTCAAATCATAAATCTCATCGACTAGAAACTAGGAACTTGAAACTAGAAATGAAACTAGAAACTAGAAACTGAAAACAGGCGACTCGCCGCGGAACTCTGCACCGTCTTTTCGCCTTTATTCGTCAAAGCTTTCTCGATCGCCGCCCGGAGCTCCGCGTCACGGAAGCGGCCAAAATGTTTGTAGACAATGATTCCCTTATGGTCGTAAAGGATCGTGGCCGGTAGTGCGCCACTCCACTTCGGATCAACCAGCGTGATTGCTGGCCCCGGATCGTTTTCGTCCAACAGATAGACGGGCATGGTGGCGCGCATCAACTGCAAAAACTCCGGCACTCCGGTTTTGAGCTCCGTGACATCGTCGAGCGAAATTGCGACGAACTCCAACCCCTTGCCGCGATAGTCCTTGTCGATCTTTACGAGGTCTGGAAACTCTTCCCTACACGGATCACACCAGGTAGCCCAGAAGTTAACCAGCAGAGGTTTCGGATCTGATTTGTCCCGGTTAAGCAGAGTCTTCAAGCCTTCGAGATTTATGGATTGAACTGTTGGTGAAGCAGAGTTCGCAGCGCCGTTCAGTTTGGACTGAGCGGTCACTGCGAAACTCAAGGCGATAAGGCTAATGCCCGCGAGCAAACTCGGGGCGATTTTCGGGAGAGTGTGTTTTGAAAAGAGGGTCACTCGATTAAGCGCGCTTGATAGCGCAACCAAATGCCTTGGCCATCGTTGTCTTGACGGAATTGCCCGCCAGCGTGGCGTCCATCGCATCGCGCAAGTCGTTCGAGGTTATCGAGTCACCATTGCGGCTGTTATCGAGGCGTCCCTGATAAATGAGCTTGTTGTTCGCGTCGAGAAAATAAGCTTCGGGAGTTACTGTGGCGCCCAACCGGTCGGCAATCTTATTTCCGGGATCCTTCACGATGGGAAACGTTAACTTGTTCGCGAGCGCGTGTGCTTTAACGGCGTCAGCGGTTTCACTAGTATTAGGATTGATGCCAATAACGTTAATGCCTTTGGCCTTATAATCCTGCGCCAGCTTTTCCATTCGTTCGTTATAGGCATTGGAAACCGGACACTGCACGGAAACAAAGATCAGCACGCTGCCGTTCTTTCCTTTGAGTGAGTTGAGCGTGTGTTCTTTGCCGTCTGCATCCGGAAGACTGAAGTCTTCGATGGTGGAGCCAATTGCCGGAGCCGCCGGAACATCAGGCGCAGCGATAACGCTTCCTGAAAACGCGATACCGCCGACGGTCAGAATAAGAGCTAAGAGCGGCGAAACCTGTGACTTCTTCATGACGAGTAACTCCTTATTGAGCGATTGGAAATGGAAACGAAAGATTAACAGCCACTTCGGAGGGAGGCAAGTAAGGAGGCCAGGCACTACCGGCCAGATACTCCTTTCTGTAGGCGCCAACGAGGGGCAGACCTACAAGCTAACTGATCGTCGTCGGAAGGTGATCAACGCCAGAACTGTCAGGCAGATGGTAACAGCAGCGGATACTAGACAATATTGGCAGAAGTGACCAATCAGGAACGCCTGTAAATACATTAACCAGAGCGTTGTCAGAAACATCAACCCCACCACAATCGAAAACAACTTCCACGCAAATCCATAACCGAAGGCCGCCAGGATCGCGAGACTAAAGACTGTGAAGTAGGCTATTGCGCCAATAAGAGCGAGCGGGACCCCGCCGACGGCAGCGTACTGGCTACTCAACACCTCCGAACAGCCTGACAATGTGCAACGAACGCTCTCTCCCGTGATGTGTTGAATGGTCAGATAAAGAGAATCAACGATGCCTGCCAACGCCAGGACGGCCGCAGCCCAGTAAATACCTACTGGACGCGCTCGTACCATTTCATCCGGGTTTGCCTGCAAGGTGCTTACTTTTGAGTGCGCGCCAACTCGGCATCGATGAGCGGGCTGAGCCTCTCTGCCGGAAGTGAATCGAATGGCACTTCACGCCCATTCAGAAAAAGCGTCGGTGTCCCTTTAACGCCAAGGGCGTGCGCGCGTTTGCCATCGAGATAGATTCTCCGTTCGACCGTTGAACTGCCGATGTCTCGTTTGAAACGTTCGACATCCAAACCAACGCGGGCGGCATATGCCTCGAACACAGGTCGCACGTCAAAGAGTTTGTGCCAGGCAGTTTGGTTCTCATAAATCATCCCGTGCATCTCCCAGAACTTGCCCTGCATACCGGCGGCTTCTGCAGCACGAGCCGCAGCTAGCGCGTGCTCATGATTCGGGATGGGAAACTCGCGAAAAATAACTCTTACGCGCGAACCATACTTGCTCTCGATCTTCTTCAGTTCGGGATGGAGCGCGGCGCAGGGAGGACATTGGAAATCGCCAAATTCCTCCAGGACCACTGGCGCGTTCGCGGGACCAACCGCGTGCGGAGGATCGGCCCCAGGCTCGTTAGCCGCAGGCCGCGCCGGTGTCGATGCTCCTGTAGCTGCGCCGCCCGATGTCGTGCCTGAACCGGTTGCGATGGCGGCCGGCCGTGGGGCATCTGCCTGCTTCTTGAAATAAACGACGGAACCAACAGCCCCGCCCAACACCAGAAGAATGATCAGGAAGGGTAATAGACGTTTCATATCAATCAAAAGGTTTCCAGGATTGGATTACTCAACCGTAAAGTTCACTGTCTTTTCCAGTGTGTTGTTGACGTAGAACTCGACCTTATATTTGCCTTGCGGCCAGGTGTTAGGGATCGTCAGGTTGCTGTGAACGACCTCCTCGTTCTCCTTGACCACGTATTCGAAGTCGTTAATCTTTTCGTTCTCCGCGCCGGCAGCACTAACGATCCACCAGGAAAACTTTACCTTAGTTCCAGGTGCCGGCACTTTCAACTCGACGGCGCAATGGATCGTACGGACGTCGGGGCCAAAGACCTCGGCTTTGTCACCCGGTTTGCCCGCATCGTCTTTGGCGAGGTAGATCTCGTTGATGAGACTGCCCGCCGAGTTAGGGTTGGACGCGTTGCCATTGACGCTGCCGGTCGTATTGCCGGAACTGCACGCGATCACAAAGCAGAAACAGAGGGGTAAAGCCAGAACGCCTCGATTAGACTTGATTGGCTGGAGTTTCACCTTGTCTTAGCTTCTTTCAAAATCTACTCGGGGAAAGATTGTTTTGGGCCTCGTCCTAATTTTTTTAATAAAGATGCGCTTTTAAGATATGGGCTTTGCGTTCATGCTACTGCAGCCAGTGTGGCTGCCAGCGAACGGAAGATGTTCCGGCCATCGCTTGATCCCAGCAAATCTTCGCAAGCCCTTTCCGGATGCGGCATCAGTCCCAGAACATTCTTCGTGCGATTACAAATTCCAGCAATACCGTCCCGCGATCCGTTCGGATTCGACTGCTCAGTTACATTTCCTTTTTCGTCACAGTAGCGAAAGACGATGCGTCCCTGATCGCGCAATTCGGCGAACGTCAGGTCGTCGCAGACGTAGTTCCCCTCGGCATGTGCAATTGGCAGCCTTAACACTGAGCCCGGCTCCACCTCATTGGTGAACGGCGTGTCTGATGTTTCCCACCGAACAAAAACGTGATCGCAGATGAAGTGCAGGTCGCGATTACGAATCAGCGCGCCCGGCAGCAGTTCGGCCTCGCACAGAATCTGAAAACCGTTGCAAATCCCCAGCACGAAGCGACCGCTGTCGGCGAACTTCTTCACTTCCGCCATCACGGGTGAGAAGCGTGCGAGCGCGCCCGCACGTAGATAGTCGCCGTAAGAGAATCCGCCGGGAATAATCAACGCATCGTAAGTGCTCAGGTCAATATCACGGTGCCAGATGAAATCCACGGGCTGGCCCACGTGTTTCGAGATCACGTGGTAAGCATCGTGATCGCAATTCGAACCGGGAAAAACTATGACGCCAAATTTCACGCCTCAATCTCCACGGAATAGTCTTCAATAATTGGATTCGAGAGAACTTCGCGCGCCATGCGCGAAACTGCGTCATGTGCCTCCTCCTCGCCGAGCGAGCTATCGAGCGCGATCTCGAAATACTTCCCCTGACGCACGTCGGCAATGCCATCAAATCCCAGCAGTTCAACCGAATGCTGGATGGCCTTCCCCTGTGGATCAAGCACACCGGGCTTGAGCTTCACATAAACTTTCGCTTTCATTATTTGTGTTCCTGACCAATACTAAGGCAAAACATTGCGCGATGTGTAGCGGCTGTCATAACATCTCGCGCCTGACCCGAGCAAAATCAACTAAGCATTAGTTGGTTCGTGCTGCTCGTGGCTGAAACAGTTCCATCGGATCTCAGGAGAAACCGACCATGCAAAATCCACCTCCCGGCCAGCAACCTTATGTCAACCCCCAAGGAGCGCCAACACCGCCGGCGCCAGAATCCAACCTCGGTATCGATCCCAAGGTCGCGGCAGCAATTTCATACATTTGGGTTGTCGGCTTGATCTTCTTTTTTATCGAGAAAGAGAATCGGTTCGTACGCTTTCACGCGATGCAGTCGATTTTGGTAGGCATCGCCAACACGATCATAATGTTTACCTTGATAATCGTCGCGTTCATCCTGACGTTCGTAGGCGCCGCGCTTGCCGCTGCCGCTGGAGACGCTGCCGGGGCACTCTTTGCCATCTTGATTTTTATGATCTGGGCTGTTGTTTGGATCGTGCCGGTCGCGTTTCTGATTGGGATAATTTTCACCGCGATCAAAGCCTACCAGGGCACTACGATCAAACTTCCGATCTTAGGAAACATGGCGGAAAAAATCGTCAACAAGTAGCTATCAAAGATCGCCATCCACAGATGGGCGGCGGGATTTCGTCGCCCATCGCTACTGTCCATCCCCGCCGTTACCAAACACCCGCTCATAAACCGCGCCAACGTTTCGCAGATAGTATTCAAGCGAAAACACACGTTCGATGTCTGCCGCGGAAAGGTGCGCATTAATCTCCAGGTCTGCTTTAATCAGCTCTCTGAAATCTCTTCCTTCGTCCCAGACCTTCATCGCATTTCGCTGTACCCATTCGTAAGCCTCTTCGCGCGAAACCCCACGGTTCGTGAGCACCAACAAGAGTTGTCCGCTGAAGATTAGCCCACGTGTGGCTTTCAAGTTCTCGAGCATGCGTTCCGGATAAACCACCAGGCCGTCGATTAGAGAGGTGGCTTTATGCAGAATGTAATCAAGCGCAATGCTCGAATCGGGCAAAACCACGCGTTCGGCGGAGGAGTGCGAAATATCGCGCTCGTGCCACAGCGCGATATTCTCCAGACCCACCAGGCTGTTCGCCCGAATCACGCGAGCCAACCCGCAAATCCGTTCCGAGATGATTGGATTGCGCTTGTGCGGCATTGCGCTCGACCCCTTCTGGCCGCGCGTGAATTTTTCCTGGGCCTCGCGCACCTCGGTGCGCTGCCAGTGACGTACATTCAACGCGATCTTCTCGAGCGTGGAAGCGACGATGGCAAGCGTGGACAGATACTCGGCGTAGCGATCTCGCTGGATTACCTGCGTAGACACTGGTGCGGACTGCAGGCCCAATCGCGCACAAACCTGTTCTTCCACGACGGGATCGAGATGCGCGAAAGCGCCCACGGCGCCGCTGAGTTTTCCTACTGCAACAGCTTCTCGGGCCCGGACCAATCGGTCACGATGGCGGCGCATCTCTTCGTGCCAAAGCGTGAGCGTCAGTCCAAACGAGGTTGGTTCCGCGTGAATGCCATGCGTGCGGCCAACCTGCGGCGTTTGCTTAAACTCGAATGCGCGTCGCTTCAGGACCGCACGCAGCTTATCGATTCGTTCGAGCAGCAGATCGCTGGCGTCCCGGAGCAATAAAGCATTGGCGGTATCAACCACGTCGGACGAAGTCAGACCGTAATGGACAAAACGAGACGCCGGGCCGATGTTCTCGGCGAGGTTGGTAGTGAATGCGATGACATCGTGATTCGTTGTCTTCTCGATCTCTTCGATTCTTTCGACTGAGAAAGCAGCGCGAGATCTGATTTCATCGAGTGCTTCGCGTGGGATCGTTCCCCTCGCCGCGTGCACTTCGCAGACAGCCAGCTCAACGTCCAGCCATTTCTGGAACTTCGACTGCTCAGACCAGAGCGTGCCCATTTCGGGTAGTGTGTAGCGGTCAATCATGAAGGGAAGTTTCTAGTTTCGAGTTCCAGCTTGGTTTCCAGCTCCAAGTCAGTTGTTCAATAATAACGAAAACTTGAGAATAGAAACCTGGACTCGAAACTTTATTTGAGCTCCGTGGAGTTGACGCGATACCTGGCCAACCGCCAGCGGCCATCCCGTTCCACCAGAGTAAATGTCTCCATGCCCTCACCACGTTCAAAGTTAGTTTGATAAGTGATCGTAAATGATCGGCCTTTCAAGGGACCGCCTGAATTCTCCTGCTCTATCGCGGTATGAAGGGTCCTGGATTTCACGGTCCCGAGTTTCTCCCTCAGCGTCTTAAGCATAGCAGCGGAATGCTCAAGGTCTGAATCCTGCCTCCACAGATCTGAAGCCTCGTTGTAAATCTTTTCATATCGCTCAACGGCCAGGTCATCGCCGAGAGTGGTGATCTCGGTCTGCACTTCGGGCGGTACTCCACGACGCTCAGTATTCGCACCACAGGCACACCACATCGGCACAAGTACAATCAACAACAGGTGTTTAGGGAAAGTTTTTAAAAAAGGAGATCCGCCAGTCATCGATTCGTCAAACCTCAATCCAGGGGGTCGGCTCTTTGGGAAAGGAAAGACTTACCCTGGTGTCGGTATGAAAAAGCGGAGACCGCTCTTGCAGCGCAACTTCAGCAGTGATCTGTGCGAGATATGGATTGTTCGCCCGTTGCGAGAGGTGCGCGAGCACAATGAAATCCGCGGCGCCGTCGAAACTACCTTTCAGCCAATCGGCCACATCCTCGTTCGAAAGGTGGCCCAGCCGCGAAAGAATCCTTTGCTTCAACTCCCATGGATAGGCATCACAGGCTTTTAACATGTCGCGACTGTGGTTCGCTTCAATCACGATCGCGGCACAACCTCTCAACCTTTCAGTAATGAGCGTCGTGATGTGTCCAAAGTCCATGAGGGTGGCGATCTTGGTGCCGTGATGTGTGGCTGTAAAACCGAAGTTGTCGACGGCATCGTGAGGAATCGTGAATGGATGGAAGTCTATCTCGCCAATCCGGAAGTCCTTGCTCGATTCGATGTATTCGACACGGCCCTGGAGCGCTCGGGCACGCTTGCGAGGTTCTTCGTTTCCGATGGAACGTTCGCTTACGAAAGCCTCGTAGGTTTGGCCTGAGATATAGACAGGGCAATCAACCGATCGCAGCAAAACGCGCAGCCCGCCGGCATGATCGCTGTGCTCATGCGTAACGAGCACCGCGTCTAATCGTTGCACGTCCTCACCGACAATCGCCAATCGGCGCGAAATCTCTTTTGCGCTCAAACCTGCGTCAACCAAAACGCGTGTTTCGCCTGCAACAATGAGAACTGCATTGCCGGTGGATCCGCTGCCGAGAACGGTAAGCTTCATCGGGACGGAACTTTAACATAAAACGAAATGCTAGTAGTGAGTGCTGAGTACTGAGTTCCATGTCAGTTTCGAGTTTCAAGTTTCGAGTTTCGCAAGACCTCAGCAGTCAGCACTCCGCACTCCGTACTCAGCACTCAGCACTTTCTTCTTCCGCCTCAGATCTCCAGTCGAGATCGATCGACCCGAAAGCCATTCAGCTTTCCGAGTGCACCGAGAGAGAGGTTTTCGCTGGTAAAGAACCGGCGAGCGAGTTGCTGCAAGTCGGGGGGGGTAACCGCTCCGATATTGCGAATAATTTCATCAGGAGAGATGCGGCGACCATGAATGATCTCCTGGCGGGCGAGCGAACTCGCTCGGGCACTGGAAGATTCCAGGCTAAGTAAAATCGACGATATCGCCTGATCCTTCGCCAACTGCAATTCTTCTTCTGAAACGCTCTCACGTACTACTCTGCGCAATTCAACCAGAGACAGGTCAACGACTTCATCCAGGTGCTCAGGCGACGTTCCGGCATAAATCGTGAAAATGCCAACATCTGAAAACGTACTTCCTCCGGCACCCACCGAGTAAGCCAGCCCGCGGTCTTCGCGAATCTTTTGCCAAAGCCGGCTTGAAGTACTCCCGCCGATGATTGAAGCCAGCAAGCTGGCGGCATATCGATCCTCGCTGCGCGCATCCGGCCACGGCGAAGCAATTATTAGATGCGCCTGCTCAAGTTCCTTTTTCTGTTCGATTAGTATCGGAGTCGCCGCTAACGGTGCCTGTGTTCCGGTCTCAGTCGGAGGACCTCCATTCCGGTGCGCGAGCGCTTTCGCCACCACCTCCACCAGCCGATCATGATCGACGTTGCCCGCAGCTGCAACTACCAGATTCGCACTGGCAAACTCGCGAGCGTGAAAGACGGCCGTGGTTTCCTGATCAAACGAAGCTACCGTCGCGGGGGTACCTTCAATAGGACGCCCTAAAGGCTGATCAGGGAAATAAGCCGCATTGAACAACTCGCCGAGCAGTTCGTCAGGCGTATCCTCGACCATTTTCATCTCTTCGAGAATGACCTTCTGTTCACGTTCGAGGTCTTCCTGGTCAAATCGAGGGTTTGAAATCACGTCGGCCAGCAGATCAAAGGCCTCTGGAAGACTCCGGTCCGCAACCTTTAAGGCAAAGCCTGTCATCTCATGAGTGGTATAAGCATCAAGATGGCCGCCCATGCGATCTGATTCAACGGCAATGTCGCGAGCGGTACGACGCCTAGTTCCTTTGAAAACCGAGTGTTCGATGAAGTGGCAGATCCCATTGAGATCCGGGGTTTCATGGCGCGAACCTCGACGCACCCAGATCCCGGCCGTAACGGATCTAAGTCCTGGCATATGTTCAGTTAAGATCGTTATTCGGTTTGGAAGTTTGGTTGATTTGACTTCGTCTTTCATGCGGTTCCTTACCCGAAAAACCGGGTAATGCCCCGGGCAACATGAGTTTTACTGTTCGGAGCTGGAATCCTAGCATGGTGCAAAACAGGCGGCAAAGTCGGCTGGAGCGAGGTGCCTCTGCTTGACACAGTTTCGGTGCTGGCAGAAAATAACGACTTATTCCGTGGTTCTGGTAAGTCTCCTGCCTTGAGCCAGTTCGCGTTTCAGATCAAGCAGAATCGTCGTGACCTTAAAGTCCCTGAATCGCAAGGTCAGATTCTTAAAGTCGTCCCAGCTACCAGCGGGCGAAACAGTTGCTTCCTCAGCTTAAACTGCTTCCACCGGAGGCTTGGCGCTTGGAGGTTTCGCTGCAATGAAAAGAGTATTCAGCGTAGTTGTTACGGCGGTTGTCTTCTCTGCGTTTTTGGCAGCAGATGCAACACCCGTGAGTGTGGGCAAAGGAACGCTCGCGACCATCGCGGGTTCCGTAAACGATACGAAGGGCAACCCGGTTGCCGGTGCAATCGTTTCCCTGCTCAAGGAAGGCGCGAAGGAGGCCGCCAAACAGATCAAGACTGATGCTGCTGGGAAGTTCAGCACCAGGATAGCTCCGGGACGTTATGGCATTCGAGCAATCGCCCAGGGCTTCAATGAAGTCGTTTTTTCCTCGGTAGAAGTTCGCGCATCGCAGGAACTTGTCTATCGCTTTAATCTCGAACCGGCAGGATCCGGAAAGACACTCCCAGAGCAACGACGCGATCGCGATGACGTTAAGTGGACGTTGCGCTCCAGCCAAACACGGCGCTCGATCTTCCAGGCTCAGGAAGGTGATGCAGAAGACATCAGAGCCGTACTCGCCGCCGATACCTCAAACTCCAATCCTGAGCTGCCAGAAGAATCCGACGTTATTGTCAATAGTTTCGACAGCCGGCCACAGGGAGTTTTGGAGACCTACTTCGCTAATAATCCGTTTGGGCTTTCCTATTCAGGCCTCAACTTCGCTGTCGCCACTCCGGCAAGCGAAGAGGTTGATCTCGTCATTGCCGGTCAAACCGGTGTCGGGCCGGGTGCTCCCGCTCGCTTTGAAGCAATCGGTCGTATCCGTGCTGGAGAGAATCACCGCATTGGATTGAGCGGTGCGGGAATGAGGTTCTCCGCTCCAGTTTGGACAAACGGCGATACCGACGAAAGAATCCATGGTCAGTTTTCAGTCCGCGCTGTAGATGAATGGATCGTGCGAGATGGGGTCGTGATTCTGATTGGAGTTGACTACTCGCGGTTCATCGGCGGCAGTGGCGCATACACAATCTCACCGCGATTTGGAATTCAGCTCGACGCAAATGCCACAACTCGATTGAGGGCGGCTTATGCTCCCGGCGGCCGCGAAGGTGGAATTCAGAGTGTCGCCGGCTTTGAAGATACGCAGGTTGTCTTTACTGATCAGAACGCTCGTCCCGTCGCCTACGTCGATGGACAAGCTGTAATGGAGCGCAGCCACCGATTAGAGTTCGGCGTCGAACGAGTCATCGACAACAGGTCAAATCTCGAGGCGAGTGTTTTCTTTGACACAACGAGCGGACGAGGAGTTGGCCTTCTGAGCGTTCCGATGAATTCGTTGTCAGGCACTACGGCCGAGAATCTGATTAGTGTTGCTAATCAGCAGGGCGGTTCGAAAGGAATGCGAGTCGTCTATACGCGCCGATTGGGAAATGCCTGGACCGCATCAGGCGCCTATGCATTTGGTAGAGGGCAGCGGTTGTCGCCGACCGGTTTTGCGTCGCCGGGCGATGTCTTTAGTGATGGCTCGTTTCACACCGGGGCAATCCAGATCGGGGTAGGCTTCAGGACCGGCACTCGCGTTAGGACGGTTTTTCGGTTCTCGTCCCAGGCGACTGTGTTTGCCATCGATCCTTTCGCCGGTCAACTCGGCGTCTACGATCCGTCGTTAAGCATACAAGTGACTCAAGACTTACCGAGCTTTGGATTGCCGGTACGCGCTGAGGCCGTAATTGACGCACGTAACTTGCTGGACGCTCAGGCCAATGTCGAGGGCGGAGAAGTACTTACTCAACTGAGCACTGGAAGACGTTCAGTGCGTGGTGGCATCTCACTCAGGTTCTAGAAAGGGACCAGCGAATGAAGATTAACTGGAGCAAGTGACCAGTTGCCTCCCCTTCGTTCCGGCCCCTTTTCTTATCGCAGAAGTCTTATCGCAAAAGCCCGTCCAAATTCTCGGGAATAAGTCCAAAAAGGTGGACGGGCGGATCAGTGCGTCGCTTGAAAATCTGTCGGTACAGACGCAAAGGATGGCTCCTTCCCTCCCATAACTGGCGTCTTCTTGCGCTGGGCTCAGTTTTGATTGAGCTTGAGGGCAGGCCGGGCACAAAGGAACATACATTGCCTTTTTAATGCTGGTTCGGATTCTTACACCGGAAACTTACTTGTGAAACGCTCAGTTCTAACCCCTCAGACCTGGCTTCTGCTTGTCGCCGCGGCAGTGCTTATCGCGGCTGGCGTACTGAATCTTGGCCAGCGGGTTAGACGCGAGACTCCGGCCTGGGACGGTGTGAACTGGGTCGACACAAAGCAGGGAATAATCGCTGAAAGTGTCGAGCCGGGGTCAGCCGCGGATCGTGCCCATCTCCTGCCCGGCGACCGACTGTTAGGCATTGTCAACGAGCCCAGAAACGAAGAGGTTATTCATGCACGCGATGTGCAAATCTACCTTGATCAAGCCCGAGTCGGCGGCGATATCCACTATCTGATAGAGCGCCCTTCCTATCCAGAGGAAAGTCGCTACTACTATGCGGATCTGGACGCGCTAGGTTCGATTCACAATTGGATTCCGCGTGACGTCTACATTAATCTCATTGGAATCGTTTACCTGTGCGTGGGCTTCTTTGTCCTGTTCAAACAGGGTGGACGAGCTCCTTTTGTGCTTCATTTCGCAGTCTTGTGTTTGACTGCCTTCGTCTTTCACTCCTACACCCCGCTGGGCACTTATCGAGATCTCGATCTTGCAATCGCGTTTCTGCGGAACGCTGCTTTTATTCTCTTCCCGCCACTGTTCTTACACTTCTGCGCTCTTTATCCGACAAAGCATCGCTTGTTCAACGAAAGGCGTTGGCGCGCGCTGGTGCTGTATGTACCTGCCTTCGTCTTGTTGGGGTTGGCCAATTTCATTTTCCTGCGTGACGTAATCGCCCAGGTGCTCCCGTTCGTTCGGGACTCCGTGCCGACTCCCACCGAAGCCTTGCATGGCATCTTTTACAAGCTCAGCCTGATCCACTTTGTCTTCGGATTAGTAGCTAGTGCGTCCTTGCTGGTGCGAAGCTGGTTTTCCGCCAAACACGCGATCGTGCGGCAACAGATGAAGTGGGTGGTGTGGGGCACGCTTCTGGCTGTGGTGCCCTTTACGCTGCTCTACGCGGTTGGTTACATCGCCAACGTTCAATCGTATTCCTGGCTGACAGACGCTGCGGTGCTTCCGCTTATTCTGATACCGCTTTCGTTTGGCTATTCAGTTGTTCGTTACAGGCTGATGGACGTCGAACTCGTGGTGCGTCGTGTTTTTGTTTATGCGATTACGACGCTTGCCATCGCCTTGATGATCGGCTCGGTGGTTTACCTCGCCGGTCTTTACGCCTTTGGCGGTAACGACGGTTTCACCTCCGGCGAGATAACGCTGCGCGTCGTGGTGGCTATCGTCGCGATGGCGGCGATTGTGATGATTGCCGGGCCCGTGAAGAACCTCTTGCAGGAACAGATCGATCGGCTCTTCTACGGCGAGCGTTACAATATGCGTAACAGCTTGCTGGATTTTGGCCGCACCCTTTCCGCAACCACTGCGTTGGATCCGCTCCTCGACTCGCTCGTCAGCCGCTTGCAACAAGTGATGAACGTCGGCCGGGTTGCGATCTTCATCGAAGATCGCAAGGCGAGCTCCGGCTACCACGTGGCGCGGACGGCTGGTCTGACATCCGAAGTTATCGTGCCTCCGGATTTTCGTGAAATGATTCGCGTACGTTCGGCGGATAGCGGTGTGGTGCGAGCCGATGACGTTGATCTCACTCCGGATCTTTCAGGCTTTGTCCGGCGCAGCCTTCATTACTATGTTCCCTGTGTCGTACGCGGTCGGATGGTTGCAGTAATTGGGTTGGGACGTTCGGCTGACGGCGCACTGCTTTCTTCCGAGGATGTCGAGATCCTGCGCACCGTTTCCGGCTACGTTGCCGTAGCAATCGAAAACAGTCTCCTGTATCAGGAACAGCAAGAACGTGCTTCCGAACTTCGGCTTCTGAAAGAGTTCAACGAATCAATCATTGAGTCGATCAACGTGGGACTGGTGGCCGTGGGCCTGGACGGTCGCGTAACACGATTGAATTCCGCGCTCGAACACATTCTCGATCTCCGTCGTGATGCCGCCGTCGGTAAACGAGTGGAGGATCTCTTTTCCGAGGACTTTACGGACACACTTCGACAAGTGCTCGGAAACGATCGCTGGCGGCTCAAAGAGATTCGCAACATCTACAAAATTCACACCGCGACGCGCGGCGGACGCACCCTGGTGCTCAATATTTCGATAGCACCACTCGAAGATGCTCACGAACAGACCGGTGCGCTGGTGATGCTGGAGGACGTGACGTCGCGCATTCGCCTGGAGGAACAACTGCAACAGCGCGAAAAGCTTTCGTCCATCGGTTTGCTGGCTGCGGGCGTGGCCCACGAAGTCAATACACCCTTAACAGGAGTTTCTTCGTACACGCAAATGCTTTTAGGGATGCTCCCGGAATCCGATCCCAAGCATGCGTTGCTGCAGAAAGTTCGCCGGCAGGCCGAGCGTGCCACGAATATCGTTAATAACCTTCTGAATTTCTCACGCACTGGTGGCGCTACCGAGTTTACTGAAGTGGACATGGCGCGAGTGCTTGATGACACAGTGCAACTACTTGAGCCACAGTTGCGCCGTAATCAGATTGAGATCGTGCGCGCTTATGATCCCGAAGCACCGCGCGTGTTTGGAAACAGCGGCAAGCTCCAGCAGGTATTTACGAATCTGCTGCTGAACGCACGCGATGCAATACCTGAGGGCGGACGAATCACTATTTCAACGATGACCGAAGACAACTCACTGACCGTGGAAGTAAGCGACACCGGAGTCGGCATTGCTTCTGAGAACGTGGCGAAGATTTACGATCCGTTCTATACGACAAAAGGCGTTGGTCGCGGTACCGGGCTGGGGCTCGCTGTTTCCTACGGCATCGTTCAGGAACACTCCGGCCACATCAATGTTGAGAGCACGCCGGGCCACGGTACAAGCTTCCGCATCACACTGCCTACCGCCAGCGCACGCACTCGACTCCAGGCCGTCGGAGACTAATCAAAAAAGAAGTTTCTGGTTTGAAGTTTCCAGTTTCTAGTTGTTTTTAGCCCAACTATTAACCAAGGGACCGTGGCACCTGAGCCTGAGAAAACTCGAAACCTGAAACTGGAAACTTTTCCTGCTTCCTTTGTTTATGCAGAGTTCTCGCCTAAACTTCTCCTGCTTCCCCAGATCAAATCACTTTTCAGACACCAAGAACTGAAGACGAATGGCTAAGAAGGGTACTGTGCTCGTCGTTGACGACGAGGAAATAATGCGAGAGGTCCTCGAGACTCTGCTTGCCAACGAAGGCTATCGGGTAGATCTCGCAAAGACCGGAGAAGAGGGACTCGAGGCCTTCGGCCGGCGCACCTACGACGTGGTGCTGCTCGATGTTTCCATGCCGGGCATCGGCGGGCTGCGGGCGCTGGAAGAGTTTCTGAAGATGGACTCCGACGCTGTGATTCTGATGATCACCGCCTACGCTACCTTCGACACAGCAATCGCAGCCTGGGAACGCGGTGCTTTTGGCTGCATTCGAAAGCCGTTTCAGAACGAGCAGATCACCGCAACTATTGCGGCTGGCATCAAGCGGCGCCGAAAAGAGGAAGAACGTCAAACACTGAGGCGCGCGATGAGCCGCGCAGTCGATCGTGGTTCGATGGTCGGTCGGTCCGACATCATGCAGGAAGTTTTTCGTCTCGTTGAGCAGGTAGCGCCCGCGCGTTCTACCGTTTTGATCACCGGCGAGAGCGGCACCGGCAAGGAACTAATAGCCAAAGCGATTCACGAGGCGAGCCCGCGCGCGGGCAAGCCATTCGTTACCGTAAACAGTTCAAACATTCCTTCTGAGTTGCTCGAGTCGGAACTGTTTGGCCACACGCGCGGCGCTTTCACCGGAGCAGTCGCAGCCAAAAAGGGCCTCTTCGAAGTCGCCGATGGCGGCTCGATCTTTCTTGACGAGATTGGCGACATTCCGCCTGAAACTCAGGTGCGTCTGCTGCGCGTTATTCAGGAACGCGAGTTCACCCCGCTCGGAGACACTAGTCCGCGACGAGTCGATGTCCGCATCGTGGCCGCGACCAACATCGATCTCAAAGAGGCTGTCCGACAAGGAGCTTTTCGGGAGGACCTATACTATCGTCTCGCGGTTGTTCCAATCGAACTGCCACCGCTTCGCGATCGCACCCAGGATATTCTGCCCCTCGCGCAACACTTTATCCGGAAGTACAACGAAGAGAATGGCCGCCAGGTCTCCGAGCACATCGCGCCTGAAGTGCTTGCTCTGATGGAAGCTTACTCATGGCCGGGTAATGTGCGAGAACTCGAGAATGCAGTCGAGCGGGCCGTCGTGATTGCTCCCGGCGATGAAATCTCACGCGAGTGCTTGCGGCCGGAGATTAGCGATCCGGAGTCCGTGGCGAATCGATCTCAGGAAGGCGCCTCAACTGCGGCGGTACAAAACATCGGACGCGGCGTGAACTTCTACGACGAAGTGCGACGGTTTGAGATCGATCTGATCAGGCGAGCGCTGGAACAAACCGGCGGCCATCAATCGCGCGCCGCGCGTTTGTTGGGCATGAACGCCACAACCCTCAACTCAAAGATCAAGACCTATAACATCAACCTCCGGCCTTAGTTCTCTTAGTGCCTGCCGGGCTCTGGTCTCATTTACCCCGGCTCTAACCAGGTGCGCAACGTGGATACGATAACGTTTAAAATGGGCGCCCTGTATGAACGAGGGTTTTACCTTTCGCTTGTTTGGAAAGCAGTGATACTTGTAAGCTGCAACTTCAGAAACCGCAGATCGAAGAATCTTCCAGCCAAGGAGTAACCCACAGCATTGCGCCGACGTGAACTAGACGGCTGCCCCATTACCAATGCGCTACAGATGGTTGGCGATAAATGGACCCTGCTGGTCGCGCGAGAACTCGCGGCCGGACCGAGGCGGACCATGGAGTTGTTGAACGCGTTACTTCCGATTAGCAGTCGTACGCTGGTGGGCCGTCTGCGCGATATGGAGAAGGACAACTTCATCACCCGCACAGACTTTGGCGGTAATCCTCCACACATCGAGTATGAACTGACTGAACGTGGTCGCCTGCTGCTGCCGCTTGCCGATGCTTTCCGGCAGCTGGCCCAGACCCTGGGGTGTGGTGAATGTGAGGAAAGAAAAACTCGCGCTGGCGATTACTGCGGTGTCTGCCCGAAGAACCCAACCTACGTGCCAGCCGGCGAGCGGGAACCGGTTTCGGAACCGCTGCGATATCGTCGTCGTAACGACGACTCGATTGTGCTCCTCTGAAGATTAATCCTCACCCACGGCAACTTCCACGCGATTCGAAATCATGCTGCCATCGGGTTCGATGATCGCCAGGCGATCCGGCGTGATGTGCTCACCTTCAATTGTGACCTCATCACCCGAAGGCATTGCAATGGGCAGGTGATCAAGAAAGCGCTCAGCATCGATTGCTGACATGCAACCTGTGCCCGCCGCCGTAACAGCCTGGCGATAGCAGGAATCCTGCACGTCTCCGCAAGCAAACACGCCCGGTACATTCGTCGAAGTCGAGCGTCCTGAGGTCTTCAGATAACCAATCTCGTCCATGTCGAGCTGGCCCTTGAACAAATCCGTATTGGGTTTGTGTCCGATTGCGACGAACACTCCCGCGCACGGAAAGGTCCTCACCTCTGAGGTCTTCACATCTCGCAGACTCACGCCCGTGACCCCGTACTCCGGTGTTCCCAGGATCTCAGTCACATCGGTATTCCAGATGAATTCAATCTTCTCGTTTTGGAAGGCCTTGTCCTGCATGATCTTCGACGCACGCAACTTCTCGCGCCGGTGAACGACATAAACTCGCGAAGCGTAGCGCGTCAGGAAGGTGGCCTCTTCCATGGCCGTATCACCGCCTCCGATTACGACCAGAGGCTTATTGCGAAATGACGGCAACGGCCCATCGCAGGTGGCGCACGCCGAAACCCCGTTGCCGCCGAAACCGTCCGGAACCTTGGCTTCACCGGGAATTCCCAACCATTTGGCTGATGCCCCCGTGGCGATGATCAATGTTTCTGTAACGATCGTGTAGTCCGCTGTGTAGAGCAGAAACGGACGCTGATCCAATTCGACTCTTGTAATCCATGCTTCCAAAAACTCGGTCCCAAACCGCTCTGCCTGTTTGCGGAACTCGATCATCAAATCCGGGCCCTGAATGCCTTCAGAAAAGCCCGGATAGTTCTCGACGTCGGTAGTAATCATAAGCTGACCACCCGGCGTCGTCTGCTTCTCAGCGTCTGCCGGTGCGTCGATCAATAGTGGTTTCAGGCTTGCCCTCGCGGCGTAGATGGCCGCCGTTAATCCGGCCGGACCCGAACCGAGAATAGTCACTTCCCGACGGAGAGTTTCGGTAGCCATCGCTCAATTCAATCCCTTCCTGTCGGCCACTGCCGGCCGTTGCAGATTGCTAGTAAAGTGCACGAGAGTATAGCCTTTCGGTTATGCGTATAGTATAACTACGGTAACTGAAGTAGTCGAACCTGGGTCTGCGGCACACTGTTCCACCGACCGCGGCAACATTCGAGAGGCTGCACAAAGTTGAACGATAGTGATCCGCGAACGATTGAAACCGTAGCTGTCATAGGTGCGGGAACAATGGGACACGGCATCGCGCAAGTCGCTGCCGGGGCGGGCTACAAGGTAGTCCTTCGAGATGTTGACCGCGACACACTCGCGCGGGGTGTACAAGCAATCGAACGCAATTTGGCTAAAGGAATCCAGCTCGGTAAGTTGACCGAAGCGGATCGAGATCAAGTTCTGCAACACATTCGAGGCACTACCCGTCTGGAAGAAGTTTCAGCTGCAGACTTGATAATTGAAGCTATACCCGAACGTCTTGAGTTGAAGCAGGAGATTATTCGTGAAGTGGAAGCACTGGCGTCGCGGCCTTTCGTATTTGCGAGCAACACCTCTTCACTCTCAATTACTGAAATTGCCAGGGCTTCAACTCGTCCCGATCATGTGGTAGGGATGCACTTCTTCAATCCGGTGCACCTCATGCGGTTGATTGAGATCGTCGTCGGCTCTGAGACCAGCGAAGAGACGAAAGATGCCGTGCTGGCAGTAAGCAGGGCGATGAAGAAAGAGCCGATCGTTGTGAAAGATGTGCCGGGTTTTGCCTCGAGCCGTTTGGGAGTTGCGTTGGGCCTGGAGGCGATGCGCATGCTCGAACAAGGCGTAGCCAGTGCACGAGACATCGACACGGCCATGGAACTTGGCTACAACCACCCGGTGGGACCTTTGAAACTCACAGATCTGGTGGGACTTGATGTGCGCTTGAGTATTGCCGAATATCTGCATGACGAGCTTTCATCTGAAACGTTTCAGCCACCTGAAATCCTTCGTCGCCTAGTACGCGAGGGAAAATTAGGAAAGAAAACGGGCGAGGGTTTTTACGTTTGGAACGACGGCAAAGTCGATGCGCGACCCGCGCATTCATCCTGAAAGGTTCCCCCGACGCTTGCTACACGCTATGAGCACTCCTTCCAATTTTGAAGAGAAAAGATTTGCTTTACGGATGGCGCTGCGGCTGCCCATCGTAGTTTCGGGACGCGCTGAAGATGGGTCTGCCTGGAGTGAACCAACCGAAACTGACGACATCTCAACGTCCGGCGCCCTGTTTCATTTAAATCAAAAAGTCAGCCGCGGCGAACGATTGTATCTTCGAGCTCACCGGCCAGACGGTGGACCAATCGAAGTCACGGCGGTAGTGATTCGCATGGCCCCTGCCATTTACGGGACGGCGCGTGTGGGCGTGCAGATCGCAGAACCTACCGAAAACTGGCTCCGGCTATTCGTGTCCTGGGTGGCTGACGAGCAACCTGCGACTGATCCGGAGGGGCCAGCGCCTGAACAGTGACAGTCTAAATCTTCAGGTCGAAATTTCCTGGAGATCCCGGACTAGCCACTGAGATTTCAGTAGCCCCTCGTTGACGATTCCTCAACCACCCAGTACGATTCTCGCTCAAAAGGCAAAACTAGTCGGAGTAACCAATGGCTCACTCTTACGATACGCTTCTGTTCGAGCAGCGCGATCGCGTCGCCATCGTCACCATCAATCGACCGGACAAGCGAAACGCTCTTAACATCAAAACACGCGAGGAAGGTGCTGCACTACTCGATGAACTGCGCAGCGACGATTCTGTCGGCGTGGTGGTAATCACCGGCGCAGGCGACAAGGCTTTCATTGCCGGTGCGGACATCGCAGAGTTCGCCGGCCGAACGGCCTCGATGCAACGTGACGTGATGACCGGCCGTTCTTTATTTACCGCGATCGATACTTTTCCAAAGCCCATCGTCGCGATGATCAATGGTTATTGTCTAGGCGGGGGTTGTGAACTGGCACTCGCTTGTGACATACGCATTGCGAGTGAGAGCGCCTCGTTCGGCCAGCCGGAAATCAACCTGGGAATCATTCCGGGCGGCGGCGGCACGCAACGTCTGACGCGAATGGTAGGAGAAGGAAAAGCGATGGAGCTCATCCTTACCGGGGAGATAATCGATGCGCGAACAGCGTTTTCCATCGGGCTTGTGAACCATGTAGTGCCAGCGGATCAACTCGAGTCAAAGACCCTGGAGATTGCTAATCGAATCGCTGAGAAAGGCCCGATCTCGGTGAGACTGGCTAAGGAAGCGGTCAAACTTGCGTCTCGCTCAAACCTGGACGAAGGGCTACGCCGTGAGGTGGACCTTTTCGCGCTTTGCTTTTCGACCGAAGATAAGGACGAAGGCGTGCAGGCGTTTCTGGAAAAAAGAAAGCCGGCGTTCAAAGGAAGATAGGATCGAAGAAGTGCTGAGTACTGAGTACAGTACTGAGTGGTGAGTACTGAGTTCCAGGGGCGGTCCAGGTTTCTGGTTCCGTTAGGCTCGGGTGCTTCGGTTGTGGTTTTCCGATTCTCCGGGTCGCTGCTCTGATTTATTCGTGGCCCTATAAGATCTAAGACCTGAGATTTGAGATCGCATTTGAAACCTCTCGCCATCATCCTCGGCATCGTTCTCGCCGCCATCGGGGGCGTAATCGCTTACCGCGCGCTCTTCCTTGATCCCAGCGCGGCGGTAGTTATCACCAGCACGGAAATTCGCGAAGTACCCAACTACACCAAAGTCGTGGGAGGCAGTTTGCTTTTCATTGGCGGGGCATCGCTCGCTATCTACGCCGCCACCCGCGGCGCGAAGCAAGTATGATTCGATTCCAACCCGCATCCGATTCCTACCCGCTTGACGCCTTACAGCTCGCAAGCTACTCTTTGTTTCCTCATTGACAGTGAAGCTTTCCGGGGCTTCCAAACAATTCTACGGGGCCGTAGCTCAGCTGGGAGAGCGCATGACTGGCAGTCATGAGGTCAGGGGTTCGATCCCCCTCGGCTCCACCAATCCTATCAAGCACTTACAGACGGTCCATTGTGACCGTCTTTTCAATTTGTGTGCGAATAGCGTGCGAATGGAAAAAGCAGGGCCCCTGGACGGTAGTCTCGAAAGAGGCTCTTAGCGAATCTGATTCTGAGTATTTTGAGTTACTTCCCTTAAAGTCAATTTCAACTAACTAACTTACTTACTTTTTTACTATATCTATATCTCTGTGTACGACTCAGAATACTCAAATAACTCAGAATTGCCCCGCGCGCCGTCAAAAAGAAAGAGCCCCGCCGGAAGCAGGGCTCACGTTTAGGCAAGAGTTTTGCGGAAGGCCCTCAGCCGTACAGCATCCGCTCAATGTGCGCCGTCGCCTCGTCCTGCATTGTGGGCAGGACGTGAGAGTAAACGTCCAACGTGATTCTAATGCCCGCGTGGCCTAGCCGTTCGCTAACGATCTTCGGGTTAACCCCAGCTTGTAACAACAGCGTGGCGCATGTGTGCCTCATGCAATACTGCCCTGTCGTGTCGCATACAGGAGCAGATTTCTCTCGTTAGCCTTATTTCTTTATGTATTTTTCAACCTGCTTGGTGTTCCTTACTGACGCTAACTTCTTGACCTCTTGCTGGAATGAGATCGGCTTGCCGCTCACACTGACATTCCAGTTTAGTGGTGGCTCCGGTGTGGCAAAGAACTCTTTGCCATCGATTCGTATTTTGAAGCGTATTTTTACGGTCTAAATCATCTTTTGATTCTGGAATACTCTTTCCTCTCTTTTGTTGAGACTAAATGTCATCACCGATAGAAACGTCGCGTCTCATTATTACCACTCGATTTTATTTCTGTTGAGTAACTCGATGTAATGGTCGGTAACTGTCGTTGTCGCTCTCGTAAAAAGGATTGCCGCTGGTCTAACCACCGCAATCAGCTCCTCCTACCGTGTACTGCGGGGCATCGCCGCCGCCGAAACTAACCCCGATTGTTGTTGCGGAGACTTGCAGTCTGTTCCTACGCTCGTAAGAAATCCCAGTCCCGTCGATTATCGGTGGTTTACTATGAACCCACACATCCCTATATCGGATCGTAGGTAACCACTCCTTTGATGAAATCAGTTCCGAAACTGCCTTCGTAATCGGATGGTTTGGCAATTCAGCTAGAAGGTACTTACCAAGTGCGGATTGCTTGCTTCCCAGGTCATCATGTCTGCCTGTCTTACGATATTTTTTTAAGTCTCGGCTTTCGATCTCCAACATGCATACAATCGCTTCCGCCAAGTGCTCTCCGGCTGCGTAAAGCCGCAGGGCTGCGTCATCAACGTAAAAACGACCGAAGAATATTGCTAGATGTTCATTCGGCGGATCTGCTATTTCTCGATACCACAAAATGTATGCGAGGGCTTCAAAGAGTGCATGCCGAACTTCCTGAAGCGTGGCGGTGACATCTTGAAGGCAAACGGCCGCGATAGGAATTCTGCTTCCAGGATGAAATCCGATCGAAATGAAATCCGGCTGTAAATGTAGAGTCTGCTTCCGAATCTCGGTTACGTTAGGCAGGTCGGCTCCGATCTTGTTGCCAGCCTCTTTGTCGAGCTTACCTCTGCTCATATGGCAACTTTGAAGTTCGCGTAGGACACCTTGTGAAGTTAGCGCGAGAAGAGGACAATACCTTCATCAGGTTAACAAAAACTGAAAAGTCCAAAACCGCTTCGTAGATTATTTCCTCTTGAACGAACCAACAGGGCAAAGTGAGGGCACTCAATTCATTATGCAAGTCGCCTATTCCACCATGCGAAAGAACGTACGCCACACAACATCCCCATCCATCAAAACGTCGAAACGATAGATTCCCGCCCGTAGCCCCGCGAAGTTCACGTCCCACAATGAGTACGACAGCTTGTTGGGATTGACGGTGATCTTCTTCTTGTTTTTGTTTTCCTCGAGGAGACGATTGTCCAGATCATAAAGCCGGAGCGATGGGATACCTTTGCGTTTCTCTTTTGGCAGCCAGGTTAGAAACAGCACGGCCTGATTGTCAGCCCGGGAGAATTCGATCTTTTCATCCAACGGTAACGGTGGGTTGCTCTTCTTGTTTACCGTGCGTGCCAGCGTGCCGCTTAAAACTGCCTGGGTGCTGACCATCGCCGGCATGAATTGGCCCGAACTCGCGAGACCGGCAATTGTCGTCACAGACCCCGCTGAATCATTAACCAGATTGATCGGAACCGCGAGTGCGCCGCGCGACGTGATACCAAGCGCATTAGTCCGAGCGCTGAAGGCCATGTCTTCGAGAAAAGCTGCACCGGGAAGTAAATTGCCGCCAATCAGACCAAGCACCTCTCCATATTCGTTGAGTACAGGTGAACCGACAGCCCGTCGGTTAACAGTGTCCGCAACGTTGAGCCGATCACCAGCGGCGCCAATGCTCTGTTTCCCGATCAGCGAGGATTCCACCAGAACGCGATTGCCCTCGCCCGGGGCATCGAGAAAATAGCAGCGATCCCCAACCGCGGCCGAGCCGCCCGCAGCTCGTTCCAGCACTGCGCTAGTTCCCAAAGCAACTTTCAGCATCACCCAATCCTGGCGACGATTCCATGCCAACACCTCTGTCACCTCGAGCAGGTGTCCGGCCGGACCGACCACCCGCACTTTGGCAGCGTCGTCGATCACTTGAAAAGCGGTCAATAGCCGGTCCGGGCCAATGAAGAAACCCGTGCCGACATTGCGTCGAGCCGCCTTCTGGTTGAAGTTTTCAATCAGCACACTGGCGGCTGCCGTGCGGTTGTAAATCTCGGCGGGACTTAAAAGCCGCCGCGCCGGCGTTGCGGTCGCACTCTCCGGGCGAGGTGCGATCAGTATTTGAAAACTATGAGCGCCAGCGGTCTCGCCATTGATGCGCGCTTCAAGCGTCCAGATCCCGGTAGCCGGTGCATCGCCAAGCAACATTTTGAAGTAGCCTCCAAAGCGTGGCTGGTCCGGCTGGTAGTCAAACTCGGACGTCATCGCGATCTTGCCGGCTGGATTCTTCCACAGACCTTCGAAGTGGTGGGCGCCTGTCGGACCTTCCCATGTGAAGTACACAACGATCTGTTTGTCCTCGGGTGCGTAAAAGACGGTGCGCGGATCCTCGACTGCGTAGCGACCCGCCTGGTCAAGTATTTTGGTTCCTGACACGGCACGCACAATGCGAAATGTGGGCTCCACTGCGCGCCCGCCACCAGCTGATGCTTGTGGCGTGTTCGTCGGTTTTTGCTCCTGCGCGCTGGCTGGCAAACCGGTGAATGTTATGAGCGCAATTAGGATCAGAAAAGTTTTCATAAGCGAATTATTCGACTCACTCGATGCGTGAGAAAGCGGTCGCGACCATGTGCCGGCAGATGACTATCGGGATACTAAATCCGTTAATGGTAAATAGTAAATAGCTTGAACAGCCGCTACCTGGGTCAGTTTGAGTCTCATGCCTACCCTCCAAACGGCCCCAATGCGACGCGGCAATCGGGGGCCGCCCTTGGGTAATAGCTACTCGGCAGAAATATTACTTCACTGCGGGTGATTGATTTCCCGTTTTCTTTGCGCGTTTATTTGTGGATGCAATTTATTGAAATTCCTGCCGCATCCGAAGGAGTTGAGTGATGGCTACCGCAGAGAAAGTGTTTGTTCACAACGTCCCGAGAGAATCTTTGGGGATTCTCGAATGGTTGACGAGTTTGCTGGGTACACCAGCGCTTTTGAACTAGAAACTCGAAACTCGAAACTCGAAACTCGAAACTCGAAACTCGAAACTCGAAACTCGAAACTCGAAACTTGAAACTAGAAACTAGAAACTTTTTCTTATTTCCGCTCGCTAATTAAGACTGCGTCGCTGGTCCGGATTCCACGCGCCATCACCAGCTTCCCGTCCGGGGCCTGGTTGAACGAGTAAAAGAGATCCCTGTTAACGCTGGTCAGAATCCGCGCCGCACTGCCATCCACCGGCTGCGAGACCAACCTCGAAACCCCGTTATTAAAGTCGATGAACGTCACGGTCTCACCCCCGGAGCTAAACTGAATTGCGCTCTGTCCGTTCGCGTCACCCTGAGGCACATTGAGAAATTTTGTTGGCTCCGATCCATCAAGCGTAGCGACCGCTATACGCCAGGGAGCAGTTGGTGAATCATCTTTTTCCCAGTAGGCGATTGCTTTCCCACTCGGCGCGACCGATGGCCGCAGCGACAGCTTGTCCGTTACTCGCTCCGGCTCGCCGCCATCAATGGAAATTTTCCAAACCTTAGGTGTTCCGCCATCGATGTGCTCGAAATACACCCAGCGGCCATCAGGAGAAACGTCCGGCCAGTTACTCTCCTCTTTTCCCCTGGTCAGTTGAGTTGAATTACTGCCATCACGACCCATACGCCAGATCTGCCAGTTTCCGCTGCGGTTGGAGTGAAACACAACATATTTGCCGTCCGGCGATGCCACCGGCGCATAGTTGCGACCGGCTGCGGCGGTCAACTGCGTCTGGTTTGATCCATCGGATGCCATCTCCCAGATATCGGCATTGCCACTGGCGTCCGAGGCGTAAATGATCTTGTTATCGCTGGTCCAGCGGAGATCGAAAAACCGACCAGCGCCGGAAGTCAGCGGAGTCGCCTGACTCGGATTATCTTTGTGTTCCACCCAAATGTTGGTCAGGGTCTGCCTTTGCACAGTCATCAGCAAGAGTGGATTCGATGAAAGGCTCACTGCCAGGTAATCGTTCAGATCCCTGGTGATCTTTCTTTCCTTCAGGTTGATCCGATCGATCAACCAGAGGTGATAAAAAGGCGACGAAGCCTCCTGGCCACTAACAATCAACCCACTGCCGTCTGGTAACCATCCGACATCGCTTAGCTCGAGCCACCGGCGCGTCGTGATGACCGTTTCCTTCTTCGAGGCAATATCGATCGCACTTAGTTTCGAGAAGAAACCATTCTCATCAGAGGTCTCCGCAACTGTCGCAATCAGCTTCCCATCAGGCGACCAGGCCGGCGAGGAGCGTAGCGAGAAGTGACCAGGAAATTTCATCGAAGCGATCTGTTGTTCTCCGCTTCCATCTTCGTTGGCGATGAGCAGGAGATCTTCGCCCTGCTCTTCATGATTGCGAATGAACGCGAACTGCTTCGCGTCAGGCGAAAAGCTGACAGGGCCGTCGACGTCGTCATTTACCTTGCGCACCGAACCACCGAAAGTCGGTATTCGGTAGAGTGAACCGTGTTTTGCACCTGGCTCGTACGAAACGTAATAAACGTAGTTTCCGTCTTTCGAAAAAGACAATCCCCGAAAAGTAGCGCCGGTCGGCGGCACCAAACGAGTTCGGTTCGCAATCGCGGTTTGTCCGACCCACAGCCCTTGCCCTCCTGCCTCATCCATCACGAAAGCGAGATACTTGCCGTCGGGTGAGATCGCCGCATCGAAAACGTTTCCGGCCGCGGTGAGCTTATCGATCTGGATGGAAGCGAACCGGGATGGCGTAACCCGGGCAAGCTTGTAATATGCAAAGACGCTGAGAGCGATGACGGCTGCGAGACCGATTAACCCAATAACCCATCGTCGCTCGCGACGATGATCCCTATAGACGGCAAACACGGCATCGGAGAGCGTCGGAGTCGCCTTGAGAACCTCTCCAGTGCGCACTCGCGGGTCGCCGCTGGAAGAAAAATCGACGGACGAATGGTCGGCTGAGTAGTGCATGGCGAGATTCGCTTCGTCACCCTTCAGCCCGACTTGCTTCAATAGATCGGCAAAGCGAGGATCACCGCGAAGGGGATCCAGCTTCGGCTCAACTCCCAACCAGACCATCCACTCGTCGTGGGTCTCAACCGCCTTCTCCAGCCACTTAAACGCTTCTTCGGTCTCACCCAGCCCGGTATGGATCAACGCGAAAAAGTACGGCGACACATAGTGCTGATCACTATGTTCGTGCAGCCGCTCGAGAATTTCCCGAGCCTCCCGCTGATTGCCCTTCATTGCCAGGGTGTAGGCCAACGGCAACAGCGGCACGACCGAACCGGACATCAACTCCAACGCTTTATGAAGCGCGTTAATCGACTCGTCATACCGGCCAAGGCGCTCATAGACAAACCCGAGCATGAGATAGCAGTTGCTGAAGTTGCGATCGACTTCCAGTGCCGCCCGTAATTCCTGCTCAGCTCGCTCGTATTGTCTCGCGTGATAATAAGTCCAGCCCGCCATCGAACGATCCATCATTGAGAGCGGGTTTAGCTCGAGGGCGTGGTTGATCTCGGCAATCGCTTCGGCAAAACGGCCCTGACCGGCAAGTAAATTCGAATACCACTGATGGGCGGGTCCATAGTTCGAGTTCAACTCGATCGACCGGCGAAACCGCTGTTCCGCGCCGGTCCAATTCCACTCGTAACAGAGATTCGTAAAAGCGAGTGCCGCGTGGGCCTCGGCAAGCGACCCGTCTATTTCGAGTGCGCGAATCGCAGCCGCTTTCGCCAGGGGGAAATTGTCAGCCGGAGAGCCGAGACCAAAGATCGCTGCCCAGTTGTAATAGTCGGCAATGCCGACATACGCCTGTGCGTAGTTTGGGTCCAGACGAATCGCTTCGCGGAACTGCTCGACGGCGCGGGTAAAGCCTTCGGGCGTGAACCGGGTCCAGAGATAACGACCTTTGAGAAATGCCTGGTAGGCATTAGCGTTTTCTGTCTCGCGCCGCAGCAACAACTCTCGCTCTTCGCCGGAGAGATGCGGCACCAACGCGTGGGCCACCTGTTCGGAGATCGAGTCCTCAACTGAAAAGATATCGGTATAGTTTTCGTCAAACTTTGCCGCCCATACCGGCTGCCCATCGCGGACGCTAATCAGTTGCACCGTTACGCGAATGCGATCGCCGGCCCGCTGAATCCTGCCGTCCAGGACAAAACCGACGTTCAACTCGTGTCCCGCAGTTAATATGTTGTGGGTGCCGTCGAAGTACTTAATGACCGCACTGGTCGGACGCACGATGATGCGTTGGATGTTACTGAGCTTGGTGATGATGGCATCGGCCAGCCCCATGCCGAGAAACTCTTCACCCTTCTCTTCAAGCCGAAGCACCTGGAAAGGAAGCACGGCGATCGAGCGAGAAGCAGTCGAGGGATCCGCGGTGATAATCGATGATCTGGTTGGCGAGGGAAAGTAAGATGGGGCGGCCACCGGACGGCCATCCAGATAACGTCGAATGTCTTCAGACAATTCTTCAACGGAATTGTAGCGCCGCGCGACGTCCTTGTGCATCGCCTTCAAAATGATGTTGTCGAGACTACCCGCCAGCTCTCGCTTAAGTTGTTCGGAGGTAGTGCTGCGCGCTTTGCTGACAGTCGCCGGAGTAATCTCAAACAGGTCGTCACCATCGTCGCCAATCACTTCGATAATATTCACAGCGATGCTTGGGAGCTCAGGTTCTTGTTCGCAAATCACTCGCGCCAGTTCATTCGCCAGGTGGCTCGTGAGTTTGTAGGGGCGGTGATCCGTCAGCAGTTCATAAAGCATCACGCCGAGCGCGTAAACATCGCTGCCGGCCGTCAGCGTTTCACCGCGCACTTGTTCCGGACTGGCATATTCCGGAGTCATCAGACGAATGGCGGCCGTGGTTGGGTCGAGCGGGTGATACGCAAGTTCCGGATTCAGCAACTTTGCGATGCCAAAGTCGAGCAGCTTGGGCGTGCCATCAGCATTGACCAGAATGTTGCTCGGTTTTAGATCGCGATGGATGACCAGGTTCAGGTGCGCGTAGTGGACAGCGGAACAAACCTTCCGGAATAGCTCGAGGCGCTGTCCAATGCTCAGCCGGCGCGTATCGCTGTAACGATAAAGTGGCTCGCCCTCGACGTACTCCATGACGAAGTAGGGAAGGCCATCTTCGGTGGTGCCGCCGTCGAGCAAGCGCGCGATGTGCGGATGATCGAGACTCGCGAGAATCTGTCGCTCGTTGCGAAAGCGCTTGACGATAAAGTCAGTATCCATCCCGCGCTTGATCAGCTTTATGGCTACTCGTTTTTGAAACTCATCGTCGGCTCGGATTGCGAGATACACCGAACCCATTCCGCCCCGGCCGATTTCCTTGACGATGCGATAGGAGCCAAGCCGCATCCCGATGACGGAAGGCGTTTCTTCTACGACGGTATCTGACAACCTGGCGCCGAAGGCTGACGCCTCCATGAAACTTCCGGCGCGGTCCAGCGACAGCAGCAGAGTTTCCACCTGATTGCGCAGAGACTCGTCGCCCTCACAGGCAACCCGAAGGAACGCGGACCGTTCCGAGGGTGGCTGTTGCAGCGCTGACTCGAAGACTTCTTCTACTTTTTTCCAGTGTTCAGGGGTCACTGTTCGTAGTTAGTTTTGCTTAATTGGTGATACAGCCAGGCTTTTGCAAGTCGCCATTGCCTGGTGATGGTAGCTGTTCCTAGTCCCATCACCGCCGCTGTCTCTTCAATCGAAAGGCCGCCGAAAAAGCGCAACTCAACCACGCGCGCCTTCTGAGCGTCGAAGTCTGCCAGAGCTTTTAAGGCTTCATCGAGGGCGATGAGGTCGGCGGCACGTTCATCAGTAATCTCAAGTACGTCGTCGAGCGACAATTTGATTCCACCACTGCCCCGCTTGGCTGCCTGCCGACTACGCGCGTGATCGATCAGGATGCGCCTCATCATTTCGGCGGCGACCCCGAAAAAATGAGCGCGGTTTGCCCAGGACACTTTCTGGTCAATGAGTCTTAAATATGCTTCGTGAACCAGAGCCGTTGGTTGCAGCGTGTGATCGGAACGTTCGCGATGTAAGTAACGGTCGGCGAGCCGGCGTAGCTCATTATAAACGAGCGGTAACAGACGGTTCAGTGCTTCCTGATCGCCGCTATTGGAAGCAATCAGTAAAGAAGTAACGTCCTCCACTCTTGGGGCCATAAGGGGATTTTCGCTTAGTAAAAGGGAGACTCAGGAACTGTATTGAGGATAAGGTTTCGAGTTAACCGAGTCAAAGCCCGATGTGAGGAGACACGGCGACCCGGGATACGCGGGAAAACGAAGCACCATCAGCGGGCTGAAGCCACGATTGTGAATAAAACTGTTATCGCCCCACCACGACTTAGCAAACTCAACACAGCCATTACTATGTCAACGACGAATAAAAATAGCTTCCTCGTCATCCCTCATCCATCGCCCTTCCTCGGGTCAATCGAAACACCGGGTAACTAGCCGCCAGCAGCAGCAACGCATAAACACTATTCTCCCGATCTCCCCAAACTGCGCCCAGTAAGAAAAATATCGATCCCAACAGTCCCAACGCCGTCGTCCAGGGATAACCCCACGCTCGATATGGGCGTTCGCGCATTGGCTCCCGCCGTCTCAGCACAAATAGCGAGATGAACGAAAGCGCATAGTTGCCAACAAAGAAGAACGCGAGCACTGTGATTACGCGCTCAAACGTTTGTCCAAACTGAATGAACAGAACCGCAATTGCCGCGCTAATGAAAAGTGCCAGGGCGGGCGTGCCGCCGGCATTTACGGTCGCGGCCCGCCGCATAAACAGTCCGTCGCGACTCATCGCAAACAAAACCCGCGTCGCCATCAGATGAAATGCGTTGACTGCACTCAACATCGAAACAATCGTCAGCCAACGGAAGACTGTGTCTCCATAACGGCCAAAAATCACTTGCGCAGCCGCACCGGCTGCAAAGTCCTGTCCGGCGATCCTGGAAAGCGGCAAGACGTAAAGCAGCGCCATATTGACCATCAGGTAGATGGCAATCACGAGCAGCAAGCCGCCAAACATCGAGCGGGGAATGTCTTTGCCGGCCTGCTTTACCTCTTCAGAAAAATAGATGACCCCGGTCCAACCATCGTAGGTATAGATAACCGATTGCAGAGAAACTACCAGGGCGACTGCTAAAGCACTGGCGCCGGCCGAGCCCGCGATGGACGACACGGCAGGATCTGATGAGAAAGAGTTTTCGCTGCCGCCTCCGAGGAGGAACGCAGCGACGATTAGAACCAGAAAGGCTACGGCCTTCATCAAGCTGGTCCAGTTTTGGACTGAGCTGCCCCAGCTAATCCCACGCCACTGCAACATAGCAAATACGATCGCGACCACTGCGGCGAGCGCTTGCGGCCTACCGCTGAGTGCGGGGAAAAGCACACCTGCAAAGCCTGCGATGACCAGGGAGACCGCGGCTGTGCTGCCGCAAGTTGAAATCCAGTCGCTCCAACCGGCAACAAAACCGGCATAGTCACCGAGCGCGTGACGAACAAAGACGTATTGCCCACCGGAACGCGGCAACATCGTTCCGAGCTCCGCCAACGAGATGGCGCCGAGTAACGCGTACAGACCTCCGAGGATCCACACGCCAAGAAATAACCAGACGTTTGGAAGCTGTTCTGCAATCACGCCGGGAGTGCGAAAGATACCTCCGCCTATCGTGTTGCCAATAATCACGGCGAGACCAAAACCGACGCCGAGTACTCTTAGCAGCCGACCGTTTGGTGCAGATTTCAAAGTAGTGGAAAGAATGGTTCGCAAGATCTACGGGACTACTGCGCTCGCCAGATCTGCATGCAGCAATTTGTGAAACAGGTGCTCACCAGCTTCGCGCCTGACCGAGAGCCGGCCCGCTTTGTAGGCTCGCGAAGCTAAACCTCGCTGCACGGACCTGCAGATCGCCACATCCTCATCCTGGATTCGCTGGCCTACTTCGATACTCGCGCGATTGTGTTCAAGGGCGCCGCCCGAAAGGTCTGGAAAGTAGAAATCAAAGATCACTTCCGTCTTGTCCACACCTCGCGGAATTACCAAATTGGTGTCCATAACGCCGTCGTATAAATTGATCATGAAGTTGGGATAGATCCAGTAGTAGAGGGCACGATCACCTTTTCGGACCGCGCCGGTTTGGCTTTCGGCGCCTTTGCTCACCAGGGGACTCCATTGCAAGCAATGACGTTCGCCGCTTTCGATCATGTAATTGTTGTAATCCAGAACGCTGTCCAACCCTTTGTGCAAATGCGGAACGTGGTATCCGCCGTCGAGGTAGTTATCGACGAATACCTTCCAGTTGCAATCGAAAGCGTAATGTTGGCGTTCGAGCCAATACAGATTCTCCAGACTCAATGGCCGAACCTCATCGATCAGCTTTGGCGTCAGAAACTCGACGAGAGGGTTCGACGCGCACTGGTTAGTCCTGACGAAAGCCCAATTCTCCCAGACCGCGGTCTCCACCGGCACAAGTCCATTTTCCCCCCGCTCGAAGTTACAAACGCCCGCGAAGTCTGGAGTACCTTTAAGCCGGCCCTCCAGCGAGTAGGTCCAACCGTGATAAGGGCAACGCAGTTGGCTCGCGTGGCCGTGCGCTTCAGTCAACACCGCCGCAGCGTGATGGCGACAAACATTGAAGAAGCCTCTGAGTGTTCCATCGTCGCCGCGAACAACAACAATTGGCTCGCCGGCGATCTCACTCGTAACATACTGTCCAGGTTTCTTTACCTGATCGAGCCGTCCTGCAAGCTGCCACGAATCAGCGAAGACTGTTTGCATCTCAAGATCGTAGAGATCCTGATTCGTGTACCACGACGCCGGGATGGTAAAAGCCTCTTCGAGCGGAAGGTTTGGATTGTAGCTATTGATAAGTTCGGGTAAAGGCGTGGTCATCAGCTCTTATGGAGTGTGCCTCAAAGGGAAGCGCGATGACGCAATGGCTAAAGCGTCAGATCCCACTTAGGCTTGAAGATAGTAAAACGTCAATCCAGAGCAGTGCCGTGCTCTCCAAACAGGGCGCGCTAACCGACCGGAGTCGCCGTCTTTCGTTTTGGATTAAAGAATGGAGTCTTCACCACCGTCGCGGGGACACGATGGCGTACGGCCTCAACAGTAATCTCAAACTGCAACCGCGTTCCGGGTTTGGTGTGACCACGCTTAAGCGTTGCCAGCGCAATCATCTTCTTCAATGTCGGCGACCAGGTGTTCGACGTTGCCTTTCCAACCTGAACGCCGTCGGCAAATACCGGCACGGCAACCCGAGAAGCGATGGGCGAAATCGCTGGAGGCAATCCCACCTCCTCGTACAACGCTTCAACTTCAGGCCAGTCAATCTCGATGCCAACGATCTCGCGCCTGGGCCCCCGTTTATGCTCCGCGATCAACGCATGCTGGCCCACAAATCGGTTCTTATCGAGATTTACCAGACGGCCCAGGCCCATCTCATAAGGCGAGTACTTTTGCTCTTCAATTAACGACTTTTTACTGCTGTTGAAATCGATGTCAATTAAGAGCAGTCCCGCTTCGATGCGGGAGACATCGAGGGCGAGCATTCCAGCAGGCTGAATATCAAACGCACGGCCGCCGGTCATCAAAGCGTCCCAAACTCGAAGCGCATCTTCGGCAAGCATCCAGATCTCGTATCCCAGATCGCCCGTGTAGCCGGTCCGCGAGATGTCGACCGGAACGCCGGCAATTTTTCCCGAAGTCACTCGAAAGTACTTCAAGTTCTCGATATCAGCTTCGGCAACAGTTTTAAGGAGTCGTCCGGAGGTTGGGCCTTGCAGCGCCAGCGCGACTAGGCTTTCGGAAATATCCTCAATCTGCACTTCAAGACCGCTGGCGTTTTGCGTGAACCAGCGCAGGCTGGGATCAGCGGCGGTCCAACGGTAGGTGTTCTCTTCCAGTCGTGAAACCGTGCCGTCGTCAATCACCTTGCCGTATTCGTCGCACCAGGGCGTGTAAACTACCTGGCCCACGGAGACTTTGCGCATATCGCGCGTGATGATGCGGTCTACCAGGCGCGTCGCATCACGACCAGTCAGTCGATACTTGAACAAGGGCGAAATGTCGATCAGCGCGGCAGCATTGCGAATCGCGTTGTATTCATGTTCGTGATGTGGTTCGTAAGAACTGACGGCGTAAAAGCCAGACCATTCGCGATAGTTCAAGCTCTCGCACAGTTCGAGGGTTCGTTCGTGAAATGCGGTTCCGATGGGCATTGAGTGATCTGTGGCTATGGTTAGAAGATTGTGCGGCAGGAAGTAGTTAGGCTAAGTTCAGTTAAATTCGTCATCATCGTCCGCCGCACTTGCTCCTGAACAACAAGATCCTGCCAGTTTTCAGTTCCTCTGTCGAAGCGCCAAGCACCGAGGCTCGTCAACATAGGCATTGACCGCCGCTGCTTCGAGCACTACTACATCGTCGCGCCCGCGCAAGAACTCGAGCACGGCGGCGTGTATTGTTGCCAGCGGCAACGGTTCGCGCCGCGCAAACCCTTGAACGTAAGAGCACCAGCGTTCAGCATTTGCTCATAATACGCCGCAGGATTCAGCTTAGCCAAAAAGATTATCAATTGAGCTAACCTGGTGGTGGTTGCCGGCTTGTCGGTGTGATTGTCAGGGCGAGCGATTATAAGTATCCTTACGATTCTTCAGCAAGTTGAACTACCCGAACACAGATGAATAACAAATACGACGTCGTGGTGATCGGCGGAGGCCACAACGGACTGGTCAATGCCGCCTATCTTGCACGCGCCGGCAAAAAAGTGCTGGTGCTCGAGCGGCGTCATGTGCTTGGCGGCGCCGCCGTTACCGAAGAAGTCTTTCCTGGTTTCAAGTTCTCTGTCTGTTCATACGTCGTTTCACTCCTGCGCCCGGAGATCATTCGCGAACTCGAGTTGCCGCGCCACGGCCTTGAAATCCTTCCGCTCGACGGCACGTTCACGCCGATGCTTAACGGCGACTACCTGTGGCGCGTGAACGATCATGCCAAGACTCGTCGCGAGATTGCACGCCACTCAAAACTCGACGCTGAAGCTTACGACGAGTATGGCAAGGCCATGGTCGACATGGCCCACTTCGTCAAACCCATCATGAGCATGACGCCGCCCGATCCGACGTCGCTCAAGGTAAAAGGACTGCTTGATCTCTTAACAATGGGCCGGCGTTTTCAGTCACTACCGGACGAGGATAAATATAATCAGGTCCAGTTGATGACCATGAGCGCTGTCGATTTTCTCGACCAGTGGTTCGAGACTGACGTACTGAAGGCGACGATGTCTGCGTCAGGCATCATCGGCACGTTTCTTGGCGTGCGCTCGCCTGGCACGGCTTACGTCTTACTGCATCATTACATGGGCGAGATTGACGGGGCCTTTCGTTCGTGGGGCCTTTCGCGGGGTGGGACCGGTGCGATTTCGAATGCGATTGGGGATGCTGCGCGAGAAGCCGGGGCGGAGATTCGCACCAAAGCCCCGATCGCAAAGATCATCGTTAAGAACGGTGAAGCCAAAGGCGTCGTGCTCGGAAATGGCGACGAGATTTATGCTGACGTAATTTCCTCGAGTGTCGATCCGCGACTGACGTTTACGAAGATGATCGGTGACGAACATCTTCCAACTGACTTTGCCGAAGACTTGAGGCGCTACAAATACCGCGGCTCGTCAGGCAAAGTTAATCTCGCGCTCGATGGCTTGCCGGAACTGCGCGCATTGCCCGGTCGCGGGCCACATCTGCGCGGCGCAATCTCGATTTCACCAAGTGTTGAATATATGGAACGCGCTTACGACGAAGCAAAATACGGACGCTTCTCGCGTCGACCGTACATCGACATAGTCATTCCAAGTTTGACCGACCCTTCAGTCGCTCCTCCAGGCAAGCATGTGATGTCGTGTTTTGTGCAGTACGCGCCTTACAACTTGAAGGAAGGCACGTGGGATGAGAAGCGCGAGGAATTTGGCGACACCGTGATCGACACGATTGCCGAGCACGTACCGAACATTAAGGACATCATCCAGCATCGACAGGTGCTGAGTCCCCTGGATATCGAAAGAGAGTTTGGATTGTCGGAAGGAAATATCTTTCAGGGCGAGCTCACGCTTGAACAGCTTTTCTTTCTGCGGCCGGCACCGGGTTGGGCGCAATATCGCACGCCCATCCGAAGACTCTACATGTGCGGATCGGCAACGCATCCAGGAGGCGGGATTATGGGTGCGCCCGGGCGCAATGGCGCGATGCAACTTTTAAGAGACTGGAAGCGCGGGAAAGTCTAAAAGCCGAGATGTGATTGGCGGCCTGGCCGCTCCTTTGCGGTAAGCCTATGGTTTACCGAAAACCAAGCTATTGCTTTGGCTATGCCTTTCGGAAAACGTCTGTGAAGGCGTAGCCTCAATGAGAAGTTCAGGTCGGTAAGCCATAGGCTTACCGCAAGGAACACGGCAGAGCGGCGCATGGTTTGCCGACGAGCTTCCTGCACCGCGAGTGTGCCATGAATCACGACATCATAATCATCGGCGCTGGTTCAAACGGCCTGGTCGCCGCCTGCTATCTTGCAAAGGCCGGCTTGAAGCCAATAGTGCTGGAACGTCGCCACCTAATAGGCGGCATCGCAATTACTGAAGAGATAGTTCCCGGCTTCAACTGCTCGAGCGTTGCCCACTCGCCTGGCCCGTTTCTGGCTCACGTTCTAAACGACCTGCAATTGGAACGTCATGGCCTGGAGTTCATCAACCCTCCGGTTTCTTTAACGGCGCTCAACCCAAACGGACAGCCGTTCTCCATTTACCCGGATCCAGGACATACCGCGAAGGAGATCGAAAGCTTTTCCGCAAAGGACGCGGCGGGCTATGTCGAGTTTGAAAAAAGTTTTGCGCGCATCGGCAAAATGCTGGCGCCGATCTTGTCGCTGACGCCGCCGGCAATCGATAAACCCTCGCCAGGTGAGATGTGGGACTTGGGAAAGCTCGGCCTTGCTTTTCGCGGCTTGGGAAAGGAGGACGCGTACCGGCTTTTGCGTTGGGGACCAATGGCCGTTGCGGATCTCGTAGCGGAATTCTTTGAGACTGAACTATTGCGCGCGACGTTTGCTGCCCGCGGAATCTTTGGCGCCTTTGCCGGACCATGGTCAGCCGGGACGAGTACAGGACTGCTTTGGCAAGCTGCAATGGATGGTCGCGCAACCCTGCCGGCCGGATTTCTGAAAGGCGGCATGGGTGCCTTGACGCAAGCGCTTGCGAAAGCTGCAACTGCCGCCGGGGCGGAGATCCGCACAGACGCGGAAGTCGAGCGGGTCAACCTGCGCGAGGACAAGGCGGCGGCGGTGGTTCTCAAAGGCGGAGAAGAGCTCACCGCGCGCGCGGTTATCTCGAACGCCGATCCCCGCACGACCTTTCTGAAACTCGTTGACCCGCTGGATCTCGATCCGAGCTTCATAAATAAGATCCGAAACTACCGTTCAGTGGGAAGCGCAGCCAAAGTAAACCTTGCGCTATCGGCACTTCCTGCGTTTGCGGGAATTGCTTCGGCTGAGGTAGCGTCGCGACTTTCAGGTCGCATTCATATTGGTCACGAGATCGACTATCTCGAGCGCGCTTTCGACGCTGCCAAGTATGGCGACTATTCGCCTCAGCCTTACCTGGACGTTACTGTACCTTCGCTAATGGACTCGACACTCGCGCCGTCGGGCTCGCATGTGATGTCGATTCATGTGCAGTTCGCGCCCTATCAATTGAAAGACGGTGACTGGAACACGCGAAGGGAAGAGTTTGGCGATCAGGTGGTTCAGGTGTTGTCGGAGCACGCGCCGAACATTAAAGAGTTGATTGTGGGCCGGCAGGTGATCACGCCGTGGGATTTGGAAGAAACGTATGGACTCGACGGCGGGCACATAATGCACGGCGAGCAATCGCTCGACCAATTCTTTTTGTTTCGGCCTTTGATTGGTTGGGCGCAATACCGAACTCCGATTAAAGGTTTGTACCTGTGCGGCTCGGGCACGCATCCAGGCGGCGGTGTCACCGGCGGCCCAGGTGCGAATGCCGCGCGCGAAGTTGTCAAGGATCTCAAACGGCGATAACTGGCACGCCAACCTTCGCCGCGCCGACGAGCGCAAGTCGAAATTCAATCCGTGTAATCCGACATCATGCTAACTAATCCAAAACCCAGCCGCAGTTTTGCCAGCGACAACAACGCCGGCGTTCATCCGCAAGTGCTCGAAGCCATCGCCGCAGCCAACCAGGGACACGTTATCGCTTACGGAGACGATCTCTACACCGCGGCCGCTACTGAAGGATTTCACGAACATTTCGGCAAAAACATCGATGTCTATTTCGTTTTCGGAGGCACGGGCGCAAACGTTCTGGGCCTGAAGTCAGTAACTGAATCGTTCCAGGCGGTCCTTTGTGCGGACACTGCTCACATCAACGTTGATGAATGCGGAGCGCCGGAGAAGTTTACCGGTTGCAAGTTACTCGCCGTTCAAACAGCGGACGGCAAGGTCACGGCAGACCAGCTCAAACGTTTCCTTCACGGAGTAGGTTTTGAACACCACGTGCAGCCGCGGGTGATTTCAGTTTCTCAGTCTACCGAGATGGGTACGGTGTACACCGCGAAGGAACTGAAGGCGCTCGCGAGGTTTGCCCACGACAACGATATGCTGCTGCATATGGACGGCGCGCGCATTTCCAATGCAGCCGCGAGTCTGAAGGTGGGCTTGCGGCAGATCACCAAAGACGTGGGTGTCGACGTGCTCTCGTTTGGCGGCGCAAAAAACGGAATGATGTACGGCGAGGCCGTTGTCTTCTTCGACAAATCTTTGTCGCGTGATTTTAAGTATCTCCGCAAACAGGGCATGCACCTTCCTTCGAAGATGCGATTTATCTCGGCGCAGTTTGAGACTCTGCTTGCGAACGATCTTTGGCGACACAATGCCGAGCATGCCAACCGAATGGCCCAGTTACTCGCCGGTGAACTCGCGCAGATTCCAGAAATAAAGATCACACAGAAAGTCGAATCCAACGGAGTATTCGCGGTGGTTCCTGCCCGGTACATTCCGGTACTGCAGAAGAAGTATTTTTTCTACGTTTGGAATGAAGAGACTTCGGAAGTGCGGTTCATGACCTCGTTTGATACCACCGAAGACGACATTGCCGCCTTTGTTGCGCTAGTGAGAAAGACATTGAAGTAGACGTTTGTGAACGCAGGCGAGAACGCCCGCGCTCAGGCAGGACACTCTTTAATCCAACAGGAATTTCAACAGGCCTTTTGCCGAGGCCAGCCCGCTAAGACGTTCGTCGTCACTTACCTTAATATTCGAACGACGTAAATCCACTGCCAACTGCTCCTGACGCACCCGCTTTCGCTCTTCTTCAAGCGCCAATTTTTCTTTCGTCCGGGACGCCTCCAATCCTCCGCTGTGAATAAACTCGACGATACCGCTCAGCTCATCACGGTCAAACCAGGTGCCATGTCCCTTGCAAACATCAACAATCACTCCTGAACACCGGGCAAAGTTTAGGCGGTTCATCAGTTGTGAACATTCTGGACAGGGCACGTACTGAACCTTGCCCGTCGACCGCACCACATTCCCCGGCGCCTGCATCGCAACTCCCAGAACGGCTGATTGCTTCTCGCGATCTGCGCAGAGCTTTTCAAACTCGCGCACGTCCAACCAAAGGCCGAGACACCGTTCGCATTCCTTCAGCGCAGTGGCCCCGATTCTTATCGGCTTCATTTCAGACCTGCAGCGCGGACATTTGCGCGAAACCGACTCATCATCCTCGCGCACTCCCGCCGCCGCCCCACAACGTTGGCAGAACTTACTGCCGAGAAACATAGCTCCCAAACATGACGAACAGAGGATGGTGGCAAGGCGCGCGCGGCAATATTCACAGTGGGGTGCATCGGTGCCAGTAGCAGCGCCACACATTGGACAGTTGAGAGTTTCTGCCGGCATGCGCGCATTCTAGCAGTTTGAATTCAGGGTAGACTATAACTCGATTGCTGTGACATTCTTTGAGCTGTATTCGCTGTCCGACGTAATCCCACTTCCAACATTGGCTGCTCCAATAATTAGTAAGGCGCAGCAGAGCACAGCATGCGAGCTCTACTTCTGATATCAACAGGCAGATGCGCAGTCTCGCAGTCAGGTGGATCCTGTCCCCGCACCAGGCATGACTGCGAGATCAAGTTTTTACTCCGCCAGCTTGGTAAGTTGACTGCTCCTCGAAGTGTAATTTACCGGGATGAAGCGGGGACAGCCTTCCCGACAGTGAGACGCGCAACTATTCGGCTACTGCTTGACTGGAAGGCATGTTGTGCAAAGCTCCCTGCAACTGGACGCAGATTCAAAGCTCGCCTGTGACCAAGCACGACAAACAAGCCTGCGTACTCGGACTCGATATCGGGACTTCCGGCGTGCGCGCGGCATTTTTCGACGAACTCGGCTCCGAGATCGCAGGCGCGAGCGTGCGCACTGAAAGAATTTTCTCGGGGCTCAACGATCTGTCGGTGATTGAACCAGAAGCACTGCTGGATCTGGTCGTCGAAACAATCGATCGGTTGCTCGTAAACTCAGCAGCCTCGGTGGCGGGTGTCGAACTAATCTCCATCTCATGCTTTTGGCAGTCGCTCGTAGGAATTGATGCCGCTGCGCAGCCGACCATGCCGGTATTAGGCTGGGCGGAGACACGCGCTTCTAAAGCTGCCAAGCAGTTACGAGCAGACTTCGATGAAGCCGAAACTCACGCGCGCACCGGATGTCGGTTTCATCCGAGTTACTGGCCTGCGAAATTGCTTTGGCTCAGAAGTAGCGAGCCGGAAACCGTAAACAGGACCACTCGCTGGTTATCATTCAGCGAATATTTGAGCCTTACTCTTTTCGGTAGCGCGAGTATCAGCATCTCGATGGCTTCCGGCACCGGGCTTTTGAATCAGCATACTTGCAAGTGGGACAACGTACTTTTGCGAGCCTTGAGGATTCCCATTGAAACTCTTCCCGAAATTGCGGTTGATGGCCCTTCAAGCAATTGCCTGCGGAGAGAATATGCAACGCGCTGGCCTCTGCTTGCAAAAGCCCGTCTGTGCCCGGCAATCGCCGATGGCGCGGCGAACAACATTGGCGCCGGCTGCACCAGTCGCGAGAAACTCGCACTGATGATCGGGACTTCCGGCGCGGCACGCATCCTCTATAAAGGTCCGCCGCCCGTACGGGTTCCGAGTTCACTGTGGAGTTACCGGGCAGACTTGAGTCGGGTTCTGGTTGGTGGCGCATTATCCGACGGTGGCGGACTTTATCACTGGTTCAAAGAGTCGTTATTGCCGAACCCTGATTCCGGCGCAATCACGGCAGCACTAGAGAATCTGAAGCCGGACGATCATGGGTTAACCGTGCTTCCTTTTTGGGCAGGCGAGAGAAGTCCTAACTGGTCCCTGGAGGCGAGGGGCGGGATTCTGGGGATGACGCTCGAAACGAAACCGATCGAAATTCTGCGCGCGGCTATGGAAGCAATTGCCTATCGCTTTGCGCTAATCGTGGATGCACTGGATGAGATAAGCCCTCAGGCGTCGATGGTCGCAACGGGGAACGCGCTTCAGTCTTCGCCCGTGTGGACGCAGGTCATCGCCGACGTTCTCGGCAGGCCTGTGATGCTCAGCAATACCCGCGAAGCGTCGTCGCGTGGCGCTGCCTTGCTTGCGCTTGAAGCTACGGGCAAAATACCGTCCATTGAGATTGCTGGTAGAAATGAAAATGAAGTTGCGTTTGCGCCTGATCCTTCGCGGCATGCGATCTATCAAAAAGCTATTGAACGACAAGTTAGGCTCTATAAATCTATGATCGCGTCCACTGAATGAGCCTATTCAGATATGCGCAGATTTCAAACTTAGAAACCAGGAAACTGTCAGGCTGCAGCTCTCTTTCTTATTATGTGCAATCTGCGTAGTCTGTGGATGTTTCTTCCTTCTTCAAACCACCAAAAGGATCACCAATGAGCACGCCTGTGCAGATGGAGAACACAAACGTCACCCCTGAACTTGATCAACTGTGCATCAACACAATTCGCGCGCTGTCGGTAGACGCGATTCAGAAAGCGCAGTCTGGCCATCCCGGCTTGCCACTTGGCGCCGCGTCCATGGCTTACGTGCTGTGGACCCGGTTTATGCGGCACAACCCGCGCAATCCGAAATGGGAGAATCGCGATCGTTTCCTACTCTCGGCGGGTCACGGTTCGATGCTTCTCTATTCGTTGTTGTACCTCACCGGCTATGACCTGCCATTGGATGAGCTAAAGAATTTCAGACAGTGGGGCTCCAGGACGCCAGGCCATCCCGAAAACGTGCTGACTCCCGGAGTTGAAATTACGACGGGACCGCTGGGACAGGGCTTCGCTAACGGGGTCGGCATGGCAATGGGTGCGGCCCACCTCGGGGCTAAGTTTAATCAGGATCAGTTTCCGCTCATCGATCATTATGTTTATGCGATTGCGTCAGACGGCGATCTGATGGAAGGCGTGGCGTCAGAGGCAGCTTCACTTGCGGGGCATTTGAAACTGGGAAAGCTAATCTACCTTTATGACGACAACAACGTAACGATTGAGGGCTTTACGGATCTGGCTTTCACTGAAGACGTGCCCAGACGGTTTCAGTCCTATGGATGGCACACCGCGACGGTGAGCGAAGGTAACGATCTCGACGAGATCGAGGCGGCCATTCGCGGAGCCCAATCCGTCAAAGACAAGCCGTCGTTAATCTCCGTCAAGACAATCATCGGATATGGGTTGCCGACGCAGGGAACCCGTAAAGCCCATAGCGATCCTCCCGGCGAGGAAGCAGTGCGCGGAACAAAGCGCCGCTTGGGCTGGCCCGAAGATAAGGAGTTTCATGTTCCCGAACAAGCATTGACCCATTTTCGACGAGCGCTTGAAAAGGGCGAGCGAGCCGAGCAGGAATGGCAGGCGCTCGTGAAGAAGTTTGAACAGCAGCACCCGGATCTGGGAAGGACGTGGCGTTCGCTTATGAAGGGTGAACTGCCGGCTGGTTGGGAGGACCATCTGCCGACCTTCGCGGATGCGAAACCGATGGCTACGCGCGTTGCCGGCGGGGAGGTCATCAACGCGCTCGCGCCCCACCTGCCAATGCTGATCGGAGGTTCAGCGGACCTCGGCGTTTCCAATAATACCGACATCAAGGGCAGTGGCGATTTTGAAGCAGGAACTTACGAAGGTCGCATACTGCATTTCGGCGTGCGCGAACATGCGATGGGAGCCACCCTGACGGGCATGGCGTTGAACGGCGGATTGATCCCGTTTGGCGGTACCTTCCTTACATTCTCCGATTACATGAAGCCTGCTATTCGTCTGGCTGCGCTTTCTGAAGTTCAGGTGATCTATATCTTCACCCATGATTCAGTCGGGTTGGGCGAGGACGGGCCAACACATCAACCGGTTGAGCACCTCGCGGCACTGCGTTCAATTCCGAATTTGTACGTGATTCGGCCCGCCGATCCAGCGGAAGTGAGTGAAGCCTGGCGAATTGCGATCCTTCGCCGTCATGCTCCTACGGCGCTCGCGCTTACCCGGCAGAAAGTGCCGATCATCGATCGGAAACAATTTTCATCAGCAGCAGGATTGCGGCGAGGAGGCTACGTGCTCGCGGAAGCCGCGAATGCCGAGTCACAGCCAATTGCGCCTCAATTGATTTTTGTTGCGACTGGGTCAGAAGTCTCTCTCGCACTCGATGCGCGTGAGGCTCTGCAAACTGACGGCGTGCCTACTCGGGTGGTGTCGTTGCCTTGCTGGGAGTTGTTTGAAGAGCAGTCGCAACAGTATCGCGATGAGGTTTTGCCACCTACAGTGCCCAATCGTCTCGCGATCGAAGCAGCGGTGCGGCAGGGTTGGGATCGGTACGTGGGCCAGTCAGGAGATGTGATTTCGCTGGATCGCTTTGGGGCATCTGCACCAGGAGAGGAGGCGCTGCGCAATCTGGGTTTTAATGTGGAGAATGTTGTTGAGAAGGCGAGGCACCTCCTGAAAGACTAACTCCACTAAAACTTCTGGAGATCAAGAAGGCGCAGATTAAATTTTGCAGGCCACGAGGGCAAAGCGTAGCAAAATCCCTCTTTGTTTACCTCTCTTTTACACACCTTCTCGACCTGCAAATTATTCACCCTGGGATTTGAATGCAAGCTTAACGATTATTTAGCAGTTCGATTTATTCAACCTGAATTCTGCACTCAGAACTCACGATTGTTAGCAGTTTCAACCGACAAACCTAATGGCCTTTGGCATTACCCGGAACACAACCGGCGTTCTACCACGCAGGTTTCCATCCGCTTCAATCAGCAGGGCGTCTTGCGAAGAGAACGTTTCAATACGGACGGCTTTTCCCCGAGTCACATGCACCTTTTCATTCGCAACATGACCACCACTATGAATGCGCGGCAGCTCGCGCACCACGGCGATCCGCGATAGCCCCGAGACACTCACGACATCCAGCTTGCCGTCGTCGGCGCGTGCCGCCGGTGAAAGCATCATCCCACCGCCGGCATACAGCCCGTTGGCAACCGCAACAAGATTCATAGGTCCATCGATCACTTCTTGCTCATCGACTGAAATTCGCACTCGCCTCTCACGCCACGCAATCAATGCCCCGGCCGCTGCCAGCATAAAGCGCGCTTCACCTGACAGACTACGAGTGAGCCTTCCCTGCGACGCCACTCGTAAGGCAGTCTCGCCGCCTATACCCATCGTGGAAGCATTGAGGCAAATGAATGGAGTGACGTAGTTGTCGCACAAGCCGTAAAAAAGATCGAACATGCGAGTGCTTCCTGATTTGGGCTGGCTAAGAAAGGCAATTAGGGATTCGATCCATCCTTTGAGTGGCACGCGCCCGCCCGCCATTCCGCGCGCAAAATCATCACCCGTTCCCGCCGGCAACACGGCAAGCACTGCGTACGGATTGACGGGTGTCGGAAGCTCGGCAGCGGTTTGAAACTCAAAAAAGCCCTGCGCGGCTTCGCTCAGTGTCCCATCACCGCCAACCACCGCGATGGTCGTGCAGCCGGCTTTGAGAGCGGCGCGTGTTTTCTCAGTGGCATCGCCAGCCGCGCTGGTTTCACAAGAATCAAAGTCAATCCTCGCTGCGTTCAGCTTCTCTCTAACGATCGGCCACGCTCGGCTGGCTCTGGCGGCGGTGTTGTTGACGATAATGAGCGGATGAGTCATGCGCGATCTTAAGGAAACGGCTTTCCCGACTTGCGAAGAGCCACCTCATTGAACAGTCAATTCAAGAAGTGAATGACACCTGTTGGGTGGTTTGCGTTACCCAACCTGCAAATTACTAAACATTTTGTCGCCCTAAGGCAAAAACGGCGAGCTGGTTGACCAACTCGCCGTTTATTCTTTGAACTTCAGAAGTTCAGGAACGTGCTCTTGCTCGTCTCGCTGACAGCGCCAGTTCCCTTGCTCGCGGCATAGCCTGCACCGCCTGAGCAATCTGCGGGTCTTCAACATTGAGCACTTGCAATGCTGCCAATGAACCGTAGGCCGCTGTAGTCAATTCATACCGCAACATACGCTCAACAAACGCCCGCGACTTGTTTAACTGATCTTCAGTGACTTTGAAGGAAGGCTTGCTGGCGACAAAGCGTTTGAATTCTTTGTAGAGCGCATCCGTCACCGGGAAATCGGTATCAAGAATGTCGTGGCCAAACTCGATCTTCGGATTCACCCGATAGGTCTCGAAGCCCTTGACACGGCCTGTTGTCAGCTCCAGAGCAAAAGCAAAAACAGGATCGGTTAGTTTCGCGTCGGCAGGGTTCCCGAGCAACGGCTTCACCACTTCATCCGGAGCGATCCCGCCGCCGCCGTAAACGGCGCGGCCCGAATCAGTGTGACTCTCCGGACCAGATGGAGCTTTCTGCTCACCGGAAACCGCACGCTGGCGGTAGTAATCGTAATTACCGCCATTCGAATAGTCGCGTTGGATCAGACGACCCGACGGAGTTGTGTATTTGGCAATTGTCAAAAGCAGCGCTGAGTCGTATTCGAGTTGAATCGGTAACTGGACCAGGCCTTTGCCAAAGGTCGTTTCGCCAACGATCAACGCGCGATCGTGATCCTGCAAAGCGCCGGCGACGATCTCGGCAGCCGAAGCCGTGTCGTTGTTCACCAACACCACCAGGGGCACAGGATCCGGCACGTCGTTGACTGCCTTAAAAGACTCAGAACTTCCTCGGATTCTGCCCTTTTGCGTAACGATTAACTGGCCGCGTTGCAGAAATGTATTCGCAACTCGCACCGCCTGGATCAACAATCCGCCGCGATTACCGCGCAGATCCAGGATCAGCATGTTCATTCCTTTGGAACGCAAATCCTGCAGCGCATCTGTAAATTCATCAGCAGTGGTCAAGTTAAACCCACCAGTCATCGCCACATAACCGACGCCTGGCCTGACCATGTAGGACTGCGGAATGGACGGCAACGGCACCGCGTCGCGCGTGATCGTAACGGTCTCTTTCTCGCCCGTCGCAGCATGTTCTACTGTGACCTTTACGACAGTGCCGCGTGGTCCCAAAAGAAACTTACGGACTTCGCCGAAAGACTTGCCCTTCATCGACTGGCCGTCAACCTCAAGAATCCGATCGCCGAATCGCAGACCAGCGCGCGCGGCAGGTGATTGATCAAAAGTTGCGCGAATGTAGGTATTGGTTACGTCGTTCTCACGCAGATCGCCAATAGTTGCGCCAATGCCAAAATACTCGGAACGCTGTTCAGTCCTGAACGAGGCATATTCAATGGGATCAAAATAAGTCGAGTGCGGATCGAGCACGTTCAGCATGCCGTTAATAGACGATTTGAAAACCGAGTTGTAATCGAGCTTCTTACCGTCGATATGGTTGGCCTGAATTACTGAAAGCGCTTCACCAAGATCCCCCTTAACAACATTGGCATTTACCGGGGCCTTGGCAGCGTTAGGAGTGTTCGACGGACTAGTTCGCTCGGGAGTGCCGGGTTGCCGGCGCGCCGCGCGATTCTGTTGAGAGTAGATAATTGCCGGAAGTGAAAAGGTTATTGAAAGGAAAAGGATTCCTGGGACTACAAGACGTTTTCTCACGCAACCCTCCTAAAAACCTGAAAAATCCACCGGCTAGTGTGGGCAGTCAGGATAACACGACCTTCAGCCCAATTGAATGTACGAGGTTGCCCATGCCAAAGTTTTTGATGCGAACCATCTGCCACGGGCGACTCATGGACTTTTGATAAACGCCAGCCTTGTCAAAAGGTAGATGCGGGGAAACCCGGGTTTGTCGCCTTACACGCCGCGAAATCTCTGCGTTGCAACAGAGCACAGTATCGTCATACAAAAAACTGGAAATTAGTCCGCGTCCTATCGCTCATTCGTCAGTGCCATATATAATCTTACTTCTTCAGCCATTAATTGCAGGTCATTTCAGCCCGGAGGAACCGCAGCATGTCATCACTTAACCGAGATCAACTGTTCTCGTTTGCCAACAATCACCGCGCGGAATACGAGGGACTGCTGCGCCAGTTCGTGGAGATTCCGACTGTTTCCAATGACCCGGCTCACCTTGAGGATATCCAAAAAGGCGTCGAGCTGACGAGTGCGACCCTTGAACAATTTGGTGGTAAAGCGGAAGTCTTCAAGGGTGAAAAGGGCAATCCGGTCATCCATGGAGTTTTTGATGTCGACCCAAAGCTGCCCACGGTCACTGTCTATAACCACATTGATGTGCAGCCTGCATCGAAAGAGACAGAGCCCTGGAACACCGAACCCTTTGTGATGACTCAGCAAGGCGACACCTATTTCGGTCGCGGCACTACCGATGACAAAGGACCCGCGCTGGCGGCGCTTTTCGGCGCCCGCGCAGCTCGGGAAGCCGGGGTTCCGGTAAACATTCGTTTCCTCTGGGAATTTGAAGAAGAGATTGGATCGCCAAATTTCGAACAAATAATTTCCAAAGCAGCTTCAAATCTGCGCACCGGTTCGGTAGTGGTCTCAGATACCGTCTGGGTCTCGCGAGAAAGGCCGGCAAACTCCGCCGGTCTGCGTGGTCTGTTGGGATTCATCCTGAAGTTGGAAACGGGCGCCACTGATACCCATTCCGGTGAAGTTGGCGGCGCGGCTCGGAACCCGCTCGGTGAGCTGATGAAAGTTGCTTGCGAACTTTACGATCCGGTTTCCGGAAGAGTGAAAGTAAAAGGCTTTTATGACGACGTGATCCAACCGACGAAGAAGGAACTGCAGGATTGGGCAAACTGCGGGTTCAGTGTAAAGGCGTTCAAGAAAGCGCATCACCTCAAATCGTTGCGAGTGGAAACTGAGCTGGAGGTGATGAAACGCATTTGGGGAATACCAACCATGGAAGTTCATGGACTCGCCGGTGGTTACCAGGGACCTGGTCTGAAGTCGATTGTCCCTCCGCGAGGCGAACTCAAAATGTCATGCCGGCTGGTTCCCGGTCAGGATCCTAAAAAAATTGCGCGCCAGATCAAGGAGACAGTGAAAGAAAGGAATGCGGACGTGACGATTCATTTCGAGTCTAATGCGCCGGCGTTTCGCGCCTCGGTGGAAGGCCCGTTGCCGGAAGCTCTGAAGCGCGCGGTTAAATTCGCTTTTAAGAAAGACCCAGTGTTCGTGCGCGACGGCGGAACAATCGGGGCGATGACCAGCATCCAAAAAGTGCTCAAGTGCCCAATCATGTTCCTGGGACTGTCGCTGCCGGAGCATGGCTACCACGCGCCGAATGAAAACTTTGATTGGCAACAAGCGTCAGGCGGGATGGTGGCGTTTGCGAAATATTTTGAGGAGATTGCGAATATGCCAAGTTGACGAGACTTGGTTCGCTCTCTTACGGCAATTTGCTTCTGGATAAGTGAAGGCACACCTTTAGCCTTGAAGAGCTCGCAGCATGTCAGCAGACTCTTCGGATATCAATCCGTCAAAGAGTAAGGTATGAAGGCAGAGAAAGTATTAGCGGTAGAGAATCAGACTCGACTACGCACGATGCGTGGCGTTCAACGCCCACTCATCGAGCCGCTTGGCCAAGTTGTGAATGCGCTTGAGGCTAAGGGTGTAATTTACACAAAAGAGTGGGTGGTAGAACTACTCCTGGACCTAGCCGACTATCGAACCGAACGAAACCTTGTGGATGCTGTTGCAATCGAACCCGCCGCCGGACGTGGCGCCTTTCTCGGCCCCATGATAAGACGCCTAATCCATTCGTCACGCAGGCTCGGCCGACCGATCTCTGATTGTTCCGCCTCATTAATAGCTTTTGAGCTTGAGGGTGCAAGTGCTGATCATGCGCGTTCACTCGTCGCTGACATTCTGCAGCAGTACAGCGTGAACTCGCTGCTAGCTAATCAACTGGCGGCGGCTTGGGTTCGCACTGGGGACTACTTGTTCGAGGCCATAAATCTTGAAGCGGATTTCGTTATTGGCAACCCACCCTACGTTCGACTTGAGGATATTCCTGAAGAGACCGCGAGACTATACCGAGAATCTTATCTAACGATGCGTGGGCGAGCAGATCTGTACGTTGGGTTTTTCGAAGCCGCCCTGCGCCAGTTGAAGGCAGGAGGGGTATGTGCCTTCATCTGCGCTGACCGATGGATGCGTAACCAATATGGAGGGGAACTTCGCGAGTTCATCACTGGTAATTATGGTGTTGAGGTCGTGCTCGAAATGCACAGCGCCGATGCATTCCAGGAAGAAGTTGACGCCTACCCTGCCATTACGGTTATACGCCGACAGGAACAGGGTACGACAGTGGTAGCAACGTCAGGACCAGAGGCTGAAAGAATTCCTCGAGAAACGCTTTCGGCCCTTCTCAAGCCGAATGCCGAGCCTGAGTCGATACGTCGTAATGGAATTCGTACGGCCTGCGTCAATACGTTGGTTCAACGGCAAAGATCCTTGGCCGTGTCATTCGCCTGAGCAACTATCGCTACTGCGGCGACTTGAGGAGAATTTTCCGGCTCTCGAATCGAGCGCCAAAGTAGGCATAGGCGTTGCCACCGGCAACGATGGCGTCTTCATCACCAAGGATACGAACCTAGTAGAATCCTCCCGTATGTTGAAACTGGCGATCGCTAGGGACATAGCGGGAGGCAAGCTGGAGTGGTCCGGCAATTTTTTGGTGGATCCATGGGATAGCAATGGACTTGTGGATCTGAAAAAATACCCCAAGCTTGGCGCCTACTTGAACATGCACGCCGATGCGCTTAAGAAACGGCACACAGCCTTAAAGAATTTTCGGGCCTGGTACAAGACCATCGATCGAGTAACGCATGCTCTTACGGAAAGGTCTAAACTTTACATCGCTGATATTAAGAACTCGCTCGACCCTGTTCTTGATCGTGGCGAGACTTACCCCCATCACAATCTCTATTTTGTTAGCTCGTACGATTGGGATTTAGAAGTACTGGGCGGATTACTCTTGTCATCTGTTGGTCAGTTCTTTATGGAATCCTATGGAGTTCGCATGCGCGGCGGTTACCTAAGGTTTCAAGCTCAATACCTTCGCCGAATTCGATTGCCAAATCCCAGATCCCTTTCCAAAGCGCAGTCGCAAGCGCTCGTGGAAGCCTTTCGTCTGCGTAACCGTGAATTTGCAACGGAGGTTTCACTTCAGATTTATGGGATTCATCAACAAGAGATGGAGACAGCGCTTAGACATTAACAAAAGACTGAAGAAAGCTGTTCAAAGTTATTGGGACGCTCGGTCGAAAAACAAGCAGAAGCAGATTGAAGGCGGGAGAATCGATGCGGGCACTCGCGGAGAAGTAACGGGTGGCGCCCAAATGGGGGCGATGGAAGTTTTGGTTGCTGATATCCTTTGCGACGCGGGTCTTAAAAAACTAGACGTAAGAACGAGAACGGCGCTGGAATTACCTGGATACTACCGCGCCGAAAAGAAATGGGATTTGATTGTGGTTTCGGAGGGCCGCCTTGTCACAGCAATGGAATTCAAATCCCAAGTCGGCCCTTCATTCGGTAACAACTTCAACAACCGTTCCGAAGAAGCAATCGGCAGTGCGACAGACATTTGGATGGCCTACCGGGAAGGGCGCTTCGGAGACTCTCCTACTCCTTTCCTAGGCTACTTCTTTCTACTAGAGGATTGCGAGAAGGTGAAACTCCCCGTTCGCAATAAAGAGCCATACTTTAGAGTGGATCCAGTGTTTAATAAGGCCTCGTACAGCAAACGCTATGAGCTGCTTTGCCGTCGGCTGATATTGGAGCGCGTTTACAGTTCTGCTTGATCGCAACCAATTCAAAGAGAACCAAAATCACAGAACCAGCCGATGATCTAGGTTTTCAGCGCTTCGTCTCCGCATTGCGCGGCCATGTTGTAACGTTCTTGGGAAGCTAGAGGTGTACCTATCAGTTTGTTTGGTTCAGTCCGGCGGTAGTCCAGCCAATTTCCTGGCCCCTCTTCAGATAACACAAGCCATCCTCTCTTCATTCAACGCCACAAATCCAATTCGCTCGTAGAACTTCCGCGCCGCGGGGTTTTCCAGGTGTACGCCGACATCAATTCTCGTTACCGACTCGCGGCGTAATTGTTCTTTTAGCTGCTCCATCAAAGCCGTGCCGACACCTTTGCCGCGGCGATCTTCCTTCACCGACACGTCGTCGAGTTTCGCCACCACTGCGCCAATCGAGGTTGATATCGCGTAACAGATAACGCAGATTCCGGCTGCACCTTGCTCGTCAAAGGCCACCCAAACAAACCCCAGTTCCGGTTGCTCGAGAAAAAGGTCGAGGGCGTCAACGATCCCTCTCAGGCCTCGATCTCCATAGGCCTGGCTGCTGGCGAGATAGTGTTCATCTTCGCTGAGAAACTGGCGCAGCATCTCATAAGCATCAGGGACCAGATCAGCAGTCATCTTGCGGCAAGTAATCACGGCAAATCCTCCCGATGTAAATGATGCCATAAAAGACGGGTCTGGGTACTGAGTACTGAGTTCCATGACGTTCTATCAAGCTCGAAATGTGCTGGCAGAGGAACCTGGAACAAAAACCTGAATCAGTACTCAGTTACACACCAACACTCTAAAGCGGTTCCGTGTCTGCGCATCTGCGCGTCTGCGTGTCTCCCTCTTTCCGTGTTTCCGTGTCCCTCGCAATCCACTTAGCCTCGTCTCACCGTATATTTGTTTGTAGTACGTAAAAACCAAAGTTCACAGAAGGAAGGTAAGCAGTGAAAAGAACATTTCTAATGCTACTTTTAGTTGTAGCAGCAACAGCCATCGCAACCTCAAACACGTACGCTCAAGACAATCCAATGGTCGGCGGCGCAGCCATGCTCAGGTCCATGGACATCGTGGACAATGCGGTGAATTCGGCCGATCACACAACGCTCGTCGCAGCCGTTAAAGCTGCAGGTTTGGTCGACACTCTCAAAAGTAAAGGCCCATTTACCGTCTTCGCACCAACCAACGCAGCTTTTTCCAAACTCCCAGCCGGGACCGTAGAGATGTTGGTGAAGCCAGAGAACAGGGCAACGCTCACCAAAATTCTGACCTATCACGTATTAGCAGGAAGGCTCGACGCAAATGCGATTGCAGCCAGGATTAAAGCAGGCGGCGGCAAGGCGCAGTTGAAGACAGTGAGCGGCGGAACGCTCTGGGCCTGGATGAACGGCAGCAACCTCCTCCTGAAGGACGAGAAGGGCGGCTCGTCAATGGTGACAATCGCCAATGTCTATCAATCAAACGGCGTGATTCACGTGGTCGATACTGTGCTCATGCCAAAGTAAACAAGGTGGGGAACTGGATTAGCAGGGCGCTTCCGAAGCAGTTCGAAAGCGCCCGGCTTGTAAGAAACCCGAACACGCAGGAGCTAGCGCATGATGTTCGGCGAAGCAAGGCGAAACGTATATTCGATCTGGACTGACTGTGACACTTCTTTCCCGTTTTTAATCGCAGGCCGGAACTGCACCTTGCAAGCGGCGCGAATTGCGTTCTCAGTTAGGCCGGCCGGTAGTCCCCTCAACACCCTTATCGTTCCAATCTCTGCATTGGACAGGAGCACCAGCCGCAGCACAACACTTCCCTGTACACCCGCACGTCGAGCCTCGCGGGTATATCCAGCTTTTGGTCGAGTCGAAATGTAAGCCTTAACGTCAACCGTTTTGATCGTGAACACCTCGCCTACTTCCAACGGCTCAACCACACGGGTAAGACTGCCATCCCCGGTGCAACGATAATCCTCGTGCTTTTCGGCTGTTACAGGTTGCGCTTCCGGTGAATTTGAATTGTTGTTGATGGAGGCTTGGGCGGGCAGGGGATGCTTGACGATCTTTAGTTTCCTACCGGATTGTGGGGAGACTACCGCCGCACATAGCAAAAACTCTAAGAACGCCAGCACCAGGCAGCCGCCGATGCCGAGTCGACTTGTCCGAGTGTTACCCACGTAAACAATTCTATCTTCAATTCAAGACAAGTTGCAGGATCGGAAGTAGGGCAAACACTTGCAGAGTGAATTATTGAGCCAACTGGTCCGGGCAAACACAGTCTATCTTTGTCTGTTGCGTTCTACTCTTCCGGTCCGGCGCAGGTCGGACCATGCAGAGCAGGAATTTTTTGACTGATAACCGGATAGTTCGGCGCCTCGTCGATGTTGATCTGAGTCCAATGTGCGTAGTTCTCAGGAACGTTAGTGTCGGCGAAGATTGCTTCTACCGGGCATTCCGGCACACAAGCATCACAATCGATGCAGGTGTCGGCATTGATATAAAGCCGATCTGGTAATTCATGAAACGCCTCAACCGGACACACCGCAGCGCAATCAGTATACTTGCAGTCAACACATAGCTCGACTACGACATAGGTCATTGGGGAAGTAAGCTCCTTTTCGAGAATGGCAAATAGTCATTCACGAGACGTATGATTGTCAACACAAAACATCACACGCTTGCAACTCTCTCAGGCTCCTGTGCTTTCTCTTTTTTGCAATGTTCCGGGACCGTTGATTTTCTGTTTTACCTCCGGATCGCCACCGTAGGTCACCTTCGAAGGTCCATTGATCTCAACGTTAAGAACGTCGCGCGCGGATACATCGATTCGCGCCACTCCACTCGTCTCAATGGTGACATGTGATGCTCTTAACTTCTGCGCGTCGACTTTGCCGGCGCCGTTCGCCTCTATCCTCAGTTCGCTGGTTTCTCCGCTGGCGGTGAGAGTTGGTGCGCCACTTATATCCACTTCAAACTTTGCGTTCTTCATTCCCGTTACATCCACGTTGCCCGCACCCGAGGCTGAAAGACCCTCGAGATTGGGAATCGTGATCTTCACCACAATGCTGTCTTCGATGGAGTAACTGGTCTTTGGTCGCAAACGCAGGACGCCGTTGCTGACTTCTGTGCTGATCAAGGCCAGGATATTGTCGTCTCCTTCGAGCTGAAGGGACTGATCCTTCTGACAGACCACTTCGATATCGAAAGCGCCTTCCGTTGAGATCGAGGTGAAGGCCGGCACCTCGCGTTTTTGGATGACCCGGTTGCCCGAACCTTTCACGTCATCGTGAATCACATGCCTGCAGCCTGTCGCGAGCGCGAGCACGCTAAGCATTAGAGGAACTGCGGTGACAAGATTTGGTTTGATGTTCATGGCTTCTCCCGTTCGTTTGCAGAGTGGCTATCGAGCCAGCGGTTCTTTGCGAGCGTATTCCAGCGTGCGGGTAGTGTTTTCAGTTACGCTGGCCCCGGGTTCGGATAGGACTCGCTGCTCCGCGAAACGAACGTCGTTTGGCATCGCAACGGGTGGTTGATGCGCCGGCAACTGCTTCACATCCTTCGCGCTGGTCAACCGGGACAGTTGTCTGCCGAGCATGACTTCGATGATTGTGACGATCAAAAACGTCATCAACATAAAGAGCACCACCACCGGTTCACCGAGCTTGGCTTCGTTTGTCAGGGCCATGGCGCCGCCCAACATAATCCCAAGACCACAAATGGCAATCAGGGTTATGGCGGTTAAAAAGGCTGCCACCGAACCGACGCCGGAACTTTCGGCGCGGTCTTTCAGATTCATCCCGCAGCGATTACAGTAACTGAGTCCGGAAGTAAGCGGATTAGCGCAGGCTGAGCAATACATGGCATATCCTTTCGTGGGACCAGAAGCGGTGGCGGCCGGAGTTCTAACTGTAGAACGGCGTCTTGGTTCGTCAGGTTCCGTCGTAGATGTACTGGAGGTTAGCCGGAAATTGGGGCTTAGGTGTTTGGCCTTCCTTCTTTGGCTTTTGAGTATCGCGAACAGGCGCGATTCACTGAACTCGAATTGTAAAGCAGAAATCAAAGCCTAACGGCTTTTCTCAGCTATCATCCAGCATCCGAATAGCTTCTCTTACGGTCGATAAGTGATCCAAAAATAGATCACCTGCGCGACACCAATAACGAATCCGATGATCGCGCCGAAGAGTTCTATCTTCTTCAAGTGCTGCTTCGCAACCGACAACACCAGCTCTTCCAGCTTCTCAGTCGGATAATCCGAAACCTTCTGCCGCACCAAACCCCCGACATCAAACTCTGCGATGGCAGAAGGCAAACGCTCGCGCGCGGCCAGAGTGATGCGCTCAACCAAAGCCGTACTTGCGCGCTTCACTGAATTCTCGGAAAGATGATCGCCTAAACGACCGATGGGCGCGATTAGCAACCGCTCAATCTGAGAGCTAAGGATCGCGTTGATCGTCCTCGCCGTATCGTCGTGGGAAAGCAGACCAAGCAGGCTCTTCGTTAGAAACGACTTTACACGCGGAACCGATTCCGGGTTGGCCTGGTGCAGGACTTCGCTCAGCGTCTGAGGCCCAAGTCGCTCGAGGGCGTCGGCCAGGTACGCGGAAACTGATTTCATAAGCGCCGGACTCTGCACAAGCTCGAGCACGCGATCCGTAATCTGCTCTTTTATCAACTCCAACTTTTCTCGCTCGAGTTGACCGACTATCTCATTCAAAGGCTTTGCGAGCACTTTATCGACCGTCGAGTTAAGAAAGGCTTCCGCCTCCTGCTCGAACGCTGCGCCGCGCAGATACTCTTCCACGCGATTCGGCAGTGTCTTGTTAACGAGATCGTCCACTTCGCGGTGAATCCTTTCCCGCGAAATGAAGATCTTTTTCAAGAGCGATAACTGCTCGTAGTAATTATCTACTTCGAGTTTGATTAAAGCACCGATTTGCTTGCGAGTGTTCTGACTGGTGGCTATGTCAGCCAGGTTATGGACGATGGGCGGCACCTGGCTGTCGATTCGCTCTTTGATGAAGGCAATCGTTTCCGGTGTAAACGTTTCGGCTAAGGTGGCGTTGCTGAGCGCAAGATCATCAAGCCTTCCGGATACAAAGTCTCGCACCTTGGCTTCGAAGCCCTGTTCACTCACGGCGCGTCGAAAGCGGTCTTCCACGAAGCTCATGATCTGATTTAGCGCATCGGTCGTGATTGTTTCGTCAACTCTTCTTGACAGCAACTCTTCCACTCGCAAGTCAACGAATCGTTCAATTGCACCCGCAGTCTCTTCACTCTTCAGCAGGGTCGCAATGTACTCGGCGAGACGGTATTGCAAAGCGGAGATAGTATCGAGAATCGGCGCCCGCGCGCCGGAGGGCAACGCGTCAATGAAGGACGGATAAACCGTTGCCAGCAGATCCTTTGTGTAGACGTCGACGAAGTCTTCCACCTTGCGTTGAAAGAAAGTAGTCTCAAACAAGGCGTTGAACACAGTTTCCTGCGAGACAAGTTCATTGCCGACCGCGTTGCCGATCGATTGGGCCAGCTTTTCGCGGTGGCGCGGGATCATTCCCTGTGGCCAGATGGAGATGCCAAGAATCTTTACGGGCTGATAAGGATGAAAGAGCATCCAGATCGCAAGCCATGCCGCGCCGTAACCGTGGATAGTTGCAATAACAACAATGGCAATGCTGATTAGTAGTTTGAAAGTGAAGGGATCGATGACCAACTCCCCTGCTCGCTTGCTGACAGGATTTACATAATGGACGGGATGATAAGCGAGCAGATTTCTAAACCTGCTGAATCCGGCTCGCCTGAACCACTTGAGTGTATTTGATTTTACACATCCTGAACTTCTCTAAATCCTGCCTCATCCTGCACATCCGGTAAATTGTGTGTTAGTTTTTTTTGCTCTTGTCATCACACTCAACGGCCAGGCCCGCGTTAATCCAGGCACTGGTACCACCAATCACATTTCGCAACTCGGTAAACCCGTTTTGCTCGAGGATGCTGGTCGCAGCGCTGGAGCGGTAGCCTCCGGCACAAATAACTGCCGTTGGTCTCGTCGGATCCAAATTAAGTATGGGCAGCCGCTCTTTAAGAATCGCAAGTGGGGCGGCGGCCGCACATGGTACATGGCCCCCGTCATACTCAGGTGGACGACGCACGTCTATCACCTGCAGTTTTGCTTCCTCCTTGATCATTTGATCCAGATCGTCAACCGAGATTTGCGGAATGCTCGCCGTCTCAAAGTCCGCCTGGTGCCACGCCAGCATGCCGCCTGCCAAATAACCCTTCACATTTTCAATCCCGACCCGGGCCAATCTCGTCACTGCCTCATCAACTTTCTCATCCGATTCTGCAACCAACAGAAGCGGTGCTCCGAGAGGAAGCAACGAACCGGCCCACATCGCAAACTGCCCGCTCAAGCCAATGTTTATTGCGCCAGGAACATGGCCTAATCCGAATTCGGCCGCCGAACGCACGTCAAGCACCATGTGATCTTCTTTCGCGAGTTCTGCGACTTCTGCCGGCGTTAATGCGGCGGGTCGGGGTAAGGAAGACAATGGCGCCGCACCGGCACGATTGATCTCCGCGTCGGTGGAAAAATATGCGGGAGCGGGCGGCATATCTGTCGTCATCATTCGCACAAACTCATCCTTCGACATTGGCTTCAACGCATAGTTGAATTTTCGTTGCTCACCGATAGTGGAAGAAGTGTCACTCGAGATGTTGCGGCCGCACATCGAACCGGCGCCATGTGCCGGATAGACCTCCGTTTGATCAGGTAACTTCAACAGCTTCTCATGCAGGCTGTCGTACATCATTCCGGCCATCGCCTCCGGCGTATAGCCGCGGGCTCCTGCAAGATCAGGTCGACCAACATCCCCGATGAACAGCGTATCTCCGGTAAGTACTTTGATGGCTTGTTCGGAAACACTCCGGTCAATGACCAGCAGTGAAATGCTTTCAGGCGTGTGACCGGGAGTTTCAAGCACGCGCAAGGTGACCTTGCCAAGCTGAATCTCATCTCCATCTTTTACCGCAAGGTGCGGAAACGTCGCTGCTGCCTTTTCACCGAACACGATCTGTGCGCCGGTGCGCTCGGCAAGCTCGCGATGACCGCTGACGAAATCGGCGTGCAGATGAGTTTCGATCACGTACTTAATTTGCAGAGCATTCGCTGCGGCCTCATCGAGATATTGGGCGACATCGCGTTGTGGATCTACCACCGCCGCTTCGCCTTCGGAACCAATCAGGTAAGAAGCGTGGGCGAGACAGCCCAGGTAAAATTGTTTGAAGTACATTGAAAACCTCCTCGGCTGTTAGAAATTATCAAGGTCAGTTTTTAACGAATACCAGCCCGATTCGCAAGCGGCCACACAGAAAAAGGCCGAGCCGGAGCCAGGGATCCAGTCCCTTACTCCAGCTCGGCGAACTCGAGAAGCTAACGATGTTTGTTACTGAGAAGATTGTTTGCGTTGGCGCCGTCGCAACTTCATAGCAATTCCGGCGAGGCCGCTACCCAGTAGCGCCATGGTTGCCGGCTCAGGAACCGTTGAAGGAGGCGGATCGCAACAGAAAGCCACGTCGCTGCCGGCACCAAAATTAACGTCCAGGAAGCGGGCAAAGAAGCCGGCCAGGACTTGCTGTTGTGAGAAGCCGGTAAAATTACCGGAGATCGTGAACGTGGCAGAGGCTCCTTCAATGATTCCCTGGGCGGGATTTCCCCCGCCATTGAAATTTGGACCAGTGAGCAGCGCTATTTCAAAAATCCTTGCGATCCCAGCCGCATCACCACTGACATCGGTAACGAGCGAGTAATTGCTGTTCGTCGAACTCACAAGAGTGAACGGGCCGCTGGCGCCGGGCAAGTCGAGGCCGATACTGGTAATCTTGCCAGTGATTGCACCTGTCGAAGTATTGGTGATTGTGAAAGTTAAGTGTGTGTTGGTCAGGTTTGTGATCTCAACGTTAGCTGTGACGGGTGTATTAATTCCCATCAGCGTACAAGAGTCGGCTTTTGCTGAGATGGTTGCCGTGACAGTAAGTATGACAGCGGCCAGGACGAATAGTGGTTTTCGCAATCTCATGTCTCCCAATTGACCCGACAACGATCCACATCGCGTGGTTCGCGTGGTTGGTATTTTTCTTCCACATTAATGAGATTGCGAATAGAGCTCGGTTTCCAGCGGAATCAAGGGGAAAGGTTGCCTGAACTTAAAGCGATTCATCAGGCAGCTGATAAAACTCTCGCGCCGGTTTTAACGGACGCAGCATCCAGTATGGCCTCCGCGTCCTGTCTGGCGAAAACTTGTCAGCAGGTCTCGTCTTAGCCAGCCATTTTTCAAAAACAGCTTTCGATTTCGCGGTATCCACGAAAATGTCGCCATACTTGTCCTCCGGCGCTGCCTTTTTAACTCTCACCGCCTGATGCCAGCAGTGCATTCCGGATACTGGATCGGGATGGACGGGGAAGGTCAGGTTCTGGTGCACTCCCACATCGTTCCACCAGATTCTTAACGTGTCGGGATCAGCAGACTCGTACGGGCCAACGCCGTTCTCTCTTTTCAAACCCCACTCGGTGTGATGATGGTCAAGTCTGACCGACGCCATCATCTGCCGTGCGCCTTCCTCGTGAGTCTTCCAGCGACCCATGTGATGACTGCACGCGACAACGTCTGGCCGAATGCCCTCCGTGACCCAGGCGCGCACGACGAAGTGCCCGATCTCAGTTTCAACACGCACCAGGTCGCCGGTGCCGACGCCAATGCGTTTTGCAAACGATGGGTGCATCCAGATGGGATTTGTGTGCGCAATCTCGTTCAACCACTTTGCATTTGAACTGCGAGTGTGGATCTGCATTGCGAGCCGGAAAGTAGATAGCAGTACGCACTGATCCGCGGCCATATTTTCCGGATGAACGTGACTGCGAATGTACGTAGGAATCGCTACTTCCCCCCAACCCCAACTCGCAAGCGTGCTCGAATAAAACTCAAGTCGTCCGCTCGGTGTCGGAAAGCCGCGTCGCAAAGTGCCGTCGACATTCACTCCGACAAAGCGCCTGCCCTCTGGATCACCATCTATAGTCGGCAGCGGCACAACGTTGGGTGACGCCGGTTTCGCGGCCCTTGTGTAAACACGACCGAATTGATCTTCGCGCGCGTCTTCAACCTCCACCGAGGGCACAGGCTCTTCGTAAAGCGCGCCAACTTTCCGCGCAATCTCAAACACGCCGTAACGCCGCATAAATTCCATCGGCGTTCGCCCTTCCGCGGCTGCTTTTTCCGGCAAGCCCGGAACTGAATTCTCGAAAATCCATTCGTAATACTCGTTGACTCCGAGGCGTTCGCCCGGGTTCTTCTTCGACTCAACGTACTGCCTGATGCCGAGAGCGCCATCCGGATCGATACGCCAGGTGAGTTCCATCCAAAACTCGTTCTCCTCCCAAACCTCGCCCGGGTTTGTGTCGCGAGTGTCGTTGATCTCTTCGCCGTCACGCTGGCGCGCAGCTCGCTTCACCGGCTGGCGAAAGCCCAGCCATTGAGAATCGTGAGTTTCATAGGAATGAATATCGTGACGCTCTGGCCCAAGCCCCATTGGCAAGATGTAGTCAGCGAAGTAAGACGTCTCATTCCAGACTGGAGTGAGCGCAACGTGACAACCAACCATCTCTTCATTGGTGAGCGCTTCGATCCACGAAAAGCCGTCCGGATTGGTCCAAACTGGGTTGTAGACGCGAGTGAAATAGACGTCGAGCCTGGCGCGCCCTTCGCGAAGGAAATGCGGCAACAGGAAAGAAAGCTCATGCATCGACAGTGGATACTCACGCGGCCACGTCGTCTCGTTCCACATCTTGGGATGCGGCGGTGTGTAGATAGGTTTTGGAACAAACTTGTTCCAGGCATTGGGGAAGACACCGCCCTCGGTGGCCACGGCGCCCATTAAAGCGTTTAGCATGAAAAGTGATCGCGCGACTTGCCAGCCGCCGCTATTACCAGACGAGGCGCTACGCCAGTTATGCGTGCTCAATTTAGTGCCTGCAGTGGCGACGCATTTCGCAACATCCTCCAACATGCGCGCATCGACGCCTGATTCTTTCGCCGCAAACTCAAACGTGTAAGTTTTGTAAAGCTCCTTTAGCGCTCGCTCAAAATCTTCGAAGCTGGTTCCAGCCGCGAGACCTGAGTCCTGAGACTTGAGATCTCCTTCAGACTTGAAACTTGAAACCTGGAACTTGGAACTTAAGAATTCCTGCCAGTTCCACCAACGTCGGACGAACTCGCGATTGTAGAGATCGTTCTGAATCAAATAGTTCGCTATCGCCAAAAGGATCGCCGCTTCCGAACCGGGAATCGGCGACACCCAGTGATCTGCGTGGGTGGCTGTGTTCGACAGTCGCGTATCAAAGACGATGAGCTTTGCCCCGTTCGCTTTGCCTTCGATTACACGTTGAGCATGTGGATTGAAATAATGACCCGACTCGAGGTGGGCGCTGATGAGGAAGATTACTTTTGCGTTCGTGTGATCCGGACTGGGCCGATCGATGCCCATCCAAAGTTGATAGCCTTCACGGCTCGAAGACGAGCAGATGTTTGTGTGCGAGTTGTGACCATCGATTCCCCACGCTGCGAGAATGCGTTCGGTGAACCCATCTTCACCGGGTCGCCCGACGTGATACATGATCTCCTGCCGGCGATCTTCAATGATGGCGGTGCGAATTCTCCCGGCGAGGTCGTCGAGTACTTCATTCCAACAAACGGGGACCCACTTGCCGCCGCCTCGTTTTCCGACTCGCTTCAAAGGTTGAAGAATTCGGTCGGGGTCCGTGACCTGATTGAGCGTGGCCGGGCCTTTCGCGCAATTGCGGCCGCGTGAACCAGGATGTTCCGGGTTACCTTCAAACTTCTGAACCTCGCCAGTTTCTTTGTCGATGTAGGCAAGCAGACCACACGCGGACTCGCAGTTGAAGCAAGTGGTGGGTACGAGCGAATAATGACGCTCTTTGCGTTCGGGCCAGGCTTTAGAATCAAGCTCTGTCCAATTGTCCCACCGCTCTTTTGGTGGATACCCTGCGAGGTTGCTGCGGCTTGGACCAGGATAAAAGGTTTCACCACGTGCCTCGGTTTCCTCGCGGGTGGCTCCCATCAGATGGTCGTCTCGAGTTGTCATTTAGATTGTTTGGATATGGCTCGCGCATCTCAAGAGATGCGAACAGCCTTTCGACTGCCTTGAGGCTTGGTTGAAATTTTTCCGCCGAAATTGACTCAAGCCGTGGCAGCACTGAACCGCGTATCGTCGATACTTCAACGACGAGGATGACAGAATCTCATCCAGCAACATGGTCCAACCGGGCTCTGCTTCTCCCGAGATTCTAACTCCCCTGAACTGGTGCAACCCAATAATGATTGCCGCTAACGCAGGCTCGCCCTATGCAAAACATCGAGACCGAATCCTATGCCAGCGGCACCGACTGTCCAGCCTGCACATACGCATTCTCGAACAGCATCATTCCAATCAACGTGAGCGGCGCGCCGCCAATACCAATCGACACGCTGACCACTTCAAACAGGGCCAGCCACGCAAGCAGTCCACCAAGAACTGAAAGCGCGAGCCCAAACCAGAAATCGCTTTTGTAGCGTCCCTGCACCAGTTCCCACACTGCCAATCGCGCATGAGCGGTGGGATGGCCCAGCGAAACTTCTCCCCAAACCATCAGCACATGTATCAGACTTGTGAACGCGAGCACCCAAAGCAACGGCGAGGTGATCCCCGCATTTAGCCGGGTGGCAGGCTCAACCTGAGAAGCCACAGCAATGAGAACTGCCGCTCCGACCAATATCGCCTGGATCAGAAGGTGCGGCGGCAAGAGCGGGTTTTGCCACATGTCGCGCGCTTTCGCCTGGGCAAAAAGATAAGCAGTGTAAATCGCGGTCATCGCCGCCAAAGGAATGCCGGCCAACATCAACCACATTTGGAAATGTTCGGCCCATGGCTCAATTGATACTACTTCTCTTGTGCCCATCACGCTCAACAGAAAATGAATCAGCAAAACGAGCGTATAACCTGCGATGATGAACGCCCCTTTAACCAGCCAACTGCGCCACTGCGGTCTGGTAAAGATCAAATAAAAGCGTTCGGGATGCTCGAGATCCCAAATTAACAATCCTCCAGTAAGCCCAAGAAAAATTCCTGAAACGACGGGCGCCACCCACAACCACATAGCGCTGTCGGGCGGCAGAAAACCGAAAAGCACCAATAACGCAGTTAAGAGGTAAGCGCCCGCCGCAATTCCCTTCGTCCAGGTGTAAAGACTGACGCGCCAATCCCACGGAATCCAATGCGCCACATCGTACGAAAGCAGCGCTGCCGCCGATGAGTTGTTGTACTGGGGGTTCCCGGAGACAACGTGCTCGCTGTCTTCCTGCTGTTCACTCCACATGAAAAGACCTGCCTCTGGCCGTCGTGCCGCCAACGGATCAAGGGTCGCCTGATGAGCCCCCTTGTAAAAAAGTTTGGGAAGCGTTTCCTTCTCCGGTCGGCGCACGGTCACAGCTTCGCGATTAATAATCTGAGAGACATAAGAATCCGTGTCGTTTAGATCGCCGATCAGAATTGCCTGCGTCGGACAAACCACCACGCACGCCGGTTCGAGTCCGACGTCGATTCGATGAGCGCAGAAGTTACACTTCTCTGCCGAATGGTCTTCCGGGTTGATAAAGATAGCATCGTAGGGACAGGCAGCCATGCATGCCTTACAGCCGATACAGATTGATTTATCGAAGTCCACGATGCCGTCGTCGCGCTTGAACATCGCAGTTGTGGGGCAAGCCGTGACGCATGGCGCATGCGCGCATTGGTTACATCGAGTAACCTGATGCGCGCGGCGGGTCTGTGGAAAGACACCAATGTCTACGTGCTTCACGTAGGTGCGAGTGACCGAAAGCGGAACCAGATTTTCAGACTTGCATGCGGTGGTACAGGCGTGACACCCGATGCAGCGGGTGTGATCGATGACCTTCGCCCATTTAACCTTTTGGGTTTGTGGCTGATCGAGCATCCAGGCTCCTCTTTAAAGGGTGGGCGCAACTATAACATGCGCTTGCCAAAGAGGTGCAGGTGTCGAATGTTCTGGATTATTTGGGACCCGCCCAGTATTTCGGCGCAGATGCTGTAGGTAGTTTCAGAGTCTTGCAGACGAGTGGAGTCAGCAAAAAGCGACGGACGCGCCAGACTCAAGAGCGGAGCAATTGGAGGTATTCTGTTTTCAGCGGGGGAAGAACTCAGGTGGTTTTGTCAGTTAAGTCGCCGCCGGCGTCGGATTAGACCAGCCACGCCCGCCAATCCACTGCCCACCAAGATCATCGTTGCTGGTTCTGGCGTGGCGACTACTCCTTCGCGACCAGGCTTGATGACGATTCGCCCTGAATCCTGGATGTACCGCTCGATTCGCATCTCACCAGATTGCCTGACAGAGGCTTGAATTGATGCAGACAGTTCGCTCCCAGTCTCTGCGCGATTGGTTAAAACAAAGTGCTGATGTGAACTTAGATCAAGGGGGATTAGTTCAGCTGACATCAGCTCAGCAAGTCGGTCGTGTTGAAAAAGAGAATCGGCGTATGCGGACGTTGCACTGGTGGCGGCAATGGCGATGACAAACCCCGTGGTAAGAAACAGACTTCTCTTCAAGTGTAGATACATATACCTCTCCTGGCTCGTTCCTAGAATCAATTTTGAGGAGAATTTGACGGGGCTGGTTCCGCTAACAGCAAGAGTTGCGCCAAATAATCTACTTGCAAGTTTGTTAAGGTTTTTGAAGAGAAAGGCTCGCCCGACGTCACTTCAGTCTGAAATCTGAACAGGGCTTCTAGAATCGGGACGAAATTAGAAGCCATTCCTCAGTTGTTTCTATTGTCAGAGTTTCGTCAAGCCATCCTTTGTTGCTTTGAGATGAAGCATTGATTCAGTCAATCCATTTTCCAGGGAATAGAACCCTTGGTACAAAAAACTGGCTTAAGCTCTAGCTACATTGACAAAACTCGGGTCGCGTACGAAATTAACTGGCGGACTGTCATTTTTCACAGCAATCCTTGGGAGGTTTCATCCTGATGCGTTCTCATCTTTCCTTTTTTGGCGGCCTGCTGGTTACGTCCGTCCTTCTTGCGGCTTGTAATTCGGCCGAGAAGCCAATAGCGGCAGGCCCCACGGCTTCAACATCGCCCGTCGCGCAAGTTCCTACAGTTCACGCGGATGGAGTGAGACGAGTCACTACCGTCGAGCTTCGTGACCTACTCGCGAAGAACGAGGCGTTCGTGGTCGACGTGCGCAATGACGCATCGTTCAAGCAGGGACATATTCCTGGGGCTAAGCTTATTCCCGTGGCCGACGTGCTGCAGAGGGCAGGCGAACTACCGAAGAATAAGCTCATCGTCACATACTGCTCTTGACCAAACGAACATACGTCCGCCGGTGCGGTGGTCAATCTCAAAACAAAGGGTATGGAAAACGCGGCTGCTTTACTGGGTGGCTATGACGCTTGGAAAAATGCAGGCTTCCCCGTAGAAACCAATTGAAAGGTGATGCCGGAGGTTGGATCCTGGATACGGACTCCTGAAGGAACGATCTCAACATCTAACGATGACATACCTGACATCCTACATCCTCAGCCGATGAACTGTACAAACTGCGGCGGTTACGTTGCTCCTGGAAAAGCCTTCTGTTCAGACTGCGGTGCGCCTGCCGCCGATCCAGAAGTTACTAGGCTCGCCCGCCTACGGTCAGGAGCGCCCGACGTCTCGGTTCCCGGCGATCTTGAGCAAACGATATTTACAGTCCGCCCTACACTCGTATTCGTGAAGCTTGGTTACGCCTTGGCGGTTATCGCGGCGATCACCCTGGTGATCTTGCTCGCTTTTATTCCCGTCAGTCCGTTCATCTCAATACCTCTCGGACTTGCCCTGTTGTTGATCCCGGCTTTCTACCATATTCGACGTAACCTAATCAGATACACTCTGACCGACTCTAAGCTCGAGATTGATACCGGCCTGATTGCCCGCACTACTCGCAGTATTCCCTTGAGCAAGGTTCAGGACGTTACGGTTTCAGCGAGCATTCCGCAAAGGCTGCTAGGTTTCGGAAGTGTCATTGTGGACAATGCCAGCGAACTGGGCGGTAGTACAGTACTGCAGAACATCAGCAATCCCCGCCACTATGCCGATCTGCTTTTGCGAGAGCTGCGGCGGTGGCATTAAACTAATCCCGGTTCTTTTCCCAACAACAGATTGGCGTGCTGGAACATCGAAGTCTCGTTGGGTTCTAAGCAAGCCGAACAATCTAGTTTGATAGGCGGAGTCTGATTTTGAAGCGTTCTCCAATAAAACTTGTATTAGCGGTCTTTTTCATCTGTGCCCTTGTGCCGGGTATGCGTGCAGAGCCGGTATCGTCCGAGGTTGCGAGGTCCCTCCCTGATCAAATTGGCAACTACCGAGCGCTCGGGCCCGTGCAGGAAGGGCAAGAGAACGAAGATCTCCAGCTCGAGTTGCAGTCTGCTACGAGAGCGAGTCGGACGTACTCGGCTGGCGAGTCGCGAGTTTTGATCACTATCTACGTGACAGGCTCTGATTCCAAAGCCTATTCGGCATTGACGCTTCGGTCTGCTGTCCAAAACATAAAGTTCGGCGAAGTGGGAACTGCGAGCGTCCTGAGCGCAAACGGGCTCGAGTTCTTCAAAGGTCGGAATTACGTAACTCTTCGTGCAGAAAGCGGTAAACCGGAACTAGAACATTTCGTCAGCCTCGCGCGGGGAGTGGCCCAGAAAGTCGACCCCGGTGATAAAGACATTCCAGTCCTGGTAAAGCATCTGCCGAACTGGGAAACGGCTCGTGTTGGCGCCAAATATGTGACCAGCCTCAGAAGTCTAAAAAAGCTGTTCGCACATGAACCGGTGTTAGACGTTATCAGTTTCGAGGCTGGGGTAGAGGCGGTAGCCGCTACATACCACGGTCCCGAGCGGAGTGTGGGTGAATTAGTGATAATTGAGTTCACTACACCACAGCACGCCAGCGAGAATGATCGCTTCATAAACGCCAAGCTTAACGAACTACGAAGCGCGGATAGCCTACACGTTCCGACGGCATATCGGCGCGTGGGAAACTACGCGGTGTTCGTCTTCAATGGCGCGGACACGCAGGCAGCAGCTAAGTTGATTGACGAGGTTAAGTACGAACAAGTAACGCAGTGGCTTGGCAATAATCCGTATCCGCTGCTCGAGGCCCAACAAAAATATGTGAATGACACCTTGGGCGTCCTCATGTCTGTGGTGAAATCGACAGGAATTGCGGTGGTGGCTTGTATGTCATTTGGTGCGATCTTCGGCGGACTTCTCTTCTTGCGACGCCGTTCGCAACAACGTGCTGAGACATACTCGGATGCCGGAGGCATGGTGCGGCTTAATCTGGATGAACTAACCGGTGAAACCAATGCCGCGCGGCTAATCGGACGCTCCCGTTAGCTGAACATTATGAAAAAAAGCGCGGCGGTTTCCCGTCGCGCTCCTCATATCGGATCCCTAAAAAGACATATGCGGGCTGCTGATCTTCCTGGGAGGCTCCCCCAAGCCCCTTCAGGACGGCGATCAGCAGCGCCGCAACGATTGCTCTTTGATTGCCTTCAGAAGGTAACTCCGTTCCCCCGAAAGAGTCACCGCCTGCCTAAATGTGAGAGGACCGCCTCCCCCAAAGCCTTCCACTCACTGCAATCTCTGAGCCTGACCCGATTACCCTATTTCTACCCTTTGTTCTGCTCTCCCTTATTTGGCAACGAGTGTGCCAGTACTCTCGGGTCACGACGCAGGCTATGTTTTGCTAGAAAACGGTTTGAAGTGAGTTAGAGAGAGCGTGGTTGGGGCATCCATTGGATCGTTTTTGCGTACATGTTCGATACATTCCGGCTGTACTCGCGAATGATTATCGCTCGGTTCGATTCCTTGTCCACGATTCTTGAGTTCAGCGCACCTGGCAGAGTGATGAAAACGCTGCTTAGTGAAGGAAGGAGTAAATATGAAAGCGCCTGGCAGAGCGAAGCGGCGACGGCGCGTTGGATATCTTGAGATTTTAAGGCTAGCCAATCCAAAGCGGAGTCGCGCTACGCTTGCCTCCGCACTCTAAAATGAGTTTTTCAGCAGCCTGCTGGTAACCACGATTACCCGTAGAGCAGAGTTGAGGATCAAGGCAGAGTTTTGGACAGTGCATCCATATCTTCCAAAGTGTTGTAGCAATGAGGTGAGATGCGCAGTCGATCACCTCTTGGGGCGGTGACGATGTTCTCATTCTTCAAGCCTGCGTATAGCGACATTGGGCTGCGTCCGCCTTTGTGTCGAATGCAGACGATCTGAGACTTCTCGCCCGCTCGCCGCGAGCTGACAATTTCATAACTGCTGCCAGTCAGTCGCTCGCATAAATAGTCAGTGAGAATTTCGAGGTATGCGGTAATTCGTTCGACGCCGATCTGGTTGAGCAACTCTAAGCTCGCCTCTAGTCCATACATTAACGAAGAAGGGCCAGTACCTGTCTCCCAAGCCAACGCTCCAGGCTTCCAACCCTGCTCGAAATTGCCATAATCATCCGGGTTCGGAACGCTGACCCACCCAACGAGTGTGGGCTCGATTCGCTCGCGCGCGCGGTCGGAAAGATAGAGGAGGCCGATTCCTTCAGGAGTCAGCAGCCATTTATGCGCAGCACCAGCGGCTACATCAATCAACTGCGCATCGACGTCAATCGGAATCACTCCCATTCCCTGGATGACATCAACCACCAACAGCGCGTCATGGGCACGAGCCGCGCGACCAATTCGCTCGAGATCGGCACGAAAGCCGGATGCATACTGGACCTGGCTGATGGCAACGATGCGCGTTCGGGCATCGATCAGGCCGAGCAACTGCTCCACGTCGACACGCCCGGAGGTTTCTTCACACATCCGAACCTCAACGCCAAACGCTTTGCGCAACCGCAGCCAGGGATAAATATTCGAAGGAAACTCATTGCGAAAGGTAACCAGGTTGTCGCCTCTTTGCCACCGCAGCCCGTTCGCTATGGTTGAAAGGCCATCGGACGTATTTCGCATAAATGCGATCTGTTCAGGACGCGCTCCGATCATCGCGGCAGCCATGCGACGGGCACTCTCCTTAACGTCAATCCAGTTTCGAAAATTGATCGAGCCATTTTCACTAACGTCCGATAACTGAGTTTTGACGGCTTCAAGCGTGGGAGTAGGGGGAGGAGATACTGCGGCGTGGTTAAGGTAAATCGCCGTACGGGTGACTGGGAAAAGCTCGCGCAGTTCGGTGTTCATTACCAGGGGGCATCTCGGCCAGTCGCCTTGTCGAAAGCGAATGGTCAAATGATTCCTGTTGTCCCAAGGGGGGACAGACAGGAATCTCGATCCTAGGGCGCGTATGGATGGCCGTAGAATTCTTTGTATAACCAACCAAGAACTCTCGCTTCTGCTGTACACAGCGCCTCAATCCAGCAGTTGAGAAGGAACTCCCTCCTGCCACGCTCGGTCGGAATCTTCTCTGACTCAGCGACTACCGACGCGCCACTAGCCACAGCCAGCCGATAACTTTCAGAGGTGGCCTCGTTGGCTTTCGAAGCCGTTTCCAAAGCGTTTAGTAATTGACTAATCCACGCATGCATATCTGATTCGCTGGAATTTTCCGAGAGTGCCTGGATGATGCCGATTGCCAGCCGATCTTCGGCACGATTGAACATAAAAATCTCTTCGTTATCTCCACGGCTTTGCTGCTGTTTCCACTGGAAAACTTCCTCAACGCGAGGGTGTTTCACAACCGCTACGCGTTCGTCGTAATCGAGAAACCACTGAATGACATCCGGCACCGAGTCGACGTCGATCCTGCCCGCAGAATCTCGACGTAGCGGCGGCACATTCAACGCAGTTTCATTTCCATTGCTGGAAGAAGGACTAGCCATGACCTAATCAGACCCAACCATATTCAATTCGAAGGCCGCGGTAACTTCGCCCACAATGTCACCGCGATGGTTCTTTATTGAAAAGAAAGCGTAGCGCGAAACCGCCTCGAGCGAGTCGTCTTTAAGCACGCCCATTTGGCGAAGAGATTCAATCACCACGGTCGGTCGGGCGCGGTGATCGTCGCCGTCTTCAATCTTCAAAGCTAACCCAAACCCCCGCGGCCAGTCCTCCGAAGGCAACACGCCAACCGTGTAGACACCTTCCGCGCCAACTTTTGATATTAGGCCTCCCTTTGCACCTCGCATCATCTCGGTATCGAGCCGATCGGTGGTTCCTCCGATCAGTTCAGGATGGGCCGTCATAGCTGAGACGATTCTCCTGCAAGCGCTTTGGGTCGCTTCATCAAAGTCGTTTGGAGGCGATATCAAACGAGCGTACATCCGGGCCATTGCCTGCAGGGTCAGACCAAACACCGGCACTCCGCAACCATCAATGCCAACCGAAATATCTTCGGTCAGGACGCCGGAGAACTGCGAAACAACTTTTGCAATGGCGAGCTGTACTTCGTTCTCAGGCTGATCGTAGGTTTCGATCGGGGCACCGATTTGTAGGGCAACGGCCAACATGCCAGCGTGTTTCCCCGAACAGTTGTTTTGCAGGACATTTGGCTGCTCACCGGCATCTCTTAATTTCTTTGTTACCTCGACACTGAAAGGTTCATGCACTCCACATTTTAAGGCTGAAGACTCAAGTCCAATTTTCCTAAGCATCGACGCAGCTAGCTGAGTATGAATATCTTCGCCGCTGTGCGAAGCGCAAGAAAGGGCAATCTCTGCTTCGGTGAAGCCAAACCGATCGGCCGCGCCGGAAGTGAGCAAGGGAATTGCCTGGTGAGGTTTTGCTGAGGAGCGCAGGTAAGTGACCGTTTCGGGCGTACCCAGAAAAGCTATCACCTTTCCGTCGGGTTCAACGGCGACCACGTGTCCGCGGTGACGAGATTCAACAATCGCTCCCCGAGTGACTTTGACGAGCGGTTCGCCAACAGGGATTTGCCGGTGTTTTTCCGTAGAACTGTCAGGAGAAACCTCGATCAAAGCGGTGACCTCGCGTGGAATTTGGGATGCGCAATCTTAACACAAGGAGAAATTCGAACTCCGTGGCGCGGGCGTTTCTGCCGGACGCTTCTTTCACAGCCACGATCTGGAAGCTGCCATCAAACAAAAGCAGGAGCCCAAAAGCTCCTGCTCGTAACTCACTTGAAGAATTTACTGAAGTTGAGTTCTTGCGGTTGCGCTTTGTGGGCGAAACCGCCTGATGTTATGAAGCGCTCCCAGTGATGAACGTTGTTAGAACCGCGGCGCTGCTATTTGATGTTGTTGGCTGTCGGCCCAGCCTGCGCCTTCACAGCTCCTCTGTTCTTTGACGCTTTCTTAGCTGGGTAGCTCAACACCGTCAGCTTTACTGTTCGACGTCCGAAACGCATGGCGTCACGCGTGCTGGGTGTCCAAATATCGATTCGGCGTCCCCGTATCGCGCTCCCCGTGTCCGCTACCAGATATTCGCCACTGTAAGCATCCGCATCGATCCGCACCCGCGAACCAAGTGGCAGGACGCGCCGATCGGCAGCAATGATTCCCTTGCTGACAGATCGCCCGCTTGCAGTCCGCCCTCGCAAGCTGTACGCAGTGGCAACATAAGAGACCGGAGCCGTGATACCTGACTCAAGCGGTTTTTCGAGCTCGGAGATGGCAGCCGCAGCTGCAGTTGTAGCCGAAGCGCCGGCAATCTGTTTGGCTGTGGTCGAGGGTGATGTCCGAGTCTCTTGGGTTCTGGTTTGCTGAAAATTTTTATTGGGAGTTTCTGCTACGGAAGGTCTGGCTGAAACGATTAGAAAAATGAGCAGCGACGCAATCGCAATAATCGCGCTGCCACCAAAAAATGATTTCATATGGTCGGGCCTCCTACCGAGTGTTGCTTCCTACCTTTTCAGCTCAAGCGCGAGTCCATTCTTTCCTATGACTCGACCTCCAGCCCAAGGAGTCTTACTAGAGTCAGCTGGAGTTGGGGGCTTGCATCCTTGCTGCAGGCGCTGAAAAGAACCTGGAGTGCTAAAAGAAATCAAGCGGCAAATCCCCCGTTTTCTGGAACGTCCGAATTGCCCGCTTGCTAGTTTGGGAGGCTAACATCCGCCTTTGAGAGGTGTCCAGCAGACGAGCCTGGAAGCGTCAATTAGAAGCGTCACGCCACACGGTAAATCGACAAATAGTTACAGCTTAGGGCTTAGATTGTTTTTATATTGCACCGCTGAGATTCAGTCATTTAGACGGTTTGCCGGGCGGGCAGGGCACAAGTAAAAAACCTGCCTCACCCCCATTGTCCAGTTGAAATTTGAAGAGCCGGATTAAAGCGAAAGGAATTTCTCTAAGATGCGGCGGCCAAGCGGGTGGGCCTCGTCGTATAGCTCCGGGTGAAACTGAACGCCGAAAACCGGCCGCTCGCGGTGCTGCATCGCCTGAATGTCACAGCTCTCGTTCCAGGCAGTTCGACGAAACTCATCGGGAAGCTCTTTCACTTCGTCACAGTGGGAATGCCAGACAGTTAATTCGGAAGGTAAGTCGGCAAAAAGCCCTTGCTGATCGGTCTCGACCGGCAGGAACCCACGTTCTCGTTTGGCGCCCTTGTAACCTTCACCCGGTTGGAGGCGCTCCATCAATCCGACCGTGCCTCCGAGCGCAATTGCGAGCTGTTGATGCCCACCGCAGACACCGAGAATCGGAATTCTGGCGTTCCGAATAACTGAAAAGACACCCGCGAGGTCCTGCTCGGAATACATGTCCCAGGGGTGACTTTGTCCGCTCAAGATAATGTGTGAGGGAGAAAGCTCGTTCACTCTCTCGAGACTGACGGAGCGCAACGGCTCAATCATAATCTCCTGGACAGGCATCATGCGCAGCAGACTTGCTTTTAGTTCTCGCGGGCTGGGTCCCTGGCCATCGATGGTGTTGTCGACTAAATAAATCATCACCACTCAGCCCAGGCAGTAAAGCTTTCCATTGAACGCGCCGATATAGATTCGTCCATCAAGCACTGCAGGCGTTGCATTCACATTGTCACCGATCTTGAGTTCCCACAATCGCGCGCCAGTCCTCGCCGACAGCATGTACATCCATCCCGTTTTATCACCAAACACCAGACGGCCATCGACTACCGGTGCGGTTCCCCAAATCGGTCCGCGCAGCAGGTGTTTCCACTCGACCGTCCCGTCATCTCCGTTCAAACAATACATGAAGCCGTTGTGGGAACCGATGTAAACGCGACCATCGTACAAAATTGGGCTCGCCCAAAACCCACTTCGCTCTTTGAAGCTGCGACTGAGGCCGCCCTCAGCTTTGAACCTCCAAATCAACGCTCCATTTGATTGGTTGAAACAGGAGACATAACCATCTTCTGCTGCGGTGTAAACCCTACCGTTCGCCACTGCCGGTGTGGAGTTGGAGTCAGCGCCAATCCTGGCTTTCCACACAACGGCGCCGTCCGTCGGGTCAAGACAGTAAAGATCTCCCTGCTCAGTACCGATGTAGATACGATCGTCGACGTACGAAAAGCTGCCTTCCATCGAACCGAGCCGATCGCTCTTATAAATGAGCGAGCCGTCCATCAGGTTCAGGCAGTAAAAGAACCCATCCTCACCGCCAAAATAGACGCGGTCATCAATGACTGCTGCTGAACAATCAACTTCAAATCCGGTCTTGTATTTCCATAACAGCGTGCCGTTGCTTGCGTCCAGGCAGTAGATGTAGTGATCGAGTCCGCTCACAATGACACGGTTCTCAACTATTGTGGGGGTCGTCTTCAAGCTGTCTTCAGTTTTGAAGCTCCAGACGAGTCGTCCGTCCTTCTTGTCCAGGCAATAGAGGTAACTATCGGCCGAACCAAAGTAGACATATTTTTCCGTCACGGAGGGTTGCCCAGGCCAGCTCGAGCCGCCCCAGCCATCTTTGTGTAAGCGACCCGATGTGAGCTTGGTCTCGAATTCCCAAACTACGCCCAGCGGGCGATCCGGCCAGGGTCCTGTGCCGTAGAAATTTCGCGACACGCTGCCAAGCCAAAGGGGAACGGATTTCGGTATCGCTTTCGCTGTAGGTGGAGCTTCAACTTCAGTCCTGGAAATGGCAGTGCCACCACACGCCGCCAACGTCAAGAGCGGCACGCTGAGGGCAATTACAGCCAACCAAAGCGGAAGGTTACGCCTGATAGATTTGTCGGGTGCAGTCATGAGGAGAAATAAACCTCTGCAAAAACGTCATGGTTTACGAGGGGCAACAAGCCAATCTCCCGAATAAACTACTTCAGCAGTGCCTGTAATTACAACTTCATCATCCTCGCGCCAGTGGATTTTCGCCTCCCCGCCAACCATTAGTGCGGTAACGAGACGTTCCGTCTTCCGGTTAATCATGGAAGCCACCGCCGCTGCACAGGAACAGCTTCCTGAGGCAGTAGTTTCGCCGACCCCACGCTCCCAGATCTGGAGTTCAATCTGCTGACGATCAAGGACGCGAATGAAGACCACGTTCGTTCGGTCCGGAAACTGTTTGTGAGTTTCGATTGTTTTGCCAATGCGCCGCCAATCGAGTGCGTTAAAGTCATCAACAAAGATGCAGCAGACTGGGTTCCCTATCTGCACGGCGGTGACTGCAAATGTCTCTTCCCCAACCTTGAGCGGATAGTTAATGACCCTCTCGAGCGCGTGTTCGGTGCTCATCGGAATGGAATCGGAGTGCAATCCAGGTTTTCCTAATTCGGACTCAAAAACATAGCGCCCTTGCTTTTCGTCGTGCAGCCTGTACAGCTTAATTCCGGAGCGAGTGTTCAGGCGCAGTACTTTCTCACCCCACAGCTTTTGATAGTAAAGATAGGCGGCAGCGCAACGCGTGCCGTTGCCCGACAAAGCGGCCTCGCTTCCGTCAGGGTTAAAAATACGAACGTTAAAATCAGCGCCGGCTTCGACTGATTGGCTGACAATGGCAATGCCATCGGAGCCGGCACCGAAATGACGATTGCAGATCGCGCGCGCAAACGTTCCCAGATCAGGGACGGCTGTAAGTTGATGCGCTTCAATGACGATGTAGTCGTTTCCGAATCCGTGAAACTTAATAAAGGTGGGCGGCATGCTTACTGGAGTCAGCACTAGTTGTCGAGATTGAGAGCCACCTTTGGAGTCAAGAAGGCGGCTCTGTTCCGTCGTGAAAGTCTCCGTGAAACTCTGAGGCCTTAGTTACTTCTTTGGAATTGGGCCGGTCGCCGGTTCTGTTTCCAGCTCAGACGTCGCACTTCCAGCTTTTATCCGGCCTGCGCAAAGAGCTTGTTCAATCGTTTCGTCAGCACAGGCTCCACACTTAACAGCCGCGCGTAAACTGTGAACTGGCCCCGGTGATACATTTCATGTGACGAGGCGAACTGCAAACATTGCAGCTTGGTAATCTCCTTACCATCAAACCGGCGCATCGGCACATCCAACTGCTCCGCGTGGGACCTGATGGTTGCTTCCGCAACCTCCATGCTGCTCCGCATCAGTTCCATTAACCCGTGCTTATCGTTAACGGCAGCGACTTCGGGTGCGTACTCCTGAATGTGTGCCGGAAATGATTGTCGCTGAAGGTTTGTATCCGGCCGGCAGCATTCGCCCACCAACATCTTTTGAGTTTCGACCACATGTCGAAGCAATTCTGCAATGCTGCGCGTTTCGCCGGTAGCGCGGAATTCGAACTGCTCGACTGGAATTTGAGACACTTCATCAATGAAGCCGTCGCGAACTTCTTTCCAGTTAATGACCAGATAATCAACAGACATGTTTAATCCTTTCAGGGGACGGTTTTCCGACAAACTGCACTATCACGATCTTCCGCCAAATGACGCGAGTGCGACTACAATCGGATCGATCACGGACGAGCGTGGCTCAGCGTCTTCCGGATAATTGTTGACCATAATTGAAAACACAAACCGTTCACCGGAAGCCGTGGTCAGGTAACCCGACAAACTTGCAGCCGAACTAAGCGATCCGGTTTTCGCCCGGACATTATTTTCCGCCAGTGTGCCTTTCATGCGATTACGCAAAGTGCCGTCTACGCCTGCGATCGGCAGCGCCGCGCGAAAAGCACCTGCGTGTTGATGGCGGCTCATGTAGGTGAGCAATTGGAGGGTTGCCTCAGCCGTGATCATGTCATTGCGAGACAAACCCGAGCCATCTGACAGCACCAGTGAAGCTGGATTAACACCGGCCTCGAGAAGAAACGCTTTGACGATCTCCAACCCGGCACTCTCGCTGGTTCGAAGTGCGTTGGGCAAGACCGTGACCGGCGGCGGCACAACCTTTCCGAGGGTCCTCAGAATCAGTTCTGTATACAGGTTCTGACTTGGTTTGAGAGTTTGTGCCGCGATGACGCTGAAGGGAGGCGACTGCACCGTAGCAAGTTCAAAGAGGTTCGTCTTGTCAACGGTAATTGCCGGCGCTCCTGAAGCCGACGCGGGCAACGTGCGTGATCTGCCGGTGATAACGACCCCACGCTTTGAAAGCGATGAGCGCAACAAATAAATAAACAGGAGTGCAGGGTGCGAAATCCCGACGCCTCCCGTGTAGCCGCGATCGTCAAGTGGCATGGACCCGACCACTTCAAGCACATGCGTGCCCAGCCCCCGGTGGATGGTGAGATTTCTCCTGGTGCCGCTCGCAGTGGTCACAACCTGATTCTTGATGGTCAGCAGTGGATCGGGCGGGCCCGTCGTGATTACGGCCGGTGCGCCAACACGGGCGCCGGGTTTTACGGAAATGTCCAGCGCGTTGTCATTAATCGTCAGCGCACTTACTTCCGCGCCATACCACCATTGCAGATCTTCCCATTCCCAACCGGAACCGTATTGCGGGCCCGTGAAGTAGGTTTCATCACCAACGAGATCGCCCTCGATTCGTTTCACACCGGCACCGGAGATTCGCGTCGCGAGATCGTCGACTGCTTTGAAGTAGTCGCCGCCATTAAAACGCGCAGCCATCGAAGGATCGCCGCGCCCATAAATTGTGAGATCTCCGTGAACAATACCCGCAGCGTCCGGACGCGTCGCTGCGTAGATACTTGTCGAAAAACGATATTCGGGCGACAGGCGATCCAGCGCCGCGGCAACCGTGTAGATTTTCATATTCGACGCAGGACGCAGGAGCTTATTCGCATCCTGTTCAAAAACCACCCGCCCGGTCTCGAGCGATGCGACCTTGATACCGATCATGGCCGAAGCAAATTCAGGCTTGCGCAGGACCTCGGTGATACGCGCTTGCAGGTCCGCGACTGTTGAGGAGGAAACTTCAACTCTAGTCTGCGGGTCTCTGGAAGGGGACGGGGACGGCGAGGGCAACGGCTGTGGGCTCGGCTGTGATTGAGGTCGCGTCGGCATCGAAGGCCGAGCGGGAGGCGGCGCCGGCATCGATGGCGCTACCGGCCTGGGCGCCGGTGTGACTTGCGCTAAACACACCGGCATGCCGGCCAGCAACAACGTGTAGAAAACAACTAAACTGACGAATGGGTTGACGCGTTTGTTTGTGGTCATGTTTCGGTTGACGGAATGAACTATCCGGACGGAGTTTCTTTGTGTCGTAACGCGCGGTCTGGTCGAACTCTGGTCATTAAGTCCGCGAACCTCGGATCGGCTCTGAGCCCTTCCCAGTTCGGATCGTTCTGAAAGCAAGGCGCGTTCTCATTTCCTAAAGCAATCGTGCGTTCCAACCACGCGAAGGCCTTCTCGCGATCGGCTTCCAATGCATACACCGACGCGATCGAGTATGCGATGTCGGCATCAACCTCGCCGTTGCGCAGCACCTCGCCACTCAGATGTTGCAATGCCTCATCGTGTTTACCCTGGGCACTGAGGAACATCGCCATGAATGGCCGCACCCCGTGCATGTCTGGATGTCGCTTGACGACCTGCTGCATTAGTTCGACAGCAGCATTCGTTTCACCTGTGTAGTACAACGCGAGTGCTCGAAACGTGCGCACCAACGGATTGTCAGGCTCGCCGGCATTGTCCAACTGTCGCTTCGTTTCGTCGAAGTGACCCATATACATATGTAACAGAGCGCGATTGTAACTTGCGACGACGTGGGCGGCTGGATCGAGGCGCACCAGCCGATCAAGACTGCGTAACGCCCGGCCATATTCGCCATCTAATCGATGCAGCGTGGCTTTGACGAAATAGACAACGGCTTCGTCCGGCGCTTCGCGGCGAGCTCGCATCACCTCTTCTCGGGCTTTCAGCTTTTCGCCGCGCCAGAGATAGATAAAGACCATCAACATGCGCGCCTCGACTAAGCGGGGGTCTATCTCCAGCGCCTTTTTGAAAGCCACCTCAGCGCGTTCGTAATCCTCAGCTCCACCAAAACCCTTGAATACTCGATTCACGTAAGCAGCACCAAGCCCATCGTAGGCAAGTGCAAAGTTTGCATCCAGTTCAATCGCGCGCTGAAAGTGCTCGATTGCAGCGCTGGAATCATCCGGGGAAAGGGTGCGGAAAATGAAGCGGGCAAAAAGGTCGCGACCACGTAGATACTGCTCGTAAGCGACCGCGTTCTCCGTCGAGGGCTTAGCCATTCCCACTTGTTCCGCCGGACTTAACTCGAGGCGCAATCCTTCAACGATGCGCTGGGCAATCGTATCCTGCACGGCGATGATGTCCTCTGAAGACGTATCGATGCGGTCACTCCAAATAATCTCTCCTGAAGTCACAGCGAGCAGTTGGGCGGTCACTCGAAACCGCTCTCCAGCGTGCATAAAGCCGGCAGTCAGTACTGCATTCACGCCAAGCTCACTCCCGATTTCGCGTGGGTCTCGCGTCTGCCCCTGATACCGCGCGATTACCGACGACGGCCGCACCACCAGCGAACGCACTCGTGCGAGTTCTGTGATTACAGCGTCCGCAAGAGAGAACTCATAGAAGCTGGAAGCCGGATCGTTGCCGAGGTTGCGGAAACAGAGAATAGCGAGACTCGTCTTCTCCTGATCTGCAATCGTGGTAAATGGTGTTTCATGAATCCGAGGTTTAGAACTACCGCCAGTGACTGTAAAACTCGGGGCGGATGTCGGCGCTTCACTCTTTGTAACCGCCTTTAACCATCTAAAAGCACGCGAAACCGGATTAGCCCCACCAACGTGGCGCGGCGCTTCCGTAGGCATCCCCATTTCGCTAGCCTGAACACCGGCCACCTCATGCAGGACACTCCGCAAATCGTCGCGCAGGTCTTCCATCTTCTGATAGCGATCGCGCGGTTCCTTTGCCATCGAGCGATCCAGAATTTGCTGGATGCGCGGCGGCAACGGATCGTTTCGCATCTGTGCAATCGGATTCGGTGCATCGTGGAGCACAGCATGTCGCACATCGATCGTGGTCTTACCCCGGAAAGGCCATGTTCCGGCAAGCATTTCGTATAACAGGACGCCGGTGGAAAAGATGTCAGCGCGCTTATCGACACGATCGCCGCGCGCCTGTTCAGGTGCGGCATAGGTGGCGGTTCCATACGGTACGCCGACTTCCGTGAGTTCCGTATGATGAATACCGCTCGTACCCGCTTGCTCGGCATCGAGGAGTTTGGCCAGGCCAAAATCCAACACCTTCACCTGGCCCGAGGGGGTCACCATCACATTCCCGGATTTGATATCGCGATGAATAATGCCGCGCGAGTGTGCGGCCGCAAGTGCGTCAGCCACCTGAATGGCGATCGCCAGCGCGCTCTTTAACTCGAGCGGACGGCCACTGACCAGTTGCCTGACATTCTTTCCTTCGACGTGCTGCATCGCGATGAAGTGCAGACCATCGGCCTCGTCGAGATCAAAGATCGTACAAATATTTGGGTGGTCCAGAGACGAGGCGAGGCGTGCCTCACGCTCAAAGCGTTTAAGATTCGCTTCCCTCGAAGTCAATTCTTTCGGCAGGACTTTGATGACAACGGTGCGGCCCAACTTTGAATCGGTGGCTTTAAAGACTTCGCCCTGCCCGCCGACGCCGAGCTTCTCGAGAATGTGATAATTGCGCAGGGTCTGGCCAATCATCTTATTTATTTGAACGATGCCAGCAGTTCTTCAGGACTTGCGGTCGCCGTGCCGACTTTTCCAACCACTATCCCGGCAGCATGGTTTGCGAGGTGAGCAGCTTCAAACGTCGATGCGCCGGCGGAAAGTGCCGCCGCCAAAGTGGCAATGACAGTATCACCGGCGCCGGTGACATCATAGACTTCGCGAGCCGCCGTCTTCACGTAAACAGGCTCACCGCTTCCCTCCAGCAAGATCATCCCCCTGTCACCACGAGTGATCAGCACCGAATCGCATTTTAGTTGCTCGCGAATGCGACTGGCCGCCTGGTGCAAACCCGCATCAGAGTCTTCATCGAGGTTTGTCATTCTCAGGGCCTCGTGGTGATTGGGAGTCACCAGGCTGGCTGGAGTGTACGAGGCAAAGTTGCGCATCTTAGGATCGATCAGGACCGGCACTCGCTCATACGCCTCCGGCAGGACCGTTCTCAGAATGCGAGGCGTCACAACACCTTTGTCATAGTCTGAAATGACGAGTGCGTCAGCCCGTTTGAGTGCATCTCGGAGAGCGGTGATGATCAAGTCTTCGGTCTTGTGATCTACGGGGCGGCGATCTTCGCGGTCGGCCCTGACCACCAGTTGGCTATGAGCAATTATGCGAGTCTTAACCGTCGAAGGCCGCTCGCGATCTATGGGCAGGTAATCGTCTGCCTGTTCAGGATTGCATTCTCGCAAGGCGCTTCTGAGCCGATCTCCGGCGGCATCATTTCCCGTGACACCGATTACTGCGCCTTTAGCCCCCAGCGAAATCAGATTCGCCAGGACGTTGGCGGCGCCACCCAAATGGACTGATTCTCGGCGAATGTCCACAACCGGGACGGGCGCTTCGGGAGAAATTCGCGTGACATCTCCCCAAACAAACTCGTCGAGCATCACATCACCCAACACCACGACGCGACGGCTACTAATTGCTCCCAGGATTTCGGCGGCTCGTTGTTTGGTTAGTTCCAGAGTCATGTTGTGTGTCCGACTCGATCTCTACGCAGCCTTCAATGTGGGAGGCACCGCGACGCTCGTCACTGGGAGCGCGTGCGGCCCCGCCCGCCTCAACGTCGAATGCCGCTTAGTCTGCCTTGAATGGTTCACTCGGATGATCTCTGAGTTAGGAAGGTGGACCCTGATACCGCTCAGGTGGGGCAGCCTTCAGTTTTGATTGGTCTCTACGCCTTGCACCAGGTTTCAACTCGCTAAGTCACTGCTTGGGCGAGAGCAGGGACCGGGTCTGCCTTCCTGACTGTGAGACTGCGCGAGACACTCATCCGCTCAAACAACTAGATTGCACTTTCGCGCAACACATGTTCAACCGCGCTTACTACCTTTTCAACCGGCACTCTTCGAATGCATTCCGGCTGTGCAAACTTCTCGCAGAAATAGCCGTGGCAAGGTTGGCACTCCAGCTCCTCGTGCACAACAGCGGCGGGTGCCGTGGCCCATGGCGCCCAGTGGTCAATGTTCGATGAACCAAAAATCACTACAGACGGCGCGCCAACTGCCGCTGCCATGTGCGCCACGCCGCTGTCATTGCCAACAAACATTCGCGCCCGTGCGGCAAGTGCGGTCAATTCCGGCAGCGACAAGTTACTAAAGGAGATTATTGGCGCCGTTGATTCCCGAGCGAGCTCAGCAGCGACAGCAACCTCCGTTGGAGCGGTGACGACGATCGTTGCCAGACCCAGAGTGGAAAGCATCTCGGTTACCCGAGCGAAGTTTTCTGTCGCCCATTGCTTTGTGGCAAAAGCCGCAGCGGGATGCAGCAACACAAACGAATTTGTTTGAATTAGCCCCGCTGTCTTCAAGCGGGCAGAGATGCTCTTGTCCGCTTCTTTGGTTACGGCCAACCTCGTCGCGGGACGATCGCTCACGGGCACTCCCGTCCAACCGAAAAGCCCCAGTTGCTGCTCAACAGAATGGGTCTTGTTCTTTCCCCACACCAGCGCAGAGGCAGGCGCAAGGTGTTGATGTAAGCGTGCATACTGGTAATTCGCATAGCCGACCCGATGGCTTGCACCCGTTGCGCGTGTCAATAGCGTCGCGGTTGTCCCGCCATGAAGGTTGTAAACAACATCGTAGTGAGCCGCGCGCAGTTGTTGCGCCACTCGGGCGCGTGCGGATGTGCTGCCCTTCTTTAAGGTGATGACGTTATCCACGTATTCAAAACCATCGAGCACCGGCGCAACCCAATCTTCAACCAGAACGTCAACGCGAACGCGAGGGACAAACCTCTTCAAAGCAAAAAGAGATGGCGTTGATAGGACCGTATCGCCAATCGATCGCAGCCGAATAACCAGCACGCGTTTGACAGTCGTCCAATCCCATGGCGAAGCTCCCAAAGGATGCGGCGCACCTTCACTAGCCGACTCGCGCAGCGAAAGCCCACGAAACTGGGGCGAGCGCTCGAGGATGTCACGCAAACTGTTCATAGGAAAGACCGTGACAGGTGACAGGTGGACAAACGAGTGTCTCGTCAATTCTTACTTGTCACCTGTCACCTGTCACCTGTTACTTGTCACCGTCACTGTCTTCTTCAACCGTCGCCTCATCGATCAACATCACGGGAATGTCTTCGCGGATTGGGTAAACACGCTTGCATTCGTTGCACTTGAGGCCGCTGCCATCCGGCTTTGGCTCCACCCCGGACTTACATGCTGGACAAGCAAGGATCTCTAATAATTCTTGACGGAGTGGCATGGCTAACCTCTCAACTTGGTTTTTTTGTGAAACAATTGTGTGCCTGAAAAGAAAATCACAGAGCACTAATTTAGGTTGCTGACAGAGCAGGTTGACACTAATTGTTTTCGGCTCTCAGCGCTCTTCAATGGATGGGCAAAGCTTATCACAAGGCAGTTAGGACAGGCATTCTGAGACAACTCGCCCGGATCGCGCGTCACTATCACTGTCGACCACTAAACAGTGACCTTGCCCACCTGCACTCACTGTGTTAGTCATTTGAGACAAAATCGATAAGCTCATCGAACAGTATATTCCAGCTAATGTCTCTCGAATTTGCCGTTCAATATCCATGCGTCCTGCGGGCGCGTTACTCAGAACGACACCTGCGCGATTGGGGCCGGCTCAGTAACCTCCACACGCGGCTCACCACCGGCGATGAAAGTGTCCCCACGAAAGACAAGATTGAGTGGGTCGAGAACGCTGGGGCCGAAATTGAGGCCATGCAGGCGGAAACTGTTGTCTGCCCATCGTGTCCGGCGGCTCTGCCCATTGAAACCGCGGGCGAAGGTGAAGCAGTCGGGTGTCTCGGGCGTATCACCTATCCACTCGAAGCGCAGTTTGAAAAGTTCCTCGCCGACCGCGTGCAGCTTGCGCTCGACACACTTGATGAACAGGACCAGCCGAGATTGCTGCGCATCCTGGTCGATCCGGAATCACCTTTTGACGGCGAGGCGACCAAGGAGTTGCGACGCGTCACCACTCCGGAAGGGCTGCGGTTTTTTGAATTGCGTTTGCCGATAAAGCTTAGTCGCGCGGGAGCGAACATCACTACCGATCATCTCTTCGACATTTTGGCGGGCTTTCGATCTGAAGATTTTGCAGAGACGAGCTATACACGAGAACTCCCGCACGCGGCTGCGGGAGACTATTACGACTTCCTCGATCTACTGTTGCGAAACGATTTGAATCAATCGGAAGCATTGCGCCTCAGGATTCGCAGCACAAACTACCTCCAGTTTTTACGCCTGCTAATGGCTATTGAACACGCCGAAGCGCTGAACACGAGATTGTTGTTGGATTGAACGAGCGCGTGTTCCGGCCTTTGAGCCCGGCCGATGATTACCGGGAACAAGGCGTAAAGCGCAGCTGCAGGCGAACATTAATTCGAGACCCGCAGGTCTGACGAACTTGCGAGTCCGGCTTCGTCTCCCTTACCGGAGAAATCAGGACGATTCACGCTTTTGTTTCGTCGAGCTGGCGCAGGGTGTCGAGTAGCAGATTGGTATTGCTGGTGGCCTGGATGATAACGGGGAACTTCGCGTCCGATTTCTGAAACTCAAAAGTGCCGTTCGTGATCTCGACGATGTGGCGGAAGCCTTCCTCACCCTTCGAGCCGCCGGATTCAGCATTCACGATTCGTCCCTGATTAAGAAACACCACGCCGTTCTGCGCGTCACCACTGAGTGTCAGCCTGCCGGTGAGTTTTGCATTCTCAAGTACCTGCACCACGTCAAACACGCTGATATTCGAGAGGTCGCCGGCGAGTGTTGCAGATCGCGCAACCTGCGGCTCCGGGCCGGATGATTGAGGCTTCAGGTCAGGCCGGCGAGCGCGTCGAATTGCTTCCAGTCCGCTCGCAATATTGATGCGCGAATCAAGTTGTTTTGCTTCCAGCAGCTTGTCGTGCGCGCCGTCAAAATCTTCCCTTTCGATATAGAGACTCGCCAGAGCCAGGCATTGACGGGCAGCCTCTTCCGGATGCTTGTGAGCGGCCGCCACTTCTCGCAAGCGCTCGCGGAGCTGAATCGAGCGCGGATTGCGTTCGAGCGCGGCCCGCAGTCGCTTGATGGCCCGCTCTGGCGCTTTGTATTTGACGAACAATTCGGCATCCAGCAATGCCGAATCAACTTCGCTGACGTGCTCTGTCTCGGAAGCTCGGTTAACCATATTTCAAGGGTTGGCTCGGTCCCATCGGAAGAGGTGTTGAGTTTAGCACTACTTGCCGATTTCGGATCGCAGGTGACGATATCGTATGTGAGCCAAGTGTTGCGGCTGGGCAAGCCCATACGAAGCTTGGTTCATGCCTTTGTGCCTGGTTACTACTGCTTCGGGTCATCGGGAGAGGAAGTTCGTGGAATCTGCGCAAAAACCTCGGTATTTCACGTCCTTGTGGTGGGCGGACAGAGTTCACGGGTCTCGGACGAGATTGAATCGGGAAATCACCACGAGCCCGGACGGGCTATTGGCGGCTTGGCACGCAAGCTGCAAATTGAGTTCTCGCGATAGCGGCGAACTGACGAGGAAATATTGATCGGAATTACGTCATTACTCGTAGAGAGCTTTAGTTGCGATGGAAATAGGTGGCCCAAGTGGATTGGGCAACAGACAAGGACCCACGGAAAAATGACTAGTTGGATGAAAAGAAGAATTGAGAAATCGCGCGCCAGATGCGAACGAGGGGATACCGAGAAGAAGGACCAAAAACGAAATCGCGCTGAGTCGCAGATTAGTGAGAACAACGGGCGCCACGCGCATTCGAAGGAATTTCGCCGTCGTCACAGTCACAACTAAGAGATCCTTCCTCTGTAACTTGAGGCGCGCCGCGTAGGTGACGCTTGCACCTCACTAAAAATCTATTCGCAAACCCAACCGCATCTGCCGGTGCCGAAGCGTACGCGTTGGCACGAGAAACGAATTCAGGAAAGCCTGGCGCTGTTCAGCCGTCGCCGTTGGTGACAAGGCGTTAAAGTTAATGAACTCGCTTCCGAAACTGAACACGCTCTTATTGAGGACGTTGGAAAACACAATCGAGGGCCTCACGCGAATTCGTTCCGTCAATCGAAACTGCCGGGTCATCTTCAGATCCAGTGAGAAAGTGCCGGGCCCATGGCCCGCATTGCGTTTGAGAGTTCCGGTGCGACCAATGGTTGGCAACGCGAATGAGGCGATGACCTCGGGAGAAAGCGGTTGCCCCGGGGTTCGCCAGCGCAGTAGTTTCGGATCACCCAAATAGATGGGACGGTCGTTTCCTACGTCATCAAGATTGCGATCAACTCCTCCCAAAGAGATGTTGAATGGTGCGCCCGAGGCGAGACGCCAGACTGGCGCCAAACTGAACCCTCCCAACCAACCTGGCAGATCAAACGTACCCGCAAAGACGAAACGATGACGGCGATCCAGCAGGCTCCGAGCCCTTTCCGCATAGAAGTCTCCCGGGACCAGGGCATCCGAAGTATTGACCACGCCATCATCCACTAATCGCGAAAGCGTATAGCCCGCGCGAAACGAGAAACGCAGTCCGGCTTCACTGCGCACGGATCGCCGGCGCAATTCTATAGTGAGGCCGTGGTAGAAACTGTTTCCTGCCGCAATCAGTTGCTCGACCTCCGCTCTGCCGGGATCCGGTCGTAAGTGGTTGAGCGCTGCAAGCGTTATGTCGATGGTGGTAGTCGAAGTAAGACTGTTTAGATTGACCAGGGAGATCGGAACTCCGAACTCGCTCACGCGCCCGATGCTATTGGGATTGTTATCGAGCGGTGCCAGAACGAAACGCACCAGCTCGCCGGCCGTCGCGGCATTGTAGAGCGGCCTCAAGCCCAGGGCGGTACTGCGAAAGTTCGTGAAGTCGCGTGAGATCAAATACTCGGCGAAATCGCGGTAACCGGCTGGCAGCCTTGGCGCGTTGGCGTTGAACTCGCGCCACAAATGAAGGCCGCGATTGAAGCTGTAACTCGTTTCCAGGTTGAAGCCGGCCCCGAGATCCCTTTCGAAACCAAGGCTTGCCTGGTAACTCTCCGGAATTCGCAATTCCGGATCGAGTCGCCTGGAGAAGGCCGTGTTCCGAACTCCAAACTGCTGCACCGGCGCGGAGTCCACGGTGAGGGTTGAGGGAAACTTAAGGTGCTGAGCAATGAAGGCACGGCGTTCATCAGTACTAAACAGGCGGCCCGTTACGGAGTTGCGCAATGCGTTGGTGTCAAAGAAGAGTTGTTGTTGCCCCAGAGTGAAATCGTCGATCGTGCGCAACAAGGCCCGATTGTAAAAAATTCCTGCTCCGGCACGGATGACGGTCTTCCCGCTGTTGAACGGATCGAACGCAAAGGAGAAGCGCGGACCAAAATTATTGTTGTCGGGCAGAATGCTTTCACGCTCATAACGTAACCCAAAACTGACCATCAGGTTTGGACGCAGTCGCCACTCGTCCTGAAAAAATATACCCACGTAAGTGTTTCGCTGAGTTGATTCAGTGAGGAAAGTCTGGCGAAAGCGGCTGGGAGTTCCGGCTAGAAAATCACCGGCGCTCTGAAAACTAAAAGTTCCGGACGCGTCCGCCAGATTAATGAAGGTGGAGCGTATTCTTTGAAGATCAAGGCCGGACCTCAGCGAGTGTGGTCCAGTGCTCGCCGCAAGAATGTCCTGAAACTGGAGCCGCGTTTCACTACGATGACTCGATCCCGTGGTGGAACTCCCGGCGACCAGAGTTCCTGAGCGCCTCGCCGGATCTCCGACTGCCAGTGGATCATTGATGGTGATCAGAACCACTGGTGACGGATCGCCTCGAACATGTACTGCCGGTTTGAGCTGGGAAAATTGCACCCGGAATTGATTAACCAGGTTCGACGACAAAACAACACTGTCTGAGTAAGAGATTGATGATGAGTCTCGCGACTCGGCCTGCAGAGATTCAGCCAGGCGGTTGCCGCCACCAAATTGTCGCAGGTTCGTGAGTCTTCCTAACTGCAACAGCAGGGAGCCATTGTGAGTGTCGTTGAATTGATGGTCGAGCCGAGTTGTGAATCTGTGGTTCGTCGATGGCGTTGCGAGCGAGGATACAAATGGGGCGACTTCCGCACTGAGCGCCGGTGAGCTGGCATCTTCCAAACGCCGCATGACAAGCGTGGTCGGCGCGGGCAATCTGAAAGAGGCGTTCTCCTGGATGGGAACCAGGGTATCGATTACTGCGTGGTCCAGAAGCTTGTTGAGTTCATAAGCGGTGAAGAAGAAGGTCTTGTTTCGGGGATAGCGCGGCAGAACGATCGGGCCGCTCAGCGTGAAGCCGGGATTGTGTTCCTGTAACGGAAGCCTTTTCAGCCCCAGCGAGTTATTGCGAAACGTGTTGGCATTCAATGCTTCGTCGCGAAAGAAGAAATAGGCGCTGCCGTGAAAATCGGTTGAGCCACCCCGAGTCCGTATGTTAATGCGGCCACCGGAAGCGCGCCCGTACTCAGCCGAGAATTGATTAGTAATGATCTGAACTTCAGCTACGGCCTCCATTGACGGTTGAAAGCGTTCCCGCGCCGATCGATCGTCGTTGTTGTCCAATCCGTCGATAGTGAGGTTGTTTGAATAAGCAGTGCCGCCGGAAAGCGCGAAGCTGCCTGCTTCCTCTGGCGTTGAAGCGTGATTCGCGTCGCGGTCGTCGGCCAGTTCACGAGTTGAAAGCGGCTCTTCGGTCACACCCGGCAACGTGAAGATCAGATCCAGTAGTGAGCGTGTAGGAGTGGGAAGCGACTCAACCTCGCGGGTGAGAATCGTGCCACCGAATACAGTTCGTGTCGTATCGACCGACCCGGGCGTGCCGGCGACTATCGTCACGGGGTCAACAACAACGCCGGCCGGCAGTAATACAAAATCAAGCTGAAGATGCTGGGCCGATACCAGTTCAAGATCCGTACTCTGCTGCGTAGCAAAGCCTGCTACTGAAACTCCGACGGTGTATCTGCCGGGTGCAAGCTGAATCAATCGAAAACGCCCCTCGGAGTCGGCTTTGGTTGAGCGTTTGCCCGGCATGCCGGCGAGCGTTGCGGTAATCTCGGCACCGGGAACGATCGCACCAAACTGGTCTGTGACGCGGCCGCTGATGGTGGCGTTATCCAAGTCCTGGGCGCTGGCGATATGCGAGATTGAAAGCACCAGAAGTGCGGCAAGGCTGAAAACGATCAGCGAACGTGAGGCGTTCGGATACATCTGGGAAACTCCTGTGAGGTCTGAATTCGGCCCGCACTCTAGCACTCCCTGTAAGCGGAGAGAAAGCCATTCGGTCAGATCCGAAAGTTTGGGTTAATGCCAATTTTTTTGTATTTGGCGACTAGCTTCGAAAGCTCACGATTTCGCTGCGTTGGGAGCCGCCGCTGACTGGGGTCGAATCCGAAACTGAATCGAGTCTAACTTTTGTTACACGGTCAGGGAGTGCGGGTATATCAGCGTCCTGAAATGTTTCCGCAAGTTTTCTCATCCAAGTTAGTAGCGTAGCTTGTGGGAACTAGTTTTTAACCTTCACGGGAATGCGGTAGCGCCAAAACCAGAACAGGTACGTCGTCGTCCCTTCCGACACGCGCGTACCTTCCGACACTTCGCCTGGCATCTGAACCCCCCATTTACGGAAGCTAGCCGGCGCGTTTGTTCTTCTTTCAAACCTACGCCTTCTCACCTTGCTCCAGTGTCCTCGCGTTAGAAATCACCCAACCACACGGAGAAATTTCAGATGACTACCAGAAAATCTAAAGCATCCGCCTCCAAAGCGAGGGGATCGAAAAAAAACGCAATGAGCACTTCAACCAGCTCGGATCCTCTCCCGTCAAAAATCTACGCCAACGTATCACCGCGTTCAGTCAGCGGCGTCTCGCTGTTCGAAGGACAAGGCCAGATCAGATCTGAAACCGTGAGCAACTTCTTTTCGGAGGGCGAAGTTGTAAACGCAGCGGTGGCCAGCCTGCAGGAGGCAGGTTTTGACATCCTGCAAATCTCGCCCTTGACCATCAACATTGCCGGCACCCCCGCGCTGTTCCGCAAAGCCTTTCAAACCGATATCGTCGTGGTCGACAGACCAGTAATCAAGGAAGGCGCCAGGAAAGACGTCGGCCAGTTTCTGGAATGTCCCGACACCAGTCTTTCGGGGCTGATTCAGACGCAGGGCACAAAATTCGAAGACTCCATTGAAGGAGTCGCGCTGGAAGAGCCTCGTTACTACATGGCTGCGTCTATGTATGCCCCACTCAAGTCTTACTGGCACCTGCGCATGCCCGGCGATGTTTCGCTCGCTTGCAATGCCGACAAAGCCCATCGATCGGGGATCACCGGCAAAGGGATCAAGGTTGCGATGTGCGATAGCGGTTGGTTCAAACACCCATACTTCGTTGGCCGCGGTTACCGGGCGGCGCCAGTGGTGCTCGGCCCGGCTGCTGCCAACCCGCTGAAGGATGAAAGTGGTCACGGCACCGGCGAGTCAGCCAATATCTTCGCGAACGCTCCCGACGTGGATTTCGTGCCCGTCAAGATGAGTTTTGTAAACTCGACAGGCGCGTTCAATGCGGCAGTCGGTCTCAGGCCGGACATCATTACCTGCAGCTGGGGCAGTGATACCAATGGTCCGCTAAGCGCGGCCAATCAAGTGCTCGCGGCTGCCATCGCCGCGGCCGTCGCTTCAGGGATTATCGTTATCTTTTCGGCAGGAAATGGGCACGCCGGCTTCCCCGGTCAACATCCCGACGTGATTTCCGCCGGCGGTGTTTTTATGAGAACGGACGAAACGCTCGAGGCTTCCAACTATTCCAGCGGATTCGCCAGTCACATTTACGCCGGGCGAAATTGTCCTGACCTGTCTGGACTGGTTGGTATGAAGCCGAAGGCAGCTTATCTTATGCTGCCGTTGGAACCTGGCGATCAGATTGACGTGGGAAACGCCGGTGGCAGTCATCCGAACGGAGACGAGACCAGCAACAGCGATGGCTGGGCGGCATTCAGCGGCACCTCAGCAGCAGCCCCACAGTTGGCCGGCGTAGCCGCGCTCGTCAAGCAAGCTTGTCCGCGCCTGACTCCGAAGCAAGTACGCGAGATCATGATACAGACTGCTCGCGACGTCAAAATCGGGAACTGCAACCGCGTCGCAGGCACCGGCCTTACGACCGGACATGCCGCCAAGCTCGGACCGGATCTGGCAACGGGCACCGGTTTGGTTGACGCCCACAAAGCAGTCATGGTTGCGAAGGTCAGGTGCCTGGGCCCGATAATACCGATCACGATACCTGTCATTCCGCCACCACCGACGCCTATTGGTCCGACGCCTATTGGTCCCACACCGATCGGGCCGACACCCATCGGCCCAACTCCGGTCGGCCCTACGCCAATCGGCCCGACCCCCATAGTTGGACCGCAACCAATCACCGGCCCGATTCAACCGGTACAACCGGTGCAACCAGTCCGGCCGGTATTACCGATCCAGCCCATTCAACCGGTGCAACCAATCCAGCCGGGACCGATTCAACCGATTCAGCCGCCCCGGCCAATCGCCCCGGTCGTGAATCCCGGCCCCATCGGGCCTGCGAGTGAAGGCACTGGGGGAACGGAATCAACGGGGACCGGCACAGGCGGGTCAACAGCTCTCTCGGCTGAAGACGTTTCGACGTTGAGTGAACTCATCATCAACTCGGAATTTGACGTCGAGTAGATTCGCCCGCGAATGTGTGACGCCGCGGCAATCACTTGTTGCGGCGTCACCCAACTTCCAACCGGCTTTTCCTTTCACCTAAGGGGTGGGTCATGAAGAAGGTTCTTCTAGTCAGTATGCCGTTGGGCGCTCTCGATCGCCCCTCGCTTGGTCTAAGTCTGCTCAAAGCTCGCCTCACCGAGGCGGGTTACGAATGTGACGTCCGATATCTGGGATTCACCTTCGCAGAGTTCATCGGTCACGATGATTATCAGTGGCTGTGTTATCAGGTTCCGTACACGGCCTTCGCGGGTGATTGGTCATTTACTCAGGCTTTGTACGGCGAGCGGCCCGAAACAGACCATGATTATGTGCAGGAAATCCTTCGTGGGTTCTGGCATCTTTCGGAGGAAGACATTGCGCGTATCCTCAACATCCGCTCGCTTGTTCCGCATTTTGTGAACTACTGCCTGGCCGCGGTTTCGTGGGACGATTATTTGATCGTTGGCTTCACCTCAACCTTTGAACAGAACATGGCTTCGCTGGCTCTGGCCAAACAACTCAAGGAGATTTACCCCGGTATCTCGCTGGTTTTCGGTGGCGCGAACTGGGAAGGGGATATGGGTCTTGAGCTACACCGTCAGTTTCCCTTCGTCGATTACGTTTGTTCCGGCGAGGCTGAAGAGAGTTTTCCCGCGCTGGTAGGGCACCTTTTGTCCGGAGAGTCCGGGAACGTCAAGCTTGCTGCCATTCCCGGGATCGTCTACCGAGATCGCAAAGGGAAATCCATCTCAACCGGCCCCTCGGACATGATTCGAGAGATGGACTCACTCCCAGTGCCGGACTTCAGCGACTATTTTCAGGATCTGCAACAGTGCACTGTCTCAGCGCCGATCTCGCCAACTCTTCTTCTCGAAACTTCCCGCGGCTGCTGGTGGGGTGCGAAATCGCACTGCACCTTCTGCGGACTGAATGGTGGAACCATGGCATTCCGGAGCAAGAGCCCGCGCCGCGCGCTGGATGAGTTGGAGCAACTCGTGGATCTCTGGCAGTTCACGAACGTAGAAGTCGTCGACAATATTCTCGACATGAAGTACTTCAATGACATGCTGCCGGCGCTGGCGCGCGCTGAACGCTCACTGCAAATCTTCTACGAAGTGAAGTCCAATCTCTCACGCGCTCAAGTACGGCTTTTAAGTGAAGCGGGCGTGAACCGTATCCAACCCGGTATCGAAAGCCTGAGTGACCACGTTCTCAAACTCATGCGCAAAGGAACGACTGCGCTGAGAAATATTCAGCTTCTAAAGTGGGCCCAGGAGTACAACGTCACCGTCGAATGGAACATTCTTTATGGCTTTCCCGGCGAGACTGTTGAGGATTACCGCCGCACGCTGGAACTGTTGCCGGCGATTCGTTTTCTGCGAGCGCCTTGCGCAACAGGTCCAATTCGCCTGGATCGCTTTAGCCCCTATCACAACGCGCCGGCCGAGTTTGGCTTGCACAATGTTCGACCGATGAAGGCTTACAGTTATCTCTATCCATTTGAACAGGAAGTTGTGGGACGCATTTCGTACTACTTTGATTTTGATTACGGGAAAGAATGCGATCCAACTGGATACGCGGCGGAGGTGATCGCTTTCGTCAACGATTGGCGCGCGAATCCATCAGCGGGATCGCTCAATGCGGTCCCTCATCAGGACGGTACTTTGAAGCTCTGCGATACGCGGCCGGGCGCGACCGTGCTTGAGCTGACGCTTTCGGGACTGGAACAAAGTGCGTACGAGTTTTGCGATGAGTTGCAGTCAGGGCGTAATATCGTGCGACACCTACGAGCTTCTTTTCCTGAAGTAGAATTCACTGATGACAGGGTTTACGGATTTCTCGAGTCGCTCGTCAATAACCGGTTGATGGTGACCGACGGCGCAAACTATTTGGGTCTGGCAATCCGAACACCAGCCATCAAATCCGAAAGCTATGCACCTCGGTTGAACACGGGAATGATTCCAAGATCTGCCAGCAGTTATCTGCGTGCTGAGCTCAAGGTGCTGCAAGCCTGACGTGGCTCGAGACAATCCGCTGCGCTGCCGGTCACAAACTTAAGGGAGTATAATTTCATCATGCCACGCCAAAAAGAGGAGATTTTGTCAGGCGAAGTTGTGCTGCGCTCCGCAAGGGGCCAGACCTTCGATTCTCACACGACAATCACTTCAGCGAATATTGCTCAGTATCAGCCGTCTGCCGAGACTGCCGCGGCAGCCCAGCGCGCCTTTGCTCAGGCTGGTTTCGAAGTCGGCAATCCGGCGGCTGTGAGCCTGACCATCACCGCTCCGAAAAGCATTTTCGAGAAGGTGTTCAAAGTGAAAATCGTGCGGGATAAGAACGGCGTGATCAGCGTTACCGGATCCGGCGGGCAAGAACTGGGCTATGAGCTCCCAGCGAAGAAGCTTCCCCCGGAGCTCGCCCAATATGTGGTCGCCGCAACGCTGATTCCGCCGCCTGATTTTGGACCAGGCAACTATTGACCATGCTCAGATCTCTCCAAACTTTCGCATTAGGAGACCAACTATGCCTGACGCGAGAATTCGAACGACGAATCGTCGGGAACCCCCCGGTATTCCTACTGAGATTCTCAAGTCAAAATTGATGGCGCGCGGTGGCTTTGACGTTTTCGAGGGACTGGTTGACGAAAGGATGAGGCGGGATATGCTCGCTGAGGCATTAGGTCTTTTGCCACAGGCGAACGATTGTCATGTGCCGGTCAATGATGACGAGGAAGTACGAGGAGGCACACCGCGCCGTCGCTTCATCAACGGTCAGGCGGGACCGCTGCAGCAAGCATTCAATACCGCACGCTGGCTGCTGGGGTTTCTTAGAGATCTTACGACTCCGGAGTTGATTCCTACCGGCGAGGTCGGTACTTACTCTTACTATGTTCGACCGGGCGATCACCTTGATATCCATCGCGACATTGTGACCTGCGACGTAGCGGTAATCTCCTGTTTGCAGGACAGTGCTCGAAACGAAGATGGCGGGCGGCTCTGCCTCTATCCTGATCGCCTGCTCGAACCTCTCTCTTCGATTAGAGCAACACCGCAACTTGGCGCCGTCAAAGCTCGTGTCGAACCAGGGCAAACGATCGTGCTCTATGGCGGACTGGTTCCTCATGCGCTGCTGCCGGTTGCTGAGGGCCAGGCGCGAATCGTTTCTGTTCTCTGCTTTCGAGCTTCGTCCGATTAACCTCGGGCATTGCTAGCGCTTCTTGCTGGATTTCCTGGCACCGACTTCCCTGGATTCTCCTCGCTTCGACTTACCTGAAGCTCCGTCGCCAATGACTCGTATCGGTTCTTCGATGATATCCGGAGATTCGCTACCTCTCGCGGGCTTTGATCCCCCTGAAGTTGTTTTCGAACTCTTGGCTGGCATGAATTACCTCCTCCGAAGGCTCGCCGTTGGGTTGAGTGGACAAGCAAAAGGAACCCACCGCTCAATCGAAAATCACGCGGTAGCGACCGGGCCGTTTCGACAATCAATCAACGAACGATCAGCTCCCCTTTATCGATGTTTGGGATTTACGACTGCCGAGTTGCGCCGCTGCGACGACGGAGTCCCGCCGCGCGTGAGAGGGGAACGAGGGCGTCGGAAGTGCCTTCGGCTGGTGGGTCGACAAAATTCGTTAACTCTTCAGCGTGGCTTTGCAGGTAGTGAAAGAACCTTTCGAACTCCTGCTGCATCGCGTCCATCTTCTCGCGCATGTTGAGAATGATTTCGACGCCCGCGAGATTCACACCAAGGTCGCGCGTTAGCGAAAGAATTAATTCGAGCCGTTCCAAATCAGGATCAGTATAAAGACGCGTGTTTCCTTCCGACCGCGACGGCTTCAACAGTCCTTCGCGTTCATACATGCGCAGCGTTTGTGGGTGCAGCTCATACTGGTCCGCGACCGCGCTTATGGTGTATGTCTTTGGTTTGCGACTCATGATAAAGAAGATGTTAGATGCTGGATGTTAGATGTCAGTAAGTTGACGTTTCCTAACTGCCTCTTCACTAACATCTAACCTCCAGCATCTAACACCCAGCATTTAAACATCTATTCCCGGCTGCTTCTTCACTAACATCTAACATCCAGCATCTAACATCTATTCCAGTCCCATCTCCACTCTCGGGTTTTCCGAGTTCATCTTCGAGTATTGCCGCAGCAATTCCTTCGTCTCTTCTGAAATTACTTTCGGCAGTGTCACCTGGACCTCGACAAACTGGTCGCCATGCGCGCCGGGATTTCTGAGCGACGGCGCCCCCCGCTGTCGCAGACGAAACTTTTGACCGGACTGGGTTCCCGGCGGAATACGCAATTGGGCTTTTCCGTCCACGGTGGGAACTTCGATCTTCGCGCCTAACGCCGCTTCCGGGACCGTGATCGGCACCGTCGCGTAAATGTTGTCACCCTTGCGCGTGAAATATTTATGCGTGCCCACGTTGGTGATGATGTGCAAGTCGCCCGGAGGCGCGCCCAAACGGCCGCCGTCGCCCTTGCCCGGAATCCTCACCCGCGAGCCAGTTTCCACACCAGCGGGAATGCGCACCTTAACGTTCTCAGTCTTCGGCACCGTGCCTTTGCCTTTGCACAAAGAGCAGGGCGACCGTCTGCGACCAGTGCCGCCACAGTCAGCGCATTCCTGCGAAAACCGCAGGCGGCCCCCCGCCTTCTGCACCTGACCCTGGCCTTTGCACGTGCTGCATACCATCACCGGCCCACCAATATCCCCGGCGCCATTGCACCGTGGGCATTGTTCCGAACGATTGACTGTGATGTTGGCTGTAAGTCCTTTGATCGCTTCTTCAAATGAAACTGCCAACGGCATCTCAATATCGGCGCCACGCCTGGGCTGTGGCCGCGGCGGTTCTTTCTCTTTCCCTGACGCGCCACCGAAGAGTTCTGAGAAAATGTCCTTGAAACTTGTGCTGCCGCCGCCCGGTGAAGTGGCAGTGCTCCAATCGAAACCGCTGAAATCGAATCCAGGAGCTGTACGACCAGCCGTTGATCCACCCGGTGAAGCGCCGCGTGCTGCTGCGTCGGCCAGATTGTCGGAATACTGTCCGAAACGATCATAGACAGCACGCTTCTTCGGATCGGAAAGCACATCGTGCGCTTCCGACATGCGTTTGAAGCGATCCTCGGCCGACTTGTCACCCGGATTTACGTCCGGATGAAACTTGCGCGCCATTCGTCGATAAGCCTTCTTGATCTCGTCCGGCTTAGCGTCGCGCTTGATGCCGAGGATTTCGTAGTAGTCCTGCTTAGCCATTGAAACCCAGGTCTCAAGTCCAAAGTCTCAAGTCCAAAGTCTCAAGTCCCAGATCGCGACCTGAGTCTTGAGACCGGAGACTATCCTTCGACTTATTTCTTATCGTCCACGTCAACGTACTCGGCGTCGATCACGTTGTCCTCGCCGCCGCCACTGGCGGCACCAGCTGCTGATGCCTGATCCTCAGCTGGTGCTTCATCGCCGGCACTCCCCGTCTGCTGATATAAAGCTTCAGCGAGTTTGTGCGAGGCGCTTTGCAGTTGATTGAAGGCTTCGTTCATCTTCTCAACATCAGCCTCGGTCAAAGCTTTCTTAGCCTCCGCAATTGCGGTTTCAACCTCACCCGCTACCGCGCCAACTTTCTCTCGATTATCGGCAAGCGTCTTCTCCATCTGGTAAACCAAACTGTCCAGACGGTTGCGCGCCTCGATCTCTTCGCGCTTCTTCACGTCATCCGCAGCGTGTGATTCCGCATCCCGCATCATCTTGTCGATCTCTTCCTTTGAGAGACCTGAAGATGCAGTGATCGTTATCTTCTGTTCGCGGCCCGTGCCCATGTCTTTCGCCGACACATTAACAATGCCGTTCGCGTCGATGTCGAAAGCCACTTCAACCTGCGGCATGCCGCGCGGCGCGGGCGGAATACCGACCAGATGAAACTTGCCGAGCGTGCGGTTGTCGCTTGCCATCGGACGCTCACCCTGCAGCACGTGAACTTCAACCGACGTTTGATTGTCCGATGCGGTTGAGAAGATCTCCGACTTGCGCGTGGGAATCGTCGTGTTGCGTTCGATTAGTTTGGTGAAGACGCCGCCAAGCGTTTCAATGCCCAAACTGAGCGGGGTAACATCAAGCAGCAGGATGTCAGTCTTCTCGCCTGACAACACGCCTGCCTGAACAGCCGCGCCAATCGACACTACCTCGTCCGGGTTCACACTCTTGTTTGGCTCCTTACCAAACAGCTCTTTGACCATCTCCTGGACTTTGGGGATGCGCGTCGAGCCACCGACGAGCACAACTTCGTCGATCTTCTTGGTATCAAGACCCGCGTCTTTGATTGCCTGCTGCACCGGGTTTCGCAACCGCCCGAGAATAGGTTCCACCAACTGCTCAAAACGGGCTCGCGTAAGTTTCATAGCAAGGTGCTTGGGACCAGACTGGTCGGCCGTAACGAAGGGAAGATTGATTTCAGTCTCCATCGTGCTCGACAACTCGATCTTTGCTTTCTCCGCAGCCTCCTTCAAACGCTGCAAAGCCATCTTGTCGTTGGAAAGATCAATGCCTTGGTCTTTCTTGAACTCTTCGATGATCCACTCGATCAGCTTTTCGTCGATGTCGTCACCGCCGAGGTGCGTGTCACCATTAGTCGACTTGACTTCGACGACGCCTTCGCCAACTTCGAGAATCGAAATGTCGAACGTTCCGCCCCCAAAGTCGAACACGGCGATGGTTTCGTCTTTTTTCTTATCGAGTCCGTAGGCCAGTGCGGCCGCAGTCGGTTCGTTGACGATGCGCATGACTTCAAGGCCCGCAATCCTCCCGGCGTCTTTGGTCGCCTGCCGTTGCGCGTCGTTGAAATAAGCAGGCACCGTGATCACGGCCTTCTCTACTTTCTGCCCGAGATAATCCTCAGCAGACTGCTTCATCTTTTGCAGAATGATCGCGGAGATCTCAGGTGGACTCCACTCTTTGCCTCCCGCTGCGATTCTCACGTCGCCGTTACCGGAACCCTGCACTTTGTAAGGTACTTGCTTGATCTCTTCAGTGACCTCGTTGTAACGACGGCCCATGAATCTCTTGATTGAATAGACGGTGTTCTCAGGGTTGGTGACGGCCTGACGTTTGGCGACCTGTCCCACGAGCCGGCTTCCGTCCTTTGTGAATGCCACTACCGAAGGAGTCGTGCGACCACCCTCAGAGTTAGTAATGACAGTCGGCTCACCACCTTCCATCACAGCTACGACGGAATTCGTCGTTCCCAAATCGATACCAATAATCTTGCTCATTTGCTTTTGCTCTCCAAAAATTTGATTGGCCTCGCTAACGTTGAACCGCTCGAAACCACTCTCGCATCCGGCAAGTTTCGGCGGCACCCGTGCCATTTGCCCTATCGCACAAGCCTCGCCATGAGGCTGTCTTAAGCGGGCCTTAATATAATATCTGAGTCTTCCACTGTCAACTTATTAGACGTGTCCGGCTGTAGGTTTTGAAAAGGCAGCGCTTGCCCTTTGTGGCGGTGCGGGAGAATCTTGCGGGCCAACCTGTCACTTGCGGGCTTTCAGCTATAGATCCTCCGACGTTTGGCGCCGGTCTTCGTTCATCAATCGCGACACGAAGAAGACGTAGTGAAGTCCCGAGAAGACTGCAAAAGTGAAGACGGTCAGGTAGATTGTCGGTAGGTAATAGCCGGTTCCGTACGGAAAACTCGCGGCGAACATGATTGCGGCAATGGCCATGATCTGCACCGTGGTATTTATCTTTCCCAGCAGCGAGGGCCGGAAACCACGGAATCCAGTCATGATATTGATCGCCGCAGCACCAACCACAATGAACACATCGCGGCTGATGACGGCAACTGTCACCCAGAAGGGAATCGGCAGGTGCCCTGGCAATGGCTGTGGGAATACGGCTTTGAGCGACAAGACCACGAAGGCTGTCACCAGCATGAGCTTATCGGCGATGGGATCCAGGATGGTGCCCAGTTGTGACCTTTGATCAAAGCGCCGCGCAAGCAGACCATCCAGTCCATCGGTGAGCCCGGCGATCACGAAAACCGCCAGAGCCCAAATGAATCGTTGGTAAAAAATCAAAGTAACGAAAACCGGGATGAGCACCATCCTGAAGATGGTGAGCATGTTAGGGACAGTAACAATGCGGGAGGACATTAAGAGATTGCGGAGAACTGGGTTCTTTGGGACTTAAGTCGCGGCGTCAGCTCAAACAGCGCAGCTCCAACAACGAGACTTCCGGAGGACATCCGTACCTGATTGGCAGAACGACCGTTCCGAGTCCACGCGAGACATAGATCTGTGTGGCTGCCTGACGCGCCAGGCCTTTCAAAAGACGACGTCGCGGCCGGCCTGACGCGCCTTTCTCAGGACGCCATGTGACCTGACCGCCGTGCGTGTGACCGCTCAAAACCAGATCGACTCCGGCACGGGCGGCGCGGCGCAGGATAACTGGGTTGTGCGCCAGCAGGAGTTTCATCTCAGTCTCGCTCGAGCCGGCGAGCGCGAGGGGCAAATCCTCAAGGCCTACCATCGTATCGTCGACTCCGGCGAGCCAGAACGAGCCGCCGCGCTGTTCAAAGCGCATGCCCTCATTGATCAAGACGGTAATGCCTTCGGCGCGAAAAAGGTCGGTCATTAAGGCCGCATCGACCCAGTGATCATGATTTCCGAGTACGGCAAAGACGCCAAACCGGGCTTGCAGCCTGCCCATCATTTCCGCGCAGGGCGCCGCATAACTTCGCTCTTTTGAGATGTAATCGCCTGTCAGGGCAACGATGTCGGCCTGGAGACTATTGGCCGTTTCGACCGCGCGCTCTATCTGCTCGCGACTGGTAAATGCGCTGTGATGAATGTCGGAAAGCTGGACTACGCGGAAGCCGTCGAGCGCCTTTGGCAACCGTTTGAGATATATCTGACGGTGCTCAACGGTCAACATATACGGCTCAGTTAGAGCCGAGCGGGCCGCCTGTGTCAGGTTCAACGCTAAAGCCCGGAGGGGAGTTTCAGGCCGACTGCCGCCGTTCATAGGCACGACACGTCCGCGTTGTTTCCATCTAATTGGAGTCGCCATTTATGATTGCTATTTTCTTTTGGTTGACGCGTCTTCCTGCCAGTTGATCGCGCCTCGGGAAATGTCGCGCATTATAGTGACGGGCCCCCCTGTAAGCAACCTTGCAACTGAAAAACAACCTGCCGCAGGCGACCCGGATTCAGCTCTGCAGAGGCCAAAATACCGGAACCAGCCACAAAACAATGAGAAATACGGCTAATGTCAATATTGAGCCGATCTTTACAAAGTCGAGAAAACGGTAACGCCCAGGGGTGTAAATAAGCACGCAAGCCGGTTCAAGCGGTGTGAGGAAAGAACATGAAGCCGCATACGTCACGGTGACGGCAAATGTCCTTGGGTTCAGTCCCAAAGCGAGGGCGGTTTTGATGGCGATCGGCAACATCACCAGCGCGGCGGCCTGATTGGACATAGGTTGCGTCAAGGCAATCGTCATCAGAAAGAATCCAGTAAGGACTGCCAATGGCCCGTAGTGACCGGTAGCCCTGACGATCAGATCGGCGAGGTACTGGTCAGCCTGGGTCTTCTCCATTGCGACACCGAAACTGATCATGCATGCGATAAGCACGATTAGCCGCCATTCGATAATCTCGTAAATCTCCTGTGCTCGAACCGCGCCACTCGCCAGAAGGATCAAGGCCCCTGCCAGCACCGCCACCGGGAGAGGTGTGAGGTGCGTGATCGACAACACCAGGAAGACAGCGAAAGCAATGAGCGCCCAACGCCGCTTCGCGGGACGAGCCTGGCGTCCAGAGACTTCTTCCAGCAAGAGTATTTCACCATCGGCTGCCAGCTCTTCCACCCAGGCGCGGCTGCCCTGCAACAGCAATACATCTCCAAAGCGAAGCCTTACGGTGCTTAGCTTTGAAAGCAGGTCCACACCATGACGGTTAATTGCCAGCGCGGTGAGATGGTAGCGATCCCGGAATCCCAACTGCTTCAAATTGCGCGCGGATAAGATAGAGCCACGCGGAATCATCGCTTCGAATAGTTCCGTCTTGGTATTTGCATCTTCGAGAACCGCGTCGCTCAACTTAAAGTCCGGCTTGATTTCGAGTCCCGCCTCGCTCTTGATACGCAGAATGTCTTCAACACGCCCCTGAACCAGCAGGAGATCTCCAGCCCTAATTCGCTCGCTGGGATTGGGTGCGATTCTCTTCTGCGGATTACCGCGCAAGATGCCAATCACTGTGAGGTCCAGCTCATCGCTAATCCTGGCTTCCTTGAGACTCTTGTCGATAAGCGGCGAGCCTTGCAGCACCAGCACCTCGGACATGTACTGCCGCACGTGATACTGCTCGGTGAGCGACTTGGATTGATCACGCCTCGGCAACAGGCGCAACCCCACTAACAACATGTAAAGCATGCCGACACCGACGATGGGAACTCCGACACTGGTCAGCTCAAACATCGAAAAGGGTTCAAGGCCATAACGCGGCAAAGCTCCGCTCACCGCCAGGTTTGTCGAGGTACCAATAAGCGTGCAGGTGCCGCCGAGAATCGCGCCGAAAGCGAGCGGCATCAACAATTTTGAGGGGCTGATGTGCTTCCGGGCAGCAATCCCGAGCACTACCGGCAGAAACATTGCCGTGGTGGTCGTGTTCTTCATCACTGACGCGCTCAGCGCCGCCACGATCATGATCATTGCCGCCATCTGAAATTCGCTGTCGCCGGCGAATCCCTGCAAACGCCTTCCGACCGCGTCAACCACACCGGTTTTCACCAAACCGCCCGTGAGGATGAACAGTCCGGCAATCGTGATCACAATATCGTTCCCGAAACCAGCGAAAGCTTCTGAGACGGTTAGCGTGTTGGTCAGAATCAAAGCGAGGACCAGGAGGAGCGAGACGATGTCGATAGGAATGCGCTCAGTCGCGAAGAGAACCAGAGCGAGAGCCAGCAGTATCAGTACCGTAACAATGGGAAGAGTCATCATTAGTTTTTGTCAAAGCGTTTAGAGATTACCTCAAGTCGAATTAGAACCGGGAGCGGCAGCGACCGGGCTTCCAAAGTGAACACAGACTTTCACAACCCTTTTTCACACCAGGTTGTGTCTCACCAAAATGGCTGCCGCTCCCGGTTCTGATTCGACCTCGCGGCTCTCTGATAACCGAGGAACGTGCCATTCCTGTTACGGTCTGCTGAAAGATCCGATTGACCATATTTCCCGTCTATGATGAAGTAACGCACTTCTAAACATGAACACCAAGTCTCTCTTCCGATTCGGTATCGGCCTTACTTTGTTCGTTTGGCCTTCAGCCCAGGCGCTCGCGGCGCCAGAGGGCGAGGGCTCCGGTCATGGCCTGAAGGCAACGGTGCTCGTCGGTATCGCTGCAATGCTGGTCGCCGCGAAACTCGGTGGCGAACTCTTCGAACGATTTCAACAGCCATCCGTTCTCGGCGAGCTACTGGCCGGCGTCGTGATCGGTAATCTCGTGCTTATCGGCTTCAGCCGGGCCGAACCTCTGAAGACCGATTCAATTATCGCTGCGCTTGCGGAGATTGGCATAATCATCCTGCTTTTCGAAGTAGGCCTTGAATCGGATTTGAAAGAGATGATGGAGGTCGGGTGGTCGTCGCTGCTGGTCGCATTTCTCGGCGTCGTGGCGCCATTCTTTCTCGGATGGGGAGTGGCCGCTTATTTTCTGCCGGATGAAGCACGGCTGGTCCACATCTTCATTGGCGCAACTCTCTGCGCGACCAGCGTAGGGATCACCGCACGAGTCTTCAAAGACCTCAACAAACTCTCGACACGTGAAGCACGAATAATTTTGGGCGCGGCCGTGATTGACGACATCCTCGGTCTGATTATCCTGGCTATCGTAGCTGGATCAATCAAAGCTGCAGGAACGGGCGCGGTGCTCTCGATGATTGACGTCGCGCTCATTGCAGTCAAGGCTTTTGGCTTCTTAATCGCTGCGATCATAGCCGGACACTTCCTCGTTCCGAAGCTGCTGCATGGTGCCGGCAGACTTGAGTCGCGCGGAGTGTTGCTGACGCTCGCGATCTCTTTTTGTCTCTTTTTGTCGTGGGCCGCCGGAAAGGTTGGCCTCGCGTTCATCGTGGGAGCGTTTGCGGCGGGTCTGGTGCTCGATGAGGTCTACTTCAAACCGCCCCACGGACGCAAGGAGCGCGATCTGCACGAGCTACTGCAACCGGTCAGCGCGGTGCTGGTGCCTATCTTTTTTGTGTTAATGGGAATGAAAGTTGACCTGCAGCTCTTTACCCGGGTCGAGATTCTGGGATTCGCGGCAGTGCTGACGATTGTCGCGATCATCGGCAAACAGATCTGCTCGCTCGGAGTGCTCGAGCCTGGTATCAACCGGACGGCGATTGGGCTTGGCATGATTCCACGCGGAGAAGTGGGATTGATTTTTGCCGGCATCGGCGCATCGCTGATAATGCCGAATAACGCGGGCGTTAATGAGGCAGTCATTGGGCCAAGCACGTTTGGCGCAGTCGTAATCATGGTTTTGATAACGACACTGGTAACTCCCCCCGCATTGAAGTGGTCGCTTGCCAAAGGAACAACAAAGTAGGGAGTGAGGTTAGCATTACCTGTGGTAGCGCGTGGGGGGATCTCGACGCTCTGCGGGAACAAACGAGGTGGGCCAGCTCTAAGAGGTTGGAAGGCGGTTGGAAAGCTGAACCTGTCCCGCTTAAGCTGGAACACATCCAAGTCCATCTGCGAAGGTCAACTTATCAGTTCGATCGACGGGAGGAACGATGCGAAAACTAAAGGACCAGCACAATGTAGGAACTCCAGTGAAACTTCGCGGTCAACAGACCGGATTCGCCGGGAACCCAGACAAGAACCGCGAAGCGATGGAAGACACTCCCGCCGTCAGCGGCCGGCGCAAGACAGCAAATAAAATGGCTGCCGACAAATCCTCTCAACACGTTGCGAGCGATTCTTCTTCTCCCAGCACCAACGCTCCCTCAACTCCGGCCATGACACCGGCCACGCTCAAAGGCGAATCCGGCGGCGAAAAAGTCTTCAAGCAGCGCCTCGCAAAAAATCGAAAAGCGTGATGCGTAATCCGATGGATGGGTTCGTAGCACCTTGAGATGAAGGCAGTACCACCTCGCGGTAGCGGGTGGGCCTCACATGAATTCAGTCCTTCACTGCATCGCCGCCGCCGTAGCAGCTTTCTCGAACTCGCCGTTTCGATTCCCTGCCTCGAATGGGTACGACTACAAACCCTAATGAGGCAACGCCCTACTACGCAATCGCATTCCAAACTCAGACCAATCATTACAAGTGTGTGCCTAAACCATTGCAGCCAGCCAACAACCTCAGTATTGCTCCCGAGATCTGTTTTCCGCAGTACCTCTCGCTGAATGCTCTACTTGCGGGCATGCAAATTGCGACCTAACCTTTGAAAACAAACAATATTTGCCAATGATCTTTTGAGGAGGAGAGCTTTATGGAAGGGATCAAAGTCTGGCCGCACATGACCATCATGGCCATCGTTGTTGCACTCATTTCGGGACTCGGTGTCGCGCTATGGTTGAGGAATGAAAAGTCCGTATCCGCTGAGGACCTCCCTTACGCTGCTCGTATACAGCGAGTTGAGGGTCAGGTGGCTTTCAGCGAGAACCTTGCAAGTGAGGAACCTAATGCTGAGTGGGTAGCAGCTACTCCGAATCAACCGTTCTCCGTCGGAGATCGGATCTACACGCGAGATAACGGTCGCACTTCACTTGCTTTCACTGGACGCAACTTTGCCCGGCTCGAGCCGAACACATCACTTGACGTTGTGGCGCTCGATCACCGCCGCACTCAACTCGCGCTGCGCGAAGGCTCGGCGATATTCGACGTCGGATATTTACAAGATGACGAACTGTTTGAAGTGGCCACGCCCTACGGCGCCGTCAACTTTGAAGAGCCGGGACTTTATAACGTCGGTTTCGACGACAACGGCGGCGTGCTCGTATCAGTCTTGAGCGGATTGGCACAGGTCGCGGGCCTCGGCGGCTCCGGCGAGATCAATAAGGGCGAAGTGCTGACTCTACTGGGCCAGACTGCAGCCGAGCTTGTCTTGTCTCGAATCAACAATGACAACGCCGGCTATATGGTAGACGACTACTATCGATATCAATACCCGAATTCCTACGACGGGCGTTACAGCAGCTACGATGCTTATCAAAACGATCCCTACTACTACGATCCGTACCGGCGGAACGCGAGTTATCAGTATGCGAGCTCGTATATGCCGGGCCTTCATGAGCTCGACTATTACGGTGACTGGCAGAATGTCGACGGCTATGGGTACGCGTGGAGCCCACGAGTAGATTCCGGCTGGGCCCCTTATCAATCCGGTCAGTGGACCAACGATTATCCTTATGGGCCTACCTGGATCTCGAGCGAACCTTGGGGCTACGCGCCGTATCATTATGGACGTTGGGCCAACGTAGGTAATCAGTGGTACTGGATTCCCGAAGGAGTGAACACAACCCCGTCGTATGCGCCGGCGCTGGTCGCGTTCATCCCTGTAGACCAGAATCAAATCGGTTGGGTGCCCTTAGGTCCGGGCGACGTGTACGCGCCGCGCTACTACGATGAGAATTGGCAGCCGCAGTATTTGACGAGAGCCGAGCTGAGCCCTTCACAGCTAATCAATCTTGGTATTCCGGGAGCAGTTACGGTCGTGCCGTTGGATGCGTTTGGTCGCGTTGTCGATCCGCGCAGCGTGCGACGAATTGATCGTGAGCGGTTGGCATCATTTCAGCCGACGCTCGATCCATTGACGCTGACTCCGCTGCGGAACGCGGTAATTCACTCGGCATGGGGACGGGGCAAGATCGATCTGCCGCCGGGCATCGCGAAGAAGCTTAACGAGACGCCGGTTTACTTTGGCAGAGAGGTAAGAGATTCGCGGTTCAGCAGGAATGTGAAGAAGTCGCTGCGCGCCGAACGCGTTTCCGACAACGCGCGCGGGCAGAAGTTCAAGGTGAGAGATGCCCGAGAAGATCGAGGTCGACAGCAGGCTGGAGAGCAGGCTGAACGGGCGCGGCAACAGGAAATAGACCGTCTGAACGCCGAGGCGGTGAAGGGCAACAGGGAAGCAGAACGGCAGGCGCGTCAGCTTGAGCAGCAGCAAAGAAATCAGGCTCGCGAACAAGCGCGGGACCAGGCAAAAGCTAATCGTGAGCAGGAGCAGCGGACTGGGGCTCAGCAGCAGGCCGCGCGCGCTGAGCAGGAGAATCAGGAGAAGGCCCGGAGCAAAGCCCAACAGCAACCGCAGGGGCAGCGAGTCGGCAACTCGGCAAAACCGCAACCAAAGCCCAGGCCTGAGCGGCCAAAAAAGCAGGCGGCACCAAAGCAAAGGCCAGAGCCGCAGGTTCAGCAACGGCCGCAGGCCCAGCCGAGACCACAGGCTCAACAAGCGCAGCAGGTCCAGCCGCGGCCTCAGGCTCAACAAGCGCAGCAAGCTCAACCGCGGCCTCAGGCTCAACGAGCTGAAAGTCCGCAACGGGAAGCCCCGGCTCATCCGGCCGGCCACGGTAACGCAAGCGACGGTGGAAAAGGCAAAGGAAAAGGCAAACCTTAACTGGCTAGCCAACTGGAACTCACGCGACCTCGCGAAAAATTCGATCGCGCGAAAGATTGTAGGGGTGTCCCATCGTGGGCACCCCTCTTTTCTTTCACAGGCCGCCAGGAAAAGAACGCCGGAACTAGTTATTTCCCTGAAAACACTTCCTTGGAATTCTGCACTCAGCACTCAGTACTCAGCACTCAGCACTCAGTACTTTGCTTCGCTCACTTGAAATACCTCGTAACCTCCTCGCCGACCCACCTCCCAACCGGCACCGAAACACCATTCCCGATCATCCGGTAAGCATCATTAGCACTCCCAGCGAACGTGAACGTATCAGGCACTCCCTGCAACCGCGCATACTCTCGAACCGTGTATGGCCGCACACCGTGCGGAAACCGCCCGTCCGCCACCAATCTCGTACTCAAGTCCTTCGCGTAATGCGCAACGCACGTGGGCGCGATGTCCCCGCGTTCCGGATCGCTAATGATCGGTCGATCTCGATATGCTCCTGCGAGTCGTCTTCTGACATAGTCAGGAATGTGCGGATCCGGATCCGGCTCAAGAATCTCCGCGAGGGTAACTGCCCTTTCCGCCGCCGGCTCGCGCCATGGGAAGTGTCTTCGGCTGCCAATTATGATCAGCCGGTCTCTCTTTTGCGGGAGCCAAGTCGAAGACCTCACCGGACAGGCAACGTGAACGTAGTAGTCCGGGAGTTTCGTCATCGCTTCCATGACAACCGGAAACTTCTTCATCCCCGGAACATTCTCCACCACGTAAAGCTCAGGCCTTCTGATCGCCACGTGCCGAAAGAAATGCAGAAACAGATCATCTCCCGTGCGCACGCCATGAATGTCAGCAATCGGCGAATACTTTGTGCAGGGATAAGTAGCCACCATCACGTGGCATTCCTTTTCCTGCTCGACGAGCTTCCTCGTGATGTCGCACTGCACAACTTCGTGAGCAAAGTTCCGGCGCATCGTGTCGCAACAAACACCATCGAGTTCAAAGCTCTGCTGCAACGTCAGGCCACCAGCTTCGAGACCAATATCCATCAGCCCCGACCCAGAGAAGTAGGAATTAGTGAGGATCGCAAACATAATAGTTGAACAGGTGGTTGCAGACTTCAATATGCGCGTCGCGAAAAGGAAATTCCTTGAGAGGACAATCTATCCAGGTAGGTTTGAGTTAGGCAAGGTAACTAGTTAACGACTCTCATGGCGACGAAGAAAAGAATCTTGCATCTCCAGGCTTTCTTGTCGCATTGAGCGCGACCGCTCAGCTAAACTCAAGACCATGCCTCAGACCTCCAGCGTCAGATGGGCACGCGATCACGAGTAGCCAACCCGATGCGCGATTTCTTCATTATCATAGAGAGCGACTCGTCACCTGACGAATTTGCCGGGCGTTGCAAGTCCTTTTGCTATCTTCATCTTCCTCTCATAGTGTTCGGTTCGCTGACGTCGATCATAAAAGAAGTTATATTTGCTTAGAACGCCCGAGAAGGAAAATAAGTTGAATTGAAAAACTTGCAAGTTCCCAAATTAATAGATCTCTTCGCCGGAGCGGGTGGAATGTCGCTGGGTTTCTCATCGGAATTCGATCATAGCTTCAAGCATGTTTGGGCGAACGATTACAACGAAGCGGCGGCAGAAACCTACAGAGCAAACTTTGGAAATTGTGTTTCGGGCGATATCGTCAAGTTGTTACGTGATCCGGAGATCGAAATTCCAAGAGCTGATGTAGTGATAGGCGGACCGCCTTGTCAGGGTTTCAGTCTCTTAAACAAAAATAAGCATGCTGATCCAAGAAAACAATTGTGGCGTCCGTTCTTTGAAGTAGTTCTTCGGGCCGAAGCCGAGGTATTCGTAATGGAGAACGTGCCTCAATTAAAGGATTCTCCTGAACACATCGAAATCCAACGTGAGGCGGAACGACACGGTTTCGAATTGGCGTCTTGTATTCTTAGCGCATCGGATTACGGTGTCCCACAGCGTCGACATAGAGTATTTATTCTTGGCTGTAAGTTCGCTGATCCAAAGACGATTTTCCCTCCCAAAAGAACGCATACCGATGCGACGAATGGCCAGATACGTTCGCTGTTTAAGACCAATGGTGATTATGTTGACCAACCCTTACCTTGGCGGACCGTGAGAGATGTCTTAGAGGATCTTCCCGATCCAGAGGGAACTGAGATCCGTCCGGATGACCCCCCACTTGACCTGCACTTCGGTCGCAATCCCACCGACCTCAGCAAGAAGCGATACCGAGCCATACCCAAAGAAGGGATGAATCGCTTTGATCTACAGAAACGAGCTCCGGAGCTGACACCAGCTTGTTGGATTCGCAAGAGCTCAGGAGGCACTGATTTGTTTGGGCGCCTCTGGTGGGACAGACCGGCATTCACTATAAGAACAGAGTTCTTTAAACCCGAAAAAGGCCGCTACCTTCATCCTGTGCAAAACCGGCCTATCACTCATCGTGAGGCTGCCCGCTTGCAAACCTTCCCAGATTCCTTCAAATTCTGCGGGAGTAAGATTGAAATCGCGAAACAGATTGGAAATGCAGTGCCACCACTTCTTGCTGCCAAGGTTGCGGACTGTGTGCGCGATTTATTTCTTATCCGCAAGAAGAAAGTAAGTGACCGATAGATTCAGCTCTCAGAAGCGAAGCGAAATTATGGCCCGGATAAAGGGCCAAAATACTAAACCCGAAAAGCTCGTACGCAGTCTTTTGCACAAGATGGGCTATCGTTTTCGTCTTCACCAACGGCATCTGCCAGGCATTCCAGACATAGTTTTGGCGAAGCATGGGAAAGTGATATTTATTCATGGCTGTTTCTGGCATGGACATCGAAAGTGCGCTCGAGCATCGCGTCCTTTGACTAACACTGATTTTTGGAACCAAAAATTAGACGGAAACATCCAGCGGGATTCAAAGGCCGTACGAAGGCTTAGGTCCGCTGGGTGGAAAGTCTTAATCGTCTGGCAATGTCAAACTAGAAATAAAACTAGTCTGGAGCGTCGACTGGAACGATTTATCTGTGAGGAAAGGTGCTAATCGAGAATGAGCGCTAGAAGTCGAATTCGAGATTTCTTTGAGGCTAACGTTGGCAAGGTTTTGACTACTCATGAAATTGGCGAGGTCGCAAAAATCAGAGATTATCAGCGCCGGATTCGAGAACTACGAGAAAACGAGGGGATGCAAATCAAAACCCATAATGACGACCCCAAGTTGAAACCGGGCGAGTACCGATTGGACACTCTGCAGCGAGTTCCAGTTTTCGAACACAGCATTTCAGCCAGCCTTCGGACCGAAGTGTTGGCAAGAAATGGTTTCACATGTGAGTGGTGTGGCAGAGGTTCGGGCGATGTTGATCCGCTAAACCCAAACCGAAAAGTTCGGCTACATATTGATCATCGGGATCCTGAGGGGGGTAATGACCGAAGTAACCTTCGTGTGTTGTGCTCTGCGTGCAATCAAGGCAAATCGAACGTCCAACCAGCTGCCGAAAAGGCCAGGGACATAATTGCACGGTTACGAAAGATCTCGCGTACGGAAAAACAAGAAGTCTTTGATCGACTACGAGTGATGTTGGAAGTTAAGACTGGGACGCAAAATGGATAGCAGCCACGACACCCTTCACATTAAGTTCCACGGGCGCATTATCGATCACTTAGGAATCCAAATGTATCAGAGTCCGACCGCAGCCCTAGCCGAACTCCTATCCAACTCATGGGATGCTGACGCTGAAGAAGTAGAGGTCACGCTCCCGACAACGCTGGGTGACGCCGCCACTATTGCCATTACTGACAACGGCTCGGGCATGACATTTACTGAATGTCAGGATCGTTATCTTAATGTCGGATACGCTCGCCGTGGGAATGATCCGGGCCAGCGTACACCGGAGAAGGCACGCCCCGTATTAGGTCGGAAGGGTATAGGGAAATTTGCTGGTTTTGGCATAGCAAAAGTAATTCGCGTGGAAACTATCAGTAAGAAAACGGGGGAGAAAACGGCATTCGAGCTCGACATAGATCGCCTCCGGAGTGACGACTATGTGACTGAGGGCGGCACTATTCCAGTTGAGGAGTATTTGGGCCCTAACGAAACTCGAAGGAAGGATCACGGGACGACGATTCTTCTTAAATCACTTCTCATGCTACGCGCGCCAGCACAGGCGCGTTTCGTAAAGAGCATGGCAAGGAGATTCACGCTGCATCAACGCGTAGCTGATTTTAACATCACGATTAACGACGAAGTTCTCCCCAGAACAGAGGAAGGCTCATCTGTGCAGTTCATCTTTCCGCGTGATTACAAAGCTGATGAGATGCCAAATAACTTAGTCGCAGCCGATGATGGGAGGGGGACAGAAGGATTAAGCAATGGGCGAGTGATCCAGTGGCAGATAAACTTCTACGAACGTCCCATCGGCGATGAGGAATTACAGGGTATCTCTGTGTTCGCTCGCGGAAAGCTTGCACAGTCACCTTTCCTTTTTAACTTGGCTGGCGGACTCGGTGGACAGCACGGGCAGGAATACTTGTCGGGCCGTGTGGAAGCGGACTATCTGGATGAGCTCGAAATCGATCTAATTTCCCCTGAACGGCAACGGATCAATTGGGAGCATTTCGAGAGTGCGGCCCTACTCGAATGGGGGCAAGAGCGCGTTCGGAGTTTGTTGAGAATTTGGCAGCGGCGGCGAGTTGAACTAAAGATGGAGATCATCGAGACAAGGGTTGATCTACCTTTCAATACACGTTTGATTCGGCTTCCTGCTCATGAGCAAAAGATAGTACGGGAAGCATTGAAGAAACTCGCTGCAATTCCTTCCATTGATGACGATGAGTTTGCAGAGTTAGGCGAGGGTCTCCTCCTTGCGTGGGAGGGCGGACGTCTGAAAGAACTAATCAATGCAGTAGCCTCAACAGAAAACTTGTCAGAGGTCGAACTGGTAAAAATTCTTGTCGAGGCAAGAGTTTTGACTGCACTCCACACCGCCGAAGCAGTAAAAGCGAAGCTTCTTGTCATTGCCGGTTTGCATGAGAGGGTTCGCAACAAAGATCTTGAGAATGCGGTGAGGGATTACATTTCAAAAGATCCTTGGCTGATTTCGCCAAAATGGGAGCTTTACCGAAGCGAGATTGGGGTGCTTCACCTAATAAAAGAAGCTATCGCCGAAGTAAAGCTAAACGATCTTGAAGACTGGAAGGGTCGCGTTGATTTGGTCTTGTCGAGTGGGGAAACACTCTTAATCCTCGAATTTATGCGTCCGGGATTGAAGGTGGATTGGAATCACATTGAAAGATTTGACCAATACATCACGGCGGTTCGCGTGAAGTTAAGAGCTAACACTGGTTCTGGATTTAAGAACGTGGTTGGATACTTAGTCGCTGATAAGCTTGAAAAGAACGCAATGGTAATAGACAGACTGGAGCGAATGGCAAAGGATGAGATGTATGCCATTGATTGGGAAACGCTCCTTCGGCAAGCCGCGTCCCAGTGGAAGGATTTTTTTACAGTCCTGGCAGCCCGCGCACCAGAAGACGATCGGCTTGTTGCCCTGTGCGAAGACTTGGATATAGAGCTTCCTTTCTCAATTACACCTCTCGAACCCGCAGAAACCCCAACGTAGTCACCGCGATCCCATGCGGGCGAAGGCCAAAAGCAAGCTTGAACTGTAACGCCCGTAAACTGGCATTTAAGATCAAATCACATGCTGCGGCTCATATCACCGATTTTCTTCCACACAATGGAATAGCGCCAGAGTAGGTGCTTGCGGATCTTTGCGCCGGGGAGGAGGGAGGCGCAGAGGGTGCGGACTTCGTCCATCGTTGGGTTGAGATCGTGGTGTGCGTGGGCGGCCCAGGCGTCGCGGACTTCGCGGCGCGGAAGCAGGCGGCCTTGATGGATCAACCGCAGCATGGCGCTAACCGGAAGGGCCACAAGGTTCGAGAGCAAGTCTAACAATCCAGCGGGCTGGAACGAGCCGGCAGCTTTGAATGAGCCCTTGGATGGCCCGGCGGTGAATGGCCCGGAAGTGAGTGACCCGGGAGGATTGAATAACCGCGCAGGCTCGAATAGATCGAGGATGAGTAGAACGCCGCCTGGCTTAAGTGCTGACTTCATCTTCGCGAGCATCTCCGGAAACGGCAGGTGATGAAGCGTCGCGATGCTGGCAATGCAATCGAAGCCCGCGTCGGGAAGTTGGCGATCACGAACATCGGCGAGCTCGTACTCAATGTTCGGAAACTGGGTCGACCGCTCGCGGGCAATGCGAATCATCTCTGGGGAGAGGTCGATAGCAATGACATGGTCTGAACGTTCAGCAAGGCGTCTGGCGAAGCCACCGGTGCCGCAGCCAATTTCCAGTACGTTCACGCAGTGTGGCGGAAGGCGCCGGAGCAGGAAGTTGTGATAGCGCTCGTTGTGCGTCGCGCCGTCTTCCGAAACCAGCGCGATTCGATCAAAGTCTTTCTGGATAGTGGACATCTGGGTTAACAGTTAGCAGTATGGCAGCGCCGATTGTGCATAGTCGCAGTTCAAAAGGAGAACGAATGGCAATAACAAATAGTTTGGCAGGCAGAAATCTGGGAATGATTTTACTTGGTGTGTGGTTGATTCTCACCGGAATCCTGCCGTTGCTTGATATGAGAATGTCGGCAACGGTCACGACTGGGTTGGCGGTGCTGGGGATTGTCGCGGGAATATTGATCCTGTTGAAACGGTGAATGCTTGAGGTCAGCGTTTTCGATCGCGTATCCGTGTAGGTATCACGTGTTGAAAGAGCGGTATCGCGCGATTCGGTCGTAACCCGAATTGGGGTTGCGTCCCTTTTGATGATTCGATCCCAGGGTAGCGCCAAAGCGCGCAACCCTGGGCTGGAGGTCGCCAACACCTTCGGTGTTGAAACTCTGGGGTGGAGGTTGTCGACGTTCGTGTACGCAACCCTAATCCGGACACCACCCGAGGGGCGTGTTATGAAACGGCCAGGTCGCTGCGCTCCGCTGTTCTGAATTGTAATCTGCGAAATCTGGCGGATGGTCTCAAGGCAAGTGCATGCGCCGCATCAGCGACTGGAAGCGAGGGTCGTTCCGCAATTCATCGTAAAGCGGATCCACGTTGCTATAAGGCTGCCAATGCCATCGCGGGCTTTCAAAAACGTGCTCGAGCCAGGACAAAGCCTCGCGCGGGTTGCCGAGTCGCAGATGGCCGCGCGCTACAATCAAAGCGGACACCTCTCGCCTTTGATTCGCAACGCCTTCATGTAACCTCAGCTCCTCCTTTATGAGTGCGCTTAAGCCAGACCGCGCGAAGAGTTGCCGGTGTAGGTCAGCGCGGCGTGGATCTTTACTAAACCGGCGCTTGATCCATGCCTCCGCCGCCTCAGCCTCCATGCCTTTCGCCCGATAAATCTCTGCAAGGTATTCATGGGCCACCGAAAACTCACTGTCGAGAGCCAGCGCTCGATTGCAATAGTCGATCGCCTGATCATACTCGCGTGCAAAATAGTAAAGCTGGCCCAGATCAGCCATCACAATCAGCGAGAGTGGATCAAGCTCCAGCGCGCGGTACATCTCACTCTTCGCTTCGTCCAATCTTCCACGTAGCGAAAGGTAGACTCCTTTCCAGTGGTGAGCAGTCACCGAGTTTGGGTCCAACTCAATCGCGCGATCCAAAGCCTGTTCAGCCGCTGGCCAGTTCCAACGGTGGAACATTTGAATGAAGCCGTAGGTGGCGTGAGCCGCAGAAAGCGTGTTGTCCAGTTGCAAAGCCTTTTCGACGAGGGCCTCTGCTTCCGGCGAGGGAGTTTCCCCTGTAGAGCGAGCGGCAGCCAAAGCAGCGTACGCTTGCGCGAAGTTTGGATCGAGCTCGATGGCTTTGCGAAAGTAGGCAAAACTGTCAGCGACCTTCTCGCCACGCTTACTCCAGAAGTAATTTCCCTTGAGATAATTTGCGTACGCTTCTGCATTGGCGGTCGGCTGCTTAACGAGCAGCGCTTTGTCGTCGTTTGAGAGCTGAGCAAACAATGCTTCACCGACTTGCTGTGCGACGGCGTCCTGAAGCTTGAAAATATTGCCGGCCGTCTCATCGACATGACCCGACCAAAGCTGCGTCTGAGTGGCGACGTCGAATAGTCTCAGCGTCACCCGCACGCCAGCTTGATCTCGTTGCAGTGTTCCCTCAAGCACGGCATCCACTCCGAGCGAGCGACCGATTTCTACCGCACTTTTGTTGGTCTCAACGAAGCGCGTTATTGAACTAGTCGGGCGAACTGAAAGCCTGCGAATGCGCCCGAGTCTGGTGATCAGGCCATCAGCAACTCCCAGACTCAGCGCGTTATTCTCGCCGTCATTAGTGAGTGGCCTGGGAGGTAAAACTGCTATCGACCTGATTTCAGAGATGGCTATCGCGCGTGTTGAGCTCGCGGCAGGTTGAACGCGACTGGAATAAATGACTCCAGCCAAACCCACGGCGGACACCACACCGGTCGTGATTAGAGCAACAACACCCGCGCTCATTGAACCGATCAATCGTTTTCTGAGCGGCCTCTCGCCTGACTGCAGCTGGTACACGATTCCAGGCTCGTCCTCGACCATCTCTTCTTCAATGACAGTCTGCGAGAGCGTGTGCTTCTCGATCATTAACGGCGCGGCGCGCACCTGGCGAACATCTGCCACGAACCGGTAACCGATGCGCGGCAGCGTTTCGATGTACTCGGCTGCGTCTCCATTCTGACTGAGGGCTTTCCGCAGTTGAGAAACCGCCACCGTCAGGTTCGCGTCCTCCACGAAAGTGTCCGCCCAAATTGCCTGCATCAAGACTTCCCGCTCCAACATCTTGCCAGGGTTCTGCACGAACACACTTAGGGCCTCAAACGCCTTGGGCGAGAGGTGTACGAGTTCACCGTTGCGCAGCAGACGGTGCCTCTGCGGGTCGAGGCGAAAAGGCCCGAACTCGTAAAAGTGCTTGTCTGGGCTTGGCATATGCACCTTTAGGAAACCCTTTAGAAGAATTTAGACCGTCCTTAAGGACGATGTGCCGCGTTGGGGAGTATCACTCTGCACGCACCGCAGATCGAAACGCGCCGAACTGTAGGCCGTGAATTCTAATGCAGTGCCCTTAACGGGGCAACGAGATTCTGAAGTTTCGAATGCGAGTTTCCAGTGCGCTTTCTTTGGGAGCGCGGGCGGCCCGCCCGCACCAAGCTGCGCCTCCGCGAAGATAAAGGAGACTTTTACTTCGGATCAACGCATCAATTTCACCCACCAAAACCATGAAACAAGCACTTTCGTCCGTCTTTCTAATGACCTTCTTTGCGATCACGCCTGGCGCATTGACCGGGGCGGACGCCGCTGCCTCACCTCGCAGGAACTTTCAGGAGGACCCATGAAACATTTTGCCATCGTGGTCGCGGTGATCGCTCTTACTGCCGGATCAGGGCGGGCACAGGGCGTAAGGGAACTCTCAGAAGAGATCAGAAAATTGCAGCAAGTGGTTGCGACGCTGCACAGCCGGACAGACACGCTCGAGCGTTCTGAGGCTGCCTTACGAAATCAGGTCAGCGAATTAAGGGGCACTACCAAAGAGCTGCAAACCATCGTGTCGGAGCTTAGATCGAGCGTGGTTGAGCTACGCGAGCGGGTGGTTTCGACTCACGGCTTCGTCCAGTCAGGAGGGGGCTTCGTATTCAGCGCTCCCGGCCCCATCACGATCAAAGGCAGCACACTCAGTCTTGAAAGCAGCAGCGGCCTCGTCCTCAAAGGAAGCACTACTACTCTGCAAGGACAATCATCTCTTTCCTTGCTTTCAAACGGCACTACGTCACTTACGACTAATTCGCAACTCGACGTTACTGCTGGAAGCACTGCCAGCATCACGAGCGGCACCACGTTGAACGTGACTTCCGGAGGTGCTGCAACGGTGCAGGCCGGTTCGGCTTTCAACCTGAAGACCGCGAACGCAAACATCGAGACAACGGCACTCAACGTCAAGTCCTACGGAACAGCAGATATTGAGGGCGGCAATCTTAATCTGAAGGGAAAATCCACTCTGCTTCAAGGGTTCATACGTCTGAATTTAAACACCAGCCAGGGAGTGTTCGAGTCGAGTGGGCCAATCGACGTAAGAGCTTCAGGTCAACTCACTCTCAAAGGATCAAATATCACTCCGAACTGAACAAGTTCTGGGAGATGCCAAAGACGTCGACGTCCTCGGCAACTTCACTCCCGACTGCTCATAGCCATGAAAGCAAATAAAAACCTGGCAACCCAACATCAACTGCCAGCTCGTATTAGGAGCAAAGTTCATGCTTACTAGACAAAATTCCGCACTACTCGGCAACGCGCTATTGATGGGCGTCCTCATTCTCTGCAACGCGCAGACATTGCAGGCAAGTGACGAGGTTCACCGCAACGAAACAAAGATACCCACCAAGGTTCCAACCGAAACCGTAGACCTTGATAAGGACACGCCGGAGTCTGTAATGCAGGCGGGCAAAAACGGAGTGGATGGGCTCGAGAGCTTTCTGAGGACGCTAAAAGAAGTTCAGGCCGTCCACTCTCGCATGGCAAGTAATCGCCAACATGCGGCGAAGGTGCTGGAACACGCGCGTAAGAACGACCGGGCCGGGCTTGCAGCTCTGTTTAAGAAAGATGCGCCGAGTACTCAAGTTGAGATCACGGAAGTGAAAGACTTCACCGTGACCGCAACCTACAAACGGGCCGACGGCTCAACGGTCATAGTTTGTGTGTCAAACAGCAGCGGCTGCAGCAACCGTCGGAGTTTTGTGCTGATCATTTGAGATGCACCAATTCCGAAACGCTACGCGCTGGATGACATGTGCGATTCCTCCTTCGCGTATGCCTGACAGCAAGAAGTGCCACATTTCAAACACTTTTCGTGCAAGGAGAATCACCATGAAACCAGGTTTCTTTATAACGAGGCTCGTCATTGCATCACTCGTAACCACCAGTTGTCTCGTCGCGCCCCTTCGATCGCGAACTTCCATCGCCTCTGCGGCACCCGGTCCGATCAAAAGCGAATCACAGTATCGCGGTGAAGCTTCGCGTTATGACGCCGCAGTCCGGGCGATCGGCGGAATCATAACCACGAAAATCGACACGTCGGAAGATCTGAAAGCCGCCGTGACAATCGTCGAGCGAGAACGCCCTAATTTGAAGTTCTTTCGTTCGAAACAAGTAGTTCTCGCGCTTGGTAACTCGACATTTTCGAGCGCCGTAAAAAGGAAGATGCCAACGCGCGAAGCCGCCACCACTCTCATAACTTCGTTCACCGCCGATCGCAATAAGGTAAGCACGATTGGAGGAATTGATGATCTAAGAAGCCAACTCAAGAGTAGCGCTGATGCGGATGCGGCGGTTCTGCGCAGAGCTTCAGAAAAACTGAAGACAGCCGCAGCCAAATTCAAGTCAGCGAAGATCCTGAACAGAGACAGCGAACACCAGTTCAGTAAGGCCAACTTCACTTCCCTCGAAGAAACTTCAACCTACACACCTTTACCGGAACTAACAACGATTCTGGTCATTGTCTATTTCGCGATCGTGCTGATTGGTGTTGCGTCTTACGGCGCAGCTGTGGCTGGCAATGCCAGCTCTGAAGAAGGGCGCGACGCAGTGGCCGAGTGTCAGGAACGGGCGGACAACAACTACGCACGTTGCGCTGCCAACGCGGGCTTCTTTGAAAGAGTTGTTTGCGTGACAGTTCTACTTGCAGAACAGGCCCTGTGCCTGGCCTCCCCTGACTCGGTGAAGTGAATCAGCCTTTGTGAGCCACAACTCTGGCCAACAGGAACCCATAAAGAGGCATGGCCGCATGAAAAAGCGAACCACTATCACTACCGAAAAGCGCGAGGTCTGGATAATCAGCGAAGGCGGCGCGCTTATAAACGTGCCTGCCCAGCCAGTCGATGACGCTCCTCCTGACGCTCAATCTATGACCATCTCCGAACCTGAAGCATCCCCCGAAACTGCCACAACTGAACAGGAGCAAGACAATGAGAAATAGAGCAAACGACATTCAACGCGCCGGCTTAGCAGGAACCGCACACGCTGAAGCAAAGCGGCTCGAGGTGGGAACCGTAGTGTTTCGGTGCTGCACGCTGATCGTGGTGCTGTTCGGGCTGAGCACTCCTGCGTTCGGCACGATCGACACAATCAAGGGTTCTTTGACCTGCTTTACCGGCTGCAATCGCAGCGTTGTGCAGCTTATCGCGCAGGACGAAGAACATTCCTTCGAGGTGGTTGGGCGTTTTGTTGATACATCCACAGCCGTCCAAATAACCGGTGACGACGTGTCTGTAAGCTACGGGACCCGAAAAGCGGGGTCCAACTCTTCGATCATCGTTAAGTTTGTTGTGCGAAGGGACGCAGCACCCGGAGCGCGCACTGTGAGAATGCGCTATGCCATCGAAACCAGTGGCCCAGACACCTTCACCGTTAAGGTTGTCCCCAAAGGCACCATCAGCCAGATTCAATATCTAAGGCCGCTACCCTTTCGACCCGGCGGCGCAGCAACGGAACTCGTTCCTGCGACCGGTCTACCGCTCAACGAACGAGTTATTTTGATCGTGACCGGAACCAAGCTGACCAATGTCCAGGTTCGCTCCGAGACCACGTACCAGAGCGTGAGGGTGTTGCCCGGTGCGACCAGCACGAGTTGCAAAGTTGAGATTCAGTTTGCCAGTTCGGGCCAGGGGCCGTTGCTCCTCTTCGATGCAGCTCTCTCCGCGCAAGACATGCGCTCTTCAAACAGCTCCAAGTTCAGTTACGGCGGCGGGACCAACCGCAACATCCAATACGGCGGAACACAGTCAACAAGCACATTCATTCAACCTATCAGTGGCGGCGGAGGCGGTAGCACTAATCTCTTCGTGGATGTTGCGCCGCGGGCCAACATGCTCAACATCTTTCGTCGTTTGAGCAACTTTGCTCCGTTTGAGATCAACGGTTTGACGATGGTCCGCGTGGACGATCAGTTCTGCCAGGGAATGCTTTTGAACCAGAGCGATGCGCGCGAGATTACCGTGCCAGCGCTGCAGTGGGGAGTTTCAAACGTTGGCACTGCGGATATCAACATCGCTTTCGCCTCACAACTCAAAAGCGGAAGTGCAGTGCTGGCGACCGAAACCATTACCAGCCTCGATCCGGGTCAAACGAGAACTTTCGCTTTCCAACGACAGAATTCGCGAGTGCGGGTCCGCCGGTTCAGCGACCGACAGGGTTGTCATGCCTCACCTGATGACACCGGTTTCTTCTTCGAAGATCCACCGTTTACCGTCGAGGTGAACACCAACGGCGCGCTTGTCGAGGCGACGGCAAACCAGTCAAACAATCGCCGAAATTACTAACTGCGGGTGGACGCATGCCTGTTAGCAAGATGAAATACCTTGTGCTGTTACTTTTGTGGTGGGTAGTTACGCCCCTCACGCCTCTACTTTCTGGTGCGACTGCACGCTCGGCTACAGTCATGTCAGAGGGCGAGTTCACCCCCTCCCAATCCGCCGAACTTTCGGTCAGTGCAGGTTTCACCGCGGACCAAATGGTGGATCGGTCCGACCGAATCGATTTGTATCTCAGTCGTCCCCTGCGCGATCCGGAATCGAGGGTTGCGATTCTAATAGGAACAACTGATGTCTCAAGTCTCTTCGTGCTGGCTGAGCTGCGCCTGCGATATGACACGAAACTCTGGCCACTTCCCCATGGCAAATCGGAAGTGACGGTTTACGTAGTTAATAAGAATGGGCTTTGGCAACAAGTAGCGGTCTTTCCACTGCATGTAAAGGAGCGAGAGATCTCAAACGAGTTGGACAACGGGGGTGTAGCTGCCACTTTCGTCAATGCAAATTACTTTAGCGGACCTGCGACAGCAGCAACCGGACGGTCAGCCACTCATCTATTTCCGGATCAGGATCCGGCGCCGCCAGGCGAACCAAACAAAAAGCGCGGCAAGCTCGCCTTTCTGCCTTCGCTCACCGTCGGATTGAAAGCGCAACCGGCACAATCCACTTTTCCCACCGCTAATACTCCCACGGATCGCGCCACGTTTGCCGATCTAACAATGCAGGCTTCGTTAAAAGGCGAAGCTGCCTACGGCATCTTTACTTCACAGTCTTCTTTCGATTTTGCGGGCTCGAGTTTTCAACAGGAAGCGCTTCGTTTTGGCACGCTCGGAAACGAGGCGCCGAATGTCGATCTTTCCAGCTACCTGGTCCAGTTCAAAACCGGAAGAGTGAAATACCAGGTGGGCCATTTCGGTTATGGAACCCAACGCCACCTCATCAATAGCTTCACCAGCCGGGGGATCAACATCACGGTCCCACTTCTGAAGCACTTTGATTTCTCCGCGGCCGCGATGAATGGCACTCAACTGGTGGGCTACGACAATTTACTGGGACTAAACAAGAGACGCCACCAGATGCTCAGCGCCACCATGGGTGTTGAAGTCTTTCCCAAACGTGCCGGCGCGTTGCGCTTGGAAATCGGCGTGCTTAGCGCCTACTTTCAACCAGTCAGTGGTGTTAATCGGGGTGTAATCACTGACCTGCAACGTAGTCGCGGTCTGTCTTTCCGCGTCCTCGGAAGTGACAGGAATTCTCGATTCCGTTTTGACGCGGGATTTACGCGAAGCTTTTTTGCGAGTCCCAGCGACACCACGTTGGAACAGGGTTTGACTGTGGTTCCACTTCCGGCGCTCGCCCGGAACGCGCACTATCTGGATGTTAGTTGGGAGATACTGCGCAACTATTCGCTAACCAAAACCAGACGTGCAAACCTGGCTGTCAGTTTCAGAGAAGAAAACGTCGCGCCCCTTTATCGCAGTTTGGGAGCTTCAACTCAGGCAGACAAGATTCAGTACGATCTCGCTGTCACCGGCTCAATCGATGAAATCATCGGGCAGTTTTCTTATTCCAACTTTCACGACAACTTGAGAAGAATTCCTTCGATACTTAGAACGCTCAACGGCACGACGAACTTTTCGCTGGCGGCTCCTGCAAAGGTCTTACTGAACAGAACCAAAGACTCGATGTGGCTGCCCCGACTTGGATTCAGTTTCAGTCGCATTCATGCAACCGCGGCTGCGATTCCGGTGAATGGAGGCTTTGATGTCGACCCTGCTTCGATACCGGATTTGATTGGGACCAACAAGACGTTTAGCGCCGACTGGCAGATCAAGAAGCTCAACCTCGGTTACAACATCAATCACTCATTTCAGAACAACCAGCAGCCCGGTCGTGAGCTTGCCGATCAGCGCGTGCTGGTTAATACCGGGCGAGTCGGTCTCGCCGTCACCCGCAAGCTAAACCTGAACGTTGACCTCAGCGCTGAGAGCTCGAAGAATATTGAGTCTTCACGGATCGACCGCACCCTGCGGTTGGGACCGGGAGTCATCTGGCAGTTGACGAAAAGCATGGGCCTAACCGCCAGCCTGTCGAACACCATCGCCGGCGACGCGGCAAACACCAGCCGCAATCGAAACACCGAATTCGATATCTCATGGACTTATCGCTTCGATAGAGGCAAGGAAGGATTTAAGAAAGTCGCCGGCCAGTTTTTTGTCCGCTACGCGAATCGATACTCGCATTCGCTTGATCGGGTCTTTCTAAGCGACAACCTAAACAAGAACCAAAGCCTGACTGCTAATCTTAGCTTCACCTTTTTCTAGGAGTGCCATGCGAATTGGGCCGATTTTTCTGCTCTCAATCTTGTTTGTTTTGGCTGTAAACGCCGCAGGGCAGACTGTCCAGGTCTCGCCGAGTTCGGTGAATGCGTATTCACAGGGTGCTACTTCAGTCCTCCTGACCTATGGCGGTGTGATAAACAAACAACCGGTTGAGTCAACCTGGTGCGGCGCCTTGATCCCGGCGGCTCCCGGCATCGGGCTCACTTGCGATCCGGCGACTATTTTTGGACGTTTACCGGTGCGCTATAACCAGTCACGCTTGAGCGCAAATAACAGCTACACCGACATCATGTCGATCACGCCGCAAATTGCCCGTCGAGCTTACCTCGATGCCGTGAATGGAGAGGCGAGCACCTTCTTCTACGTGCGGCGATTTGTTAGCACGATTGGTGGGCCTGATGAGTTTGTGCCGGTGACAATTCGTCTGAGTGGCAACGGCGCGGGTGTGCCGCTTTCGCTTACTGAAGTAAAGCTAACGTGGGGCGTGGGCAAGCCAATCTTGTTTGTGAAGACAGGGGAAAAGCTTCCGCGCGTGGCGGCGGAGATCACATACACGGGCTCCGGTCGATTAATCGGCCGTTGGGAACTGGTTAAACCAGGGGAGGCGCCACCCGCTAGTCGCGATCTCCTTACCGAAGCAAGCCTGCCCATCGAAGAACGCGGCACCCAGAAACGTTATACGCAGATGAGCCGCTTCAACATTTACCTGCCACCGACCGGTAAGGTGGCTCTGCCGGGTCCGGAAGTATGGCGCGTAGACGAAAGTCTGAATGGCTTGTATCAGATACTGTTGCGAATCGAAGCATCTGATGACGAGTATGGAGACACAGATCTCGCAGCGGTGGGCGCAGGTGCCGGCGTAGTCCACGGCGGCAATGTTGCCGGGTTCTCTTTACCGGTACTGAAATACTACGTGGCGAATGGCACGACTTCCGCTCCGAATCTCATTGCGGACACGCTGCTTTTGATCGCACCTGACGATCAAGCGTCGCTGATCACGAACACTCCCCTTGATTTCAGCTGGACCATCATTGAGAAAGCGCTAACCTACCGTCTTGAAGTTGAGGACATGCAAAGTGTGCCGGTAATCTCCGCGATCCTACCGTCCGGAAGCGGCACCTATCGCGTGCCCTCGTGGTTTCCGGATCGAGTTGGTAACAGGATTGCTCGCTGGCGAGTGACCGCATTTGATGCGGGCGGCAAACCTATCGCGAACACTGAATGGCGTGCGCTGAAGTTTGGACTGGTCACTGATTTTCGCCAACAGCCGAATTAGTTTTGCTGGGACCGCGGACGGCCCCGTCCGCCGAGGTGCGACTCAATCCGAGTTTAAACTGATCTTTCAGCCACCCGGCATCGCACCTTCGCGGGCGCTCCCGTTAAAAAGCCTGCTCGTTTTGATGGATCAAAAAATAAGAGGCGACCACCGAAGGACGCCCCTTAAACTCTGTCTCAAAAGTCAATTGAACTACTACTCAACCACCCAAGTGTCGCCACTGTTGATTAGTTTCTCCAAACTACCCGGGCCGCTCTTCGCGATCGCAGCTTCAATCTGATCTTCCATCATGTCTTCATACGTTGCCCGCTGAACGGCGCGAAAGATGCCGACCGGCTGCGGAAAATCAGGCTGCTCCATTCTCGCCAACATGAAAGCGACGGACGGATCGTTCAGATAGATATCGTGTACCAGCAGGTCGTTCTCGGTGATTCCATTTTCACCAATCGTGACCACTTCCGGATGCGCGCCATTCATACGAATGCCGTGGTTGCGCTCCTTTCCGAAGGCCATAGGCTTGCCATGCTCGAGATAGAGCACTTTGTCCGAGCGCACCGAGCGGTCGGCGAACGAGTCAAACGCGTGGTCGTTGAAAATGTTGCAGTTTTGGTAGACCTCGACGAAAGACATGCCTTTATGTTTGGCAGCTTCCTGCACGATCGTGCCGAGGTGTTTGACGTCGATATCGATGGTACGCGCCACAAAGGTTGACTCACTCGCAATGGCAAGCGACAACGGATTCACCGGGTAGTCGATAGTCCCGACCGGCGTTGATTTTGTCTTCTTACCAAACTCTGAGGTTGGGCTGTACTGCCCCTTGGTCAAACCATAAATGCGGTTATTGAAGAGAATGTAATTCAGATCGAGGTTGCGACGGATGGCATGCATAAAATGATTGCCGCCAATTGAGAGTGCGTCGCCATCGCCGGTGATCACCCAGACACTCAGTTCCGGATTAGCGCACTTGATGCCGGTGGCAACTGCGGGCGCGCGTCCGTGAATGCTGTGAAAGCCATACGTGTTCATGTAGTACGGGAATCTGGATGAGCAACCAATACCGGAAACGAAAACAACTTTCTCTCGCGGGATGCCGAGTTCGGGCATCACTTTCTGAACGTTGTTGAGAATCGCGTAGTCGCCGCAACCGGGACACCAGCGCACTTCCTGATCGGAGATAAAGTCTTTCTTGGTCAGCTCTCCCGGAGGTGGAGCCACTTTGAAAGTAACTCTGCTGCTTTCACTTTCAGCCGACACCGACTCTTCAACTATGGGCTTGGTGCCGTTTCCGCTACCGCCGTTCATGTTTGTGCTCATGCTTGCTCCTTAAGCCGATATCTATTCCGCAAATATTTCTGCGACCGCTAGCTGAAAACCGCATCGCCAGCAACTCGTCAGCGGTGAGGTGTTTTGCGACTGAAATGCTCACAGATACTCCTCCACCTTTCTCACGATCTCGCGAATCTGGAACGGACGTCCTTTAACTTTCGAGAACGCAAGGGCGTCGACCAGATACCTGGCGCGAATCATCGTGCATAGCTGGCCCAGATTCATCTCCGGTACGATCACGGTTTCAAACCCGGCAAGGACTTCGCCAAGGTTCTTCGGAAAAGGATTAAGGTGACGAAGATGTGCGGCAGAAACGCTCTTGCCTTCCTGTTGCAGCCTTTCAACCGCGGTGCTGATTGATCCGTACGTCGAACCCCAACCCAGCACCAGAACTTTTCCTGTCGGTTCGCCAAAAACTTCCAACATAGGAACATCCTGCACCACGCGATCGATCTTCTCCTGCCGCAGCTTGACCATCAGCTGATGGTTCTCCGGATCATAATTGACGTTTCCGGTGATGTGTTGCTTCTCAATACCGCCGATGCGGTGCTCGAGGCCGGGCGTTCCGGGAATGGCATAAGGCCGCGCGAGCGTTTCCGGATCACGCTGGTAAGGCATGAATGTCGCCGGATCGCTCGCAAAGGTAACTTCGATCTTCGGCAGATCTCCAATCTCCGGCAGGGCCCAGGGCTCAGCGCCGTTTGCGAGATAGCCGTCGCTTAAATAGAAGACCGGCGACATGTACTTCATCGCGAGCCGCACGGCTTCGATTGCCATCGCAAAACAGTCGGCTGGCGTTGCGGGCGCGATCACGATCGCGGGACACTCGCCGTTTCTTCCCCAAACTGCCTGGAACAGATCGGCCTGCTCAGTCTTTGTCGGCAAGCCGGTCGACGGGCCACCCCGCTGTACGTTTATGATCACTAAAGGCAACTCAGCCATCACCGCGAGTCCGATCGCTTCCTGTTTGAGTGCGACGCCCGGACCCGACGTGCCCGTTAGGCCAATCTGGCCGGCGAAGCTCGCCCCGATCGCTGCGCAGACAGCGGCAATCTCGTCTTCGGCCTGGAACGTTCGCACACCGAAGTTCTTATGACGTGCCAGCTCATGAAGGATGTCTGAAGCCGGGGTAATCGGATATGAACCATAAAAGAGTGGTCGTCCGGCGAGTTGAGAGGCAGCCACAAAGCCGAGAGCCGTGGCTTCGTTGCCGGTGATCTTTCGATACTTACCCGGCGCAATCTGTGCTTTCTTGATCGTGTAGTGGGTCGTGAAAACTTCGGTGGTATCGGCGAAGTTGTAACCCGTCTTTAAGGCAATCTCGTTCGCCTTCGCAAGCTCGGGTGTCTTGCCAAACCTGGTTCTGATCCAATTCAGAGTGTTCTCCATCGGACGGTCGTAAACCCAGTAAAGAACGCCCAGCGCGAAAAAGTTTTTCGAGCGATCGATCTCTTTTCGCGTCAACTCAACATTGCCCTTCAAGGCATTAATATTGAGCGTTGTGATCGGAAGCTTGTGCACGCGATAACCAGCGAGCGATCCATCTTCAAGGGGATTCGTCGCGTAGTTTGCGTACTTCAAATTCTCGGGCGTAAAACTATCGGTGTTCACGATGATGGTGCCGCCGTCTTCGAGATCGCTCAGGTTCACTTTCAACGCCGCCGGATTCATCGCGACCAGAACGTTTGGCTGATCGCCCGGTGTTTTAATGTCCTGACTCGAGAAGTTGAGCTGAAAGCCACTTACTCCGGGCAAGCTTCCCGCAGGGGCACGAATCTCAGCAGGAAAGTCCGGCAGGGTAGAAATATCGTTTCCTAAGACGGCGGAGGTGTTCGTAAACTGAGTCCCGGTTAGCTGCATTCCATCACCTGAGTCTCCGGCAAAACGGATAGTGACGGTTTCCAGCTCCAGCTGGTTTTTTTCGGCGCCGACGGGCGGTTCGATGACAGTGCTCATGGATATTTACTCAAGCCCTTTCCCTGGTTTTTGGGGGATCGATAGTTAGAGTTGCGAAGTGCGGTGCAGGTTGTTCCGATTGCGTTCACCTAAGTCTTAGACTGTTGCGGGGCTGGCTGAAGCAAGGGCAACTTTCGCGCAAGATTCTATCAGCAAAGAGCGGGCCGCAAAAGTAGAGAGCCATTTACATGAAATTTGATCAGAACCTGGGGAATTTTCATCAAGGTGGGAAATTTGACCTGACTTCAGTCATGTCTCATCACCTTTAACTCTTTCTCATACGGCGACATCTCCACGAGTTTCTCAATGATTCCGGGTAAGACCTCCAACGTTCTGCTGATCTCTTCATTGGTAGTGTAACGAGACAACGAAAATCTTATAGACCCTCGCGCCGCGGTAAAGGGAACATTCATCGCATGCAGCGTAGGCGAAGCCTGGTGCGTGCTCGAATGGCACGCCGAGCCCGTCGATACACAGATTCCGGCTTCATCGAGCAGCCGAAGAATATTTTCGCCTTCAACATATTCGAACGAGATGTTGGAAGTATTTGGCAGACGCTTGCCGGGTTCCGTCGTTCCATTCACGCGGGCATTAGGAACCTGCGCCAGAATCTCTGTTTCCAGGCGATCGCGTAAACGCTCGACCTCCGCGTGCGAGTCAGGGCTAAGGGCAAGTTCACATGCAGCGCCCAGCCCGACAATGTTCGGTACTGCCAGGGTTCCGGCTCGCCGTCCGCCTTCCTGACTACCGCCAATCATCTGGGCCCCGAGCGCTATACCGTTTCTGATGTAAAGCGCGCCAACACCCTGAGGCGCATGAAGTTTATGACCCGATAGCGCGAAGAGATCGACTTCAAGTTTGCTTACCTCGATCGGGATCTTTCCTACGGCCTGCACTCCATCGACATGAAAAACGGCGCTGCTGTTTTCATGCACAATTTTTCCGATCTCATTGATTGGGAAAAGTACTCCTGTTTCGTTGTTAGCCAGCATTACGGATACGAGCGCGGTGTCCGGCCGCAGGGCGGCGCGCAACTCCGCTAAATCGAGTTCGCCACTTCCGTCTACTCCCAGCCAGGTGACTTCGTAACGTTGCCCTTCCAACTTTGCACAAAGGTTGCGCACGGCTTCGTGTTCGACCAGCGTCGAGACGATGTGTTGCTTCTCGGGGTATTGCTCAAGTACGCCTCGTATCGCCCAGTTATCCGCCTCCGAGCCACACGACGTAAACACGATTTCGCTGGGACTGGCCGCGCCAATCAGTTCGGCGACCTGCGCGCGCGAGCTTTCCACGGCTGACTTCATGTTGCGACCCAGCGAATGCGCCGATGAAGGATTGCCGTAGTTTTCTGTCAGGTACGGTTGCATCGCTCGGAACACTTCAGGAGCGACGCGAGTAGTTGCGTTGTTATCGAGATAGATCATAAAAGATTTGCAGGAGAGACGTTCCGGTCTGTCCAGCCTCAAATTCGCGAAAGACAGACAGGGCTGTCCGTCCTAAACAATCCTCAAGAAGTCGTCCAGAATATCTTCAATGAGCTTATAGCATGAGCCGCAACCGGCGCCTGCAGAACAAGCGTTCGTGACTTCAGCAACCGTTCGCAATCCGCCACTCCTAATCTCAGTCTCTATTCGTTGTTCAGAAACGCCAAAACACGTGCAGATCAGCGCCTCGTCCGAGATCCACTCCGCGCGAACCGAATCACTGTAGTTTCCGATCGCACTGAGAAGCGCCTCACCCGCAAGGCCTGGACAGTGTGCCCGATCCGCCGGCGGCACACCGAGTAGTTCAGTAATCTCGGCTTGTGATCGAACGCCTAATGCCGCCTCTCCGGTAGACTTTCCTACAACCGTGTTCGTTAGCAAAGAGCAAGCCGCTATCAGAAAACTACAGCCAGCGACCTTGAACCTCGCCTCCGTAATTGTGTGCCGACAATCAACCTTCAGCGTAACTCTTAGGACAGCGCCGCAGATTACTGAGCCGGCCTTGCCCACCGCGTCTGCATCTGACACTTCTCCCACATTACTAGGGTTGAGGAAATGAAGTTTGACGGTGTCTTTTTTCATTGCGGCTGATGGCGCTGCGAATTAGTCTCGATAGTTGGTTGCAAAACCTCAGGCCGTTAGCTTCCACTCGTATTTTTTAACCTGAATGTTGCCCGCTGACTAAAACCACGGTTCGACAAGCTCGATTCAGTGGGTCATAATTCAAAGCAACTTTTCACGGCTTATCGGATCATCATTCATCAACTATATGGCAACAGTAACTGAAACCATCGTACTAGACGCATTGCGTCAAATAAATGACCCCGACCTTCACAAGGACATCGTCACGCTCGGGTTTATCAAGGATCTGCAGATCGACGGCGGCCACGTTTCTTTCCGCATCGTGTTGACTACGCCTGCCTGCCCAGTCAAACAACAGATGGAAGACGCTGCCAAAGAACTGGTCGGCGCAATTCCAGGAGTTACCTCGATAGCAGTGAAGATGGATGCTGAAGTACCAAAAGGACGCGGCTTGGGAGACAAGGTCACTATCGAGGGCGTGCGTAACATAATCGCTGTTTCATCAGGCAAAGGCGGCGTGGGCAAATCTACGGTCGCGGTCAATATCGCGGTCTCGCTTGCGCAGAATGGGGCACGCGTCGGAGTTATGGATGCCGATGTTTATGGCCCTAACGTGCCGATGATGCTCGGTGCAAGCGACGCCAAACCCGAAGTTGACGTTAACAAGCTTGTGCCCATCGAGGCCCACGGTGTGAAGGTCATGTCGATGGCTTTCCTTCAGCCAGGCGACAAGCCAATGATCGTTCGCGGTCCGATTCTTCACGGCCTGGTGAAGCAATTTTTGTCGGATGTAAAATGGGGCGAGCTCGATTACCTGATCGTGGACATGCCGCCCGGCACTGGAGATGTGCAGCTATCTTTGGCTCAGCTCGTGCCGGTCCAGGGGGCCGTTTTAGTTACGACTCCACAGAATGTCTCCGTCGCGGATGTTCGTCGGGCCCTCAGAATGTTCGAGACAGTAGCTGTGCCGGTGCTTGGCATAGTTGAGAACATGAGCTATTTCGTCGCTCCTGATACGGGAAATCGCTACAACATTTTTGGAGAGGGCGGCGGGCAACGACTAGCTGAGGCCTATGGCGTGCCATTCCTCGGCGCCGTGCCCATCGGGATTGAGGTACGTGAAGGCGGCGACAACGGTGTTCCGGTGGTTGTTAGTTTGCCGGATTCGCCACAGGCAGTGGCGTTCAGGCATGTTGCGGAAGAAGTGGCTCGCCAGGTCTCAATAGAAGCAATGAAGCCTGAACTTGTCGTTTTAGGCAAAGGTCAATAGAATGAAACGGTCTTCGGGCTTTGGCCTTTGGTTTTTCAATTTCCAAGGCAACGAGCCTGGCTACGATAGAAATCAAAGGCCAAAGACCGAAAGACTATCAAAGCAAACCATTCAATAAGGAGCTTTTCAAGTTATGTCAGCAACAACTGCCTCGACCGGAGCGCCCGAAGTCAGCGCCGGGGCCCCAACTGTAACCCTGAATGTGACAGAAGCGGCGGCCGGTGAGATCAAAAAATTCATGGCCAGTGAAGAGGGCCTGCCGGAAACGGCTGGCTTGCGCGTACGCGTGGTTCCGGGCGGCTGCTCGGGTTTTCAGTACAGCCTTAACATCGAAGAAGAGTCGCGCCAGGGAGATTTTATTCTCAACGAGCACGGCGTGACCCTGTTTGTCGACATGTTCAGCGGTCAGTATTTAAATGGTGTCGAAATTGACTACGTTTCCGGTGTGATGGGTTCGGGTTTCACATTCAAGAATCCCAACGCGACTGGCAGCTGCGGTTGCGGCACATCGTTCACAGCGTAGCCGTGAGACAGGCGTTTTGCCTGTCTGAATCTTGCAGGCTCGGTGGTCCCCGAGGACTTCCGGGCCTGTTGTCGTTTTCCCGTCTCTCGGCATCTCAGGAATGAGGATAATTCAGGCGACCACTCCGGAAGATGTTCAGACGACGCGCGAGCTCTTCCGTGAATACTCAACGTGGCTGGCAGTCGATCTATGTTTTCAGAATTTCGAAAAGGAACTCGCTGAACTGCCGGGGAGCTATGCGCCGCCGCGTGGCAGATTATTGTTGGCTTTAGAAGACAACCAGATCGCCGGCTGTGTTGGCTTGCGCGCAATCGGAAACGATTCTTGTGAAATGAAACGACTTTACGTCAAGCCGGAATTTCGCGATGCCGGGCTTGGACGGCTATTGCTGGATCGCATCGTGACTGAGGCGCGGGACATTGGCTACGCAACGATGCGATTGGATACGTTGCCCGGCAAGATGGATCGAGCAATTGCAATGTACCGTCGTTTGGGTTTTCGCGAAATTGATCGTTACTACGAGAACCCAAACGCAGAGGCGATGTACATGGAGTTGAAACTCTAGTTCGGTGAGCGGGCGGTGTATTGAGATGAATGAACAACGGGAGCCTAAATTAAACCTACCCGAGCCAGGCTGGAGGCGTTCGCTAAATGCTTTCAGCGTTAGAAATCGACATTCGCTCGTTCTTGTGCGAAATTCATCGCACAAGAAAATCTAAAAACTGGAGTCACACATGCCTCAAATCCAGGCTGAAACTGCCACCGGCACCCAGGCTTTCGAAGTTACACCGGGGAAAAAACTGGTGCTCGCAATCGAAGACGCAGGCATCGATATTCTGCACCGCTGTGGCGGAAACGCGCGCTGCACCACCTGTCGGGTTGAAGTGCTTGCAGGCGATCCCGGCGAGATGGGCGAAGCCGAGCGAAACCGGCTTGCCGCAGAAACCGATTTGGCAGATCACATTCGTCTTTCGTGCCAGATTCGCGTGAATTCAGATCTAACGGTCCGCGTAGTTAATCAGGCCAGTGTGCGGGGAATGGATGCCGGACCACGCCCAATCGACGAGTAAGTTGGGCAGACAGCTTTATTGCATCCCGTCTGGTCTGGGTGTAATCTGCGCGCGTAAAACCACAAATCGGCAGACATTCCTGTCTGTCACAACACGGCAAACGTTTCACGCCAAACAGCAGACAGACAAGAGTGTCTGTCCACTCAACGGAGGCAGGTATGCTAATCGAGTCAACTGTTCATCTCCCCATCAGTCTGGCTATGTTTCAGGAGCTTTTCCATCCGCCTGACGCCGCGTCGCTCATGCGCATTACTTTTCGCTGGCTCCACTTTGTGGCCGGAATCATGTGGATTGGATTGCTTTATTTCTTCAACCTCGTGAACGTTCCTCTTCAAAAGGGTCTCGACGCAGACACCAAGAAGAAGGTCAATCCTGAGATGTTGGGGCGCGCGCTCTGGTACTTCCGTTGGGGAGCCGTGGTTACTGTCTTCTTCGGGCTCGCCTACTTTGCGATGTACATTCTCAAGACCGACGTTAACAACGCGAACACGCTTGGCGGCGGCACGCTGAATGTCTGGTGGATTCTGGGAGCGTGGCTGACCTATCCGATAGTGCTCTTCCTGCTGCAGTTCTTGATCATCAAGAAAGTGCCCGGAGTAATCAAAGATGGCAGGGTCTTCGCAGCCGTGATGTTCGTGCTGGTCCTGATTGTGACTTATGGTCTCGTCAGGTTCTTTACCGCGGAACTGATGGTCGGCGGACAGAGTTATGCGAGTAATAAGACTTACTCCATAGGCATTGGTGGCGCGTACGGCATTCTGATGATGCTGAACGTCTGGGGAATTATCTGGCCCAACAACAAACGGATTCTTGCCGCGACCGCCGGCACCGGGCCCGCGGCGGCGCCTGAACTTGCGCGACAGGCCTTCATCGCATCGCGAACGAACGCGTGGCTGTCTCTGCCGATGCTGCTGTTTATGGGAACGTCGCACGGTGACTGGATCATCCTTGGCAGTTAGTGACATTCACTGTTTTCGCAAACAACAAAGGCAGGAAGCTGGGACTTCCTGCCTTTGTCATAAGCACGGTACGAAAAACAGAGGTCAAATCTGAACATTGTCTCTGTTCAGCGAGAGAGCTCTGCCTCAAAAGTCATGTGCCGTGTAACCTTCGGCTTTGCCGCTGGAGTTGCGCCACCGTCCCCGATAGGGCAAAAGCTGGAGGAAGGCAGAAATGTGAAGTGCTATCTGTTGTCGGCAATCAGTCTCACTTCCCGAAGAACCCGGGATCCATCAGGAAGTTTCCGGTTTGCACCTTGAAGATCAGTAAGAGCGTTAGCAGCCAGCCCCAAATTCGCGATACTAAAAACTCAGCCTCTCAACGGATTCGGCACACTCGCGCAATAGCCTGAGACTTGATTTTAAACCGGAGGTTTTCTCAAATGAGTACGATCGAATCTTACAAAGCCAGGCAATTCAACTTAAGCGGTCTCAAGGGCATCTCCGACGAAACGCTCGAGATGCATTTCAAGCTTTACCAGGGGTACGTAAAAGAGACGAATAATCTTAGCGATCGCATTTCCGTGTTCATCAAAGACGGGACAGTCGACCAGGAAGAGATGCCGGCTTATTCCGAACTGACGCGCCGGTTGGGCTTCGAATACAACGGCATGGTGTTGCACGAATACTACTTCGATAACCTCACCAGCGGCGACGGCAGCGGCGATGCTACGAAGAATTCGCGGTTTGCGAAGGCTGCCGAGTCAAGCTTTGGTAGTTACGACATTTGGAAAGCCGATTTCGTGGGCATCGGCAAAATGCGCGGCGTTGGCTGGGCCATCTGCTACGAGAACCCTGGGAGCGGCCGCCTGTCAAATCATTGGATCACGCTCCACGAGACCGGCAATGTGGCCGGCTACAATCCAATCCTGGTGATGGACGTTTGGGAGCATGCCTATTTACTGGACTACAAACCGGCGGAGCGGCCGAAGTACATCGAAGCGTTCTTTTCAAACATCAATTGGGATATGGTGGAGAAGCGCCTAAAAGTCGAGGCCGGATCAAAAAAGGCGAGAGCGTAAAAGCAGAGGTGAGATGCTGGATGCTGGATGCTGGATGTTAGTCAGTTGTCAGTGGTCTGTTGTTACTCTGTCGAAAAGCCTATTGATAACCCCGCGCTGACAACTGACACCGCCTAACATCTAACATCCAGCATCTGACGTCTACTGAGGCAGCGGCGGCTTTACCAACTTACAATCGACATTCAATGACCTCAGGAAATCCAGCAACGCCTCACGTTGATCTGGCAAAGGATTTCGTGGCTCAAGGTTCTTCCTGTCCAGATGCGGATTTGGAATCCCACCCTTAATCATCAGATCAACGGCCTCTTCCAAAGTCTGCACACTACCGTCATGAAAATAGGGCGCCGACTTCGCCACGTCGCGCAAAGTCGGTGTTTTGAAGGCGCCCGTGTCTTCCGGATTATTCGTCACTTTGAATCTGCCGAGGTCAGGTTCCTTTTGGTCCATGCCAATACCGACGTTGTGATACTGCTGATCGGTTAACAGGACGCCGTCGTGGCAATTGTTACACTTGATCGCCTGGAAAATATTCGAGCCACGCCAGGCGCTTTCGGTGATTGCAGATTTGTCGCCAGCTTGATAGCGATCCCAGGCGGTATCACCGCTGATGATCGTTCTTTCAAATGCGGCAATCGCTTTGACGATATTGTCGGGTGTAGCGTCGCTGCCGAACACTTTTTGAAACTGACCGCGATAACCCTGAATGCCGTTCAGCTTCGCGGCAATTTCGTCAGCCTTAGCTCCCATGTTTGCGCCCGTCCACGCGGCCATTGCCTGCTTTTCCAGGGAAGAACTGCGGCCATCCCAATAGAATTCCTTGTGATAGCCAATATTCCATAACGTTGGACTGCTGCGGGGTAGTTGTTTGTTAAAAGCGCCAACCGATTTTGCCAGGCCATCAGTAAGGCCCTTGTCACAGACGTGACATGAGTAGCACGATTTGGAACCGTCCCCGCTTAGCCGTTCATCAAAAAACAGTTGCCGTCCCAGCGCGACTTTCTCTGGCGTCATCGGATTATCAGCGGGAATCTGCATCGGCTCGTAAGTAGCAAGTTGCGCGGGTAATGGCAGCACTTCAGGAACAAAGCCGCCGGTTTCGGAGTGACGACTGCAGCTTGCGATGAGGGCTGCGGCAACGATCGAGAGCCCGATGGCAAGTAGGTTCAAGCGGAGTTTTTTCTGGTCCATGATTGTTTGCGTCGCGGTTACGAAGGATTGAACGCCTTCTCTATTCAAATTCAAGCGGCCTAAAACCGGTGGCGGATTCTTACACTGGCCCCGCAAAAAAGTCTAGGACCACATGGTCGTCTGCCGATTGAGTGTCCGCCGCCCGGACAAGCGGTTCACTGACGTCAATGGCACAGACAGGAAATTTGCAGGTGCGGGTAATTTCCCAATGACGTTTCTGAATCGTACTATTGAAGCTCGGCATCTCTAAAAATACTTCGTGAGGAACTATGAAACGATTCAAGGGCTCGACAGTCCCACTGATACTGCTCGTTCTGGCGTTTGGCGCTTGCGCCAACAATCAGGAGAACGCGAATACTACGGTGGTCAGGTCGGTTTCTCCTCCGCCGATACAGAGATTGCAGGTCGTTCGGAGGCCGGAATCCATTGCCGACCAGGCCAACGCACGAGGTGAACAAGAGGCGGCACAGCCGATACTCAGGATACTTTCACCGGCGAACGGTTCACAGGTTGAGGAAGCAAACGTTCAGGTTCGCCTCGCTCTAAGTGGAGACCTGAAGGGTTATCAGCCACACAAAGATCCCGCCACCGGCACTGGAAATCACATCCACGTAATTCTGGACGACAATCCGTACGAGGCTTACTGCGATTTGAACGTCCCATTTGAGTTGCAGAACGTTACTCCCGGCCGGCATGTGTTGCGCGTCTTTGCTTCGCGACCCTGGCACGAAAGTTACAAGAACGAAGGCTCTTTCCAGATGGCCATTTTTACTGTGAGGGGCGGCGGTGATGCGTCGCGGCCGACTACTACAGCCACAGGCCAGGTGATGGCCAACAACAACTCGGCCGCCAACTCGTCAGCGCAATCGGTCGAATTGGATCCTGAGAAACCGTTGCTCACGTACAGTCGCCCCAAAGGTGAATATAAGGGCGCCGATGCTGCCCCAATTATGATCGACTTCTGGCTCACCAACGCGAAGCTCAGAGGCGACGGCGGCGAGTATCTGGTGCGCTACATCATCGACGATGACGAACCGCAGTACCTTGATAAGTGGGAACCAGTGTGGCTGGCAGGCTGGCTCGACGGCAAGCACACTGTCAGACTCGAACTAATCGGGCGGGATGGTTATCCGCTAAAGAACGGAAGCTTCAACATCACAACGAGAGAGATCACCGTTGCAAAGTAATCGCTAGTGACCTGGCGCGCGAGATGATAACTGCTATTCAAAAGGTGAGTAGCAAGGACTCGACGACTCTCTCGGGTAACGGACTCTGATCATTTTGCCTTGTGCACACTTTGTGGTGAAATCAATCCCACAATGCTCTCGAGCGAATCTATAGAAGCCCGGTTTGCGGCTTTAGTCGCAGAGGCCGCCGATTGCAGGCGTTGTCCGGAGATGTGTGACCGGACCGCAGTGTTGAGTGGCTTGAACGGTTCTATCGACGCCCGGATCATGTTCATCGGTGAAGCGCCTGGACGCAAAGGCGCTGATCGAACCCATGTCCCCTTTTCTGGTGATCAATCCGGTTCCAACTTTGATCGCTTCCTGAACTCCATCAATCTGCCGCGCACCCGACTATTCATTACCAGCGCGGCAATCTGTAATCCGCGCACTCCGACCGGCGCTAATCGTAAACCCTCTCAGAAGGAACTCGCGAACTGCTCAGACTTTCTTAGACGAACATTTGAGATCGTCAATCCGGAAGTCGTGGTGACCCTCGGGTCCGTCGCCTTGGACGCCATCAAGCGGATTGAGAGGCACGATCTCGCTCTAAAAGAGGCTGCTGGCAAACTCTTTCACTGGCACAGTCGTCTGCTGGTTCCCATTTATCACCCGAGCCCACAGGTCCTGGCGTCACATCGCCGCGAAGCGGACCAGCTAAGGGATTACCAAACAGTCGCGCAGGCAATCATCCAGGCGCGAATCAACGGCGAACTTGTCGCTTAGCAACGAACGAAATGTCAGTAATACACCAAATCACGATTCTGAAATCTCCACTGCACGAATGGCACGTCAGCCACGGCGCGTCGATGGCCCAGCGTGACGACTGGCTGGTGCCAGCGAATTTCGGTGATCCAGCCAACGAGTATTTAGCCGTACGAGAGGGCGGCGCCGGCTTGTTTGATTTTTCCTCCAGGGGACGGCTGCGTGTCAGCGGTTCTGAGGCGGTTCAGTTTCTCAACGGGTTACTCACAAACGACATGAAAACTCTGGCAGAGCTAAGCTGGATGCCCGCGGTCTTCCCAAACGTTCAGGGTCGTTTAATTGCCGCAGCCCGCGTTATGCGTATAGCAGACGAGCAGGGAACAAAGGCTAGTTCGCCGGTATTTCTGCTGGATACGGAAGGCGCCACCCGCAATCGCGTGTTGAAAACCATCGAGCGATTTACGCTAGCCGGCGATTTTCACGTGACCGACCTCTCCAACTATTCGGCTCAGTTTTCAATCCAGGGAGCAAAGGCCGTCCAGGTTCTCAATCAGGTTTTCGGCGATTCCTGGGTGGAGGCGCCGCGGGAAGGATTGCGCACCATCAAGTGGAAGGATACAGACCTGTTCGTGATTCGCGCGACGCATACGGCTGAGGATGGATTTGATTTTATTATCGAGGCGACCCAGGCCTTGTCGCTTTGGGAAGCTATTGTGGACGCGGGGGCAGTGCCGGTTGGGTTCGACGCGTTCGAGATCCTCAGAACCGAAGCTGGTATTGCGCGATATGGACCGGACTTGGATGAAACATTGGTCGTGTCGGAGACTAATCTTGACGACGCAGTGAGTTTTACGAAGGGCTGTTATGTCGGTCAGGAGATCATCGCACGCATAAAATATCGCGGGCATGTAGCGAAGAAACTTACCGGCGTGGCTTTCGAAGCAGTGGTCGGCGCAGAATCCGGTTCCGCGTTATTGTCAGACGACAATAAAGAGATTGGCAGACTCACCACTGTCGTGCATTCGCCAAAGTTGGGACGCACGATTGCGCTGGCTTTGATTAAATACCAGCACCTGGCAGCCGGAACGAACGTGAAAGTCACTGTTGGTGAGGAGTTGGTTTACGCCCAGGTCACTGAGCTGCCCTTTGTAAAAGGCAGTTGGTGAACTTTGTATCGGCGGCAACTCCGGCGGCCGCCTCCGCCGTGTCGTGGATCGCCTTATTAATAACGAGGAGAGGCCTACGGAAGGATACCCTTCCATCTTACGCATGGACGAACCGTCACCTCAAAACCCCGAGCTCGACAAACCATACGATCTCGAGCCCGAACAAGCTCGCCTGGCATTCGCTATCATCGAGTCGCTGCTGGTGCACACCCGCGTTGTTAGCGACCTCATCGCGGTCATGGCCCAGGCGCTCGACGAAGATACAACCAAAGCACTCACGCAGACTCCCGTCTGGAGCGCTTACCTCGATAGCAGGCGCTCACTCGAGCGAACTAAGACTCAGGTTGAGGAATTCACTGAGCTTATGAGGAAGCTCTGATAAAGAAAGTACTGAGTGCTGAGTTCCGAAAGACAGAGTTTCAAGTTTCAAGTTTCGAGTTTCAAGTTTCAAGTTCACGAAAAGAAAGCGTTGGCACTCAGCACTCGTCTTTCGGAACTAGAAACTAGAAACTTGAAACTAGAAACTCTGTACTCAGCACTCAGCACTCAGCATGCCACGCGACAGCTAATCAAGTTGATTATTCCCATAAGCCGGCGTTCGACGTTCACCACTTCAAGACCGTTCGCCTGCGCTTCGGCTGCCGTGCTCCGATTGAAATGATCATCGAACAGGGGCACCGTAATCAGGTTTAATAGATCAAAGAATAAGCCAAGCAGTCCTGGTGGTCGAACGTGTTCCAATAGGACGATCGTACCGCCCGGCTTAACCACACGGCGCAATTCAATGAATGCTTCTCGAGGGGAAACGACCGAACAGAACACCAGGGTCGCAAACGCAGCATCGAAGCTCGCATCGACAAACGGAATCGACTCCGCACAACACTGGACGAGGGAGATTCCGCGTGCCTCGTCTTTGCGGCGCGCTATCTTAAGCATCTCGCGGCTCGGTTCGGATGCAACTCCGCGAACGCCGGCTGGATAAAACCGAAAGTTCAAACCTGTGCCCGCTCCAACTTCCAGTAACGAAGCATTCGCAGGTAGTTGCGCCAAAGCGGCAACTCTCAGTTTTGTTAAGAACCAGCGCTCGAGAGGCCTGATAGCAGCTTCATAGTGTGGGGCAATTTCGTCGTAATTGGCTTTAGGCACAAGATCTAAGTTCTTCACTTACCTGGGCAGCAGCGTCATGATTACCTGGCGCTCGCGTCCGCCATCAAACTCACATAAGAATATTCCCTGCCACCGCCCGAGCAGAAGCTTTCCATCTTTGAAGGGAACGGTAACGGACGTGCCTACCAGACTGGTTTTGATATGGGCGTCAGAGTTCTGTTCGCCATGAAGAAAATGCATTCCGTGTTGCGGGATGAGAGTGCGAAGCGCATGCAACATGTCACGCGGCACGTCCGGATCGGCGTTTTCGTTGATTGTCAGTCCCGCCGTAGTGTGTTGGACGTAAAGCACAACGACACCATCGGTCGCACCCGATTCGCCAAGCTTCCGCCGCACGTCATCGGTGAACTCAACCAACTCTTCGCGGCTTCGAGAACGTACTTTAAGAACATCCATGCGTAGTTCACCTGAACCTGCTGGTTTGATCGAGTGAGATTGAAGATTATAGATCTGCTGCTGGTCGACTCCAACGTATTTAAAGAGTGTCAATAACCGAAAGCCCCCGGCTATCACTTAAGCTGGGGGCTTTTTAATCTACGGTTTGCGGACTACTTACTTCAACTTAGACCTACGAAGTAACGCCCATCCTGATGGCAATACCGCGGCAGCCAAAGCAATCTTGACGATGTCGCCAATAATGAACGGCGTTACGCCTGCCTTGAAGGCAACCATCGGTGGCATAAACTGTGACAGCCAGGCCCAGCCAACAAAGATGATTACCAGAGAACCGACAAGCATCGCGGCCGCGGCAGTCAGAAACCGTTTGTCCCACCCATTCTCCGCAAAAGCTCCGGTTACATAAGCGGCTGCCGGAAAGGCCACCAGGTAACCACCGGTCGGACCAAGTAGATGGGCAAGACCTCCAGAACCATTCGAGAAAAACGGTAGACCGACGGCTCCTTCTAACAGGTACACCATCATCGCAGCTGCACCGGCACGCGATCCGAGCAACGCTCCGGTTAAAAGCACTGCGAAGGTCTGTCCGGTGATTGGCACTGGGCCGATGGGAATAGAAATCTGCGCCGCGAGCGCGGTCAACAGACTAAAGGCGACGACCAATGAAACCTGTCGCGGCCAATCAACCGGCGCCAAAGCAACGCTGATTAACGTATGGGATCTGGAGAATGATGTGTCCATGATTCCTTCTTATCGCTCGAGTCAATAAAACGGGGGCGCCCAGGGAGGACGCCGCTATAACCCCTCTAGTCGGCAGCGATACTGTCCACCCGAGTTTCAACCGCTGCAGCCTGCAATGTTCCGATGCGCATTCCGTAGAACGAGCGCCAGACAAATACAGTCGATATCAGAAAGAATACCGCGGCCAACACGTGGGTGATCATTGCGCCATTCTCACCAAACCGTCCAGTAGGACTGGCGATTGAAACTGCCAACTCAACCGCGAGCAAGCCGAAGAGCGTCGTAAACTTGATCACGGGATTCAACGCTACCGAGGAAGTGTCCTTGAATGGATCACCGACTGTGTCGCCGACAACGGTTGCGTCGTGCAGCGGCGTGCCCTTTTGCTTCAAATCAACTTCCACAACTTTCTTCGCATTGTCCCAGGCGCCGCCGGCGTTGGCCATGAAGATCGCCTGGTAAAGCCCGAAGATCGCGATCGAAATGAGATAGCCGATAAAAAAGAACGGTTCGACAAACGCAAACGCAAGCGTCGAGAAAAAGATAGTCAAAAAGATATTGAACATGCCTTTCTGTGCATACTGGGTGCAGATCTGCACTACCTTCTTGCTGTCTTCCACGGAAGCCTTGACCACACCCTCGAGACGAATGTTGGCCTTGATGAACTCTACCGCTCGGTAAGCGCCGGTCGTAACCGCCTGAGTCGAGGCGCCGGTAAACCAGAAGATGACCGCGCCGCCGGTAATCAATCCCAGTACAAAGGGTGCGTGCAGCAGCGACAGGCTCTGTGTGTTTGTCGTAAGACCGTCGGTCAGCGCCATCATGATCGAAAAGGTCATAGTGGTGGCGCCAACTACTGCAGTACCTATCAACACGGGTTTAGCGGTTGCCTTAAAAGTATTACCGGCGCCGTCGTTCTCTTCGAGCAGGTGTTTTGCACGCGAGAAATCCACGTTGAAGTTGAAATCACGCTTCATGTCCTCAATAAGGTTCGGCTCTTGCTCGATGAGCGACAGCTCATAGACGGACTGGGCGTTGTCGGTCACCGGGCCGTACGAGTCGACGGCGATGGTGACGGGTCCCATTCCAAGAAAGCCAAACGCCACCAGTCCAAAGGCAAAAACGGGAGCCGCGACCATCAGCGGATCCAGGCCCATCGTGCTGAAGTAATAGGCAACCGACATGAGCGCGACAATGCTCATTCCCAACCAGTAGGCCGAGAAGTTCCCTGCCACTAAACCAGAAAGAATGTTGAGGGAGGGACCGCCCTCGCGCGAAGAAGTGACAACCTCACTAACGTGGGAGGATGACGTTGAAGTAAACACTTTTACCAGTTCGGGAATGATGGCACCCGCCAATGTTCCGCACGATATGATCGTCGACAGTTTCCACCAGAGAGTGGAGTCGCCGCCGAGCACCGGAATCGTGAGGTAGGAAATGATGAAAGTTACCGCCACCGAGACGATGGAAGTGATCCAAACGAGTGAAGTGAGTGGGGCCTCAAAGTTCATCTGCGTCGCATTGGCGTACCGAGCTTTCGCGATGGCATCGTTGATAAAGTAAGACGCGCCGCTGGCGAGGATCATCATGATGCGCATGACGAAGATCCAAACCAGCAACTGTACCTGTACGGTCGGATCGCCTACGCCCAGCAGGATGAAGGTGATCAGCGCGACGCCCGTAACTCCGTAAGTTTCAAAGCCATCGGCACTGGGTCCAACCGAGTCGCCGGCGTTGTCACCCGTACAGTCAGCAATCACGCCCGGGTTTCTAGCGTCGTCTTCCTTAATCTTAAAGACGATCTTCATCAAGTCAGAACCGATGTCGGCAATCTTCGTGAAGATGCCGCCGGCGATTCTAAGAGCGGCGGCGCCAAGCGACTCACCAATGGCGAATCCGATAAAACATGGACCTGCGTACTCACCGGGGATGAACAACAGGATGCAAAGCATGATCAGCAGTTCCACGCTGATCAGCATCATGCCAATACTCATGCCCGCCCGCAGGGGAATCGTATACAGAGGAAACGGCTTGCCTTCGAGGCTTGCGAAGGCTGTGCGTGAATTGGCGAACGTGTTTACGCGAATGCCAAACCACGCGACGCCATAGCTGCCAGCGATTCCTACCAAACTGAACAAGAGAATGATGAACACACGCAGCGGCTCCATTTCAGAGAGCACGCCGAAGTAGAGGACGATTACGACGCCGATAAAGATTTCGAGGATGAGGATGAACTTGCCCTGCGTAATCAAGTAGGTCTTACAGGTCTCATAGATCAACTCCGAGATCTCGCGCATCGCGCGATGCACCGGCAACTTCTTCAAGTTCATGTACATCGCCATCCCGAAGAGCAGCCCTAGCATACAGATGACGATTCCTATGAGCAGCAGTCGATGACCATCGATGCTGTCATTGAAAAAAGTGACAGAAGATAAATCGGGCAGTTGAAGGTTAGCCTCGCCCCCCTGATGCGACTGTGCAAACACTGTCGTTGCGCCCGTGGCCAGGCACATGGCTGTTACTGCCAGTCCCAGCAGTTTGCTGCCAAAGCGCGAAACAAGTGATTCCTTACAAGGAACTTTTAAGTTTTGATTCATAACTGTTTTAAAAGAGACCTCTCGTTAAAGACTCCACCGGACAAACGAGCAGCAAGCTGATGTAGGAAATCAGCGGTGGATCCCCTCTCAAATCCTTTCTGACGTTTTAGTTAATGCGAGAAATGCTGCGAACCGGGCCAGCCTCTTGGACGACACACACCAGATAACCCACGTTTGGGTTTGTTCACTGCCCAGGGTAGCCAATCGGCAGCCTGCTAAAAGCGGATATTATTGCCGATTTTCGCCGGAACTGTCCAATTGATGGTGGCGGCTGCGCGTAATTAGCAAGTTGCGTAACTAATAAATGGTGGAAACCTGCAGACCCTAAAACTGAAAGCGTTGGCTAATTCCAACCCAGGGTTGCTTTGAACACTGGGCTTAGAAATACCTCACGAGAATCACGCGTAGACCTCAGCTATTCCAAACTTACGGACTCGTGCGCTGCGACCAAATTTGTTCGCCGGCGCTCGCCCTGCATTTTTATCAGCGCCAGAACCGCCAGATAAAGCGCCAACATCACCAAAACACCCGCCGCAATGCCGTTGAGCAACTCGATGTCGATCTGGCCACTGCCTATTTTCGTAACCCGCAGATTGCCGATTACCAGAGAAACCAGTGCCCACAATGTAATGACGAGCACGAAAATCATTGGCAGCAAAGTGAAAGCAATCCGCTGCCGTGCCTTATAAAGCCAGACAGTCACCGAAAGAAGAGTTAACCCGGCGAGCAGTTGATTTGAAGCGCCAAACAAGGTCCAGAATTTCAACCACGAATTCGGCGGCGCGTAAACGATGAAGTACAGCGGCACCGCTACGGTGAGCAATGTGCCGACCAACGCACTCAAACGGCCCTTCCAGCCAAACAGTTCCTGCACAATGTAACGCCCTAATCTCGTGCAGACGTCCAGCGTGTCGAACACAAATGTGGAAAATGCCATCGCTCCAAACGTAACAGCGAACGCGAGGTTCTGCTGGCCCACGATGAGCGTGAGAAACTGTCCAATGCCGTTGCCGTAGATCGTGCCGGGTGCTCTGCCACGCAATGCCTCCTGGCTAACAATCATTACCGTCACCAGCGCGATCAGTGCGACAAACCCTTCCGCGAGCATGCCGCCATAACCGACAGGCTTCATGTGCGATTCGCGTTCGACTTGTTTGGAAGTAGTGCCTGAGCACACCAGGCCATGAAATCCCGAACAAGCGCCGCACGCAATCGTCACAAACAGAAAAGGAAACAGCGCCCCGGTCATGCCGCCAATGTCAAAGGACTTGAAAGCCGGCTGCTGTATTTGATAACCGCCAAAGAGAACACCAATCACGCCTATTGCCAAAGCTGTATAAAGGATGAACCCGCCCAGGTAACCACGCGGTTGCAGCAAGGCCCACACTGGAACCATTGAGGCCACGCAACAGTAGAGCAGGATCAATACTCCCCACGTCTTGTGATTGAGGGCAAACGTGTTTGAAGTCATTGTTCCGACCCAGGACAAAGCGAAAGCCGCCGGAACGAAGATCACTGTCACTAACCAAAGCGGCGGATGGAGAAGTCGTTGGACGATACCGAGCAAAAGCGAAAGTGCGAGGTACATCACGCTTGCCGCGGCGACCGCACCACCGGGATTAAAGCTCACGGTTACTGCTTTTAGTTCTTCCGAACCACCGACGAACGTGCCCGCAGTGATATCTGCGAACGCTACAATTACGTAGAGCAACGCGATCCAAATAAAAGCCATCATTGCCCGGCCGGCCCCGGTTCCGAGGTGCTCTCGGGCAATCTCGGCTATCGAGGTAGCGCCGTGACGAACTGAGGCGGTCAAACTCGCGAAGTCGTGTACGGCGCCGATCAGCACAACGCCGAGCCCGATCCAGATCAAACACGGTAACCAGCCAAAGGCCTGGCAAGCGAGGATCGGCCCGGCGATCGGCCCGGCCGCGGCGATGGCTGAGAAGTGTTGACCGAAAAGATAGAAGGGCTTGGTCGGTACGAAATCCACGCCGTCGTTGACCTGATTTGCCGGCGTTATGCGCGCGTCGTCGATGATGAACTGCCGCGCCACCCACCCGCCGTAGAGACGATAGGCACAGACCAGCAGGAGCAGAAAGCCAATAGCCAGAACTGCGAGGGTCAAATCAATCTCTCCGTTGGGCAGTAACGCAGGCGCCCTCACCTGCATCACGCTACGCTCCGCGTGGATTCGGGGATTCTTAGTTCTGCCGCCGACCCGGAAGGAATGCGTGCGGAGTTTGGCATGGAACAAGACAAAAAATCCAGATCCGTACGGGAAGGGTCTTTGAGTGATGGGTGTACGGAAAGGTGTTGCGGTGTGGGATGTGGGCGTGTTGTTACCGAGACCTAAGATTTGAGGTTACTTGTTACCGCCGCCTACCTCCTCATTTCCCACGCCTTACTTTTCCTCTATAGTTTCGCATCGTAATGGAAGAGATCGTCAAACTCGAGAGCATCAGCAAAGTCGCCGCTCAGCGGGAAAGCGCCCGCTTCCGTGAGCGTGTCGCAGCAGAACTCGCCTTCGCGGCGCGAAAGCAACCAGACGCGCTCGCAGAGTTCACTGTACATCTCGACCAGATCGCCGGCACACCAGTGCTGTGAGGAGAATACTGAAAACCTCTCTTCCATGGATACGTTTCGAAACATCCTTTTCCCAACCGACTTTTCGACGCACGCGCGTGCCGCCCTGAAATACGCTGCGGCCTTCGCGCGAAGTGGCGCTGGCCGGATCGTGCTTTTCAGTGTGCAGAACGTCAACCTGCCGGAAAACTTTTTAAGTCTGCCCGATAGCGCTTTCGTAGATCCGAGCCTGAAAGGTTTTTCTCAACTGAGATCGGACTTCCAAAAACTTTTGACTGATCCACTCCTGAAGGGGCTCGATATCAAACCGGTGATTGTCCATGGGGATCCGGCGCCAGAGATCGCTCGAGCGATAAGCGATTACGACATAGACCTCGTGACGGTCGTGACGCACGGCCGCAGAGGATTGTCCCGCGCGTTCTGGAGTTCAACCGCTGAAGAGATCATCGCTGAAGCACCTTGCCCCGTACTTACGATCAGAGAGTCGCAGCAAGACTTTGTTGAGCTTCGCGAGGATCATGCGGAGTTGCGGCTCAAGCGGATTTTACTTTCGACAAACTTTCGACCTTCATCGGCGGCAGCTACGCTCGTCGCTCGAAAGTTGGCGCAACAGACGCTGGCAGAACTGCATGCGGTCTACGTAATCGGTGACTACTTTGAACAGATTTCTGCAATGTTTCCTGAAGGAGGTTTGACGGCATTAGCGAGGATGCGAAGTTACGTGCAGGAAAGGATGGCCGAATTGACCAGCTTTGAAGCGCGCGGCGCCGTTTCGCATATCGCCGAGGGGCGGCCCTATGAGGAGATAGTCCGGCTCGCCGCCGAGTTGAAAGTAGATTTAATAGTGATGGGAACGAACGTGCATGCCTCGTTGTTTGGAGGAACTCCGGTGCTGGGCGCGGAGCTGGAACGGGTCGTGCGCAACGCTCCCTGTCCGGTGCTCTGTGTCCCGGCGAACAAGGCAATGACGCCGCTGCCGTTGCTGGTGACACAACCAGCCGGTTGAGAACCGGGGTCAGATGTCATCCAGCATCTTACTCATTGGCTTTGCAGCACCAACCTGCCATCAGGCAATCTCACGGCAAATACTGAACGCTCATAAACGCTCAGCGGCTTTGAATCCTGCTGCTGGACGTTAGCTAACTGTTCGCGTGTAACCCCGTTCGCAACACGCGCTGCCAGCGGATCGCGAATCAAAGAATAGCGCCGGCCAATCCTGCGCACATATTCCTGCGTCTCGGCATACGGCGGAACGCGATAGCCATATTTCATTACCGCGCCTTCACCTGCGTTGTAACCAGCTAATGCCAATTCAACATTCCCATCGAAGTGGTTCAGCAGCCATCTCACGTAGCGCGTTCCGCCTTCGATGTTCTGTTTGGGATCCCAAATGTTGGTCACACCGAAACGGCGAGCAGTCGGCGGCATCAACTGCATCAACCCGCTCGCGCCTTTATATGACAGTGCGCGGCGTTTGAACGAAGACTCCTGGTGCATGATGGAATAGAGCAGGAGCGGATCTACCGAATTGCGTCTGCCGGACTCAACAATGTAGTTATCGATCTCGGCATTTCCGGTAGTGAAGCCTTCCAGCGAATTACTCCCGGTGGCCATGCCGGTCAGGAGCGTTAACGGTGTCCGTGAATGCGAGTAGGAATAGTTGCTCGAGGTGAGTTTGCGCGAACGCTTTTTCGTGGTTTCAGGAGGCGCTGCTGGCTTCTCAATCCGGACGCCATTTGCCAGGTCAAAATTATCGAAGCGATAAGCGACGGTATCCTGCGCGACGATCGGGGTTGCAAAGACAATCACCAGCAAGGTTAGAAGCGGAGTTTTTTTCATGACTCAGTCAGGGGGCAAGACGGTTTTATTCGTTTGGAGCTTAAAGAACTGGGGTGAGGTTTCGCGGGCAGAGTCGACAAGCTCGATGAGCCGAAAGCATAGTAGCACGGCGGTTAAACATCTGCCAACAGTGGCAGCCAAGTCTCTTTTACCCAGAGTTTTCCCGCAAATGCTGACTCCTTTGGAATTCGAAGTTCGGCTCCCAACGCCACAAAGGTGAACCGTGCTCACATATTCGCCGCCGGTTGAGGCTGCGGCTATGCCCCTGCCGTAAAGGAGCTTTTATTTGGGGGGGGGGCAGCTTTGGGGCGGCCTTTGGCCTCTGGTGCCAGAACAGATTTAACGAAGCACGCGCCGAGGGCGGAGGTTCAAAGAATCAATAGTAACTTCCGGGCCAGGCCACCACAGCACATCCGGAAGCGAAGCCAAACCAGAAGTACTTTTGACTTTTCAGGCAATGCCTCCAAACACGAAGAAAAGGGCAGACCGTCGGCGCACTCCAAAGACTCGCGGATTGATTTGAGGGCGGGAACCATGATGCAAGAGTCTAAGCAAGAACTGAGATCGCGATTGCCTCCCGTAGCGCTTTAGAAACTTCCCATCACGGTTGTATCATCCGCGCGTTTTGCGAAACCTCATTTTCCTTTAACCCGCGCGCACCAGCGCGCCTCACACAAACGAGGTAACTAAGATGAAAAAACTTCTGCCAGTAGCTCTGTCTCTTCTAATCGTGTCTGCGATCGGATTGGCCCAGACGCCATCCTCCTTCACTGCCGGCCAAAGCGCGAACGGAAACACCAAAAAGCGCGGTCCGGTTTTTCGTGCCACCAAAGATCAAATCAATCAGGCACAGGCGCTTCTCAAGGGACGCGGCTTTTACGGAGGGGATCAGACTGGAAAGCTCGACGATGCTACCCGCGATGGTCTGAAAAAGTTTCAGACCGCGGAGAACATCAAAGTCACGGGGACACTCAACAAACTTACGCTCGAAAAGATGGGAATCGCGTTAACAGATAAACAGAAGGCGATGTAGGGACCGCCTCCCACACAGTGACTGAGGATTCGTAAACAGGCGGAGCCTTTTGGAGTGGGCCGGCTGTCGGCGCTTTTAGGTCGTCAGCGAGAAAGAAGGGGCCTTTCTCCGCTCATGACAGTGCCAATCTGAAAGCGCCCGACCAGCCGGCGCACTCCAAAGGCTCCGCCTAAGCCAACAGCCGTTCGACGACTGCATAACTCGCTTCCAAAGCTTCAGGAAGTCGTTCAGGCAGGTTGCCGCCACCCTCTGCCATATCGGATTTGCCGCCGCCCTTACCGCCAACGATCGGAGCAAGTTCCCTGATCACCTGGCCGGCTGGAACGCGGTGGGCGACATCCGCCGAAGTGCGCACAATCAACGAAGCTTTGCCGTCACCGCTTCGACCAAGTATCACAACTCCTGATTTGATTCGCGCGAGCAGCGTGTCTGAAAGTTGGCGCATTCCGGCAGAATCGAGACCGCTGGCATCGCGAGCCAAAACTTTCACGCCGGAGATTTCGCGGGACTCGTCACCGTTCGCCGAAGGGCCTCCCGCCCCAGTTGCGATCTTCATGCGCAATTCGTCGACTTCGCGTCGAGCCTTCTTCAACTCCTCCTGTAGCTTGCCGATTACTGCCGGCAACTCTTGTCGCGAAGTGCGCAGCTCGCCCGCGACTCTATCCACGAGCAATTCTGCTTCACGGAACCGTTGCAACGCGTCGACGCCGGTGATGGCTCTGATTCTCCTGACACCAGAAGCTACCGATTCGTCGCTAGTTATTTTGAACAGTCCGATATCACCAGTCGCGCGTACGTGAGTACCACCGCACAACTCTTTCGAGAAGATGTCTTCCGCGCCTTTAATCGAAAGCACACGGACCTTCTCGCCATACTTCTCGCCAAAAAGGGCCATGGCGCCGGACCGCATGGCTTCTTCAATCGCCATCTCGTCGGTTTGCACGGGCTCGTTTCTGAGGATGTGATAGTTGACAAGATTTTCGATGTCTTCGATTTCGCGATCAGTCAAAGGTTGATAGTGCGTGAAGTCGAAACGAAGGTACCTGGGCGCAACCACCGAGCCCGCCTGTTTGACGTGCGTACCCAAAACTTCGCGCAACGCCGCGTGTATCAAGTGCGTCGCAGTGTGATTGCGCCGCGTAGCATCGCGCTTCTCAGCATCCACCTGAGCGGTGACCGTGTCACCAACTTTCAAAGTACCTTTTTCAACTTTGACCTTGTGAACGATCAGCCCTTGTGCCGGTGAGAAAGTGTCTGTGACTGTTGCAATGAAGTCAGTACCACCTGCGGTAGCGGGTGGGCTGACTGCGATGAGTAACCCCGTATCACCTACTTGCCCACCACTCTCGGCATAAAAAGGGGTCGCGCTGAGTACAATTTCTGCTTCATCGCCTTCCTTCAACGACCCAACTTCGGCGCCAATGTTAATGATTCCAAGCACTTTTCCTTCAGCCCGGGTTATTTCGTAACCGCGGAATAAAGACTTGCCGGCTCGAGTGGCGATACCGGCATAGACTGGATTCGTCTTTACCTTTCCTTCGCCCTTCTCGCCAGACCCGGTTTGTTGCAGGTTCTGCAGCGCGCCATCGAACGACTCATTAAACTCTTCTTCGCCGATGCCAAATCCCCGTTCCTCGAGGCTGACGCGGATCAAATCGCGCGGCGTTCCGAACGTATCGTACAACCGAGCAAGCGCCCTGTATTCCGGCAGCGCTCCATCTGTCGCTGAAAAAAGTTCGTCAAGTTTGTTAAGTCCTACGGTCAACGTCGAGCCAAACCGCTCCTCTTCAAGCTTCACCATCTTCTGCACAAACTCACGTTGTACTTCGAGCTCTGGAAAAGCGACATTCATGAGGTCAGCAACAAAGTCAGTTACCTGATTGAAAAACTGGTTTTCAAAGCCGAGGGTGTGCCGGCCCTGATAGATCGCACGACGCATAATCTTACGGAGGACATAGTTCCGTCCTTCGTTGCCGGGCAGAATTCCATCAGCAATTGCAAACGCCGTGGCTCGCGCGTGATCGGCAATCACGCGCATCGCAAACCCTTCCTGCGTATCCGGCTCGTAATGGCGATCGGCAAGTTTTGCCGTGAACTCAATAATCGGACGAATCAGATCCGTGTCGTAGTTTGATTTCACTCCCTGCAACACGACGGCAAGTCGCTCTAATCCAGCGCCGGTATCAACTGAGGGCACTGGTAATGGCTCGAGCTTGTACTCGCCCGGACTCACTTCACTGCGTTCGAACTGCATAAACACGAGGTTCCAGATTTCAATCGTGTCATCGCCTGGGCCATTCACGAGATCGGCGCGGTTCTTCGTGGGATCGTGCGGATCTTCACCCATGTAGTAATGGATCTCGCTGCAGGGGCCACACGGGCCTGTCTCTCCCATCTGCCAAAAATTATCTTTGCGGCCAAAGCGAAGGATTCTTTCTCGCGGCGCCCCGACTTGTGCCCAAAACTTCTCAGCATCTTCGTCAGGCGGAACTTCGTCATCGCCGCCATACACACTGAACCAAAGCCGGGCCGGATCGAGTTTCAACTCGTTCATCAATAGATCCCAGGCGAACCTGATCGCGTCTTCCTTGAAATAGTCGCCGAAGGAAAAGTTGCCGAGCATTTCAAAAAAGGTGTGATGCCGAGCGGTTTTTCCGACCTCATCAAGATCGTTGTGCTTGCCGCCCGCGCGAATACACTTCTGCGATGAGCAGGCGCGAACGTACTCGCGCTTCTCGGCCCCGAGAAACACGTCCTTGAACTGATTCATACCCGCGTTGGTGAAAAGCAGCGTCGGATCGTTCGCAGGCAGTAGCGGCGACGAACCCACACGGGTGTGCCCATGCTCCTCAAAATATCTTAAAAAAGCTTCGCGAATTTCGTGTCCGGTCATGACTTTTCGAGTTTAGCATGTGCGCAATGGGCGGCGAAGTTAGCACCTGGTTGAGGTTGAAGTTCAGTGATTCTGTGGAAGCCGAGTCAACTACTTAGGAACTGGCAAAGTTGATTGTTCTCAAGGTTCAACTTCATCCAGCTCGGCGCGCGAGGCACTGCGGACTTTCTCGATTACTAACTCGAACGAAAATCCCTGGCGTAACAGGTGATCGAAAAGACTCTTTGCCTCAGCTCGATTTGTGGGCCGCCCGCGCAGCCTTATCCGTTTTTCAATCGCGCGATCAATCAGCTCTCCTTCTGGAGTCTCTTCAAAAACCTTATTCAAAGCTTCTTCAGTAATATTCTGGTCGACCTTTTTGAGTTTTAGATCGCGCTCCAGCCGGCGACGGCCAATCGGCTTTTGGCTTACGCGCGCCGAAGCAAAACTGAAAGCAAATCGCTCGTCATCGAGATACCCGTACTCCTTCAACCGATCGATTGCGGCTTCAACGTCTGCCTTTCTGGCTGACCGTGATTGAGAAAGACGCTCGCGTAGTTCGGCGACTGAGCGCGGCTTGGCGGTGATGAGTTTGATCGCGCGCGCGAACGTTCGTCGGCGACTTTGCTCCGCCGTGAGAGTCTCTCTAGTCTCTTTCTTCCGTCGCTCCGACATACTTAGCCATTTAATCATATGGGTTGGTCAGTTGTCCGTTGTCAGTTGCGAAGAGCGGACTTGGGTTTTGGCCTTTGATTTTTCGAGGCGCCGCCCATTTGAACTGGAATTGGATCTCACACAAAGACATGCTTGCCATTCACAACGGACAACGGACCACTGACTCCTCTAGAATGCTTTCTATGGATGGAATCCTAATCATCGACAAGCCTGCTGGTTTCACTTCGCACGATGTGGTTGCTCGAGCGCGACGCATCCTGGGCGAGCGGCGCATCGGCCACACAGGGACCCTCGACCCCTTCGCCACCGGCGTTCTCGTATTGCTCATTGGACGCGCCACCAGGCTGGCACAATTCCTCATGGCCGCCGACAAGGAGTATGAAGCCGTGGTCCGACTCGGCTTTGCCACAGACACCGGCGACATCGACGGGACGCGTTTATCGCACCCCGTTCCCGCCGCGGATCTTTACCGAACATCTCAGGAAATTCGCAACGCATTTCAGGATTTAACGGGAGAAATTTGGCAGCTGCCACCGATGTATTCAGCAAAAAAGCGCGACGGCCGAAAGCTGTACGAGTTCGCGCGACGTGGTGAAGAAGTTGAGCGAGAGTTGATCAAGGTCACTATCCACGCCTTCACCTCACTGGAATCTGAGCCGCGGCTGGTCGTTAATCCCTACAACACGGCTGATTTAAGAGTCAGAGTTGTTTGCTCATCCGGAACGTATATCCGCACACTGGCCGAGGATTTTGGAAAACTCCTCGGCCTCGGCGCCCACCTCGCGAAACTATGTCGCACACGAGCCGGTGCTTTTGAGTTCCAGGACGCCATTACCCTGGAAGGTTTGGAACAGTTGGTGGAGGAACGCTCGTTAGAGAAGATATTGCGTCCACCCGATGCAGCGCTCTCAGGCATGCCTTTTGTGCATCTAAACGATAGTGACGGGAAGCGGGCCAGAAATGGCATCGCGATTCCGTTTGCAGCAGCACTCTGGTCAGACGGAGAGAAGGTCAGAATATTGGATGATGAAGATCAGCTCATTGGTGTCGGCGTATTCGATTCGGAGAGGCAACTGCTCCATCCGCGTGTGGTGCTGAACTGAGGATGACGCTCGTTGCATTTGACCATCTGCACTGGGCGCGGGCGGCCTCGCCCGGTACTTGCGGCACCATGCAAATGTGAGTTGATCGTGCAACGTTCGCCCAGTGCTTGCAACGTTCAGGCGGGGGCTGCCCGCGCTCCCGGTACCGATTGAACGAATTTGAATTGATCGTTGAAGCTTATTGAGAGTTTAAAAACGAGCCACTTCTTCGCTGTGCTATACTGCGATTAATTCAGGGAGCGCTCATGATTCGCTTCCGCAAGTGTTCTCTTCCCGGGACTCCAGTTGATAATTGCTCATTGATAAAGTAAGGCCTCGACGATGCAGGCCACGCTTCGCGCGCGTGCCGGTCGCGCGTCGAGTTCTCGTTAGTCGGCAACCAGATTTCTAAACCAAGAGCGCGCTGGTTGCTCTCAAGGCGTGCTTTATCCCCGACACGCTGTCTTAGCGCGAAAGCCGAAGAGGTTTGAGGCTATGCAAGAGCAGGATGGCAACAAAACATTCAACATCAGCGAACGTCTGGAAGATCTGCGCCGTGCCAATGAAGCGCTGCGTTGGGAGGGTACCTTCAGGGACTATTTCGAGGTAGTCACTCAAAATCCGCGAATAGCCCAGCTCTCACACGCACGAATCAACGACATGATTCATGCGGCTGGCATCGATCGCCTGAACGAAGGCACTCATCACGAAGTAATCTCATACAAGTTTTTCTCCGACGAACTCTTCGGCATTGAAGAGCCAATCGCCAAGCTCGTCGAGTACTTTAAATCGGCGGCGCAGCGACTGGAGGTGCGCAAGCGCATTCTGCTTTTGATGGGACCAGTCGGAGGCGGCAAGTCGACGATTGTTCAGATGCTGAAGCGCGGGCTGGAAGGATGGACGAGTACTGACAGCGGCGCCGTCTATGCCATCAAAGACTGCCCTATGCACGAAGAGCCGCTACACTTGGTTCCCCATCAGTTACGTGCGGAGATCGAAAAGCATTACGGGATCTATATTGAAGGCGACCTTTGTCCTCAGTGCCGCTACGCGCTCGAACACACTTATGCCGGACGTCATGAAGATGTGAAAGTCCATCGGGTCGGTTTTTCGGAAAAAGAACGCATTGGCATCGGCACCTTCTCGCCCAGTGATCCGAAATCGCAGGATATCACCGAGCTCACGGGCTCGATTGACCTGTCAACAATTGGAGATGTAGGTGTCGAATCCGATCCGCGTGCCTATCGCTTTGATGGCGAGCTCAACATTGCTAATCGCGGACTGATGGAGTTCGTCGAAATGCTGAAGGTCGACGAAAAATTTCTCTACAGCCTGCTGACTCTGTCTCAGGAGCAGAGCATCAAAACGGGGCGCTTCGCCATGATCTATGCCGACGAAGTGATTCTCTCCCACTCAAACGAGAATGAGTACATAGCCTTTGCGGGCAATCGAAAGTCAGAGGCGCTTCAGGACCGGATTATCCTGGTTCGTGTCCCATACAATCTGCGCGTTTCGCAGGAAGAGCGCATTTACGACAAGCTACTGCGTCAATCGGAAGCGCTGCGAAACGTCCATCTCGCGCCGAACACTCTCAGAGTAGCCGCGATGTTTGCGGTGATGACGAGGCTCGAAGAACCCAGGCGGCAGAACGTTGACGTCGCCAAAAAGATGAAGCTTTATGACGGTGAGGATGTCGAAGGATACAAATCCAAGGACGTTCGCGAGCTGAAAGAAGAAACCGTGCGTGAGGGCATGGACGGTATTAGCCCGCGCTACATTATCAACCGGTTGTCGAGCGCTTTGGTGCGTGACGGCGTGACGTGCATTAATCCAATTGACTCGTTGCGGGCGATCAAGGATGGATTCGAACAACACACGGGTATCAGCGCCGATCAGCGCGAACGGTATTTGAATTTGATTTCGCTGGCACGTAAAGAATACGACGAGCTGGCCAAGATCGAGGTGCAGCGTGCCTTCGTCTACTCTTTCGAAGAGATGGCGCGCACGATGTGCAACAACTATCTCGACAACGTGGAAGCCTATTGCAACAAGGAACGCATGAAGGATCCTATCACCGACGAGGAGATGGAGCCGGACGAACAGTTGATGCGTTCAATCGAAGAGCAGATTGGTATCTCCGACAATGCCAAGAATACTTTTCGGCAGGAGATATTGATTCGTATTTCATCCTACGCTCGCAAGGGCAAGCAGTTTGAATACAACTCGCACGAGCGTCTGAAAGAAGCCATCGAGAAGAAGATCTTCAGCGATCTGAAGGATGTCGTTAAGATCACGACGTCATCCAAGACGCCGGATCCGGACCAAATTCGCAAGATCAACGAGGTGGTTGATCGCCTGGTGACGGACCACGGATACTGTCCCGTTTGCGCGAATGAGCTTTTGACCTATGTCGGCACGCTGCTGTCACGCTGATTTTGAAGGAGCCATCAGAAACGACCGGCCGCGGCATTTCTAAATTTTGAGGCGTTAATCCAGTCACACTCTTTAAAAACGAACGCCCGCGGCCTTCACGTCGGAGTCGCGGGCGTTTATGAATGCATCGAAAATTCGGAAGGATCCGGAAACGAATGAAACTACTGATAGCGCTGACCTTGGTTTTCTCTTTGCCCCCGGTGGTGAACCACGGCCCAGTGTTTTCGCAAGAGCGTAAAGTCGCAGACAAAGTCAGGGCAGTCAAGACCATTCAAGGTACTTTCACGAATTTTGAAATGGGCGATTACCTGCATGCAAAGTTCAGAACGCCAGGAGGAAAAGAACTATCGCTGTTCGTGATGAAACCCGGCATGGAATATTTCCTGGTCGCCAATAAAGGAAGGCGACTGACGCTTAAGTATGAAGTCGTCGACACGTACATTCCGGAGGCTGGTGATGTAATGCAGATCGAACGACTCGCTTCAGCGAAAGCCGGAAATGTGACTTATGAGTCCTGGTGGAAAGCAACAAAAGCAAAGTATCCAGGCGAGGCAGCCCATGCAAAGTACCGAACCCTCGTCGAAAAATACACAAAGAATTGATCTGAATTCTTGATGAAAAAACGTTACTACTGGATTGCTGGAGCCGGGTTTGCCGCAGTGGCCGCCAAACTGTGGCTACGGCCCAGCGACGTTGATTGGGAAAAGAACCGCACCGCGGTTTTTCATAACGACCGTTCGCGCTTTACCACAGTCGACGGCGTGCGCGTTCATTACCAGGACGCCGGCGACCTCAAGGCACCGACTCTGGTTCTGATTCATGGCTTTGCTTCTTCGACACTCGTTTGGAGCAAAGTGCTGCTCGAGCTGGCGGCGGCCGGGTTCAGAGTTATTGCGCCCGATTTGCCTGGCTATGGTTATTCGGGGAAGCCTCGCCGGCACGAATACACGATTGGCTCGCAAGCGCGCATGGTTGTTGGACTGTTGGATGAGTTGGGCATCGATAGCGCAACTATCATTGGCAGCTCTTACGGCGCGGCCGTGGCGGCGAGTGTTGCTCTCGATCAACCGGAACGCGTCGAGAAATTGATCCTGGTAGGCGCAGTCGCCAACAACGATCCGACGAAGTTTCTCGTCATGCGACTTTTTGGTTCCCCAATCATCGGCGATATCGTTTCGCCATTCCTGCTAGGTTCGCGCCGCTTGCTTAAACGACGGATGAAGCGCGTTTACGATCGACATTCGTGGGTGCTTGATGAGCGAAGAGTTGATGCCCGTCATCTCCCTTTGCAGACCGCTGGTACTCATCGCGCAATCATTCGCACTGTGCGCCGCTGGGACGCCAATCGAATTCAACGCGATGCGCATTTAATTACGCAGCCGACGTTGATCCTCTGGGGCGAAAGTGATCGTGACGTTCCGATCCGCGCCGGTCACACGCTACACCGCGAGATCGAAAACTCGCGTTTGATAGTTTTTCGCAATTGCGGTCACTTGCCGCATGAAGAGTATCCGATCGAGTTTACCGAAATCGTCAGCGACTTCTGCGCAGAGGAGATGGAAGCTGAAAAACTCCGTGCGGTGGTGGGTTAGCTTCAACTTTAGCCGGGTTTTGCAATGTCTATTCAGCGAAACGACTGGTCGTTACAGCGCAAGGGGATCATTGATCAAGAGCGTCACAAGGAGCGCGTCAAGGAGGCAATCCGTAAGAACCTGGGATCGATTGTTTCGAATGAGGCAATCATACTTTCCGATGGCAAACGAACCGTTAAGGTTCCCATTCGCGCGCTGGACGAATACAAGTTTCGCTTTGACTACCGTAAGCGAAAACACGTAGGGCAGGGAGATGGCCGCACGCGTGTCGGCGACGTGCTCGGACGCGAAGGCCAACCCGGCCATGGCAGTGGCAGCGGACAAGCCGGCCAGGAAAGCGGCGCCGAGTATTACGAAGCGGAAGTAAACATCGACGAGATCGCAGCACTCATCTTCGAAGATCTCCACCTTCCCTTCCTGGAAGAAAAAGCCAGGAAAGCCGTTCAATCAAAGAAGACGCAGTTCAACGAGATTCGCCGCACCGGCGTGATCGCAAACCTCGACAAGCGGCGGATGATAATCGAGAACATTCGCCGCAACGCCCGGGAAGGCGGCGGCGCGAGGTTCGGCGACATCAAGAAGGAAGATCTGCGCTTTAGGACCTGGGAAGAGGTGATGCGCTACGAGTCGAACGCGGTAGTGATCGCAATGATCGATGTTTCGGGCTCGATGGGGGAGTTCAAAAAATACGTTGCGCGCTCCTTCTATTTTTGGATGGTGCGTTTTCTGCGCACGAAATATGACAACGTAGACATCGTTTTCATTTCGCATCACACGGAGGCGAGAGAGGTGACAGAGGAGCAGTTCTTCACGCAGGGAGAGTCTGGCGGCACCGTCGTCTCGTCGGCATATCAGCTTGCGCTCAATATCATTCAGCAACGGTATCGGCCCAACGATTGGAACATCTATCCGTTTCACTTCTCTGATGGCGACAACTACTACTCGGACAACGAAGAGGCCGTGCGGCTGGCGGACGAGTTGATTAACACCTGCAACTTGTTCGGTTACGGTGAGATTGGCGAAGAAGGTTCAACAAGTTACCGCCGCTCTTCGGGCGCCTTATTGTCTATATTCAGCGACCGTTTGCAGAACAAAGAAAGATTTCTCGGGGTGCGCATCGACGATAAAGAGGATGTCTATCCGGCGCTCAAGCAGTTTTTTGGAAAGCGCGGCGTCGAAACGCCATGAAAGGCAAGTACTGAGTGCTGAGTACTGAGTTCCAACAGGAACCCGCGAGCTCTAATTACAGGAAACGTAACTCAGTACTCAGCACTCTTTATTATGGAAGATCGAGAAATAAAGGAGCTTGAGCGGTCGGTTGAGCAGATCTGGGAGATTGCGCAAGGGTTTGGGCTGGATCCGTTTCCGACTAACTTTGAACTTGTTCCCGCCGCCGTGATGTATGAGGTTGGGTCGTACGCATTGCCCGGTCGGTACTCGCACTGGACCTTCGGGAAGGCTTATCATCGAATGAAAACGATGTACGACTTCGGCCTGTCTAAGATCTACGAAGTGGTTATCAACACAAATCCCGCCTACGGCTTTTTGCTCGAAACTAACAGTCCGGTGCAGAACAAGATGGTGATCGCGCATGTGCTGGGCCACGTCGACTTCTTTAAGAACAATCTCTATTTCTCAAAGACGAACCGGCGGATGGTCGAAAGCGTATCCACCCATTCGCGACGGATTATGGAGTATGAGTTCAAACACGGTCGTAAAGTGGTTGAGAGATTCCTTGATGCTGTCCTGGCCATCGAAGAACACATCAACCCAAACTTCTTTATCAAGCCGAGTATCACTTTAGAAGAGCAACGTCGACGCGCCGAACTGAGACCGCACGAAGGCAGATATGACGATCTTTGGAACCTTGATCTCGGCCAGAGCCGCAAGGAAGCCGAGCTGCAGATCGATACCGAGTCAGTCGCAAGGGAAGAGCGAAAAGCGAAAGACCAGTTGCCCGAGAAGGACCTCGTCTTCTACATCATGAAGAACTCGCCGGTGCTGAAAGACTGGCAGCGAGATCTCATCGCTATGGTCCACGAGGAGATGGAGTACTTTGTGCCTCAGATGCAAACCAAGATTATGAATGAAGGTTGGGCGAGCTTCTGGCATGCGCGCATAATGCGAGAGCTCGATCTGGGCGATCAAGAGCATATCGAATTTGCCGATCTTCACTCGGGAGTCGTGTCTCCCCAGAAAGGTCAGCTTAATCCGTACTACCTCGGGTACAAGATTTACGAAGACATCGAAAGGCGTTGGGACAATCCTACCGCCGAAGAGCGAGAGAAACTGGGACGGCAGGGCCACGAAGGGCGAAGTAAGATCTTCGAGGTACGCGAGATCGAGAATGATGTCTCATTTCTGCGTAACAATCTTACGGAAGCGTTATGCGAAGAGCTCGACCTGTTTGTTTACGAACTGGTGGATGAAGAAGAATGGAAGATTACGGACAAGAGATGGCAACGAGTGCGCGATCAGTTGGTCGCAAACATGACCAATTTTGGGTTTCCCTATCTGCAGGTCGCGGACGGAGACTACGACGGCAACCGAGAGCTTTATCTGAAGCATGGCTACGAAGGGAATGAGCTCGACATTCGCTACGCGCGCAAGGCCCTCGAACACGTTTACACTCTATGGGGCCGTGCGGTGCACATTGAAACTGTTGTTGATGGTGAGACGACTGTGCTTCGCTATAACGGCGAGGAGCATCAGGAAGACTGATTTGCTTTGCAGGTACTCATTCAGAATCGAAAGGCGACTGGAGTCTCGAATCTCGGTTCTGATTCGATAGACCTCCCGGAACAACCGTATTATTCTGCCTAAGCCCACTCGACGCGTGACTTCACTTCGAACTGAGAGTCGTTTAGCCATAAGGACGTTATATTGATCGCCCCCGCCCAAAATCCTTCATTTGGCGAATCCCACCCGGACCGCCCGTCGGCACGGCGAAAAGTCTACCGGACAGTGTTCTGCTGTCTTCTGCTTTTGATTGTAGGGGTTCCCGCCGTTGCGAAGCCTGGTTTTACGGTCAAGCTACCTCAATCCTGGGTGCGCTCCATCGAGGCAAAGTTTGACTCGCCGGGTAAGCCATCAACTGCTTCCACCAGTTCAACTTTTTTGCTTGACGATCACCAGTTCAGGGTGGGCGAAAAAACCGTCGAGCGTTATTTCCATCATGTGCAGAGAGTTGAATCCGCGGCAGGCCTACAGGATTTGTCTCAGCTCAAGTTTTACTTCGAACCGAGTTATCAGCGCCTGGTTATTCACTTCGTACGAATTCGTCGAGGAGGCAAAACAATCGACGCCCTCCGTCCAGCGGAAATAAAGATCATTCAGCAGGAGGAAGAACTCAATCAACAACTCTACAACGGCACGCTGGCCGCGCTCATATTTCTGAACGACCTGCGCGTCGGAGACGTGGTCGATTCTGCCTACACCATCGCTGGTGAGAACCCGGTCCTGGGTGGACGCTACGCAGAAACTGTTTATCTGGCAGACCGCCAGCCGATAGAACATCTCAGCATGCGGCTGCTTTGGCCGACGAAGCGTGCACTCGCAGTCAAGAACGAAAACGTCGATCTGCAGCCGGCCGTTCAAACGATAGGCGCCGAGTCGGAGTATGTCTGGCACCGAACTAACGTCGCGGCAATTGATGTCGAAGACTCCACTCCGGGATGGTTTAACCCTTATCCCAGTCTTTCGTTGAGTGAGTTTCAAAGCTGGGAAGCTGTGGTCCAGTGGGCGATCCCAATGTACAAATTTAATCCCATCGATGACTCAGCACTGGCGGCGCAAATTAAGAAGTGGGAGAGCAATTTCGGCACACCAGCGGAACGGATGCTGGCGGCGCTCCGTTTTGTACAGGACGAGATCCGGTATCTGGGTATTGAGCTGGGGCGCTACTCGCACCAGCCGAGTTTGCCAGCCGCCGTATTTCAACGACGTTTTGGTGACTGCAAAGACAAGTCGCTGCTCCTGAGCTCAATCCTCAACTCTATGGGGATAGAAGCCGCGCCGGCGTTGGTTGATTCAACTGCCGGTCGTTCGTTGGACGAGCGACAGCCGTCTCCTTTTGCGTTTGACCATGTGATCGTTCAGGCGAAATTGGACGGCAGGACCTACTGGCTGGATGCGACGGCAAGTTACGAAGGCGGGAAACTTAATCAGTATTACGATCCTCCTTACGAGCGTGCCCTCGTTCTGCGCGAAGGAAGCGACGCCCTGGAGAAGATACCGCGCATGTCGCACACAGCCGGCTCCACCACCGTACGAGAGGTTTATAAGGCCTCCTCAGTCAACGCCCCCGTTTCGCTGTCAGTGACAAGTACTTATCGGGGTGCGGATGCAGACTCAATGCGTTACAGGGTGGCGAATTCCTCGCTCGCGGAATTGAGCAAGCAGTACTTGAACTATTACGCAAACGTCAATCAATCGATAACCACGGACGGCCTGCCTCAGGTCAGCGATGATCGGGAAACAACGTCTTGACCGTGACCGAGCGGTACCAAATCGCGGGCTTCTGGAAGGACGGCAAACACATATTCATCGCCGACGGAATAAACCAGGAACTCGAGAAACCGAATATCTCACAACGATCGATGCCCCTAAGGATTCGTAATCCAGTCTCAATCGATTACAGCGTCGAGATAGATCTCGGTGCAGCCTTCAGCATCAAGTCAGACGCGGGCACCATCGGCAGCGATGCGCTGAAGTTCGACTATTCATATTCGACTTCGGGTAACCTCGTGACGCTGAAGTACAACTACAAAACCTTCGCGGATCATGTTCCGGTCGAGGAGGTTGCACGTCACCTTCTCCTCATTGATCGCATGTCAGGTTATGTCGGCTATGAGCTAATGAATGGTAACGGAGTGTTGGTGCAACGAAAGAACGGAGCAAGTCGTTCAAACGAAGCCCTGGCTGTGGGAGCCATTGCTCTTGTTGCCGTATTGATGCCGATAGGTGTCATCGCTTTGGTGCGGTGGCGGCGCGTCAGGAGGCAGCCCAGTGCGGCTTTCACGAAAAAGTCTGCTTCCAGACAAGGCACGTCACCGGAAGTTCCAATTGACGTTCAGGGTGATGAAGAGTTGGAGATCATTCTACGACGGTTCAAATGCTCGTGCGGGGCGCACCCGTACAGCGATGGTTCGGCCCTGCAGCGTGAACGTTTCATCTACGATGGAGTACGGCTAATTGGAATCCAGTTGCCGTGTACCTGCGGTGTGAAGAACGATTTGTATCTGAGATCTCTTGCCGATCAGGCGATGGCGTAAGAACGAAACGAATTTGCTGGTCTTTGACCTCGCCGTATTAGGACATTTGTAACGCTTTTCCCACCGAGGGATCACGACGCACGCGCCAGATTTTTGAATCCAGGTAGTAGTGAATGAAGGCGTAGCCCCACAAAAAAGAGATTCCAAGTTGAATCAGGAAAGACTGTTCGTCTGGTCCCCTTTGCAAACTCGCATAACCCAGCACCTGCCTCGGGCCCTGATAAATCAATCCAAAAATAAGTCCAAAGGCTAAGTAGAAGAGTAAGCGTCGACTAATTAATTCTGCCGCACCGTACTTCTCTCGAACCGCATCTCGCGCTGGAGGAGCCTCACTGCCGGCGGTGTATTTCTTATTATGAAACCAGATCAGCCGGTGATATTGCAGGTTGTGATAAATAGTTAGAATCGCCACGATCGCGATCGGTTTGTGTGGCATTGGCGTCAATAAAACGATCCAGTGCATCGGAATCGCGGCGGCGAGCAGAAGATACTTGGGAACATTCAGAGGCTGGCCCAAAACTGCGCGCTGTACTTGCCGTCCTAACCAGACAATTCCCAGGGCGATCGTTCCCGCGAGTAATATCGCCGCAAGAGTGTTCACGCCGATGCGCAAAGGCGCGGGTACACGCGCGATCGCTTCCGGATCCTGCGCAATGAAAGCCACGAATGGGTAGTTAAATGCGAAGATCAGCAGCATGCGATCCAGGGCATTATCGATCGGGGCAAGATCTCCGTTCTTCTTTTTGTAAAGAACCATGAAGCCATAGTGCTGTTTCACCAGGTGGTAATAAGCCCAAAGCGCGGCGATGAAAAAGAAGACCAGCCCTGCGCCCAGGAAAACCATTATTGGACCGACGATAAAAAATGCCAGCGAACCCCATAACAATCTCCGGCGGTTCTGACGTTCGGTGCGATCGAAATAGGTTCGCGAGAAAGTTCCAAAAACATGCGGCGCGTCGATCAAGATGGCCCAGGCCGCCACCATCGGAACTAGAGGAATGATTTCCTTGAGGTAAAGAAATAGTAATGCGTAACTCGACAACACCGAGCCGATGAACCAAACAAGATCGTCGCGCGCGCTGATTAACCAGCGTAGTGAGATTGCTCGCGATTGGGTCTCTTCAATTGTGGTAACCGATGCTGCCATATATTCGATGGGGAGACTGAACTTCGTTGAAAACCAGCCACTGCGAGGGTACGATTCTAGCACTCCCGGAAAGTTAAGCCGAAACGTGAGGGCTCATGCCGACCAATCAAAATATCTCTGAAGCCGGATCTTACGAACTGATGTTTCAGGCACATCCCTGGCATGGTGTCTCGCCTGGACCGAATGCGCCGGCTATTGTTAATACCTACGTCGAAATCGTGCCAACGGATGTAGTGAAGTACGAACTCGACAAAACGAGCGGACACTTGCGCGTGGATCGCCCGCACCGGCTGTCATCACTTTGCCCAACGCCTTATGGATTCATCCCGCAAACTTTTTGCGGCAACGCCGTCGCTGAGTTGTGCATTCAGCGAACGGGCGCTAACGGAATTGAGGGCGATGAGGATCCGCTCGACATTTGCGTGCTGACGGAGAAGACTTTTGCGCAGGGCAATCTCTTTCTTCGGGCAAAAGCAATCGGCGGGTTGCGAATGATTGATGGCAAACAAGCCGATGACAAGATAATCGCCGTGCTGGAACTGGATGTCGCATACGGGCACATTGAAGATATTAGGGACTGCCCTGCCGGCCTGATTGATAGGCTGCGGCATTATTTTCTCAGTTACAAACAATTCCCAGGCGATGCTCCCAGAAGAGTAGAAATAGCGGATGTTTACGATCGCGGCGAGGCCCAGGACGTTATCAACCGCAGCATGAGGGATTACGCCGATAAATTTGGTGATCCCCAGGAAAGATTGGGGCAACTTAGAAAGCTGCTGGCGGGATGAGACACTCAGCCGCGAAGGCAATTCTGCCGCGAATTATCGGATGACTCGAATTTGAAATAGGAGTGCTAATTGAAAACGGGGGAACCCCATACCCGGTCGACGGTGTTATCTATTCACGGATCCGTGTTAGTGCGTAGGTAAGAATTCTAAGCCTTACTGACGAACTCTTCGATTCCACACCTGGGACATGAAAGCGACTGCCGACTGGCGTCGGTGAAGCGAGCCAGCGCCAGACCAGGCTGCCGCTCCCGTTCGCTGTCGGATTGATGATGTTGCTTGTCGTGGTGGCGTTTTGACTCGGCATCAGCGGCGCTGCAATGCTTACAGAGCCAGCCATATCCTAGATTGAAAAAATGGTTTGTCTGATTCACGAAGAGAACGCGCCTAAGATAGTTACGCAAATGCCGGTTCATGTGGAATGAACCGGCTCTGAACAGGAAGTCCTCGGGTTTGATTGCGCCCAGCACTCAGACCTAAGCCATTTGAAGGATCAAGACTTGGGAACTCAGTACTAAGCTTGCCTATGATCGGCGGATGCTGCCACGCCTCGGTGCTGGCGGCGATTCTTGTAGCCGAACCGGAACGGAAACTCTTCGGCCGTCTCTCATCACCTCGACCGCTACAGTTTGGCCAATCTGGTGTTTATCAAGTACTCGATAAAGATCGTCCGAGTTCCTGACCTTCTCGCCGGCGACTGCGATGATTATATCGCCGAGCTCGACGTCGCCATCCTCAGTTTGAGTCAATCCCCGAAGTCCCGCATTGGCAGCTGCGCTACCTTGCCCAACCTGCCAGATCAAAACACCGTCATCCACCGGCAGTCGCACCTGGTTCCTTAGCGATTCTACATTTCGCGTGGTGATGCCCAGCTTCGGACGGTTTACTACGCCGCTGCGAATCAGTTGCGGAACGATCCGCTTTGCGATGTTTACCGGTACCGCAAAGCCCACCCCGGCTGATGCCCCGGAAGGCGAAAGAATCTGCGAGTTAATCCCAATCATCCGGCCATGTGAATCGAGCAGCGGACCTCCCGAATTTCCGGGATTAATCGAAGCATCGGTCTGAATCGCGCCTTCGATGGGTCTATCGTTTCGCGCACGAATCGGCCGTTGTAAGCCGCTGATAACGCCGGTGGTCAAAGTACGGTCCAACCCAAAGGGATTTCCAATGGCCAGCACTTTCTGGCCCACCACCAGCTTATCCGAATCACCAAGCGGAATTATCGTCAGCGGCTCATTTGGTTTTTCGATCAATCGAATCACGGCCAGGTCTGTGTCAGGGTCTCCACCGATTATGCGCGCGGCATAGTTCTTCTGACCGCCGAGGCTGACAGAAACCTTCTCAGCGCCTTCGATCACATGGTAGTTCGTCAGAATGTTGCCTTCCTGATCGAGAATGGACCCGGAACCGGATCCTTGCTTTGGCTCAACATATCCGAAGAAGTCTCGAGCGTAGGTAGTTGAATGAACGTTAACCACACCCGGTGAAAGTATGCGGTAAATATCGATGTTGTTCTGTTCGTCGGACACGGTTGCCGGGTTTGCAACTCCTGCGGGTGCGCCTTCCGTAAAGGCAGCGCCCGTCGGTTGCAAGCGGTTGGAAACGCGATCCACAACAGCGACCGTGATGGCCGCAAACAGTCCCGACACCAATGCGATTAAAAGAATTTGGCGTGCAGTTAGTTTGTACATATCTTTATTTCTCTCTTGCTGATATCTAAGTTCCTGAAAAGTATTGACTTGTCAGATGCCCCGGCGACCAAGGTTGGTTGTCGTTTGCCAAGTCCCGCGCTCCTTACAACCGAGTGCAGGCCAATGAATTTAGGCTAGCGGAGCGGAATACTGCAAGTAAGCTTTTGGGTTGTGGGGTCCGGTCTTAACTAAAACGGCCCTGGAAGATTGAATGAAAGATTAGTGTCTGCCGAAGCAAATCAGAACCGGGAGTGGTAGCGACAGGGCTGTTTCACGAAAGATTATGGCAAAAGCAGTCCCTTCCCGGATCCGTCGACCGGCCCTGAGTGGTTGCTTCCGACCGCTCCACTTTCTTACAATTACTCGCAACGGCAAGCGCCCCGGCCACGCAATTGGCGAAAACATTGACAGGCACATTGCGGTGACGATAATGTCCGGCCGCTCAATTCCGAAAGATTGAAGCCGACTCCACGGGGCCACGCAATCTTCCAATCGGTTGAATCTGTGTTCTTTAGCAGTTCGAAAGGAGAACCCGATGCTTCACTTCTCAAACAAAGCAAACTTCAATCTTAAAACCCTTTCCTCGCTCATGTTCGTGCTCGTTTTGAGCGCGGTCTGTGCGAGTGCCCAGGCCCCGAAATCGAAGGACACAAGCAGTGGGGATGAGCCGGCGATGCAAGCGTTCCGAGGCCTCAGCATCGGCATGACCGCTGATGAAGTGCGCAAGAAACTCGGTAATCCTGCGGACAAGGGTGACGAACAGGACTTTTTTGTCTTCAACGACAACGAAACCGCACAGGTGATCTATGACAAAGCACATAAGGTAACCGCGTTTTCGTTCGACTTCACTAGCAAAGCCGCCGAGCCCCCAACCGCTAAGACAATATTTGGTTCGGACGCTGAGGCCAAGGCGGATGGCTCCATGCATAAGCTGGTGCGCTACCCGAAAGCTGGTTATTGGCTATCGTACAGTCGCACGGCCGGCGAGTCGCCGTTGATCTCGGTTACTTTTCAGAAGATCGATCGCTAATAATTGATTTTCCTTCGTTGCTCCCATTACCGCCGGCCGCACTCGGCCGGCGCGAATCCTGCATAGTTAATCAGGCACTTCACCAGTTTGGTATAGCCCGCGCTCAGCTTTAATCTGCACATGCGATAGAATGCCTCGTACATGAATGAGGTTTTTCTACGACCATCTGACGCTACCCCCACCCTATCGTTGGCCAGCCGCATAAAAAAGCTAGCTCTGGACAGCGGTTTTCAGAAAGTGGGAATTGTGCGTGCGGAGCCCTTCGACGCCGAGCGCGTACGATTAGACGAATGGCTTGCCCGTGGTTATCACGCCCAGATGAGTTGGATGTCTCGCGAGCCCGAGCGCCGAAGCGATCCACGAGAACTCTTCCCCGACGCGCGTTCAGTCGTCGTGGTGGCGTTAAATTACTACACCCCAGATCGACATGTTCATTCGCCTGAGACCGGTAAGGTTTCGCGTTACGCCTGGGGTGATGACTACCACGAAATAGTCGGCGCCAAGCTGCGGTCTTTGCTCGAGCTTCTTCAACAGGAAGTGCCTGGAACAAAGGGCAAGGTTTGTGTTGATATTCAACCGATGATGGATAAGGCCTGGGCCGTTCGCGCGGGAATCGGCTGGCTGGGAAAGCACACCAACGTCATCACTCAGGAGTTTGGCTCATGGGTGTTTATTGGTGAGCTGTTGCTAAATCTCGAACTGGATTACGACCTCGAGATGATTGCTGACCACTGCGGAACATGTACGCTTTGTATCGACGCTTGCCCTACGCAAGCCATCACGGAAGCCTATGTAGTTGACTCAAACAACTGCATTTCGTACGCAACGATAGAGCTCGGGAACGCCCAGATTCCCGCAACGGTGGCTGAGCATCTCGAGGGTTGGCTCTACGGCTGTGATATTTGCCAGGATGTTTGTCCGTGGAACCGTTTCGAAGATGTGACCGTCGAAGAGGCGTTCAGGCCGAGGCCGGGATTCGTTAACGCCAACCTCGACGAGATTCTGGGGCTCGAGCACAAGCAATATGTAGAGAAGTTTCGGGGCAGTGCGATGAAGCGTGCCAAGCTGTCAGGCCTGAAACGAAATGCGCGAACGTTGTTGAAGGCATCGAGTTCAGACAGGTGATTAGGCAATAACATGTTCTGCCCGGTTCGAGGCGCTCAAGTAGCGCAGTGACCTGGCCGGAAAATGTTGTCGCGAGGCAAACCGTTAAAACGGCTCACCTGTTTATGTCGCTGCCAGATCACCGGGCTGATGTTCCGGTGTGAATGAGAACCGCTGATGCTATTGAGCATCGGACACATCAGGAAAAAACTTCATCTGAGGTAACTAATGCTCCGTTTGTTAATTCTTTCATTCGTACTCATCGGTCTCGCCTCTTTTCCGAGCCAGGCGCAAAACTCTCCGGCTATGACCTCGCCGGTGCCGAAAACACCTGCCGAACTGCGGAAGCTCGCCGCCGACTACTACAACTGGCGCAACCAGAATTATCCGGTTGTATCCAGCGATGCTGGTCTTCACACCTGGGACCACCGGCTCACCGACTATTCGTTGTCTGCCTTGTTGGCCCGGCGGCTCGAGGTGAAGGAGCTGCTCGGAAAAGTGAATGCGATGCAGACGGTGAGTTGGAACAAGGAAGATCGGATCGATTGGCTGCTGTTCCGTGCCCAACTGGAGGGTCCGGTTTTCTTCAACCGCGTCATGAACTTCGAAGAAACAGACCCCCAAGTCTACGTCAATGAATGCAGCAACGGCATCTTCTCGCTTTTGAAAAAGGAGTACGACAGTAAGCGGAACCGAGCGCTGGCGGCAACCTCACGATTGAAACAGATGCCATTCTTGCTGGCGCAGGCGAAGATCAATCTGACTCGACCGGTGCGGCTCTACGCTCAGTTGGCGATTGACTCAACCCGAGCCATGGACAGTTTGTTCAATGACAGCCTGATGACGCTCGCCATAGATCTTTCAGCAGGTGAAAGAGCCGAGCTCGTGAAGGCTCGGGATGCAGCCCTGGTTTCCCTTCGCGAATATGCAGACTGGCTCGAGAAACGGCTCCCCGGTATGGTCGCATTCCGGCCCATGGGAGAGGAGAACTACAACTATCTTTTGAAGAACGTTTACCTGCTGCCGCTCGATGCGGGAGAGGTCGACATGTTGGGCCAGGCGGAGCTCGCGCGTTATCGAGCGCTCGAGGCCTTGCTTCCGGATCCGTCGCTGGCGGATCCAAACCCCTCGCGCAGTAAAAACATTCCCGCCGACCAGCAGGCTTTCCTCAAGGCATATGAAAGCAGGCAAGACGAGATGATCAGTTTTCTGAAGACAAACAAGCTGATCACGATTCCCGATTACCTTGGGCCGTTCACCATTCGCCAACTACCAGATGCTTTTAAGCCGACCAGTCCGGGTGGATTCATGAATCCGCCGGGTGTTTACGACAAGGATCCGAGCGGCTTTTACTTCATTCCTACCTACAATCCGGCCAGCAGGAATTTCTACATTCGTGCGGCCATCGAAGACCCGCGACCGATACTCGGGCATGAAGGTATCCCCGGACATTTTCTGCAGCTGTCGATTGCCAATCACCTGCCGAACGAGATTCGCCGCCAACACGGCGACGGTATCCTGATTGAAGGCTGGGCGCTATATGGCGAAGAGATGCTGATGCGCACCGGGCTTTATCCGAACAACTCGCCGGCCCAGGGACAGATACTTCGCCTTTCGCGTTACCGCGCGGCGCGCATCGGCGTGGATGTGAATCTGCACACGGGTAAGTGGACGTTTGACCAGGCGGTCAACTATTTCATGGAAGCGGGCGGACTTGATCGCGAGTCGGCGACTGGTGAAGCCGCCGGCGCGGCTGCCAGTCCCACGCAGAAGATTACTTACATGGTTGGGAAATGGCAGATCATGCGATTGCTCGGAAAGTATCGGGACAAGCAGGGCGCAAACTTTCGCTTAGGCCAGTTTCATGACGATTTGATTAAGAATGGCAGCCTGCCGCTTTCGATCAATGAGTGGATCATTTTGGATGACTCTGCAACGTTGGATCAGGCACTGAAGTAAGCGACGAGCAAACAGATTAGGCGTAAACCGGACTCATCATGTGCCTGATTCATCACATCGGCGGAGCGTTCCGTCACCAACCAGAAGAGTTGCGCGATCGAATAAGTTTGAAAGCGTCTGATCTGATCAAGCGCGCTTTCCACGATATCGATCCCGATAAACTCGTAGACCACCACACTCATCTTGCCGGCATCGGGAGCGGCGGCACGAATGCCTTCGTGAATCCCAAGATGCGCACGTGGTCGCATCCGTTCCATCATCTCAAGTTCAGAGTCTATCTAAGCGCTGCGGGTGTAGGCGACGTTGACCAGGCCGACACGAAGTTTGTCGACCGCCTGGTCAGTCTCGTCGAACACAACGAGTTTCGTGGCATGCACCGGCTCCTGGCGTTTGATAAGAACTACCACCGGGACGGAACCGAGAATCTTGAGAAGACGGAGTTCTATGTTCCCAACGAATACGTCTTTGAGCTGGCCGCGAAATTTCCTGATTTCTTTCTGCCGACTATCTCTGTGAATCCTTACCGCGCGGACGCGCTCACTGAACTCGAAAAATTTGCGGCGCTTGGCGCTCGGGTGGTCAAGTGGCTTCCAAATGCGATGAGTATCGACCCGGCGGACGAGCGTTGCGACTCGTTCTATCAGAAGATGAAGGAGCTCGATCTCATTCTCTTGAGCCATGGTGGCGAAGAAAAAGCAGTCGAGGCGGCGGAAGATCAGAAGTTTGGGAATCCGCTGCGGTTGCGCCGAGCTTTGGAAGCAGGTGTGAAGGTGATTATCGCCCACTGTGCGAGCCTTGGCGAAAGCGAAGATTTTGAAAACCGAGATCAGCCCCTGGTTTCAAACTTTGACCTATTCATTCGTTTGATGAGCGATAAGCGTTACGAGGGCTTGCTGTTTGGCGAGATCTCAGCGATGACGCAATACAATCGCATCGGCAAACCACTGACTACTATTCTCGAGCAGGATGAACTGTGCGGGCGTCTGGTGAATGGCAGCGACTATCCTTTGCCGGCAGTCAATATTTTGATCCGCACCCGGGACCTGGTGAAACAGGGCTACCTGACCGCCGATGAGCGCGAGTCTGTAAATGAAATCTATGACTACAATCCGCTGCTGTTCGACTTCGTTCTCAAGCGCACAATCAAACACCCGAACAAAAACAAGACACTGCCCGCATCTGTTTTCATGACCAATAGCTCGCTGGGAATTTAAGATAGACGACTTGCCAATCTCTCAGTCAGGGAAGGCGGACCCTGTCTCCGGTTCATGTTTCAGAGCTTTCAATCGAAAAGAACATATTGTTATGGAGGTTTCCAAAAGCCTGCTTTGTTGAAAAGACAGGCCGAGATGTTGCCGAACTCCGATCGATCAGCCCCGGCGATTAGCGAGTCCCAACTCGGCGGCGTATCATTACTTCCGATGACAAGCATTCTCAGAGATTCATATGGCCGAGCGATTCGCGATCTGCGTGTCTCCCTTACCGATCGCTGTAATTTCCGCTGCTTCTACTGTTTGCCGCACGGCGAGCCGCCAATCGCGCCGAAGGACCAAATGCTTTCCTTTGAAGAGATCGAATACGTTTGCCAAATCTTCGTCAGTCTTGGAATTGAGAAGATCCGTTTGACCGGCGGCGAACCGATGATGCGTCGCGACATCGAAACGATCATTCAGAAACTGTCGGCTCTGAAACCAGCACTGCAGGACCTTGCGCTGACGACGAATGGATACTTTCTGCCGGATCGGGCCGCGCAATTAAAAGCAGCGGGTCTGGATCGCATCACGATCAGTCTCGACAGCTTGAAACGGAATGTCTTCAAAGAGATGACTGGAGTGGATGTGCTTGATCGAGTCCTGGAAGGAATTGACGCCGCAAAGAAAGCTGGTCTTGAACCTATCAAGATCAACGCGGTGATAGTGCGAGGTCACAATGAAGACGAGGTTGCGGATTTTGCGGCCTTCGCCCGCACGCATGATGTGAAGATGCGGTTTATCGAGTTCATGCCCCTTGATTCGGGTCACGACTGGCAACGCGAGCAGGTTGTGTCAGGACGAGAGATTCGGGAACGCATTAACGAAAGCTTTGCCCTGGTCGCGATTGATGTGAACCGTGGGTCAGAAACTGCCTCACGTTATCGCTTTGCCGACGGCGCGCACGGCGAGATTGGAATAATCGCCCCGGTGACGGAAGCATTTTGCGGCGCTTGCTCGCGCATACGACTCACCGCTGACGGCCAGATCCGCACCTGCCTGTTTTCGACAGTGGAACATTCCCTTCGCGACGTGATCCGCAGCGGTGCTTCTCGCGCCGAAGTGGTTGAGTTCATCGAAAGCGTCGTGCTTAAGAAAGAACCACGCCACTACATCAATGATCCTGAGTTCGTCACACCGTCACGTTCCATGAGTTTCATCGGCGGCTGAGATCGCATGGATTGAAGCATTCAGTTTTCTCTCATCCACATTCTTTCGCGTCGGTCTGGGTGATGGAGTAGCCGAAGGCGTTTCGCCTGGTGGCGGTGGGGGCATGTTCTCTTTTGGAAACCGCGGCAGGAGTTCGTCCCTCATTGCCAGCTGATAGAGAGTTGCCGCCACTATCACGGCGGCTTTCTTCACATCGTCTTCAAGAATACGTTCGTAGGTGTCGAGGTTGGTATGCCAGGTGTGCGAGCCGTACTCGATAGGATCCTGACTGAAGTTAATCCCCGGCAGACCTGCCGCATTGAAAGAAGTGCTGTCAGTTCCGCCGCGCAGGCGGCTGCGTGTGACATTGGCCCCAGCCACACCGTAGTCCCTAAATGGCTGCACGATCTCGCGGATGATCGCCCCCGCCTCGACTGGGCCAAACACCAATGCCCCGCGAATGCGTCCGGTACCCGAATCAAGATTCAGATAGCCACCAAACTTTTCATATCCCGGCTTAGGATCTTCAAAGGTCCCGAACTGTTCTTTCACGTAGGCCCGCGACCCTAATAGTCCCTGTTCTTCGCCACTCCAAAGTGCAACACGAATTGTTCGCCGCGGCTTGACGCCAATAGCCTTAAGGATCCGCGCCGCTTCCATCATGACTGCGCAGCCGATGGCGTTGTCAGTGGCGCCGGTTCCAGCGTGCCATGAATCGAGATGACCGCCCAGCATAATCAACTCGTCGGCTTTATCTGTGCCCGGTATTTCAGCCAGCGCGTTGTAGGACGTCGAGCCTTTGGGATAGGTGCGGTTCAATATCTTGAATTCGAGTTCCACTCGGGAGCCGCCGGCAAGGATTCGCGAAATACGACCGTAGTCCTCATTGCGCATGACGACCGTAGGCAGCGCTTTCTTTACGTCGAAAGTCCGGTTATTGAAGGCGCGAATCTGGCCGTGCTCACGGCCCGCATCATTGACGCGAACACGCGCGCCGTTGGCTATTAAGAAAAGATCAAGTTGGGGATCTATTTCGCGCTGGGTCAGTCGTTTCGGCTCGCCGGGTGAGGGCGAAGGCGATGGAGACGGCGACGGTCGAACAAATGGCTGCGCATTCGGCCCAAATCGCCCCTCAATCGTCTTGTCATCCGTTCGTTTGGCTGGAGGAGCAAGGTTTACTGCAAGCGTCTGCGGCTTGCCGGTGAGCACTATGCGTCCTTGTACATTGTGCTTCTCTCTTGCGAGTGCCTCATCCAGTTGTTGCTGCGTCGGCCGCTGTGGAAGAGTCATTTGGTAAGCCGCGGCGCGCACAGTGCCGTTAGTGCTCGGTGTCCAGGCCAATACTTCGCAGACGAGCGAGTCTTTCACTGGAGAAACGATATGGGCCGTTAACTGCTCATTCAACCACCCCGGATGTCCGAACTCCCACGGCTCCAGTCTCCCGTTCTCCAAACCCCACTTCCGCATTTGTCTGATGGCCCACTCGGCCGCCCGCTCGTGATTGGGAGAACCGGTCAGCCTCGGACCGTAAACGTCCGACAACATGTGCACAGTTTTCAGGATCTGCGAGTTCTCTAATCCCTCTTTGCGAATGCGCGCGAGCACATCCTCCTCGATCGAAGACTGAGCAATTGCTGGTAGCGGGAGCAGTGATATCGATAGGCAAAGCGCGACAGCGCGTTGAAAGGACATTCGAGTTTTCTCCAATGAAGCGCGGCGGGTGTGTTTCGAACACGAGGATTATACTGAGGAGGCGGCGGCGTTTCCTAATGCCGGACTTTCAGCAGCACACAGCAATTCACTTTCGTCGGGTATGTGTTGCGCGGATAGTCAAGTTGAGAGTAGGTTTATCTGGTCGAGCTCTCATCATCTACTCAACTCAGTGGGATTCGGTTGACGAGCTTTTCGGGCCCGCGCGGTAGTTTGCCACGTGACGCCAACGGCTTTACAATTCAACTGCACATTTCAACAGCGTTTCGGGGGAGCCGCAAACCGGCTGAGAGTCTGGGATAGTCCAGTGACCCCTTGAACCTGATACGGTTAGCACCGTCGAAGGGAGAAACAGCCATTCATTTGACCGTTCTATCTTTCTTTGACGAAAGTGGAACGGTCTTTTCTGATTTGGGGCGTACCCTCCGGGGCCGCTTTCCGGTAAGGAACAGTTCTATGCACAAGTCCGGAAACCCGATTCGATGCCAGGCGATGAAGTCAACCACCTCGCGGTAGCGGGTGGGTGATGCGTCGGAGTTGCAACTGGCTATCAAGGAAGGATGGGCCCATCCGCTACACGCGAGATGGTGACTTCATGACGCCAGGACGTTTCGGCCAGAATCGCACTCAGGAGAGGCGACACGTCCCAAATGCACCCCACAACTAGCTCTATGAAAGAGGAATGAACATGAGCGCAGTCGTTAAGCAGGAAGAAACACAGGCCCAACTCCCAAAGTCACGTCGCGTTTACATCGAAGGCGAGCAAGGCGGCGTTCGCGTACCGTTTCGCGAGATCGATCTCAACGCCTCGCGAAACTTTAACGGACAGCTCGAAGCCAATGATCCGGTGCGCGTCTATGACACGAGCGGGCCATGGGGCGATCCGGATGTTTGTTGTGATGTGCGCCAGGGCCTGCCGCCAACAAGAGGCGAGTGGATCGCCGGTCGCGGCGATACGGAGAGTTATGAAGGCCGCGACCTAAAACCCATTGACGATGGCTATCTTACTTTTTCTGCTGCTGACCAGGCGCGTGCGAAGGAGAAGGGCAGGCTTGAGGATTTTCCGGTACACGGACGGCGACCTTTGCGCGCCAAACCGGGACGCTGTGTGACGCAAATCCACTATGCCCGCCAGGGAATCATCACGCCGGAAATGGAGTTCATTGCAATCCGCGAGAATCTTGGCCGTGAACAACGCGCCGCTACAGACGTGTCGCGGGATTCGCTTTATCACCAGCATAAAGGTCAGGCGTTCGGTGCGGCGCTACCGGAATACGTCACACCAGAGTTCGTGCGCGATGAGGTCGCTCGAGGCCGAGCAATCATTCCTGCGAACATTACTCATCCCCAGTCTGAGCCGATGATCATCGGCCGCAACTTCCTGGTGAAGATTAACGCCAATATCGGTAACTCCGCCGTCCTTTCTTCGATCGATGATGAAGTCGAGAAGATGCGTTGGTCGATACGTTGCGGTTCGGACACGGTAATGGACCTTTCCACCGGAAAAAACATTCACGCCACGCGCGAATGGATCTTGCGCAACTCACCGGTGCCGATTGGCACCGTGCCAATCTATCAGGCACTCGAGAAAGTGGGTGGTAAAGCGGAAGAACTTACCTGGGAGATCTTTCGCGACACGCTCATCGAACAAGCTGAGCAGGGCGTCGACTACTTTACTATTCACGCGGGCGTGCGCCTCCCTTACGTCCCTTTGACGGCGAAACGAACCACGGGAATCGTGAGCAGAGGCGGATCGATCATGGCCAAGTGGTGCCTGGCACATCACGAAGAGAGTTTTCTCTATACTCGCTTTCGAGAGATCTGCGAAATCATGGCGGCCTATGACGTTTCGTTCTCGCTGGGCGATGGTTTACGGCCGGGTTCGATAGCGGACGCGAATGATGAAGCTCAGTTTGCCGAACTCGAGACGCTGGGCGAGTTGGCGAAGATCGCCTGGGAGTACGACTGCCAGGTGATGATTGAGGGACCCGGTCACGTGCCGATGCACTTGATCAAAGAGAACATGGACAAGCAGCTCAAGAGTTGCGGGGAAGCGCCGTTTTATACCTTGGGACCGCTGACCACCGATATCGCGCCGGGCTACGATCACATTACGTCGGCAATTGGCGCAGCGATGATTGGTTGGTACGGAACGGCGATGCTTTGCTATGTCACGCCGAAGGAACATCTCGGCTTGCCGAACAAGAAGGACGTGAAAGACGGCGTGATTGCGTACAAGATCGCCGCACACGCTGCTGATCTTGCGAAAGGCCACCCCGGCGCCCAGTATCGCGACAACGCGTTATCGAAAGCGCGGTTTGAGTTTCGCTGGGAGGATCAGTTCAATCTTTCGCTCGATCCGGAAGTCGCACGCGAGTATCACGACGAAACACTGCCACAGGAGGGCGCCAAGCTGGCCCACTTCTGTTCCATGTGCGGCCCACACTTCTGCTCGATGAAGATCACCCAGGACGTTCGAGAGTATGCTGCGCAAAAGGAAATTGACGAAGCTGCGGCGCTCGAGGTAGGAATGAAGGAAAAGGCTCAGGAGTTTGTTGCAAGTGGCGGAGAGATTTATCAGTAGCTCACGCAATGAAACATTCGGAGGAGATAAAGTCGATCATTCAGGCGACCGCTGAGATCTATCGCAAGCAAAGGAAGATGCAACAGGAGTGAGCCTTTACGTCCTCTTGTTGGATCAGGATCTCGCGTGTTTCACAAACGATCTTGTGCAAGCGACCGGCGACCGCCGCAGGGCCTTCATTGCCAAGCAGGAGGCTGTCCTGTTGTATGAAGCGGCAGAAGACATGCGTCAGTTGCTGGGTAAAGAATTCCGGACTGCTTTGAAAGCTCTTAATGTCCCCCAGGATATCTTTGATAGAATTAACGTCGTTAAGACGGACTTCAACAAGTTCTGGGACAAACATCGAGAGTTTCTAAAGACAATACGCAACGTTTTGTCCGCGCACCGAGAGCACGATTCGCTCAGGTACGCAAATGATTTGGACAGTCTAAAGCCACTGGATGTCATGACGGTTGCAGTTGAATTCTCGGCGCTCTTAGAGTTGTTGATTCGAGAACTCATTAAGATTTCTCAATTGACATCGAGTCCCGCGGTGATTCTTGGTGACATTCTTTCTTCGACCGAAAAGGCGAAGCGTAGCGCCTTGTTCCAACGTAACTTGGTATTTAAGAATTGAGATTCGGAGGATAACCAGATGCTCGCCCATCCTTGTAACGTTATGAAGCCCATGACACGAATTCTGCTCCTTCTGTGTTTCATCGCAGTCGCGACGGTAGCAGTGCAGGCACAAGCCGATCGCCCAAACACGATTTTTTGGAAGGAACTGCAAAAGCTCTGCGGCAAAGCCTTCGGCGGGGTGGTGGCCGCGGCGCCGGCCGATGATACGACGTTCAAAGACAAGGCTCTGGTAATGCACGTTCGTTCATGCGAGAAGGACCGTATCCGCATTCCGTTCGTTGTTGGGGAAGACCGTTCGCGAACGTGGGTGTTGACTGTGCGCGAAAACAGGATCTTGCTCAGGCACGATCATCGACACCAGGATGGCACGCCTGACAAGGTGACGATGTACGGCGGTTGGACCACGAGTGTTGGCATGCCGACGCGACAGATGTTTCCGGCCGATCAGGAAACGGCTAACATCATACCGGCGGCCGTCCCCAACGTTTGGTGGATCGAGCTGATTCCCGGCGAGCACTTCAGTTATAACCTTCGCCGCATGGGTTCCGAAAGATATATCAGTATCAAATTCGATCTGAAAACGCCCGTCAACGCTCCGGCGGCTCCCTGGGGCTGGAAGGACTAGCGCCGGACGCTCTTAACCATCATTTCTTAGGTGGATTTACGGCGTCCCGGTTACTGGAGGTAAATCATTCACCCAAGGGGCCAAAGAGAAGTCGCCTGGATCAGTCGGGACGGGGGCGGGTTTACTCTTCGCGGTAAATCTCAACCGCAGGAAAAGGACTCACTTTTTGTTCGGGCATTCCTTTACCAAGGTCCTTCTTTCCCACACATCTTCACCTCGGTGTCTTGATCTTGCTACGCGCGGTTGCTGGTTGTGCCAGGCCCGGCAGGAAACTAAAGTCCGCTGTCGGCGCGGGGTTGCCCACCGCTAAGGTGGCGAAGCTATGACAGCCCACACACGAGCCCGGTCCGGGTCCGTTTGTGAGACTGCCCGTGTAGTTCTGGATATAGGTCTCCAGCGTGATGTTCGAGAGCATCGCGGGCACCGCGTTGACCGGTAGAGGATTACCTTCGCGCGGTTCGACGGCGCCACCCCACTGCGTACCGATCAGCATATAGTTCTTAAACGGCGTCTTGACCGCTGCCAGAGCGCGTTGCCACTGTGTATTGAGCTGGGCCGTAGTTGGGTAGATAGACCAACAACGCGTGGCTTGCGGCATTGCGGTGGCCGAAGTCGTGCCGCCTTTCGCATAAGGCGAAGTTGAATTCCAGGGATAGCTTGTCCCGCTACCGGGCGCGGGTTGGATGTTGGTACCCGAAGCGCTGGCGCTTTGGTTGTAGTAGGAATAGCGCACCCCGGTGGCGGGGGCAGCCGAACCACAACTCGGCTGGTTGATCCAATCTGCGCTCTTGTCGCAGGCGGTGGAAACGTTGCACGGCGACTGTGCCATGGGTGCGTTGTCCACGTGCTCGAAGGTCGCCCAAATCCATTGCGGCAATAATTTGGGATTGTTCTTATCGACCGGATTACGTTGGATGATGTGCATACCCACCAGACCAAGCGTGACACTCGCGCAAACCTGCTGGCCGCCGCTTACCAGATCGGCAGGGACAGTAACCATTGCGTTCTGTGTGTAGTAGCGTGATGGATCATCGCCGGCGCTCTGATTAATGATGCGCCACGAAGTCTTGATCTCGATTGAGCCGTTTCTCCCCAGGGGGCTGGCTGACGATGCCGTGAATTGGGCGCCGGCTGGATTGCTCTTGATGAAATTTGTTTGCCCTGCCTGAGTGGTGAGCGTCTGGCTGGGCTGCCCGTTAGGGGCCAACAAATATTGGGCCTCGATATCGTTAACGCGACGTTCGTAAAGTGTCCAATTGCCATTGATATCAACCAGGGGGAGGTTGGTCGAGGCCTGAAAATATTCTTCGTTATTGGGCATCGGGTTTCCTTTGCCGTCGGAGCCGATCGTAAAGACCGGCAAGCCCGTTGGATTGCTGCAGGAAGCTGTCACCGGTGAATTGCCGAAGAGCGCGCTAACCTTTCGATAGGTTTGAAAAACTCGCGGGCCCTTCACTGTCAATCCTTTGGCTGCCGGCTGTTTCCTGGCGCTAGCGGCCCAGTTGAGTCCGACAAACATCTGCCAGGCCATATTGTCGAACGGCGTTTGCACGTCGTTCTTCGCGGAGGTCGGTAGCGGTCCAAAGAGCCCCGAATAACCAAGCCCGCTCTTCAGAAGGGGGTCGGGTCCTATGTAACCTGGAATCATTGAACAGAGTCCACTGGAAAGAATGGTGCAGAATTGCGCTTTCGGAACGTACCGAACTTGCGCTGCGGATCGGTGAAGCACGACCCAGGTCGCAACAGCCAAAAGCGTCGCGGACATCAGTACCAGTTTTTTCATAGTCCC
>JBGTOA010000046.1:0-5819 GCA_041742785.1 Pyrinomonadaceae bacterium | reverse complement strand
AACGACGCGCTGCTTAAGTGTGATCGCATGCGGATACGCCTTGGATTTTCCATTAATTTCCACGGCTACGACTTTCTCCATGGGTCTCAGACGATCGTCCTTCTTGCCGCGATACAGAAAGGGCGTCGCGTTGATGTCGTCGTATCCCGTATAAGGGTTGCTGCCATAGTTGCGCCGGTGTCCGGTCTCGCGTGAAAGAACTCGTCCCGCCGGGTGCGCTTCGGCGAACTGTGCGAAGCCGACGATCTGCGCGGGCAGTTGCCGCAGTTTCTTACCCGTTAAATCGCCGACTATCGCTTCGCCTGTGAACTGCTGCCACCACGATTCGGTCTCGCGGTCGTACATCACCATGTCGGAGTGTCTTAGTAACCCCGAGACACCAAATGAGAGAGTGCGACCATCCAGTCTCCGATCAAAAATCAGCGCGCTATAACAAAGAGGGCAGAAGGTGACGGTCACAGGTATGCCATCTATTTCGTCATTTACGATTTCGTGCCAGATCAAAATCTGCAGCGGGTAGGCCCGCGCCTGACCTTCAATCTCAACAGCGATTACCGGTTCCTTGTCTCCGACCCACGACCGCGCTTCGTCCACCGAAACGAAAGTGGGGCGGTCGATTGCTGGGATTCCATCCTTGGTGGGTCCTCCGGAGATTATTTCATCGAGATCAACAGATCTCTTTGAAACATCTGTGCGCCAGCCGGCGAAGCGCACGTCCTGATTGCGGCCAATGCTTCGTTGCGCTTCACATGAGACCGCATACAAAGAAATGTATGAACTTAAAATGATCGCAAACCAGGTCCTAAGACTGTTCAACCTCATTCTTTGTTCCTTCAAATCCTACCTGGTGACGTCACGTGCACAACGGAAACCGACGTTATTGAAGCTGCTATTCGGTGGACTCTTTCCACGAAAACCAGGCCGATATGCTCCGCAGTAATTTGCCGAACAAAACCATGAACCGCCGCGCGCAACGCGGAGCGTTCCGGAAGTTGGCCCAATCGGGTTGCGGGACACACCCGACGAGCGATAAGTGTCGGACGCGTACCAGTCCGCGGTCCACTCCCACACATTTCCAATCATGTCGTACAGGCCGAGTTGGTTGGGCTCGAATGCTCCTACAGGCGACGTGTAAAAATAACCGTCCTGTATTTCGTTTCTCTCTGGCCAGTTGCCTTGCCAAATATTCGCCTTACCGTCCGGCGCAACGTTTGTTGGGCCTGTAATTATGCTGTGATCGCCCGCTGAAGGATGCCGCGCTCCTTTATCATTGTCCTTTCCGTTGTGAACAGCATGATCAGGGCTTCTATCCTGCGATTCATTTAATTCTGTTCGCACGACCAAATTGCCCGGAAAGGTGGCTGTCTTGCTCCCACGCGCAGCCACCTCCCACTCGGCCTCAGTGGGCAAACGCTTCCCCGCCCATTGTGCATAAGCGTTTGCGTCGAGCCACGAGACCAGCACAACCGGATGGTCCATGGCGCCTTCACTTGAGCTGTCGCCTCCTATGGGGTGTCGCCAATTGGCTCCCTCAAGATAGATCCAGTCGCGTTCGCCGCCCCTGTATACCCAGGCACCGCCCTCTCGTTCGGCCGCAGTCAAATACCCAGTGTTGTTTATAAAACGCTGAAACTCGCGATTAGTTACTTCGTGTCGATCAATGTAAAAACTATCAATCCGAACACGACGTGGCGGTGCGTCATCTGCCGGCTCCGGCGAATCGTCGCCAATGACGTAATCACCGCCTGTCACCAGAACCATGTCATCCGGTGGGACAGCCGCAATGGTTCGTCCACTGCCCCACTGATAATGTCTTGCTTCAGGATCAATTTGTTCACTGCGCTCCAGCCAGAAGGCGGTTGCTGATAACGCTCCAACCGCTAGAACAAAGACCGCTAGAAGCTTCCAATGTAACCATGCACGCATAACTCTCTTTTTTCCTAACTTATCAGGAAGGTTGTCCACCGCGACCGTATACGAGTGCTAGTCCGAGGCCATAGATCACGTGATTGATCAGACTAATCAACCCGCTGTAAGGACTCGCCCCACTACTGCCGCATGGATTACACGGATTGCCTGCGGCAGCAACATTGCACGGATTTGTGCCGGTCTTTGAAGCTGACCGAGCAGAGCCGTCGGCGACATTCGCTTGTTTAGTTGAGCAAGGGTTACGGGGATTCGGTGGCGATGTTTGGGCTGACGCGGATTTTGCGTCACTTTTTGCACATGGGTTACATGGATTCGACACTTTGGATTGAGCATTCGGGTCAATCGCCTTCTTCCCGGCGCAGGGATTGTCTTGTGTGGTCTTTGGTGATTTAGCGGCACATGGGTTACAGGGATTGGCTTGCTCTTCGCCGGCCGCTTTTCCTCCGCACGGGTTGCAGGGATTGTTGGCGCCGGCTTGCATCCCACAGGGGTTCGACGTTCCGCCCTTACTCATCATCGAGGCCATAACCGGCATCGCAGCCAGGGCGATCGCAGTGATTGAAAGGCCGAAAACGAGACCTTTCATAACGGCAGCCCACCTTCTTACAGGTGCTACCAGCAGTGCGTACAGCACACCATATCCAACGCCCACCATTAGATGGATTAATCCCCCCAGCAAATACTGCGTTCCGGTTCCAGATGCGGGAAGAATCATCGATCCCAGGCTTTTCATGATATTCATGCCGAACAACGCCATCGAGATCGTGATAATCACCGTTGCGATAAGTCCGGCGATCAGGGCCCTTCCCAGACTGAATCGCGACGTTTGCCCACTAATCGAAGCAATAGAATCTTCTGCCATGTCCACTCCTTTCGTGATTGAGACGTCCGTCAAAAATCGGCAGGACAGTTCATGAGGCGGCGCTCATAGAGTTCTGCAACCGTCTCGCTTTTTAATTGTGGAATTTTGTATTCACTTCCTATAAGTCAGCGTCCGTCTTGTTTATTCCCCCGACTAAGTCGAGCGTAATGCTCGTTACAGACTTGCCTCAGGCGCAGCCTTAAACTCACTTGGAAACTGGCGGCGTAGCAGCTACCCGCTCAACAAGTACGGGCCGACCACGACCATCGCCCGATGGTGTGGGGGAATAAAATGGTTCGCGGCAGACTTGTAGAGAGCGCGGGCCTGGTAGGCTGCCACTTGGCCAAGTTGCTCCGGCTTACCAGTTAGAGAAGAGAGGGAAACCCTATTGTTTAGCCGACTCTCGCGTCGCCAACGCGATGAATTTGAGGCTCAAGCGCTCGCCCATCTGGATGCCCTGGTGCGTTCAGCGATGCGCCTCTGTAGGTCGCGAGAGGAGGCAGAAGATGCTGTGCAAGAGACCTACTTACAGGCCTGGAGATATTGGCGCTCATTTCAGCAGGGGACGAACTGCCGAGCATGGTTGTTTCGTATTCTCTTTAACGTGATCAAGAAGAGGGCGACGGACAAGCAAACATTGGTTCCGATCGAAGAAACTAAGGTCGAAAACCTATTACGCTTTGATCGTTCATCGTCGCTGGACGAGTTCGAAATGCTGGAGGTTTTCGATCAACTATCTGCCGAGCATCGTGAGGTAATGCTTCTTGTCGTGGTCGAGGAGATGTCTTATAAAGACGCGGCTCACGCGCTCGAAGTTCCGATGGGAACTGTCATGTCCAGACTAAACCGGGCACGCACACAGTTACGGCAGCGATTAGGACGGGCAAACCGCCGGCCACTCATCAGCAACCAAAACGAGCAGAAATTTCTGAAGTAACAAATCATGAACGATTGTAAGAGTACGTCTGAATTGCTTGAGTTCTACGTGGATAGTGAGCTGGACGCTGTGTTAACCCGCGCAGTTTCAGAGCACCTGGAGTCCTGCGTCGTCTGCAACCGCAAGATGGAAGCACTTCGCTTGCAGAACGAGCTTATTGCTCGTGCGGTGAAGAGTGTTGAGACCGATAACAGAAATCTGCGGGCTTCAATCGAAGCCGCAACTATTGCTCGACATCAGCGGCTTCTCGAGTGGTCGTTGCCCAGAATTCCCGCGTGGACGGTGGCGACCGCTGCTGCAATTCTGTTTATTTCTATTTCATTCTTTCTGTTGCCGAATTTAGTCGATGTAGTTGCCAACCCGCTATTCAGAGCGGCCGCGGAAAATCACAGAATGTGTGGCCAGCAGTCAGAAGACACCGATTGGGCGCGTACACCACAAGCGATCGCGGACGTGGAAGAATCCTTTGTTGGACACAATAAGCACGCGCCGATTACAACTGAATTTCAGTACCAACTCGTTCGCGCCCGAGTCTGCGTACTAAACGGTGAGAAGTTCCTTCATCTCATATACAGAAATGACGACGGCAACGAGGCTTCACTGTTCGTACGGCGAAACGATAGCCAGCCTTTAGACAAAGACCGGAACGTGACGGCAGATGGAGTCAACGTTCAATCATCGAAACTTTCTGATCTTTACGTTGCCGGCATTGAAGTCGGCCCTTACGTCCTGATTACTGCCGCCCAAACCGACGTTGTGTCCTCCAGATTACTGCGGAGCGCTGTAGCTCGTTTCGAAACTTGATGATGGAGGAGTTAATTTGTACTCCGGTTCTTAGGGAGAGTCCGATGAGTTTCCTGGGCTCACCGATGAGCAGGGTTTCGCTAGATTTCCTCAACCCATCGATCACTACAAAGCACCGCTCAAACTGTTCAAGACTGAATCGGCCCTAACTATCTCCATCGCAGGAGAAACTGGCGCAACTCGGCGTACATCGTCTCAAATAGCGACCGAGCAAGATGCCGCCTGTTTCTGTTGGCGTAGACTCTACTGCAGTAACCCAACTTCTTGGAAATGCTCTCGCTTTCGATTCTTACTCCGAAGTGATTATCCTCGGACCAGAACTGAATGTCGGTCATTAGGTCGTGGTAGGTCCGGCAAACTCCGGAAAGATGCGCCGTGATTTGATGAGCTTAGCAAGGTATTCGCGAGTGTGCGGCGCGGGATAATTGCCGTCTTGCCGAGGTGACAAAAACAACTCTTCGCAAAGTTGATTTAGCGTCGGGGGATCGTCAACATCGTACCATTGAGGCAGTAGTTTGACTTCAAGCCCAATCTCGGCAGCCCGCTCAACCGTGTGAGCAAGAACCTCGCTTGTACTCCAGGCAATTCGGTCGAACAATTTGGGATGGATGTTCTTGAGTCCAATCAGGTAATACCCACCATCCGCAGCAGCGCCAAGAACAACCCGATCGCCATCATGCGACAGGGATTCGATGGCTAAATCAAATAGACTTCCGGGAAGGGTCGGACTATCAGAGTTGACCAGGCACAATGAACCGTATTCTTCCAGGAGATCTTCAGTCGCGTTGCATAGTCGCTCCCCAAGAGATTCGCCACGTTGCCCCAGGAGTTGGAATCCCCGCGGAAGAATTCCATCAAAGGCATCTTCTGCGCCGACGGGTGTATAGACGACAACGCCCTCGGCCGGCTTCCTGGCCATCACTTCGGCGATGCTGGCTGACATGTCCCGTAGAAAGCAGATGTGAAGATTCGCCGCCTCTTCCGGAGTCAATGGTGGCACGAGCCGAGTCTTTACCGCCCCTACAAGCGGTACCTTCGCCATCAGGCCAAGAGCGCAGCAATGCTTCCGTGTTTGCAAACCCAGTGTGTCCGCTCGATTTAGAATTGCAACTGAAGGAAAGTCACCTTACGCCATAGCCCGCCTACGTTGTCAAAGCATTTCGGTGCTTTGAACGAAACGTTACTTACTTATCCTTGATTTAGAATAATCTAATCCATTTTATAAAAAGCCCTCGTTGAAGGAGATTATTCCCGCGATAGGACTTCCTGCTCCCATTTCTTTTGGTG
>JBGTOA010000025.1:0-83495 GCA_041742785.1 Pyrinomonadaceae bacterium | reverse complement strand
GCTCCTCGTTCGCAATAGCAGCGATGTGACTCTCGACACTGACTTCCGTGGGTTTGGTCTTCGGTACCGACATATGCGCCTCCGAATGGCTTCTTTTCAACGTCTAACCCTGCGCTTCAGCTGCGGCGCGCGAATCAGCATTCAAGCTGAAGGAAGAAGGTTACTTGAGAAGCATGCTATCGCGCCGTCAGCTGCAAGGCTTTGTTGCGCATGCCGTTAGACAAAGACGGATTAGTCAGCAGGGGAGGCGAATATTTCCCCGCACTGAATGCCACGTAACAGCCGCTTTCGATACGGCATGAACACATTCACCGCTTCGCCTTCATTTTCCTCCAACGTCACACGAATCGCGTCGGTTTTGCCTGAGTCGTCCGGAGCATCGACGCGAACATCAACACACAATGCGACTGCTTTGTGCTCTCCCGATCTAGCTCCTGCTCTGAACCCTTCAAGCAACAAGTCGGCTATTTCCGACGCGCCAATGTCGAGCTTATCGTCGTAGCCGGCCGTGAGATTGATTTCTCCGCTGGCTGTCATCGTACAACCGAATGGAAAGAACGCCCCATGCTTGGTCAGCATTTGCTGAGCAAAAGGGATGCACGCGCTTAATAAATTGTCGAGGTCTGCACGAGGCATGAGGTTCAATCTCGAGATGCCCAACGCTCGCCATCAGCCGCGCGCACCCAACTAAAGTACGGCCAAGTTGTCGATGAGAGGCACGCTGATTCTCGTCGGCTGCATGGCGTGGTTATGCCTCGACGGATAGGCTACTTTCGCCGCCGATTCTTCGATGGAATATCATCAACGAGGAAATAAACATAATGCGTGACCCCGCCAACGCCTCCTGCACCGACATGATTCCCGTCCCACGCGAACTTAAACGGCACTGCCACATCGAGGTGCCTGTTGAACTGGGCCAGGGGCACACGAAACCAAACTGAGTCGCCGCCTCGGATTTCCACCGTGAAGACCGAATCGCCCCACCCATATCCGGGCTCCAGGGTCTGGCGCCGCCGATCATGCGATAGATAATGAAGAGCTACGTTCTTCTCACCGCGAAGCACAAAGGGTTCACGATCATTGGTTTCAATAATGATTTGGCAATCAGAGTTGTTGTGTAATCTCAGTCGAACGTCAGACTCCGATGACCCTTCAGCTATACCCTCATAAGAAATAAACTGAGCCGCACGCGACGGATCTCTGCGAGAGCATCCTTCGTTATTCGCAAGCGCAACACACGGCAAAGCTACTGCCAGCGTGGCAACAATGAGGAACTGAGTATATGTGAGTCCTTTGATCATTCGATTTAGAGGCATAACAACGGCCTTCAGCTGCGGCGCGATCAGCATTCAAGCTGAAGGAAGAAGGTTACTTGAGAAGCATGCTATCGCGCCGTCAGCTGCAAGGCTTTATAGGCTGACGGCGACGCATGAGATTCCTAGCGCGAATGCGCCGCTTGCCGGAGTAGTGCCGCAAATGCCGGCTCGTCGATCGCAGAACGGTTAAGGACCTTTATGTGCCGCACGTACTGCCCCTTGCCTTCAAGCAATCCCTTCGGATCCTTCAAGGAGGATCCGTTAAAGAAGCCAAATTGCACATACTGCGTATCGGAGTACACGTATGCTACGGGTCCCGTACTTCCGATCCAACATCCGTTTCCCCACTTCACGGCCTCGCTCAGCTTAGGCTCAATGCGTTTCACGAACATTCGAAGCGCGCCGATGATCGCCTGGTTCTTTGGACTTTGGGCTTCCAGGTATTCATCGAAGTTTGCATACGCCTTCATTTTTCCCATCGTGTACCTATCCTTCGAGACGCGTTCACGTTGCTCAACCTACGCCGTCTAACGCTGATGGCCTTCAGCTGCGGCGCGCGAACAGCATTCAAGCTGAAGGAAAGAAGTTACTTGAGAAATATGCTATCGCGCCGTCAGCTGCAAGGCTTTGTTCGGCATCGGTTAGGAATTAGACTCGGCCTTCAACATTTTGCTTTTCTGCTCTTCCAGATCGAGACAACAATACCAACCAAAATGAAGTTAACTACGGTGCCGGCGCTAAACATGACCATTCTAGCCACAATACCGTGAGGGCCCTGCTCATGACTGACTAACATTTCAGGAAGAATGAGAAGCCACAACGCCATCGCGAAAACCATGTTGATAAATTCACTGGTTGTTTCCGGAAGAGAATCGATTGCCAGCAGAAGGAACGCGACCTTCAAAATCTCAAGTGCGATCGCAACCAGTAAGATGCGTTTCCAATTCAATTCTGATCGTTCCCTTAGCCTAACAATAGATGCCGAACTTTTAATTAGATCATTAAGTCTCGTGTTGCAACGCTACTTATTGCTATCTAGTTCCGGCCGGGCTCCAAGAAATCCAGCAAAAGTCGCGAAGTCGTGTTGTAACAGATTGGGTGTAAGGATACCGTTCAAGAACGTAAAAGCCGACGCTGAAACCAGGGCGGCTCGATCCTCTCATTACTACTCGATCCTCTCATTACTAGTTGCCGACTAATTGGGAGTTGCCGCTGGAAATATCAGCTCAAGCAGCTCATTCCACTTGTCAGATACAGGAGCCTTACCATGCCCAAACCCCTTCAGGAAGTGCGCGACCTCATCCGCACACTCCACTACAGTTTTCGCACAGAAGAGACCTACGCCAATTGGATCAAACAGTACATTCTCTTTCATAACAAGCGCCACCCAGCACAGTTGGGCCGCAGAAGGCAGCCAGTTCCTGACCTAACTCGCGGTAGAGCGTCACGTAGCTGCTTCAACCCAGAATCAGGCGCTGGCCGCGCTCCTCTTTTTATATAAGAGGGTTCTCAAACTGGAACCACCCTGGCTCGAAAATGTCGAGCGGGCTAAGCGACCAAAGCGGCTCCCTGTTGTGCTCACCCAGCGGAAACGAAAACTCTCTTATCTCACCTCGACCGGCAGAACTGGTTGATGGCCAGCTTGCTTTACGGCACTTGAATGCGATTGCGAGAATGCCTGAGGCTGCGAGTCAAAGACCTCGACTTCAGCTACAAACAGATTACGGTAATGCAACCTCACTTCCGTCCGCCGAACGGCCAAGCCATCTTTGGCAACTCATGCGGTGTGTTATAATTTCGACCTCGAAATGCCCCTAATTCCGCTCTACACTGCCATTTTATCCAGGAGGAAGTAACCCATGGCTACCGAACTGAAACGGGCCACGCCGATCAGCCGCATTGAAGAATTGCTCGGCGACAACGCGCGTTTGTTGCTTGACCATAAATCCCAGACTATCCCGAAAGAGCAGCTAAATCTGCCGGGGCCGGATTACATCGATCGTGTTTGGGTATATTCCGATCGCAGGCCCACCGTTTTACGTTCGTTGCAGTCTCTCTTAAACAACGGCCGCCTGGCCGGAACCGGCTACTTATCGATCCTGCCGGTCGACCAGGGAATTGAACATTCCGCGGGGGCCTCGTTCGCTCCCAACCCGCTTTATTTCGATCCGGAGAACATTGTGAAGCTGGCTATCGAGGGCGGTTGCAACGCCGTCGCGTCGACCTTCGGAGTATTGGGTTCCGTGGCCCGTAAGTACGCTCACAAGATTCCCTTTATCGTGAAGATCAATCACAACGAATTGCTGACGTTGCCGAATAAGTTTGACCAGGTGCTTTTCGGCACGGTGAAGGAAGCGCACAATTTGGGCGCGGTCGCGGTCGGAGCTACGATTTACTTCGGCTCAGACGAGTCAACTCGTCAGTTGACCGAGATCGCAAACGCTTTTGCTGAAGCTCATGAGCTCGGCATGGGCTGCATCCTCTGGTGCTATCTGCGCAACTCAAAGTTCAAAAGTCCTGAGGGAGACATGCACACGGCGGCGGATCTCACCGCACAGGCAAATCACCTTGGCGTTACGATTGAAGCCGACATCATTAAACAGAAGCTTCCGGAGCGAGTGGGTGGCTATAAGGCGGTCGAGAAGCAACTCGGCGGCTCATATGGCAAGACCCATAAGCTGGTCGATGAAAGGCTCACGACTGACAACCCGATCGATCTGGTTCGTTATCAGGTGGCCAATTGTTACATGGGCCGCGCCGGTCTCATTAATTCAGGTGGCGAATCAAAAGGCGCGAGCGACCTGGCAGAAGCCGTGCGTACCGCGGTAATCAACAAGCGCGGCGGAGGCATGGGGCTGATTTCGGGTCGCAAGGCATTCCAACGCCCGATGAACGAAGGTGTCGAGCTTTTGAATTCCATTCAAGACGTGTACTTGTCCGACGAGATCACGATCGCGTGATCGCTGAATAACCTGCAGCGCGCCGGCCAGCCCGTACTTTTCCGCCGGCGCGCTCGTCTTCCGCTTGCAACCCAATCCCGCACAAGTCTCCGATGTTGACCTGCTTCATGCGATTGCCCGTCGCGATGAGCAGGCGTTGGCATCACTTTACGATCGTTACCGCTTAATCCTCTTTGGACTCACGATGCGTATATTGAACAGCCGCGAGGAAGCGGAGGACGTTTTGCAGGAGGTCCTGTTGCAGGTTTGGCGGCGAGCCTCGGATTTTGACGAGCAGCGAGGAAAGCCCTTTACATGGCTTGTAACGCTTGCACGAAGTCGCGCAATTGATCGGCTGCGGGTGCTTGGCGCGCGGCAGCGTCTGGCCGAATCGGCCGCGGCAGAGGCTTCTGACGAAATTTCCGATGCGGCCCTTGATGCATACAACTCTGAGAGACGAGCGATCGTTTCAAGCGCGCTGAGTGAATTACCCGACGAACAGCGGCGAACTTTGACGCTGGCCTATTTTGACGGCTTAACCCAATCAGAGATTGCGGAGAAGCTCGACACTCCCCTCGGCACAGTAAAGACTCGCATGCGGACCGGCATGAGTAAACTGCGAGCATTACTGGGCAAGCAGCTGGACAATTTACACTGAAAGTAATGGCGCACGACGATTACAAACAGATGCTGGCTGCACAGTCGCTGGGGGCGCTCGACGAGAGTGAAGCACGAACTCTCGAAGTGCATCTCGCAAGCTGTGAAGAATGTCGTCTGGAAATAGGTGATTGGGAAGAGACGGCGGCTTTCCTCGCCCTTGATGCCGAGCCGTTGCAACCCTCTCCAGAACTTCGCGCCAGGATTTTGAGCAGTATCAGCACGCCAATGTTTGAACGTTTGCGCTGGGATTCAGAGGCGGCGAAGGTCATCGAAATGCCCACGGTCGCCTCAAGGCCAGCGTCCCATTGGCAGGCCTGGGCCGCGATTGCCGCGAGCGTCCTGTTTGTGGTCAGTGCAATCGGCCTTGCTCTCATGTGGAGACAGAACAACGAGAACAGGAAAGAGATCGCGCTACTCACGAACCAATCGGAACAGATTAACCGGGAACTCAATGAGCAACGCGACGCACTCACGATACTTACCGGGCCAGGGGCGCGCATGACTGCGCTAGCCGGCACGAAGATGGCGCCCACCGCTCACGCCACCCTCGCTTATGATCAGACTGGGCGCGCGATCTTAATGACCAAAGACCTGCCACCCGCTCCCACGGGGAAGGCTTACCAACTCTGGTTTATTGCCGGCGGTCAGCCGTTACCGGGCAAGGTTTTCCACACCGATCGCTCGGGAACGGGAACGCTAAAAGACCAAATTCCAGATCACGCACTAAACGCAGTTTTTGCGATCACGCTCGAACCCGAGGCTGGCGTGGAGAAACCCACCGGCGAGATATATCTGAAGAGCGGCAGTTAGCCTCTGGAGGGAAAAGTGCTGAGTACTGAGTACTGAGTGCTGAGTTCCGGGAAGTAGTTTCTAGTTTCAAGTTTCAAGTTACTGGTCGCGAGGCACTAGAAACTTGAAACTTGGAACTCGAAACTTGGAACTTGAAACTTGAAACTCGAAACTTCTTCCCGTACTCAGCACTTCTTACCGGCGCGGCTTGATCGTACCCGACCTCTGGCGAGCAAAAGCTGCTAAACTTCGCCTATCCTTTGAAAGCAGCTTTGAAAGATGGCCACCCACAAAGAAGATCCAGTCGACAACATTATCTCCGACGAGACGGGGCAATTCGATCTGCGCTTCGTACTCTGGCGACACTTCTGCAAACAACAGAACGTTCCGGTTGAGACTCTGCCGAGCCAGTTAGACGACCAACTGAGAGAGCTTTGGGAAGAATTGAAGGCGAGCCGATTGCGCGGCCAGAAATAGACGCGTGGTCAGGCTACAGTCGTCCGGCGCCTAATTTGTAAACTCCATTGAGAAATGGATTGGTTAGGCGCTCATGACCGAGGGTAGTTTCGGGTCCGTGTCCGGAATAAACCACAACGTCGTCACCCAGTGGCAGCAGTTTCTTCATGATCGATTCCAGCAATTGCTCGGTCGACCCACCCGGTAGATCAGTTCGACCCACTGAACCTGCGAACAACACGTCTCCCACAAATACCTTCTTCTCAGTTGGCTCGAACAGCACGACGTGCCCTGGAGTGTGCCCCGGAGTGTGAATCACCTTGAATGACAAGTCGCCCACGCGGTAGGTCTGCCCATCTTTCCAGTACTGGTCGACCGCAGGTGGTTCTTCGAAGGCGAGACCCATAGCACGCCATTGTGATCTCGGAATTCCGATCCATGCAGGCTGCTCAGGCAGAGCGCGATACATGAATTCATCAGCCTGGTGAAGAAGGATTTGTGCCTGCGGCTGCAGTTTTCTTAACGCCGCTACACCGCCCACGTGATCCAGGTGCGCGTGCGTGAGCGTGATTGCCTGCAACTCGAGCCCGTGCTTGTCGAGGGCGGCGACTATTCGCTCGGCATCGTCGCCGGGATCGATGCAGATCGCACGCCGCGTATGTTCACATCCAAGGATGCGCGTCTGTTGCTGAAAGGCGGTGACGGTGATGGTTTCTATGATCATAACGCTGGACTTTGGACTTTGGTCTTTGCATTTATTCCGGTCGTTGATTGCATCATTCATAGAAATCTCAGAACGACGCAAATAAGTCAAAGACCAAAGTCCAGTCCTCGACAACTGACTACTCACAACTGACCATCAAAGAGTATATTTCGGTACACAAGTTTCTTCCATTCACCAAAATGCCGATAGCTAATTCATCAGCGCCCCTCGCCGAAGTCCTCGACAACCTGACCGCCGAGGCGGCGCCCGAACTAATTGAAGCACTCGAAAACCGGGCGCTGAAGTGCTACGCCTGCGGACACCGTTGCTTGATCAAGGAGGGGAAGCGCGGCATTTGTAAAGTTCGTTTCAACGAGCAGGGGAGATTGCATGTGCCGATGAACTACGTCGCGGCCCTCGCTTGCGACCCGACCGAAAAGAAGCCTTTCTTTCATGTTCTTCCCGGTTCAGACACGCTAACTTTTGGCATGCTGGGTTGTGATCTTCACTGCGCCTATTGTCAAAACTGGCTGACTTCGCAGGCGTTGCGCGATGACGCGGCGGGAACCTCTCCTACATTGGTCACTGCCGATCGGCTGGTTGCCTTGGCCAAAGCCTACGGCGCGTCTCTGGTTGGTAGTAGTTATAACGAGCCGCTAATCACCGCGGAATGGGCGGTCGAAGTCTTTAAGAAAGCGAAGCCGGAAGGCTTTCGCACGGCGTTCATCTCAAACGGCAACGCGACTCCCGAGGTGCTCGACTATCTGCGACCCTGGACGGATTGCTACAAGATTGATTTGAAGACTATGAGCGACCGGAACTATCGCCAGTTGGGAGGCGTCGTCGATAACATTCTCGACACGGTGAGGATGGTTTACGAGCGCGGCTTCTGGGAAGAGATTGTGACCCTCGTCATTCCCGGTTTTAACGATTCGGAATCTGAACTTCGCGGCGCCGCAGAATTTATTGCCGCGGTCTCGCCTGAGATCCCCTGGCACGTGACCGCGTTTCATCAGGACTATCGAATGAACGCGAACGACAACACCACTGCCGAACAGTTGATTCGGGCTTGCGAGATCGGACGCGCTGCCGGCCTTCGTTATGTCTATGCGGGAAATTTGCCCGGGCGAGTTGGCCGTTGGGAGCACACTTTCTGTCCATCGTGCGATGAAATGTTGGTTGAGCGGTTCGGTTATCTAATCAAGCAGGTCAAGGTAACTGCCGACGGTCGCTGTCCCGCTTGTGCCGCCTCGATTCCGGGCATCTGGTCTTAAGGTGGGAGTAATTTGCAGGTCGGGAACCATGTCCGCGACCTGCAAACTACTATTTGAGAAGTTCAAGTAACTTACGGCGTTCCGGTAGTAGCGGGTGAACTTGCTGGCGACGCTACCATTGCGGGTGATGCCTTCGCTGCTGGTGATGCTGCTGCCGCGGGTTGTCTTACCGGCACTGAAGCACCAGCTACCAGTTTCCACTGTCCGTCCCGCCTGGCGAAGGTATCCGCGAAGCGATACTCGCCGCTGATGTCGATGGTTTTCCCGTCCGGCATCTTGTATTTGCCACCTTTCACGAGGGTGTGGCCGGTGACAACCGCAGCATCAGCGCTGAGCACATTTACTTTCAAATCCTTGATCTCGATTGACTCGGCGGACAGTGCTCCAGATTCTATATCAGCGATGTCCTGGGCTTTTCCTCCCACCGTGCCATCGGGATAAATCATAACGACATCGTCAGCTTCAACACGTCTTACGGCTTCGACGTCCTTTTCCTTTATGACGCGAGGCCAATCGTTTTCGATCCGCAGCAGCTCACGTTCGATGGAGGCTGTGTCGACTGGTTCAGCGCGCACATCGTTTCGGTTAGTCGAACTCGCTTCGTTTGTTGGCGGTGCAGGCTGGGGTTGGCAAGCAAACTGGGCTATCGCCAGCAGCGCCATGAGCGCGAAAGTCCACGCACTTCTTTTCATCAGATCGGCTCCTTTTGTGTAGCAATCAAGCAAACCTCGGGGGGGGTAAAAGTGACGAACTGCTTCTATGCCAAAAATGGAGTTGAGTCAATAGAGGCCGTTCCATTTTCCATTCGTCATTTGGACAGATATGTTGAGGCGATTAGAAAATTGCGGTGAGGACTGAGTGCGGAAGATTAAAGAAATATGTAAGCACGGCCTCGGGAGCATGCCAGCCAAGCGCTGAGAATCCGGTTAACAAATGCACGACCATTAGGGCGATGTAGATGCCAAGTACCACCTTCATCCCGCGACGCGCCAACGGTAAATGTGCACAACGATAAAGGACATAAGCGGCAAATGCGCCGATGGCAATTTTTACTCCAAGAAATGACGCCTCTCCCTGGTTCAGCAGGTGCGCCATCAATGCATTTCCCTCTGTCGCGACATTCAAACGTATCCAAAGGATCGTCAGCTGCGCGTCCAGCCAGTTCAAACCGAACAAGAGAAAGCTTTTATAGAGTGTGCCCACTGCGCTCCAGATCAGGCTGAAAAACTCTGTTGAACTTCGGGGTCCTATTACGCCAGAACCCCCGAAACTTGCGCTTCGGAGGTTCTGTCGCCACGGGAGGAACGAGACTCGTTCGCTGTACCTAAAAGAAAGTTCGAATCAACGGACGCTTCCGAAAAGTCTCTGGCAAAGCCTCCAGCCTACGGGCCAACAGAACCACCGCCTAAAAGTTTAACGACTGTGCGCGTATTATATTCGCCCTTGAGCCCAAAGCACCACCCGAACGCAACAAGTGGAGAAAGTGTGAACGTGTCGATAGCGGAAATCCTTCTCGAAGCGGCGAGGGTGTTGCGGAGCGCTGGTGTGCCCGATTCACGTCTCGACGCGGGCTCGCTGTTGGCCCACGTGCTTGACTGCGACCGCACCTTCATCATCACGCACGCAGAAGATCTACTCTCGCACGAAGAGCTTGGTCGCTTTAAAGTGTTAGTGGAGAGGCGGGCGGGCGGCGAGCCGTTGCAGTACATCGTCGGGCACCAGGAATTTTTTGGCCTGGACTTTGAAATCACACCTTCAGTGCTCATCCCGCGACCCGAAACAGAACTGTTGGTTGAGACGGCACTCGAGTTGACGAGCGAGGACTTGCCTCAGATCTGCGATGTGGGAACCGGCTCTGGCTGTATCGCGATAAGTCTGCTTTATAAACTTCACAGCGCGCATGCCGTTGCGTTGGATATTTCCGGAGAGGCACTGCAAGTCGCCGTCAGAAATGCGCAAAAGCATTCTGTCGATAATCGAATCGAGTTCAAACTTTCAGATTGCTTCAACGAAATCGAAAAAGAACCGCGCTTTGATCTGGTGGTTTCTAACCCACCGTATGTAGCCGAAAACTCAATGTCAGGCTTGCAGCGAGAGGTTCGCGACCACGAGCCGAGGCTAGCGCTCACACCCGGAGGCGATGGGTTGGCCGTGATCAAGCGACTCATCGCTGAAGGACATCTGGTCCTGAAATCAGGCGGACACCTGCTGATCGAAATTGGATTCGATCAGCGCGACGCCGTACTTGAATTTGTTGATGAAAAAGTCTGGGGCGTGATCGAAATCTACAAAGATCTTCAGGGAATCCCGCGCACGCTCACTTTGCAGAAGTTATAGCAGCTGCGATTTCGTTATGTGCTTTCTTCGACTTTGTGCCCGCATTCAGTGCAGAATTTAGCGCCGGCGTTCAACTCGGCTTTACAATTCGCACACTGCTGCTTCTCTTGTTTTGCGCCACACTCGATACAGAATTTGGCCCCGCTTTGAAGTTGTGCTCCGCACTTAACGCAGGGAACTATATCAACTTCCATTTTAGCGCCGCAGTCGTTGCAGAACTTCACGCCCGCTGAATTTGCGGCACCGCACTTCCGACACTTTGCTGCACTCGGAGTGTTTTCCTGAGGCTGGTTCATTGCATTAGTCATCGCGCCAGCCATTGCATTTCCAATGGCGAAACCCGCGCCAAGTCCTGCTCCCGTTCCGGCGCCACCGGAAGGATTGTTCGCGGCATCACGCATTGCGTCTGCGGCTTGAAATTGCGCGTAGCGTCCGGCATCGCCGATCACGCCCATCGAAGTACGTCGATCCATTGCCGCTTCAACTTCAGCCGGCAACGAGATGTTCTCGATCACAAACTTCGTGAGTTCTAAACCGAATTCTTTGAAATCGTCGTTGAGCTTAGTGCGTACGAATCGGCTCAACTCATCGTAGTTTGAGGCGAGATCCAGCGCCGCGATCTTTGACTCGCCGAGCGCATCGGTAAAACCACTGACCAACGTTCGTTTCAGCTGGCCCTCGATGTCCTCGGTTACGAAGTGCGCATTGGTACCGGCTATCTCTTTTATGAATGCCCCTGGATCGACGGCCCTGATCGAGTAAATCCCGAAGGCCCGCAATCGCACCATGCCGAAGTCAGTGTCACGCATCATGACCGGGTTGGAAGTGCCCCACTTGAGATCAGTGAACTGCTTCGTATTGACGAAATAGACTTCGGCTTTGAAGGGAGAGTTGAAGCCATACTTCCACGCCCCGAGCTTCGTAAGAATCGGCGTGTTGCCACCATCAATGGTGTAGAGCCCGGGACTGAAAACGTCGGCGATCTGTCCCTGGAAAACAAAGACCGCTGCCTGCGACTCTCGCACAGTAAGTTGCGCGCCGTTCTTTATCTCCTGACCTTGCACTGGAAAACGGTAGAGCAACGTGTTACGCGAGTCGTCGAGCCACTCGATGACCTCAATAAACTGCGAGCGGATAGAGTCCATGATTCCCATTTCGTTTTCTCCTTTAAGGACAAATCACGGGGCGTATTGTCACCCGAATCTACTTAGAATATTGCACAAAACGCGCCAGCCAAGAAAGTAGGAAATCGTTGAGAGTTAATTTATTAGTTTAGCGAGATGCCTCTACCGCATTCGTCCGACCGCTGACCGGGAGCTCGAGCGCTCGGTGTGCGCCAATTCAACGCCCGATTACCGCCCGTTTGTTGTCGTTCCATCATCTTTCTGATACCGCCAATAGATCAGTAGCACAGTGAGACCACCGGCAATATCAATGAGGCTGTCAAAGATGGAAGCGGTGCGTGACGGAACAAAGCTCTGATGGTATTCATCCAGCAAAGCATAGGTGACGACCACGAGTAAGGCCCAACCGAACCAATGCCCGCGCAGCTTGAATGATGATGATGTGAGGAACGCTCGCGCAGCCAGGAAGGCAAGCACTCCATACTCGACGAAGTGTGCCGTCTTCCGCACGCCCAGATGGATTAACGCCATGGTTCCTGCGCTGGTGTCTGGGAACAACCACAACACCAACGGTCTAATGAACAAGGAAGTGTTGCCGGCAGAGAACTCACCCGTGGAGGCAAACCAGATTAGGCCCATCCAGAGCAGCAGTGGACCATAGCGCGAAATTCTGACTCGAAGCGATCGCCTATATCGCCCCTGCTTAGCCACGCGAGTGGTGCCCATTTGTTTAGGGAAATCTTTCAGAGGATCCGAAGACGCCGTAAAGGTTCGGAGACCGCGTTACTGGGCTGCAGCACCCGAAACAACTTCGATGATCTCGTTTGTGATTGCAGCCTGACGTACGCGGTTCATGTTCAACGTGAGTGAATCAATGAGCTCGCGCGCATTTTTGGAAGCCGAGTCCATAGCGGTCATTCTGGCCCCCTGCTCGGAGGCAACTGATTCCAGCAACGCACGAAAAATCTGGGTCTCAATAAGACGGGGTAGAAGCCGGCTGAAGATCTCTGCCGGCGGTTGCTCGTAGATGTAGTCCACGAGATTAACTGCCTGGGCTGCTGAAGGCGGCTCGGCTGTCTTCGACTTAGAAACAGGCAGAAGTTGCTCGACGACAACGCGTTGTTGCAACACGGACTTAAACTCGTTGTAGATCACAAACGCCTTATCCAACTCCTCATCGTTAGTGAAGCGCTTGATCACATCGTTCGCGATCTCCAGAGCCTCAGAGTATTCAACGCGACCCTTGCCCGTGAGTCCAAGATACTCGCCCGTAAGCGTTGCTCCCGCGCGCCGGAAAGTATCCCTTCCCTTTCGCCCGACCGCTATGACTTCAATCTGTTTGCCGGCGTGCTCTCTTATGAAAGCCTGGGCCGCCTTGATCAGGTTGGTGTTGAAAGCTCCGCAAAGGCCCTTGTCAGCAGTAACGACGACCAGCAGGTAACGATCGTCACCTCGCGCATCCAGGAGCGGGTGTCGAAAACTCTCATCAGTCCGGCTCGCCAACTCTCCCAGTACATCCATCATCTTTATCGCAAACGGGCGCGCCGTAACGACACGCTCCTGAGCACGCTTTAACTTCGCCGCAGATACCATCTTCATCGCTTTGGTTATCTGCTGCGTGTTTTTAACCGATTTTAATCGGCGACGAATGTCTAAGAGATTCGGCATTGGCGATTGTTGCCAGTTCGTCTAGGCACCGGCGCCGGCGGGTTGAGCTGCTGTCGACAAAGTCGCCGCGCCCGCGGTGCTGGTCTTCTCTTCCCACATGTATTTGAAGTCTTTTAGAACCTGATTGAGGTCTGCAGTGATCTCTTCCGTCAAACTCTTCTTCTCTCTAATGCTCTGCAATAGACCGGGATGCGAGTTTTCAACAAAGCGAAGCAGTTCAGCTTCAAACTCTCTAACTTGCTCGACTGCAACATCATCAGTGTAACCGTTGCTGGCTGCCCAAATTACGAGCACCTGGTTCTCGACGTTCATCGGCCGATATTGCGGCTGTTTAAGAATCTCGACGAGGCGCTGGCCGCGCGCCAGCTGGGCCTGAGTCGCCTTATCAAGATCCGAGCCAAACTGCGCAAACGCCTGCAGCTCTCTAAACTGGGCCAGCTCGATGCGCAGCGTTCCGGCAACCTGTTTCATGGCTTTGATTTGCGCGGAACCACCGACCCGGGAAACGCTGTTGCCGACGTTAATCGCAGGACGAATACCGCTATTGAATAAGTCTGCTTCCAGGAAGATCTGGCCATCAGTGATTGAGATTACATTTGTAGGAATGTAAGCGGAAATGTCGCCGGCCTGCGTTTCGATGATTGGCAGGCTGGTTAGGGAACCACCACCCTTCAAGTCTGAAAGTTTTGCGGCACGCTCCAACAGGCGCGAGTGGAGATAGAAGACGTCGCCAGGATAGGCCTCGCGACCAGGCGGTCGCCGCAGTAACAATGAGATCTCGCGATAAGCCGCAGCTTGCTTTGAAAGATCGTCGTAAATCGTCAACGCGTGACGTCCGTTATCGCGGAAGTACTCACCCATCGCGGCGCCTGAGTACGGCGCAAGAAATTGCATCGCAGCCGGATCAGAAGCGGTAGCCTTAACCACGATTGTGTAATCCATCGCGCCGAAATCCTGGAGCGTCTTAACGACCTGGGCCACCGTCGAAGCTTTTTGTCCGATGGCTACATAGATACAGATTACGTCTTTACCTTTTTGATTGATGATCGTGTCGACTGCAACTGCTGTTTTCCCCGTCTGCCGATCGCCAATGATCAACTCACGCTGCCCGCGACCGATTGGGACCATCGAGTCGATAGCTTTCAGTCCGGTCTGCAGGGGCTCCTTCACCGGTTGTCGATCGACTACGCCTGGGGCGATGCGTTCAATCGGATAATACGTATCCGTTACGATCGGGCCACGATCGTCGATAAAGTTACCAAGAGCATCTACAACCCTACCGATCAGGGCATCACCAACCGGCACCTGCATGATGCGGCCCGTGCGCTTGACGATGTCGCCCTCTTTGATCTTTTGAAACTCACCGAAGAGCACCGCGCCGACCTTCTCTTCTTCAAGGTTTAGTGCCAGTCCACTAACCGCGTGAGGGAACGAGAGCAGCTCGCCGGCCATCACCTTTTCGAGGCCATGAATTTCAGCAATACCGTCACCGACCTTGATTACGGTTCCGATCTCGGTGACTGTCACGCCGGTTTCGAAGTTCTCGATCTGCTTTCGTATGATCTCGTTGATTTCGTTTGCTTTGATGTGTTCCATAAATAGATCCTTTGGGGTACTCAACCCGCCAGGCGTTTTCCGAGTTCCTCGAGCTGGTTTTTTATTGAGCCGTCATAAACGGTTGACCCAATCTTTGTCACGATGCCGCCTATCAACTCTTCATCGGTTTCGAAGCTAACGCGGACCCTTCTGCCTGTCACTCGCTGGAGTTGTTGCTCAATCGCCGACTTGATGGAATCTGAAACCGGTCGCGCCGAAGTTACTTGCGCGCCGACAACGCCCGCTCGCTCATCAAGCAACAGCGCAAATCTCCTATTAATCTCAGGCAGATCCGACAGTCTCTGGTTCCTTAAGAGGACTTGGAGGAAGTTGGCAGTGGTCGGCCGCACTTTCGTACGAGCGATCAGATCTTTTATAACTTTCTGCTTCTGTTCATAGGGAATGGTTGGATTTTGAATTACTTCCTGAAGAAGGGGGCTGGACTTGATCAGCGACTCCCATTCGATCAATTCATTCCGAACCTCGTTGGCTTCACCATGGGAAAGAACGACATCTGCTAACGCTGTGGCGTATCGCCGGGCAACGGCTTGCGAACTCAATTCGTGCGCCCTCCCAATCTGTCAACTCTAAGCCGAATCAGCCGTTCATCGTCTTCAGGTTTAATTTCTCGGCGAATCAAATCCTCAGCCAACTGCACGCTTTGTCTTGACGCGAATTGTCGAAGCTCAGTGACGGCCGCCTTACCAGCGCCTTCGATCTCTCGACGAGCTGACTCGCGGAGCTTTGTTAATTCCATCTCGGTCGCTTGATTAATTCGCTCGCTCTCGGCCTCTGCTTCAATTTTTGCCCTCTGACGTACTGCTTCGACCTCCGCGTCGAGACCGCTTAGCCGCGCTTCAACTTCGGCCAGCTGCTTCAGAGCGTCATCTCTTTCCTCTCGGGCTCGTATGAGCTCCGCCTTAATAGACTCTCGACGAGCGCGCAACGCCTCTCTGATTGGCGCTCCGAAAATTCGATGTAAGATCAAAGCCCCGGCGACGAACAATCCCAGGTTAATGAACTTCCAAAGTTCGAATCCGGGATAGTTCCACCAGGGCGATGCGCCCTCAATGGCCGCCATAAGGATTCCGAAAAGGTACATTCTCAATATCCGATCAGCCTGCCGAGACTGGCCGGCCCATAATTTGGGTGGCGATCTCGGCTCCCAGAACGGTAGCCTTACGTTCCAGGTCAGCTCTTACTCTCTGTGACTCCGCGGCAAGCTCCGACTTCTCGGCCGTCAGCCACGAATTGATTTCGGTCCGCAATCGCAGAATTTGCTCCTCTCGGTCCCGCAAGAATTGAAGCCGCTGCTTTTCCATCATGCTGTACCCCTCAGCACGAGCCTCCCGCAGTTGAACCTCATACTGGTGCAGCTTCTGGCTAACATTTGCCACGATCTGCCGAGCCTCACTCATGCGCCCCCGAGTTGTGGCGTCTCGTTCAGCCAAAATCTTGTTGATGGGCTTGAAGAGAGTGGCATTCAGGACCGCCACCATGATCAAGATAAGCATGACATGAAATAGCAGCGTCCCATCGGGAACGAGCTGAATCGAATTTCCAGCAAGAGCCAGGAAGAAAGTCATATAGAAAAGGGAAATCTTGTTCAGGTCATAGATAGCAAACTACGTGAAAAGCGTGAGACTCTAGCACGCCCCTCGAAAGAGGGTCAAGGGAGGCCCCCACAACGGTTTACAGGCTGTGCCTGCATCTCCTGCATCGACCTCCGGGGCAACTGGATGCACATTGTACAACGTCGGTCAACTTCAGAGCTGAGCGGGTTGCATCAAAGAGTCATAAATCCGGTTCAGCTCCTGGTTGTCGAAGAACTCAATCTCAATCTTTCCCCGAAGGCTTTCTGCGTGCTGAATGATTCGCACCTTTGTCCCGAATCTCCGCCTTAGCTTGTTCTCAGCCGCCTGGATATTGGTGTCATAATTCAGCGTTTTTTTGGCGGGTTTTACAATATCACCCCGCTCCAGGAGCTTTTTTACCAATCTCTCTGTTTCACGAACCGACAGCCGCTGACTCACGACTCTTTGAGCCACTTGCTTCTGCTGATTCTCGAGATCAAGTCCAAGAATTGTGCGCGCATGACCCGTCGAGAGCCTTCCATCCTGGACCATCATTCGCAGTTCTTCAGGTAGCCGAAGAAGCCTAAGGTAATTTGTAATATAGGATCGATCTCGACCAACCCGGCTAGCCAAGACCTCCTGAGTCATCCCAATGGTTTCAATCAATTTTTTGTAAGCCAGGGCCTCTTCGATGGCGTTCAACTCTTCGCGCTGAATGTTCTCAATCAGCGCCAGCTCCAGAAGGTTATCGTCAGAGACTTCTCGGATCACGGCAGGAACCCGTGTCAGCCCAGCCAGGGACGCAGCACGAAGGCGGCGCTCGCCGGCGATGAGCTGGTAACGCAGCCCCATCTTCCGCAGCAGCAGTGGCTGGACCACGCCGTTGGCATTAATGGACTGGGCGAGCTCGTGGAGCTTGGCCTCGTCGAAATAGAGACGAGGCTGCATTGGGTTCGGATCGATTAGGGCGATATCCACGAGGCTGGACTCTTCAGCGGCTGACGGCTTCTCAACCGACAGCAGAGCGCTCAACCCCCGGCCCAAGGCCTTCCGTGTCATTGGCGAGTATCTCCTTAGCTAATTGAAAATAAGCCTCAGCCCCTTTTGAATGGACATCATAAAGAATCACAGGCTTGCCATAACTTGGGGCTTCCGCCAGTCTGACGTTGCGCGGGATTATCGTCTTAAAAACGAGATCACCGTAGTACTGCCTCAGGTCGGCCGCAACGGCAGAGGAGAGCCTGGTCCTCTCGTCATACATCGTGAGCAGAAGACCCTCAGTCATGAGTCCGGGATTGTGGAGCATTCGGATACGCGACAAGGTATCGAACAACTCGGTCACCCCCTCCAGGGCGTAATACTCGCATTGGATCGGAACCAACAGGGACTCCGCCGCCACCAAACAATTGAGCGTAAGGAAGCCCAAAGAAGGCGGGCAGTCGAGAATCACAAACTCATAGTTATCCAGAATGGGGGCTAACGCCCGCTTCAACCGGAACTCTCGTCTTTCCACATCAACCAACTCCACCTCTGCGCCAGCCAGGTCTTTATTCGCTGGTACGACCTTGAGGCCCGGGATTTCGGTGGGCAAAACGGCGTCCGCAAGCGGCTCATCCAGGACCATTGAGTGGTACAAACTCTGCCGAAAACTGGCCCGCTCAACACCAACCCCCGAGGTGGCATTGCCCTGCGGGTCAGCGTCGACCAGCAGCACGGGCATTTCTGCCGTAGCCAGCACTGCGGCAAGGTTGACCGCCGTCGTGGTCTTCCCCACTCCGCCTTTTTGATTCGCAATGGCGATTATTCTAGCCATGAAGCATCGGAAAGGAGTCTTTGATTGGAAAGCGCTAAACTAGCATAGGTCGGGAGAAACTCATAAACAGGTGGGGGGAAATCTCGTGGCGGCCCTCTGATGAAGGAGTGGGACCCGTGAAACCCTGTAGAAATACAGGCAGCCTGAATGATGGGACACGTGAAACATCAACTAACGCTCGGCGCCATTAGCCTCACCAACAATGTCGATAACGCGGCTGGGGTTAAGCCTGGGACTCTCTTCACCTCGCCAAAGGTCTGCGGCTGAGCTCGTTCCAGACGATCGCACATCTCACGAGAGAGGCCCGACAGGCCGCGGTAGTTAAAACTCTCGGGAAGACGTAAAGAGTCGTGCTGATTGAGTCGGTTGGAGACTGCTTGCTGGTTCTTAATGTAGCCTGAGTAGAGAGAGTTCGCTAATGCCGACTCGAGGTCTGCGGTTTCCGCGGTTTGGGCGAGCTCCCCCGGCAGCAGTGATCGCACGACGGCGGCGGAGACGCCTGATCGTTTCGCTAACTGCGCCAACGTCAAAGAATCCCCCAAGTCTCCCTCGACCACGGCGGCCACCCCCGAATACTCCTTGTCACTTCTCCTAATCCGGGTGTTCTCCAGCGCGTGGTTCAGCACAGCAATTCGATCACGGCGCGAATTGAATCTCTCCCAATCGGCATCGCCGACCAGCCCGAGAAAACGACCATAAGGCTGCAGACGCTCATCGGCGTTGTCATGCCTGAGCGCGAGTCGGTTTTCCGCTCGTGAGGTGAAGATCCGATACGGTTCGTCAACCCCATGGGTGATGAGGTCGCTGATCAGGACTCCCACATACGACTCTTCACGTAGTAGCCGGAATTTGCTCCGTGAAGCCACTAACCGAGCTGCGTTGATACCTGCAACAAGTCCCTGACAGGCGGCCTCTTCATAGCCTGTTGTTCCGTTGATCTGCCCAGCATGGAAAAGGCCTCCAACGCGCTGTGTCTGTAGATCGGAGCCGAGCTCCCGCGGGTCGACAAAATCATACTCGATGGCGTAACCGGGTCTGATTATGTTCGCCTCATTCATCCCAGGAATCATTCTTATCAGATCCTGCTGCAATTCGGCGGGCAGGGAGGTCGAAAAGCCGTTCAGGTAAACCTCGTTTGTGTTGTGGCCCTCGGGCTCAAGAAAGAGCTGATGGCGGCTCTTCTCACTGAACTTGACTACCTTATCCTCAATCGATGGGCAATAACGAGGGCCTACTCCCTTTATCTTTCCGGAGTATAGAGGTGACTCGTGAAGGTTATTTCGAATCGCCTCATGGACCCTTTCGGTAGTGTAACCAACGTAGCAACTCAACTGTTGCTGGCTAATTGAGTCTGTAGAAAACGAAAAAGCAACGGGGCGCTCATCGGGTAGCTGTCGCTCGAAAGCGTCCCAGTCTATGGTTCTGCCATCCAGTCTCGGCGGTGTCCCTGTCTTCAGCCTGCCAACTTTGAAACCGAGACGCCGCAACGACCCTGCGAGCTCAATGGATGCGGGTTCTCCCGCTCGACCAGCCTCGTAAGTACGCCGGCCGGTATGAATCAGCCCGTTCAGAAACGTCCCAGCAGCAATCACCACCGCGCGGGCCGCAAACTTTCGACCGTCTTGCATCTCGACACCTTGAATCTCGCGGTCCTTAACCAGGAGTTCAACCACCATTCCCTGACGCAAGTGAAGGTTAGGGGTCACCTCGAGCGTGGCGCGCATTTCTTTGCGATAGAGCGCTCGGTCTGCTTGAGCGCGCGGAGACTGGACGGCGGGGCCTCGTGATCGATTCAACAATCTAAACTGGATCCCAGTCCGATCGATGATGCGACCCATTACTCCGCCCAACGCATCAATCTCGCGAACGAGGTGTCCTTTAGCGATGCCCCCAACTGCGGGATTGCAAGACATCTGCCCTATGAGATCGAGGTTCAAGGTCACCAGCGCTGTTGCGGCTCCAAGGCGAGCTGCCGCCGACGCCGCCTCGCAACCAGCGTGTCCACCCCCAATCACCAGAACATCAAAAGTCTCGTCCATACCTTATTTTCCAATGCAAAACGTCGAAAATATTCGCGTCAGGATATCTTCCGTGGTCGTCTCTCCAGTAATCTCCCCCAGGAAAAGTAACGCGCCGTGCAAACCGACGAGGACGAGTTCTTCGCTCGCTTTCTCAGCGATCAACTCCGCGGAAGACCCCAGCGCTTCCAATGCACGCTGAATCAGATCGTAATGACGTGCATTAGTTACCAGCAGTGCCATTGGCTCAGGGTCGACGGAACCGAAGGGCGCAAGTATAGCAGCGCGCAGCTGATCAAGTCCCGAACCCGTAAGCGCGGAGATTATTACCGGAGCGACGTTGGAGTCGGGTCTCTGAACGAAAGGATTACGGAACGTTGGTGCATCACTCTTGTTAACGACCACCACACTTCTACTGGTCCTTGCCTGGTCCAATAGAGCATGATCCTCTTCCTGCAGCTCACTCGTTCCGTCCAGAACCACCAGCAGCAGATCGGCGTCAGCGATCGCGCGATGGGTTCTCTCTATTCCGATGGCTTCAATATGGCCAGTTGCTCGCCGAATGCCTGCGGTATCAGTAAACGAAATGGGGATTCCATGCACATTGATCTGTTCGCTGATGCTGTCTCGAGTAGTGCCGGGGATATCGGTAACAATCGCTCTCTCAAACCGAATTAAACTATTGAAGAGACTAGACTTACCCACATTCGGCCGGCCCGCAATTGTTGCTTTTACGCCATCCGCAATTAAGTGTCCAACTTCATAAGTTGAGGCCAGAACGGCGAGCTTTTCTCGTAAGGAATTTATCTCTTCCAGAATCTCCACCGCCTGGAGTTCGGGCAGATCGTCTTCTGCAAACTCCAGAGAAGACTCGAGCAACACTATTAAGCCGACGAGTCGATCTTTCAATGGTACGAGGCGGTGGGAAAGTTCACCGCTGATCTGACGCACTGCTTGTCTTGCTGCTCCAGTCGAGCGAGCGTCGATCAGATCTCTAATCGCTTCTGCCTGGGTCAAGTTCATCTTACCGTTGCTCATGGCCCGCAACGTGAACTCGCCGGGCTCAGCCAGTCTTGCGCCGAGAGTTAGGATGACGTCAAGGACCTGCCGCAAGATGATTGGCGAACCATGGCAGCTAATCTCAACAACATCTTCGCCGGTGAACGACCGCGGCGACTGAAAGAAGGTGATTAGAGCCTGGTCCAACAATTGGCCGTCTCGTGGATCTTTAATGGCTCTCAGCATGGACCTGGCAGGCTCTGGATCCGATTCCGACTGCGTCAACTCTCTAAGAATGGAAAGGGAGTCTGCGCCGCTTAGCCGGAGCACCCCAATGGCACTGCGACCTACCGATGTAGCTAAAGCAACAATCGTATTCATCTCAAGACTAGTTAGGAGAACAAGTGCGCTTGCGCGGGAAGGTTGAATTACAAGGCTTAAGACTTTTTGCCGACCCGAAGTTTTCGATCTGAACCTAGTCCCACGGACTCAGTAAAGAGATCTTCACTATCGGCAAGGGTGAGGTGAATGATTCTTCGCTCGTTCGCGTTCATAGGTCCAAACATGAAATCGGCGCCGGTCGAACGGACGCGGTTTGCAGCATGCTGGGCCATCGCCCGAAGCTCTGCTTCCCGGGTCGCACGAAAACTGTTGACGTCGCAAACGAGTCGTTGTCCGGTAGGCATCTGCCGGCCGAAAGCCTGGTTCGCGAGATGCTGAACCGCTTCCAACAGTTCTCCGCCTTCGAATTGCAGCAACTCCGCGTCATCGCCCTTGATATCCAGGACACATTCTTCAGCGGTTTCTCTAACCGAGACTTTCAGGCGAAGATCAACCCCATCAAAAATCGACTGAAGGAAGTCCCCTGCGTTTTTGCACGTTTCCAGCATTTGCATTAGAGATTCTGACCAGCTTCTCGTTCTTGTCAAGCTGGAGCGGGCTTTGATTTAAGTGAACCTTTCCGATTCTTTTTTGCAGGCGGTGGAGCAGGTTCGTCATCGTCCGACTTAGTCAAGTGGTTGATCACAAACTGCTGACTGAACCCGACGATGTTTCCCACGAGCCAATAGAGCAGCAAGCCTGAGGGCGCGCCCCATAGGACATAGAGCATGAATATCGGCATGCCGATAGCCATCATCTTTCGCTGCAGCGGGTCCGCCGACGGTGCCGGCGTGATCAACTGAAGAACCACCATCGTACCCGCCATCAGGAACTCGAGAATGTGATACGGGTCGCCACCAGAGAGATCGGGAAGCCAAAGAAAAGTCGCCTGCCGAAAATCGAGCGAAATGGTAATCGCTCGATAAAGCGCAAACAGAAATGGCATTTGAATCAGGAGTGGTAAACATCCGCCCAGCGGATTTCCCTCCTTCATCAGTCTCAACTGCTCCATCTGGAGTTCCTTCAGCCGGGGATCACTCTGCTTCAGCCCTTTGATCTTTTCCTGCAGCTCTTTCATCTTCGGCGCGAGCTTCTGCGCCTTCTTCATCGCTTTGGATGAGCGCCACTTCAGCGGGAAAAACAACGAATAGATCACGATCGTGAAGAGAATGATCGCTATGCCATAGTTTCCGGTGAGACCTTTCAGCCATTTGATCGCCTTTAGAATCGGGACGGCGAGCGGACGAGAGAGCCAACTGAACCACCCATAATCAATAAGGGCGTCGAGATCGACCTGGCGACCGACTATAGCCGAAACAGTTTTGCTGGCCTCGGTAAGTAAGAAGTGATCCTTTGGTCCAGCATAAACGACATTCTTCGAACCATCCGTTGGGATCGTAACGAAGGCCGACACCAAATATCGTTTGTCCTTTGTCCCATTCGTATGGTGGTCATATTGCGTAGTGCGGTATTCCAGTCCTTCTGTTCTTTGGGCCGGAACAGCAACCATTGCGAAGTAGGTGTCACCAACGCCACCCCAATCAACAGCGCCAGACAGCCGCAAAACGTCAGCACTGTTTTGGTCTTCATTTATGCTTTGCGCAAAATGACGCTCTGGCTCTCCATTGACGAAAGCAATCGCTTCCGGGGCCACCGAGTAAAAACTGTAGTGCGGTACGCCCTGATCACCAATGCTCGGTCCGATTCTTACTTTCGCTTGTGGGATGACTTGATCGTTCCATTTGAGGCCAAGCTCCAATTCCACTTCATACCGGTCGGCGCGGAAGCTGACCGTCTTAACAACATCAAGGCCGGTCCCGGGATCCTTAAGCAGAAAAGTTAATCTTCTCGACTCGCCACTCGCAAGGGTGAGTTCCAGATCACCTGACGCCTCGTCTCCCTCAATTACGTAACTCGACTGAGAGAGAAGTTCGTCAAGCGCGCTGTCGCCGGTTAGCAACTGCAAAGGAGCCTCGCGCGGAGTCCGCTTCAGGCCTTCGGAAGAAACAAGTTCCAAAGGCAGCTTGTTATTCTTGCTGCCGGCTACCGAGTAAATTTCGCTTTGGCTATCTTTGTTCTTCCTGATAATCCAACTGACGACTTCTGCACCCTGACTATCAACCTTCGCCTCGTAAAGCGGCGTTTTGATTACAACAGTTCGACGAGGTGCTTGTGGAACAGTTGGTGTGAATACCGGTTGTGGAGGTGTAGCTGCCGGGGTTGGAGTGGCGGTCGCCGAAGGTTGCTGAGTCGCCGTGGAATTCGAATTGTTATTGGGTTGCGGGGGCTTGATCGGAGCCAGATAGGTCCAAAGGACAATGATTGCGGTCGATATTAATAGAGCGAGTACTAATCGTTTTTGTTGCATGAATTGGAAGATCTACGCAGCGGCGACTTCGCCCCTCTCAAAAGGAAGCTCGATATCACTCAACGGGATCGTAACCACCCTGACTAAAGGGATGACACCGAAGCACCCGGCGCAACGCCAGCGAACTGCCTCGCAAAGCACCATAACGGTGAATTGCCTCCATCGCATACTGGGAACACGTGGGTACGAACCTACAGGCGGGCGGAAGTAAAGGAGAGATGGCTAGCTTATAAAAACTGAGTAGTGAAATTAGAACTGTCTTCACGCCAACTGCAACCCATTATCTTCCGCCTCCCGGCTCGCGACCCGTTCCAGGATTTTCTGAAATTCGCCGGTGGCTTCGTTTACATCCGACAAGAGCAAGTGCCTTTTTGCGTTGATCACCCAGTCATATTTCCTGGCAAGTTGATTCAGTGATCCCTGGCTAAGTCTAAAGCTCTCTCTCAATAATCGCTTCGCCCGATTGCGTTGCACCGCATTGCCTATGGCTTTCCTGGAAGCGGTGATTCCAAGCCGGTGGGTTGCCAATTCGCTGATAAGCACAAATGCCGTCATCGAAGGCGCGTCGTAACGTTCTCCTTTTCGGTATACCGCCTGAAACTCCTGACTTGCCCGAAGATAGACCTTCATGCTGAGACGCGACTGCTTAGTAATGGGTCGGTGTCAGTCTTTTCCGACCCTTTGCCCGACGACGCTTCAATACCAGTCGTCCCGCCTTGCTTGCCATCCTGGCTCTAAAGCCATGGGTCTTAGCCCGGCGTCTATTATTCGGTTGGAAAGTTCGCTTAGACATAGGTGGTCAGTTTCTCCCTTAAACGAAAACCGTAAGACTAAACGCCAGTAAAGTTAATGTCAAGAAACGCGCCCTCGATTAACTTTTGAGCTATTTTCTCAACTCTATGTTACCGGCCGAATCGAATAAAACCGTTGAGAGCCAACACCAACTCGACGATCTTGACGCTTATTAACCCACTCTGGAGCAACTCTTAAGACGACCTTGCGATGTCCTGAAAGGGTGAAGATGTTTTATAGTGGGGGCCCACTTGATAACCCTCAGACCACTATGTTAGTCTCCGACTCTCTCAACGGAACGCGCGGTTAAATCATTGATAAATATAGGATTAAAGCTTTACTTTAAGACGGAAGGCCTTCCTTTTCCACATAGTTGTGGAAAAAGCTGTGGAAATCTTTTACCCGAAGAAGACCTGCTCGACCTCACACGTCAAAGCCAATTCTTTTACCAGCGGTTACAACTCGGATAGTCGTCCAGTCAGGGCGTCACTAAGTGGGGGCGAATCCGCTCGAAAGGTAAGTCCAAATGAACGGGGCATTAGCGTATGGAGTGTGGGACGGGATTCTTAGTTCGATCAGAGGAAAGCTTAACGGCGAAACTTTTGACACCTGGTTCAACTCAATCCAGTTTGAAGCTATCGACGATTCGCGGCGGACTATTCGCCTTCGCGCACCCAATCGAATGGTGCGCGATTGGGTGAACACAAACTGCGGGGGACTGGTTGGTCAGTCGCTAACTGAACTCCGGATGCCTGGCTATTCCGTCGACTGGGTTCTTGAAGAAGAGGATTTGACGGCTCACTCAATGCAGGGTCTGGTGCCAAAGAAGGACGACGTTAGCGCCTTGTCCGGCGAAGCTGCGGAAAAGGTGCCCACAACCACAACCCATCATCAAATGGTCGCCGCCACTATCCCCGTCCAAAACGATGCCGCCTTGAACCCTAAGTACTCGTACGACAGCTTTGTTGTAGGTTCCTGCAACCAGTTTGCTCATGCCGCCTCAATGGCCGTTGCCGAGGCGCCTGGTAAAACGTACAACCCCCTTTATCTATACGGAGGGGTAGGTCTTGGAAAAACCCATTTGATGCATGCGTGTGGCAACGCGATCAAACGAAGGAATTCTCATCTGAAGCTTTGTTATCTTTCTTCGGAGAGATTTATGAACGAATTGATCAATGCGATTCGTTACGACAAGACACAAAGTTTCAGAGAACGCTATCGTTCTGTCGATGTGCTTCTGATCGACGACGTTCAGTTCATGGCCGGGAAGGAACGGACGCAAGAGGAGTTCTTCCATACCTTCAACTCCCTCTATGAACAACAGAAACAGATCGTAATTAGCTCCGATTGCCCGCCTCGGGAAATCCCAACACTGGAAGAGCGACTGCATTCACGTTTCGAGTGGGGGCTGATCGCCGACATCGAGCCTCCTGACCTGGAGACCAAAGTTGCGATACTGAAACGCAAGGCAGAGATGTCGTCCGTCACTCTTCCCGATGATGTGGCGCTATTTATTGCCAGTCGCATTAAGAATAACGTACGAGAGTTGGAGGGGTCGCTGGTGCGTCTTGTGGCGATGTCTTCGCTGCGGGGTCAACCGATATCCAAGACCCTCGCCCAGGACGCAATTCGTACAATAGCAACTGATGAAGAAAGCGGTGTAATCACGATTCAGCACATTCAGAAGGCGGTGGCCGCTTCATATAGAATGTCCGTGGACGAGTTGGTTTCCAAGAGTAACGCACGCCGCTTTTCTGGACCTCGTCAGGTCGCGATGTATCTTTGCAAGAGACTTACAAAACACAGTTATCCAGAGATCGGGAGAGCTTTTGGTGGCAAGCATCACACGACAGTTATCCACTCGTTCGAGAAGGTTGAAGGACTGCTCGCCTCAGACACTGCAATGCAAAAAACCGTAAGTGATATTTCAGAGACGCTGCAGCGGTAAGAGTACTTTCCTCCCGTTGGTTTTGGTTATTCACAGAGACTAGCTGTGAAAGATTTGTGGAAGAAACTCAGAACCGTTGCTACCTGGGAATTTCGACAGACCGCAGAGAATGTTCTTTAGTTTTGCACAGGTCGACTTAAGTGGATTTCATCTCGATAAAGGGTTTATATAGATTTCCACAAATCAACAGCCACTATTACTACTACTGGTAATAAATAAATAGTGTTTTAAAGTGGTAGTTCCAGATGAGTTGTTGATAAGTTTCAGCTTCATCACGTAAACAAAGCAATTTTAAGGAGCTAAGAAATATGCAGTTCGTTGTAAGCAAACAGAATCTTCAGAGAGAACTCGGCTTTGTGCAGGGAGTTGTTGAAAAGAAGAATACGATTCCGGTTCTTTCGAACATTCTGATCGAATCGGTGGGTGAGACGACGATTCGCATCACGGGAACAGATCTGGATGTGACTGTGCGTTGTGATATGGATGCAGAAGCAATCACTACGCCCGGTTCGATTTGTGTTCAAGCCAGGAAGTTGTCTGATATAGCCAGATTGTTACCTGATGCGCCCGTGAGTTTCACAAAAGAGAGCAACGACTGGGTGACGGTTAAGTGCGACCGTTCGAAATACAAGTTAGTCGGGGTCTCTAAGGACGCCTTCCCCGAAGTGCCGAGTAATAAGTCAGTTCCGACCAGGATTGCCGCCTCGATACTCACCACTTTTATCGACCGCACCATCTTCGCGATTACGCAGGAAGAGTCGCGCTACACACTCTCTGGCGCAAAGTTTATTTTGGACAGCACGGGCGCCAAGATGGTCACCACCGACGGACACCGATTGGCTTATGTCGAACGCAAGGGAACGGCTACAAACGGTTCTACGGACGCGATAGACACTCTGATACCGCGGAAGACATTGGCGGAGTTAAAGAAACTCACCTCCGGTTACGACGGCGAAATCAGTCTTGGCATGGACGAGAACCATATTTATTTCGAAGTTGGTCCGCGGTTGCTGGTTTCCCGCATGCTGTATGGACAATTTCCAAACTACGAGATGGTTATGCCGAAAAATAACGACAAGTCGATTGAGTTCGATGGTTCGTCACTGAACCAGGCGATTCGGCGAGTCGCGCTTATGTCGGACGAGCGGTCGCACGCTATTCGATTTCATCTCGAGCCGAACCAGTTAGTAATTAGTTCGCAAAACGCGGAAGAGGGCGAAGCGAACGAAACCATCCAGGCAGATTACAACGGAGACGAAACCGACATCGGTTTCAACGCGCAGTACCTGCAAGAGTTCTTGAATGTAGTTGGTGACGGAAAAGTCGCGTTTGAATTCAAGGACGGAAACTCACAAGCACAGCTCAGTCCAGCCGACGCCGGCGAATACGAATACAAGTACGTGGTGATGCCAATGCGTATTTGAACCTTAAGCGCAATCCCCGTTTTTTTTAGTAGTAGGTAGAAGAGACAGGTTTCAATTTTGGCTCTCTGGACTCACTCATAACCAATCAAAATTCGAGGTAGGACATCAATCCGAGATTGTCAGCTTCCCGCCCGCCTTTATGTCCGTATCGCAAATTTAGACCTCAAACCATATGCTAAACTTCGCGCATGCACCTCGTCTCGCTTGAGGCCCATCAGTTTCGCAATTTAAGCGGCAAGATCAACTGGGGATCCGGACTCAACATCATCTTTGGGAATAATGCCCAGGGTAAGACAAACTGGCTGGAAGCGATCTATCTCCTCTCCCGCACAAAATCATTCCGCACTCAACGACTGCAAGAGACTATTCGCTTCGGTAACGACCTCGCTTTCGTAAAAGGCCAGGTCACGAGCGGCGAAGATCTGCAACGAGATCTGCAGGTAAGTCTGCAGCAGAAGACAAAGTCGATTGCGGTCAACGGCAAGCGAGAGACGTTGGCGAGGTACCTGGGCCAGCTTCAGGTCTTCGCGTTTACATCTGCTGAACTAGAAGTCGTGCGAGGAATGCCGGAAGCCCGCCGTCGTTTCATTGATCGTGGCGTTACTTCGTTGAGACCCGCCTATGTTCAAACCCTCGCCGACTACGTGCGGGTGCTGAAACAGAGGAACAGGATTCTGCAGGACGCATCGGAGGAGGTCTCACCACTTGCGCAGACGGCCGATCTGCTGGCGCCATGGAACGAACAACTGGTCAGACTCGCCACAGAGATTCACCGTGCTCGGACCGACTATGTTGACAGGCTGAACGCGGTGCTTGAGAGAACCCTTTTCGAGCCACAGGACACCCTGATTCGCTATATTTCAAATCTCGAGGGCAAGGGAGATATCAACGAATACGAACAGCTTCTGACGGATCGCTTACAGCTGCGAATGCCGGCGGAGATTGCTGCCGGGTACTCGCTAATAGGCCCGCACCGAGACGATTTGGAGATACTTTTCGGAGGCCGTGAAATGAGGGTTTACGGCAGTTCCGGGCAGCAGCGTAGCGCATTGTTATTATTAGACTTAGCGGCTATTTCAGTGTACAATTCGTGGCATTCAGATTATCCACTTTTTCTGGTCGACGACGTGGATGCGGAACTGGATGAAAAGCGGATAAAGCAGCTTTTGGAATACCTTGAAGGTCGCACACAGACATTCATCACCACCTCAAAACGAAGCCACGTCCAGGAGTTTCTCTCGAGAGCTAGTGTTTATGAGATCGAGGGCGGCGAGGTGCGGCCTGATACCTCCGGCGGAAGCATCGTCTCGGAAGCCGTGGCATCGGTAGAGGGTCTTTAAAGAGCGTCGCGCACAAGACAGTATAAGGAGAACGTATTGGCAACCGCAGGAACTACAACTTCCGATAAGACAGATAAGAAAGTACAAGCTTACGACTCGTCCTCGATCACGGTTCTCGAAGGTCGCGAAGCCGTTCGCAAACGTCCCGCGATGTACATTGGCTCGACTGGCGAGATTGGTCTACATCATCTCGTTTACGAAGTGGTCGACAACTCAATTGATGAAGCCCTCGCTGGCTATTGTGACACGGTCGAAGTGGCGATCCATCTCGATAACTCGATCACTGTGATCGACAACGGTCGTGGCATTCCAGTGGACGAGATTAAGAAAGAACGTAAGTCGGCTGCGGAGGTCGTGATGACCAAGCTTCACGCCGGCGGCAAATTCGACTCAAACGCCTACAAGGTTTCAGGCGGTCTTCACGGGGTGGGTGTCTCTTGCGTTAACTTTCTTTCGGAAGCCTTACATCTCGAGATCTGGCGTGACGGAAAGACTTACGAACAGGATTATGTTCGCGGCATCGCCGTCGAGCGCTTGGCCCAAACCGGCAAGACCCGCAAGCGTGGCACTAAGATCACCTTTAAGCCAGACTCGCAAATTTTCGATTACACCGAATTCAGCTTCGACAAGTTGTCAGAACGATTGCGTGAGAAGGCGTTTCTAAACAAAGGCATTCGCATCACGATCAAAGACGAGCGCGAAGTGCCTGAGAAGTCGCACGAATTCTATTACAAGGGCGGGATCGCCGAATTTGTAAAACACCTTAATAAGAACAAATCAACTCTGCACGACAAGCCGCTCTACTTTGAGAAGGAGAGCGATGCGCTTTCTATCGAAGTCGCAATTCAGTACAACGATGGTTACGACGAGAAGGTCTATTCCTTTGCGAATAATATCAACACCGTCGACGGCGGCACGCACCTCTCAGGTTTTCGTTCCGCCTTCACGCGCACGATTAATGCCTACGCACAATCATCCGGACTGGCGAAGAATTTTAAGACTTCCCTGACGGGGGACGATGTTCGGGAGGGACTCGTCGCGGTGATCTCGGTGAAACTGCCGCAGCCGCAGTTCGAGGGCCAAACCAAAGGAAAACTGAATTCTGACGTGAAAGGCGCAGTTGAGTCTTTTCTTAACGAGCGTTTGACGGAGTTCCTCGAGCAGAACCCGACAGTGGCGCGAAAGATCGTAGGTAAGTCCGTTGATGCAGCCCGGGCTCGTGAAGCGGCTAGAAAGGCACGTGAGATTGTCCGCAAGGGCGCGCTGGGGGGCTCAATGCTACCGGGCAAACTAGCGGATTGCCAGGAGAAGGATCCAGCGCTTTCAGAGATCTACATCGTCGAAGGCGACTCGGCCGGGGGATCGGCAAAGCAGGGGCGCGACCGCAAAAACCAGGCAATCCTTCCTCTGAAAGGGAAGATTTTGAATGTCGAAAAAGCCCGTTTCGACAAGATGCTGGGCCACAGTGAAATCAAAGCGCTGATCACCGCTCTGGGCACCGGCATCGGCAAGGAAGACTTTGACGCGAACAAGGTGCGCTATCACAAGATCATCCTGATGACAGATGCCGATGTTGATGGATCGCACATCAGGACGCTGCTGCTTACTTTCTTCTATCGTCAGATGGCTGAGTTGATTGAGCGCGGGTATGTCTACATTGCGCAACCGCCTTTGTTCAAAGTAAAGCGCGGCAAGAAGGAAGAATACATAAAGGATGAAGGCGCCATGGTGCGTTATCTGATGCGCATGGCCACGGCCGATATGACAGTGAAGATAGTCGGCGCCAACGACGAGATTGAGGGTAAGGAGTTGGCCATGTCACTGGAGAAGATGGTCGACTTGAAGCGGTATTGTGAGCGCGCCGCACGCCGTCTGAGCGGTGACTCACACTTACTCAATGTGCTCTTGGAAGCCTTTGCCGGGCGGAAGGGCGTGTTACGAAAAGAAGGTGCTACGTTGCGCACCGTTTTTCAGGACAGCGACCTGATGGCCAAAGTTGAAGGGGCGATGGCCGGGGCCGGATATAAGACCGAACTCTCTTCTGATGAAGAACACGGGTTGTATGAGATCGAAACCACTACCCTGGCTGGAACGCACCTGGCGATCGACTGGAACTTTGCGAGTTTTGTCGAGTTCCACAAGGCCGTAGAGTTGTACATGGGTCTGGAAGACAAGCTCGCCGCGCCCTTTATCATTGGCGAGAATGGCACTAAGGAAGAAATTGCCACGCGGGACGAGTTGCTGGAGAAAGTCCTGGCTGCGGCCAAGAAAGATTTAGCGATTCAGCGCTATAAAGGCCTCGGCGAGATGAACCCAGAGCAGCTGTGGGAAACAACGATGAACCCGGAGAAGAGAACGCTGCTGGAGGTCAGGATAGATGACGCGGTAGAAACGGAAAGTATCTTCACCGTGTTGATGGGCGACCATGTTGAGCCTCGTAGGAAGTTCATCGAAGACAACGCCCTTGATGTGCGAAACCTCGACGTTTAATCGTCACGCTCGCTATATCGAGCTACACGAAAGCGGGAAATTCGTAAGGGACTGCCTTGCGGAATTCCCGCTTTTTTCGCAGCGATCTCAATTTGCTGGGCCGCGGTTTCGACACCTTCAATGTCAGGCAAAAGCAGTCCACGTTTAGTCCCACTCTCGTCCTCTACCACCACTCCGAATACTTTCGGATCAAGCTCCTCGAATATCGTTGGTTCAATCTGCGACAGAATGTCTACCGAGTAGCGGAGATTCGGAAGTTCACTCGCGACGACCGGAAGGAATCGTGGATCGCGGGTGGCGGCGCCTGTCGCGTTCGCAACCAACTCGTCTGCGAGCATGTCTTTCATCGGTTCAATCGTTCCGATGCAACCGCGCAGTTCGCCATCCCGTGTTCTTATCGAGACAAAGCAGGCCGCTCGAACTTCGAGCATTGGGGAAGCCGATAGTTCAGGTATGAACTGCGCGCCCGTCAGTGTGTAAGTCTCGACAATCTGCCGAGCAAGCCGCGGCAAGTCGTCAGCAGGATCAGCCGTGTGACCAGTGATGGCACTGTCTGCAGACTTTCTTTCATTGGCTTCGCTTCTTCCGTTTCCCGCCGTTGTTTTTTTCCGAGTCAGTTGCGCCACCAGGTACCCAACACCAAACGGGGCTTCGTAATGCAGCACTTCGCCTTCGTGCGGCAGCGATCGTGTAGCCCCGAGAGCAATCAGCATCGAACGATAACCGCATTCGCCAGCAAGTCTTCGCAGGCCAGGGTCTATCTCGGCTATTCGCTGCGCGTCATTCGCTTCGATTGCGGCAACAACCTGCTCATCAAAGAGATAGGCGGTGGGATCGTAACCGGCCGGCGCGTCTGGTTTTAGACGATGGCTCAGGTCGCCGCTGGCGATTAGTGCTACTGGTTGGCCAAACGCGTCTGCAGCGTTTCTTAAGCACTCACCAAAACGCAGGTGATCGCGCTTTGATCGAAAGCTGTAGCCGAGCGCCACGACCTTTCCTTGCCAACCACTACGCGTCAGAAAATAGAGCGGCACCGAAGTACCGTGGTCAAGGTTGGCGTGCCCGAGATCGATCAATTCCAGATCCTCATTGCTCGCAACATTCCTTATCTCTTCGAGCAGTTGGTCATCCGCCGGAACGTCGATGCTTAAGCTCGGCGCTCGGAACCTGGAAAAGTCACCATGCAGCGATGGTCCGTTGTAAGCCACGAAACCTTCCGGATCGAGTGGAGCATGAGGTGAAATCATTACGATCGTCCTGGCGCCGGAAGCGATGATGCGTCGCGCCAGCTCCGCCATCGCCTGGATCGAGCCGCGCACCTCGCGACTGTCCTCGTGCCCAACTTCCGGCACCATAATCGGCGGGTGAGGAGCGATGCCGGAGAAAACTAGAGAGCTGTCATGTCGCATGACCATCCTTACCAAATCTATGCCACGCTCCAATGAGGCCGGAGGCGACTTGAGAGTCAGTTGTCAGTGAACGTCAGAATTCTACCACGCGCATCGCCGGAGGGCGGACGTTCCACAGAATCTCTCAACATCCATTATTAGCGTCAGTCTGCTAGGAATCGAAGACGAAGTTTACTATCCTCCGAGACGTGAAACAGTTTGACGTGCTTATTGTTGGCGCAGGCCCGGCCGGATCATTTGCAGCGGAGTTACTCGCAAGAGTTGGCGTGAACGTAGCGCTCTTTGATGGTCGTCCGGAAGGCGAGCCAAAGGCCTGCGGCGGTGGCGTTACCGCTAAAGCACTGAAGGCCTGGCCGCATTTACTCCACGCGGTGGGACGCACCATTGATGAACTTGATCTGTTCTCGCCGTCCGGCAAGCGGTTGCACCTCGAACTCGACGAACCGTTCGCGATCTATTCGCGCATCGCTTTCGATTGTTATCTGCGCGATCGCGCAGGACTCGCGGGCACCCAGGTATTCTCGACGAAAGTCTCAGCCCGAAATATCAGGCGGGCTAACCAGGGCTGGACCGTTCGCGATGGTGCGGGACAAGACTTTCACGGTTCATTTCTGGTTGGTGCGGACGGGGCCAACAGCGGCATCGGGAAGAAACTTGCCGGCCCCTTGCCGGCGTCCGATATGGAAGTAGCCTTCGGTTACCGCGCGCCTTTACCCAAAAAGGCAGAAGCGCCTACGGTGGTCGCTTTTCTGCCAGGTTGGGTGGGTTACGCCTGGGCCTTCCCGCGAATTGATCACATCTCGTTTGGTATTGCTACCACTCAGGACGCGTTTGAACATAAACCTCTGGACGATCTGCTTTGGGACTTCATGCTCGGTTATTACCGCCAGAGGGAAGATGCAACGGCGAAGCTCTGGGCCAGCCGGAGGGCCGATCATGATCGCGATCAGCGAATAAGAAAAACGCTGGAAGAAACCGCCGAGCGATACGCCGCGCGCATTCCGGGATTGGCTGATAAGACCTGGGACGAAAGAAGAGTGTGCGGTGGAGATTGGGTGTTGCTCGGTGACGCGGCGGGCTTCGCAGATCCAGTTACTGGCGAGGGGATCTACTACGCACTTCGCTCGGCAGAACTCTTCGCCGCCTCTTATCTCGCCGGAAGGCCCTCAGAATACGAACGATGTTGGCGGGCAGACTTTGGCGGTGATCTCAAGCGTGCTTCGCAGATGCGTCGCCGCTTTTACGGAAACTTTTGGGGCGCGCCTTTCACCGAACGCATGATCGACTTTGCGCGCGGCCACCGCGGTATCAAGCGCGTGCTGGGCGATCTGGTCGCAGGTGAACAGGGGTATGTGGATTTGAAAAAGAAACTCGCAAAGAGCGCCTTGCGACCACTCTAATCGAGCGGTAGGTTCCTCATGGCGACAGGCGGGTAATGCGCCAGTTGTCGTCGGGCTGTCGCTCAAACACCAGGCGGTCGTGCAGGCGGCCAATCCGGCCTTTCCAGAATTCAATCCGCATAGGTTTCAGGGCATAACCACCCCAGTGCGCTGGTCTTTCGAGCGGCCGGTTCTCATAAAGCCGCGTCAGTTCCACCACACGTTTATCGAGATTTTCTCGTCCCTCGATCACTTCACTCTGCGCTGAAGCGATCGCCCCGATCTGACTTTCACGCGGACGCGTTTGGAAGTAGGCATCGGAATCAGCCGCTGATGTTTTGGTAACCGTGCCTTCCACGCGCACCTGATACTCGAGCGGAGCCCAATGAAAAACCATGCTCGCAAATGGATTAACTTCTAATTCTCTTCCTTTGCGGCTGTTGTAGTTTGTATAAAAAACAAACCCGGTTGCATCCGCCTGTTTCAAGAGAATCGTTCGCGCGGACGGTTGGCCCTCGCGAGTAGCCGTTGCCAGTGTCATCGCTTCCGGCAAGTCGATGCCCGCGTGCCTGGCTTCTTCAAACCAGCGCTGAAACAGCATTAACGGTTCGGGACCGGCCGAGGTCTCGTCGAGTCCAGTGATTAGGTTGGGGTCAGGCATCATCAGCTTTGGTGTATGGAGCCAGGAGTTCGCGGAGTTGTTGTGGGATCGGAACAGTTTCGAAGGTGTCGCGCTTGACTGCGGCCATGACGAAATGAGCGTCTGCCACAATTTCTGCTTCGCCGTTGCGCCGCACCTCAAAATTCAGCCGCATCGAAGCCGTTCCGATTCTGCCGACATAGACCGAGACTTCCAGTAGATCGTCCAGAGTAGCAGCGCGACGAAAGTCACATTCAAGATGGACGCGGGGCAACCAGATGTCGAGCACGTCGAAGATCTCTCCGTAAGCCAGCCCCACGGAGCGGAAAAGTTCAGTCTCAGCGATTTCAAAGAAGCGAATGTACGCGCCGTAGAAGATGATGCGCGCGGCATCGACATCGCCCCAGCGAACGCGCTCCTGAATGGTGAACTTGAGTGACATTTTTGTTGGCGTGTGCCAGGTGTTCCACGTCCGCGGGCCCCCTAATTGGTTTTGGTGAAACGAGAGCTGCCCACCGAGGAACCCCTACAGAATTTGCTGAAGAAACTTCAACAACGTTTCGTTGAATTCTTCTGGTCTTTCGAGGTTCGAGACGTGACCTGCGCCCTCGATTACTTTTAACTTCGATCCGGCAATCGCATAATGCATGGCTTCCGAGTCTTCCAATGGCGTGATCGCGTCCTGGCGTCCAACCAAGATCAAGGTAGGCACTACGATGCGCGACAGAAACGGCCGTTGATCCTCGCGTTGGGCCATTCCCGCCAGCGCGGCGGCCGCTCCTTCAGGCTGCGTTTGCACCATCATCTCTCTAACTCGCTTAACGATCTCTGGGCGCTGGGCCACGGTTTCCGGCGCAAATAGCTTTGGCAACATCGCGTCGGCGATTCCTTCCATACCCTCGTGCAGAGCTTTTTCAGCCTGAGCCGCCCGCGCTTTCTTATTCTCTTGCGTATCTCCCTGGGCCCGCGTATCGGCCAATACTAAAGCCCGCGCGCACGAAGGAAAAAGCCGGTAAAAGCTCAACGCCACGTATCCACCCATCGACAAGCCGGCGATAGTGGCCCGCCCAATCTTGAGATGGTCCAGCAAGCCGGCTACGTCACGCGCCATTGCCTCCATGGTCGCCGCTCCAGGCGTCGTCGGGCTTTCGCCATGGCCACGCAAATCTGGCGTGATCACGCGATTACCCGGTATCAGTGCCTCAGTTTGTTGACGCCAGAGCGTGCGATTGAAGGGATAGCCGTGCAAGAGCACTATCGCTGGTCCAGACCCCACCTCGTCATAGGCAATCCCGATTTCATTAACTTGCGGCATAAAGTGAATTGAGACGTTAGACCAAATCGAACACGAAAGACTGCAGACTCTATGATTTCTTTGTTGCTTCGGCCACCGCAGAAATAAGCTCATGCAGCTCGATTGGCTTTGCTAAGTAACACTGGAACCCGGAAGCCAGGGCGCGCAAACGATCTTCTTCCTTAGCGTAAGCCGTGATCGCAACTGCCGGTACCTGGCGGCAACTTTTGCGCGTCGAAGCTCGAATTTGTTTGATCAGTTCATAACCATCGCTTCCCGGCATCGCGATGTCCGACACAAGGACATCGGGTTGAAAAGTCTGCAGCGCCGCCCATGCTTCTCCGGCTGAACCAACGGCCGTGACCGTCGCGTCGGATTGAGTGAGAGCGGTGGTCAACAAATCCAAGGTGTCCTGATCGTCGTCCACCAATAAAATATGCAACCCCGTTAACTGGTGTTTCGATATAGAGTCGGAAGTTTCGGTCAGGGTGTTGCCGCGACCGGCGCCGGCAGCGCGCAGTAACGGCACGCGAACCGAGAACGTCGAGCCCAGATCTTCTCCACCGCTCTCGGCGTGAATAGTGCCACCATGAATCTCAACCAAATGCCGCGCGATTGCCAAACCGAGGCCCAGCCCACCGTGCCGCCGAGTCGTCGTGCTGTCAGCCTGCCGAAAGCGATCAAAAACGAAAGGTAAGAAGCCTCGGTTGATTCCCTGTCCGGTGTCGACAACCGAAATCTCGGCCTGTGAGTCGACTCGCCGTAATGAGATGAGAATTTTGCCTTGGGCGGCAGTGAACTTGATCGCATTCGAAAGCAGGTTCCAGATAACCTGTTGCAACCTATTCGCATCACCGGAAATAACCGTTGGATGTGCTTCAAAATCAACATCGATGCTGATGCGCTTCGCTTCGGCCGTTGGCCGCACCACGTTGATCGCCGATTCGATCACGGGGGCCAGTTCGATCGGTTGGAGGTCCAGGGAGAGGTTTCCCGTGATTATGCGAGAGACGTCCAGGATATCGTCAATGATCTGCGACTGTGATTTTGCATTGCGCCTGATTGTTTGTATTGCACGCTCGGCGGCTGCAGGATCCAGCGAACCCGCTTCCAGCATTCGCGACCAACCCAGAATGGCCGTTAATGGTGTGCGCAGCTCATGCGAGACGGTGGCCAGAAACTCGTCCTTCAGTCGGTTGGATTCTTCCGCGGCTGCCCGTGCGGTGCTTTCTCGTTCGAGCAAACGCACGTTCTCGATCGCGACAGCAGTGAGGTTAGCGGCCATTCGAATGGCCGTGATGTGCCCTTCCGTATAGGCGGATCGTTCGTAACTTTGAATCTCGATCGTTCCTACGATGCGACCCATCACGGCCATGGGCACGGCCATTGACGATTCCGGCCGCCTACCGTTTTCCGGTCCTACTATTACAGATGGGTGACCCCGGGTCGCGCTCATGTAATCGTCAGTAAGCACTACGTCACCACTGCGAATAGCGCGACCGTTTGGGCCGAGCGTATTGACGGGCATCGACGGCAGGCTGCTCACATCCATCTCCTGCCCATCACCCCAGGCAAAGCAGGCGGTCCTGGCGTCATGGACCGAATCGTAAAGCGAAACGAAAAGCCCATCACACGGCGCCGAGACTAGTGCGAAATCCTTCAGTGCTCTGAAAATTGCTGTGAGATCGTGAGCTGTCCCCAGCGCCTGCGACAGCGTGGCGATTCTCTCGAGCAGACGCTCGTATTCCGAAAGGGCACGCTGATCTGCCTTACGTAACGTTTCTTCGGCGCGACGACGCACCGTGATGTCCCGCGCGATTCCCTGCACTCCAAGGGGCTGTCCATCTTTGAGTATCAGCCTGCTGCTAATCTCAACCGTCACGTGATTTCCAAACTTGGCCCGTAGATCAACTTCAAAGTTTGTTCGTTCTTCGCCGGCGAGTTTGCGGTCAAGCATGCGCCTGGAAACCTCAGTGGAGGCATCGCTCAAAAACTCACTTAGATCTTTGCCAACGAGTTCGTCGCGGGGGTAACCGGTGATTAACTCGCCGGCTTTGTTGACCGAACTAACCTTTCCAGCCAGGTCAACTGTGTAAACGATATCGTTCGCATTCTCCACCAGTTCACGGTATTGCTTTTCGCTATCGCGTAACGCTGCTTCGGAAGTAGCCAGTTCAACCGCAGTCTTCTCGGCGAAACTTCGAGCGCGCAATTGCGCACGCGTGAAGACGAAAGAGAGAAGACTGATCAAGAGACCGCCGCCAAGGGCATAATAAGCAAACTTCCGACCTGATACTCGTTCGAGGGCAGCGGTACTGGAGAACCCCAACAACCATTTCTGTCCGTCGATCTCTATCATTCTGGTATCTGTAAAGCGCGGGCTGGGCGCTTGAGCACCAGGAGCTGTGGCTTCTCTTGAATCGTAAATCAGGGTAGCTCCTTCTTGCTCTGGACCGTCCAGGACGCGGAAGTCGATGTCGGAAGGCTCAGCCGGAAGCACGCCTGCGAGAAAGTCGTGGATGCGGAACGGACTGTAAACAAATCCGCTGAGGGCTTCGCGGCGTGCAGCAACTGACGAGATATCGCTACCCTTTCGATAGACTGGCATGTAAATCAAAAAGCCGGTTTGATCTCGTGACGGCTCGATGACCAATCTCACTGTTCGGGATGCCGCCGCTTCCCCTGAGTCGCGCGCCCGCTCCATTGCTGCACGACGGACTGCGTCAGTGAACATGTCGTAGCCGAGCGCTTCTACGTTTCGTTCATCAAGCGGCTCAAGATAGATAACCGAATGGTACTCAAGCCGATCGTTCTCCGGCCAAATCCGAAAGTTTTCGAAACCCTCCCTGCGTCGCACCAGGACGAATGATTCCTTCTCTGGCGCGGTCAACCGCTGTGAAAAACCAATGCCTAACATGCCAGGGTAATGCTCCCGGATCTGCAATCGGTCAACAAAGCTCCTAAATTCAGCGTCGGAAACATTCTCGCTGGCCGCATAGAGACCGCAGGTCGCACGTAATAAGGCTTCGTAGGTTTTGATGCGGCTCTTGATTACCGTTTCAACTTCGTTGACGGAGGCGTTGAATTGCGCCTGGTCTTCCGCCTTCCCAATTGCGGTCAGGCTGTAGTAGACCAGCGCGGTAAAGAACAATCCCGCAACCAGGACGATGTACGGAATGAGATTTCGGCTGGATTGTAGATTGAACTTCATCAGCCCGATTAAGCTCGGTTCGGAAGGTTTGCCGGAATTGGAAAGAATCCTGTTCAGGACTCACTTAACCCGACTGGTTCTGCGTCGTAGAAAATCAATCAGAACGAACTGGGACAGATTGTCCGGATTGGCAAAATAGGCTTTGCCATTAGTCATGGCCGTCATCTGCTTTACAAACTCAACGAGGTAATAATCGCTCGCCAGCATGAACGTGTTAATCATTATACCGGCTTTGCGGCAGGCTTGTACTTCGCGGAAAGTGGCATCCATTACGTAGGGGTCGCCACCCATTGAGTTCTTGTATAGCCGGCGGGCAGATTCGGACGACATCGTGCCGCCGGCGGCGGCTGATCCAAATGGCTTTAGGCCCTCGTCAAGAAAACATGCTGTCGGTTTGCCGTCCGTAACCATGACGATCTGTTTCATCTCTTTTCGTTGCGCTTGCAGGAGCCGTCGCGCAAGCCGCAACCCCTCAGCAGTGTTTGTATGATATGGACCAACCTGCGTCGTGGCCAGCCCGGCGAGAGGCAGTTCTTCGGCGCTGTCGTGGAACAACACGATCTTGAGTGAATCTCCGGGATACTGCGTGCGAATCAAGTGTGCCAGGGCCAGAGCCACTTTCTTTGCCGGCGTGAATCGGTCCTCACCGTAGAGAATCATGGAGTGTGAACAGTCGAGCATGACAACTGTGGCGCACGAAGATTCGTAATCGCACTGATGCACATATAGATCACGGTATTCAAGGTTCAACGGCATGCTGAGGCCTTCGCGTTGAATCGCGCTCAGCAAGGTCGCGCTTACGTCGAGATTAATCGTATCGCCAAATTCGTAGCGCTTGCTTGCTGCCGCTGCTTCAACTCCAGTGGCCAGATGTGCGGTATCGTGACGGCCAAGCGAGCTTTTCCCGAGACTGCCAAGCAGGTTGCGGAGCGTCTTATAACCGAGGAAATCCAAACCCTTTTCGGTGACTTCAAACTTAATATTGCGAGGCAGTGGTTCCGAAACTTCAAGAGTTCCGTTGCCCTGACGATCAGCATTCCGGGGCTGCTCTTCGCGAAGTTTCAGATACCCTTCTTCGACCAGGCGTTCGATCAGTTGATTGAGCATCTCTTCAAGTAGAGAGCCTTTGTATTTGCCTTCGTTATCGGCAAGCATCTCTTTGATCTGTTGTTGATTGATGAGGCCTTGATCCAGAAGAGCCTGCAGCAGCGCTCGGCGCAAAGAATCGAGCGAGGTGTCACGCGGTTCTCGCTGGCGAGTCCAGTAATAGTCGTCGGTGTAACCTGAATCAAGCAGCGATTCAGACAAACCTTCCATCAGGTCGCCGAGGTTGATTCCAGAGATGTCGAGACCTTTGAATTTGGAATAACGAGTGAACTTCATAGAGTGTAAACCTGTTCCTAATCTTCTCGCGAGCGCCGATCGCCCGACCGTCGGATGTTGAGCGCTCATCGAGAGAAAGGGAGTGTCTTGCAGCTAACCCCTTCTAACTATCTACGGCGATACTCCCGATGCGATCCTCGTCGTTCGGCTCTGGCATGCTCTTCCAGTGCCGCAATCTCGGGATTCAATCGTCCGTTCTCAGTTAGCAAAGTCAGCAGCCGTTTGTCGGGCAGCAACAACGCAGCTCGCAGTGGCACTGGCCGCGCGCCGGGACGTGCCACGACGCCGCAGCGAACACCGCGCACCTCCTGAATCCATTCCGCAAACTCATCGGCATTTCCAATTGTCGCCGAAAGCAGAAGCATACGAATACGCGGCGGTGTGAGAATGATCGCTTCTTCCCAAACATGTCCGCGATCTTCATCCGCAAGGTAATGGGCTTCGTCGAGCACTACGAGATTGGCCTGCACATCATCTCCGCCTCGGAGCGAGTCGAAGAGCTGATTGCGGAAGATCTCAGTCGTCCCGACCATCAACGGCGCCTGCGAGTTTTCTTTGCGATCACCGGTCAGGATACCGACGTTCTGGGAACAAAATTCGTTACTGAACTCCTCATACTTGGAATTCGTCAGCGCCTTGAGGGGAGTCGTATACCAGGCGCGTCTGCCAGTCTCGATTAATCGTCGTATCTCCTCTCGCGCAATCCAGGTCTTCCCGCTGCCGGTAGGTGCGGTAACGAGCACATCTTCAAACTCGAGCGCCGCCAATGCCTCTAACTGAAAGGGATCGGGTTTAAAAGGAGTTGGAGGTGGAGCACCGATTCCAGATAACAATTCGCGGAGCTCGCGAGTTTGTCCGATCTGCTTTTTAGAGGTAACTGAAGGAGTCAGCTCACCACCTATGTAATCTTTGTTGCGAGCGCCGCCGCGATGAAACTTGCCAGACCTGCCGCGCGGTCGTTTTTCTTCTCTACGCCTCATGGCAGTCAATTGTACCGTAGCGCCGGCCGAAGGCTGTCCCCAACCCTTTGAACGTTTCCGTGAGAAAGTAACATTTGTGTTGCCGGATAGGACTTCAATCGGCGGCGAGCTAAACTAGAGTGCGACGAATTTGCCAGAAGCCGCAACGAACCGGCCATATCCTGCGTCTAAATGGAGACTCAGGGAACCATGATGCTATAGAGGGCGTTTATTAGGAAATGCGGGAGATATTCAGTCAATTCGAAGTGAACCGAGAGCCACGCTGGGCAGTACTGTCCAAGCTTACGATGGCTTCACTCATCTTTCATACGGCCGTGCTGGCTAGCGTACTTTATGTGCCCGGCGTCCGTGATTCACTTAACATTGCGGCGTTATTGTCGCGCACGACCTATGTGGACCGCGCGTACAACAAAACAGAGATTGGCGATCAAGCGCAGATCGTCGAAGTCGCAAAGTTTCGGTATCCCGACGGCTACTTTGCTCCGGAAACGGCAACAACGCCTACGCCTACCGATACTTCGAGTCAGTCAGGTTTCGCTTTCTCTTTCCCCCCGAACCCTACGATGGCTGAGGAATCGCAGACGCCCAGCCCGACGCCCACACCCGAAGATTCGCCGGTACCGTCCCCGGAGGTTTCTCCCGCGTCCGTTGCTGTCGCGGGAAGCAGTTCCAGCCCGAACGGGGAGTCGAATGATTCGTCTGAGGTCGACAAACAACTAAACAAGATTGCGGAAGAGAACGCTGTCGTTCGACCCAGCGAAAACGAAGTTAACACTCGACCGCTCAAGGATTGGCTGGAGCGTGCAAATCTTTTGCGTGAGCAGGGTGCTCTCGAGCTCAACTCGAAGATTGAAATCACCATCGCCGCAAATCTCGGAAATGACTGCAAGCTGACTGACGCCAAAGTGATTCAAAAATCAGGCGACGTGCGTTTGCTTGAGGTTGCGAAGGACCTCGTATCTGCTATCGGAGACAGTGGCATGCTGTCGTTCCTTCGTGACCCGAACAAAGTACAAGACATTAGTCAACTGCGATGCGATGCGATACCGCTTCAGTTGACGCTGCGGCTGGACCAAAATGAGATTGCGGCCACGGTCGAATCACAGGCAGACTCGGCCACACGTGCCGAACAGATGGCAAAGGGTTACAGCGGGTTGTTGGCGGTGGGACAACTGCTCAAGCGCGGTCGTGATGAAGAGATGCTTTACAAGAGCACGAAGGTCACGTCCGAAGGCAAACAGGTTTTCGTAAATTTCACCATGCCGCGGCAAACCGCAGGAGAGTTGATTAAGAAACAATTGCCCCCCTCCAGTTGATACTTTTACTGTTCATCCGTGGTTTGCCTCACCCGCAGCAGATCACTACAATTGTTCAAAGTTTTTGTCTTTGGTCATGCGATAAGAAGAGCTGTTGCGGATTCGCTGTGCGCATGGAGCAAACAATAACCCTGAGTAACTGATGAACCTTGCGTCTAAGCCGGGCCGGAATTCCAGAATCTAATTAAGAGACGTTTATGATCGACAAATTTCTAACTAAAGTTTTCGGCAGCAGTAATCAACGCTACCTGAAATCCATTCAACCGATCGTCGAGCAAATCAACGCACTTGAGCCTTCGATCAAGAAGCTCTCGGACAGCGAACTGGGCGCACGCTCTTCAGCTTTCAAGGAGCAGGTGCAACAAGCGGTCGCGGGCGTGGAAGACAAAGAAGAGCGCAAACGCATAGAGCGAAAGATTCTCGACGAGATTCTTCCTGAGGCTTTCGCAATCGTTCGCGAAGCTAGCGTTCGCACAACCGGCATGCGTCACTTCGACGTGCAGTTGGTCGGCGGCATTGTGTTGCACCAGGGCAAGATCGCAGAGATGCGCACCGGTGAAGGAAAGACCCTGGTTGCCACTCTACCTTCCTACCTAAATGCCTTGACCGGGCGGGGCGGCTGTCACGTCATCACGGTTAACGACTACCTGGCATCGCGCGACGCGGAATGGATGGGGCAGATCCATCGGTTCCTGGGGCTCGAAGTTGGCTGTATTCAGAACGACATGGACGACTTCGAGCGGCAGGCCGCTTATGCCGCCGACATAACCTACGGCACCAACAATGAATTCGGTTTTGACTATCTGCGCGACAACATGAAGTTTGACCTTGCCACTTGTGTGCAGCGTGGACATTACTTTGCAGTCGTCGACGAAGTCGATTCAATTCTTATCGACGAGGCGCGTACGCCGCTCATCATTTCCGGACCATCTGATGAAGCGACTGATAAGTACTACAAAGCGGACGCGATCATCCCCCAACTCAAACGCGGCGAAGACATCGATGGAGTAAAAACGGGCGAGTACCTGGTCGATGAAAAAGCCCATACCGCGGTGCTGACTGAGGAGGGTGTCGACAAGGCCGAGAAGTTGTTGGGAGTCGGCAACCTGTATGACCCGTCCAACATGGAGTTGCTGCATTGCGTTGAGCAGGCTCTGAAGGCCCATACACTCTATCGCCTGGACCATCATTACGTAGTCCAGGATGGCGAAGTGATCATCGTCGACGATTTTACCGGACGCCTGATGAAGGGACGTCGCTGGTCTGATGGATTGCACCAGGCGGTTGAAGCGAAGGAAGGGGTCAAGATCGAGAAAGAGAACCAGACGCTGGCTACCATCACACTGCAAAACTATTTTCGTCTCTATGAAAAACTGTCCGGCATGACGGGTACGGCGGAAACCGAGGCGGCGGAGTTTCAATCGACGTACAAACTCGACGTAACCGTAATTCCCACTCACCAACCCATGGTGCGCAACGATCATTCCGATGTTATTTATCGGACGCTGCCTGAAAAGTGGGATGCAGTGGTCGAAGAGATTAAGGACTGTTACGACCGGGGCCAGCCAACGCTGGTTGGTACAGTTTCGGTCGAGAACTCGGAGCTGATTGCGCGACGCCTGCAACGGGAAGCTGTGCCGCACAATGTACTGAATGCCAAGTTTCACGAGCGCGAAGCCGAAATCGTGGCCCAGGCCGGCAGAAAAGGCGCCGTGACGATTGCGACCAACATGGCTGGGCGCGGTACTGACATTCTACTAGGCGGCAATCCGGATTTCATGGCCCGCGAGTTTCTTAAGGGCGATGAGGTCGATCCGGATGAAGCGACGGAAGGTCAGTGGGACGAAGCATTTCGTAAAGCGAGACGTATTGTCGAAGCCGAGCATCAGGAAGTCGTATCGCTCGGTGGCTTGCACATAGTCGGCACCGAACGGCACGAGTCGCGTCGCATCGACAACCAGCTACGAGGTCGCGCCGGTCGTCAGGGCGATCCGGGATCGTCTCGCTTCTTCCTTTCGCTGGAGGACGATCTGATGCGCATCTTTGCCGGCGATAAGGTCAAAGCTCTGATGCAGCGGCTTGGCATGGAAAAGGGTGTAGCTATCGAATCAGGGATGGTTTCCAAGCGAATCGCCTCCGCACAAAAGTCGGTGGAAGGTCGCAACTTTGAATCGCGCAAACACCTGCTGGAATACGACGACGTAATGAATAAGCAGCGCGAGACGATCTACGGTCTGCGCCGGCAATTGATGGAACAGCCGGATCAACGCGACTACCTGCTCGGGGATCCGCCAAAGGCCGGTGTTGCTTACGATCTGCTTTCCGATCTGACGAAACAGTATCTGAATCCGGATGTATCGCCTGAAGACTGGGATACTCCTAACTATAAACTGCAGATTAAGACAATCTATGACCTGGACGTTGATGCCGAGCACATCGATTTCCAGACGTTGAGCTCTGAAGAAGTCATTGAGGCGGTCTGGGAAAAGCTCAAGACTCGTTATGTGCTCAAGGAGCAACAGATCGGACCAGAAGCAATGCGCACTTACGAGCGCATCATCATGCTAAATATTATCGATGCGCAGTGGAAGGACCATCTGCTGAACCTTGATCACCTGAAGCAGGGAATCGGGCTGGTGGGCTATGGTCAGAAGGACCCGCTGGTCGAATACAAAAAGCAGAGTTTCGATATGTTTCAGGCCATGCTTGACCGCATTGACACCAGCACGATCCGATCGCTGTTCAATCTTCAGGTCGTTGCCGAACAACCACCTGAAACTTTGCGACAACGACGGCTGGCACGGCGCTCTACTTCGTTGACGTTTACTGGTCCGAATCAAGGCGCCGCGCCCGCCGGGGAAGAGGCTGGAAAAATTAAAACCATTGTTCGCGATCAGCCCAAGGTAGGCCGCAACGATCCGTGTCCCTGCGGATCGGGGAAGAAGTTTAAGAAGTGCCATGGAGCATGACAAAACTCGCCTGCAGACGTTCCCCTTCAAATTTGTGTTTGTTGGTTTTGCTGGTTTCTCACTCCTGACTCCAGGAGTGCGTTTTTGCAAGCCCAGGAGCCAATCCCGGTCGGTAAAGAGGAACGCCATGAGGGATTGAGGCGTTACGCCAATGGTGATTTCAAGGGGCTGCTGATTCATTTCTGGTGGCCACGCAAAAACTAGACAACGATCTGGTGAGTCCTGAGGTAGCGGCCAGGGTGGATTGAGAAACCGCGCGCAAATTTAGCCTTCTGGTTATGACGACGTCTTCATCAAACGATCCCGTTGTTCAGGCAATAGTCAACGGAACTGCCCCGCAACCGGCGCGTCTGGCGGCAGCGCGTGGCTTGCTCCCGTTGCCGCAGGCTGAACTGCTGGAGGTGTTGGTCGCATTGGTGGGCACCGAAGACACCGAGATAGTAGAAGCTGCAACCACTACCCTGCTCGAACAGGAAGCAGAAGACTTGCTGACAGCAGCGAAGGCGGGTGACACTTCTGTTCACGTACTCGCCTACCTTGCCACCAGCAGCAGCGCAAACCGCGAAGTTCTGGAAGCGACTATTCTCAATGCGCGCACACCTGATGAAGCAATCGCCGGACTCGCCAAACAAAGCGGCGACGGTTCGTTACTGGAGATTGTTTCAGTTAACCAACAGAGGCTCATTCGCACGCCCAGCATTATAGAAGCCATTCTTCAAAACCCTGCGCGAACTCCCGAAGCTGAACGACGCGTGAGGGAGATCAGGAGAGAGTTTTTTGATAAGGAGCGTGGCGCACGTCAGATCGCCGAGGAGTTGCGCGCTCGTGGAAACGCCGCGGCGGCGGAGTTTTTCGAAACCGCCGATCTGACAACCGATGCAGGGGGGGTAAGCATTGAAGATGCGTGGCTTATCGCTCAACACATCGAAGTTCTCGACGCCGATATCGATGATTCATGGCTACCTGCGGAACGTTACCTCGAACTCGCGCCTGAAACAATTGAGGAGAAGACCGCAACGGTCCAACGAATTCTCGAGCACGAGAGGATTGAGGTAGGAGAAATAGCACCTGAACGGGTCTCGCTAATCCGTCAGCTCATGTTTATGAACGTACGGGACCGGGTGAAACTCGCGATGAAGGGAGACCGGGAGGCGCGAAGCATTCTGATCCGCGACCCGAACAGGGTAGTTGCGAGTGCCGTGATAAATAACCCACGGGTGACGGATCAGGAAGTGGAAAACATAGCTGCCATGCGCACCGTTTCTGATGAAGTCCTGCGTTTAATTGCACTCAACCGAGCGTGGGCCAGGTCGTATACGATCATCCATAACTTGACCCGCAACCCTCGCACGCCCATCCCGACCGTTATCAATATCCTTCCTCGCATACGCACCAAGGATTTGCAGCATTTGTCCCAGAACCGGAACGTATCAGAGGCCGTCCGCCGTCAGGCGCTCCGCCTCTCCCAAGCCCGGTCAGGTGAATAAGGGAAGGATTCGCATGATCTTTTGCATCCAGCCCTGGAATGTTGCAGAAGTTTTTCGAAAACGTAGATATTGTTCTTGACAGGTTACAGGACTTACGTATAATTTCGCACAGACCGGGCCCCTTAAAAACTGTTTTAAGAAAGCTTGGCAGTTCTTTTACTTGGTAGGCTACTGGAAGAACCAGGATTTCAGCGGGTTTTCCCTCGGAACGCGGCGGTTTTTATTATTAGTCGCTAGGCTTTATCTCACCCGCATACGCCGCCTGGTCTTAGAATCGCCGCAAGTGACGGTTCTCGAGTCTTTAGCCACCGCCACCCCTGATTTGCCCGACTCCTGCCCTGAAAGTTTTGCCCCGCCAATACCAAGTATTGGCGGGGCTCCTCTCTTTCGGAGAGACTTTATTAGTGATTACTTCGGTCGGCCGGGGCAGCAGCCTGCTCGACATGAGGGTCAGCCGATTCTGTTCGCTGCACACCGCTTAATTCATTACCCGACATCTCGGCGAATAATTTCTCATACTTGTCCACGACGTGGTCCCAATCGTAGTGTTCCCTCACTCGCAGTTGCGCCCGATGACGATAAGACTGAACGAGTGAGCCGTCTCGTAAGACTCGCTGCAACTTATTCACCAGGTCCGGCTCGTCCGCGTAAGGTATCCCGGCTTCGCCGACTGCCTCGATATTTTCAGGTGTAGCGAGTGTGAGCACACAATTACCATAGCCCATTGCCTCGAGCAGCGCGGGATGTGTTCCGCCGACTTCGGTGGCGTGCACATAGCAATAAGCATTCTGTTGTAACGCTCGATAGTCCTGCCCAAAAACGAAGCCGGTAAATACGATGCGCTTATCGCCGCGCGCGCGGGCTTTCAGATCGCTGATGTAATCGCGCGCGTAGGGTGCGTCACCGACGACCAGCAACCTGTAGGCTGTCCGGACTTTTTTGAAAGCCTCAATAACGAGATGTGCGTTGTTCTCAGGTTCCAGCCGTGACACGTAGAGCACATAGCGGTTTGGCTCAACTCGCCAGCGGCGGACTGTTTCGCGATCCGGACGGCGCTCAACTTCAGCTCCATAAGCGATCATGGTGGAAGGCGCACCATACTTTGACAGGTAGTAATCGTGGATTACGTGGGCATCGGTCACGGTAACGTTGGGAAGAATCGTCGCCAGTCTCTCCGCGAGCATGTAGTAATTCCGGCCAAGCCAGTTCCACTTCTTACGCTTATGCTCAAGACCGTCAACGTTAATGGCGACCGGGGTTCCTGTCCAGCGCAGCAGCGGCGTAAAAGGAGCATTCGCTGCGTTGCAAACCAAGGCGGCGTCATAACGTTTGGGAACTGCATGCAGCGCAGAAATAAGGGCGTGTACCACCGTATCGAAGTACTTGTGGCGGATGGTCGGAAGTACGGTTAAGCGGACACCCTGATATTCGAGTTGGCGCGGTGAAACGTAGTGAGCGCGGCAGTAAACCGTGACCTCGTGACCGCGGGCGGCCAACCTGGTAGAAAGGTGTTCGGCGAAAGTTTCAAAACCGCCATAGCTGGCCGGAATTCCTCGAGTGCCAAGAATTGCTATTCGCATGATGCCTGACCGGCCAACCTCAGATTGGAGCTAAACAGCTACGCTCGTTCGAGGAGATAGTCTTGATGCCCCGGCCGCTTGTTTATAGACTTCCAGTGTTTGTTGTGCCGTTGAGTGCCAACTGAATTTTTTAGAACGCGCCAAGCCCTGGACGCGAAGCTTGGAGCGAAAGTCTGAATCGTCGATCAGTTTCTCGATCGCAAAAGCGAGAGCATCGATATCGAATGGATCGATCAATACGGCAGCACTACCCACCACCTCGGGAAGGCTGGTCCGATTTCCGACAATTACCGCCACGCCACATTTCATTGCTTCCAGGGGCGGTAATCCGAATCCCTCAAAGTAAGACGGATAGATAAAGCAAAGCGCTCCGGAATACAGTGCAGGCAGATCCGCCTCTGGCACATAACCAGTGAGAATCACCGAATCGCTAACTCCGAAATCCTCGATCGCTTTCAGTGTTTCACTGTAAAGCCAGGCACGTTTCCCCACCAGAACGAGTTTTGGAAGCTTACGCTTCGCCCTTTTAGTCCGCAACCGTGAGTACGCGGCAATAAGCCGGGTCAGATTCTTGCGTGGCTGAATTGACCCGACCGTAAGCAGGTACTCCCCTTCTATGCCGTAAGTTTGTCTTACCGATCGCAGCTCTTTCTCGCTGGTGACAGGTTCAAAGTGTGCAGGTGCGGCCCCGTGCGTCACGGTAATTTGCTCGGCGGGAATTCCATAAGTCTCGGCGATGTCCTGCCTCGAATATTCGGACAATGTGATGATTCGAGCTGCCTTCTTAGCAGTCTGACGCACGGTCACGCGCAACTGCATCCAACTCCTGCGTTTGAAAGTCTCAGGTAAATGCTCGAAGGCAAGATCATGGATTGTGCAGACAACGCGGCAGGGGGCAAAAGGTGGGGCAGTGAACTGGACGTGTAGGACATCAACCGGATGTTGGCGCAGCTCCTTGCTGAGGCTCAACGGAATGCGAATGAGGGGTGTGTGCGGAACGGTCTGGCGAACAACAAAATTCTGCCAACGGTTGCTGAACCGTTCCACAGCCTGTCGCTTCGTCACATAGAGCGTGTAATCGTTAACCTGATCAATCTCAGCCAGAGCTTCGATCAAATTGGTCGCGTAGCTCTCGTTCCCCGCGAGTCCGGCCCCAACTGAGTGGGCGTCAATTGCAATGCGCAAGTACCCAAACTCTCCAGTCGTTACAGTTTATGGACGCGAAAAATAGAAGTTTAAACCATACGCCGGGGCTAATAAACCGCGTGTGGAAAGTGAGGGGGGCGCAATGACAACCAAGACTTCGATTCTATCGCCGAAGAGCGACTCAGTGTCGTTCCTGCACTATTTGTTTTTGCCGGCAGCTGATGCCTGGGAGCCTCCGCCCTGTTGCCCACGTGTATCGCGCTCACGAATGCGAGCGGCTTTTCCACGTAGGCCGCGGAGGTAGTAGAGCTTGGCGCGGCGTACGCGTCCGCGCTTGATCACATCGATGTGGTCCACAATCGTCGCATGGAGCGGAAAGATGCGCTCGACGCCAACACCGAAACTGGTTTTGCGCACCGTGATTGTCTCCCGTGCGCCGCCATGTTTACGGGCGATTACTACACCCTCAAATGCCTGCAGGCGTTCCTTCGTTTCGGATTCCTTGATCCGCACATGAACTCTAACCGTGTCGCCCGGCTGAAAGTCCGGAATGTTCGTGCGCAATTGCAGATTCTCAATACTGTCCAGTCGATTCATTTCATTACTCCCATTTAATATCCGGCGTCAGGATTCCTCCGTTGACGCGCAGTTAATCAAATTTTATCCATTATCCTTAAGCAGATCCGGACGATTAGCCTGAGTCTTTCTCAATGCGGCGTCGCGGCGCCAACGTGCGATCTCTGCGTGATTCCCGGTAAGCAAGACGTCAGGGACCCGCAACTCGCGAAACTCCGGCGGCCTGGTGTAATGCGGAAAATCCAGCAATCCCTCCGAGAAGGATTCGTGCAGTGCCGATGTTTCGTTACCAAGTGCCCCGGGAACTAGTCTTACCACGGCGTCGGTAACTACCAGCGCAGCAGGCTCACCACCCGACAGAACATAATCGCCGATGGAGATCTCATCGGTGACGAGGTTCTCGGCGACTCTCTCATCCACCCCTTCGTACCGCCCGCAAATCAAAACGAGCTGATTGCATTTTGAAAGATCGCTGGCAAGAGACTGGTTGAACACTCGTCCCTGGGGCGAAAGCAAGATCACCCTTGTACCCGGCTGACAACCTTGACCCGGTCCGCTTCCGGTTAACTCTTCTGTTGCGGCAAAGATCGGTTCGGGCTTTAGCACCATTCCATCGCCACCGCCAAAAGGTCGATCATCCACAACGTGGTGCTTATCGGTGGTCCACGCTCTCAAATCATGTGCGCGGGTGTCCACCAAACCTGAGCTGCGAGCCCGGCGAATTATTCCGTAATCAAACGCCGCGCGAAAGAACTCCGGAAAAATCGTGATGATATCAACGCGCAACACAGCTGACTTTCAAAACCTGACTATAGCTCGAGCAACCCTTCCGGTGGGTCCAGTACGATTCGCTTCTTTGCAACGTCTATTTCGACGACGATCGATTCCGCCATGGGAACCAGTACCTCTCGCTTTTCGTCGGCAGTCACCACCAGAATTTCCACACCACCGGTGCGCAAAAATTCGGTTACCTTACCAACAACCTCTCCGGAGAGCGTTTCAACGCTGCATCCCAGTAACTCCCATTGATAAAAAGAACCTTCCTCGAGAGGGATTCGGTCCGCCTCAGGTACTGCAAACTCTCGTCCGAGCAGGACACTTGCGGTTTCGATGGTGTCATAGCCCCGAAACTTGAGGACGACGCGATCTTTTTGGAACCAGTGGGCCTCAAGTTCCACTATCTCGCGGGTCCCATCCTGACCCAGGACAATCAGCGTGGCTGTTTCTGCGAACCGCTCGGGAAAATCTGTCAAGAGATCAGCGACAATCTCACCTTTGAGACCGCGGGTTCGAACACCACGCGCCACTGCAACCAGCGGCTCCGGCTCTTCCTGCCGTTCATTCATTCCACAATTTCGAGAACGAAACGCCGTCTTTTCTTAACACCAACAGCGTGGGCCAAAGAGCGTAGAGCTCTTACTGTTCGTCCTTGTTTTCCAATAATCTTGCCCATGTCTTCCGGTGCAACGCGTATCTCAATGATCGTAGTTCCACCTTGATCGAGCTCGCGCACGTCGACTTTCTCGGCATCGTCTACGAGCGCTTTCACAATCGTCTCGACCGTCTCTTTCATCTAGTGCCCCCAGTGCCAGTAACGCGTCGCGTTATGAAGCAACGGCCTCGCTCTCGCGCTGGCTCCGCTTAATCAACTGATTTACGGTCTCAGTAGGCTGCGCACCTTTCGAGAGCCAATACTGCACCCGATCCATCTTTAGCTTTACCTCGGCAGGATTGCGCGTTGGATCGTAAGTGCCGACGTTTTCGAGATAAGCGCCGTCACGCTTCGATTGCTTCTCTTTAACCACAACCCTATAGGACGCTCGTTTCTTCGCGCCGGTGCGCATTAATTTAATCGCTAACAAGTCTCTACCTCCGATAAACCGACAAGATGGGGTGAAATTCCCCCCGTAGATTATTTCCGCCTTTTTTTGCGTTTCTTCTTTAGCTTCTTTCGCGATGGACCAGCCGGCAAGGAGGGCAAAGAAGGCAGTTCACCCCCATTGTCGCCAAACCCGCTCATGTCCGGCATACCGGTCATACGCCTCATCATCTTACCTTTGAGGCCGCCACCTCCGAACATTCCCGAACCCGAAAGCTGTCGCATCATCTGACGCATCTGGGTGTATTGCTTTATGAGCTGGTTTACCTCAGCGACAGACGTACCTGATCCGCGCGCAATCCTTCGCCGCCTGTTGGCATTGAGAATTTTGTGATCGCCTCGCTCCTCACGCGTCATGGAATCGATGATTGACTCGGTGCGTTTTAATTCTTTCTCCATGAGCTTGGTCTGCTCATCATCCAGTTGAGGCATTCCCATGCCCCCCAGAAGTTGATCAGGCAACAGCTTCATTATCCTTGAGAAAGAACCAAGTTTTTTAACCTGACGAAGCTGCGAACGAAAGTCGTCCAAAGTGAACTCATTCTTCTGGAGCTTCTTGAGTTGCTCTTCGGCTTCAGACTGATCGACTTTCGCTTGTACTTCTTCGATAAGCGATAAAACGTCGCCCATGCCGAGTATTCGTTGGGCCACGCGATCCGGATAGAACGGTTCAAGCGCGTCGTATTTCTCACCAACTCCTACGAACTTAACCGGCTGTCCGGTTACCTGCTTGATCGACAGCGCCGCACCACCGCGCGCGTCCCCATCCATCTTGGTCAGGATCACGCCGGTGATACCGATTCGACGGTGGAACTCCTCTGCCGACCTGACTGCGTCTTGTCCGGTCATCGCGTCCGCCACAAACAGAGTTTCGACCGGCTTCGTTTCAGCCTTGATCTGCTCGAGTTCCTGCATCAGTTCGTCGTCAATGTGCAAACGGCCTGCGGTATCGATCAGCAATGTATCGAACCCTGTTTGCTGTGCGTGTTTGACGGCGGACCGCACCAGCGTCAGTGGATCATTCGTTTCAGGTTGTTCAAAGATCTGCTGCCCGGTCGCCTGCGCGATGACTCTTAACTGTTCCCGTGCTGCCGGCCGGTAAACGTCAACTGATAACAAGAGCGGTTTCCGCTCCTGATTCATGGCCAGCCAGCGCGCGATCTTTCCGGAGGAAGTGGTCTTGCCGGAACCCTGCAGCCCGACAACCATCACCACATTGGGAGTCTGCTTTGTAAAGACCAGTCGCGACGACTGTCCGCCGAGTAACTCGACGAGCTCGTCAAAAACTATCTTTACTACCTGCTCAGAAGGCTTGAGCTCTTGCCAGACCTGCTGCCCCTCAGCCTTTTCCTTGACAGACGAGATAAAGTCTTTTGCGACCTTATAGTTAACGTCCGCTTCCAGGAGCGCCAGCCGAATTTCCCGCAGGGCGGCGTCAACATGTTCCTTGGTCAGTACGCCTTCGCCGCGCAGATTCTTTAGGGTGCGCTTTAGCTTGTCAGATAGGGACTCAAACATAGAACAATAGGCGAAGTCCCACGCTGGAGACGGAAACGGAGATGATAGACGTGGCTCTAAAACGTGTCAAGGCAAGGAGTTATCACCCGCGCGAATCCAGTGCGTTCACACCAGTTAGCTGTTTATGAAACCCAGGATACAACTCAAGCAGCTTTTCGCGAGCTTTCTTCTTTTCTCGCTCCTGAGTGCGCCGTTTCTAGGCGTTTCGCTGGAGACGCAGCCCTCTCTCGCTACTGATCCCGCCGCACCTACTTTCCAACTGATTGCGCCCGGGGTCGAATACGCTCAAGTCACCAGACGTTCCGCGTTAAGAGAGGGGGGTGACGGGCCGTGGTCAATCAATGTTCTAAGGATTGATCCAAAGACTGCCTGGCTGAAGTTCGCCCGCGCGATGGATCAGGGCGTTGGTCTGGAGACGGTAAGTTCACTCGCTGCCAGGCATGGCGCGATTGCCGCAATCAACGCCGGATACTTCAGGACGATTGGAACATTTCGCGGCGAGTCAGTCGGAACTTTCGTCCTCAACGGAAAACTACTAAGCGAGCCACACAACGAACGCGTCTCCGTTGGGTTGATTCAGCGACAAGGGCACGTCGATTTGATTTTTGGTCACCTGAAGTTCACTGCGATACTTACCAACGGTAGCAGGAGTCAAAATGTGGACGGCTTCAATCGCCCGCTTGCTGCGAATGAGCTTGTCGTCTTCACTCCTGACTTTCACCGGACAACCTTAACCACGCCCGATGGGGTTGAAGTAATAGTCCGTAGAGATAAGGTCATATCTGTTATTGATCGTAGTGGCAGTAACCCGATTCCCGCGGATGGCTTCGTAGTGACTGCGAATGGCCACGGTCGCGAGTGGGTATTAGCAAAGCTTCGAAAGGGCTCGACGCTCAGACTTTCATGGAAGCTCATTCCTGTCGAACGTGAAGCGGCCGCCAACTGGTCTCAAGCGCTCAACATCACGGCGGGTGGCCCTCAGCTAATCAAAGACGGGAAGATTGCTATCACCAGTGACCAGGAGAAGATCGTGCCCGCTTTTGTTAATGAACGCCATCCGCGCACGGCGATTGCGAAACTGAAGTCAGGCAAGATCCTTCTTCTCACGGTCGACGGAAGGCAACCGAGCGTAAGTGTTGGAATGTCTTTACCTGGCTTGGGTGAACTGCTCCTCGAGTTCGGCTCTACCGAAGCCATCAATCTGGATGGTGGTGGATCAACGACGATGGTGGTTCTAAATAAGGTCGTGAGTAAGCCATCCGACGCGAGCGGCGAACGGCCCGTGAGCGACGCGATCCTCGTATTTTCTCAGTCAAAATAAGGGCTAACCTTATGGACGGCATCAGGCGCATGTGCTAAATTCATCGCCGTTTAGGACTATCACGGTGCAGCGTCTCAAGTGAATGGAGTCAACCGCACCATCCTCCCACTTGCTACCCGATACAGCAGAATGAAATGCACGGTTGATTGAGCTTTTATTAGGTTAAATGGCTAAACGTGTCGATTCAGGACCTGAGGGTTCAGGAACAGACGAGTCCTCTGCCGTCCGCGAGGTCGTGGATCTGGCCGACGCACGCGTACGTTTGCGATCGCGATCTGGTCAGGTCTCAAACGAAGCCTTGATGGCCGAGCTGGATGAAGTCAGCTCGCTTCTCGATCAGGGCCTCTCGGCTGAAGCGAGAACGCGGCTTACCTCACTGATCGCCGCCGCTCGCAACCATCCTTCGATACTCGCCCTGGCCCGTTGCGCTCTTTCAACTGCCCTGGAGATGCAGGGCCATTACCGCGAATCGCTTGCGGCCGTGTCGATGTATGAGTCCGCTGAGTCTCGCACCAAGCTCGACGACACGGCAGTGCAATCTCTCCGTGTCCAGATTGGGCTTGGCTACAACTACAACGGCGATCATCCGAAAGCAATCGCGATCCTTAAAGCTGCTCTGCGGGACTTTTCTGAAGGTGATACCAAGCTTGGACCAGTGCACGCAGCCCTCGCCCGCGTTTACCGCAACATCAGCGAGTACCCAATCGCCCGCGATTATGCGCAACGAGCGATGGAACACTTTCGGTTAACGGGCGAGTGGCGCGGATTGGCTGAAGCTTATTTCGGGATCGCGCTGGCAGATTTGCAAGAAGGGCAGTACGAAGCGGGGCTGGAAAACTTTGAGCAGGCACTGAAACTGATCGGGGACCGCCCGGCAAGCTATACGCAAGGTCGAATCTATTCGAACATGGCCGGCGCCTGCTGGTTCCTGAAACGACCTCAGGAAGGCATTCGCTACCTGGAAAAGGCAATCTCCTATTACGAACGCACGGACCACAAAACGAGCGCCGCAAACGGTTATAACAATCTCGGCATCAATCTGATACTCATTGGTCAATGGGGGCGCGCTCAGGAAGCCCTCGAGCGAGCGCTGTCCCTGGCGTCAGACGTCGATGAGCGCGGTGACAAAGTGCCGATGATTCTCGACTCACTCGGTGAACTGCTGATGTTGCGCGGTGAGCTCGATGAAGCGAGAGAGTATCTTCGACGCGCGGTTGCTTTGGCGAGCGAAAACGGAAACAAGTGGTATCAAGGCCAGGCACTCCGAACACTTGCTCGCTGTTATCTGGCCATGGAAGACGCTGCTAAGGCCCTGACCAACGGAAAGGAAGCGCTCGCGCTGGCGGAGAGCATCGGCGATCGCCAGGCAGTATGCGAGTCCCGCCTAATCCTCGCTGAAGCCCGCCTGCGAAATCGCGAAGAAGCTGAATGCTACGCAGAGCTGAACAAGGTGACGGAAGAGACTACTGACTCAGCAACCGATCTTGGTTTCACAGGCGAAGCGCACAGGCTCTCCGGTATGCTTGCCATGACCCAGGAGGATCCAGCGTCGGCAGCCCAACATTTCGGCAGTAGCGTCTCCATATTTGAAATGCTCGGCGATCGTTACCGAGCGGCACGCGCCCATGCTGAACTCGGCCGAGCCTACGCATTAAACCAGCCTGACCGCGCTGCCGAACATCTTTCACGCGCAGTGAACACTTTCCGCGAGCTGGGCGCCCGATTGGACCAGTCGCGCGCTGAAGCCAGCCTTGCGAACCTCGATCGGACTGCACCTGAACGTACCGCCGAACAGTCAGCCCCTACTCAACTACTAACGTTGCGCCTGGCTGAGGCAGTTGCCTCCAGAGAGTTACTGCTGCGGGAACTTGCCGCTGTGATGCGCCAGGAAACCAACGCTCAGCGCGTAATGTTGACCGAAGAAGGCGAGCGAGGCGAGGCCCGTGTGGTGGTGTCACATGGATGGACGCCGGCTGAGAGCCGAAAGATAGCGAGCGAGATCAGCGCGCTTTCGAGTGACGCAGCTCGCGAACGCTACGGAAAATCGCACGACACCGCCATCATTCCGCTGCGGTCTACCAACGCTGCACCGGCCTTGCTCTGCATCTCTCCGCGAACGCGAGCCACGCTACCTGGTACGGCTTCACTCGATCCGCTTTTGCGGGTTGTTGAGCTTGGGATGGATGTTTGCGCATTACGAGCCGGCACCACCAAAGGCGCAGGCACACAGCAGTTATCGGAACTGGCCGGCGCCAGCTTGATGCCGGGCTTCATTCATTCCAGTCCAGCCATGACGCAACTCGTGGAAGAAGTGCACAAGATAAGATCTTCGGATGTGACTGTGCTGGTAACTGGCGAATCGGGCACGGGAAAAGAATTGGTAGCGCGTGCTATTCACGCATTGTCTTCGCGCCGTTCGAAAGTCTTCGTGCCGTTTAACTGCACTGCCGTGCCGAAGGAACTCTCAGAAGGCTATCTCTTTGGATACCGACGCGGCGCATTCACCGGCGCCGTTGCAGATTCTCAGGGCGTAATTCGTACAGCCGCCGGCGGCACACTCTTTCTTGACGAGATCGGTGACTTGCCGCTAGACGTGCAACCAAAACTTTTGCGTTTTCTGCAGGAGGGCGAGATTCAGCCGCTGGGTGAGCAACGGCCGAGTAAAGTCGATGTGCGAATCATCGCGGCGACTAACAGCGATCTGGAAGAGATGGTGGCCGGAAGCAGGTTTCGTGAGGACCTTTACTACCGCCTGAACGTAATTCGTTTGCGCGTACCGCCCCTGCGCGAACGACGATCAGAGATCCCGACGATCGTGAATTACTACATCAACCATTATTCGGCGAGGTTTGGTCGCAAGGACATTCAGATCACACCACAGGCGATAGATCTTCTTATGGTAAGCGACTGGCCGGGTAACGTGCGGCAACTATGCAACGAAATCCAGCGCGTCGTGGCCCGCGCAGAAGACTCAACCGTGATCGGTCCTGAACAGCTTTCACCGGAATTAAAACGCACGGCTTCTCCGACTACCCCTACTACTTCGGTTTCAACCCTCGCGTCTATGCCGGGTGCCACTCTGCAGAACGTGACTCTCGCCGATGCGCTGGCTGAAGTTGAGCGCCGAATGATCGCCGAGGCTTTGCGGCGACACGGCGGCAACATCTCGCGCGCTGCTCGCGAACTCGGTCTCACCCGGCGCGGTCTGTACCTCAAACTCGAGCGCCACGATCTCAGCGCCAGCGCCTAATCCCGCCACAACGAATGTGAGTCTGCTTAACCACGCTTCAGGCGATTGTGGTGGAGTGTGATTCAGCACGCTGCACATCAGGCGGCAAAGCCGTACTCAGCACCGCCCAAGACTTTTGAGGCAAAGCCGAGCCTGTGAGCCTGTGAGCCTGTGGATACTCAATAGCCACTGTATACTTGGTTTCCACCACCTCCTATCTCCTCCAAACTCACAAATACCTCAGCGAATCCGCTCATGTCCAGCATTTCGCCGAAATTTTGGATACTCGGTATCCAAAGTTTTACCTTGGTCGCTACCTATCGTAATGGTTAGCCATCACCACGCTAACTGGTGAAATATCAAGGCTTAGATGCACAAGGCTGGAATCTTGTTGGCGTGGCACAACGGTTGACATGGGAATGGTCACAACGACGGTCTTAAAGCCAATGAAAAACCGCCAGACGAATTTAATCCCCCAACGAATTGAGAGGAACAAAGCCATGTTTCGCAGAATCACCGCTACCCTGAGCATCGCCAGCATCTCGATCGTTTCACTCGCACCGCTCGCGACCGTCGCCGCTCCTTCCAGTCGCCAGGCACCGTTACCGCGAGTTGAGAAGAAATTCGCGCCGGAGTTCGAGAATGCCGGCAACTCTAACCAGACGGTTCGTGTGTTGATGCAAACCAAGGGCGCTCCCTCGAGCGAACATGATGGTGCGTTACTCCGCATTCGTGGCAACAAGCGCGCAACCTACTCAGAGCTGAACACAGTCGTTGCCGACGTTCCGATGAACGAGATCAAGAACCTCTCCAGCAGAAGCGACATTGCCTACATCGCACCCGACCGTCCGGTTCGATCTCAGTTGAACCTGACAAACGACACCACCGGCGCGACGCAAGTTCAAACCGGTCTGGTTGGTGGCAATCCTGGTTTCGACGGCAAGAACATCACTGTTGCGATTCTTGACAGCGGCATCAGCGCGAACCACCCCGACTTTATGAACAACAATAAATCTCGCGTTATTGCGGCGGTTGATTTTTCAGGCAGTAGCCGCAGCGGCGATGCTGATGGTCATGGAACGGGCGTAGCGGGCGTTGTGGCAGGCAACGGTGAACTCTCCGAAAGCGGTTACGCAGCGAATTACGCCGGTGTCGCTCCCGGAGCAAACCTCGTTGACGTTCGCGTCCTTGACGAAAACGGCACCGGCCACACGAGCAATGTGCTGGCCGCGCTGAATTGGGTAATCCAAAATCGCCAGCGCTACAACATCCGAGTTGTGAACATCAGCATGGGCACTCAGGTTCGCGAGTCGTTCCGCAGCGACCCGCTTTGCAAAGCTGTCGAGATGGCGGTTCGCGCGGGTATCGTCGTGGTTTGCAGCGCCGGCAACATGGGTCGAACCGATGTTGTGGTAGGACAGAATCCTGATGGCACACCGATTTACCAACTCGCTTATGGCGCCATCAGCAGCCCGGCGAACAGCCCCTACGTGATTACGGTCGGCGCGACCGACAGCCACGACACAGTGCTTCGCTCGGACGACACGATTGCTTCCTTCTCATCCAAGGGACCGACCCGTTTTGACCATATGGTTAAGCCTGACCTTGTAGCGCCGGGCCGCCGCATCGTCTCAACAATGTCCCAGGAACCAAACCCCACGCTAGTCAACATAGCTCCTGACCGCGTCGTGGAACCGGCGGCAGCAAATTCCCCACGCAATGTCTACTTCAACTATTCGGGAACCTCCTTCGCAGCACCGGTTGTTGCAGGAACAGTTGCGTTGATGCTGGACGCAAACAAATCTCTCACCCCAGTGATGGTCAAGGCACTCCTCACCAAGTCTGCTCAGGCGCTCCCCGGTTTCAGCAGCAAAGCGCACTCGCTTTTCTCACAAGGCGCCGGCCTGCTGAACACCGCCGCAGCCGTGCAACTTGCTAACGCAGTCGTAAACAACGCCGACCGCCTTCACGCCGGCGACCAGCTTTTCAAAAATCGCGGGACCCTCAGCTCGATCGCTCCGGTCACCATTGGGGGCCAGGCGATTCCATTGAGCGACCGCGTGCTCTACGCAAACGGAGTCCTCTTCTCAAACCATCCGATCCTGACCAACGGCATCATGCTCAGCGATGGCATCATGCTCAGTGACGGTGTGGTGATGGGCGATGGCGTCGTGATGGGCGACGGAATCATCCTCAGTGACGGCGTGGTGATGGGCGATGGCGTAGTGATGGGTGATGGTGTGGTGATGGGCGACTCAATCGTTCACAAGGGCCGCCTGATCCTGAGTGACGGTATTCTCCTTACCGACGGAATAATGCTGAGCGACGGCGTGGTGATGGGCGACGGAATCCTGATTACCGACGGGGTGGTCATGGGCGACAGTTTTGTACTCAGCAACGGCATCATGCTCAGCGACGGCGTGGTGATGGGTGACGGCGTGGTGATGGGTGATGGAGTGGTGATGGGAGACGGCGTGGTGATGGGCGATGGCATCATGTTGAGCGACGGAATAATGCTGAGCGACGGCGTGGTGATGGGTGATGGCATCATGCTCAGTGATGGCGTGGTCATGGGCGACGGCATCCTGATAACAGACGGCATCATCCTCGGCGATGGCGTCGTGATGGGTGACGGCGTCGTGATGGGTGATGACATCCTGATCACCGACTAATAAGCAGCTCGTTATTCAGCCGACAAAAGGGCGAAGCCAATCGATGGCCTCGCCCTTTACTCTTTGTATCCAACATCCCCGAAAAATACGACTTGAACGAATTCGCGGTTTTCCACGAGCTACTTAGCTTTCGCTTTCCTTCGCCACCGAACTGCATTTAGAATGCGGCGTCTGTTGTCGAAAAACTCCATTCAAAGGTCACTAATGCACAACCACTTAAGCGCCTTGATCACGCTCGTGGCACTCTCAGCATTCAGCGCATTGTCGGCTCAGTCGCTGGAGCAAGTGACGGAGCAGGTCAAAGCCATCCAGGCGAACACAAAACTCATTTCGGCGAACGATTACATCGACAGGAACCGCGACAAAATTCTGCGCGAATGGATTCAGATCACGGAGATCAACGCGCCCTCGGGTCATGAAAAGGAACGGGCAGCCCACATTGAGAAGCTGCTGAGGAATTACAAGCTCGACGAAGTTCGCTACGACGCGGCTGGAAACTTGATCGCAGTTCGCAAAGGAACCAGTGGCGGGACAATGACCGTTTTCGATTCCCATCTCGATACGGTTTTTCAGCCAGGTCTAAAGATCAGAGCCTCAGTTCGCGAAGGCCGCGTCTACGCTCCGGGCGTCGGCGACGACACTCGCAATATAGCAGCGATGCTGGCAATGATGCGGGCGCTCGATGCGGCTGACATTAAAACAAAAGGTGATCTGGTCTTTGTTTTCACCGTCGAGGAAGAGACAAACTTTAGGGGAGTAAAGCAGTTCATCAAGGACCACAAACCCAGGATTAATTACTACATTGCTCTTGACGGCGGCTACGAGGGCTTCACTTACGCCGGCATCGGGATCAACTGGTACCGCCATCACTTCATCGGCCCCGGGGGCCATACGCGTTCGCGAACGCCGCCTTACTCAGCAACGCTGCCGCTGGCGCGCGCTATTACGAGAATCTACGGGCTGACCGTGCCAACCACTGCGCCTTCGAATTTAAATATCGGAATGCTCGGCGGGTCGGAGGTGGTAAACGCCAAGGCTTCCGATGCCTGGTTCACGGTGGATCTAAGATCGACAAGGAACGAAGTGATTGCCGATCTCGAGAAACAGATTGTGGAGATCCTTCAGGAAGAGGCAAAGCTGGCGAATGTGACGTTGAAGACTGAGGTGATCTCGACTTCTCCTGCCGCGATGATTCCGGGGCACCGCGAATCAAAGTTTGTGAAGACGGCGGAAGCGGTGCATCGCGCGTTGGGTTTCGATCCGCCGATCACGCCGACGGGGTCGAACAATGCGAGCCCGGTGTTACTGGAAGGCATCCCCGCGATTTCGACCGGCGCCGGCCCCTGCAATGACGCCCACGCATTGACTGAGAACTGCGAAATCGAACCGCTCTACCAGGGAATCAAGAAGTTGTTGCTGTTGGGAGTAGCCCTGGCCGAACTTGGGTGAAGTGTGTTGGGTGAAGAATTCGAGCGATAGAGACCTGCGTTTCCAGTTCCTTCAGCGAGGCTCTGAGAGATCCAAAGGAACCTTAAATATCCCTACACCCTGCCAAACTCTTTGCTAATGTCCGTCGCCACGAAGCATCACCAAAACCGTACGCAGAATAATCTTCACATCAAACAACAATGACCAATTCTCGATGTAAAAGAGATCGAGCTTTACCATCTCTTCAAACGGCAACCGATTTCTTCCTGATACCTGCCAAAGCCCCGTCAACCCAGGTTTCATATCCAGTCGCTTTCGGTGCCACAACTCATAAGCTTCAACCTCATAGGGAATCGGCGGTCGTGGACCAACGACGCTCATGTCGCCGCGCAGCACATTGAACAGCTGCGGCACTTCATCCAGACTCAGTCTCCGCAACACGCGACCTACTCGAGTAACGCGTGGGTCGTTATGAAGTTTGTAGGTTGGGCGATCCGGATCGCCGACGTTTGCATCAGCTCGCCCTGCTATAAACTTCCGCTGATACTCTTTATGGATCTCGTCACCGCTGCCGCCGCGCATAGTGCGAAACTTGTAAACGAGAAAGAGTCGCCCATCCATTCCTACGCGTTCCTGCGTGTAAAAAATCGACCCGTTGGAGTCAAGCTTGATGAGTAGCGCAATCAGCAACCAGCACGGCGCAAAGAGCACCAGTGCAAGTGTGGCAATAACAATATCCGAGGAGCGTTTGAGTATCCGAGCCGAGCTGGAGAGCGGTTCACGAAATAGCCGGATCATCGGCAAAGCGCCAATCTGATCGATCTCAGTCTTTCTCGGCAGGCAATTGAACAAGCTGGGGGCGATGCGAAACTCAACGCCGCGCCGGCGACCACAACGCATCATGACATTGAACAAGACATCACCACTCACGTCCGGGTCGGCGATGATCACTTCATTCGCTCCTGACGCGATAATCGCATCCGGCAATCCCTTTAGGTCCCCTACGACGGGAACCCCTTCATATGTCTCCGTCGCATGCTTCAGTATCGGCGCGCTTTCGACTAGTCCTATGACGCGGTAGCCGAGCGCCGGCCGCGTTCGCATTTCATGTATGCAGAGGGATGCCTCTGCTCCGCGTCCAACCACCAACGTGGGAATCAGGTTGATGCCACGTTGTCTCACCAGGCTTTGCGCATTCCGCAGAATCAATCGCGAGAGCTCAGTTGCTCCAAACACGAAGATAAAATCGAGCAGGAAGACCGCACGCGCGTAAGAGAACGCACGATACTGAAAACCACCGCGGTACAGGAATGCGGCAGCCACCAGCAACAATGATCCAATGGCAGTTGCTTTGAATACCTTAATTGCGTCTTCGACGAATGAGAATTCACCACGCAGCCGATAGAGATCGTAATAGCGAAACGTAAGCAGTCTTATCAGAACAACGAAAAAAAGTAGCAGGCCGTACGGAGCAAAGTTCTCACTCCATGACCAATCACCGCCGGCGGTCACTTGCGTCAACGGTCCCCAGTGCCAAGTGTAGTAAGCCGCAATGAACGAAGTAGCTGCGATGGCTGCATCCACGAGCAGTAATGCAACTTTCACGGTGGGCATGACCCAGCGCGGTGCACGCGCACCTACGCGTACGGCGCTGGCGTCGGTAAGATTTCTGATTCGTGCTGCTTTCATGAAAAGGCGAAACTAGAGCTGCGAGCTTACACCAAGAAATCGTTTGAGGGGATGAAGTTCGATCTACGCCTAAGGCGTTATCCTCCTGCCCCCGGAAGCTAATGACATCGTCAACTGAGATGCGCTTTGAAACATTACGCGTGTTATCGACCTCCTGAGACTGAAGTCACCATCTCCAAAATCAAATCAACCACTTCACCTCGAACACCAACGGCATTGGTTGGGGCTGAAACTTTCTTCTTCACCAACGGCAACTCATCGAGGTCTGTTTGCATGGCAATGCGCATAAGTCGTCTGCTCCGGCAAAGCTCTTCATCAACCGCAGCCCACTTACCTGCATAGATCGTCGCGGCCGGAACACCGAGCGCGGCTGCTTCGCGGTTCATCGTCCCGCCCGCACTAATCACCAGATCGCTCGCAGCAATCAAGTTCGCGCCATCAAGCGGTGTCGCCGGCAGAATCAGATGTATGCGATTAAGGTAAGCGATTCGTTGCGACTCGTTGCGCGGCAGTAGAACTGTTTTCACGCCCTCAGCCACCGAGAGTTTTGTTAACAACTCCTCAAACAATTCGTTTTCGAATCGGTGATACAACGCTTCACTGGCTGGCGGGCGCACCACAACCAGGACGTCTTCACGCGCAATTCCCAGCCCCTCGAGTTGTTTGTGAAACTCGGGATCCGCCTTGAAGGTCGCAAGGTAAACGTCTTCCTTTGTGCCGCGATAACGCTTGATCTTCTCCGCGCGCGCACCGTAGCGGCCCAGTGCTTCCTCAGGAAAGGCTGCGGGAACTACGACCCGCTGCGCAAAACGAAACGCGAGATGGTTCGCAGGCTGATATTCATAGTCCATCAAGGTGACGGTCTTTATCCGCAGCGCCCGCGCGGCCACGATCTGCGAATACGAATTGTGACTAACTGCCAGGTCAAGTTTTCTCTTCCTGGCCCAAGTCCATAACGAGCGACTACGGCTCAACAAGTTTCCCGCTTTTCCGCTCAACTCTCTGCCGCCGTGTCCGCCAACGACATTTGCTCGCAGGCCTGCCGCCTCAGCCAGCGCCACGGTCTCGGCAAAGTCACGCGCGGTAACCTCAACTTCATGGCCGCGGTTCATGAACTCGGGAATCAGCGCTTTGAAAAATGGAACGTGAGGAGAATTTGCAAGATCGATCCAGATGCGCATGTGCTACACCAGACAAGGACACTACTTGATCTCGACGAGTTCGCCGCGAGCTCGCAGCGAAAGTTCCGCGGCTTCGACGATCCTGACCAGGCGCAATCCTGCCTGGCCGTCAGTTACGGGTTGCGTGCCGTTTTCCATGCAATCAATGAAATGTAAGGCTTCGGTTTGGAGCGCCTCTGTGTTGTCGAGCCGCGGGGCCCACATATCACCGGAGCGATAGCTCACTAACATTTCGTATACGGCTTCGGGACTCTGCGAAACACGGACGCCCTTATCATAGATTTTGATCTTTTCGCTGGGCTCGAGATCGTCGTACAGAATCATCTTTTCACTGCCACCAATCAGCGTGTGCCGGACTTTCACCGGCGTGAGCCAGTTCACGTGCACGTGAGCGATCTGAGGACTACCAAAGAAAAGCGTGATGTAAGCGACGTTTTCAGGCTGGCCGGGAATATTGCTGATGCCGGTGGCTGAGACAGCCTGCGCTCGGGTAGGAAGCACGTAATCCATGATCGAGAGGTCATGAATCGCAAGGTCCCAGACTACGTTTACATCGTGTTGGAAGAGTCCGAGGTTAACGCGCACCGCATCGTAGTAATAGATATCGCCTAGCGCGTTGGTTGTGATCAGCTCTCTAATCTTCCGCACGGCGCCGGTGTAGACAAACGTGTGGTCCACCATCAGCACGAGCTTACGTTTGGCCGCTTCATCGATTAATCGCTGCGCGAGTTCAGAGCTCGCGGCCAGCGGCTTTTCAACCAGCACATGCTTGCCGGCTTTGAGCGCAGCCAGTGTCAATTCGAAATGTGAAGTGACCGGCGTGGCGACGACCACCGCGTCAATCTCAGGATCGGCGTAGAGTTCCTCACAGTTGCTCAACGTCTTTATGGACGGGTAACGATGATGAAGTTGCGCGAGACGGTTCGATTGCAGATCGCAGACGGCAACCACGGTCGAGCCCGGCGCTTCCATAAAGTTACGCACCAGGTTTGGTCCCCAGTAGCCGTAGCCGATGACCCCGATTTTAATCAAGAGAAATTCCTCATGATCCCTCTTCCACGTTGGGAACACTCCGTTTTGAATTTCGGATATCGCCAGTGACCCTGGCCGGCACACCAGCCACGACGGCAAAGTCTGGAACGTCTCTTGTTACCACCGCCCCCGCTCCGACGATAGCGCCTTCGCCGATTGTGACGCCGGGCAAAATCGTGGCGTTGCTGCCAATTGAGGCGCCGCGTTTCACACTCGTCTCAATAACCTGCCAGTCGGCGTCTGTTTGCAGCGAGCCATCCTCGTTGGCAGCGCGAGGATAGGGATCGTTGGTAAACATTACGCCATGCCCAACAAACACCTCGTCTCCGATTTGCACACCTTCGCAAACAAAAGTGTGTGACGAGATTTTGCAGCGAGCTCCCACAACAGCATTCTTCTGAATCTCGACGAACGCGCCGATCCTCGTTTCCGCACCGATGGTGCAACCGTAAAGATTGACCAAAGCAGCGTGAAAGATCACCACACCCTCCCCGAGTGAAACATTAGATGCGATCGGCAATTAAGACTCCTTCGAACTCGTCGCGCCCTTCACGAACGAAGACAGGAATGGCTGTCTCACTTTCTCGCGCTCTCTTCCAGCAACCGCGCCAATCCGTACAGCATCCACGCCTGGCTCCATCGCATGTAGGGAGTTCGCAACGTGTAAAACCGCCTGCGTTGATAATAGAAATAACCACTTGGATCGCGCAGATTTGCCAGCGACCATTCGGCAACCCTCTCGGCCACTCCCAAAGCATCTCCGAACGAGTGGTTTAAGTCCGCGAGAGTTGCGATCGCCGTAGCAGCAGCGTGGGTATCAACCGGATAAAGCGCGTCATCGTAGTATTTCGGCCAACCGTCCGCAAGAAAGAAGCGCGAACGCCAAAACTCGTAGCCGCGATTTAACGAGTGCGAAAACCCCTCCGACTCATTAGTCGCGCTGTGCTGGACAATCCGGTACAAAGAACTCAACAGAAACGCGGTGTGGAAACTGTCGATCCAGTCCTGTGAGGATTCGGATCCGTAAGCCCATGAACCGTCTTCTCGTTGCCGATTTACAACATAGTGGGTGGCGCGAACAGCAATACCGGCGAGCTCGATATCTCCGCTTATCGAGCCGACACATGCAAGTGTCTCCGCAGCGAGCAAGCTTGCATTGTAGACGCGGGTCTCGCTGTTGAGTGAATAGCTGAAGCAGACTTCCTCATGTGTTTCTACCGTTCGTGGAAGATCCTTAACGATGAAATCGCAGACGCTGCGTGCCGTTGCAAGATAATTAGCGTCACCGAACACCTGATGGCCCTCCAGGAACGCTCTCGCCGCGAATGCCGTGGGAACGATGGTGGGAGTGTCGCGGCGAGCAAATAAAACTCTGGATTGCCAGTCGAAGTTATATCCCCATGCGTCGCCGCTCAAGCCCCCGATACGCATTTGCAAAAGCTGACTCAACAATGAGCGAGCTGTTGATTCAGTTTCCTCTATTCGCAACCGTCTATGGTCGGCGAGTGCCGCCAGTGCAAACAGTGCTATTCCCTTTGCGTTTCGTTCTCTGGGAACGAGCGCGAGTGGACGAAGATTCAAGGGCGAACGTTTCAGAAGTTGCGTCCAGGCGAGACGACAGACGTGCGAGTACTTCAAAGGTGTGGCTTGAAAGATCCGGCTGTTGAGAGCATCGAAAGGATCGTGTCCGGCAAAGTCCCGCTCGCGGCACCAGTTGAATAGATCAGTGTATGCCTGCTGAAGAGTTGATGTGTTCAAGTTGGATCAGCTTGCAAGCGCTGCTGTATGAAACCGCTGGGAAAGTCTCACAGTCAGGACGGTGGACCCTGTCCCCGTTGAAGCATTAGCAGTGCCTCTGTTGTTGGAAGTCAGTGAAAATTATCTTGAATGCTTGATTTGAGCTTGAACCCTCTTCCTGGTTGAGCGGGAACAGGGTCCACCTTCCTGACTGAGAGATCGCCAATCGCCTTCAGGTTCCTTTGACTCACGTGCTGCTCACTGATGTCTCAATCCGCTTTGCCGTCTCAATAAAGCTCTCGTGCCAAAGCTCGAACATGAGCAAGGACCAGAGCAGCTTGCGGTGATTGGCTACGCCTCGCTCGTGTTCGTCCTGCAACCTCACGACGTAATCAGGATTGAAAACACCAGCGCGGCGCACTCGCTCCGGAGACAGCAGATCTCTCGCCAGCGGGCGAAGTTTCCCTTTCAACCACTCGGCGACCGGGACCCCAAATCCCTTCTTCGGCCGGCGAATGACAAATGGTGGTACAAGATCGGCAACGGCGCGCTTGAGAATGTATTTTGTCTTGCTGCCCCGCAGTTTGTAACCTGAAGGTAAGGAAGCAGCGAACTCTGCTACGCGCGCGTCGAGAAATGGCGCACGCACTTCGAGGGAAACAGCCATACTCGCGCGATCCACTTTCGTCAGAATGTCCTCGGCGAGATAGAGCCGCGTATCGAGGTTCTGCATGCTCTCAATCAGATCCGTGGCGTCGCATTCATCTCGCATCTGCCGCGCGCCCGCATAAATATCTCCGTCGGTGGCTTGCAAAACCTCGTCGGTTAGCAGCCCTTCCTGCTCGGCAGGCGTAAACGCGCCGAACCAGACGTGATGTCGGGCGACCGTGTCGTATTTACTTCCCATCACGAATCGCATTGCCTTGTAATCAAACGAAAGGTTCTTCGTCTTTTTTGGCAGCAGTCGTACGACCGGCTCTACCAGGCCATGGCGAATGAAAGCCGGTACGCGCTGATATTTCTCAGCCCAGTAGTGGCCGCGATACATCGGATACCCGGCGAAAAGCTCATCGCCGCCATCGCCGCCCAGCGCAACGGTTACGTGCTTGCGCGTGAAACGAGAAAGTAAATAGGTCGGGACCAACGACGGGTCGCTGAATGGTTCGTCCATCCACGAGCCAATCTCGCCAACGAGATTTGCCGCGAGGTTGGCGCTCAGCCTTTCTTCGTGGTGATCCGTGCCGAGAAACTTTGCGACACCACGCGCATACCACGATTCGTCAAAGGACGACTCGGCAAAAGAGATCGAAAATGTCTTTACGGGCTCAGCTGAAGCTCGCACCGCGAGCGCGGCGACGGTTGATGAGTCGAGTCCTCCGGAGAGCAGAACCCCAAGCGGTACATCTGAGACCAGCCGCAACCGCACTGAGTCGGCCATCAGTTCCAGCAGCTCTTCTGCTGCCTCTTGCTCAGTTGGGACCGGCTGTCTCTTCCGATAACTCAAACTCCAATAGCGCTCCACTTCGACGCGACCGTCTTCGAGTGTAAGGCTATGAGCGGCGGGGAGTTTATTCACACCTTCGTAGATCGTGAGCGGTGCAGGAATGTAGTCATAGGACAAGTATTGTCTCAGCGCCTGTAGATTCAAGGAGGCACGAACGGACGGATGGGCCAGCAGAACTTTGGGCTCAGAAGCGAAAAGCAGCGTTCTATTGAATAATCCCCAATAGAGCGGTTTCTCGCCAAAGCGATCCCGCGCGATGAACAAACGGCGCTTCTTTTCATCCCACAAAGCGAACGCAAACATTCCGTTCAAGTGTTCAACCATCCGCTTGCCATACTCTTCGTAGAGGTGTGGCAGAACTTCTGTGTCGGAAGCACTCGCGAAAGAGTGGCCGCGTTCCTCGAGTTGCTGGCGCAACTCGCGATAGTTATAGATTTCGCCATTGAGAACTACTGCGATGCTCCGGTCTTCGTTGAAAACAGGTTGCTCGCCGGTAATGAGGTCGATGATGGCCAGACGTCGCATGCCAAGTGCTACGTTGCCCGTCACCAGCAGGCCTTCTGAATCGGGGCCGCGATGAACCATGCGCTCGCACATTGTGTGGAGCAGTTCTCGCGCACCATCTGGGGGGTACGCTCGCGCGTCGAATTCAGCCCAACCGGTTATGCCACACATGGTTCAGAGGTCAGATTCAGAAGCTAGATGTTAGTAACGTTGGTCAGAAGCCGATCTTTTCGCGGACGGCGTAGATCGATTTCGCCTGCGATTCGTGATAAGTGCGCACCAGCATCTCGGCCAGCAACCCCATCAGGAACAGTTGCACGCCCAGCACGAGCGTTACCAGCGCAATGATTGGCAGCGGAGTCTGCACAAAATCAGCGTGATGAGGCCAACTTAAAAACTTCATTGAGAAGGCAAGCATTGCCGAAAGCACTGATACGGCAAAAGTGAGCAAACCTGCCCAGCCGAATAAATAGAGCGGCTTCGTTTGGTACGAAGCCATGAACTTGATCGTTATCAAGTCGAAAACCACCTTCACGGTTCGTGATAACCCATACTTTGACTTCCCCATCGTGCGCGGATGATGTGCGACGGGAATCTCTGAAACGCGCGCGCCGGCCCACGATGCATAGATCGGAATGAACCGGTGCATCTCGCCATACAGACGCACGTCCTCGAGTGACTCGCGACGATAAGCCTTTAACGAACATCCGTAGTCATGCAGCGGGACGCCGCCAATCCAGGAGATCAAGCGGTTAGCGATCATTGACGGGATCTTGCGGGTAATCAGTTTGTCCTTGCGGTCTCTTCGCCAGCCTGATACGACGTCGTAGCCTTCGTCGAGCTTGTCCAACAAGCGGATTATGTCAGCCGGGTCGTTTTGCAGATCCGCGTCCATCGGAATCAGAACACGCCCGGTCGCCGCGTCTATGCCGGCAGCCATTGCTGCTGTTTGGCCGTAGTTTCGCCGCAACGCAACGACCCTGATTCGGGGATCTTTCGCAGCTAACTCTCGCAAGACCTTTAGACTTCCGTCGGTCGATCCATCATCCACATAAACGATCTCCGCCGTACGGCCGAGCGCGCTCAACGCCTGATCCAGTTTTACCTGCAATGGCGGCAAGTTGGGCGCTTCGTTGTAGACCGGCAAAAACACCGAGATCTCAGGCGCCTTCGCTTCACGCTCTATTGCGCCTTCAGTTTTCGCCAGCACTTCTTCTTGTTCGTAAACTTTCATTTGTTACTGATCTTTTCCGCACCCCCAGGGAATAGACAGGCAGGAAATATTTGTCCTTACTGGGACCGCGGACGGCCTTGTCCGCATGAACTGGGACGGACGGCCCCGTCCGTATGACGGCTTGTCCAATCGCGTCTACGTAGATCTGCAACCTTCAACTATTTGGCTCTCAACGTTGGCGGGCGGGCCACCCGCGGTGCCAGTGAACTCAGGCTTACGCGCGACACAAATCGCCGAGACGCCAAACGGGAAATTCAGATAACGCAGCAGGTTGGCTTCAGCACCTAAAATTCTGCCGAGCATTCCATTCATAAATCCAAGCGTAAGATTGTTCTCCGACTCAGGTCGAAATCCTGTTACCCGCATCAGCGCCCTGCCAACCAGGATTGGTAGAAAGAAAGTGATGTTCACATAACTCGCTCGTTCAACTTCGAACCCGGCACGTTTGATGACATCCAGAAAAAGCGGGAGGGTGTAACGCCTTCGGTGATGGCTGATGTCGTCCTGAACACCCCATAAAAAATTGAATGCAGGCACAAACAGCAACACGCTGCCGCCCGGCTTCAGAACCCGGTACATTTCCCGCAGTCCGCCGAGATCATCGTCGAGATGTTCGACGACGTCGAGGCCGGTTACAAGGTCAAAAGTACTGTCACCATAGGGGAGCTTTTCGGCCTCACCTTGCTTAACATTCCTGAGTCCCCGGCTGTTACAGAATTCGAGTGCCTCAGCCGAAACGTCAACTCCCTCAGCGACGCCGAACCCGGCGAGCATCTCCAGATTTGCGCCTGTGCCGCACCCGACATCAAGCATACGCGGGGATTCAATCCCCTCAACAAGGGGCTTGATGAAGGTCGATAGAATCCGGCGACGGCCCACAAACCACCAGTGACTCTCCTCGACCGCGTACATGATCGGGTAAGTGTGTGCCTGCATCTCCTGCGGCAGGGGCTGGTTGATTGTGGAACTGGCCATACGGTGAGGCATTGTAAAGCAAATGGTCGCCGGGTGCAGGCTGGAGAACTGCGGAAGGGAGCTGGGACGTCGTGGATTTCTGTAGGTATTGTCCCCGGCGACTCGAGTAATTCGATATCCGTTGCGATTTGCCAGGCTGTTTATTGACTGGGCATAACGACAACCGACAACGGGCTACTGACCACGGACCCGCTTAAACCACTGCACAAAGAGCTTCATCCCCTCTTCAATCTGGGTCTGGGGGTTGTAGTTGAGTAGACGCCGGGCTTTCGCGATGTCCGCAAATGTCTGCGGCACGTCGCCTGGCTGCAATGGTTGTTGGTCGATGATGGCGGAAACTCCCAGCTCGTTTTCCAACAGTGAGATCAGCTCACGAAGCTCAACCGTGCGTGATTCACCCAGGTTGATGACTTCGTAGTTTGACTTGTCATAGTAGATGGCCGCGACTACGCCCGCGATGATGTCGTCAACATAGGTGTAATCGCGCCGGGACGTCCCATCACCAAATACAGGTATCGGCTTTCGTTCGCTGATCAGTCGAGCAAACTTATGAATCGCCAGATCCGGGCGTTGCCGCGCTCCATACACAGTAAAAAAGCGCAGGCAGAGGCAACGGATTCCGAAGAGATGCGAATAGGTGTGGCAGAGAAGTTCGCCGGCTGCTTTGGTAGCGGCGTAAGGTGAAATGGGATGGAAGATTGGATCGTCTTCCCTAAACGGCACCTTCCTGTTTTCGCCATAGACCGATGATGAAGAACCGAAGACAAACTGCTTGATTCCAGTTTCGCGAGCGAGCTCGAGAAGATTGAGCGTTCCATTGATATTCGTTTCGGCATACAGCCTTGGTTCGCTTAGCGACGGCCGCACACCGGCTCGGGCCGCCAGGTGGACCACGCAGTCGAATTTCTGCTCGTTAAAGATCGGCCGTAACGCGCTCAGGTTACGGATATCAACCTCGCAAACCTTGAACCTGGGGGTGCCTTCATAAAGTCGAACATTCTCACGCTTGATGGAAGGGTTGTAAAAATCGTTGAAGTCGTCGACAACGGTTACCTCCCAGTCGCCCTCCTTGAGAAGACGCGCAACCAGATGCGATCCGATAAAGCCGGCGCCACCGGTGATGAGAATGTTCTTCATACACGTACCTGGAGCTTGGTGCTTCGTGTTAATTCAAACGTAGTAAGTTCAAAGGGCGCGAACCTGCCGCAGCGGGAGTACTAAGTTCAAAGCTCAAAGGAAACATCGGCTCACCTGACAACCGACTACTTCGTTGCGTACACCCAGAGATGCCAACCCCAACGCGCTGCAAGCTTCGACTCGATCCAGCGGGGCAGCAGGAGACCGACAATCGGTAGCCACTTTTTGTTCAGAAAATAGGTCTTTACTTTCACTTCGCCAAAACGTTTGAAAAGGTCGCGCGCTTCCTGACGGGAATAAACACGCGCCAGCGGATTTCCTGCACCGTCGGTGTTCTGGCTGAGAAACTCATCAGGCCGGAGGTAATTCTCATTATTTGTTTTCAGCAGCTCTGCATGCTGCCGCAGCGATGCAACTGGTTCTCCGGTAAGCCTGTGGACCAGACCGATACCTTTTTCCGATCTCAGGAGATGCGCGCCGGCTCGGCGAAGCAGCGAGATGTTGACGCGATAGTTAAACGAATCGCGATGATAGAGCATCACCATTGCGCGCCCACCGGGGCGTAAGACTCGATGAATTTCATTTACAGCGCCTGCAGTGTCTGGAGTGTGATGTAGGACACCGTGAGAATAAACCAGGTCAAATGAGTTCTCAGCGAAGTCAAGATTCTCGGCGTCGGCTGTGCGAAAATTTCCCGGCACCTTGAAAAGCTCGAATCGTCTTTTGGCTAAATCAACGGCAGCCTCGGTCAGATCTACGCCGGTGTAGTCTGCGCCTGCTTGCGCGAACTGCGCGCCATCCGTTCCGAGCCCGCAGCCAATCTCGAGCACCTTCAATCCACCTGCGCTCGTAAAATCAGCGGCAATCGGTATATGCCACTCTTTCGTGTAGCGATGCTCCTCAACCAACTCATAGAATCGCCGGGTACCAGGCGCTGCGTCGGCGAACTTCGTCCCGCAGGGGTTCTCTTGCCAGAACGCCCGCACGCGGTCTTTCAAATTCGCATTCGCCTGAGACACTACCTGCTACTTCACGGAAAGAATTCGCTCGATTAATTTTGCATCGTCAGGCAATAAGCCCGATTTCGGCAACCTGGGCGTCAGCACAGCCCAGTTTGGATCCATCTTGAAGACCTTACGAAACAGCGGTAGCGAATCATCCACGCGTCCCATATTCACCAACGCCACAGCATGCCAGTAGATCATCTCGGCATTGTCGGGAACCAGCCGCTCAGCCGCCGCATATTCACGCAATGCTCCTTCGTTGTCCTTTTTCTCCACCGCCAGATCGCCGGCATTCATATGGTTGTAAGCGCGTTGTAAGGTCACCAAACGGCGCAATTCGCGGAGCGGTTCGGGACTGTCGTCGACTCGCAGATCAAAAGTGCGATCTTTCCACGCCTGGCCCGTTGGCTTGCCGGTTACGACAATCATGGCAGCCGATTGACGCCCGCGAATATCGCCGCCGGCCGCCTGCCCGGCATCAAGAGCCGCCAACATCCGATCCGCCAAATCTCCCCTGGTACTTTCAAAAGCACGAGACATCGCGGGCCAAATCGTATCGTTCAGCATGAGGTTGGCTTGAACCGAGTAGTTGGCGCCGACGATGTGTCCGGCTGCCTGAATATCATTCTTACCGGTCCAGGCGTCTACTCGCCCCTGCGTATCGATCATCGCCACCTGTCTTACTTCCCGACCTTCGTCGCCGGCGAGTAGCGCCTTCAAAGTCTCTGGAGCACTCTTGCCCAGACGCATCATCTCTAAACCAAGTTTTCCATAGCTCGGGTCAGCAAACGATTGGGTAGCCACCGCCCCAACACCTGCTTCGGCCCAAGCCACAATTGGCCCAACAGAAAACCAGTGCGACTGTACGGCCACACCCAACTCACCAGTGGCCGGATCGCGCGCGACGATTGAGTATGTGTGAACGGGCCGACGCGGGATTTGTGAACGATACCGGGGAGATTGCGGGGACTTCTCTCCCGGGCTGCCAGGCTTCTGTTGAGCAGGGCGCACCGCCTCTACCATGTTATCGGTGAACGAGAGCAGTAATAACGTAATCAGGATCCGTCGCATCGTCTGGTGGCCCTCCATGGGATTTATTTTGAGTGCGCCAATGGATTCTACGTTCCAATGGAGAGACTTTCCAATTGGCCGCGAACCTTAGTGCGCACGCAAGTAGGCGCGGCGACACTTACGTGCGCCGCGCCACAGGATCCGCAATTGAGTTCGAGACTGCTAGAACCAGCCCTTCTTGTTCTGAATGTAGGTCCTGACAAAATCCTCGTCGGATTTCGTGAGGTAGATGATCCCTTCAATTAAGCCGACGATCGAACCGGCCCCACAAGTCACAAAAGTGATGACAATTTGAATGATTCCCTCTGTCGTGTAACCGAGTACGAACTTATGCACACCGAATCCGCCCAGGAGAATGCCGCAGATTCCGGCGACAAGTTTCTTATCGGCCCCCAGCGCTTTCCAATCCGTCATCTCGCTTCCTCCGGGGTTAACCGACTGCATTGGTTGATAGCCACCAGTGGGCGATAAAGGCGCTTGGCAACTGGTGCAATAAGTGGCGGTCTCGTCATTGGTAGCGCCACACTTTGTACAGTATCTGGTCATTTTAATCAGTCGCGTTCGAGAGAACGCTTTCTCCATTCCTAAATTGAAATAATTTCTGAGTCGATCCTAACCCACGGAGTCTCGATTATCACTACATAGCTGTTAGTACCGCGTTAAGGATCCCGAAGAAGATTGCGATCACCAGCCAGGCACAGGAAACAACTATCGAAATGATGCCCCAGATCTTTGCTTGCCTGGCGGCAGCCATGGCACCGTGCATGTCCCCTATTGCAGCCTTTTTATTCACCTGCGTCGCAAAAATAAGCGAAACCAGGCCATGCGGGATGCAGCAGAAGACTACCGAGACCACAGTGGCAATGATGCCAATAACCAGGTTGTTATCCGGTGCAGGGCCATACAAGCCTGGCGGTGGCGGCGCGGTCCAAGGTTGCGACATTTAATGCGAACACTCCTCGTGTAGCAGGGACAGTCTTTCAGACCCTACATCACCGGTGGTGGTGGCGGCATATCGTCTTTGCGCTTTTCAAAAATCGGAACCGCGATTAGCCCGCCGATTATCGAAAGGATAACAAGACTTATTGCGCCAACCAATCCGGCCACAATAAAGAGCAACACGCCTGAAAATGGAACCGAAACCCCGGATCGCGCCAACTGCTCTTCAAAGGCGGCGCCGCCTCCTGCAACCAAATAGGCGATTGGGATTCCGAGTACGAGATAGATGAGCCCGCCAACGATGCCTGCCAGCCCACCAACCATCGCGCCTTCGCCTGTACTCACCGGCGTCGGCGAGCCCTTGATGTATAAGAAGCCGGCTAGCGCTCCCCCGCCAATTCCCCAGATACAGCAGCAATAGTTAACGAAGGGGATTGAGGACAGTAGTCCAACAACTAAACCGCCCAGTAACGCTGGCTTCAGTTTGTTCATGAGAGTGGGTGCTCTTTCACGGGAAGATTTAGACAGCTAAGTTTGAACTTGAAAAACAGGATGGCGCGCTTACGGGGTGAATAACTAACAAAGAGGAGGGTGATTGTCAATAATATTAACGATTTAGATGGTGCGAGAGCGCCTCGTACCAACGGGCAAGCCGGGCCTTAGCGTGACTACTTTCAGCGAGCAGGATGACGAGTCTCGGTGAGGCGACCAGCTAGTTAACGACCTCGATTCGATCACCGGGCTTTAGCCTTGGATCCTGAATTCTGCCTGATTTGATGTCCTTAAGACTAATCTTCGCCGTACTGAGGAGCCCGTCCTCACCTTCCCGTGACAACTCGATCTTGTCGTGATTTGGCCGCACCGTCCCACCGGCCGTCAGGATTGCCTGAAGCAGGGTGATACCGGCTTGGAAGCTCTTCTGACCTGGATGGTTCACGCGTCCGGCAATGTAGTAGAACTCCGCCGGCCGCGAAGTTATGTTGATAACGTCTCCGGGTCGAACCAGGAAGCCCAACGAAGCTGAATCATTTAGTTCGATCACTTGAGCAGGAACACCTGACCGCATTATTGAAGCGCGCGCCGCATCAAGTCTGGGTTGCGTCTCGGCAAGAATGACGTAGAGCGGGACAGCCTCTCGACGCAGGATCTTTGTCCCGGGGCTGCTTACCAATCCAGTGATTATTATTGAGTGACTGCCGTAGTGCCGTACTCCGACTGAGATCTGGGCATTCTGTTCAACGGCGCGCCGTTTTAGTTCGGCGGCAATCCGCGCTTGAACTTCGTCAGTCGTCAAACCGGCGACCGTCATGGCGCCACCGGCGATGGGGATATCGATGATACCGCCATCGATAACTGAGTAAAGGCTGGATCGGTTTACAGTGGTGTTCAGAAACCGAATGTCCAACACGTCTCCTACGCCGACACGGTAGACACTAGTCAGAGTGGATTCATCGATAGCAGTTGACGCTTTGCTTGCCGGATCATTTTCAGTGCTGCTCGTTAGCGGCGCCGCGGCTTTCTCGGTTTTTGGCGCAGTCGCGATGGAGTTCTGGGCTGGGGTATCTGAAGAAGCGAGGGCAATGGGCGGAGGCGCCGGAAGCGGTTCATCGAGTTTTGCGGATGCAAACTCGCCGGCTACTTTCAGGTTCTCGGCATTCCCGTTCGACGAGTTTGAGTCTCTAACGATACGATAGAGGGTACTCGCCAAAGGCGAATTGAGTTCCAGCAGTTTCCTATACGATTCGATCGCCTGGTTCCTCCGGCCCAGCACGTAGGACATCACTCCAGATCTGAAATGAGCCTCCGGCCAGTCTGGTCTGTAGCGCGCTGCACGCTTGAACGCCTCCGCAGCGTTCTTATAATCTTTTGCCTGCGCGTGAATCATACCAAGCAGGAACTGCCCTTGAGCATCATCGGGTCTTAATTTCGTCGACGCTTCCAGTGCGACAATCGCTTCGTTCAGTTTTCCGGAATCGTACAGGGCCAATCCCGTGTCGTAACTTCTCTGTGCTTCCACCGCGGGGTCGGTTAAGGCGCTGGCGCCGCGGGTTTCCCTCCCGCTTGCCGTCTTTTCAGACGCGTTTGCGGCCGATGTCTCCGGCGACCGAGAACTGAGACCCTTTCCGTCCTGAGCCGACAAACGAACCGTGGCGGAAATCAATAGAAACGCGAGTGTGATGCAGGGGGCTATCTTCATTTTGGACACCAGGAAGCGTTGAGTTTTACTTTCTTCAGGTAAGCGTGCTTGAAGTGCGGAATGCCGCCGTTACTTCTAAGTGCGCCGGATTATACACCATGTATCGAAAAGGTTAAGTCGACCGGAAGGCTTGCGGGAAAGCGCGACTCCTTCACGGGTCATAGTATAAAAAGACCTAATTCTCCCTGGTTTTCAGAGTTGTTTCACCCTCGGCGTCTATTGCCGGGTGGGCGCGCTACGGGCAAATAGTGACGCGGTTTGAAGCAATGTTCAGGGTTCAAACTCCAGGTTAGGTTGCAGTCGGTGGAAAAGCCGCGTGAAAGGCTGAACGCTGAACACCTGGTATCAAACTGCACCAGTACCCCATGGGCAGCACGCCTCAACAAAGCAGACCACCTTTGTTATAGTCTGAGTTTTCGCGATTCAGACGAATGGCTGCCTGTGGGTGATTCAACGTTGGGTTTTGGTAAATGGTTTTATGTATGAATTCGCAGTAGCTCCAGCGGTTTCCCAGATTCGCCGTCGAGGTGTAGAGATCTCGGAAGTAGCTCCGCTCGGCCTGGCCGCCGAAATGGATCTTGAGCCAGGCGACCGAATCGTGAAAGTGAACGGGAGATTAGTAAGAGACTATCTGGACTTTCGATTTCACAGCGCTGGCGAAACCGAGCTGATCATCGAAGTCCGCAAGCACTCCGGTGAGGATTGGGAGCTGCAAGTTGAACGATTGGAAAGCGAAGACTTCGGGCTCACCTTCGAACAAATTGTTCCTCGTCAATGTGCCAACGAATGCATCTTCTGCTTCTGCAATGGTAATCCCGCCGACGCGCGACCGTCGCTTTTTATTAAGGATGAAGATGTGCGGTTGTCGTTTCTTTACGGCAACTACACCACGCTCACTTCCCTTAGCGACGATGAGCTCAAGCGAATAATAGAGCAGCGACTTTCACCACAGTATGTCTCAGTTCACGCCACGGATTTGGATGTCCGTGCGTACCTACTGGGAGTCAGTAAGGCCCGCGCGGACATTACCCGCAGATTCAAACAACTACTCGACGCCGGCATTGAAATCCACGCTCAGGTGGTTCTATGCCCGGGCATCAACGATGGTGAAGTACTGAAACGAACCATTAATGATCTCGCGCAGGAGTTTCCGCGTGTCAGCAGCGTCGCCATCGTGCCGCTGGGCTTAACGCGCTACAACACGGATAAGCGACTCGCGCCCGTCACTCCCGAATTCTGCCGGCAAGTCATCAAAGAGCTGACTTCGATGCAACGCGAGATGCGTAAGCAACTCGGCACGACGTTCGCTTTTTTGGGTGATGAGATTTATATAAAGGCGGGTCTGGGTGTTCCTGGGCGGGCTCACTATGGAAACTATCCCCAGATTGAAGATGGCATCGGCATGGTGCGTTCATTTGAGAATGTATTTTCTCGGCTGATCAAGAACCTCGCACGCCGGCCACTTCAAAAACCAGACCTTCTCAACGGAACTATTCTGACGGGATCACTTTTCGCTCCGGCGCTGCGAGCGAGGATCGCAGAGTTGAACACTCGCACCGGAACGCAACTGCACGTTGAGGCGGTCCTTAATAAATATTTTGGCGGAGACGTGTCTGTCGCCGGATTGTTAACCGGGGGTGACCTGATGGCGGCTCGTAATCAGATTCAAGGAGACTTTGTAATCATCCCCAGAGCCACTCAGAAGAGCGATGAGGAGATCATGCTGGATGGGATGACGCTCACGAATCTGCGTGAACAAATAGGCTTGCCGGTTTATCCGGTGGACACCGGTGGTCTGCAGACCTTTTTGCGCGCGTGGAGCAACTAGTCGAATACATGACGCACTCCTCGAAAGACTCGCTGACAGCCGCACCTTTGAAAACTCTGGACGTAGGTTGCGGGCAGAACAAATATCCGGATGCGGTGGGCATCGATTCAAACCCAAGAAGCCACGCGGATGTAATCCACGATTTGGGAGTGGTTCCGTATCCCTTTGCCGCTGACGAGTTTGATCAGATCATTTGCCGTCACGTGATCGAGCACGTTCCAGACGTGATGGCGTTCGTCTCTGAACTGCATCGCATAACCAGGCCAGGCGGTCGAATCAAGATCGTCACACCTCACTGCACAAATCCCGACTGGGCGACCGACCCGACTCACCGCAATCATTTCAATAGCTATTCGTTCACTTGTTTCGTGCCTGACCGAACGCCATTTCCTTTTTACACAACTGTCGAGCTGAAGCCGATCCAGACCTATGTGAGCCTGGCGAATCTCTGGCGCGCGATCGGATTGGAGTTCCTTGCCAATCTGGATCAGCGCTGGCCGGGGTTTCGATTTACAAGAAAATTTTGGGAGTTCTATCTCTCTACAGTATGCCGAGGCAAGGAACTTCGCTTCGAGTTTGAAGTGGTGAAGCAGGACTAGGATCGATTCGGTAGTCTATACACGGCTCACAGGAACTACTATCTTCTGGAGCACCGCGCTGGCTCAGTCGAATACGGAAGAGCCCTAGTTGATGGCCAATTGCGGGCATTAGTCTTGCAGGCCATTGCGCCGAAGGAAGTTATCGCTTTTCGGGAGAACAGTTACGCATTGAAAAAGGCCGTTCAATCCACCTTCTCTTTTACAATGCCTTCCCCGCCCCCGGCTCCACCGGCATTTCGGTGAACGGACAGAGGGCACGCAATAACAACTTCACGATTGACGGGACAGACAACAACGATATCAGCGTCACTCTTTCCACCGTTTCCATTATCCCTGAAGCAGTCGCCGAGTTTCAGGTCCAGACCAATGCCTATAGTGTTGAATTTGGGCGCAACTCAGGCGGCAAGAGCAAAGAGGTCAGTGTGCTTACCTTATTCCACCGGTGAAGACAGTGAGCGCGGGAATGCTCAACAAGAAGGAATCGATGTCCTTTACTGAGCAAGTGGTGGTCGCACCGTATCCAATTCTCCGACGGCTCGGTCTGGCAGAGCCCTTGAAAGCGCTGCCGGTTGACCATCCCTAAGAATCTGTAGCTGCAGCAGCTAAGAGGCTGTTCCGGTACTTTCACAAATTCGGATAATATCCATTTCCAGCAAGACGGACCTGAATAAAGCATTCACTTTTTCGTTCGTATCTTCGAAGAAACTTAAAGCCCGGAATGCAGCGGATGGCGGCACAATATTTGCCGTCTACACTTGAGCCAATTTCTAATGGGCCGATTATCTAGCTTAAACTTCGGTTGGCAGGCAAAAAACATTAAGGAGTCCACGATGAAAAGATTTGTTGTTGCAGTGTTGATGCTGTCTTTGTTTACATTGGCGGCATTTGCCCAGAGCGTAACCGGACAGCTCAACGGCAGCGTTTCGGGTCCTGACGGTTTAATCGCGGGGGCCACCATTACCGTCACCGATGATAAAACCGGCAAGACACTGGAGGCTCAGACAAACGACCAGGGTGGATTCGTGTTTCCGCAGCTTGAGGTTGGCGAGTATACCGTCAAAGTGACCGCGGCAGGTTTTAAGACTCTGTCCGCCGCGCAGGTCAAGATAGATGCCGCTAGACCCTATACATTAAATCCGATGTTGGAAGTCGGCGGAATTGAAGAGACCGTTACCGTAATTGCTGGCGCCGATGTCATCAATTCGACTAATGCGGCGCTCAGCACCACCGTTAGCCCGCGTCAGATTCTCGACCTGCCCATCAACGGCCGCAACCCGTTAGCCCTTTTGAATCTCCAGGCAGGAGTTAATCCCACCAGCAATTCGATAAATGGACAGCGTTCGTCGTCGGCAAACTACACGCGCGATGGCATCAACATCCAGGATAACTTCATTCGTACCGGTGGCTTCGTGCAAGACCGTCCCTCGGTAGATGACAC
>JBGTOA010000008.1:0-31713 GCA_041742785.1 Pyrinomonadaceae bacterium | reverse complement strand
CGAGAGCGAACAAGAGCAGTGAGAGAACGAGAAGGGGCTAGGAAAGCGCGTCAACGCTCGCCTAGCCCAGGCACCAACTTTTCACCCGCTAAAGGAGAAATCATCGATGCGAAGAAACCATAACACAACCACGCAAACCAGTGTGACACGCTTTGCGCTAGGCCAAACCTTCATCACGCCCGGAGCCGAAGAAGCGCTCCAGATTGCCGGACAAACAGCGATTGAGTTTTTGCGCCGTCACATGTCCTGCGATTGGGGCGAGCTTTCCGAGGACGACGTTCGCGAGAACCAGCTTTCACTTGAACAGGGTTTCCGACTGTTGAGCAACTACCAAACCGGAAAGGGCCAACAGCTTTGGATCATCACCGAGGCAGACCGAAGCGCGACCACGGTCTTGCTTCCGTCTGAGTACTAAACGCGACAACCGAGAGCAACGAGCAGCGCGGGTGTTGATACCACCCGCGCCGCTTACACCGTGACTTTGCCCAACTTCAAGGAGAAAGCCAGATGCCAGATCAGAGTACAGGTGTTTGCGCGGCCAGAACAAACGCGCTTGTCTGCAATATCCACGAATTGATTGTCGAACTAGAGGAACGCATAGAGGACGGAGAGCCGTTCGACAATCCAAAGCTAACGCGAACTGCCGAAAGGGTATTCGGCGGCACCCGAGCGGAAGGCAGATACACGCCGCGCGATGCTTACGACGCTGTAGAAATCGCCGTCAATAACTATCTGTTAGAGAAACACGCGAAAGAGTTAATGCAGATGGACGTAACAGAAGCGCTTGCTTCTGTCCTGCGTCCATTAATGCAACGACTTCCCCGACAGACAGATCGGACCTTAGAGCAGACGGAGCTACAGCAATTCTCGACACCGCCGACCCTGGCTTACTTCGCCGCGCGATTACTCAATCCGAAGCCCGAGGACATTGTCTTAGAGCCATCAGCCGGAACGGGAAGCCTCGCGATCTGGCCTCAGGCAGTGGGCGCAAAAGTTATCTGCAACGAGACGAGCTTGCGGCGAAACTCATTGCTGCGCTGTGTCCTTAACTTCGACGCGCTTCCGCTTGACGCCGAGTTCATCGACGACCTGTTACCCGCCGAGATTCAACCAACCGCCGTCTTGATGAATCCGCCGTTTAGTTCAACGAGCGGCAGAGTCAAGAGCACAAATCCAATTCATGGAGCGCGACACGTAGCCAGTGCTTTACGACGATTGAAGGACGGTGGACGCCTGGTCGCGATCGTCAGCGAGGCGATGAGCTTTCACCATCCGAGCTTTAGCGAATGGTGGCAACGGATCGCTTGTCTCTGCAATATCCGCGCGAACCTCACCCTCGACGGCAAAGAGTATGCGAAATACGGAACCGCGCCGCCGGACGTTCAGATCCTCGTCATTGATAAGACCGGAGCAACACCCGGAGCGACTTGGCAAGAACAGCTAAAGCAGATTAGTTGGGGAAGCTCCGCCACCCTTGAGGAAGCCTGGGCGACGCTCAGACATTTAGTTGAGCCGTCATCAGAGCCGGACGACGACCCAGACGATCAGGAGCCAAGCGGTAGCCTGTTTGTCCCATACGTTCCAGCGAAGCTAAGAGGCGGCAGACCTCACCCGGCCGTAATCGTTGAATCAGCATCTATGGCCGCAGTAGTGCCGCCAGATATCATCTACAAGCCGCATCTTGCAGCGGAGATTGTCACCGAAGGGCGACTCTCAGACATTCAGCTTGAGCGCGTTATATATGCCGGACAAAGGCACGAGCAAAGACTACCGGACGGCTCACGTGCAGGGTTCTTTGTTGGCGACGGCACCGGAGTTGGCAAAGGCCGCGTATTGGCCGGCATCATCGCCGATAACTGGAATCAAGAGCGACAACGCGCCATCTGGTTGTCAGTCAATAATGACTTGCTCGAATCAGCCCGCCGCGATCTCACCGATTTAGGACTCGGGAGCATTCCATTAGCGCGAATCAATGACTACCCGCCAGCCGGACAAATCACCTTACCTCGTGGAGTTATCTTTAGCTCTTATTCGTCGCTGATCGCCGCAGCGAAAACGGGAGAGAAGCGAGTAGACCAAATCCAACGATGGCTTGGCAGTGATGGCGTAGTCATCTTTGATGAGGCGCACAAGGCCAAGAACGCGCTTGCTGGCGGCTATGGCGAACCGACACTCACCGGCCAAGCTGTCATTGACCTACAAGACCCGGAGCGCAAAGAAGAGTATCGCGTGGTCTATTCATCAGCTACGGGAGCAACAGACGTGCGCAACATGGCCTATATGACGAGGCTTGGACTTTGGGGAATTGGCACCAGCTTCCCCGGAGGCTTTCAAGAGTTCATGCAGGAGATCGAATCTGGCGGCGTGGGCGCCATGGAAATGGTCAGCCGCGATATGAAGGCGCTTGGCATGTATCTATCCGGCTCAATTTCGTTTGGCGTATGTCCTAACAGCGGAAAAGCCGTCGAGTACCGCGAGCGCATTCACAGCCTCACACCGCAGCAGCGCGAAATGTATAACCGCGCCGCCGACGCATGGCAGAGCGTCTTGCGAAACATCGACGCGGCCCTACAAGTCACCAACGGCGGTCCCCGCGCTCGCGCCGTCGCCCTCAATAAGTTTTGGGGAGACCATCAGCGGTTCTTTCGCCAAGTTATCTGCGCTTTCAAAGTGCCGAGCGTGATCGCCGAGACCGAGGCAGCATTGAGTGAAGCCAAGTCGGTTGTGATCTCACTTGTGGGAACTGGCGAGGCGCGAACTAAGGAGCAGGTAGCGAAGGCCACCGCGAATGGCGGGATGCTTGAGGACTTGGACTTCTCTCCGCGCGAAGTAATCGCCGCGATGGTCGATCGCGGATTCCCAACTACCCTTTATCAAGACGTTACTGACCCAGGCACAGGCAAGACGATCCAAGTTCCAGTGAGAGACGGAAAAGGTAATCCCGTACAAAGCAAAGAAGCCTTGCGCATGAAGCAGGAAGTAATCGACGGCCTCTCAGCTTTGGAGTTGCCAGAGAATCCGCTTGACCAACTTGTCAATCATTTTGGAGAGCGCAACGTCGCCGAGCTTACCGGACGAACACGCCGCCTTATTCGCGATTCGCGCGGACGAGTTGAGTATAAGAAGCGAGCGCCGGAAGGTGTTGCAATGCACCGAACCAACGTTCACGAAATGGAACAGTTTCAATCAGGCAAGAAGCGAGTTGCGATTATCAGCGATGCCGCCGCTATGGGAATCTCGCTTCATGCTTCCAACCGCGCGGAGAACCGGCAGCGAAGGGTACACGTCACGCTTGAGCTTGGCTGGTCTGCCGATAAGCAGATGCAGACCTTTGGCAGGACGCATAGAAGCGATCAAGCCATGCCGCCCGAGTATGTTTTGCTGTCCACCGAGTTAGGCGGAGAGAAGCGCTTTAGCTCCACCATCGCGAGACGCCTTGGCAGTTTGGGAGCACTGACTAAAGGCGACCGACGCAGCGCCGACAGTGGCGACCTCGCGAAGTACAACTTTGAGACGGAAGAAGGACGAGCGGCTTTGTGTCTCATGCTGCGCCGCATTGTCGAGAGCGGTAATGTCCCAGGACTAGCCAATCCCCGTCAGACGTTGCGCGATATTGGCTTGTTAGTTCGGAACCGCGACGGATGCGAAGAAGTACGAAAAGACGATCTCTACAACGTGCCACGATTCCTTAACCGAGTATTGGCGCTTGACGTAGATCAGCAAAACGCTTTGTTTGATCACTTTGCTGACTTGTTCGATCAGACTGTGCGATATGCAAAGGCCAACGGCACCTTTGACGAAGGAGTAACCGATATCAAAGCGCTCGCGATTCGGATAGCGAAACCTCCGCGACTAGTCCATACCGACGAAATCACCAACGCCCAAACCACTCACTACACTTTAGAGATTGACGTGCCATCAAAGGCCGTCAGCTTTGACGAAGCCGAGCGCGTCCGAAAGCGAAAGACGGGAGCATTCTTTCGGCATCGGACGAATGGTCACTTCATTCTCGCAATTGAGTCGGGACTTCACACCAACGCTGAAACTGGCAACAGCTATCGCACGTTCGCGGTCTGGAAACCGGCAGCCGCACGAAGTGCCTACATTCACGACCACGAGCTAAAGGAGAAATACCGTCCCGTAATTCCGTCTAAGGCTCGCGACTGGTGGATCAAGAAGCATGCTTCTGAGCCGCCGATTGAAACCTTGGAGACTCACATCATTGGCGGAGCGATTATCCCGCTCTGGCAAAGATTCAAGACGAACGAGGACGCGCGGCTTCGCGTCGTGCGAGTGACCACGGACGATGGTCAGCGAATTGTAGGCATTCGAATACCACCGGAGCAGGTTGGCCCCATTGTCAGAGCCTTAGGCGCTAGTCGCGACTTGCGTGAGCCGGAAGAAATCTTTACCGGCATCCTGGACGAAGGCGATGAAGTCACTCTCGTTTCCGGTTTGAAGCTTTGTCGTAGATTTCTTCACCGAGAGCCAGTCATTGAGTTAGTCGGAGCCGATCCGTACAAGTTTGCGGAGCTTCGGAGCCTTGGCCTTCTGAATGAGCAAATTGATTGGAAACAAAGATTCTTTGTTCCGACCGACGAGGATAAGGGCATTGAAATCCTGTCCGCATTGTTGGAACGGTATCCGATCATGGTCAGCGATGAGCCGATCGACAGCCAAGAGTTGCCCGCTGAGATTGAGCCAGTCGCCGAAATGCCGCAAGCGAACATCGTTGACCTGAACGATTGGATTGTCGCGGTAAGCAAAATTCCCGCACTTGATGAATCTGTTGATGTGCCGTTTACGGAGCGTTCGTCGGAACCAACCGAGCCTAGTTTCACTTTGACGCCACCGGACGTGTTTGTTTCGTGTTCCCAGCCTGACCGAGACGTGAGCGAAGTACAGTTGGCCTTTGAGTTCTAATTACGGAAACGATGTCAGCCGCCTTTACCAAATCAGATCAGTCCGCCGCGTTCGCTCCCGGTCGCGACTCGCGGGACCGCACCCTTGGCCTGCCCGAATCGATGTCGTCCTTAGTGGCTGAAGCAGAACTGCCGGTTCTGACAGGAGAGCTACTATTGACCGCCGAGGCAATGCGGTTACTTATCCGTCTGGATCGAGACATCCTGGAGGCTCGCGCCCAATGGAATCAGGACTGGTTCCGCCGACTCATGCACGCCCGGTCGAAAGCCGTGTCCCGCCTACGCCGACGCTGGCTAGCTGTGAATCCCCCACCAACCCTTTCGCTTGGAAGTCTGCGCAGGCGATACCACGCCAATCTGGCTCGCTACCTATACGACTAGGCCGCTACCCAATTGCTGCTGCAGCGGAGCGGAGTGCGTTCTGTCGTCCTCTCCATAGCCCCCGAAAGCGGAGTGCAGGTCGTCGTCTGTCCTCTATGGAATGAGCCAAAAGCGGAGTGCGGGCAGCCGTTTATTACCGCGCAGCTTGTGTCGTTGCGGCATCCGGGATTTGGGGAAATGAAGACCAAAACCTCGCTGGGCTAAGGTTCGGGTTGCGCGCGCTCACGCGCACCTTTGTGGTTTCCAAGATTACCTTTCTCATCCTCGTTGGGCGTTGTTTGACGCCGTGTGCTTCCATCGATCGACTGGCTCGTCTTCAGCCTGCCGGTCGGTTACTGGTGATCTGAAAAAAAGATTCATTGACTCCTGGCTGGCTGGAAGTTTGACCTTCGATTGTCGTCTTAGATGGTGGGCGAAAGGAAATAAAGCAAAGCAATAAAGTGGGCAGACAAGATAGAGCTGAATTATCGCGCTCGGTTTTGCCGTAAGGCCTTTGTTATCAACAACCTTGTCATAAGGAAAATAAATAAAGAAAACTGGGCGAACTGGGATTTAGCAGAACCCTTTTGATTTCAGTAGTTGCAGCCTTATTTTCGACCGAAAAGAGAGGGTGAGCATAAGTCAAAATAAAGTGAGGAGCATCCATGAATACGAGGCCAAGACGCAGCAGAAGAACGCTTACAAAGAGGGTAACTTCCATAAACTTCTACGTCGACCAGGCGATCCAAATTCAAGCCATTATGGAAGCGACTGGATCTACAAAAGAGGCACCCTTGGTACGACAGTTAGTCGATGAAGCACTGGCCGCTCGTCGCAGGAAATCCGTTCAGAACGCAGAGACCGAGCCGCCTCCGCCAACTCAGGACATTTCTGAGACTCTTCAGACCCTCCAGACGCTTTTGTTGAGGATGATTGGACAGGGAGAGCGCACTTTCCAGATGCAGAGTGTCAGCTTGGAGCTTCATCAGGAGGCAATCGTAGAAGCGCGTAGCGGAAAAATGAATGTCTGGGAATTCCTAGTGGCACCCGGTCTCCGCGATAGGGGCAAAAGCAGTGGCGAGATCGCCGAGCTGTTCGACGGACAAAACGAAGACGCCAAAGACTACGCGTATGGTTTGGCAGAGGAAATCAAGAAGGAACTTGATGCCGACGACTCCGACCCGACCAGCAAAACCGTTGACGATGAGGATCGCCAGGAGAGCTTCGTTTATGACCCGTCTGATCCTTCAGGAAACGGCGAACCACCAACATAGTTAATATAGTCGAATAGATGTAGTTGTGTTTTACAACAGGTGGCCCGAGTTCAGCGTCGAGATCAACTACCAGTCTCTTCTTCACTCCAACAAAACTCCTACCTCTGAACGTCATTTGGATGCAAATCTAAAGGACGTGCCTCTTCTTTCATCATGGCACGCGTCTTGAAGTCCCACCCACCAGACAGAATCAACACCTAACGAAGGCAATACGGAGAGTTCGAGGCCGATTCGCCTGCTGCGTGTATGAACTAATGACAATTTGGCCTTTTCAAAATTTCGAACCGAGAAATGCATATGCAGACTGAAACGAACAGTAAAGGTGAACCGAGATATCTGACCGTTGCCCAACTAGCTGAACGCTTACAGATAAGTGAGAGCACCATCTATGGTTGGGTGGACCGTGATTACATCCCGTTTCTGAGGGCAGGTGATCTACTCCGGTTCGATCCAACCAAGATTGAGGACTGGATGACAGCGGCGGCGAATCGCAAGCGTGAGAGGAAGTCTAAGCTCCATGTGCGTATGGTAAAGTAGCCCCGCTCCTGGCGGCTGCAACCGGAAGGGAGCAACTGAATGACAGTTCGAAAACGCGGGTCTCGATATCACTACGATTTCATGATCCGCAATCAGAGGTATAGGGGCGCGATACCGGAAGCCCGCACGAAGGCTGAAGCCGAGCAAGCAGAGGTAAAGATCAAGAACAAGGTCTATGAACGCAAGTACGGGAAAATTTCTGCCAGCCGAAACTTCGCAGAATTCGTGAACAGTACATATTTACCATGGGCCAGGGCAAACAAGCGTTCCAGTCGTGACGATGAATTGCACTCAAATGTTTTTTGTCGGCACTTTGGGAAGAGGGCATTGAATGAAATTGATCAGCAGATGATCGAGGAATTCAAAGTCAAGAGAATGAAAACGATCACTCGCTATGGTAGGCCGCGAAAACCCGCCTCTGTGAACCGGGAACTTGCGATCCTATCTGGCATATTCACGATGGCCGTTAACTACGAGGAAATAGTTCAGAACCCTTGTAGGAAGGTGGACTCGCTGCCGGAAAACAACCAGCGAACGCGGCACTTATCTTTCGACGAGGAAGATAGGTTGTTCGCCGCGCTAACCGGCGATCGGCAGCACCTGAGAACTCTCGTGACCGTGGCACTCTACTCAGGACCACGGCGAGGGGAGTTGCTGAAGCTTTGTTGGTCAAACGTAGATTTTGACCTTAACGCCATCAATTTCACCGAAACAAAAACCAACCGCGACCGTTCCGTGCCAATGGGGCCAATCGTGCAGGAAGCTCTACTGGACCTGCGCGCCCAAGCCGGCGACGCGGAATACGTCTTCACCAACCCGGATACCGAAACACGGTATACCGACATCAAGAAGTCCTTCTCAGCAGCATGCCGAGAAGCGGGTATCACCAATTTTACCTTTCATGATTTGCGTCACACGTTTGGTACTCGGCTAGCCGATGCTGGCGTGGACGTGGTGAAGATCAAAGAGTTGATGGGTCACGCGTCCATTGTGACAACCATGCGTTACATTCATGCCACCGATCAGGGAAAGCGTGGAGCGATCACTGTCTTGTCAGAGTATCGCAAGCAGCGACGTCACAAGTTTGTCACAAAAGAAAAACGGCAGGCTCTTCAACCTGCCGCAAGTCATTGAAAATAATGGTGAGCCGAGCAGGGCTCGAACCTGCGACCCGCTGATTAAGAGTCAGCTGCTCTACCAACTGAGCTATCGGCCCAATAGCGAAGCAAATTATACGTGCGCAAACGAGAGAGTCAAGCAACCGAAACTTGTACTGGAGGACAAAGAGTGTTGAGGCTGAGTTCCGAAACCCAAGCCGCTGCGCTGACTGTACGTGCGGCACTGTGTGGCCGCCCCTCGGTAAATTTTCACGGCGACCTTCAATGCCTTCAATGAACGAGGGCGCCCCGGACGGACGCCCCTTCAATCCTGGTCAAGTTCGCGGACACGCATTCCAATCAAGCTGACTTGCATTCAGTTTTCACCAACAAGTCATGAACCGCTTTAATTAAACCGTCGATGTCGGGTTTGGCAACGAACGCATCAGCCCCGGCAGCTAATGCCTGGACGCGGTGAATGTCGTATGCGTCGCCAGTGTAGAAAATGCAGGGCACGTTTGGCGTCGATTGATTCAGTGTCTGACACAGTTCCAAGCCACTGCCATCCGGCAATCTCTTATCCAGCACGTACAGATCAAACTGGACGCTTTGAGACAGCGATATTGCCTCTTCGAGACTGTTAGCGGTAACGACTTCGTAATTCTCCTGCGCCAGTAAAAGCTTCAACATCTCTGAAGTGTCATGATGGTCATCTACACAGAGGATGCGACACGGCACATTAGTCATTCGGGGGAACCTCCCATTGTTCTTTCTGCTCCAAGGGGAGTTGGAGTAAAGGGGACTGTATTCTAAAACGTTTGCCAACTCGGTGGCTAGCAGACTACCACCAGTTCGAAAGCCCGCATTAGCTCCGCCCTTCAATTGGAAACAGCGGTTTGCACGTCAGATTCTTGCAGTACACAAGGGACAAGTCCTAACCAAAGGCGCAGCAAAACCGAAACCGGACTTTCACGGCGGCGCAAAGCCAACCCGCACATCCGGCAGCATAGCCGTATCGGATTCGTGAACCCTCAAATTGCGTGACGCCTGTCTTGCCAGAAGAACAAAGTCGACTGTTTGCTCCACAGATTGGGCAGATGATGTTCTGGAACTCGCAGGCCATTCGTGATTTTTCTACCTTACCTACGTTACTGGGATCGTTCACCTTTCTTTCGATCCCAAACTAGCAGGTGGGCAGATTCCTCCTGCCCACCGCCAATAACCGCCTCGTAAAACCCTAATCAAAAAATGCTTATCCGGCGTGAGGCTAGCGTCCAGGTTTTCGCGGATCCTGCATGGCTTTCAGCAGTTGATTGATCGCTTCAATCTCCTCGTCATCGGGCTCAAGCTGACGGTACTTTTCCAGGGCAGCGTGAGCTGCGGCCATCTCGTTAAGTTTGTGATAGACGAGCGCGAGATTGAAGTACACCAAAGCAAAGCCAGGCTCGATCTGAGTAGCGGCCTCGTAGTGCAAGCGAGCAAGCCTCAGGTCGCCGGCGTCGTAGTAAAGGTTGCCAAGGTTGTAGTGCGCCTCAACGTGGCGCGGGTCACACTTTAAAGACAACGTGAAGTTGTCGAGCGCCTTGCCAAAGTTACTTTGTTCGAGATTGATAATTCCCAGGTTGCAATACGCTTCCGCAACGTTGTCACCTTCATTTACTGCTTCCAGGTAGTATTCAGCCGCCTTGGCGTCACCCTGCTCGTGCAGAATCAATGCCTCTTCAAAAGATGTCAGCAGCCGCGCGACGCGGCCGGTCTCTTCGCGAAAGAGATTGAGTTGTCCCTGCAGCTCGGCCTCGATCTGGCGGATGCTTTGTCCTTGCGAGCGCAGATCCCGAACGCGACGAAACTGCGTTAACGCGCGAAAGTCGTAGGTGTAATCGTTGCTGGTAGTGGAGGCAGAACTCTGAATTATTCCCTGTTCGGTCCAGCGGCGAATAGTGCGCTCGCTCAACCCGAAGAGCTGCTTGATCTCTCGGACAGTATAGTTGGATTTGACGCGCTGATAGTCCGCTTTGGGCGGAACAGGTGAGGGAAAGGAGATGACCTTATTCTTTGTGTCGTTCATGTAAAGCCGAACGCTCAGGAAGCTTTGCGTTTCTTGACTGCAGTCTTGCCAACTGCCTTTGGTTTCACCAGAGTGATCTGCGGTTTCTTCTTCTCTTTGCTGCTGGCTTTGACCATCGGCTTGCGGTTCGATTGCTGCAGACTCTTCTTAAGCGCGCTCATAATATCAAGTCTGGGCAATTCTTCAACCTCGCCAAATTCAACCACCTTCTTGCCCTTGATCCTGGATTCAATGAGCGACTTTAGCGCTACGTGATACTGATCCGTCGTGTCGATCTCTTCCAGCGTCGTTACCATCTGCTCAACCAGCGTTGTTGCCAGCTTGAGTTCGTTCTTGTTGAGGTTCTTGGCGCTCTCGATTTCCGGAACATCTTCCATCTTACGAATCTCGTGCGGATAGTGGAGTTTCTGAAGCACCAACCCGTTGTCATGGGGAAAGACTGCTACGAGATCTTCGCGGTCGCGCAACACCACTTTGCCGATTCCGACCTTGCTGGTCTGTCTCATGACCTCGCGCAACAACGCGTAAGGCTTTTCAGAGACGGGACCGTCAGGACCGACATAATAAGGTGCGTCGTAGAAGGTTGAAGGAATCTCTCCGGCATCAACGAAGCCGATAATATCGACGGCTTTGGTCGTCTTGATTTTGATCTTTGCGATGTCTTCAGGTTCCACGATGGCGTAGCGATCCGGCTCGTACTGATAGCCCTTAGTGATCTCATCGTTCTTCACCACTTCGCCGCACTTCTTGCATCTTTTGTCGTAGCCAATCGGCCCATAGTCTTCGCGATGAAGTTGATTAAAGGCGATCTTCTCGGCGGTTTCGATCGCGTTGTAAATGCGGACGGGAATAGCTACGAGAAGAAACCTGATGTGCCCTTTCCAAATCGATCTCATACTTAGCTCCTGTTGAATGCGGTTCCTGAAACCCGCTGACTGCCTCAGATCCTGGTTACGCCCAGCCAAAACTCTAAAGAATCCTATCGATCAAAACGACATCACCGGCTTGCCGACGGTGGGGCGCGTATTATGCGGCTCGGGTGGATTTCAGTAAAGAACTAATTTAAGGGGGTGTAGCTAAATGCTGAGGAGGCAGAGGTTCTTGCGGTGCTTAGCCTGAAGCGGCGTTGAGCAGCGCAGTCCGCATCGCAGCGGCTGATTGCCAGCGTCGCGTCGCATCCTTTACCAAAGCGCGATCGATAACTTCGCACAAGCGGGGGGGAACTTGTGGATCTCGCTGAATGAGCGGCACCGGCTGCTGTTCGAAGATCGCTCTTATCGTGTCAGCCACGCTCGTTTTCCCGGTCAGGTCCAGAGCGAGCGCTCCAGTCAGTAGGCTGTAGGCGGTCATCCCAACTGCGTAGAGATCGGACTGTGGTTTGACATCACGGAAGTTCCGCAACTGTTCAGGTGGCATGTAGGCAAGGGTCCCCGCCATCTCGCCGGCCACTGTAACCCCGCTCATTCCGGATTGGGTAAAACTTTTTGCCAGGCCAAAGTCCGTGAGTTTCGCTACCAGCCCTCGTCCTTCGCCGGCAACGAGAATATTTTGGTCCTTGATGTCTCTGTGAATGAACCCTTGCGTGTGCGCATGGGCCAATGCATCCAGCGACTGGGCAATGATCGCTACTGTGTCGGGACACGAAAGCGAGCCTCCTCTTGAATCCGCCAGTTTCGCCGCATCCGCACCATCCACAAACTCCGTCACCAGGTAGACCACGCCATTATTCGTTCCGCGGTCCAGAAACTCGACGATGTTTGGATGCCGCAAGGCTGCTCCGACATCAATCTCGCGCATAAAGCGGCGCATCGCTTTATCACTGACCGCGAATTCGGGAAGCAGAGTCTTGATTGCGACGGCGCGCCCGGTCTTCTGATCACGGCCAAGCATCACGCAACCCATGCCGCCGCGTCCGAGCACCTTCACCATGTCATAACCAGGAACCGGCTGCGGTGTGCGCTTCAACTCGTCGCGGCAGTCTTCGCAAAGAAAGGTGAGTTGTTCGTCAGCATCCGAGGCCTGCGCTTGCTCACGCCGCCCGCAGTTCAAACAGGCGACTGTTACGATCGTAGGTTGGCTGATTAGTTCGGTCGATGCCGACCCGCCGGCCGGATCTGTCCTGACCTCCACGACCAGTACGGTCGCGCCGCCTTGAATTTGATCACCGTTTTTTAAGTACGTCTCGCTTACTCGCTGGCTGTTTACGAACGTGCCGTTTGTCGAACCAAGGTCCCGCAGGAAACAGTGTGGTGGACTAATCTCGAGTAAACAATGGTTGCGAGAAAAAAAACGGTCATCTGGCAGGCAGAGATGTGAATCGCTGGTTCGCCCGATAAGAAATGTATCTGGCTGGCTGAACTGAAAGACCCGGCCCTGGTAAGGGCCTGCGATCACTCTCAGGTTAATTTGCATGATGGGTAGATGGCTCAGTTCCGGATGATTTCCAGATCGTCAAAGGCAACCTCGGCAGTATCACTAGTGTAGAGACCAACTAATCCGTTCTTGAAGTTCTCTTTGTCAGTGATGCGATTAACATATTGACCGTTGATGTAGAACGAAATCTGGTCGCCATCGATGCGCGCTTCTAATTGGTTGGGGCTGGTGCCCGATCGAATGATGGCCGATCTGGTCCAGGCGACAAGCGGAATTTGACTCCCGTCCTTGTGCATAACGATCTGATACTGCGGCTGGTCACCGGTGTAGATCAGCAGCCCGTAATCCTCCAACTGATTACTGTTTTTTCTCTTGCCATGCACTATCAGGCCATAACCTGATGTGGCAGCGTCGCCGTCGACGCTGCGTGCCCTCACGCGGACGGTGGCATTCTCGGTGTTGTAATCATTTCCCGGAGCGTACATCACCACAAACGTCTTTTCTTTTGAACGCATGTGATACTCATCGTCCTCGTACCAGGTGTCGCCATACTGCGATTTCGATGCTCCCCATTTCTGATCCGAGAAGTCGTCCGTTAAGGAAGCAGCCGACGAACTTGAATTTGTATTCGTTCGATTGGTGTTAATCGCGCTATTGCGGTTTACCGTTCGCACGGCTGAATTGGAATTGCCATTCGAGTTTGAATTCGCATCAGTGCCGAGACTTGCCAGGGCAATGATCATTACGACCAGCCCGATGCCAATTATTCCAATGACCGCCAGTCCGCCAAGAACCCACCATACCGCATTTGATTTCTTTTGCGGCGGAACCGGAGCCGCTGACCATTGCTGCTGCTGGGGTCGAGTCATCTCCGGAACTTGATTCAACACCGGCATAGGCTGCCGATAAATCTCCGTCGGAGGAGGTTCGCCTGTGTCGCGGATCGGGGGATACCGCACCGTTGCATGCGGGTCCGCCGCCGGCGAGACATCGGTCACCAGCGGAGTGCCGTCCTCCAGACAGAAGTTCAGCGACAGATCGGTATAGGTTCGATTGCAGCTCGGGCAGCGTTTCATCCGTGGTTATCCTTAAGAAGAAGTTTTGAAGTGCGGCGCCTCGAATAGCGCATTCACTGGTTGGGGAAAAAGCTCTATTGGATCCGGGGATTGTTGCTTAGGCCATCCTTAAAAACCGCCAGGCCTTCACGGCATCACCCGCAGACATCGCTAGCATTATAAGGAAAGATGAGTTTGTCTCAAGCGATTATCGGTTTACCGCATTTCCCGCAAAACCTGGTTCTTGCCGGATAACTGGTGTTGCATAACCGACAAAAGACTTCCACTGGACGGGGCTTCTTCCAATCCAGCGGGCTGGTTCCGATTGAAATTCCGCACTTACCACAGAATCTGGTTCCGGGTGCATACCGTTGCTGACATTGAGGGCAGATGACTCGACTCGACCCAGTCGCTGAACTGGGATGAGTTGCTGGTCCCATTTGACCGGAGATGAGTTGAAAGTCGGTATTGCCGCAGCGGCCGCAAAATCTTATTCCCGCGGCAAAGCGTGCGTGACATCGAGTACAACTTACGACCCCAAGATTGGCGGGAACCGCACCTGTTCGACTGTCGAGGCTGCCGCCTTTCGAAGGCGTGAGGTGATCACTGGACGCCGCCGATTTGAACTGTGCCTGGATGATCTGCTCCTCGCCATCGGGCCTGATCTCAATCACCCGTTCGTCATCGGGCTCTCCTGAGCGGGCGACGCGCAAGACGTGTTGACCAGGGGCGATTGAACTCAGGATCACACGGCCGGATCGTCCTACACTGCCATGGCGCTCGTCGTCGACGTAAACCTCCGAACCAGCCGGCGCCATGATTACAACGCGCGCTTCGTGTTGTTGCCCGGAGTCAGGAGCGCTTCCTGCAGCGTTCTCAAGTTCTTCCAACCACTCAACGGCACTTGGGGGTCGTTCGCCGGCTTCCCTTGCCAGCGCGTGCATGATTGCCCGTTCCACTTCCGGAGGAATATCGGAACGCAGTCCCATAAGCGGAGGCGGAGGTTGCAGAAGTTTCTGAGCGATCAGTTGGGTCATGTCCCCGGTGAACGGTGGCCGTCCGCCGAGCATGTGATAGGCAATAGTCCCAAGTGCGTAGACGTCCGCCCGCGCATCCAATGTCACTCCACTCTGCATCTGTTCCGGGGCCATGTATTCCGGAGTGCCGACGATTCCGCGTGAAGCAGGACCGCTTGCAGAAGTAGCATCGGATCGATCCGCATGAACGATCTTTGCCAGACCAAAGTCGCCTACCTTTACAAACCCATCTCCTGCCGCCGCACCCGTCTTCTTTCGCTTCTGCATGATGAAGATATTCGCCGGCTTCAGATCGCGATGCAGGATCCCTGCATCGTGCGCGGCATCGACACCGGCTACCACCTGACGAAGTAACGCAGTGGCGCGCGCGACACTCAACGTGCCTTCACGTCTCAACAACTGATAGAGAGTTTCGCCTTCAACGTACTCCATCACCAGAAAGAAGACTCCGTCTGAGCTCTGACCAAAATCGGTTACGTGTACGACGTTCGGATGACTGATCGAGGCAGCCGCTCGCGCCTCGCGTTCAAATCGCGCGATGGCTTCGCCCTCTTGCAGGTCTTCGTCAGAGAGGATGTCCGGACGGACAGTTTTGATGGCGACCTGACGCGTAACGAGGTTTTGGTCCCGAGCCAGATAAACCTGGCCCATGGCTCCGCGGCCAAGCCTTTTTTCAAGCAGATACCGCGCGGCAAGCAGGCGTCCACCCGGCAGCGTCTGTTTCGTATTAGTAGTGTCGGTGGGGCAAACGAGTGTCTCGTCTTCGAAACAGGATTCACAACGTGGACATTCGCGCATTAGTGTAGAGAGCAGAAGCTGGAGCGTAAATAAGAGTCGTAAGCAGAAGCGAGCATAAGAGTTCGTTGCTGTAACCGTCAATCATGCCTCGGTTCTGAATGCACCAGGACCGGCCAGCACGCCAAGAGCGCCTGGGCCGGTCCGTTGCTTTGAACCGATTGTTAAGATACGGCCGCCGGCTTAAGCTCTGAGCAACAAGCCGCACACCGTATCGCCGCAATCGGAATAGTGGTGAGGCAGTAGGGACAGTCCTGAGTCGTTGGCGGAACTACTTTCCGGCGGCGACTTCGATTCATCGCCTTCACGATCAGGAAGACTACAAAAGCGATAATCAAAAAGCTGATCACATCGTTTAGAAATGCTCCGTAAGCAATTACTGGCAGGCCTTTGGTTTTCGCTTCATCGAGCGAAAGTGGATTCTGACCAGACAAGTTAACAAAGAGGCTGGAGAAATCTACCCTGGCCAGAAGTAAGCCGATGGGCGGCATGATTATGCCATCCACGAGGGAAGTTACAATCCTGCCAAATGCCGCGCCGATGACTACGGCAACAGCCAGGTCCATAACATTCCCCCGTGCAATAAACTCTCGAAATTCTTTCAGCATCGCTTCTGTCCTTTCGAAATAGGTAAGTCGATCTTTCGTAGTCCAGGAGCGCCGCCGCCGCGACTGCCCCTGGCGGCAAGTTCAATTGAAGCCAGGTGGCTTACCCAATTGGCGGGCGGGCCGCGCTCCCAGTGACAATCAGTTAGTACAGCTCTTGCTTCGCTTATAGCCCGCCTTCTCAGCCGCTTCAGTATCTTTGAATACCACGCGATCTTTTTCTGCTATGGGTTTCGCGGGAACACAGGTTGGGGTGTAGTAGTACTTACTCTTGCTGTCTGCCAGTATGACCTCAGTCGCCACGTCTGAGCCCGCGGTTTCAGCGTCTTCATCAGCCTCCTCGGCGGCAGCCTCCTTTGCTTCGCGTCGCGAGGCGAGCACCTCAATTGCAGAGTCATCCACTAACCGAAAGCTTGGAGTTTCCGCGATCAGTGAAACCGTCACCGAGAAGTCGGCGCACTTCAACTGTTGCCCGCGTACCTTCCATGATTGCCAGGCATCAGGAAGTTGAAGCGATTGCGAAACGCCCTTCACAAATTCGTCCACAGTTTGCCACTTGAAGGTGCCGTCAAATCCAAACCAGAGTGAAGTCAGCTTTGCATCGAGGAAATCCAGAGACACACTTCTGACGCCCACGAACGTGGATTTATCGAATCGTGAATCAAAATGTGGATTGATGGTCGTCTTCGAGACGCCCAGGTCGTCGGTTTTCCCGAAGACTATTTGAGGAACGCGCGCCCGTACCTGGTCCTTCGTCATCCCCAGACGAAATCCCAGTAGCTCTGGTGACTGTGGCAAGTCGATTAGCTTCAACGTGCATTGCGTCTGGGCAAGTACGTCTAGAGACCCGATGAAGAGAAGAACCAGACTGATTAGTGTGAGAGTGAGTAGTTGTATGCGGGCCATGGGCGTCGAGTAAATGTTGGAAGTCTGATGTCGCGAGCCGCAAGTTGGATGTTAGTGCTGAAACCGGAAAGCTCAAAGCACAAAGCTCGCTTCGACGAACCCTCTCTCACTCACTCACAAACGATCGAATCAGCCTTTCCAGTTCCGCCGGCTCGAACGGAGTTGAAAGATATTCGTTGCATCCAGCCGCCAGCGCCTCGAGCCGAAACTGGTCGGCTCCATAAGCCGATACCGCCAGGACCGGGACCTCGCCCAAAGCCTCCACCTTGCGAATCTGCCGCGTCGCGGACAAACCATCCAATTCAGGCATCTCCACGTCCATGATGATCAAGTCAGGTCTGGCACTCTCTGCCTCAACCACGGCTTGACGTCCGTTCTGGGCCTCGATGACGCGAAAGCCTTTCTTCTCCAACCAGGTTCTGAGCAGCAGTCGTGTGTCATCAAAATCGTCGACCACCAGGATAGTTCGCTGGCGGTATTCTTGTGGGTTGGCATCTGGAGACATGGCAGGACTCGTTGGGTGCGAACGTTAGGTGGTACCCGCGGCAGGGGTCGAACCTGCGACCTTTCGCTCCGGAGGCGAACGCTCTAATCCACTGAGCTACGCGGGCATATGAGTCGGGTGAGAAAAGATACCATACGGGACCATGCGCGCCAACGAACAGCTTCGCCTCAGGGGCCAGGGTTTCGAGATCGTCAACTGAGTATTTCCGACTCCTGAACCAGGGCAAGCGAGTGTTGCAGAGCAGCAGGAAGTTACTTAAAGAACTGATGAAAGAATTCGACTATCCAGAAAGAGATTGCGGCAACCAGCCCCGCTGCGGGAATCGTGAGAATCCATGCCCAGACAATCCGTCCGGCAACTCCCCACTTAACTGCCGAGAGCCTGCGCGTCGCTCCAACGCCGACGATGGCGCCGGTGATCGTGTGCGTGGTAGATACCGGGACGCCGGTCAGCGTCACGTATGCGAGGGTCAGCGCAGCGCCCGTTTCAGCGCAGAATCCTCCGATAGGCCTGAGCTTCGTTATCTTGGAGCCCATAGTGTGTACGATGCGCCAGCCGCCGGAGAGCGTGCCAAGTCCGATGGCCGCATGAGCACTCAGTACGACCCAAAGCGGAATTGCTGGAATCGATCCATTCGGTCCATACGCCAGAATGCCGCCAGCCGCGAGGACGGCAGTAATGATGCCCATTGTCTTCTGAGCGTCGTTTCCACCATGGCCGAGAGAGAATGCGGCGGCTGAAAACAACTGACCTCTACGGAAAAACTTGTCGACCGACCCGGGCGTGGTGTTCCTGAAAATCCAATGAACAGCAATCATTAGAGTCAGTCCGAGCAACATGCCGATGAGCGGTGACAAAATAATGAACTCGATCACCCGAAACCAGACGTCGCCTTTCAGCAGGCCGCGAACTCCACCATACGCGGCGATGCCCGCACCGGCGTAACCGCCCAACAGCGCGTGTGAACTTGAGGTGGGTAACCCGAGATACCATGTTATGAGGTTCCAGATGATCGCGCCGAGCAAAGCTGCCAACAAGACGTACAGTCGCAGTTCAGCTGAGATCAGGTCCAACCGCACGCCGTCACCTATGGCTTTTGCCACGCGAGTGCCAAACACCGCGAAGGCGGCAAAGTTGAAGAAAGCCGCCCATGCGACCGCCATAGCTGGTGAGAGCACGCGCGTTGACACGACGGTCGCGATCGAATTTGCGGCGTCGTGAAATCCGTTTATGTAATCAAAAACCAGGGCGAGTGCTACGAGGATGATGACGAATACGAAAGTGGCGCTCATAGGGAATGGCGACGAGCGAGACGGTGACAAGTGGCAGGTGACAAGTCAGATTAAAGCCGTTACGACTGGGGCTTTCAACGTTGAAATGATCACAAACTCGGATTAATTCTTACCTGTTACCTGTCACTCTTTCTCTACGTGTGTTTGATTATCACGCTCTCAATTATGTTTGCGACATTCTCACAACGGTCTACAGCTGCTTCGAGCTTTTCGTAAACTTCCTTCCATTTGATCACAGTGATCGCGTCGTGGGCATCGTGAAATAGATCAGCAATGGCGGCGTGGTAGATGTCGTCGCCCTCGTTCTCCAGCCGATGGATCTCAACTAGTCGTTGCGTAACGTTCACCGGACGTTTCAATGTGGAGACAGTCTCTTGCAGTTGTACTGCCATCCGCTCAATAACGTCCGCGAACTGGCGTGCGTAGGTAGTTATCTCCTTGACATCGAAGATGATGATCGCCATGGCGGCGTCGTCAATTAGGTCGACGACATCGTCCAGGGCCGCCGACATCGTGTAGATGTCCTCACGATCAAAAGGAGTAATAAAAGATTTGTTGAGCTTAGTGGAGATGGTGTGCGTCAACTCATCGCAGGCGTGTTCCAGTCCCTTGATGCGCCGAGCATATTCTTCATATTCCTGATTCTTATCTGCCATCATCTCCTTCAGCTCGCGCGCAGCGTCGGAGATGTAGCGAGTCATTTGAGCGAAGAGATCAAAGTACTGCTCTTCCTTTGGCAGAAAATTGAAAAGACCCATATTGGGTAATTGGCTCCGGTGACCGCGTTGTCTTCAAAAGCGTCGCACTATAGCCCAGAAACTCAAGTGAACGCAATATGAACATCAGCTTAACTTGATGTTAACCAAACTGTTCCTCAGGGGTGCTGCGACCGATGGTGGAATCGATATGATTCGCGCGCTCTGCTTCAGAACCGGGAGCGCCAGGACCGAACCGTTGGATGTGACGCAACTTTTTTTGAAAGGGCCTTCGTGGAGTTCGTGGTTAACACCACCCAGGGATCAAAAGTACTGCTTCGGAATAGTCCCGGTTGGCGTCGATCCGCGGTTATGAACTTCACCAAACTTGCCAAGAGACGGCTTTGTCGTATATCAAAGGACCACTCATGAGTGGCGAAAACTATTACTCAGATGTGGTCGATCTGCTGCACATCGAATCCGACGCCATCGCTCGGACGGCAACTCGCCTGGATCAGAACCAGGTTGAAACAGTGATTCGTTTGCTGACTACCTGTCGCGGCAAGATCGTAATCTTCGGTGTCGGCAAGTCGGGAATCATCGCTCAGAAGATCGCCGCGACGATGACCAGCACGGGCACTGCCGCGCTGCAGTTGCACCCCTCGGACGCCCTGCACGGCGGCTTGGGGATCCTTAATTCAGAAGATGTAGTTATGGTGCTGAGTAACAGCGGCGAGACTGACGAGCTGGTGGCAATGTTGCCTTATCTGAAAAACAGAAAGGTGCCGATCATTGCGATCGTCGGTAACCTGAATTCTACTTTGGCAAAGACTGCCGATGCTGTCCTCGATGCTTCAGTAGACCAGGAAGCTTGTCCGCTGAACCTGACACCGACAACCAGCACAACCGTAGCCCTTGCTATCGGTGACGCCCTGGCGATGACTTTGATGAAAGTGAAAGGTCTGACCCTGGATGATTTCGCTATTAATCACCCGGCGGGTCGTTTAGGAAAGCGTCTGACGCTGAAGGTTGCTGATCTAATGCATGGCGGTGCGAGAAACCCGACGATCCCAGCGGGTTCCGTTTGGGTCGAAGTAGTTCGCGCGATCAGCGATGGCGGACTGGGAGCGGTGAATGTAGTGGGAGTGGATGGCCGTTTAGCGGGAGTGATCACCGACGGCGATTTGCGCCGCGCAATTCAACGGTTGGAGCACGCAGCGCTTGAGACTCTAACCGGTGACGAGATCATGACTCGAGATCCAGTGGTAGCGGCCCCGGAAATTCTTGCTTACGATGCCTTGCGACTGATGGAAGATCGGCCGTCGCAGATCTCAGTGCTGCCGGTGGTCGATAAGGATAGAAATTGCGTGGGATTGATCAGGTTGCACGACATCGTGCGCAGCGGGCTGTGAGAAAAGCATCCAGGATTTTGCCCGATTCGAACCTTAGGCTGAACCTGATCGACCTCGGGATGTAAGAAGAAGCAGGACGCTAGTTGCTTATAAACTTCCTGGTCTGTGGCAGCCGAATAGCGTTCTCAACAGTACCCAAACTCGCCACACCATTCCGCGCCGGCATATCCACAATGTCCCATGCCGAGCGCACCCGCAAAAGCTTCGACATCAGCCCGGTATGCATAACGTGGCCACTGCGTTCTGCAACTACGCGTCCCAGGATCGGCATGCCCAGCAGCGCCAGATCGCCAATAATGTCGAGAATCTTATGCCTCACAAACTCGTCGCGAAATCTCAATCCAGTCTTATTCAACATCCCCTCGGGTGTCAGCACGATGGCATTATCGAGCGAGCCGCCGCGAATCAGGTTTGCCTTTCGCAATGCTTCGATCTCTTCTGTGAAACCAAATGTTCGCGCGGAGGCAATCTCGCGACTGAACGAGCCGTTATTGAGTACAACAGAGAATTGTTGAACGCCAATCATGGGGTGAGGGAAGTCGATCACGCAGTCGATCTGATAGTTGTCTGAAGGCTCTACGCTGATCCGCCGGTCCCCTTGCTCAAACGAAACCCTTTCGCGGACCAGAAGCGCTCGACGGGCCAGCGGCTGCTCAACTATGCCGGCAGTCTCGATCATCTCTGCGAAGACTTCGGCGGACCCATCCAGAATAGGAATCTCCAGGTTATCTACTTCAATGTAAACATTGTCGACGCCCAGTCCCCGCAAAGCCGAGAGCAGATGCTCAACTGTCGAAAGCATCACGCCGGTCCGCATGAGCGTGGTTGCGTACCCGCAATGGGCAACCGACTCGACCGTTGCGGGAATTTCGAATCCACCAAGATCCGTCCGCCGAAAAACGTAACCTGTATCGGGCGGCGCGGGTATAAGGCGCACGTTGACAGGAACCGCTGTGTGCAAGCCAATCCCGGAGGTTTCAGCGATCGAGGCTATGGTTGTTTGTTTGATCAAGTTTTGGATGCCAGTGAATTGAACTAAAAGAGCGCCCTGCTTCTTTTGGCAATGTGTGTGCCACCTGAAACGCTCGACAAGTTGAGTAGCGTGTTCGCGCACTGTGGCTCGAATACAACGTCAGCCTGGGGTTCTGCGGTAAGAATGCAACAGAAGATGTCTCGGTTGACACTCTCAAAACCGCTCTCTATGATCTTCGCAAATGCCAACCAAGCAAGTGCCCGCTGGCGTTGGTCCAGTCGAGCGGGTTTTTCTGATCGATTCAATGTCGCACATCTTTCGCGCATTTTTTGCGCCGATGGCGAACCGGGTGGCGCCGTTGGCCACCTCGCACGGTCAGGTAACTCAAGCGGTCTACATCTTCACTAACATGCTGCGCAAGCTTCTGCAGGATGAGAAGCCAAACTACATCGCGGCGATCTTCGACTCAGGGGAAAAGACCTTTCGGCACGAAACGTTCGCCGACTACAAAGCCAACCGCCTGGAGATGCCTGGCGACCTCGCATCGCAATTGCCCTACATCCGCAGACTTTGCGAAGCGTTCAATATTCCTGTCATCAATGCGCCCGGCTACGAAGCCGACGACGTCATTGGCACCTTTGCGCATCGAATCGCGAAGCAGAAGATGCAAGCCGTCATCGTTTCAAACGATAAGGACATGTGTCAGTTGGTCCAGGACCCATATGTCGTCTGCATGCGGCAGAACTCGCAGGTAGTTAAACGGAAAGAGCCTGTGCCGCCGATTGAGTGGTGCGACGAAGGCTGGGTCGAGAGGAAGTTTGGCGTGACCGCAGACAAGCTTGTCGATCTGCTCGGCTTAATGGGTGACTCGATCGACAATATCCCCGGCGCCCCCGGAATTGGTGCGAAGGGTGCGGTGCAGATCATTCAGCAGTTCGAGTCGATCGATAACGCTCTAGCGCGCTGGGAAGAGGTCAAGCACAAGACCTATCGCGAATCGCTGCGGAACAATGCCGATCTGATCAGGCAGTCAAGAGAGCTGGCGCGAATCAAATGCGATCTGGATGTCGAACTCGACCTGGAAGTGCTGCGCGCTCGTCCGCCGGATCGCGCTGCCGCTTATGAACTATTTAAGGAACTGGAGTTCGCGGCGCTGACGCGGGAGTTTGCCGACGCCGCAACAGTCTCAGCGACATCCGGGACCATCGCTCAAAACTACACAATCATTCGCAACGCTGCCGACCTCGATCAACTTCTCAAACAAGTCTGGGATGCGGAGAGTCTCGGCCTGGCAATCGCGGCCGCTACCCAGGCAGAGCCCGGCGATGAGCAATGTTCATTCGATTATGAAGCCTCGGGTGGGCTCGCACTCTCAATCGGCTCCGGCGTCGCGGCATATATCGATCTGGAGAAGTTTGCCGGTGGGATGGACGCGGCGTTGGCTCCGCTACGCGAGATACTGGGCAATGGTCTGATTGAGAAGTCGGTTCATGATCTAAAGCGCGCGGTAGGTCTTCTCGCGAAATTGAACCTGAACCTCGAGGGAGTCAAAGATGACACGCTGCTGGCCGCATATCTCATCGATCCAAATCGCAGTAAATATGAGTTGTTGGATCTTGCGCGCGAAGCAATCAACGTTGACGAGTGGCCGCCACCGCCTACTGGCTGGTCGGAGTTGCAATGGCGAACCGCGGCCGGGGCAGACCTGACTGCACAAGTTGCCCAGGTACTCCACAAACGAATTCTCGAGAAGAAACTGGAGACGATCTACTCCGAAATTGAGATTCCGCTCGCGCCCTTGCTCTACCGAATGGAGCAAGCCGGTTTAAAAGTCGATCGGCGCGTGCTTTCCGACCTTTCCAATTTTCTCGGACTTGAGCTCGCAAAACTAACAACCAAAATCTATGCGCTTGCAGACAGGGAGTTCAACATCGGGTCACCGAAGCAGGTGGGCGAAGTACTTACGGACTTGAACATAGGATCAGGTCGCAAGACTTCGACCGGACGCATCTCGACGAGCAAGGCGGTGTTGGAGGAGCTGGCACAGACGTATGAGCTGCCGCGTTTGATTATTGACTATCGCGAGTTGGATAAGCTCAAGAGTGTTTACACGGATGCGTTGCCCCATCAGATTGCAGCCGACGGCAGAATTCACTGTTTGCTGAATCAGACAGTCGCCGCCACAGGCCGGCTGTCCTCTAGTGATCCCAATTTGCAGAATATTCCTATCCGCAGTGAGTTGGGCCGGCGCATTCGTCGTGCTTTTGTAGCCGAGTCGGGAAACAGGATCATCTCTGCTGACTATTCCCAACTCGAGCTCCGGTTGTTGGCCCACATCACACAGGACGCCGTGATGCTGGAAGCATTTCAGAAGGGCGAAGACATTCACGCCCGCACAGCGCGACTGGTATTTGGAGCGAAGAGCGACGCAGAGCTTAAGGAGGCGCGCAGGTTCGCGAAGATCGTTAACTTCGCCATTGCATATGCGATTGAGCCCTGGGGCTTGTCCCAGCGTGTGGGCATCTCGCGTCCAGAGGCGAAGAAGGTGATCGAGGACTACTACAACACTTACAAGGGGGTGCGCCGTTACATGGAAGAGATTCCCCTGCGCGCGCGCGAGCACGGTTACGTTCGCTCGATCTATGGTCGCCTTCGGCCGCTGCCGGGTATCAGCGATCGCAACGCAAATATTCGCAAGGCAGCCGAACGTGAGGCTATTAATATGCCAATTCAAGGCACGGCCAGCGATATAGTAAAAATTGCCATGCTGCATGTTGATGAAGAGTTGAAGCGCGCGGGATTATCAGCGCGGATGCTCATGCAGGTACATGACGAATTGCTTGTAGAGGCTCCTGTCGAAGAAGTTGAGCAGGTGAGCGCTCTCTTGAAGCGAGAGATGGAGCGTGCGGTTCAGTTGGATGTTCCTTTAGTCGCAGACGTGGGAATTGGCGATAATTGGATGGATGCAAAGCCCTAGGACGACGGTTTAAAATCCACTATAGTCTTTTAACATCAGCCCCCAGGACAAAGCTTCACCCGACCCAGGCAAAGAATGATTAAGGAAGACGTAGAAACGCCCACGGCGCCTTCGGGTTCAAACGACCACTCAGCGCCCCCAGCCGACAGACCCGACGTAGTCGAGCACGACGAGTCTGCTCGAGAGCCGAGTGCGTCAGGTTCAACTTCCCCCACCGCCAACGCGGATCACTCACAGGCGGTCTATCGCCGCGTCAACCCAGCCCTGAACGAGAATGCGGGCCCCGGACCCTCAAATGACGGCATCCGCTTGCGGGCACGCCTGATCGCTCCCACAGTCACGCCTCTCTTGATCGGCTTCACTCTGTTGTTGGTTGTAATCTTTGTGCTGGGACACCTCAGCGTATCGCGCATGAACGATGTCCACTTCAATGCTTTGGATCTGCAGCACCAACTCTCGGCGCGAATTAATCTGCTGCTCGAGCTGCGTTTGGCGGTCACCAGACTTAACAATGAAGCGCGCGCGCGACATGAAGCTGAATCGAGAAGGGAACTGAAACCGCCCATCTACCTTCCGCTAAGTACCGCGCGTGAAGATGTTGCGCGACTTGTGCGCGAGCTGGAGCGGCCGCCCCTGCCTGATGATCCTGCCTGGCAACGCCTGCGAGTGGACGTTGAATCATTCGTTGAGACCACCAGGGACTTGCGCCGGTTTAGTCTCGAAGGGTTTACTCAATTCGAGGTCATTAAGGAGGAGATCGATGAGCTACTCGCGCGCAGCGGGCCGCAACAGGAAGATATCAGTGCCGCGAGCAAGTCGATGGCTGATCAAGCTTCGCGTTCGATTCGACTTTTGACCCTACTCGCATTGGTGGTTGGGGCCCTCGTTGCCGGCGGGACAATTTGGGAAGTGCAGCGGCGCTTCAGACAGATGCGCGTAAGTATGTTTGAAGCCAGGCGCGAACGTGCATTTACGACTCAGCTGCTTCAGGGGATGGTAAGTGCGGTTGCGGCAATTGACGAGAACGACTGCATCCGGAGTGCTAACGCGGCGTTCTTCAAAATTTTTCCAACCGCAAGCATCGGCGCTTCTATTCGCAAGCGGTTTGGCCGTGAGGACGCGCTGAAGATGCTGCAGGCGGCCACCGCCACGGGCGTTGATGCCGCAACTTATCGCGGTCGCTGGGTCTGCAGAATCGAAGAAGAGGGTATCGACCGCACTTTCGATATCTATTCATCGGCCCTCGCCTTTGATGAAAACGTCGGGCAGATCCTCACCCTCGTTGATGCTACCGAAGCAGTCGAAGCGGAGCGCGTTTTGCGGCGTAGTGAATCGCTCGCTGCTGTTGGACGCGCGACTACGCAAGTGGCTCACGAGATCCGCAATCCGCTGGGCAGCATTCGGCTGGGTGTTTCCATGCTGCGCGACAGTGTGAACGACGAAGAGGCGCTGCGGACCATTGAACTGGTTGAACGCGGTATCAAGCACCTGAACAAATTGGTGGTTGACGTTACGCAGTTTTCCCGGCAGAAGGCGCTGGAGCGCGCAGATGTGGATCTGCATGAGCTGCTCGAACGCAGTCTCGATCTAGTAGCAGACAGAGTTAAAGAGAAGCATACGCCTATTGAGAAACGATTCGCGGTTGAACATTTGGTTGGCCACTGGGATGCAGATCAACTGCGCCAGGTGTTCGTCAATGTTATGGCGAATGCCATCGACGCGAGCCATGAAAGATCGCCACTGCGAATCTTTACTGAAGCAGTCAGTGTTGATGTTAGTGAGAACGGTGGCGGCGGAAAGTCGTATGCGCAGATTACGATCGCGGATGAGGGCAGCGGGATGGACAAAGTAACTGCCGATCGAATCTTCGAGCCGTTTTTTTCAACCAAGAAGCGAGGTACGGGCCTGGGACTGGCGATCGTCAAGCAGATCGTGGAGCAACATGGCGGAAGAATAAACGTGGATAGCGAGCTAGGGAAGGGATCGAGGTTTGTAATTGAGTTGCCGCTTTGACCTCTGGGGGGATCTGAGATCTTATTTCTTGAAACTTGTGAGTTGCCGACGCCGTGGGCGATAAGACCTTGGGCATACAGTCCTCTGTTTCGGCAAACGCTTACCCTAACGCCCTGAACGCTCTTTTCGCGGCTTCGATTGTCTCCTCAATGATCTCATCCGAATGCGCCAAACCGACAAACGCAGCCTCAAACTGTGAAGGCGCAAGATAAACCCCCTCGGCGAGCATCGCGTGGAAAAACTTGCCATATACCAAGCAGTCGCTCTTGGTTGCAGAATCCCAATCGGTAACTTCCTGATTGCAGAAGAAGCTGGTCCACATGGATCTCACCCGGTTCGTTACGGTTTGAATTCCGGCTTGACGAGCCACATCCGACAGTCCGGCACAAAGCCTTGAGGTCGCATCGTCCAATTGTCGGTAGACCTCAGCATCTCGCAAGCGCTTGAGAGTAACCAGCCCGGCAGTCATCGCCAAAGGATTACCTGATAACGTTCCCGCCTGATAGATCGGCCCGGCGGGGGCGATGTTGCCCATCAACTCTTTGCTGCCACCGTAAGCTCCGACCGGCAGACCGCCGCCGATGATCTTCCCCAGCGTCGTAATATCAGGAGAGACTCCATACAGCTCCTGAGCGCCACCGCGTGCGACCCGAAACCCGGTCATGACCTCATCGAAGATTAGCAACGCGCCCGCGCGACTCGTGATCTCGCGAACTTCACGCAAATAGCCATCACCTGGCGGCACGCACCCCATGTTTCCCACCACCGGCTCAATAATTACCGCAGCGATGTCCGAGTGCTGGTCGAACAAATCCTGGAGTGCTCCCGCCTTGTTGAACGGTGCAGTCAAGGTGTTTTCGGCCACGGCGATGGGCACGCCGGGGCTGTCAGGCAAACTCAGCGTCGCAACGCCGGAACCAGCTTTAACGAGAAAGCTGTCGCTGTGCCCGTGGTAGCAACCTTCAAACTTTACCAGCTTGGTGCGACCGGTCGCGCCGCGTGCGAGTCTGATCGCCGACATCGTGGCTTCCGTCCCACTGTTGACCATGCGGACCATTTCGACTGAAGGCACTGCATTGATGATCTCTTCTGCAAGTTCTACTTCAAGTTCGTTTGGAGCACCGTAGCTGGTGCCGCGCGCCAAAGCTTCTGAAAGAGCCGCTATAACTTCCGGGTCCGCATGGCCCAGAATCATCGGTCCCCACGAGCCAACATAGTCGATGTACGTGAGGCCATCGACGTCAGTAATCGTTGCGCCCTTGGCGCTCTTGATGAAGCGAGGCGTTCCGCCCACGCCGCGAAAAGCTCGCACTGGAGAATTGACGCCCCCCGGCATAAGCTCCATCGCGCGCGCAAACAATCTTTCCGAGATTTTATTTGTCACTTGTCACCTGCCACTTGTTACGACTTCAGCAACTCTTTCGCATGACGTCGCGCACTGTCGGTAATCCGGGCGCCGGTCAACATGCGCGCCAGCTCCTCTACCCGGCCGCGTCGATCCAGCTTCCCGATGTTTACGCGGGTACGGCCATCGGTAGCTGCCTTTTCAACCAGCAGATGACAATCAGCGAAACGAGCAATCTGCGCCTGATGAGTGACACACAGCACTTGATTGGTTTCCGCCAGCTTCTTCAGTTTTACCCCGACGGCTTCACTAACACGCCCGCCAATTCCGGTATCGATCTCGTCAAACACAATCGTGCGCGGGAACTCCGAAGCATTCGCAACGGTCTTCAGCACCAACATCAATCGCGAAGCTTCACCACCCGATGCGACGCGCGCTAGTGGCCGTAGTTCTTCACCCACGTTGGCAGAGAAGTAGAACTCAACCTGATCGATTCCGCGGGCAGTCATCGCCGGCGTACCTGGTACTTCTGGTTTCGATTCCGCCAAATCCGGCGCCTCAACGCACACCTGAAATTTCGCATTTTCCAACGCGACTTCTGCAATCCCGCGTTCCACTGCCAGCTCAAACTTTCGCGCTGCCCCTACGCGCACGGCGTGGAGCTTGCCCGCCTGGTCAAGGTACTTATCGCGCGCCGCGCTTGCCTGAGACTGCAATTCCGAGTCTCGTTCGTCTGAACGCTCGAGCTGGTGCAGTCGATCTTCGGAATGCGCCAGGTGCTCCAGTGCACTTTCAATCGAGCCGCCGTACTTTCGTTTCAGTCGAGTGACTTCCGACATCCGATCGTCAATCTCAGCCAAACGAGACGGTGAAAACTCGAGCTTCTCCGAATAATCACGCAATTCAAAGGCAAGATCTTCGAGCACCGCGCGCGCAGATTCGAGCGCTTCGACGTACTCGCGAAACTTTGGCTCGTACTCTAACAACTCAGCCAGATTCTTGGCCGCCCGACGCACCCGCGCCAGCGCTGCGTGATCGTCTTCGTAAATCAGTTGATAGGTTTGCACCGACAACTCGGTGAGTTTCTCGACATTGAGCAAGCGCTTTCGATCATCCTCGAGCGCTGCGTCTTCACCAATCGCCAGGCCTACACGTTCGAGCTCCTGAATTTGAAATTTCAGAATGTCGATCAGTTGAAACCTTTCTGCCTCGTCTCGGTGCAACTCAGTGAGCTCTTTTGTTAACTCCGTCCAGCTGCGAAACGCATTGGCTACTTCGTTGCGTAACGCCGCACTTCCTGCGAAAGCATCGAGCAACTCAAGATGCGTATCGGTGTTAAAGAGTGTCTGTTGATCTCCCTGTCCGTGAATGTCGACCAGAAACTCCCGGAGATCGCGCAAGAGCGATTGGGTTGCGAGTTGATTGTTGATGAATATCTTGTTGCGGCCGGTCGCAGAAAGCTCGCGACGAATAATGAGGTCCAGCGGTTCTTTATTCTGCTTATCCGGCTGAGAGTTCGAGTCGGAAGGTTCGTTCGCGGCGAGCAGACCCGCATTTGAGAGTATCTCTTCGAGCGCGGGGTTTCTGGCGAGGGAAAAGAGGCCCTCAATAAAACCGCGGTCGCTTCCGGTCTTTAACAAGTCGGAAGAGAATCTGCCGCCAATCAGCACTCCCAGAGCATCGACAATGATCGACTTGCCGGAACCGGTTTCGCCGGTGAGCAGGTTGAGACCGTAATCAAACTCAACCTGCAGTTCGTCGATTAGCGCGATGTTTGAAATGTTAAGGAGTGAAAGCATCTCGAGAGGTCAGCTGACCTGAATCCTGGCCAATAAAATCAGCAAGCGTTGTGGGAACTTGTCAACAAGTATTTCCACTTCCTAATTAAGAACGATTAGGAAAGACGAGTCCTTGAGGGAACAATTCAAATCGCAATCGCTTTGCGGCAGAAAACCATACACGCGATTCCGCTCAAAGTTCCCTCTTACTCTGAAATCGGCGTTGCTCGCCTGTAATCGGATCCTGAAAGGAAATCGACCGTGCCAGTAGTTTCAACGGGCGCGAAAAATCGTCTTCGTCATCCAGCAATACCGGATATAGGCGATCATTAACAATTGGCATCCCAAGCTCGGAAAGATGGATTCGCAGTTGATGTTTCTTTCCCGTCAGCGGAGTGAGGCGGTAGAGCGCGACCTCGCCACTAACGGCTTCAAGCCTTTCGATGCGAGTTTCGGTATTGGCCTCGCCGTCTACCTCTTTCATTCGAAAGAAAGGCTCGCCGGTAATGATCCGACTGCGACGAACTATTGGGAAAACCGATTTATGCGCATCGAGCGCCAGCGCTTCATAAACTTTCTCCAGCCGGCGTTTCTGAAACATCGCCGCGTATTCACCCCTGGTTTCAGGGTTAACTGAAAAAAGAATCACGCCGGCAGTTTCGCGATCCAATCGGTGGATTGGCACGAGCGAGTCTGGAAGGCCCCGCTTTCTCAATCGAACCAAAAGCGTTTCCTGCAGATATTTTCCTGTCGGCGCTACGGGAAGGAAATGCGGTTTATCGACGACGAGAATATGTTCATCCTGGAAAAGGATCTGCTCGGTGAAGGGAATTGGTGTTTCGGACTCGAGTTCACGGTAATAGAAAATGCACGCGCCCGCACGATAAGGAGTCGTAGGCGTGATTCCAAGCCCAAGTTCGTCAACCACCTCTCCTCTTGCCATTCGGCGTTCCCAGATGGACGCGTCTATGGCAGGAAAGTGATCGACCAGAAAATCCAGAACAGCTCGCCACTCACCAACTGGAAGCCGGTGACTGCTTGGTCCAACTCCGTCGACGATTGGAAGTGGATTGTTCAAAACAGACTCAGGGTGAAGCAATGCTGGTGTACATGGCAACTGCTTTCCAGCCATTATCTCGATTTACAAACGTCAGCGTAGAGAAAACAGTAAACGGCGCCGGCGACGGATCTAGCTGCGTAGTCAGAACCTAATCACCCGGTTCATCAAGCCACGCCGCGAGGTCTATCGCAAAGCGCTCCGGTCTTTCCCAATGCAGAGCATGCCCAGTTTCCTCATACACCGTGAGCTTGGCATTGGAGATCCTTTTAGCAAGAGTTTCCTGCTCCGCTCGCAGCGGGAAAATCGTTTCGCGATCGCCCCAGAATATAACCGTCGGGGCCTTTATCTTCTCAAGCTGCGCATTTGCGTCTGTCGCCAGCATTCCGTCGAGCAGTGCACGCCAGGTCTGCGCCGGCACCTTTCTGCTTTCGGCGACCGCTCGCTCCAAAAAAGTCTCCGGTATCGCTCGAGATAGCGTGCTCAATTGAAAATCTCTAGGAGCCTGTCGGCTTAAGAGCTTATCGACGTTGTCCGGCAACTATTTGTTGGTTTTCTCGGTCAGCGATGTGTTGGCGAATCCTAATGAGAACAGTGTCTGGGCCAACAAACTGATTCGCGATGCGAAAAAGCGCGC
>JBGTOA010000001.1:0-94776 GCA_041742785.1 Pyrinomonadaceae bacterium | reverse complement strand
ACCAGACCGCGAGGCTGATTTGGTGATGATGTAGAGCAACACCTCACATACCTCACGCGTTCCGGTTCCGATGGTATTACCCTTTTCGTCCTGCAGGGCGAAGATCTTGCCCGCTATGTCCAGGGGAAGAATTATTGGTTTTGTATACATCTATACTTTTCCCCCAGCCGCCCGCGGCTAGATGCGGGCGGCATCTTACATACTGCTCTGCGGCGACCGTAAAGATACCTGAGTCGTTATTCTGACTTGCGGAACCGACGGCGAACAATTCCAACAGCTCCCACCAATCCCGTTCCCAGCAGCAACATGCTCGCCGGTTCTGGAACCGGGACACTGGTTATCTGTCCTTGAACCGTGGTGACTCCATTGTTCGAAGCCGGAGGAACCAAATTCAGTGGATTGTTGGTAATGGCGTAAGTAACCCCGCCGATGTTAATTGCGGTGGTAGTGAAAGTGACTACACCGGTGCCTGAATTACTGGCGCTGAAAGTTCCACTGAAAGTTGCCGAGAAACTGTCGCTTCCCGCAATCGGTACTGTTTGGGTAATCGTGAGAGTGAAAGTACCGCTGGCGGTTCCTCCGGAACCAGTAACGAAAGTTTGGAACTCGCCAAAGCTGGAACCTGTGGGGGTGTTCAAGCTGGTAGATCCCAGGCCATTGAATGTGATCATGAGAGCGTTTCCCATACCACCCAAAAATGTTACAGAGTTTGTGCCGCTCCCCGCGCAACCAGCACACGTAAAGGTGCCAGATGTGGAAAAGGTTACTGGGTCCGCTTTGGCCTCCGACATTCCAAGTGACATGACTGCCACAAGCAATGCACCCATCAGGCTTACTTTGAAAATACTTAACATGCTCGCTCCCTCTGTTTCGCCTCGACTCTAACGTCCGCACCTGCCCTCTGCGAGGGAACGCGTCATCGCATGGCCCATGGCACCGGTTTTAGAAATGGTGCTTCCACACTGCGGGGCAAGGGCAGTCGTGAAAGCACATTTGATTGAAAGTTTAAGAATCGAACGCGACGCGCCCAAATTCTTCGTTTGAAGCATCTGCCCGAGGTTCAGCAATCACCGAGCCACGGCCGGCTCAAGGGTCCTTGCTAAGAATACCCTACTGTTTTTAGGGCGTATTTTAGGGGAGCTGACTTCGAGAGGCCCCAAAATCTCAGATCTGGAGAGGGTTTCTAGAGTTTGGATGGAATGTGGTGCTTCTTGATCTTCTGGTAAAGCGAACTCCGGGGTATTCCCAGTCGCCTGGCGGCCCTTTCCACGCGACCATTCTCTTCGCGTAGGACTCTCTCGATATGTTGCTTTTCGAGTTCGAGCAAGGTGAGATTAGCGTCGTAGACAGGAGCTTGACTGCCACCATGGCCGTCGAAATGAAGTTCCTTTAAGGTGATGTTTTTCTGTTCACTGAGCAACACGGCACGTTCGATTACGTTTCGAAGTTCGCGCACATTTCCGGGCCAGGAGTAGGCTTGGAGAGCCTTGATTGAGTCCCCTTCCAAACGGATCTCTCCGCGACCAAGATCTGCCGAAAACTTCTCCAACATGTACTCCGCGAGGATCGGAATATCGTCAACTCGCTCTCGCAAGGCGGGGAACCTTAGTGGGATCGTGCTAATGCGAAAATAGAGATCGTCACGGAACCGTTTCTCGCGAACCAACTGGCCGATGTCTTGATGCGTGGCCGCAATCAATCGGACATCGACTTGCCGATCGCGTATGTCACCTACTCGTCGAAATCTTTTGTCCTCAAGGACCTTCAACAACTTTGGTTGTATCTGTAGATCCACGTCGCCAATTTCATCCAGGAAAATAGTCCCACGATGGGCCACCTCAAATAGTCCCTGCTTTGAAGATGTTGCACTTGTAAATGCGCCCTTTTCATGTCCGAACAGTTCCGTCTCAAGCAGTTCCCGCGAAAGACCCGCACAGTTGAGATCTACGAACGCTTCATCGGCACGAGGGCTATTTTCGTGAAGCCAGAGAGCGAGCACGCCTTTACCGCTGCCGGTTTCGCCCAGGATAAGAACCGGGCTTTCAGTAGCGAGCACCTTTTTGGCCTGTTCAGACAACGCTCGAATGGCCGAACTGGTGCCGATGAATGGGTTGATGGCACTCCGATGCTGTTGCGAACGACTGGCTAGCTGCTTTTGATGGTTTCGTTGGTTAGCTAACAGGCGTTCAAGAATCACCAGTAACGCTGGAAGCTCTAAAGGCTTCGTAAGAAATTGTTCAGCTCCCTCTTTGATCGCCCTCACGGCCAGGTCAATCGAACCATGAGCGGTGAGAATGAGTAACGGAATGTCTGCATCGATCTCCTTTAACCTCGGCAGCAGATCCAGCGCCGTGCCGTCGGAAAGCATGTAGTCGGCAATGACGATATCGGGGCGTGAGCTCCTGAAGACTTGTTGGGCCTCGCGACAGCTTTCTGCTTCGTCGATCTGGAACCCGTGGAGTTCAAGGAAGTCGCGCACGCCGAAACGCAAGCCCGGTTCATCATCGATCACAAGGATGCGGTTCCTAGCCATCGCTCTGCTCCAGATTCTCTCTTAGTGGAAAGCGGGCGGTCATGCACGCTCCAGAGTCAGGATTGTTGGCAGCAATGAGCTTGCCCCCGTGTTCACTCATGATTCTGTGTGCGATGGCCAGGCCCAGGCCCGTCCCCCCGCGTCGTTTCGAATAAAAAGGCTCAAAAATCATAGGCAAATCTTCATCCGAGATGCCAGGACCAGAGTCTTTAACCATGCAGTCAAGCCAGGACAGGCTCCCTTCCTGAAAAGTGCGGGCCTCCATAGTCACTTGCCCGCCCCTCTCAGAATGCTGGATTGCGTTCTGGATTAGGTTAACGAAAACCTTCGAAAGCCGTCGACGGTCAACGAGTACAGGCGGCAGCTCGCCATTTATGCCGTTGGAGAGTCTGACGTTTACGACCTCTGCGGCCGGAAGACACGAGCGCAAGCATTTTCCAACAACCTCGGTAAGTGAGGCCGCGACAAACTCGCCCTTGAACGGTTTCCCGTACTCCAGCAACTCCTCCATCAGGATCGTAAGCCGGCCCACCTCATCTCTTAGCACGTTTGTATAACGCAGGTAGTCGGTGCGGTCGTTGAAGCGAGTTTCGAACGCGTCAAGGATCGACGAGATGCCAAATAAGGGATTCCGCACTTCATGGGCCACACCGGCGACTAAAGAACCAAGCAACGACATCATCTCGCTCTGTCGCAGTGAAGCCTCGAGTTCAGTCCTCTTGGTGATGTCTTGTGCAATAAGAATCGCACGTTCGCCTGCCGAACCGAATTCGTGAATTAAGTAGAGGGTGATGGCCCAGGTTTTTCCAGTAATGTTGTCGCGAACCTCGGCTGAACTCGAAGTGCCAGTGCCGCGGATGGTCTTAATCAAGTCAGCGGCTTTGTGCCAGGGTTGACTGGTTCCCAATTCCGAGATGTCACGTCCCAGTACCTGCTCACTCTCAAGGCCCGCAATCTCTTCCGCAACCAGGTTAAGACGACGAATGCGACCTTCCAGATCAACGATCAGCACCGGAAAGTCGATCGCGTTGAAGGTCTGCCGCCATTCCATTGCGGAATGCTGCAGCGTCGCATGCATCTTTTGCTGCTTCTCGTCGAGAAGTTTCCGTTCCGTGACGTCACTGGCGATAACAAGTCTCGCCTTCGATCCGCCAAACACCAGGGGATGCGAGGTTAACTCAACATAGATACTGGTACCGTCTTTGCGCTGATGCCGCCAGGGGCTGGAAATCACGGGTTCGTCCACTCCTGCTGTAGTCTTGATGATGAGGGCGGGCACTTCCTCGCGGGAGCGAATTTCCTCCACAGTCATCCGCAGAAACTCTTCACGTGAATAGCCGTAGGTGGTCACTGCCGCTTCATTTACGGCCAAAAAATGCAGAGTTTCTTCGTCATAAACCCAAATTGGTTGCGGAGTGGATTCGAAAAGAAGCCGATAGCGCTCTTCTGATTCACGCAACTCCAACTCGATCAGTTTTCTATCTGTTATGTCGCGCGCGACGCCGCGGAAACCAACCATGTCGCCCAGCCGATCGGTAATTTTTGAGGTCAGAATTTCCAGCCAACGCTCGCGACCCAAACAGTCTTTGGCGGAGAATTGATAGCTGAAACTCTCGTCACTCGTCAGTTGCGCAAGCGAGGGTGGGATTACTTCAAACACTTCCGAAAAAAGTTTTCCGATTAGCGTGTCTGGCTCGCGTCCAAGAAACTGTGTTCCGGCCGCGTTGATGCTCGTGAGTCGTCCCTGCATATCCTGGGTAAAAATGATATCGCTGGCGTGGTCGACTAGATCACGATAACTAGCCTCCAGCTTGGAACGCTCAAGGAGTCGCGAGACCTTGGCAATCAGCCGGGTCGAGTCAAATGGCAGTTCCAGGTAATCGTCCGCTCCGGAGCGGAGACCCTCAACCACGCTCGCTGTATCTTTTCGGTGTGCGGTGACGAGCAGAATAGGAATGCCGCGAAGTTCATCATCCTGACGTATGAGCCGGCAAAATTCGATCCCGTTGACTTCCGGCATAGAGACATCACTGATAACAACATCAGGATGCTTCCGTTTGGCTAACTCAAACGCCTCCTTCCCGTCCTCCGCAGTGAACACCGAGTAGCCGGCTTTGCGCAGCAGATTGTCCATCAGACTCAATTGCTCTGGGGTGTCGTTGACGATGAGAACGGAGTCGCCTTCGTGCTCATTTTGAGAATGTTCCACCCGCTGCATTGCAATACTATCTTGGGCCATCGATCGCTTTCAGGGTTAACTTGAGAGTTTCAATCCAAGAGACTTGCGGATTGTTGGCGATTCTCGAACCCCTGAGCGGGGTGTTGAGATCGACTTGGATGACTCAGGCTGCCTTGTTGTGCGCGGGAGTATAGCACAAGGCTCGCACTGCAATTCATAGATTCTCCCCGCTTTATTGGCCTGCAAGCCAATCCAGGAACTAAGTCAGCGACAAAGTCCAGGACAATGGTCACGCTTTATTTACCTGATATGTAAGCAGTACTATTAACACCGATTTTCCGCAATATGGCGACTCAATAGTCAGGTTATTTGAACCAATGCCACTTGTTATAAATTGCAGAACACAAGATAGATGGTAAACCAGTCGACATGCTCTCGAATCAAAGATGCCTTATAGGAATTAGCAGAGTTCATGAACTGATTAAATTGAAAGGAAAGAGACTGAAGGGTTATGAAAAGTTTGTGGGGAAGATCTAAAGGCAAGGCGAACTGCGTTTTAGTTCTGGCTCTCCTCGTGTTTTCGTTTACAGCCTGCAAAGCTCAATCAGGCAAGTTGAACTTTTCTGCCAGTCAGCCGGCTCCGCCGCCGGACGCAGCAAGTTCAAGGAGCCAGGACTCTTACGCGGACGTTGTCAGCCGTGTATCGCCGGCGGTCGTAACTGTCCACTCAACGGAGCGGGGACGAACGGCCCAGCAATTTCCGTTTTCAGACGATCCTTTCTTCCGTGATTTCTTCGGCGATCGGGCTCCGCAACAGCGAACGCCGCGGCGCGTGCAAGGGATAGCGTCGGGAGTTATCGTGAGTCAGGATGGCTACGTGTTAACGAATCACCACGTAGTCGATGGAGCGGTCGAGATTAGAGTTGAAACGACCGACAATCGGACGTTTGTGGCAAAACTCGTCGGATCGGATCAGCCAAGCGACTTAGCTGTATTGAAGATCGAAGCAAAGGATTTGCCGGTTTTGGCCTTAGGTAACTCTGACCAGGTAAGAGTCGGCGACATTGTGTTGGCAGTTGGTAACCCCCTCGGAATCGGACAGACAGTAACTTCAGGAATCATCAGCGCTAAGGGGAGAGCCACTGGCCTGAGCGACGGCAGCTTTGAAGATTTCCTACAGACGGATGCCTCAATCAACCGCGGAAACTCCGGTGGCGCACTAGTCAATACCGCCGGCGAGCTTATCGGCGTTAATTCCCAGATTCTTTCTCCTTCCGGAGGCAGCATCGGAATCGGGTTCGCAATCCCGTCGAACATGGCGCGGCTGGTCATGGAGCAACTGGTAAAGAGCGGCAAGGTCACACGTGGCATGATCGGCGTAACTATTCAGTCGATCACACCTGACCTGGCTGCAAGTCTGAATCTGCCCGCCGCACGCGGCGCACTGGTAAGCTCGGTCTCACCAGGTGGGCCCGGTGAAAAGGCCGGGATCAGAAGTGGTGATGTCATTATCGCCATCAACGAGCAACCGATAATCGACAGCAATAGCCTGCGAAATACCGTGGCAAGCACGCCACCCGGAACGCGAATTACGGTCACTCTTTTACGTGATTCCAGGGAACAGAAACTGAACGTCATTCTGGCGGAGCTTCCGGCAACCCAGACGGCGAGAACCGGTGAGGGAGGTTCTGGCGAGTCGCCGGCGGTTGGCAAGTTCGGTTTGACTCTCGAGGCGCTGACGCCTGAATTGGCGTCCCGACTTGGTAGTGCAGCTGCTGACCGCGGTTTGGTTGTAACCAAAGTTGAACCGGGCGGCGTAGGCGCTGACGCGGGGATACGCGAGGGAGATCTCATTCAAGAGGTAAACCGGCAACCGGTTGGTACGATCGCGGAGTTCAGTGCCGCCTTACAGCGCTCAGGAGCCAGGCCCGCGCTCATACTTGTGAGGCGTCGCGAAGCGACGATATTTCTGACCTTAAGGCCGGCACCTTAGACGAGAATATACGTGCTCCCTCATAACCGCCGCGGGTTCAGCGCTTGCGGCGGTTGTATTCTTTTTAGTGTCACGTCTCAGGCCCTGGTCTAAACTCTCGACTCAAAATGGATCACTACCGAGACGTAAATGCCCCTTGACGTTCGGTTCACCCGCAGTTACGTTGGCCGCACGGTCTACGAACACTCTCAAAGCATCACCCAGGGAGGGTCCATATGCACGACGGCGCTTCAGAAATGTCACCTCGGTTTGACCGAAGACCGTGGGGGACGTTCACAGTGCTAGATGAAGGTCAGGACTATAAGGTCAAGAGGATCGAAGTTTTGCCAGGCAAGCGTTTGAGCTATCAAAAGCATGCGCAGCGAGCTGAACATTGGGTTGTGGTCCAGGGTACCGCGAAGGTGACGCTCGACGACCGCGAAATATTTGTACCCTCTGGCCAGGCGATTGATATAGCCATCGGTGCTTCGCACAGAGTCGAGAACGCCGGTGATGATCTGCTCGTTTTTATCGAGGTGCAACGCGGAACCTATCTCGGTGAAGACGACATCCTGCGTTTGCAGGATGATTTCGGCAGAACTGAACCGACTACCAGGCAGGGTTAATGGTGTTCCACCAGACAGTCATTGAACCCGGCCGGCTTCAATCACAAAAAAACAAAGAGACAGTCGATATAAGTTGTGTCTCCGAACACTCTTGTCGTAGGGCTTCGGAACGACCTCACGCTATTCCTTTCTGCTGATATTCTTTCTTAACGCAAAAACTGACTCTTACAATCAGAACGTCCGCGGCATCGTGCTTGCACTATCCTTCGAAAGTTGGTTCATGGAATTACCGATTGCAAACACAAGGAGGTTTGAATGAAAACGAACAAGGACAAAACTGTTGAGCGCAACCAGGAGAAATGGGAGCCATCGCTGAGCGAAGAGACTTTGCGAGAAGAAGAGCGCTCACTCGATTTGGGTGAATCAGGACAGTTTGCTCCGGGTGGTTATTATAACCAGCGGGGTGTAAACGCCCCGCGCAGAATTGATCTTAACGACGACGACATCGTGCCGCCACAGCGCCGAACGTCGTAGCTGTTGTCAGAAATCGGGAACACGGTCGCCCGCGAGTGCGGCCATGACATGCGAGGAGGTAAAGGTGGAACGAAGACTTGAAGGAAAGATAATTGCGATATTGGTCGCCGACGGGTTTGAGCAAATTGAGCTAACCGAACCGAAGAAGGCGCTGGAAGACGCTGGGGCAGAGACCCAGATCGTTTCGCTGGAGAAAGGGGAAGTGCAGGGCTGGAATCACGACGAGAAAGCTGACAGGTTTCCCGTTGACGTCCTGGTAGCTGAGGCAAATGTGGATGATTACCATGGGCTCTTGCTGCCAGGCGGAGTAAAAAATCCTGACCTCTTACGAGTTGATGTTAACGCGGTCGAATTTGTTCAGGAATTCTTCAAGCGGCGGAAACCAGTCGCTGCGATTTGCCATGCGCCCTGGACGTTGATCGAAGCAGATGTCGTCCGCGGCAAGCTGGTCACGTCGTGGCCGTCCTTGAAAACTGACCTGAGAAATGCCGGCGCGGAGTGGGTGGATAAAGAAGTCGTGACCGCCAATGGCTTAGTTACCAGCCGCAAGCCGGACGACCTACCCGCATTCATTGACAAGATGATCGAGGAGTTTGCGGGAGAGACGCCACTCGGGCAGAAAGCAGCCGGGGTGGCTTGAGCATTCCTCTAAAAATGCGGAATGCGACTGCTTGTCCAACTTTGTCCTGCGTTAGTCGGTGATAAAGACCGGTAGCGTTACGGGCGTTTATAATTAAGCGTGAAGTCGACAAAGGGAGGTTTCCAGGTTTTGGGATCCCCGACAATCTCCCTCTTCACGTTAACCACTTCCATCCTGATAGGCGTTACTTCGATAAGCATAAATCCCTTTTCGCGGTCGGGATAGAATTCGCTCCATTCCTCTTTCCAGTGCAGGGCTTTGGCCTTCGGATCGTTCACCAGCCGAGCTGTGCCCTGAATGCTCACATAACCCTGGGCCTGCGCGTCAAAGTAGTAAACCGTAACCTTTGGGTTAAGCCGAATATCCCGCACCTTTTGACTGAGTGGGTTCGTGCTAAACCAGATCACCATTTTGTCGTCCGGCGCCAGCGGATCCATTGCTCGTGCTTCGGCTTTGCCTCCGGACGTCACGGTAATCAGCGAGCAGTAGCGTGCGCTGGCGATGATTTCTCGCGCGACTTCGATCAGGGTACTGTCTTGAGAAGTTAACCGCTGCGCAGAAACTCCTGCCATCGCGCCATGCACCGCCAGAAGTAAACAGATCGCTGCCGACCACCTCAAGGTTTGCAGTAACGAATACATCATATGATCTCCACTTTCCGAAGGCTTGTTGCCTGTTCTGTCGCATGCAGGAGCCAGTTGGTCACAAAACATGAGGGCTTACTACCTTGAACGCCGCTATCACGGACTCCCTGATTTGAGGCCCCGTCTGGTGTCGGCCATCCACTAGTTTACGCAGAGATCTCTGGTGATGAAACTCATAACTGTTTCTTAGTCAGCTCCGTTCAATACATTGCGGATTTTGCCGCACAGCAATCGACCGTGCTACAGCACTCAAAGCCGCGGTGGAGACTGAACGCGCATTCCAAAACTTCTCAGCTGAAGGATGATGAAATAGTAGTGGTCGACTCGACACTAACTCCTAGTTCGGCAAAGGAATTATTGGCAGCCCTTCGTTTGCGAATACGATGCAGTGGGGGACGCATTCGAGAACTTTCTGCTGCTCCAGGCAGCCCAAAACGCAAATCACCCAGCTCGCCGTACGAGCTGAGTGATCAGCGGTGCAAGAGGCCAATCCGAAACTTACGCTACCTGACGCGGGCCAAACTCTTTGCTCTCAATCACTGGGTAGCCGTTGCTAAATCCTGCCAGGCTAATGTTGTAGTGCTTGATCTTTGAGTTCAGCGTGGTCACTTTCAAATTTAACAGTTTCGCAGCGCGGCCCTGGTGTCCGGCTGTCTGCATCAAGGCGCGTTTGATGAGATCAACTTCGAAGCGGCTGACCTCGTTATAAAAATCCAGGCCGCGATCAAAGCTGAGCTGGTGCACTTCGCTTATTGAGTGGACTTCGCGCAGCAGGCGCAACGTTAATTCTTTCAGCGCCGCAATGCTGTTGCGAGCGTTTTCCGGCTCCGCGTTCTCGACCGGTGAGGTTATTTCCTGCAACTCTTCACTATCCCACATGGCTGTTGAGTTCATAATCTTTCTCCTTGTTACCGTTCTCGCGTGAAATCTGTTTCGACCTTTGATCCAGCCTTGCCTCTGGCGATGCCCTTGATCTCGTCACCGCAAACGTCTTCAACTTTCTGCGTATTGCTCCTGCTGAGGTCCACGTCGTTGCCGTCGTTAGCCAGGAGCCATTTTCCGTCCGGTCCCTTCAACAGGTGGCCAAGCTCGTGGAGGAACATCAACACCCGCGCCTCCTGCGTGTTCGGCTCGAAACTCCCGATCCGGGAGATCGAGGGCTCTTTATTCGAGAACCTGTCTCGATAGAACGGACCTTTGGAATTAATGGCGACGTTGTTGAACAATCGGTATCTGGCTTTCGTGCGCGCATTAAAGACGCTCGTCACTTCTCCGGACATCTTCATACCAATCGGCGCCGCAAAATAGACCTTTCGTACCCGGCCCATCAGCTCGTTGAAGATCTCCACTGATACGTCGGTGCCTCCGAAGAAATCGCTGCAATTGTTGGTCGAACTCAGGATGCTCAGTGTGTCCTGGTAAGCAATGCCCAGGACGTAGTCTTCGCTGATTAAGGGTGAAGGAGCCATCGACGCTGGCGTGCTCATGTTCGTCTTCGCATAACTCCCGCCCCTGGGTCCGAAATCGGGCCACACCTCAGCCTCGAGCCCGAGTGGTGCATTAGCCTTTGTGGTGATCGCAGCAAAGATCATTAGAACCATTAGAAACAAAAATCCGCGTAGTCTCATGGGAATACCTCCTGATGTAGTCCTCGGAGTATCGTCCGGGTCTTAATGGCTCGCTGGAGATCGAGCACTTGGCCATGAGCAACGCGAAAGATTCTCAAATTGAAACCGCGACTGAATTAGTCGAGTTTTCAACTACCCGGAATTGACACGGTGAGTTATACGCGGGCTTCACGGTTTTCGGAGAAGTTTTGTGACGGACAGGCGCGGGGTTGTGACTAGAAGGCTTGAGGAAGTGCTGAGTGAACTTGAGTACTGAGTGCTGAGTAGTGAAAAGTGCTGAGTAAGTAGTGCTGAGTTCCACGGGACGAAGGGGGCCCTAAAGCAGTGGAACACCGGAAGATAGAAGCTTGAACGCCAGATTCGCCGGCACTCAGTGCTCCGGACTCAGTACTACTTTTGTGGCACTCAGCACTCAGGACTGCTTCTATGGCAACTTGCCCAAGGCCTCATGGAGCTTTTCGCGGTAGTTTCTGGAAAGGGTCAGTTGGGTCCCACTATTGAGAATGACCCGGTATTCGCCGTGGAACCATGGTTGGAGTTCCTGGATGCGATCAATTCTCACAATCGACGAGCGGTGTATCCGGACAAACTTCTTAGGGTCGAGCTGCGATTCCAGACTGCTGATGGTCTCTCGCAACAGATGAGACTTCTTGCCACTATGCACCGAGACATAGTTGCCTTCCGCTTCAATCCAATCGATGTCGGAGGTTTCGAGAAAGTAGATCCGGCCGCCGGACTTGATTACCAGGCGTTCGAGATACTTGTTGCCTGCTTTTAACTCTTCGAGCAGTTGCAGGATGCGCTGGTCCGTACCGCCATTCTGTTGGTGAAGAATGTGCGCGCGTGCCCGCCGCCACGCTGCGTCAAATCGATCCCGATCAAATGGCTTCAAGATGTAGTCGAGCGCGTGGACCTCAAAGGCACGAACGGCATACTGGTCGTAGGCGGTTACAAAGATGATGTGTGGGATCGGACTGCCGCCAAGCGCTTCGAGTACTTCAAAGCCGCCCAACTCCGGCATCTGGACATCCAAAAAAATGAGATCGGGTGCGTGAGTTTGGATCGCTTCGACGGCTTCGCGGCCGTTCGCGGACTCTCCCACGATCACAACCTGGCGATCTGTCTGCAGCATTTCGCGCAGCATCTCGCGGGCCAACGATTCATCGTCGACAATGAGCACACTTATCTGGGGAGAATCGACCATGTTCCTAAGTTAGAAAGAAACAAGACCGAGGTTCTGGGGATCTCTTGTTGCAGATACACCACTCCGGGGCGTTTTCTAACAACAATCCTGCGATCTGTGATTGAGCTGAATTTGAACTATTGCGAATGCGGAGAAGCGGTTCCGTCCGTGCTCAAAGGAATATCTACGGTCACCACCAACCCACCTTCAGGATCGTTTGCCAGCCTGAACCCGTGGGCTGCCCCATACAGACGCTCGAGCCGTGTTTCCGTATTCGCGAGTCCCAGGCCTTTCCTGAATACATTCGTGGAACTGCGATGTTCTGGAATGCCGGGACCGTTGTCTCGGATTTGAATACGAAGCGATCCATTGTGAGGTTTCGCATCTATTTCGATAATTCCGGGGGTCGAGCGAGGCGAAATGCCATGACGGATAGCGTTTTCGACGATCGGCTGTAGCAGAAGATTCGGGACCATGGCGTCCAGCACCTGCGGCGCCACGTCCATCCGAGTGACCAGGCGGTCCTGAAATCGGATGCGCTCGATCTCGAGATAGCAACGCAGGAACTCCATCTCTTGCTGAAGAGTCACTACCTGAGCGCCGGAGTTTTCCAGGGTAAGCCTGAGGAAATCTCCCAGTCGAGTGATCATCCGGCGGGCCGCATCCGTGTCCTTGGTCAGTAATGCAGAGATTGAATGGAGGGTGTTGAAGAGGAAATGAGGGTGCAGTTGCATCTTTAGTGCTTCGAGCTGCGCCTGAGAAAGCTGGGCTTCCAACTGCAAAGACCGCAGTTGGCCCGCACGGTAGCGTCGGTAGTAACTAAAAACGTAGCTGGTTAACGCGACAAGCAGATAGATCGCAATTGCTTCAGTGAAATTGGCGACCACGAACCGGTACACGCTCTCCCACGTGAGCGGCCTGCCCATCCTCCAGCCAAAGTTAATCCAGATGAGAACGCGACCCAAGGCCGTAATCGCTATGCTGAGAACAACGCTGATCAGTAGATGCAGCAGCGAGTTGCGAAGCCAATTGGTTCTTTCGATTGGCAATCTGGCAGCTGCTGCGAGAATCAATGGCGTCGCTAGGGCAAACAGATATGCCCATGTCATCTGAAAATAAAGGGAGTCGACGAAGGCGAGCGGGCGTTCGGAACGATATGAGGTGAAATAGCCCTGCAGAGTGAAGACCAGCCCAATAAAGGTCCAGATGGCCCAAATTATGAGGAGTCGTCCCCAGCGCTTTTGCCATAGCGCGGCGCTTCTCGTCTCTACCTGATTTGGTTCTTCAGTCACGTTGAAAATAGATGGCGAGCAAATTACTTTCCCCATCGCCCGTTACCAGATTCGATAATAGCCCCCTGGGATGCCCGTAACGCAAGCAATGAGTGCCCAGTTCAGAGGCAGGAGGATCTTTCGATACGTTGAGATGGGGAAACCCGGCCGGAACTCTGCAGAAAGCGCCCCCTCTGAACCACACTCTGTACGGGGATGGTGTTCCAGAATGGGATGCCGGGCGGAAACTCGGAAAATAAGCTCGAGGTGCCCTGATTCAAATCGGTTTGTGATGAAAGGGCCGAGACCGATGACCAGTTGGACATTCGGGGTTACGGTAAAATGGAAAACTCTCGACGGGCAATTGAAAATAACCCGCTATGGAGTGGATTCTGAAATGTATTGGCGGAGTTGGCAGCTCAACTTTAGATTGAGTTCGCTCCCCCCAGTTTAAGCGAAACAAGTGATCTCTTTTGTCGGTAGCGCGGACGCCTGTCCGCTTTATGGCGTCAATCGACAATTGTCGGTTGCATCAATGTGTCTTGTCGTGCACCTTGTCGGAAGGTAGACTCGCCACGCTATTTCAACTGAAAACGAAGGAAGGAGACAATCGATGATTAAGCGGGCAGTCGCTATTGGTTTGTTACTGGCAACGACTCTAATTGCAGTCGCACAGCAGCCGGCTCTTCCTAAGACAAATTTGAAGGTCGGTGATCCGGCACCGGACTTCACGTTGCCCAGTACGACTGGTGAGAAAGTTAAGCTGAGTGATTTCAGGGGGAAGAAAAGTGTTGTGCTGGCCTTTTATGTGATGGCGTTCACCGGTGGTTGAACGAAGGAATTGAAGGCGTATCAGGCTGATATTGCCAAATTCGAAGGGTCCGAAACTCAGGTCTTCGGAGTGAGCGTCGACAGTGTTCCCGCCAATCGGCGCTTTGCACAGGACATCGGCGTTACCTTTCCGCTTCTCAGTGATTTCAAACGCACAGTGGTGAGGGACTACGGCATTTTTAACGAGGCGCAGGGCTTCGGAAATCGTGCCACATTCGTCATCGACAAAAACGGGATCATTCAGCACATTGACGAAGGTAATGTTGCGATTGATCCCACGTCGGTCATTGAAGCCTGCAATATACTGACGCACAAAAAGGCTTCTCAGTAAGAGGCGGATTGTCAGGATCTTCCGTGGGGCGTCGGCTGGCAGATTGCCGAGGCTGCTGCAGGCTGTTCGGCAGAAACCATCTTCCGGGTCGCCGCTGCACCCATCCGAGTCAATCGAGATTCCGGAGTTGCACTTCGTCAATCGTTGTACCGAGCGATCGACTAATATCGTCAACTTCACGAGCTTACCGTGCTGCTACTCATTGGCATCTTTATGACATTGTTCGGAACGGCCGTCGATGCGACCGATCCCGCGGATGTCTCCGTTTCTCCACAGCAGGTTGCCAATTCCATAAGCGGACACGTTTCCGACGATCGCCGTCTCCCCGTCCGCGACCTGCAAGTCGAGCTTCTTAACGATGTAGACTCGGTAATTCAAAGAACAAAAACTGATAGCTCAGGGCTGTTTGTATTCCGAAGACTCTCAAATGGAACCTTCCAGGTAAGAGTCCAGACTTATGGCACTGACTACATAGGCCAAACCAAGCGGGTCCAACTCGAACGCACACGCGCCTTCGAACAGGTGGATTTTGTTCTGTCAGTCAAACAGACCACATCGACCACCGCGACGCCGGGCGTAGTCTTCGTTCAGGAAGTTCCAGAACCAGCTCGGAAGGAGTACGAACGAGGCGCCGCCTTGCTACAACAAGCCGAGCAGCGCAAGGAAGGTTTGGAGGCACTAAAAAAAGCCATCGACATCTTTCCGCTGTACTTCGACGCATTGGAATTGCTCGGCACCGAGTATGTGAAACAAGAGGAGTATGAGGCGGCCGTTCCGCTGCTGACAAAAGCGCTCGAGGTCAATGCTCGATCGTTTACGAGCCTTTACGGGCTGGCAATTGCCCAATACAACCTGAAGCAATTGACGAACGCGCTCGATTCTCTGCGACGCGCCGTCGTGCTTAACCATAGATCGATCAACGCTAATTTTTGGTTGGGGATGGTGCTCCGCCAGACAGGTAAGTTGGACGAGGCGGAGACCTACCTGAAGCTGGCAGATCAATTAGCCGATTCGAAGTTACCGGACGTGCACTGGCAGCTCGCGCTCTTGTTCAATCAACTGAAGAGATATAAGGAAGCTGCAGACGAACTGGAGATGTTTTTGAAAGTCCAACCCGACGCGAGAGACGTTGAGCAGATCAAAAAGCTCATTCAACGCTTCCGTCAACAAAGCAGGAGCGGGTGAACAAAATTCCCGTTTGAAACGTGCAGGTTTTATCTTCCATACACTTCGGCGTACGACAGCAGTATCACGCCCCGCAGACTGAAGGTGTTGAAAAAGTCGAGATTGTCCTGGTGGTGATCACCGCCAAACGCTTTTGCCAATCTCCCAATCGCTTTCGCACGGCTTCTCGACCGGCTCTAAATTCCGTGGTAAAGAATAGCACTCGGTCTACCGTGCGATAACAGGCAGGAACTAGCAGCCGTCGCTCGTAAAAAAAAAGAGGGGCACGGTTTCCCGTGCCCCATTTAGAAATCGTAAGCCTTAGGGTCGCGTCCAGGACCCCACCCTGACTTTCAACTCTGACAGCTAGAAAGAGATCGTCACGTTACTCGAGCAGGTCGAGGTACTTGCTTCGCAAACCCGGTACGTATACGAGCCGCCACCACGGTTATTGATCGGATCGGTGTGAAAACCGTCGTTGGGGATCGTGATGATCTTCACGTTGTCGCGCCAGACATCCACGTTTGTAGCGTTCGTGCCGGACCAGGTCAAATCGGCGTTCTGCATTCCCTTCACTTTATAACCCTGCACCGAAAGCGACAGTGATGGCGTCGGAGTCGGACTTGGCGTTGGAGTCGGAGTTGGCGTTGGAGTCGGAGTTGGCGTTGGAGTCGGAGTTGGCGTTGGAGTCGGAGTTGGCGTTGGAGTCGGAGTTGGCGTTGGAGTCGGAGTTGGCGTTGGAGTCGGACTTGGCGAAGAACTGGACAGCAGCGAATAGAGCAATCGATTCGGCGATCCGGATCCAGCACTAGTTACCTTATTGAGCGTAGCGCTGTTGATGATCGCCGTCGCGACTGTCGCTGGCGATGCGCCAGGACTTGTTTCCAGATAGAGAGCTGCGACTCCGGCGACATGCGGCGCCGCCATCGATGTGCCCGAGATGGTGTTTGTCGCAGTGTTGCTGGTGGACCACGCAGAGGTGATGCTTGAGCCCGGCGCGAAAATGTCCAAACAAGTGCCAAAATTGGAGAAGGACGAGCGAGCGTCCGAGCTGGTTGTGGAGCCCACGGTGAGCGCGTTGGCGACACGAGCCGGGGAATAGTTGCAGGCATTGGCGTTACTATTGCCGGCGGCAATCGCGTACGTCACGCCATCGTTAATTGAATTGTTGACGGCGGTGTCGAGCGATGATGATGCGCTTCCGCCCAGACTCATATTCGCCACAGCCGGATTATTTCCAGTGTGGTTTGATGTAACCCAATCCACACCGGCGATCACTCCGGACGTTGTGCCTGAACCCTGACAGTTGAGCACGCGTACGGCAACGAGTGTTACGTTTTTGGCCACACCGTAGGTGGCTCCTCCTACCGTACCTGCCACGTGCGTACCGTGACCATTACAGTCGTTGGTGCCGTTTCCGTCGTTGATTGCAGTAAAACCGGAGATCACGCGACCCCCAAAGTCGTTATGCGTTGCGCGAATCCCCGTATCAATAATGTAGGCGGTCACGCCTGATCCGGTGAAGTTGTAGTTATAAGTCGAGTTCAGTGGTAGGTCACGTTGATCTATGCGGTCCAGTCCCCAGGTCGCACTACTTTGCGTTGCCGAGGCGTTCACTTCACTATCCTCTTCAACAAATGCCACGAGTGGGTCCTCTGCCAGCTTGGCGGCCCTTTGTTCAGACATGCGTATCGAAAAGCCCTTTAATGCTCGGTGATATACGTGGCCATTGGAGCGATCACCCGCGTGGGTTTGCGCCAGTCGAGACGCTACGGCCTCGACGTCGGTGACGTTGTCATTGAGCACCACGATGTATTGATCAGGAATTCGCCTCTCGGAGCGACGGAATTTGCCCTGGTCTTTGCCATTGCCGTTTCCCTGGCTCTGCGCGGCCGGCAAGATAGCCATCCCCACGCACAAAGCAACGAAAACAATCGAAATCAGGATTTTCCTCATTGTTCCTCCCGGTTAAAGTGAGTATTTGATCTGTCGACGGGATCTTGGGGGAATTACCACCAAGGAGACCGCAATACTAGACCTAACAGTTCGCTGGCGCAACATTCTATTTGACTCTACTCCCCGACCCTTAAATGGTTCTGGTTCCAGCGAACGGCTCAGATGCCGAATTCCTAAGGAGCTGGACAAGTAGGACAACCCTTTCGGTTGGCTTAAGCAATTTTGAATCTGGAGATTTGGCTCCGCAGGTAGGACTCGAACCTACAACCCTTCGGTTAACAGCCGAATGCTCTGCCATTGAGCTACTGCGGAATAAACGCTGAGACACAGTGAAAGTTTTCAGTGAAGCGCGAGCGAATTTTTATAGCAAATGGCTTGCGCATGGGTCAAGCGAAGGTCGGCTAATGGCGCAGATTGACGCAGATGTTCAGAGTTCAGCTGCTACGGTGCACTTCCACCGACTTGCACCGGCAAACCAAAGTCTGAACTCTGAACACCTTTTCAAACTGCCATCACTACCTCAATTCGGCTACATCGGCACCGTCCCCCGACTTTGGCGGCTCTTCAATTGCCGACGGCGCAGGCGAGTCCCCAGCGGTTTCATTCAGGATTCTCGTAAGTACCCAGACTTGGATCAGCTAAGAAAATGCTCTGGTCGCGAGCTGAAAAATGGTAAGGTTCATTTCGTGCCCGAGGGGTGGCCTTCCTGAATGCCAATCAGATAAATCGCCAGACCTTTCCCTAACATCGCAATTCGTGAACCTGTCTCGACTGCAGACTTGTGCTTGAGCGATTGCGTTCGCGCCCAGCCTGCGGTGATGTGTTCATAACCCACGCAGGCAACGTCATCAGCAGGTAGATTTTGAATCCCCCAGATGGAGTCACTGAACATGAGTACATCGAGAAGAAGGTTCGTTAAGACGGGAATAATTGCAGCGGCAATCGCCGCACTGCCTTTGGAGTTTGGACGAACAGCTTCAGCGCAGAAGAGGAACGAACGAATAGGCCCAATCAGAACTGAGAACCCGTTGGCGTACTTCAACAAGGCAACATTCAGCGCGCATACGCAAACATATTTTCTGGTGCATTACGGCTCGACTGCTCCCCTGACAATGAAATTGGTCTTAGTGGAGGAGCTTGCTCAGAATGAAGCACTAACCGCTCCAGACGAGTGCTTCGAATTGATGTTCGAGGCGCCATCAGGCGCTCTCTTGCCGCAGCGGACTTATACGATTGAGCATGCCGCATTAGGCAAGTTTCCACTTTTCCTGGTTCCCGTAAGCCGACTCGGTGCTGCTGGCCCAGCCAGGTACCAGGCGATCTTTAATCGCCGACAGAGCCTCGGTTAGTTGCTTACCAGCTTCGATTGGATTTCAAAGTCAAAGCGCCTCGATGGCCACCTGGCTGCTCGAGGCGCTTGTAGGCGGGTTGAATTCGTGGGGTGACCGGCTAGCGAAGGCGGTTCCCTGTTCGTTTTCGGCGAATCTTAAAGGCGATGCTCGCCAATCCAGTCCCGAAGAGCAACATCGTTGCTGGTTCTGGTACGGGCACCAGAAAGCCCCGAATTTCGCCGCCAGGGAAGAGTGTCGAGTGAATATTGAAGTAAGCCCGGCCATCCATAATCGCGGCGAAAAGAGCAGCTTCGGCACTGGCCGTTGTGCCGCCGTTTGCCGTTATGAAAGCAGGGTTGTAACTCGAAGCCAGCTGCATGTTGAAGGTGACGTCGTATGTGCCGCTAGTTACGCCATTGGGAAAACCGGGGAATGTCGGAGTCGCGGTAGCGACGCCGGCGGTACCAGCAAAGGGCACCGCTGTAGGCCCATGGATATGCGCCGCCGTCACGCCGGCTAGCAACCCCTCAAAGGTAACCTGCACCCTCATGGTATGAGTTACGGAATCGATTGTGACGATTGCAAAACCGGTTCCCGGAGATGCGTTTGGAGGGGCCTCATTCGGTCCATTCAGATGAGCTACGAAAACGACCGGATCGGCGTTGGTGCGCACAGCTCCAACGGCCATGACTCCGAAGAATAGCGCGGCAGCGATTAGGCGTTTCATTATGGTCTCCTTCCGAAAAATGGGCTGAACCTATGAGGTGGGACTGCTTCTGATTTTGAGGGGGAAGATGACCGCAGCAATAAGAATGCCATGCGGAAATCCGGCGCTCACGCCTCAAAAAACCTTAGAGGAATTGCAGATGTTGTCCATGAGCCTGGTCAACTCATCCCAAATCTGGACGAGATTTCTAGAATTCCGACGCTTCAGGGCTTTCGAACATTTGGTGAATTGGCGAGAATCTGAGGTCGCCGCTTGCCACTCGTCTTCGTTTGCGAGAATATCTCGCACCTGCAAAAGCAGACAGCAAACAGTAAACAGTAAACAGTCGGTTTGGATAGCAGCGGTAGTAACTCGTTCTTCGTGGGCCGCAAACCCGAAACTAGAAACCCGAAACTAAAACACTCCAAACTCCGCATCGCTGGAACTCAGCACTTCAGCACTTCTCTCGAAGGATCCATATGGAACGTCGCACAACAGCCTGGTTCAGTCCGAATCTAAACATTGAAATGCCGCTGGTTGCCTACGGCCATGCGGGTCAGCCGCTGCTTATGTTTCCGACAGCCGCTGCGGACTATCTCGAGTACGAACGCTTTCATCTCGTCGATGCGATCAGGCCTCACATCGAGCGGGGGCTTGTCCGCGCATATTCAATCAACAGCGTGAACCGCTACAGTTTGCTCAACGAGCAGATGCCGGCACAACTCAAAGCAGAGTTGCTCGCTCAGTTTGATCGTTACGTTGTTGATGAAGTGTTGCCGATGATTCGCAAGGATGCCGGCGATGACGCGCAACCGTTAACAACAGGAGCGAGTCTAGGTGCGTTTTTGGCAGCGAATGAATACTTCAAGCATCCGGATCTCTTTCGCGGAGTGATTGCAATAAGTGGCAGCTATGACGTCAGGTCGTATTTGAAAGGCCACTATGACGACAATGTCTATTTCAATAACCCCGAGGATTATCTGCCCAACCTGAACGATGATTTTCATCTGCCGATCCTGCGGCGCGCTGACGCGATCTACATCTTGTCTGGGCAGGGTTCGTATGAGGCTCCAGAGCGAAGTCGCGCCCTTTCGAATATTCTCAAAGCTAAGGACATCCCGCACACGCTCGACCTTTGGGGACACGACGTGGATCATGATTGGCCCTGGTGGCGCAAGATGCTGCCGTACGCGCTGGACCGAATTCTGAGAAGGTGAAAGACGGAGGCTTGTATTGGCTAAGGTTCGTCTTCGCCCTTCTTGCCGCGCTTCTTCTGCGGCTCGACTTCGCGTGGTCGTGTTTGTGGTGGTGGCGGGGGCTCAGTTTTCGGTGTTTCCGGATCAGATTTCGCCGGCGTCGTTGCTGGCCCATCGGCAGTCTTCGCCGGTGGCGGCAACGTAATCTGTTCCAGCTTGGGCTCGGTTGTGTCAGACGCTGCGTTCGCTTCGTCTCCCTTTCCTTCTTCGGATTGAGCAGCTAGTTGCGAGCGCTCGACTGCGAGTTCGCGCTGACGCTGCCGAAACAGCTCCTTCATGTCCTCGGGCATGGCACCCGCTTTCGGAAAGTCCTCTTTCGGTTTGTCTTTCAGAAAATCCTTCATGAAATCCATGAAGAACGGAAGTGCGCCGCCGCCGCCGGTCATTCCGGCACCGAGCGATTTCTTCCTTCCCGGATAACCCATCCAAACTCCCGTTACGTAAGTAGGTGTATAGCCGAGAAACCAGACATCAGTGTGGTCATTGACCGTTCCGGTTTTTCCCGCGAGCGGCACTCCCAGCGACTGAGCGGCAGTTGCGGTTCCGGCCTGGACCACACCCCGCATCATTGAAACCATCGTGAGTGCCACGTATTCGTTCACTACTTTGTAAGTCGTCTTTTCCCATTCCTCGAGTGTGGCGCCATCGCGATCCAAGACCTTTCGTATCAGATGGGGCTCAACACGCACACCTTTATTCGGGAAGACTGAATAAGCTGAGACCATTTGATCAAGCGGCACTTCAGTCGCGCCTAAAGCCGAGGGAAGATAAGGAGCCATGGGTACCTTTATCCCAAAGCGTCTCACCATCTGGGCGCCGGTTTGTATGCCGACCGTTTGCAGCAAGTGGACGGCGGGAACGTTCATCGACTTTGCCAGTGCTACCTTCAACGGCAAATCGCTATTGCCGAGCGACCCGTCATAGTTGTGTGGTCGCCAATCGCCGATGCTAATGGGAGCGCCGCTGACTGTTGTCTCCGGCGTCATTCCCCACTCGACTGCCGCAGTGTAAACAAATGGCTTGAAGCATGAACCGGTCTGTCGATAGGCCTGGGTCGCATTGTTGAATTTGTTTGTATGAAAATCGTAACCACCAACCATCGTTACGATCTCGCCGGTCTTGGCATTGAGCGTCATCATGGCGCCTTGAACGGCCGGTATTTGCGAAAGCTCAACTTTTAATCGCCGGTTCTTCTCGTCGACTTCCTTGATCTCAAACTCCGCTAGATAGCCTGGCTTAAACTCGGTGAAAGGGGACCTTTTCCCCCAGCCCATGTCGGCTGCGGTAACGGTAGCGAGGTAATTGCCGAACCGCGCGCTAGCTTCATTCCTGGCCCGATCAACTTTCATGATCAAGCCCATCAGAAAGCGGCCCTTGTCGTACTCGCTTCCGTACCAATCCGGATGTTTGAAGTTGGTCAACTCCTGCTGAGTAGGTGCGCCCTCGGTTGCAGTAGGAATCGAGTCGTAGGTCGAACGCCAGCCGGAACGTCCCCTGTCGTACCGGCGCAGTCCGGCCCGCACGACTTCAAAAGCCTTCGTCTGCGCTGCGACATTGATCGTCGTGTAGACGGCGAGCCCACCCTGAGCGACGCGGGTCGTATACTTTTCTTCAAGATGCTGCCGGATGTGCTCAACCGGATAATCGAACGGCGATGATTTTCGTTGCGAGTTGTAGTATGCCGTGTCGGCAAGTTGGATTGGTTTGGCTTTCTCCGCATCGACCTGTGCCTGAGTTGCGAATCCATTACGCGCCATCAGGTCCAGCACCAGGTCGCGACGCTCTTTAGCTTTGGCGGGATTCGCTGTGGGTGAATACTCGCTCGGTGCTTTCGGAACACCGGCCAGCAACGCCGCCTCGCCCAACGTCAGGTCCCTGGCTACTTTCCCGAAATAAGTCTCGGCGCCCGCTTCCATGCCATACGCGTTTGCCCCCAGGAACATGTGGTTCGCGTAGAGCTCCATAATCTGGTTCTTCGTGTAGTAACGCTCGATTTGAAGAGCCAGCGCCCATTCGTTCATTTTTCGTTTGAGAGTTTGTTCGCGCGACAGGAAGAGGTTCTTCGCGAGTTGCTGCGTCAGGGTAGATCCGCCTTCGATTTTATCGGTCGTAACGTTCTTCCAGGTGGCGCCAATGATACGGATCGGATCGATGCCGATGTGATCGTAGAAACGGGCGTCTTCCACGGCGAGTATGGCGTTTTTCAGTACTTGCGGAATCTCTTCATATTTGAGTGGAATTCTCTTCTCGAGTGCGAACTCGCCGATTATGGTCGTTCCGTCATCTGCGTACACGCGGGTTACGACGCTGGGGCGATAAGTTGCGAGCGCCGCGACCTCGTTCGCAGCTCGCGAGTAGTTGAGCTGATACGCGGCAAGAATTCCCGTAAGTCCTCCGGCGGCAAGGGCCAAAAGCAATACGACCGGAAGCCAAAGCCGGCGCACCAGGTTTTGGCGCTCATCAGGCGGGGTATTCACGAATGTTGTTGGCGAGTACGCCCGAAGTTTTGTGCGCGAAGATGATGACATAGGCTACCTTCCAAATTACTTAATGCCCTGAATCGCGATTCGTTGCAATGTGGGTTCCCACAGCACCGTGAGATGGCAGGGAAATTATACCCGACCAGGGCAGAGAAGCGGAGACGCGGCGACGCAGCAATTGGTTAGGGGGACCGGGGAGACCGGGGGATGGGGGACGCAGCGAGGGATGGATACACTCCTCCATTCACATCGCCCCTTATCACCGCGTCTCAGCGTGTCCCCGCGCGCGGTTCGACTTACTTAATAAACCGTCTATAATCACTTTGCTTTCGTTATGGGGGCGACAGGCTTCGACAGGAGACTCTGGCGGCCGACGGATGCATGCCGGGCTACTCTATGCAGCTCGTTAAAAAGCGTAGGGGAAAAACAATTGCCAATAACAATGAATTGGCTCTCGCTGCCTAATTAGCCGCGAGCGTCTCGCCACAAGTTGCTCATGCGCGTGGATGGAGATGTCACTCAGATGAGCTGGCCTGCTGCTTCGGTCCGTGGCAGCGGGCGAGATTAAGTCGGACTAGCTTCTACCGAGGTCTTGTCGCTTCACTGACTCGGTGCGGAGCGAAACTTTGACCGGTTCGCCGGTCAAGCAAGAGAAGCGACTAAGCATGTAGAGACTTTCGGCGTCGACTCTTGGATCCGAGTTCGATTCTCGGCGCCTCCACCATATTTACAAGATGGGGGATGAAGGATGAAGATCATTTCTTCCCATTCTCCTCCACCCTTCATCCTTTGCTTCCATCCCTTCCCATCGGAATCTTTGACAGCGGCGTTGGCGGACTTACCGTCTATCGGGCACTGCACGAACGGCTTCCTGCGGAGCATTTTGTCTACCTTGGCGATACGGCTCGAGTCCCCTACGGCACCAAATCCCTGCAAACAGTCGCCCGTTACGCAATTGAGAACTCAAAGTTCCTCGAAGGCCATGGTGTAAAGTTGCTGGTCGTAGCGTGTAACACTGCCTCTGCGCTAGCTTTGCCGGCAATACGCGACGCGGTCAACATAGATGTGATTGGCGTTATCGAACCCGGTGCTGAAGCAGCGGTCGCTGCTTCGAATGGCAACCCTATCGGCGTGATTGCTACTGAAGCTACCGTGCACAGCAAGGCATACGCTCGTGCGATTGCCACGCTCGCTCCGTCGACGCGAGTACTTGAACGCGCATGTCCGCTGTTCGTCTCCCTGGCCGAGGAAGGCTGGGCGGACACTGAGGTTGCGCGCTCAGTCGCAGAAGAGTACTTAAGTGTGTTTAAGACGGGCGATCTCGGAGCGTTGGTTCTTGGTTGCACACATTATCCGATTCTGCGAACAGTCATCCAGAACACTATCGGCGAACAAGTTCCTCTGATAGATTCGGGCGAAGCTGCGGCAGTCGAGGTGGAATCAGTGCTTAGATTGCGGGGTCTGGCCAACAAGCCCAAGTCGCAGGCAATTGAGCGAGAACTTTGCGACGACCTCGATCATTTTTACGTAACCGACGCTGCGGACCGGTTTCGCAGAGTCGCCGAACGATTCCTGGGAGCAGCACCATCAGTGCTGGAAGCGGTGGAAGTTTGGGGGCACGATGAGCTTCGAACGCAGTGACGGTCGCGCCGCAGATGAGCTGCGTGCAGTCAAAATTACCACTGGTTACGTGCCGTACGCGGAAGGATCCGTTCTAATTGAGATGGGTCAGACCCGTGTCATCTGTTCGGCGTCAGTTGATGAGCGGGTGCCGCCTTTCTTACGCAACAAGGGCCAGGGTTGGGTTACCGCTGAGTATGCGATGTTGCCGCGCGCTACTCAACAACGTACCCCTCGTGAGACCGGGCGTGGTGGCCCTTCCGGGCGGACGCACGAGATTCAACGACTGATAGGTCGCAGCTTGCGAGCTGTCGCTGACATGACGGTACTCGGCGAACGGACGATCACGCTGGATTGTGATGTTTTACAGGCGGATGGAGGCACGCGAACAGCCGCTATCACAGGCGCTTATGTCGCGTTGGCGCTGGCCAATCAAAAACTCCTGAAAAGCAATCGAATCTCGCGCAGCTTGATTTCAGCTGAGGTCGCGGCGATTAGTGTGGGCATCGTTGGGAACACGCCTTTGCTGGACTTGAAGTACGACGAAGATTCAAAAGCCGAAGTTGACATGAACATCATCTGCACTGGCGACGGCCGCTTTATCGAGGTGCAGGGAACTGCTGAGCGCGAGCCGTTTAGCCAAACGCAACTGGACCAATTGCTGACACTCGCAACAGGTGGCATCAGGACTATGATAGCGAAGCAGCGCGAGGCGATCGCAGCCACTGAGACTCGGTAAGACAACACTCTCCTACGTCCTGACATCTCAAGACGCTCGCGGTCAGAATGGTGGCGCGTGCTTTTGGTAGTTCAAGCTAGTCTTTGCTCGCAGGAGAGCAGCGTAAAATTTCGGAGTTGATTATGCGAAAGATGATGGCGGCCTTATCCCTGATGGCGCTGGTTATTTCGGCAGCAACCGCTCAAGTTGCTTACAGCAACGATAAGGTTGATTACACGCTCGATTTGCCCTCGGCAACCTGGCGCGTGATTTCTGAGCCGGATGCCGCGCACGAACACGCTGAATTTGTTTATGGCGATCGGCTCGACGGTTACCTGCAAATTCGCAAAGAAGTTATAGATGCAGATATGACGCCCTCCCAGTTGGCGCGTCGAGATCAGGATCAGAAACTGCGCTTCCAGCCGGGATTTGTCGAAGGCAAGGAAGAGAAGTTTTCAGGGCGCCTCAACGGGGTAACTATTTCTTATGAATTTGTGCGGACTGGAAAGCCGATGATGGGTAGAATCTATTACCTACAGATCGACAATCGCACGATTTACGCGCTTCGTTTTTCCGGCTTGCGAGACAAGCTGTCGCGCATTCGTAATCAAACCGATTCAATAGCTCGGAGTTTTAAACTCAAGTAGCGCTGAACTCACCAACAGAAACAGCCGCCACTCTGGTCGAGAAATGGCGGTTCTGTGCCTCGAGTTGTCGAATCTGTTTGCTGCGTTACCGACATTAGACGCCTACGGCGCCGACTTCTTGCAGAGTCTCTGACGACACTGGGAATGTAGAATGCGTCCAACTTCCCCAGTATGAAAATCAAACTTGCCCCGGGTCTCACGATCAAAAAATCGCCAATCGAAGGTCGGGGGTGTTTTTCGACCGCGCGATTTCAGCGCCGGCACAAGATCGCCGAATACACTGGCGAGCTGATTTCAGCTGCCGAAGCCAAACGAAGAGCGGGCCGAAGACGCTTGCGTATTTGCGGCATCGACCACCGCTGGAGTTTAGACGGCAGCAAGGGCGGCAACGGCACTCATTACATCAATCATTCCTGTGCGCCAAATGCCTTCATGAAAATCGTTTACGATCACATTCTGTTTATCGCGTTGCGCGATATAGAGCCAGGTGAAGAGATTACGATCGACTATCATTCGACGCTCCACTCCGATACGAAGAGGTGCATCTGTGGCGCACTGACCTGTCGGGGAACCATTAACAAGGTTCGACGAACGTAGATGCCGGATGTCGGCTGTCAGTCTGGATGCGTCAGCGTCAATCTTGACGAGGTCATTAATTGATTATCAAAGGCGGGGGAGAGTAAAGCTGAATCGCGACCCTCTTCCTTCTTCAGTCTCCAGCCCAATTTGGCCCCCGTGCTGCTCGATGACTTCCCGCACAAATGAAAGCCCGAGCCCGGTGGATTCCTCGTCCTTCGCTTGACCTTCGCGCACCACTCGATAGAATTTTTCCCACACTTTGTCCTTAGCTTCAGCGGGTATGCCGTACCCACGATCTTCGACAGACACTCTGACGACGTCGGCTTCCAGCACTGTCGTGACGGTGACGGTAGTGCGTTCAGGACTGTATTTGATCGCGTTGCTGACAAGGTTCCGTACTGCCTGGGTAATTAACCCCTTGTCCGCAGCGACGGGCGGGAGCCTTTGCGCCGGCTGCTCAACCAATCTGATGCGGCGCTTTCTCGCGACCGGCTGCAAACTTGTTACGATCTCGCGCGCAATCTCATCGAGCCGCAGTGGAATCTTCATCACTTCCTGTTTGTCCTTGCGCTGCAATTGTGAGACTGCCAGGAAGGTATTGATCATGCGCGAAAGTCGCTGCGACTCGTTTGCGATGATCGACACAAACTCCTTTGCCTGTTCGGGAAGTTCGCGTTCGGCGGCGAGCAGTTCCGCAAAGCCATTAATGCTGGTCAGCGGCGTTCGCAACTCGTGCGACATGAGCGAGATCATATCGCTCTTCAACTTTTCGTGTTGCTTGAGGCTTGTTAGATCGCTTAGGTGTACGGCCAGGCACAATGGCTCGCCTTTTTCCGGCCCCGCATTCGCTCGGACGAGTGAGATGCGAAGTCCGTACGTGACTTCCCGGTCGTGGTAGCTCAACTCTCGTTCAAATGGTTCGCCTGTCTGCAACACTCGACGGACAGCGATCGAAGGTTCGTCGAACACGTCGGTGCGAAAAACGTCGAGCAGGCTCAGCAGACCAATACTGCTCATCTGCTCATGACTAAGTTCGGCATACTTCAGCAAATTTGAATTTGCATAAGCGAGCGTTCCATCAAGGTAAGCAAGGGCCAGGCCCTCCGAGATGTACGACAAGGCGTTCATACCAAACCGTTGCTCATTGAGGAGACCGTTGAGCACGTGAAGCGATTCAAATTTCCGTTCCGCGGCTCGGGTGGAAAAGAAACCAAAGTGCGAGGGTTTCACCCGCCTGCTCAAAGCGTCTTCACGTTGGAGATTCCTGGCCATTTGCGCACCTACTGCGGACAGTAGGTCTCGGTCGCTTTCTTCAAATTCAGTTTTGAGACGAATCAGCATTGCCCCGACAGTCCGCCGCTCGTGTTGCAGTGGCAATGCAACGTTGAAGGCCAATGAGCCGTTCTCGTTCGGTTCGGTGATGATGTTGTTTTCCTTGATCGAACGCTCGCAGAGTTTCACACCACCACGCCAGGCTGCATTCCGACTGACATCTCTTTCATCCAACGGACCAGTGCTCGCCGCGCGTACTCTGGCAGCCACGACCAGTTCCCCCCCTCCACTGTAGCGAAATACAACCGCCTCATGCGGTGACAAGACCGTCTCAACCAGTCGTAAGCCACTCATTAAGCGTGACTGCACCTCGCTAACTTGCATCGAGCTGAGTTTTTTTGCGGCCGATAGCAGGTCTTGCGTGAGCAGTCTTTCTCGAAGGCAAAGTCGCTTGAGCTGGACCATCACTGCGGTAACCACCGAGGCGACAAGTAAAGGCGTGACGAGAATATCGATTGCCGAGAACCAGGAGATCAGCAGGCTCGCGAGTGAAAGAGCGAGCAACCCGCCACTCAGCCAGGGCAGTGCACGGCGCGCCCCCAATCGCTCTATCACCATAGCGGTGATGATGCTGGCCGTAACCAGCAACTGAAGCGCAAGGGCGATCGGGATCACCGTAAGTTCTGAGGGGCCAGATCGCGGAGTTAGCAGGAAGGCTCTTTGAAGTGGAAACACGAACGCTGCGTTCCAACAGGCAAAGCTCAAGAGCGAGGCCAGCAGGGCTAGTCCCAGAGAGACGAATACTTGTTTAACAGAAGATGAATTTCGCAAAGTGAGAACGAACCGATCAGGAAGGCTATGAGATGACTCTTTGCGTGGGCGGCAAAGCTGCGGTGAGTATAACCTTTATGAGGCTTAGGGTTCTACTGCAAAGTCGACAACATCCCAGGAAAGAAGCAATTAGATTTCAGAAAAGGACTTTAAGGCGCGGACTAGTTCTTCTTCGGCTTCGGCTTCGACCGTTCGCAGGTCAAGAAGCACCTTACCGTCGGCGATTCGCCCAATAACTGGTGGGGAGGAGTGCCGCAGTCGTTGCTCGATTTCGTCGGCAGAAAACTCATTGTGCGAAATCGCGATGAGCATTGTTGGTGGGTGGGTGTTTGGCCCGGAACCGCCGCCCACGGCCGATTGACCCAAAATCAGGCTGAGGTTGAGACCGAACCCTTCGCGTGAGGACAGCTTGATAATCCTTAGCGCGCGCCCTTCAATTTCAGCGGCAGTTAGGGCGAGCATCCTCAGAGTTGGTATCTCGGTTGTCGCCGTTCCTCTGGCGAAAGCTTCGAGGCTGGCTTCCAGCGCGGCCAGGCAAAGTTTATCTGCTCGCAATGCACGGTAGAGAGAGTGCCGTCGCAGAAGCTCAATCGTTTCAGCCCTACCCACCAGCAAGCCTGCCTGAGGCCCACCCAACAATTTGTCACCGCTGAAAGAAACGACATCGGCTCCGACCGAAACTGACTCACGAATTATTGGTTCATCTCGCAACCCCAACGCACTAAGATCCTCGAGCACTCCAGAGCCCGCATCCTCGTACAGTGGGAGACCTGCGTTGTGGGCCAGCCTGGTTAACTCAGATAATTCTGGTGACGCAGTGAAGCCGACGATTCGGTAGTTGGACGGGTGAATGCGCATCACGAGACGCGTGCCGTCACCTATCGCCAGCCGGTAATCCTCGAGTTTCGTCCGGTTAGTGGTACCAACTTCCACCATGCGCGTGCCGGAGTTTGCCAGCACGTCAGGCACGCGAAAGTCGCCTCCGATCTCGACCAGTTCACCTCGCGACACTAGCGTCTCACCGTCATGAGCCAAAGCGGTCAGGACCAATAAGGCAGCGGAAGCACAGTTGTTAACGACCAAAGCGTCTTCGGCGCCCGTGAGGTGCTTTAAGAGTTCCTCGACGCGTTTTCCTCTTCGCCCGCGTCCGCCGGTGGTTGCGTCGTATTCAAGAGTGCAGTAACCCGAAGCATTTGCTACGGCGGCGCGCGCGGCTTCAGAAAGAGGAGCACGACCTAAATTGGTGTGCAGGATGACGCCGGTGGCGTTGATTACACGACGAACTCCAGGAACCGCATCCGCCTGGCAAGCTGTTTCGAGACGCTGAATCGCTTCGGATAGAATTGCCTCGCGTGAATCGTCCTCTTCCTGACCTCCGTTGGTTAGAAGTTCAGCCCGGAGCTCGCTTATTACCTGGCGTGCGAGTGCGGTAACGCGTTCGAGGCCGAGTTCGGTTACTTGCGAGCATTTATGACGGCGCAGCAGCTGATCAACGGAGGGCAGGCCGCGCAGGTTTTTGCTGTTAGTCACTTCTGTCATATTTGGCCCATTATCATAGTCAATGGGTTGCCCCCGGGCAAATTGAGTGTGTGGAAGAGTCCGCGAGGATCGATTTCGAATAAACTGTTGACACGTGGCTTTTGAAACCCCTAGACTCGAATTCAGTTGCGTCACTGCCTCATGACGCACCCCGCCTTAAGATCTCTTCCTGGAGTCATAACCCTTGCGAATTCGCGACAATAAACTACTTCGTGCTCAGCTTCGCGCTCAAACCAAGAGCAAATATGCTGACACCTCAGCACAACCGACCGCGGACGACTATCTTACGCGTCTTGAAGAGGACATTCGTAAACTTAAGATCGAGTTTGACATTTTCTTCAACGGCGCCTCAAAGCGACCCCCTTACGACACTAAGAATCGCGTTGATACGATGATAAAGCGGTTGGGAGACGATCGCACCCTGACCTTTGCGCAAAGGTATCGCTATAACTCGCTCGCCTCACGTTACAACGCGTTCCGCGATTTATGGCGCCGGACTATGCAGGGAAGAGAAGAGGGCCGCGACCCCGCTTCGGCTGCGCGAGCTACTGCAAAGCAGGAGGCGGTGGACAGCTTCAAGCGAACCACATTCGTGTGTGCTGATGCTACCCGCGATGTAGAGATGGTCAAACAGATCTACAACTCGCTGGTTGAAGCAAAAAAGGTGTGCGGAGAGTCAACCGACGACTTTTCGTTCCCGCGCTTTCATCGATTGATTGCGTCGAAGGCAGATAGTTTGAAGGAAACCCTGGGCTGTGACCGAGTCTCCTTTTCAGTGGATGTAGAAAAGGGACATGTGAGTTTTAAGGCTAAGCCCGACTGAAAGCGGCCCCAACAGAAATGTGAAAAGGCGGCCCAATGGCCGCCTTTTCTTTTGCGCTTGCCGGACTCAAGACCGGAAGCGGTCTAGTGGCTTTGCTTAAGCAAGCCGGGGAGATCTACATCTTGATCACTTTCTCGGCCTGTGGGCCTTTGGGACCCTGTGTGACCTCGAACTCAACTTCCTGACCCTCTTCGAGAGTCTTGAAGCCGTCGCCCTGAATGGCGCTGTAGTGAACAAAAATGTCTGAAGAGCCTGGCTGCTCGATAAAACCATAACCCTTCGAATTGTTAAACCACTTGACCTTACCGGTTATTCTAGACATAACAACGAATCCTCCTAACGATTCGGTAAAACGGGCGCGAGAGGCGCAGACAAAAGTCTGTTGTTTCGTTAAACCTCAGGCTAGTCTGTGTTACTTCGCTCCGACCAGGTTAGTGCTTGTGAGCCGGACGCGCTTTTGAAAGGGGCGCTACTGGTACACACAATCAAAAAATGCATGGTGAACGGCGCGGTCGGCGCTATTCATCATGCACAGGACTTACGGGGGCTGAACCAAAAACTCATTGCTGTAAAGCTTGCAGATTTGACGCTTAAAGCTACTCGGTAGACCCGACTGAAGCGGAGCGCATACTAAGCGAAAGCAATTTGGACTGTCAAGCTAAAAAAACCAGCCTAAAATGCACTTTCCCAGAGGTTTACCTTGCTCAACAACAGTTATGACATAGACTTAACTTACTCAGTTTTCCGCGCTTTACCCGAGAAAGTACTGATATTCAGCTCTTTCAGCACATGCCCGGCGTCGCCGAACTTTTCAGTAATGAACAATACATAGCGGATATCGACCGCGATGGCGCGCCCGGTTGCGCCGTTGTAGAAAAAGTCGTTGCCCAGACCTTCGTAGTTACCGTCGAAGATAATTCCGACCTGCTCACCACGCCCGTTCAGGATGGGACTCCCGGAGTTTCCGCCGATGATGTCTGTCGTGGAAAGAAAATCCACCGGCACTGCCGAGTTGTTTGGGCCGGCATAGCGTCCAAAATCCTTCGTGCGAAAAAGTTGCTTCAGTTTTTCAGGCACATCAAAAGGTTCGCGACCGGAATCCTTTTCAACCACTCCAGCAAGAGTAGTGAATGCGGTGTAAGTGATCGCTTCGCGTGGTACGTAACCGCGGACCTCTCCATAACTGAAACGCAGCGTGCGGTTGGCGTCTGGATAAGGTTTCACGCCGCGCATTTCACTCATGCCTTCCAGTAGAAAAGGCCTCCAGCGTGAAACGGCAGTGTTGAAGACATCAGTGTCCCGCGAGATGTTTTGCACCTCAGCCCCGAGCTCGGCGGCAAACTCGAGCACAGGCTCATTCAGGTCTTGCAACTGGGAGGTCGAGAGACCAAAGAGCTGGGAAACTCCAGGCACTGTTGAGAAGCGTTTGTTGTCCACAATGGACCGGGCGAAATCTTCTTCGGCCCGCCGTCGCGCGTCATCCTTAAGGTGTCCGAATCGTTTTTCGATCGCTGCAATCTTTTGGGATGCCGGCAGCTCGGCTGCCTTCAGCAGTAGGTATTCCAACATTTCTCGTTCAACAGTCAGGTTGCGCTCAGCAATTATTGGCTGCAATTGGCCAAGCACTCGTTCGACGGTGCCGGCTCCCAACGTTGGACTGCGATCTGCCTCTGGCTTCTCTTTTTCAGTGGCGACGCGTTGGGCCAGGAAAGCAATGCCGAGAAGGTCGGTGGCGCTGAATATCTGGGGAATGAGGAGATCGCGAAGCGCAGTCGCGGTGAGTTTCTGGTATGCCTTTTCCAGAGAGGGCAGCACATCCCCGTACCTGGCTTTTCGAGTGGGCGTCTCATTTAACCAGCGCGTAAACTGGGCTTCGTCACTGCGCTTCTTGTCTACGAGATCAGCACGACGCAACGCTAAGATCGAACCTTCAAAGTTCTTGAGCGTGTTTGCCAGGTCGAAAACTGTGCTTTGCAACTTAACGCGAAGGGCTGGATTGGCACGCCCGACTCTTTGAAGCATTTCAATCTGGCGCGTGAAGATGTCTACCTGGAAAGGGAGCGCGATCTCCTGGTTGTAAGTTACTGAGTAGCTTTCGCGATATCGTCGTGTCGAGCCTGGGTAGCCCAAGACCATCATGAAATCGCCTTCATTGACTCCGTCCATCGACAACGACAAAAATTTCTTGGGCTTGAATGGAACATTGTTTTGGGCATACTCGGCGGGTTTCCCATCCGGCCCTACATAAGCCCGCATGAAAGTAAAATCACCGCAGTGTCTGGGCCACTCAAAATTATCAGGATCGCCACCAAAGAACCCGATGCTCTTTGGTGGCGCATAAACAATCCGCACATCGTTAAGAATCAAGTAGGTGAACTGGTAATACGAGAGGCCCTCAAGCATCGGCATGACGTGGACCTGAATCCCATCGGCTGGCCGCGAGCCAGCGGCTTCCATCGCATCAATCCTTTTCCCAATAGCAGCGTTACGCTCGTCAGCAAATGTTGGAGCTGGAACGCCGGCCAGGACTTCGGTGGTCACGTCTCTCAGGTCTTGAGTGATAGTGACCGTGTAATTTTTTGCCGGCATCTCATCCGTACGAGTGCGAGCCGTAAATCCTTTTGTTCCGTAGTTGTTGTTGGCGTCGGATGCATTGACAAGGGCTTCGAATGCCACATGGTGATTAGTCAAAAGCAGTCCTTCGGGAGATACAAATTCACCCGTTCCTCCGCCCACTATCACAACAGCATCCTTGATGCTGACGCCGGCGGTGTTATAGATCTCGGTTAAGGGAATCTTTAAACCGCGGCGATTTAATTCTCGAATCGGTAAGTTGCTAATCGTGTCCGGCAACAGCATGCCCTCGTCTCCCCGGACGGGGCTGGGCAGAAAGCCGATTACGATAGCGAGCACGAGTGCGAGCGCGGTCGTGCGCGCGATGTTTGAGCGCCTCATAAGAGATCCTTTGCTGAACAGGTTTGAATCGGTTGACCTCAGCAGACGGGTTTGTGCTTAGGGATGCAGACTGCTCCAACAGAACTGCCAAAGAAAAGACCCGAGAGTTGCTTCCCGGGTCTTGATAATTTCAGTGCGACTTCGTTTTTATGGCCTGAAACTAGTCAGCAGATATTGCAGCGGATTCACGGGTTCGTCGTTGATTCTGACTTCATAGTGCAAGTGTGGTCCAGTCGATCGACCGGTTGAACCCACACGCCCAAGGAATTCCGCCCTTTCCACTGCCTGCCCTAATGTTACCTCAATGTGAGACAGGTGACCGTAACGAGTCGTCAGACCACCACCGTGATCAATGACCACGAGCTGGCCATAACCACTCTGCCAACCAGCAAATGCAATTTTTCCGCTCGCTCCAGCTATGACTGGAGAACCATACTCTGCATCGATGTCCTGGCCCGAATGAAACTCGTAGGCGCTACCGCCAAAGGGATTTCGCCTGCCGCCAAAGCCGCTCTCCAACTTACCATCAACCGGCCAAACTGATGGAGTGTAGCCTCGACTGCGCAAGACCGCTTCATAAGCCTGCATGTCCTGCTCAAGCCTGCTCATCTTAGCTTCGATGATCGCCAGGTTCTCGGCATCCAGGGGGACGGCTGGTCCGCCTGTTCCTGGAGAACTCGCCTCCTGATGTACGACACCTGACTTTTCGGCCAACTTTCGCGACGTGTCTTCGACGGCCTCAACTCGATTGTTTAGTTGGTTCAGTTCCTCCCGCTGCCGCGAATTCTCAGCGCGCAGCCTCTCGTTCTCAACCTCGATCTTAAAATGAATTGCCTGTTGTGTCAGGCCATAGAAACCGTAAGCGGCTCCCGCGAATACAACCAGGCCGCAAACTCCAAAAAGTCTGAGCCATCGCTTTTCAATGCAGAATCGGCGGATTTGGGAACGAGAACGAGAAGTGTGAGCAATTATGAAGGCATAAAAACGATCGTCACTGGCCATATTCTAAGGACTCCCTGTTGCATCAGCGCGGAGATCGGGGCAGCGCGGGCAACTGCAAAACGCACCTTGCCTGTTGGCATCGATGCTAAAAATTAAGTTTTACGAGATTGCTGCAATTAGACCCGCTTGTAGAATTTTGCAGCGGAGAAGTTACCTCTGCTATAGGTGACCTTCGTCCGGCCGTGGCTGCAAATTAGGCGTGACCCTACCACACGGCCGCGAGGGATTGCAACTGAATGAACTTTGAAAATGATTGAGGAAAATGATTGAAGACTTAAGTTGCAGCGTTCGCAGAAAGTTAGCCGAAGCTAAAAATCTGCGGCCTCTGCCTTGCGGCGACTGCGATCGCGGAAGATGAAGAACAGGATCAGAACCAAGACTGCGGCGAAGACCAGGATGATGGCGATCTTCACGACAACGAGGAGCACGCCGACCAGCGTGACGAGTTGTTTAAGCAACGCGACCACCAGCAGGATGAGGGCTGCGATACTGCCCAATGCGCCAAAAATCTTGAGTAATAATGCCATGTGAAGATCCTATGAGCGTCGTTCGAAAGGCAATGGCGTAACATTCTTCTGCCCAAATTGAGTGGTTTCACCGCTACGAAACCGTTGCGTCTCTCCCTGGCTGGTGACGACTACTGACGGTGGAGGCCGGCGAGAATCAAAGCGTACGACGCGGTCCGACGATTTACGCCGACGGATGTAGTCAAAAAGCATGTAGGCCCCCAAAAGAACAAGAGCCACGGGCAACAGTTCACGTACAGGAAGTTGTATTCCGAGCAACGTATGCAGCAGGAAGATTGTGCCTATCAGTATTAGCGTCACACCCCAGGCAAAAGGATTTCCATAGAGACGCCGTGCAATAACGTCTTCCTCTGTGTCAGGCGACAAACCGGCGCGCATTAGTTGCGCCGTGCGGCAGGCGTCAACTGCCGCGAAGAGCCACGTGCCAAGAACACCCAGCACGAAGAAGTGCATTGCCTGCGTCAGCACAGCCATTTGAAAGAAGCTCGCAAAGATTGCAAAGTGAACAATAGCTTTCGCGGTTTGCCCGTTGTAAGCCGCTCCCAAACCCGGCACAAACGAAAGCAATGTGGCGACGAACGGCGAACTCTTGCGCCTAATCACCTGCGAAGCATTTGACTGCGGTTGATTCCGCAGCAGTTCGACCCCGGAGACGATGCAGTCCTGACAGAATGGAAATCCGCGAATGCGATGGTCGCACGCCGGACATAGCCAACGAGCGCACTGATTGCACTGGACTACGGCGGGGTTTTTCTGATGATAGGCGCAGACCATCATTTCAATTATTTCTCTTGCGACTCGCCATGGTCGCCATTCGATTCGGTTTCATTCTCAACTTGCGTCGGGGAGGGCTTGGCCTTTTCTGTGTTTTCGTGCTTATTGGTTGCCGCAGGTCCCACCAGCCCTTTTAAACCATCCGTAATCTCTTTAATGCCGCTCTTGGAATTTCTACTTGTGCTCTGCTCCGCCAACCGCAAACTTGCCGCATAAACTCCGCCGATGGAGCCATCGGTTGAGACCGTGTTAGTTAAGACAAACACTGCCACCAGTAACATGGTTGCTACTGTTGCCAGTTGCGGCGAAACGATTGGATCAAGTAAATCGCGCAGCCACGAAGCAATTCTCGAAGTCACGGGCGCGCGGAGTTCTTCTGCCCTCATCGTGCCGATTGTTGCCTGCAGAATTCTTGCGTTCAGTCCAAAAGGAACCGGCATCTCTTCGGCGACATATGTGTAGCAGGCGCCAATCGAACGAACCACCTCACCTGGAAGTTCGGTGCAACGCATGCAGACTGCGGCGTGGCGTTCCCAGCGATGATAGAGCGGCGCGGGAAGAAAACCGTCGAGGTAATCGGTCAGGCACTCCTCAAAATCATCACAATTCATTGCCACCTCCGGGGTCGTTTCCCTGAGGATAGTGGCCTCCAAATCACGAGGTGGGGGTGGCACTGCGGCCATCTTACAGGCCTGTAGTGTGTTCTTAACCTCGGTCAGAGTCGTGTGACAAACGGGACAACGTAGCGCGTGCGCTGCAAACGCGCGGTGGGTCTCGGGCTCAAGTACGCCATCGAGATAATCGGTTAAACTTTCCTCAAAATCAGTGCAAATCATTCTGGTTCTCTTCCTGCCCCTGTGCCCTTCTTTGACCAGCCACCTCCCGCGCGGTGACGGTCCATCCTAGTCTAGGTCTCGCTCATTGCGACAACTTTCATTCGTCGAAGGATTTTCGCCAATTCAATTCGTCCGCGGTTGATCCGCGACTTGACGGTCCCTTCGGGTATTCTTAAAAGATCAACAATCTCCTGATAACTCAACTCTTCAATATCTCTAAGGATCACGCATGTTCTTAAATCTGCCGATAACCTATCGATCCCAGCTTGAACCTGTGCTCCCAGCTCTTGCCGCTCCATCTCTTTGTGGACGGAGTTGGCGGCAGTATGCAAATGATAAGTGTGATCCGCCAGGTCGTCGGCCTGATTATCGTGCGGTGTACGTTGTCGCTTGCGATAGTCATCGATAATCAGATTGCGCGCCAGCCGCATCAGCCAGTTCTGCAAGTCGCCCTGTTTAGGGTCGTATTGATCCAAAGAACGATAAACCCGAATAAATACTTCCTGGGTTAAATCCTCGGCTGCGTCCGCACGCGATGTAAATCGATAGGCCAGGTTGTAGATTCTACGGGAATATCCCTGCACAATCTCTTCCCATGCCGCCCCGTCTCCCGCGCGACATCTGCGAATCAATTCGGCTCCTTCTCCGGTAGCCAAAATTTTTGCAGCCCCCACCTGTTGTTTCTCCGGTTTAAACCAGGTCAATTGCAACTTCCCCGTTAGGGTGGAACACTCCCAGTCAGCACCGGATTACGACTCTTCAATAATTAAAGTTCCCGTGGAGATTCCTGAAACCCGTAAGCCCCGACAATCGGACAGCCCGATTCGCCAATGAGGTCTACCGAAAGCCCGTACGGCCTTCGTGCGGTTTGAAGTTGAGCGACTGGTTCCACACTGTTTGCCGCTTAACCAAAGGATTTGCGCTTTGATTGGGCAATGCAGTCTCGATTATCGAAACGTCGCCTTTCTTGCCGCCTCTTCTAAACTGTAGTAGCCTCTTTGCTCGGCCCTACATCTTGTGCTTTTCGCATAAAATCGAAGTCATCTACGCCCTAACTTAAGCCAATCTATTGAAACGCTCAAGAGCCCGCAGAAATATCGAGTTTGGAATCCTCTGCCTTTTGGCGATCACCATTTTCTGGTGGTTTGGGCGCAGCCTCGATTGGAAAGAGGTCTCCGCTGCTTTACGGCAGGCGAACTGGCTGCTCCTTGGAGTGTCCGTCGTGTTGATCTCGGTGGTCTATCTCCTTCGTGCCTGGCGCTGGAGGGCATTGCTCGCGCCTCTTGGCCAAGCAAGCGTATCGAACCTTTTTGTGGCGACGACAGTGGGATTTGCCGCTGTATTTCTAATCGGACGTGCCGGCGAAGTGGTTCGACCAGTTGTGCTTCCAATGAGGGAGCCGAGTATTCGCGCCAGTGCATCGTTTGTCACGATTCTCGTTGAACGCATCTACGACGTGATGGCGGTGGTCCTTCTGTTCTCTGTCAACCTGCTTTGGTTTCAGCCGCCGGCGAGCAGTGGTGTTGAGTTTTCGCGGGTGCGAATCATAGGCGTGGTCCTGCTGGTATTAGCTGTTGCGGGAGTCATAGCCCTCATGTGGTTCAGAAAACATTCGCACGTCGCGATCAGTCTATGGAGGAGGCTCTTCGAAGGTCGTTGGTTCATGCCGGCCTTGCTGGATCGAGCAGTTCGGAGTTTGCTTGAACAACTGGCCCGCTCACTACGAGTCTTGGTTGACGCCCGGGAACTCGCCGTTACGGTAGCCTGGACAGCGCTCGTATGGTTTGGGATTACGTTGGGTAATTTGCTTGTCATTCGTGCCTTCGGTTTGTCGTTTGGATTTGGAGAGGCATTGTTCGTGATGGGTTGGTCCCTGGTCGGCTCTCTGGTCCCAACACCCGGAGGTGCTGCGGGCGCTTTCCACGCTGCCACCGCCGCGGGCTTGATAGTGTTAGGAGTAACGAAAGAGACGGCCGCCGCAGTTTCAATCGTTATGCATCTTGTAGACTTTGGGCCGGCGGTTATTTTCGGGCTTTTCTATTTTCTGCGAGGCGATATAAATATTTCACGTTTAAGAAAGCTGGCCTCGACTGAGGCTGTGGAGCAAGCGGTGGAAGAAGCACCTGTGCCTGCGAGTGAATCGATGACCGAGGCACGACCGCGAGCGACGGAGAAGGGCTACGCCGGTTCTTAATTTCTTACTGAGGTGAACTGAGATGAAGTGTCCTTTTTGCGGATACCTGGAAGACAAGGTTGTGGATTCTCGCGAGTCGCGTGAAGGCGAAGCAATCAGACGCCGTCGTGAGTGCTTGCGGTGTGAGCGGCGGTTTACCTCTTACGAGCGCATCGACGAGATTCCATACATGGTGATCAAGAAGGACGGCCGCCGCGAAACTTTCGATCGCAACAAGGTCATGGCCGGGTTATTGCGCGCTTGCGAAAAACGTCCCGTTGCTTCTTCCAAACTCGACAGCATCGTGAATGGAATTGAAAAGTATGTGCAGGAGTCCACCGAACGCGAGCGTCCCACGAGTAAGATTGGTGAGATGATAATGCGACGATTGAAGGAGTTGGACAAGGTAGCCTATGTACGATTTGCTTCTGTCTATCTCGAGTTCGAAGATGTGTCGGAGTTTATGACTGAACTGAAACATTTGGTGAAGGCGCGCCAGGGCGGTGCGGCGAGTCGCAAGGGGTAAGGCTCGGCAATAATTAACCAGGGCATGATAAAACCCATCCGCGCAACAGGACTGGAGCGGCTTGAGCTGCAACGCTTACGCGACCGCGTTGGTCGGCTCTTCGCCGCACTGCAAGAGGCCACGGAAGCTGAAGACCCACTCGCCTCAGGCGCCTGGGCGCCGCCGGTAGATCTCTGTGAGACGGACGAAGCGATTTACATTCGAGTGGAACTGCCGGGTCTCTCCCCGGACCAAATCAACATCGGGTTAACCAATACTCGACTGCGGCTTTGGGGCGAGAAGAAGCGGCGCGTAAATCGCAAGCGGATTATCACGCACCTTTGCTCGGAGCGAAGCTACGGGAGGTTCAGTCGAGTTGTGCCGCTGCGCTGGCCAGTTAGCGTTCGTGCCGGCACCGCGGAGTTAAAGGACGGCATTTTGCTTATTCGGCTGCCGAAGATCGAAGACAGACGCGGTACCGAATTCAAATTGGCGGTGGGCGAAGCAATTTCCGAAAACCAGGGTTGAACGAATTGGCGGCAATAACGGGTCAGGCACGAAACGTCTGAGTTTGAATTCTAGTCGAGTTAAACCATGGCAATAATAAAAGACGCAGAAATTTCCGAAAGCATAGAGAACGTTGACAGCGAACAGCAATTGCAGGTCCCCAGTGAACTGCCGGTGCTGCCGTTGCGAGACATCGTCATTTATCCCTTCATGATCGTGCCGCTCTTCGTATCGCGCGAGAAATCGATCCGGGCGGTCGACGAAGCACTCGGCGAGAACCGCATGATTCTGCTCGCATCGCAGAAGGATCTCGATAAGGAAGAACCCGCTGCGGATGATCTTTATAAAGTGGGCACGGCAGCAGTGATCATGCGCATGCTGAAGTTACCTGACGGGCGCATCCGCATCCTGGTTCAAGGATTGGCCCGCGCCGAGATCGAGTCTGTCGACACCAGCGGTGAGTACATTAGATCGCGTGTGCACGTCATGCAGGAAGTGCTGCCTCCCGAGCGCTCCCTGGAAGTTGAGGCGCTTATCCGAAACGTGCGCGCGTCGATGGAGAAAGCCATCAACCTCGGCAAGAACATTTCGCCGGAAGTGATGGCAATTATTGCTAACCTTGATGATGCCGGACGATTGGCAGACCTGTCCGCTTCAAATCTCGAACTAAAAGTCGAAGACGCGCAATCAGTACTTGACATCGCCGACACCACTGTGCGGCTGCGACGGGTGAATGACCTTCTGAACAAGGAGATTGAAGTGCTGACCGTGCAACAGGAGATCAACACCCAGGCACGCGCGGACATCGATCGCTCGCAGAGAGAGTTTTACCTGCGGCAACAGATGAAGGCTATCCAAAGCGAACTTGGCGAAGGCAACGAGCTCGCAGAAGAGATTGCGCAGTTCAGAGAAAAGATCGAAGCAGCGAGCATGCCGAAGCCAGCGGAGGAAGAAGCCCTGCGCCAACTCAAGAAGTTGGAGCGTATGCATCCGGACGCGGCTGAGACAGCCACCTTGCGAAACTGGATGGAGATCATGACTGATCTTCCCTGGTCTAAAGCCTCAACTGATAATCTCGATCTTCTGAAAGCTGAGCGCATCCTGAATGAAGACCACTACGGCCTTGAAAAAGTTAAAGACCGCATCATCGAAGCCCTTGCAGTGCGCAAACTGAAAGAGAAACCTAAAGGCCCAATTCTTTGTCTCGTTGGCCCTCCAGGAGTGGGGAAGACGTCACTCGGTCGCTCGATAGCGCGAGCGCTGGATCGGAAATTTGTGCGCCTGTCATTGGGTGGCGTTCATGATGAAGCAGAGATTCGTGGCCACCGCAGGACTTATGTCGGCGCGATGCCCGGTCGCGTTGTGCAAGCCATACAACAGGCAGGCACAAACAACCCGCTCATCATGTTGGATGAGATCGACAAAGTCGGAGCAGACTTCCGTGGGGATCCATCATCGGCGCTGTTGGAAGTGCTCGATCCTGAACAGAACAACAGTTTCCGCGACAACTATCTGGGAATCACCTTCGATCTCTCGAATGTGATTTTCATGACGACCGCGAACATTCTGGACACCATTCAACCGGCGCTAAGAGATCGCATGGAAGTAATCAGACTCGCGGGTTATACCGAAGAAGAGAAGCGGGAAATCGCCAAGCGGCATTTGTTGCCCAAGCAACTGGAAGAGAATGGCGTTACTCAGAAAGATCTGCAAATCTCTAAAACTGCATTGACGGCAATCATCCAGCAGTACACTCAGGAAGCCGGGTTAAGACAGCTGGAACGCGAAATCGGACGCATAAGCCGGAAGATTGCGCGGCGAATTGCCGAAGGCCACAAGGGTACCATTCACGTGTCGCTGAAAAACCTCCACGAGTTCCTCGGCGCTCCGAAAATTATTCCGGAAGAAGTTCTCAAAAAGGACCAAATCGGCGTGTCCACGGGATTGGCGTGGACCGCCGTAGGAGGCGACGTCTTGTTCATCGAAGCTTTGCGGATGAAAGGCAAAGGCGCCTTGGTATTAACTGGCCAGCTAGGAGACGTAATGCGTGAGTCGGCGCAGGCTGCCTATTCCTACGCGAAGTCTCGTGCGAAAGAACTCGACATCAACGAAGAAGATTTCAACAATTACGACCTGCATATCCACATACCCGAGGGAGCAATTCCCAAGGATGGACCTTCCGCCGGGATCACGTTGGCAACTGCGATGGTATCTGCACTCTCGCTCCGTCCGGTTCGTAAGGATGTCGCGATGACCGGCGAAATCACACTGCGCGGAAATGTGTTGCCGGTGGGCGGGGTCAAGGAAAAGGTACTGGCGGCGAGACGGGCTCGAGTTTCAACAATCATTTTGCCTGCGCTGAACAAACGCGATCTCGATGAGGTCCCGAAAGAGCCTTTCAAGGACATTCGGTTTGTCTTTGTGGACAACATGCGCCAGGTGTTTCGTGAAGCTCTTAAAGATCGGGAGATTCCGCCTGTCTCGACCTCAAATCGGCCTCAGCGTGTACCGCAGGCGGCATCCCCGAGAAGCGCTTAGCGATCCAGACGCGAGATGTCGGCCCAGAGACCGACTAGTCAAAGTAGTTCCAACTCCAGCAGAAGAAAGACCGCCTCGGGTTGAGGCGGTCTCAGTTCATAGGGGCGCTCAACGCCGGCGTCCAAGCTTCCGATCATCACGCAGTCTCACCAACTCGTTGATTCTCCCTCGTACTTCGCTCGCCAGCAGATCAACCTCGGATGGTGAATAGTTTGCAGCGACGAAAACGTCGCGAATCTGTTTATTGCTGAGCTGCGAAAGCAAACTGCCGATCCACTTCGCTTGCTCGACTGTGATGTCGCCGAACAGGCTGCCATGCTTCGCGCCGTAGTGAAAATAGACGCGATTGTCTTTAACCACATCTATAAATTCTGCATCCGCGTACTTCACCGGCTCATTTCTACTACGCGTGATTCGCCAGATGATTGGGGTGCTTCCAGATTGCCCGAAAGTGGCCCCCAGATCGCTGATGACGTAATGCAGTTCGTTGCCGCGATCTCCCCGGACAAGCAATATCTGGTTGTTGGAATCCTTGATGTCCCAGTTATTGATCAAAGCCATCATGACCTTCAGCCCTTGCAGCTCGCGTGAGCCAAGGAATGGATTCTGGGCCCATTTCCATTCGTCCCGACGCTTGAAGGTCTTTGGTCTTGCCTCGAACCGTACATTCTGGAATGTTCCCTTGCCGGCGATCTCCACATTCGGTTCCAGGTAGTTGATTTCCGTTACATAACCGACTGCCCACAAGAGGCGGACTGCAGCGGTCTCGGGCTGCGCCTCTTTGCCAATCTTTGCAACCCATACCTGTCCCGACTGGTCACGGACCCGATACTTTTTCGAGTAACCGCCGGTTTGCTCTTCAACGAAAGTAACGCGACGCAGGTCGGGTTTCATTCCACCTGGTCCAAGCCTAAGGTTGCGTGAGCTTATGTCGGCGGGTCTACGCCAAAGGACCGGAGTTCCTTCAGGTTTCGCTTTTTTCTTGTCCTTTATCGCGAGCGTGGAGGGCGCGTTTGTTAGAACTATTAGTAAGGTCAGGATCGAAATGCCGGTAATTCGATGAAACATGGTGTGCTCCCTGCTGCGCACCGACGCCGAGCAGTAGTCTCCCGCAATGCGGTGCAGGTGTGTTTGAAAGCAGGGGGCCTTGAGGTTGCGATCGACAAGACTAGTGGGGAACTTGCCGATTACTTCGCAGCCGTATGACCAATAAAGTAGGTCTGACTATCGAACGGGGCTTCGTCAGGGCCGCGCTTCACGCGCTCGTACTCGCCGCCAGCGGTTAATTCATGCGCCTTCGTATTGTCACGTAGATAAGCGGGCAACACGACGTCCTTGAGATAACTCTTCATGGAGTGATCCTGCACGGGGGCAATTACCTCGATTCGATGTTTGAGGTTCCGCGACATCCAATCAGCGCTGCCGATGTAAACTTCATCATTGCCGCCGTTCGTGAAGTGGAAAATACGACTGTGCTCGAGAAAGCGTCCCACAATATTTCTCACAGTGATGTTCTCAGACAAGCCGGCGACACCGGGTCTCAGCATGCAAATGCCGCGAACAACGATCGCAATCTCCACCCCCGCGTTTGAGGCTTCGTAGAGCTTCTGAATAATCTGCTGGTCGGCCAGGCGGTTAAACTTGGCGACTATCCGCGCAGCGCGACCCGCAGCGCGATGCTCGATCTCGCGGTCGATAAGTCTCGTGAGTTGCTCCCGCAAGTTCACCGGCGCAATCAGAAGTTTTCGGTAATCAGTCTGACGCGAGCAGCCGGTAAGGTAGTTAAAGAAATCAGTTGCGTCTGCGCCGATTTCGGCATCGGCAGTGAATAGGCCAACGTCCGTGTACGTGAAGGAGGTCGTCGGGTTGTAGTTGCCCGACGCGACGTGCACGTAACGTTTAAGCGCCGTTTCCTCTCGCCTGACAACCAGCGTCAGTTTGCTGTGAGTCTTCAGCCCGATCATGCCATACACAACGTGCACGCCGGCTTCATCCAATTGCCGCGCCCACTCTATGTTTGGTTTTTCATCGAAGCGCGCCTTGAGCTCGATTAGCGCAGTCACCTGCTTGCCCTGTTCACTCGCACGAATCAGTGCCGGCGGAATTGGGGACTCTGCGCCCGTGCGATATAAGCACATTTTGATTGCGACTACGTTTTCGTCTTCGACGGCAGCATTGATGAACTCGGTGACGCAGTCGTACGAGTCATAGGGATGGTGCACGAGGATGTCACGCTCAGCGATCGCTTCAAAGATTGATTCTTGCTCAAGCCACTGGGGCGCTGCAGGCGTGAATGTTTCGTCCTTCAAGTCTGGACGATCGATGTCATACAGCGAGGCGAAATCCTGTAGCGCCAAAGGTGCATCCACCTTGTAGACATCGTCTTTCGTCAGCTCGAGTGACTGACTCAAATACTGAATCATCTCGCTCGGCATGTCCGTTGAGACCTCAAGTCGCACAGGCGAACCAAACCTTCGCTTTCGAAGTTCCTGTTGGATCAGGCTAAGCAGGTCGCTGGCTTCCGATTCGCGAATGTCCATGTCGGCGTCGCGAGTTACTCGAAAGCGATAGCACGGTCCCGGAACCATGCCCGGAAACAGTTGTCCCAGATTGGCCTCGATGATGTCTTCAAGTAGCACGAATCTCGTAGTTGAAAGTCCGACCGGAACGAGACGAGATACCAACGAAGGAACTTTGATACGAACGAAGCGAGGCTCGAATTTGGCATGCGGCGGATCGGCTGCCGAACGCCCAGGTGGGGCGTCGACGATCAATCCGAGGTTAAGACTCGAGGGGGAGATGTAAGGAAACGGGTGACTGGGATCAACCGCGAGCGGAGTTAAGATGGGTAGAATGCTTTCAGTGAAGTATTCATCCATCTGTTGCCGCTCGTGAGGCTCCAACCGATCGTATCCCGTCACATCGATTCCCTGCTTGCGCAATTCCGGCAAAAGTTCTTTGTTTAGAGTGTTCGATTGCTGCTTTAGCAAAGGGATTAAACGCAACCTGATCTCATCCAATTGCTCTGCCGGAGTCATTCCATCCGGGGACAACTCGGTTACTTTCTCATCGACCTCTTCTTTCAGGCCCGACACGCGAATCATGAAAAATTCATCGAGATTCGAAGCAAAGATCGCAAGAAACTTAAGTCTCTCCAGCAATGGATTGCCCGCGTCTGCAGCCTCGGCGAGTACCCGCGCGTGGAAGTTGAGCAAACTGAGTTCGCGATTAAAGAATAGTCTGGTCGCGCCCTCGGCAATCGGGCTAAGAGTCGGCAACCTGGCGGTGTCGTACAAACGGGAGTTGCGAGTCTCTTCTTTTATGGCAGTTGACATGGGTGGCTGATGCTTCTCCTCATGGTCGACCCGTCACACTTGATCCCGACCTACGGATGACCAAACTTTCATCTGAATATGCTGAAGGGGAGAAGTGTCTTCAGCTGCAGGAACTGGCAAGGCCCGTTCCAGATACCTTTGAATTGGAACTGGCCGCGTTTTGTTGCACCGGTAACGAATTGCAAGGTAAACATAGGGAATAGTTGTACTGAATTGATGCTCAGCTTGTTTGATTGTGCAAAAGAAGAGAGTCTAGGCAGGGGCAAATACTGGAGGTGATAATTTGGAACTCGTTCAGAGCCTTTGGCGTTCAATCGTTCGGGGAGGCTCGGCGCTCATTTTTTCTATTGGCTTGAGCGCAACCAATTGACCATCGAGCGGCATCCCTTAACTGCCCCCTTGGCGGCTGAGATTTAGTGGAAAACTTCACCGTTTCAGCGTCTATTGTGGGTGGCGATTGTTTGACACCCCAGAAAACCGTGTGTTAACCTCCGGATGCTCTTGGGTCTACCAAATCCGACGTTTTCCAGAGGATTCAAGCAGTTAAAAAGGCCAAGAGAATACCTCGCAAAAAACTTGTGAAGCCGCATAACCCGACCCCCTTTAGGTCGCTAGGTGGATTCGCACTACACCTCGTGAAGGAGAACGAAGTTTGAACTTCCCTCGATTCATCGCCCCTGTGGCTTTGTTTGCGGCGCTGGCTGTGTCGGCAACCAGCAGTTTTGGACAGATTCCCGCTGGGTCATCAGCCCGCACAATTCCGAATGAGATTGAGAAGGCCAGTGCGCGAGTTTCTCAGATCATCACCAGGGCCGAAGATCACTTCCGCAAAGGCAAGCTCAATCTGGAAGACGACAAGCGTGAAGAGGCGCGACAGGAGTTTGATAGCGCCGTAGATACGATTCTTGAATCGGGAATGGATGTTCGCGCGAGCCAACGGTTACAGACTTACTATCTGGAATTGGTGGAGCGTGTCTATCGCGAGGAAGTGCCGTTGTCTCGTAGCTCGCCAATCCAGCCGGTCACGTCCGCGCTTGTGGCGCAGAGTGTTCAGAAAGAGCAGACGCCACCGCAAGTCGGATTTCGTGATCAGAAATTCGAACCCTCCGAGCTCGATAAATTAAGCAAGCTGGTTTTGACCGAGGATGAAAGTAACGTCACCGCAGCGTCGGTCGAGGAACTTGAACTCGCCAAGCACAATGTGAACTTCGCGTTCACTACCAATCCTTTAATTCAGCAATACATCAATTATTATCAGGGTCGTGGTCGTTCCACGATGGAATCAGGTCTGCGTAAGTCAGGTCTGTATATGAAGATGGCTCGCCAGATTTTCGTCCAGGAAGGTGTGCCGGTTGACATTACCTGGTTGGGCCAGGTGGAAAGCGCCTGGAAACCAAAAGCGATGTCCTGGGCCGCAGCGTCAGGCTTGTGGCAATTCATTCCCGGCACCGGCCGGCAATACGGACTGCGCCAGACTGCCTGGGTCGACGAGCGAAATAGTTTTGAGCAGGCGACTCGTGCGTCAGCACGATATCTGAAAGATCTTGCAAAGCATTACAACGGAAACTGGGAACTCGCAATGGCCGCTTACAATACCGGCCAGGGCAATGTTGACAGGGCGATTTCACGCGCTGGCACCGCCAGTTTCTGGGCGATTTATCCCTACATTGCGCAAGAGACCCGGAACTACGTCCCGAACATCCTGGCAACGATCCTGATCGCCAAGAATCCCGAGAAGTATGGTTTTAAGGGCATCAAGCCTGAAGCCCCGCTGGCCTACGACGTAGTCCAGGTTCCAAATGCGACCAGTTTGCAACTGCTTGCCGACGCCACGGATACCAGCGTTGATTACATTAAGGCTTTGAATCCCCAGTTGAAGCGAGACCTCACACCACGTGGCGAGGCTTACAGCGTGAATGTTCCCGCAGGTCGCTCCAAGCAGTTGGTTGCCATCCTGAAGCGCATTCCGGGTGATCGCAAAGAGACGGCGCGCGTCATTTCAGTAGCCCCGGGTGAAGATTGGCAAGGGGTCGCGAGCCGCCTCGGTGTCGGCGTCAGCCAGTTACAAGCGATGAATGCCGGAGTTGATTTGAAGACTACCAACAAGCTAGTGGTTCCCAACAGCACCCTGCGGTTGACCAAGTGGACTCGTGCATCGTCTACTGGCGCCACGGGGGCCACTCCTTCGCTGACCAAGGTCAAAGCGCGAAAGGGCGACACGATCCATAAGATAGCTACGGATCGAAAACTCGATCCGAACGAAGTGGCGAAGCTCAACGGCGTGACCGCGAATACTGAACTGCGCGCTGGACAGGAAGTTCGGCTGCCAATTTCGGCCGGCGCACCTTCGCGTCGACATTAATAAGAAATAAGAACTGGATAGGAAACGCGTCTGCCTCACCCTGTTTTTGACGTGTTAGAGTTAGGCGAGCGCGCTTTCGATAAGATCGAACAGCGCGCTCAATTGCTTGTCCCTCAACTAAACTGAATACCGTGCTCTGCAACCTTCACCTTGGAGCGTCCTCACAATGCTGTTCCGTACCCTTTCGGCTGCCGTCTATGGTATCGATGCGGACCTTGTTGATATCGAGGTTGACCTGACACCCGTTCGCGGCGAATCTGATAACCCCGCAACTGTCACCATTGTTGGATTGCCCGACGCTGCCGTCAGGGAATCTCGCGAGCGCATTCGGGCAGCCATTACCAACTGCTCGTTCTTCTTCCCCTTTCAGAAAGTCACAATAAACCTGGCTCCCGCCGATGTGCGGAAAGAAGGGGCCAGTTTTGATCTGCCGATTGCGCTCGGAATCCTCGGCGCGAATGGCGACCTTGCTGAAGAGAGCAATCTCATCCACGCGTTATGCGTCGGCGAGCTATCTCTCGATGGACGAGTGCGACCAATAAAAGGGGCTTTGCCGATTGCGATTCTCGCTCGCGACGCGCTGATTCAGCACATCCTTCTTCCCGACGAGAATGCGAAGGAAGCAGCAGTAGTCTCTGGGGTAAACGTTTACCCGGTTGCAAATCTTCGCGATGCCGTCGATCTGGTGGCGGCACTTCGCTCCGGAAGTCCCCCTCAGCCATTGAAAGTAGATCCGGCCGCAATCCTGGTTCAGCCTGATCACTACAATGTTGATTTTCGTGAGGTTCGCGGACAACAGTCAGCGAAGCGAGCGCTCGAGATCGCCAGCGCGGGTTCGCACAATATTCTCCTGATCGGTCCGCCGGGATCAGGCAAGACGATGCTCGCAAAACGCTTGCCGACAATCCTGCCGCCGCTTGAGTTTGAAGCCGCCCTTGAGCTGACGAAGATCCATTCGGTTGCGGGACTAACGGGACGCACGGGGTTGGTCACTGCGCGTCCTTTTCGCTCGCCTCATCACACCATAAGCGACGCCGGGTTGATAGGAGGCGGAGCATTGCCACGTCCGGGCGAGGTTTCCCTTGCGCATCAGGGAGTGCTTTTTCTGGATGAGTTACCTGAGTTCGACAGGAGCGTGCTCGAAGTATTACGACAGCCGCTGGAGGATCAGAAGGTGACGATTAGCCGGGCAGCTATGTCACTTACTTTTCCCGCTTCCTTCATGCTTGCTGCGGCGATGAATCCCTGTCCCTGCGGTTTTTGGAACGACCCTACACGCGAGTGTCGCTGCACGCCGCTTCAGATTCAGCGCTACGTTGGTCGCATCTCGGGACCATTGCTGGATCGCATCGATATTCATATCGATGTGCCGGCGGTAAAGTTCAGAGAGCTCGCGGGAGAAGCTGCTCCTGACGCCGAAGATTCGGGAGCGATCCGGAATCGCGTCATCAAAGCGCGGAATCGGCAACAGGAGCGTTTGGCCGGCGAGAAGATTTTTTCCAACTCAGCGATGACGCCACGCATGATTCGTCGTCACTGTCGGATTGATGCGGCTAGTGAGCAGATGCTTGAACAAGCGATGACACGTCTGGGCTTGTCAGCGCGCGCGTATGACCGTATCCTCAAAGTAAGCCGCACCATCGCTGATTTGGAAGATTCGGAAGAAATACGCTCGGCTCATGTGTCTGAAGCGGTCGGTTATCGTTCACTCGACCGGACTTATTGGACGTGAAATCTACCGGGAAAAAATATTGCTGCGGCTGGGCAAAGATCGAGACTTTTAAGGTCGGGTAAGGCAACGACGCGCTCAAAGCACCGCATCACACCCGCGTTGAGGGTACTTTGGAATCCTCGCATTCCCACGATGGGAAGTCCTGAGGGACCTGTGGTACTGCTCCCTTGAAAAAGCGGATTCGTGATTGTCGTAGCGAACAAGCAGTGAAGAGGTATATTGGCTTCGTCGCTTGCCCGAACAGACGAACACGTGACCGCAGCCGACATCGAGACACAACCGGAATCGGATTACGCTCTGGCTCAGAGGGCCGCTCAGGGGGAAATGGACGCCTTTGAGCAACTCTACCAGCGTCATAATCGTCGCGTTTATTCGCTCTGTTTGCGAATGACAAGCAATGTCTCTGAGGCTGAAGACCTCGCTCAGGAAGTCTTCATTCAGCTCTTTCGAAAAATTGGAAGCTTTCGGGGCGAGTCAGCTTTTACAACCTGGCTGCACCGACTTACCGTCAACCAGGTACTGATGCATTTTCGTAAACGCGGAGTGCGGATGGAGAGTACAACGGAGGATGGCGAGACGCCGGTGCAGATTGTGAAAGGGACAGAGAACCCGAATGCGATGCCGGTGGTGGATCGCATTGCACTCGACAAGGCAATCAGCCAACTTCCCCCTGGTTACCGCACGGTCTTCACCCTCCATGATATCGAGGGCCACGAACACGAAGAGATCGCCAGGATGCTCGGGTGCTCGGTGGGTACATCAAAGTCGCAACTACACAAAGCACGAATGAAGTTGCGGGGCCTGCTCAGGCAACAGAAGACGAAAGAATAGCTTCCAAAACGCTATACGCCATTTCGGACTTGAACAGGTATCGAAACGATGTAAGCGCCAGTAAGGGATTAAGTTCTAACGCAGTCTCCCCTTGATTGCTCGAAGCCAAAATGCCGTGCTGCTGAATCTAGTTGCTCTAGTCCGCGTGGCCGGTCAGAGGTTATAAGACAATGAACTGCGAAAAGTGTCAGGAGTGGATCAGCGATTTGCTGGATGGCTCACTCAGTAGCGAAGACGAACTCTCTCTCAATCTGCATTTAACAGAGTGCTTGAGTTGCCTCGACGTTCGTAATGACCTGGAATCGATAGTTTCCTTTTGCCGCAGCACGCGGGGCGAGTATGTGGCCCCCCCAAATGAAAGAGCTCTGTGGCTGAGAATCCGCAACATGATTGAAGTCGGCGACGCGTCGCCGGCGGTTGCGGCAACACCGGTCGACAAGCGTTCATGGGGCTGGTTGGGTCGCAGTTGGGAACTCTCGTTGCCGCAACTCGCCGCCTCGGTGGCTGTGATCGTTTTGATAGTTTCACTCTCGACTGCGGTCGGTCTGCGGCGATGGCAGAGTCCGGACCCCACCGGTGCAACTGCCCGAACATCCGTGTTGGGAGTAGCGGGAACTAGTGTTCTGGATCGCGTGCGACAGCAACAGCAAATTATTGACTATTGGAACCAGCGGGTTGAGACGAACAAAGTTCGCTGGAGCCCACAGATGCGAGCGACCTTTGATCGAAACTTGAAGGTCATCGATCAGGCAGTGAATGATTCGCTCAACGATTTGACCAGGCACCCACATGACGAAGTCTCTGAAGAGATGCTCAATGCGGCAATGAACGAAAAGCTCGCGATACTCAAGGAGTTTGCAGAGCTATAAGATTGATTTCGAAATCGAGAGACCTTATTTGTTGAAGAGCCCCACGCCGATGAGCATTAGAGCCCTTTTGAAACGCCATGTGTTTTGGCGCCCTTGTTGTTCAGTTGTTTTGATAGCCGTTGTGGCTTCTTTTGGCGTCCTCACCAGCCAGGCGCAACATCACATCAAAAAGAACTATCCCACCCGCAAGAATGTTCGAATAATTCTAAAGAACCTTTCCGGCACCATCATTGTTGAGTCCTGGGACCGCGATCAGATCAAGTTTTCGGCCACCATGGAAGCCCCAGCGGCGAAGATTTCTCCGCGCATGTCTGATGAGGAGTTTGAGATCGACGTGATGGGTGACAACCGTGGACGTGGCGATATCGGGAACGTCAACTTTAAATTGCTGGTGCCCGCGGGCGCCACTGTAGACCTACAGACAAGACAGGGTGATATCCGTGTAAGTAATGTTCACGGCGATCTGGTACGGGCCCACGTTTCTTTGGAAGGTGACATTGAGTTGGTGGGAATCAGCGCCAGGAAGGTGATCGCGCAAAACACAATGGGCCTCATCTTCTTTGATGGACAATTTACGCGCGAAGGGAACTACATTTTCCAATCGACGCAGGGCAACATCACGATCAGGATCCCGCAACACTCTGCTTTTTACCTGACGGCGTCTTCACAAGCGAAGAAGATCACTTTGGGGGAATTTTGGAATAAGGACTTTAAGAGTATGGGTGATGGCCGGAAGTACGAGGGCGGTGTGCGCGGACAAGCTTCGGTGACCGTGACTAATTTCCTCGGCAGTATCACATTCATGCGCCGTTGAAGATCCCAACCAGCGAGCGAAACGGCGCGCTTGGATTTCGCTAACTGAAAACTTTGGGCGGACATTTCCAGCTGGTTTGGAAATGTTCGCCTTTTGTGTAATTAATCACCCGCCGGCGATCAACCAGATTCAAGTTTCTTGAGTGAGCACAATCGAACCGTAACGTGCGAGTTGCACCGCGCCGGAATATCGAACTACTCCATCCTTGACGTCCCTGCGAAGCGAGTCAACATCGATGTTATTATCGCGAGCAATTTGGAAATGCCCGCTACGATATGATCCAAAACCTACACACGCGTCATGCCACTGCATTCTCCTTCCTGCTAATGGTTGTCCTGCTTTCAACTTCTGCCGTGTCCGCTCAACAGAAGCAGAAGGCTGTCGTGGTTGATTCGGCAACTTTGCTTACTCAGAAAACGACCCGCCGCGAAGTACAACGTCTTGGCTTTGGTGGCACCGTGACAATTATCGGTGCGCCACAGGGATCCATCACCGTAGAAGGCTGGCAACGTAACGAAGTAGAGGTCGTGGCGGAGATTGAACTGAAAGCCGAGACAGAGGAAGACCTGAAGCTTCTTTCAGCGGTGAACAGTTTCGTTTTCGATCAGGATTTGAATCACCTGCGATTAATGACCACTGGGACCCACGACAAGGATTTCATGCGTCGCGCGGCAAAGAACTTTCCCAAACGATTGCTGGGCCTGCCCTGGAACCTTGCCTATCGTGTCCGTGTACCGGTTGCAACAGATCTCGAAATTGATGCTGGTCGTGGCCCAGTTCGTATCAGCGGGGTTGAAGGAGCTATACGCGTGTCCGCTGCGGAGAGCGAAGCCAGTTTCGAACTAACAGGCGGCACCGTAACCGCGACGTTGGGTGTCGGCACTCTGAATTTTAGTATTCCAGTTCGCAGTTGGCGTGGCGCCGGGGCTGACGTACGAATGGCTGCGGGCAACATTACAGTGGAACTCGCGCCGGGCTTTAGCGGGGACATCGACGCTGAGATCCTTCGCAGCGGAACAATCGAAACTAGTTTTGAACCGCTCGAGTCGCGTGAGCGACCCGGCATCACTCCCCGCCAAATAAAAGCACGCGCGGGGACAGGCGGTGCGGTTTTTCGCTTTACCCTGGGTGAAGGGAAGATCGTGCTGAAGAAGAAGGGGTGAGAAGGAAGGAAGGGATGAGAAGGAATGAGTTTCAAGTTTCAAGTTCCAAGTTCATGAGTGTTGAGTACTGAGTACTGAGTTCCAAAAGAACTACAAACTTGAAACTACAAACTCGAAACTCGAAACTTGAAACTACAAACTTGAAACTTGAAACTTGAAACTTTTTAAACTACAACCCAGCACGTCCAGGAAGCAATCATGAGTATCAAATCAGACAAGTGGATCCGCAGGATGGCGACTGAGTTTGGCATGATCGAGCCCTTTGAGCCTGACCAGGTGAAGCAAGCCGACGGCAGAAGGATCGTGTCCTACGGAACATCGAGCTATGGTTACGACATTCGTTGCGCTGACGAGTTCAAGCTATTCACGAACATCAACAGCACGATCGTCGACCCAAAGGAATTCAATGAGAAAAACTTTGTCGACGTGAAGGGTAACTCAGTGCTTATCCCTCCCAACAGCTTCGCGCTCGCGCGCACGGTTGAGTATTTTCGGATTCCGCGAAACGTTCTAACGATTTGTCTTGGCAAAAGCACTTATGCGCGCTGCGGCATCCTGGTGAACGTGACGCCGTTCGAACCTGAGTGGGAAGGATATGTAACGCTCGAATTCTCAAACACGACGCCCCTCCCGGCAAAGATCTATGCGAACGAAGGGGTGGCCCAGGTCGTCTTCTTCGAGTCCGACGAGGTATGCGAGACCTCGTACAAAGATCGCGGCGGTAAGTACCAGGGCCAGCACGGAGTGACGCTCCCGAAGATGTAGCAACACCAGGCAGGGCCGGTTTTTCTCACAGTTAGCGAAAGATATTCACACATCATTCGAATGAGGCTAGACTTCACGCTGTAAAGAAAAGAATCCTTACCTCAACCTGAAAGCGTGGCTCAAAGACGCCCGCAGAGGAAGCGGCCACCTCGAACAAGTTTGCTAGCACTGGTTTTTTGCAATGGTTCTCATTCGGTTGTAAGGCCCTGTAAGGCCTATGACTCCCTGTAAAATACTCATCCTGTTCCGATAACACCCGGGACATTATCGAGGCAGGATCTCTCACTTAGTTCCTGATTTCTTACCGATCTGAAATGAAATGCAGGGCATACCTGAATGTCATACGAACTATCAATGTCCAGCTAATTATCGATGTCCAGCCCGATCTGTGTATGCAGCGGTGCGAACCTCCTCGTTTGAATGTCCCGTGGACCGGTTTCTTATTGTGAGCGGATAGGCCGTGAGCGACCGGGTTTAGGAAAAGGAGCAACTCATGAGGAAAGAGAAGAAAGCTGATGCGGAAACCACCCAGGGATCTCGGGAGCCCAGGAGGGAAAACCGTTCAACGCCTCGGCCCGTGTACCGTAAGTTGCGTGGCTACGCATTCGACCCGAGCCTGTCTGTGCACCTCGACACTGCAGTCATTAACGAGATCACCTATAAGGTGGACTGGGAAGAAACCGACAGCGGCGAAGGGCTGCTGCCGGGCCCCATCGGCAAGTACATCGAAGTGGTCGACTACGATCCGGCCAGTGGATGCTTTTACGAACCCGTCGACCTCAATGATCCGCATATCCTGGCTCAGGATGGATTGCCGCCATCCGAAGGCAATCCACAATTCCATCAGCAGATGGTCTATGCCGTTACCATGACTACGATCCGTAATTTCGAAAGAGCTCTTGGCAGACCCGCTCTTTGGGCGCCACGGCTGCGTCGCGACGGAGGTCTGCGTTATGAATTCGTCGGGCGGTTGCGCGTTTATCCCCATGCGCTGCGGGAAGCTAATGCCTACTATAGCCCCGAAAAGAAAGCCCTCCTATTTGGCTACTTTCCGGCCTCTTTCGAGAGCCCTGAGCGCTACCTCCCGGGTGGCATTGTCTTTAGTTGTCTCTCACATGACATCATTGCGCACGAGACTACGCACGCCTTGCTGGATGGAATGCATAGCCGCTTCACGGAGGCGAACCATCGCGATACCTACGCTTTCCATGAAGCATTCGCCGACATCGTCGCGCTGTTTCAGCATTTCAGCTTTCCCGAAGTTCTGCGTCACCAAATCGCGCGCACGCGCGGGGATCTCGCATCACAAAACCTGCTGGGCGAGTTGGCCCAGCAGTTCGGCGAGGCCATCGGCAATTACGGCGCGTTGCGCGATGCCATCGGCGAGGTCGACAAGGAAACCGGCAAGTGGAAGCCGCATGACCCCAGGCCCGAAGATTATGAGAACACCACCGAGCCGCACGCCCGCGGTGCAATTCTCGTAGCCGCCATCTTCGACGCCTTCGTGGCAATCTATAAAAACCGTGTTGCCGATCTTCTGCGTATAGCAAGCAGCGGTACAGGGATTCTCCAGGAAGGTGAGCTGCAGCCGGATCTGGTGCGACGACTTGCTTCCGAAGCCTCCAGGTCCGCGCAACACGTCCTGAACGCTTGCATCCGCGCGCTCGACTACTGCCCGCCCGTTGACATCACCTTCGGCGATTACCTGCGCGCCATTATTACCGCCGACGTTGATCTCGTCTCTGATGATGACCGGGGCTATCGCATAGCTTTCATTGAGGCGTTCCGACGTCGAGGGATATACCCGCGTGATGTCCGCACCCTCTCCGCCGAGAGCCTGCGCTGGCCGCTTGTCAGCGGCAGTCAACAATTCTTTGAACCTCTGGCCGAGCGACTCAGGTTTGTTGCCAATGAATTCACTTATTTCAAAAGTCGCCGGGAGGTGTTCGACACGACTGAGAAAATCGGCTTCGAGTTGAATGATTGGATTGTCCGGGAAGGCCATCAAGCTCTTAAGGAGTTCGGCAAGGTCGCGGGCATCACCTTCCAGTTCAATCTCGAAGGGTTACGGGGCCGTCGGCAGGGCGACGTGCCGAAGTTTCAGATCCATTCGTTACGGCCGGCGCGGCGCGTTGGCCCCGACGGAGACTCTCTGAACCAACTAATCATTTCCATCATTCAAAGTCGCGACATTAAAGTTAAGCCGCGGGCCGGAGAGAAGCCCTTAAGCTTTATCTTCCGCGGTGGCAGCACTCTCGTTCTTGACCTGGACACGATGCGGCTGCGTTACGCCATCACCAAAGATATTGCCGACGAAGCGCGCGTTGAGCGCTATTCCCAATACCGCCGTGGCTTGATGATTGACGGTTCGTCACGCGCCACCTACTTCAGGCACCTGGGGGGTGCCGAAGAACCTTTCGCGTTGCTGCATCGCAGCTTTGACAATGAGGTCCCCTAACCATGCCAACAAAAAAGGTCGCAACTTCCACCCGAAAAAAAGCGAGAACCAGGGCTGCGTCCACGAAACGAACAACTAAGAAACGCCGTGCGACGCGGACGAAAAACAGAGAAGTCAGGGTTCGCATGTACAAGCAAGGGCTTGGAGACTGCTTTCTTCTCACCTTTCCCCGCAAGCCAGAACCTTTTCACATGCTGGTTGATTGTGGGGCGCTCAAGAGCAAACACTACGGCGTCAACGAGATGAATGCGGCCGTCGGCAACATTCAGCAGACTCTCCTCGCTGAGGCCGCGAAACGACCGGGCAAGAAGTTGCCCGCGCGCCTCGACGTTGTTGCCGCCACTCACGAGCATTGGGACCACATCTCTGGCTTTCACCAAGCCAGGAAAATTTTTGACGATCTTGAGGTGAGGAAGGTGTGGGTGGCGTGGACAGAGGAACCCGAGAACAAGGCGGCGCAGCAGCTAAAGAAAGAGTTCAAAAAGAAAAAGAAGGCTGTGAAACAAGCACTGGCGCTTATCCCGGAAGACAAGAAGGGGGACGAACGGATGGGGATGTATAGACATGCCATCTCAGAATTGTTCGGCTTCTTTGGCGGGATGGGAGTTGGCGCACCAGCGGGCGGGACTGAGGCGACGTGGGATTATATGCTTGAGCTAGCCGGGAAAGAGTACTGCGACCCGAAGAAACATCCGTTGGAAATCGACGGTGTCGACGATGTTCGCGTTTACATTCTCGGGCCACCTGAAGATCCGGATTACATCAGGAAGAAGCTTTCGAAAGTCGAAACCTATGACCAGGGTAAGCACGGGTTTTCTCTGTTTGACAGTTTAATGGCGGCAGTCGCTGATGAAGACGATGACTTCTCGGATGTGAGGACCAGAGTCTCGTCCGTTCGATGAGCGTTACAGCATAACGCCTGACGAAGCGCGCAACTCGGATTTCTTCATTAAGCGATACGGCTTTATTGACGGCGGCGAGGACGAGTGGCGGCGCATCGATCATGACTGGTTGAGTATGGCCGGTGAACTGGCGCTGCACCTCGATAGCTATACGAACAATACTTGTCTGGCTTTCGCCGTCGAACTGGGCGAGCCCGGCGAAGGCAAAGTGCTGCTTTTTCCGGGGGACGCACAGGTCGGGAATTGGCTTTCATGGGGCAAGCTCGAGTGGAAAGTTAAGAACTCAAAGGGAGAAGAAAAGAGCGTGAACGCCGCTAATCTGTTGGCGCGCGCAGTCCTCTACAAGGTCGGCCATCATGGCAGTCACAATGCGACGCTACGAGAAAAGGGACTTGAGATGATGACCAGTCCCGAACTCGTGGCGATGATTCCCGTTCATCGCGGGACTGCCGAAGATCAGAGGTGGGAGTTTCCCTATCCGCCCCTTTGGGACGCACTCAAGAAGAAGGCGCGCGGGCGAGTGCTGCTGGCTGACGCTCCAGACCTTTCTGAGATTGAATCGGATATTAAGAGGATGTTAACGCCGACGGAGCGACAGGGGTTTGAGAAAGCGACCAGGTTCGACGATCTCTATGTAGAGTATCGCATTCCATACTGAATCAACTCTCATTCTCTGATAGCATTCCGCCGCGATCGGCAAACGAGCCGGGAGTTGCAATACCAGCAAGAACCTGGACGATTCAAACTACACAGTTTCCTTCAAACAATGAATACATCCGAACTCTTAGCTTTCAAGCGGCTCGATCGGCGGGCGCTGTTGCCGGTGCGCGGAAGCAGTGCCGCCGCTGGATTGGATCTCTTTTCCATTGAACCGGTCACGATTCCCGTCGGTGAACGTGTCCTGGTTCGCACAGGCCTGGCCGTTGCGATTCCGGAGGGTTGTTACGGCCGGGTTGCTCCTCGGTCAGGTTTGGCTACCCGGCATGGAGTTGACGTATTAGCGGGTGTCATCGATGCGGACTATCGCGGTGAGATTCTTTGCCTGCTGCTCAACACCGGAAATGAACAAATCGAGTTACCTGCGGAAAGCAAGATCTGCCAGTTGATTGTTGAAAAGATAATCACTCCCATTGCCTTATGGGCCGATGATATTAGCGACACCGCGCGTGGCGCGGGCGGTTTTGGTTCCACGGGCTGAATCTTATTTCTGAGGGAAACCTCATTAAACTCGAAAAGGTCACGTCCGTAGTTAGCAGGTTAGAAGTTTCGAGACGACCCTCAAGCAATCAATAAACTCCCAGAGGTGCTTTTCTTGGTCAAACTCTATCCAACTCCACGTTCGTTAACGTCCGCATTTCTTCTTCTCCTGGTTGTTTCAACCGTTGTTGGCTGGCAAGGGCCTTCGGTTGTCACCGTCACAACAACGCTGGCGACTGCGGAACAAAACCTCTCTGCGGGAATCAAAGTAGAGACTATTCGGGACGCGGTCGCTGCACTTTCTGCGCCGGAGATGCAGGGCCGCGGTACTGCGCAGCCGGGAGGTGAAAAAGCCGCCCAATATCTGGCCGAGAGGTTTGAACAGCTCGGCTTGAAGCCCCTGGGAAACAAGAATACTTACTTCCAACCCATCAAGTTTCGCGAGTTTTACTTTCTTCCAGAGACGTCTCTGAAGATTGGCGAGGAAACTATTAACCTCGGTCCTGATTTTGTAGTTATGCCGCCAGCCGGCAATGAGAAGAGTGTCAGCGGCCAAATGGTGTTCGTGGCTTATGGTCTGGTTGCGGATCAGATCAAGCGAGACGATCTCGCCGGTGTCGACTTGAAGGGAAAGGTCGTCGTGATGATGCAGGGGCCGCCTGCGAATATAAGTAAAGAATCCTGGAAGAGCGTTAAAGCGCAATCCGCGATCGTGCGCAGTCTCGTGGGCAAAGGCGTCGCGGCTATTATCTTCATGAGGCACGGACGCGAAGAACGTCCTTTCAGCGAGTTGGCCGATTACCTGGTGCGCCGGCAGATCGAGCCCAGTGATCAAGATGAACTACCAGCCTTCGTACCTCCGTTTCTGGCGGTGAGTGACGCGACTGCGGAAAAGTTGTTTGCTGTTTCAGGGACTACGAGGGCTGAAGCGCTCGTCAATGCAGAGAGCAATACCTTCAAAGCAATTAACCTCAAACAATCTGCAAAGATCACTATCCGGTTAAAGAAGGGCAGCGGCGTCGGCAACAATGTGATCGGAATGCTGGAGGGTTCAGATCCGAAACTCAAAAACGAAGCACTCATCTATTCAGCTCATTATGATGCTTACGGTGTAGCGGCCGACAACCGCGTCTACCATGGCGCCGCTGATAACGCGCTTGGCGTTGCCGAGATGCTCGCGATCGCAGAGGCCTTCAGCAATACCGCAACGAAGCCGAAGCGTTCAGTCATATTTATGGCGGTGACGGGTGAGGAGTACGGAGGTCATGGTTCTGAGTATTGGATTGCGCATCCCACCTGGAAGATCAAACAGGTCGCCGCGAACCTGAATCTCGATGGCATGGGAACTGAAGTTTACGGTGAGGTGAAAGTACTGGTGGGATATGGAGCCGAGCATTCGACTTTAGGATCGGTGCTTAACGATGTAGCCGCTGCCAGTGAGTTGAAGATCATCGCTGATCCACGGCCCGAAGAGAAATCATTCTACCGTTCCGATCACTACTTCTTCGTCAAGAGAGGCATTCCGGGCATCATGATTCTTGGCGCGCCCGCTGGTGAGACCAAAGCCTGGATCGACAGGATGAAAGAGTGGGAAAAGAACGACTACCATCAGCCGACCGATGTCATTCGCCCGGAGTGGAACTGGAATGGTCCACGAGCCATGGCTATGGTTTTGGCCCTAATGGGTTGGCGCGTTGCGAACGACGAAAAGATGCCCTCGTGGCTGCCGAGTTCACCGTTTAACCGCGAGCGCGGCACCAACGAGCCTCCACCTCCCGAGCCATGATCTTTCATTGGCGAAATGCCACGAACGGGTAGTGCAATCCAAACGGCGACCTTTTTGTAACACTCTTGGCACTCAATCGGGTTGCTCTGTGCCCAATAATGAAACGCCACGGGTGAGTTAGTCAGGTTGACTGCAACCCGGTGCAACGGCACCGTGATGCAGCCTCATCGTTATAACAGCCCGCAAGCACTGTTTGCTTGGATGTGTTTTTCCGCTCTCCTCATCCCTTTACCCCCACATTAAGCAATCTCCCCCGCAGGCAGGAAATTTGTGTTGGAACTTCTTTTGGATATCAAGTGGAGGAATGAGATGAGAAAAATATTGGAAAGATTTGGAACAGCACTGTTAGTGGTGCTGATAAACGTCGGAGTAGCAGGAACGGTGCTGGCGCAACGCCAGTATCGTGACAACGATCAAACGATGCGCGCGCTGATTCGGCGTATCGAGACACGCACAGACACATTCAATCGCGTGCTTGAGAACGCATTGGATCGCAGCCGTCTAAATGGCACTGCGAGGGAAGACGAGATCAACCGTTTCGTAAGTGCTTTTGAGGGCGCCACTGATCAGTTGAAGTCGCGTTTCGAAAACCGCCAATCAACCGCAGCGGACGTTCGGGTAGTTCTTGATGGTGCCGCCCAGATCAATCGGTTTCTGCTCACTAACCAACTCGATAACCGAGTAGGTCAGGAGTGGCGCCTGTTGCAGGCAGACTTGGATCTACTCGCACGTTCGTATTACATAACCGACTGGCAGTGGACCGCCGGCGGAATCGGGACGGGCACCGGGTACGTACGTAACGACGCGCAGGTTAGGCAACTCGTCCGCAACCTACAGAATAGGGGCACGTTATTCAGGCGCAACCTGCAAAGGGATCTCAATCGTCGAACCATTGACTCTCGAGAGCGTGTCGAGGCACAGCGTCATCTGACTGCATTCCAGACAGCGCTCACTCATTTGCGAAATAGAGTGAACACCAACGCCTCTACCGACGCTGATGTGCGCGCCGTGCTTGATCATGCCGCCTACCTCAACTTGTTTATAAACAACAACCAGTTGACCGCCCGTGTCGAGAGTGATTGGGTCTTGTTGCGTAACGACCTTGATCAACTCGCCTTAAACTACAACGTCGCTGGGAACTGGAGTACAACTCCGGGTGGTCCCATTTATGGCTCAGGGGGCCAGTTAACAGGAACATACCGGTTGACTTCACAAAGCGGTGATGCGCGAGCGGCGGCGGAAAACGCGACTCGCAACCTTCCTGCCGCTCAACGCCAACGAGTCTACGACTCGTTAATTCGTCGCCTGGATCCGCCGGACGTTCTGGCCATCGACCAGCGTGGCAACAATGTCACCATCGCGTCATCGCGCGCGGCTCAGATCAACTTTCTAGCCGACGGACGCGAGCATGTGGAGACGTCTCCAAATGGTCGCACTGTGCGCGTGAGGGCCAGCCTAAGGGGAGATCAATTGAGTATCGAGCGAACCGGAGAACGGGACCAGGACTTTACCGTAACGTTCGATCCGACCGACAACGGTCGACGGTTAGTAGTTACACGCCGACTTTATGCAGAGCGGCTTAGCCAACCGGTGATGGTACAGAGTTATTACGACCGGACCTCGGCTGTCGCGCAGTTGGATCTCTATCGAGACATCCCGGATACCGTCGGTGTGACGGGTGATTTCCTAATTCCAAACGGCACCGAATTGGTGGCGACTCTGAACTCGGATCTCTCAACCAAAACCGCGAGCGAAGGCGATCGGTTTACGGCGACAGTGAGAACGCCGAGTCAGTATGCCGGTGCGACAATCGAGGGGCGTGTGACGGCAGTAGATCGCAGCGGTCGCCTGTCAGGGCGTTCGCAGTTGTCATTTGACTTTGACACGATTCGACTTCGCGATGGCCGTTCGTACCGTTTCGCCGGAATCGTGGAAACGGTCCGCACACCAAACGATGAAGTGGTCAGGGTCGATAACGAAGGTGCGGTTCGCGATAGCGATCAAACGAATCGTACAGTGACGAGAACTGCGATTGGTACTGCGGTTGGTGCGATCATCGGCGCGATTGCCGGTGGCGGCAAGGGTGCAGCTATCGGCGCGGTTATTGGCGCTGGAACCGGTGCCGGTTCTGTCTATGTTCAGGGGCGGGATGATCTTGAGTTGCCCCCGGGAACCGAAGTGACGATTCGCGCTACTGGACCGAGGTAGGTCCCCGGCAGCGTTGCTTGATTGTAGGGGCGTCCCGCAGTGGGGCGTCCCTCATTTCTTCAGAAAAGAACCTGCGCAATCGCTCGTTGGTCCGCATGAGTTTGCAAGATGCGGCGCTCACGGAGGGACCCTACAAAGCCTGGCTCACATGCTTGCCACTGATGAGGGTCAAGACTTTGCCGGGATCGAAGCTGAAGGTCACGTGGAATACTAGAAAGTAAAGGAAGTAGCTGTAGTCGAGGAAGTACTGCAAGCCCGCAGGCCCATCGGCGCGGTAATACCAGGACACCCCTATTGCTGAAATCATGTTCAGCAGAATTACGAAAACTGTGAAGTACCGGCAGTTGCGAAGATAGCCAAGTGCCCGTTGATACCACCCCACGCTTGCCGTTGAAGGGCCTGCGCCGGTTTCGCGCACTCCTTTAAGCTTGTCATAAGAGAAGACGTACCAACTCCAGTAGTGATAGACCACCACGAACTGGAAGATGAGCGGGAACGTATAACCGGCATTTCCGGAACTCTTCAGCACACTTTGCGTAATGGCAAACGCCCCGGCCAGCACGAATAAATAGATCCAAAGTTGCGAGTGGCGGCCGCTGCGAGGGATTAGGCGCCAAACTACTATCGCGGATAACAAGATAATCAAGATGAGCCGCAACGTTGCTAATCCGGGTGAGTAAGGAAGAAGTGGCGGCGAGGCGAGGTGAAGGACAAAATCCGGATTGTGTGGCTGATCCTCGAGTGTCTCGACCCACAACCAAATTCCCGAGAGATCGTTCGCTACGCCTGTAAAGGTCTGACCAACGCGATGTCCGCCGGTGAGTAACACCGGAACTGTCTGGCCTTCCTCGGCAACAAATGACGGATTGTTAGCGCTTCCATATCGCGGTTGAAAAAGAAGATCTTTAGCCAATGGCCAGGCTAGATCGTTTACCAGCATCTGACCGCTACTTTGCGAGCCGTCGGTGGCGGCTTTTGAGGCAAAAGCGCGTAATCCCTCGGTGTGGGGCGCCTGCACGTAGAAGTAAAAATCTCGCCCGCGAGAGTTCGGGACAGTTTTAAACTCAATGAACTTCCAGCCGGAGGTGTTTGAGAAGCGGTCTTGAGAAGAGAACTCCACGCGTCGCAGGTCGTGGCGAAAGGCCTCTTGTTGCGGAATTAACAGCAGCAACAAAATCAGTGGCCCCAGTCCCGCGATACTAAACAGGTTCCTGCTTCCACGATGGCGCTCGCGCGTCTGCAGATAGACAAAAACTTCATCTCTGAAAGCGTGATAAAGAAAGAAAAGATAGATTAGACCCGTGATCGCGAAGTGATAGTGAACCCACCAAAGAACAATCGTGACGAGGGCCAGCAGAACGAATGAGAGACGCGAGTTTGAGTTGCCACGCAGTACCCGGCCCAAGTAGAAGGCAAAACCGAGAATTACATGTGGCCACCCCATCGCCACAATCAGCATTTCGTAGCCTGCTTCAGCCCAGAAGTATCCGGTGGCTGCGAGCGTGACAATGGTGAGAGACAGGGTGAGAGCGATGTTGCGCAAAGGCACCATCATCGGCGACTGCGCTTGAGGGAGGTGGCTTTCGACGAATGACGAAGCCATAAGTAGGGCCAACGATTACTTTCTTTAGTTCAGGACCAACTCCACCGGCTGCGGCACTCGTTGAATTTTCAGAGTAAGGCCTTGCGGGCTCTCAACCGCGCCCTTCGTTGGCGACTGGAAGAAAAGAAAGCCATGCCGGCTTCGATCATCGGTGGTCAGCGGCGTTTCCAGATCGAGCGCATACGAACCAAACTCGGCCTCGAAGCGTTTGCGCGAGTGAGGATTATAAAGAGTGACGCCATTCGCTTTGAGTATGCGCGAGGCTGCTTGCCTGGGCGCGAGCAACTTCCACTCACGACCCTGGTTGTCGGTCAGTCGGACACGCGCTTTCTTGAGCTCGACCGGAATGCCGCTTTCGTAATCCAAAGCAATGCGCACGGGCAGAACCCCGCTGAGCGGAAGATTAGCTTCAAAGAGATCCTGGCTTTCTTCATCGGACAGCAGCGGCGCCACCCGAATGGTTACACCTCCGGCGCTGGCAGTCTTGATCGTGCCTGACATGGGTGGAAGGTCAACTACAGGCTTAACTTTATATAGCGAGCCGCCGCAGCCGCTGGCTATGATCGTAAGCAGCATCAGGATCGGTAGAATAGGTTGAATTCTTTTACTTTCTAAGCGGTGAGTCACGCGCGCAATCTCTCATGCGGGTCTACACACTGTCAACGGGACAAAGGCAGGAGGGAGTTTCCAGTCTCTAGTTTCAAGTTTCAAGTTTTCAAATCCTCTCGATCGCCCGTTTCGGGCTTAAGCCTCGAGTGCACTTCTGAGCAACTCGAAACTAGAAACTCGAAACTGGAAACTTTTCTCCGTGTTAGTATTCTCAAAATGATTAGACCATTTCGCGGGGTGCACCCGCAGATACACTCAACCGCTTTCGTGGAAGAGAGTGCGCATGTGATTGGCGACGTGCATCTCGGCGAAGAGTCGTCCATTTGGTTCAACTCGGTGGTCCGCGGTGACGTGCATTTCATTCGCATCGGCGACCGCACGAACATTCAGGACAACTCGGTAATCCACGTTCGGCACCATTCCCATCCGACGATTCTGGAAGATCAGGTGACAGTGGGCCACAGCGTGACCTTGCATGGGTGTTACATCGAACGCGGGTCGTTGATTGGCATTGGCTCGATCGTTCTGGACGACGTGCGCGTCGGCGCATATTCGATCGTTGCCGCGGGAGCGCTGGTCTCACCCGGAACAATTATTCCACCACATTCTTTGGTAATGGGGATTCCGGCGAAAGTGAAACGCACGTTGATGGATGAGGAAGTCAAAGGGCTCGACATCTTCTGGCAAAACTATGTTGAGTACACGAAGATGTATCGGGAGGAAATGGAGCTTGAAGCTTAGTGCATTGAACTTGGAACTTGGAACTTGGAACTTAGTACTTGGAACTTGGAACTTAGTACTTGGAACCTAGCACCAAGTACAAAGCACCAAGTACAAAGCACCAAGTACAAAGCACCAAGTACAAAGCACCAAGTACAAAGCCCAAGTACGAAGCACCAAGTACAAAGCACCAACACCCAAGACCAAAAACCAGTCTCCAACCAATCTAATGTCGAAAACCAAAACCCAACCAGCTCGCGGCATGCGAGACTTTCTTCCCGCCGATGTGCGGAGGCGTGAGTACGTCATCAACATCATCAAGGAAGTCTACGAGCGTTACGGGTTTGAACCTCTCGAGACACCCGCGGTTGAGAATATCGAGACGCTCACGGGCAAGTATGGCGAAGAGGGAAACCAGCTGATTTTCAAGATCCTAAAACGCGGAGTTCACGAGAGCACCGGCGAAGCAGATCTCGCCTTGCGGTATGACCTGACGGTGCCGCTCGCGCGCGTGGTGGCCGAATACAAGGACGAGCTGCCAAAGTTTTTCAAACGCTATCAAATCCAGCCTGTTTGGCGCGCCGATAGACCGGCGCGCGGCAGGTTTCGCGAGTTCTATCAGTGTGATGTGGACGTACTTGGTTCCCGCTCGATGTCGGTGGAGGCGGAAATTTGCACTGCGGCCGGAGAGGCTTTGACCAACTTGGGATTTAAAGACTTTACGATTCGGTTGAATCATCGCCAGGCACTGGCCGGAATTCTCTTCGCAGCGGGAGTGCCGCTCGAAAAGCACGATTCGACCTTGGTGGCGTTGGACAAGCTCGACAAGATTGGACGGGAAGGACTTGAAGAAGAGTTTGCTGAACGTGGCATCTCTGCTGAATCCGGCAAGGCGTTATTGGATTTCTTCGCCGCCTTAAGTTCGCTGGATCATGCTGCCGAGATCGTGGTTGGAGAAGATGCCGCAAATAAGCAGCAAGCGTTGAACCTCGCCATTCTCGGTCGTTTGGTGGAATTCGTCGGGGATAACGAGTTGGGTGCGCGTGGTCTGGCAGAGCTGCAGTCGATCATGACATTCGCCGCCGCTTCGGGAATCGGTGCCCAACTCAAGCTCGATCCAAGTCTGGCTCGCGGCTTGTCGTATTACACTGGAGCGATTATTGAGATCAACGTCAAAGATCTGGCGGGCAGTTTGGGGGGCGGAGGACGTTACGACCATCTGGTGGGAATGTTTCTCGGTCAGGACGTGCCGGCCTGTGGCTTCTCGCTTGGACTTGAACGGATAATCGTGTTGATGACTGAGCGCGACATGTTTCCGCCGGAGCTTGTGACGTCGCCGGCGGATGTGATGGTTAGCATCTGGAACGAAGTATCAATCGCGGATTCACTTTCGCTCGCCCAGGAGTTACGCCGCGCTGGTCTTCGTGTCGACGTTTACCCCGAAGCGGACAAGCTGGGAAAGCAATTCAAATATGCTTCGGAGCGGCTGATTCCCTTCGTCGTGGTTGTAGGTGATGACGAGAGAGCTCAGGAGCAGGTTTCGTTCAAAGACATGCGATCGGGCGAACAGAAGAAAGTTAAGCGGCGGAATGCGGCTGCGGCGCTGAGACAATCAATCAGCGCCTTCGGCGCTGGTTAAGACACTCCGCGAGAGCTCTCTCTCAAGAGACCAAGGGAATCGGATTTAGAAACAGAGGGCTCAATGTTTCCAGTTTCCGTAAACCAAAGGGGACGAGGCATGTCAATCGGATCTCTGAAACTGCATCACGTCAACGTGACGGTTTCGCGCTCGCTTGAGGACGAAACAAAGCACTTCTATGGGTCGATCCTGGGTCTCACGGAAATTCCGAAACCTGAATCTTCGCGCGGGCGCGGTGGTGCGTGGTACGTGATGGGCTCGGTTCACCTTCACCTATCTCGAGAGGAGATTCAGGAGACGCGAAGCAAGCGACATATGTGTCTTACGGTTGCGGATTTGGAAAACGCTCGCTTGTCTTTGCGCGATTCAGGAGTAGAAATCCTCCCTGACGATCAACCAATACCGGGCGTTAATCGCTTCTATATCCGCGACCCAGGAGGCAATTTGTTGGAGATTGCTGCAGAGTGAACGAATGGAGTGGCGTCCCTAAGTGTGTGACACCCCGCTTGTTTCCGTATCAGAAAGGCCAAAGCCAATCGAGCAAAACGCCCGGTAAGTTCCCGGCCGATTCTCTTGCGAAAGAGTCCTAAATCAACCGAGGGGCGGCCACGAAATGGCGCCCCTTCAGTTTTGCCGCGATGTTGATTTTCGTGGCTGCTTGGCGATCTTCCGATTAACCAATATATTTCAAGCATGCTGGACAACCTTGGAAACCTGGAGCGCACGCACTCGTGTGGCGCGTTGCGCAAGGAAAACGTGGGCAAACAGGTGACGCTAATGGGCTGGGTCGCGAAGCGTCGGGACTTCGGCGTACTAACTTTTCTCGATCTTCGCGACCGTGACGGCATCACCCAGGTGGTCCTGAACGCCGAGGACGCTCTTGAAGCTCACGCCAAAGCCAAAGACGTCCGCGGAGAATACGTCGTGGCCGTGACTGGTGAAGTTACGTCGCGCGACGAAGCTTCACGGAATCCAAAGCTCGCGACTGGAGACGTTGAGGTGCACGCTCGCCGCCTGCTGATTTTGAATGACGCTCGAACACCTCCTTTCCAACTTGACGCACCGGCGTCAGAAGGTCTCGCCAGCGAAGACCTTCGCTTGAAGTTCCGCTATCTCGATCTTCGACGTCCGCAGTTGCAGGCCAATCTACGGCTCCGTCATCGCCTGCTTTCTGAGATTCGCAGCTATATGAGCGACCAGGGGTTCACCGAGATAGAAACTCCGGTGCTGATCAAATCAACTCCGGAAGGCGCGCGTGACTACATCGTCCCCGCGCGCGTGCAGCCGGGAAAGTTTTTCGCGCTACCTCAGTCACCACAATTGTTCAAGCAGTTGTGCATGATTGCGGGGCTCGACAAGTATTTTCAGATTGCGCGTTGCTTTCGCGATGAGGATTTACGATCCGATCGGCAACCAGAGTTTACGCAACTCGACATGGAGTTGAGTTTTGCCACACCTGATCAGGTCTATTCGCTGGTTGAAGGGTTATTTGCGCGCGTGTTCCGGTTGATTGGAGTTGAATTGACGCTGCCGTTTCCGCGCTACAGTTTTGCCGAAGCAATGAGTCGCTGGGGTTCAGATAAGCCGGACCTGCGCATTCCGGGTCTCGAGCTACAGGACCTTTCCGGCGTGCTCGCCGACACCTCTTTTCCGCCCTACGCTGCCGCACTCGAAACAGGCGGCCAGGTGAAGGGGATCGTTCTACCCGGCGGCGCGGCAATGTCACGCAAGGCTTTGGACGATTTGCAGGAGTTTGCAAAGCGTTATGGGGCCACGGCGCTGGCCTGGATCAAAGTGGGTAACGAGATCACGTCATCTTTGTTAAAGGCTTTGGGCGAAGACCAGGTTCGAGCGTTGACGCAACAAGCCGGCGCAGCTATGGGCGATGCTGTTTTGATTGTTGCTGGAAAAGCGAAGACCGTCGCGGCCGCACTGGGTGCTTTACGGAACGAGGTGGCCCATCGAGAAAAGTTGATTCCTGAAAATGTATACGCGCCATTATGGGTCACGGAATTTCCGATGTTCGAATTTCACGACGAAGATGGACGCTACTACTCGATGCACCATCCGTTCACATCTCCGGTGGATGAAGATCTGGAGCTTCTGGAACGTGCCGTCGAAGGCGGCGAGACAGAGTTGCTGGGTCGCATACGCACGAAGGCTTATGACCCGGTAATCAACGGCGTCGAGTTGGCAAGCGGCTCGATTCGTATTCATCGCCGCGATGTGCAGCGACTTGTTTTTAAAGCCCTCGGGATGACCACGGAAGAAGCCAGGTCACGATTTGGATTCTTTCTCGACGCGCTTGAATACGGGACGCCTCCCCATGGCGGGATCGCGCCGGGAATCGATCGATTGATGATGGTGCTTGCCGGAACCGACAACATGCGCGATGTGATCGCGTTTCCGAAAACCGCCTCGGCAGCTGACCTGATGATCGACGCACCGGGTGAAGTTGATCAAAGGCAACTGGAAGAACTGCACTTGAAGATCGTGACGGAGGAGTGATCGTGTTTTCTTCTTCATTCTTGCATGAGAAACCTCTTCAGGTAAGCCATAGGCTTACCGGAAGGAAGGCGGCGAAGCCGCAATGGGCAACTGGTTGTAACAAGCGGCAAGCCGCAAAGCGCAAACTTCCGATCAATGATTAAGCTCGCCGGTTTTCAGCTCGAAGAGATTTTTTCGCACGCACGCTCAACTAATCCCAACGAGTGTTGTGGTTTGATCGGAGGTGATGGCGGCCGGGCCAAAACGATCTATTCACTCCGCAACGTATCTCCAAACTCCGAAGTTGCGTACGAAGCCGCCCCCGAAGAACTCTTCAAAGCGCAACGTCAGATGCGCGAGCGAGGCGAGCAACTGCTGGCGATTTATCACTCACATCCGCGGTCCACTGAGCCGCTGCCGTCCGAGACGGACGTCCGGCTCGCTTACTATCCCGCAGCCACATACCTGATTGTTGGTCTGGCTGGTAATGAGCCGTCGCTGCGTGCTTACCGCATTTCTGAGCGTGAGCAGCGTTGGGAGCAGGTTGAGTATGAGATCTCGGACGAGTAAGATTGAACCGGCCGTAACAGAGAATCGTTAATGGCTCTTGAATGATGGAGACGAAGAAGACCAGGTACGACACTAATCCGCTCGATCCGGACTTCGTCAGAGAGACTGACGAAATGAAGGGCGACGGCGGTGAGAGTGACTCGAAGACCCGTGAAGTGGGCGGTGGAACGCGGCAGGTAGCAACTCCAGAGCGCGACGGCGGCCGTTCGAATGTTTATTCGGAAGCACCAACCCGACGATACGATAATCCGCCGCTTGATGCTCCATACCCTTCGATTTTCGTACCGCCGACGCACGCACCGCCTGCAGAGGTTTACCAGCCGCCACCTGCCGTGTATCAGGCCCCGGGTACTTTTCAGCCGCCGGCGTCCCATTCAGTTGCGGGGATTGGCTTACCTGAGAAATGGGCCGCGATGCTGCCGTACGCACCGTTCTACATCGGTGTAGTGGCATCGCTCCTCGAACTGTTCCTGGTGCCGCGCAAGGAAGTAAAAGTCCGCTTTCACGCCGCGCAGGGGCTCTCTCTTCACATCGCAATACTCGTGATACAAACGCTGTTCAAGGTGGTCGAGGCGATCACCGACAGTTCGGTAGGTGGCGCTTTGTTCTGGGTCGCATCGACCATTTTTCTCATTGTCTCGATGGCGCGTGTTTGGAAGGGGAAGCCTCACAATATTCCCCCACTCGCAGAACCCACTCAATGGCTCAATGAAAAGATTGAGCAGCGAAAGTAGTTCCGCGGGGTGGCTTGGCACCCTCATTGCAACTCGAAGTGTGGGTTGGCAAAACGTTGTTATTAGCCGGGGATCCGATGAGAAATCACCCTGTTAACGTGTACTGATGTTGCGATTTGGTGCAGTGAGTCGCGTTTCCCCCAAGAATTAGCGCCCGGCAAAGCCTATAACCCAAAATGCTCTCCCGCGTCATTCGGAGTAATGTGTTGGCTGATTAAGAGTCGGAGGGAAAAAATGAAAAAAACTAATAGACGATTTGAACGCCTGACGGCCTGGTTGGCATTGAGCGCAATCTTTGCGATGCCTCTGGCAGCTATCGCTCAGACCCGCGTTGAGCTTCCGAAGAATAAATACAGTGTGCAGGACGATGTAAAGCTGGGCCAGCAGGCTTCGCAGCAGGTGCGTCAGCAGATGCCGATCCTGCGCGATGGTTATATTGACAATTACGTCGAATCAGTTGGTCGCCGATTGGTGTCGGCGATTCCGGCCGAATTTCGTCGTCCGGAGTTTAATTACACTTTTGACGTCGTGAATGCTCGCGACATCAACGCGTTCGCGCTGCCCGGTGGTCCGATGTACGTTAACCGCGGGATGATTGAAGCCGCGAGCCGTGAAGGTGAGATGGCGGGAGTGATGGCGCATGAGATCAGTCACGTGGCATTGCGCCATGCTACTGCCCAGGCAACTGAAACGCAGAAGTTTCAAATTGGATCGATTCTTGGTCAGATTGCGGGCGCTGTGATCGGTGGTGTACCCGGCGCTGTAATCGGCGGCGTGAGTCAGGTTGGATTCGGTGCCGGCGCATTGAAGTACAGCCGCAAATATGAGACGCAGGCGGACATACTAGGGGCGCAGATTATGGCACGCGCGGGTTACGACCCACGCGATTTAGCGAAAATGTTTCAGATAATTGAACGCCAGGGTGGGGGACGCGGTGGTCCGGAATGGCTGAGCAGTCACCCGAATCCGGGCAATCGGTACGAGCGAATTATGCAGGAAGCTGCGGCTCTGCGAGTCAGTCCTGAGGGCTCAATTCAGAACTCGCGCGAATTTCAAAATGTGCAGGCGCGGTTGAGAAGCATGTCGGCTGCTCCGACCATGGCTGAGATCGCTCGCGGCGGACAGCGTTATCCAACCAACGGTCAGAATTATCCAGAAGCCGACAACTATCCACGCGGCGAACGAGTCGCCTATCCCTCGACGAGGTATCGGAGTGTTTCAGCTGGTAATCTGTTTAGCATCCGAATTCCGGATAACTGGCGTGAGGCCAGTAGTGGCAACAACTCTGTGACGTTTGCGCCGCCGGGGGCTTATGGCAACGTGCAGGGGCAGTTTGTTTTCTCGCACGGAGTCATGTTGGGTGCTGCCAACATTGGCGGCAATAACCACCAGCAAGCAACCCAGGCTTTCGTCAACGCGCTCTTGCAGAACAACTCGTATCTACGCCGTCGGGGCGGATATAGGCGGGTTACGATTGACAGACGGCCCGGTCTGTCGACGACTTTGGTGGGACGTTCTCCGTTGTTGAACCAGAACGAAATCGTCAACATTTACACGGTCCAGTTACGCGATGGCAGTCTTGCATATATTGTTGGAGTGGCACCGCAAAACGATTACCAGCGGTACCAACGGACATTTGCCGACGTGGTGAACTCGGTCCAGTTAGGTGGGTACTAAAGACTGTGGGGGTGTCCCGGCGGGCACCCCTCTTTCCGGTAGCGTCTCTCGAGCAATTGAGTGGAAGGCCTTCCATCGAGTTCGTCTGAAAACACAAGGGGCGCCCACGGACAGACGCCACTAAATGTGTTTTGCTTCCTGCCATAACGATTCCATTTCATCCAGGCTTGCAGAATCGAACCCGCGGCCTTCCTGCTCGAGACTTTTCTCGATGTGCTGGAATCGCTTGCGAAATTTTCGATTCGTTAACTTCAATGCCGCTTCCGGTTCAACCTGCAAGTGCCGGGCAATGTTCGTGACGGCAAACAGCACGTCGCCGATCTCCCCGCGCACAAGGTTATGGTCAGCTTCCTCGCTTGACGCCGAGTGTTGTTCAATTGCACTCTGCAGCTCGCCAATCTCTTCCTTTAATTTTTCGAAAATGTCGGAGAGTCGTGCCCAGTCAAATCCGACACGAGCTGCTTTCGTCGACAACTGATGCGCTTCCATTAACGCCGGCACCCTGGCGGAAACTCCTTCCAACAATGAGCTGCTGATCGCGCCGCCACTGGCTTTCTTCTCGTCGGCTTTGATGGCCTCCCAACTACGCAGGACGTCGGCAGTGTCTTCGGCAATTGCATCGCCAAAAACATGTGGGTGGCGACGGACCATCTTGGTGTGCACGGCGTCTGTAACGTCATCGATGGTGAAATCGCCGCGTTCCCTCGCTACTTGCGAGTAGAACACGATTTGAAAAAGGAGATCCCCGAGTTCCGCCGCAAGCTCGCGAGCATTGCCCTCGTGCGCTGACTCAACCGCTTCGAAGGCTTCGTACGCCTCTTCGAGCATCATCGGAGCAAGCGACGCGTATGTCTGTTCGCGGTCCCACGGGCAACCGTCAGGCGAACGCAGTCTTTCCATCAAAGCTACCAGGTCATTGAATGTTGCACGCATGGGGGTAGTTTCTAGTTTCTAGTTTCGAGTTTCAAGTCTCCGCACTGCACTGCAATGGTTGACTGAGACAGGCAGTTTGGTCAGAGAGCATAGGAGCAGGAGGCTTAACACACGCAGGAAACTGGAAACCAGAGAGTAAAGGACTCGAGATTCCTACGGTAGTCATACTCAATAGCAAGTTTGGTACTTTGTATTTGTTGGGAGCCGGATGCTACCATCACATCCAAATCAACCACTAAAAGGACACTTGCGACGCGGGCCGACCCTCAAACCGCCGTCGCGGACGGGAAAATAATGAGCGACGAAGAAATCAGCTTTAAAGTCACGGATCGCAGACTATTCAACACAGATGGTAGTCCAAGGGAACTTCCTGCTGAAGAGAAGAGCGAAGTAAAGCCTGAAGCCACCTCAGTCGAAGCAGCGGTTACCAACCCTCAAACGAAAGATGAACCAGCGTCACCTGTGGAATCGGCGCCGGTTGAGCAGTCGACGTCTGCTTCTTTGCCGGATGAAGCAGCTTCTCAACACGATCTGGAAAATGATTTTCCAGACGCTGAAGATCCGGCAAGCTTTGCCAACTTCATGATGTCCATCGCATCCAACGCAGCCTCATCGCTCGGAATGATAGAACATCCGGTTACTCACAAGCGCGAAGTGGATCTTCAGCTAGGCAAGCACTGGATTGATGTGTTGGGAATGCTTGAGGCTAAAACGCGCGGTAATCTCACTCCGCAGGAAAAGCAGATTCTGGAGAGTCTCCTAGCTGACCTGCGAATGCAGTACGTGTCGCTGACAAGTGCAGCATCCGCTAAGGCTGCCGGACCCTACACCGGTCGCGATATCCTCGGTGGCTAGATAAGCCCAAAGTCCCAGGTCCCGTCTCCAAAGTCCTCAGCTCGAGTTCGACATTGGACATTGGAGACTGGACATTGGACTTTGGATTCTTTTGGACATTGGACGCGAACATGAAGCTGACATTCCTCGGAACAGGAACTTCAACCGGCGTCCCTTCGATTGGGTGCGAGTGCGAGACCTGTACCTCCGACGATCCAAGAGACAAGCGGTTACGGGTTTCAATTCTCATTGAGCACGGCGGCCAAACCGTGCTGGTAGACACGTCGTCGGACTTTCGCCAACAGGCTTTGCGGTATGGCTTGAAACGCCTTGATGCTGTACTCATCACGCATTGTCACGCCGATCACATCTTTGGACTTGATGACATTCGTCCTTTGAATTTTCGCTACGGGGCGCTTGGAGTTTACGCGAACGAGCGCGCCTGGCCCGACATTCGCCGGATCTTCAAATACGTTTTTGAACCAACTTATTTTGGTGGCGGCTTGCCGTTGGTGATTCCTCACACAGTGATCGACGGGGCCCCATTCTATTTGGGCGATCAACTGGAAGTTACACCGCTCGAGGTGCTTCACGGGCGGCTTCCGGTTACGGCCTATCGCTTCAACGATTTTGCTTACGCTACAGATTTGAGTGAGATTCCACCTGCTACTATCGCGGGTTTACGGGATCTCGATGTGCTTGTGCTCGATTGTTTACGTTTCAAGGAGCATCCTACGCATCTGTGGGTGGACAAGGCTCTCAAGTACGTGGAAGCGATAAAGCCGCGACGAGCTTACTTCACACATATTGCGCACGACGTTCGGCACGCACGTGATGCCTCGCGACTTCCTGAAGGAGTTGAGTGGGCATACGACGGACTGACAATTGAAGGATGAGGGAGGGACGCAGGGATTCCAGTTTGAGAGGCGCGGAGAGCCGTTGAAACTAGCGACAAACACAGGTTCTTGCGAAGGCTACCGAAGTGTCGCTATCCGGAGCGTCCCCGTGTCCCCGTGTCCCCGCGTCTGCGCATTCCGCGTCCTATCTTTTCCCTCCATCCTTTCTTAGCCGATGCGCTTATTCCACGGAACTGATAACGCCGCCATCCACCGGCCGACTGTGCTCACGCTCGGCGTGTTTGATGGTCTGCACCTGGGCCATCAGCTGATTATGCGCACAGTTGTTGAGCGAGCGCGGGCCGCTGCTGCAGTTCCCACCGTCATTACTTTTGACCCACATCCGCGTTCCGTATTACATCCGGCGTCTTCGCCACCGCTTTTGCAAACCCTCGATCAGAAAGTTGAAGGACTTGGTGTTCTCGGTATTGAACAGACAATAGTCGTCGCGTTTACAAAAGAGTTCTCGCTGGTCCGGGCAGAGGATTTCCTTCGCGAGGTTGTGCACGAGCGATTGCATGCCAAAGAAGTCTACCTGGGAAAGGGCTTTGCCTTTGGACACAACCGCGAAGGACACATAGATTTGCTTCGCAGAGTTAGCTCCAATCTGGGTTTCCTCGCAGAAGAAGTTCCCGAATTGTCGCTGCGCAATCGTCGTATCAGCTCAAGCAGGATTCGCGAACTGCTCGCACAGGGCAAAGTAAACCTCGCGCGACGGATGTTGGGCCGCCCGTACGGTGTCGAAGGCCGCGTTGTGCGCGGAGCTGAGCGCGGTCATTCGCTTGGCTTTCCGACGGCCAACCTGCGTCCACAGAACCGCGTCATACCTGCTCGGGGTGTCTATGTAACCGGCACCCTGATTGATGGGCAATGGCGCCGTAGCGTAACGAATGTCGGAGTCAGGCCCACATTTGAGTCCAACGCGGAACCTTCGTTAGAGACTTTCGTAATGGATTGGTCGGGTGATCTTTACGGCGATGTGATTCGGGTTCGCTTTCTCCATCGTTTAAGAGACGAGCAGCGCTTTAGCTCGATCGACGAATTGAGAATACAGATCGAGAAAGATGTCCGCCGCGCCGGAAGCTATTTCCAGCGCTCAGGTGCTCGACATACCTTGTCACTGCTATAGACTAGCTACGGATGAACAAAGAACAAGCACTAGTTCCGGTCTCGGGAAACGGCAATGGCAACCAGAGTCGCGCAGCCTCGACCGTGATCCTCAAAGACCATGCCCAATGGACGACTAAACGGCTGCCCGTGCCTCCGCCGCCTCCGCTCGACGATGAGTTGGTGAATAGAGTGCTTGCGGGGCGTGGGCTGCAAGGTTGGTTACGAGCAGCAAACATCGGACGCGTTCTAGGTCTATTGACACTGTATCTGTTTCTGGACAGCTACGACATTCGCGCCGAGTTCAATAAGCGGACCATCGCCAGGCTGCAGGAAGAGAGTCGTAGCCTCGGATGGCGTGGAAGGTTTAGAAACTCGCGGCGCCAACTTTTCTATTCAGTTTTCGACAAAGTAGTGCGACTGTTTCGCCGGCTCGTTTTCCGTGGGGCTGATGGGAGCGCGCGGAAGCACGCCCGCCTGGAAAAGCAGGCTTCCTGGCTTCGCAAGAGTTTGATCTCGCTCGGGCCTACTTTCATCAAGATCGGCCAGGCGCTGGGTACCCGCGCTGATCTGCTGCCACTGCCATACATCAAAGAGTTAGCGACGCTTCAGGATCAGGTCCCCGCGTTTCCCACGAGTGATGCGTTTCGAAGAATTGAGAGCGAACTCGATAGGCCGCTCAACAAGTTGTACGCAGAGATTGATTCTGAACCGATCGCGGCAGCTTCACTTGGCCAGGTCTATCGCGCTCGACTTCACAGCGGCGAAGAAGTCGCCGTAAAAGTGCAGCGGCCAAATCTCAGCGAAATGATCAGCGTCGACACCGCTGTTCTTTATCGCATGGTGAAACTCATCAGCCGAGTCTTCCCCAGGGCAAACGAGAATGCCGATTGGGAAGGAATGCTGCAGGAGTTTCATGCAACCGTCTTTGAAGAGATGGATTACGCGAAGGAAGGTCGCAACGCTGATCGGTTCCGCCAGAACTTCCGCACGTGGAAAGTGATTCGTGTGCCTAAGATCTATTGGTCACATACCAGTGAGAAAGTGCTGACGCTGGAGTTTATTCGCGGGACCAAGGTAATTGACCTCGAGGCTTTGCGGGCGCGACGAATTTCGCCGGTCAAGGTTAACCGGCTCCTGGTGCGCACCTATTTGAAGCAGTTATTGGAGGATGGTTTCTTTCACGCGGATCCTCACCCGGGAAATTTATTGGTGATGGATTCAGGTCATCTCGCGTTTTTCGATTTCGGCATGGTCGGGCGAATTACACCGAAGCTTCGGTCGCAGATGATCGATGCTTTCTTCCACGTGGTCTCGCGCGACGTTCATGGCCTGGGCCAGGACATTATCAATCTCGACTTCCTGAAACCGGGTGTAAGTCCTGAGACCATTCGGCCGGTTGTGGAAGGGTTATTTAAGCACTACCTCAGCCTGAAACTCGGCGAAGTGAACTTTAAGGAGTTGACTTATGATCTGGCCGAGGTGATGTACGAGTATCCTTTCCGCTTGCCTGCGAACTTCACTTACGTCATGCGAGCGTTGATGACACTTGAGGGCATTGGTATTGTCACGGATCCGGGCTTCAGCTTTTTCGAGACAGCCAAGCCTTTTGCGAAAGAGTTCATGTTGCGTCGCGAAGGCAGGAATTTCCGGAAGCTTGTTTTCGACAAGCTGACGGGGCGAGAGAGTGGCAACCCAATCGAGTGGGGTAAGGTTTGGAAGCTGACCCGGATGGCTGCCGAGATGTACTTGAAACCGTACTGACCTTCCTTACTCTCTTTTCCAGCCCTGATTCTGAGAAGGGGGTGCCGCCTCTTAACTGGGGGCGCGGACGGCCTCGTCCGCAGAACTGCTAAGCCCAAACAGGCTTAATTAGATTTAGAATTCGCGGCACAACATTCTGCGGACGAGGCCGTCCGCGCTCCCAGGGATTAGCGGGCGCGCTGCTGCAGAGAGGCTGGCAACCTAATAGAAAACGGTTTCCGATGACCGCTCAGGTTCTTTAGCGAATACAAAAGCCCCGACTGAGGCGGCGATAATTGTAAGTGTTCCAAGTGACCGAATCACACCCGCGATCGTCGCCGTTGATTGCAGCAGGTCGAGTCTCGTCAACATTTCATTCCAGTCATGAACGCTATCTTCGCCACCCAACAATGATAGTTGTAACGCCAACGCGTCACCGGCATACACCGAGACGTTTAAGATGCTCTCGCCTACCCAGAACAGAACCAACGCCGCCGAGTAGTACTTGCGGTGATACACGAAGTAGCCGACAAAGAGTGCCGGCATGATCACTTGAAAGAGTGAGCCGCCGGCAAGCATCATGAACTCACCCAACGGTCGGAAGATGAGGTGACCGGCTTCGTGAATTACAAGATTCACGCCGTCGATTAGATGCCACTGATAAGGATCGTAAGCGCACCAAAAGAAGTAGGCGCTGGCAACCGCCGCGACAATAAGTTTCAGGTGATTCTTGTTCATTGCGGAAAGTGAAGTGTTATCGCTGGGAGCGCAGGCGTCCCCGGTCAGTACCGGAACGCCGTAGCGTCGGGTCGACGATTCGTCACCACTCATCATTGTCTGTTATCCACCGGATCCGACGCTATGCCGTTACGGTACTGACTTAATGCCCCGCGAACACTTGTTAGACGGCAATGAGCGAAGCGAACAAACCGTTCTGGTGAAGCCGCATGTGATTTTGAATCAGAAGAGCAGGGACAGGGTCCGCCTTCCTGACTGTGAGATTGCGTGGCTTGACGAGTGTATTTAATAAGGCATTAACCAGGCGCTATTTTCCTGCCAGCGCGTTGAAGAATAGCGGATAAGTCGCCAATGATTGCGCTCGATACTGCGGCCGAAAACCGAAAAGGATTATCCGACCTTTACCAATTTTTACTTCCACAAGCGCAGCCTTGCCTTTGATCCGATCGCCGCCGAGCAGCCATCCTGATAATAAAGGCTCTTTGTTGAGGGGATACCAACCAATGATTCGTACTTGCGAAGCGTCGGTGTTTTCAAGAACTTCGAACACGGGGGAGTTTTCAACCCATGCGATGGTTTCCTTCTTCATATTTGCAGCAATTGGGTGATTCGTATCCAGCTCAAGTCGGAGGATAGAGCCGGGAACATAGAAATCAGTTCGCGGCACTCCGGCCACTACGTTGCGGATTGGCAGCTTGAAATGTTCGATCGCGAACTCCGTCGCGCGGTTGAGAAAGACGAGTGTTCCTCCTTGTTCGACAAACTCTCGTAAGGCTTTCACGCCTTCCTGACCCAAGCCACCAGTGTATTCGGGCGGCATTGTGCCAGGCGCGTAGCCGTTGAGGATCGTTCGCGGCGCTTGATCGGGAATCACGATACTGGGAAATCTCGCATTAAGGTTCCCTTGCTTTATTCGCGTGTCATTGACTGTAGGTGTTGGCAGCCATCCCTTATCTCTCATCAACCACTCTGTCCAGCCCGAGTCCATAGAAGGAACGTGCGATCGATAAATCGCTACCTGCGAAATCGTTGTGCAGCCAGAGCGGTAGGGAGGTAAGTCGGCCGGCGGCGGTGGATATTTAGGGAAAGAGAAAGGCTCGTTTATTGTCGAAACCTGCACATTCATGAGGAGCGGCAATGTGTGCGCCGTGACATCGTAGGGCGGAAGCGGATGTCCAGTTGCGTCCCGCAAGTTGGGGTAGTGCTGTGGTTCCAGCAGAGATTTTGCGAATGCGCCGTACGGTTGAGCCGCTTTTACAACCATTGTCCCGTCATCAAACTTGACGCCGTTCAACGTAAATCCTTTGGAGCGCTCAACCTCAACTCCAGCTCTTCTAAAAAGCTCGGCAAGCCGTATTGAATTAATTCTTTCGTTTCTATGGATTGCGTACGCAAAGGTCTCACCGGGTCTCCTCGGTCGGATCGCTTCTTTTCCAATCTGATAAAACCGGCTCAACCACTGCTTCCGATTTTCAGACGCATGCCGCAACAACGTGAACGCCGCGGTTGTCATATATTTTGTGATATCACTTAATCGCCACTCGCCGCCGCGCCAGACTGGCCCAAACTTCACTGACTCTTTCTCCGGATCATAACCCTCACGCGAGCGGAGTTGGTCAAATTTGAGCGTGATCGGCGTCGCAATCTTTGCTGACGCCGTCTCCGACAGAATGCGCACTCCGCCGTGGTAGTGCGAGTAAGCACGCGCCGGCGTCCACGCGTCATACGTTGAGTTCGTAGTGATGCCCTGAAAACCTTTTGCGCGCAGCTCGCGGGCCATCCAGTTGCCCAGCTCGGTGTAACCTTCCACGATTTGCTTCGGCACGTTCGGTTCAACCGGCGCCATGTAAGGCGGCAGAAACATTCGCGAACCGAACTCACCCTGTTGATGTATGTCGTGGACGATCTGCGGATGCCAGACGTTATGTATTTTATCCACCGTGATCTGCGTTTCCACTTGCGTGAACATGTACCAGTCGCGATTGTTATCGTGGCCCACATACTTGTGATAGAGCTCTGGCGGATTTGTGCCTTCGTACGGCGTGCCAAGCGTTTTGTCATACCAGTTCTTAACGATGTCCACGCCATCCGGATTTAGTGATGGCACCAGCAAGACGATCGTGTTCTTCAGAATGTTGAGAATTTCTGGATCGTTGGAGCTTGCCAGACGATGCGCAATCAGCATGCTCGAGAGATACGAGCCGACTTCAGTGGAATGAATTCCACAGGTGATCAGGACAATGGTTTTGCCACGAGCCATCAACTGCGCGGCTTTGCGATCGCGTCCGGCAGCGGGGCCAAGCTCTCGTGGGTCTGCCAACTTCGACTGTATCTCTTTGTATTCCTCCAGCCGCGCCAGATTTTCAGGAGCGCTGATCGTCGCCATCACAAACGGCACGTCCATCGTAGATTTACCGAGCGCCTCAAACCTTACGCGGTCGCTCGCCTTATCCAGCTGATCAAAGTACCTGAGCACCTGATTCCAACTAGCGAGCTTTCGATCATCACCGGGAGTGAATCCGAGGACCTCATTAGGACTGGGAATGTGTGCTGTTTCTCTCGAAGGACGCGCAGGATTCTCGCGTTGAGCAGTCGTGATCTTGCAAGGCAATAAGGTTGAGCACGTCAGCAGTAGCAGTGCGGTTATGAATCGAGTCATTTTTGTTGTCCGCGAGCGAGTGGGGTGACAAGTCGAGTTGAGTGTAGTCGAAATCGTTTGCAAGTTCGAAGTGGAAAGCAATACCACTCAACTGGGTAGTCTCTCTGTCGGGAAGGTGGACCCTATCCCCGCTGCAGTTTCACCACCACTCATTTCCAAATCAACCTCTCACGCCTGACCAGAGAGACTTTCAAACTTGAAAGGTTGATCCGGGAGTGAGTGGTTGTGAAGGAGCGGGATCAGGGCCCAACTCCGAATAGAGGAGACTAGGTAAGTTGAATTCCAGGAGATGAAAGTGAATACCAGGGCTGAAAGCGCACCTGCTTGCCGTAGCCTCGATGGCCCGTGTACAGTACGCCCATCAATACTCTGCACTCTCTGTCAAAAATCGTTGGAGGTCAAACACGGATGTCTTCTGATAGCGTCGGTGCGAATGAATTCCCCGATCGGGTCGGTTTTAAACCAGATAATCCATTAGCCGCCTCATTCCGTTCGTACATCAATCCCGAAACGGTAATCCCCGAACTCACCGCGCGCGCACTCGTTGTGGGTACGTTACTCGGCATTGTCTTCGGCGCATCGTCGCTCTATCTCGTCTTGAAAGTCGGATTGACGGTTAGTGCCTCTATCCCGGTCGCAGTGATTTCGATCGCGCTCTTCCGCCTCGTGGCGCAGGCGGGCTTCAGGAACGCCAGCATCCTCGAGAACAATATCGTGCAGACGGCTGGGTCGGCGGGCGAGTCGATTGCCTTCGGCGTGGGCGTAACAATGCCGGCCATTATGATCCTGGGCTTCGATCTTGAGTTGACACGCGTGCTGCTGGTCGCTGTGCTCGGTGGCTTGCTGGGAATCCTGATGATGATCCCGCTCAGGCGTGCCTTGATCGTGGCCCAACACGGTACTCTGAAATACCCGGAGGGCACTGCCTGTGCCGAGGTCTTGAAGGCGGGCGCCTCAGATGAATCTCGCGCTGCTGCCTCAGTCGAGGCGAAAGCGGAAATAGCTGCTCGTGGAGGAGTTCAGATTGGCGCCAAAACAATCTTCACGGGCTTTGGCATAGGCATTCTCTACCAGGCGGCGCACAGGGCTTTCTACACCTGGAAGGAGGCGCCAGATAAAGTTTTCGGTGCACCATTCAACAAAGGTTCGCTGGGAGTAGAAGTTAACCCGGCGCTCCTTGGGGTCGGTTATGTTATTGGGCCGCGCATCGCTTCGATCATGTGTGCAGGAGGCGTGCTTGCCTATTTAGTCCTAATCCCCGCTATTGCTTACTTCGGCGGTGGTGAAACCACTACAGCGATTCCTCCGGGTACAGAACCGATTCGGGGGATGAGTCCGAATGACATACGTAGCAACTATATTCTCTACATTGGAGCGGGTGCGGTAGCCGCAGGCGGCATCATCAGCCTCTTTCGCTCACTCCCAACCATTTGGCACGGATTGAAGGGCGGCTTGAGCGATCTGCGGGGAGGTCAGGCAGCTAGCGCACGCGCACTGCGTACTGATCAGGATATCTCAATGAAATACGTGCTAGCGGGCATCATCGCTCTCATTGCTTTGATCATGGCCTTCCCGCAGCTTGGCATGCAGCAGAGCATCCTCGTCGCGTTCCTGGGCGCGGTCATGATCGTTGCCTTTGGATTCCTGTTTGTGACTGTTTCCTCGCGACTAACCGGAGAAATTGGTTCCTCGTCCAATCCCATCTCAGGAATGACGGTGGCGACTCTGCTTTTAACGTGCCTGGTTTTCTTAATGATGGGATGGACCGGTCCGCCATATTACGTAACCGCTCTCTCGATCGGCGCCATAGTGTGTATCGCCGCGTCAAATGGCGGCACTACTTCGCAAGACTTGAAGACGGGATATCTCGTCGGGGCCACTCCGAAGTTCCAGCAGGTTGCGATTCTCATTGGCGCCCTCGCGTCGGCTCTCGTTCTCGGGCCAATCCTAATTCGGCTGAACGAGAACGGTATGGTTTACGCCCGTAGGATTACCTTTGCAAAAGTAGACGACAAGGTACAGGCCCTGGCGCTCGCTGAGGCAAGTGCGCTGCCAGGCTATGCTGAGGACATCCAGCCGCGCACGCCTGGCAATTACCGTGTCCTGACGCGAGATGTTAATAGCCCCAAGGTGCAAGGCCTGGACGAGGGTGAATATCTCGTCAACGACTCGGGTCAGATTCTGTACAAGATCGAGCGCAACTTCACGCCAGAGCTGCGCGCTGATATGTCGCAGCTTGGTGCGGCGGAACAAATTCAGGGGAGGCAGGCGGCCGAAGATTCGAACACCTACCGTGTCTGGCATAAGACGGACACCCACGGTGGGCGGGCTGGTCGGTACCTCGTAGATCAGCAGGGCATACCGCAGTACCTGGTCGACCCGGCTATCAATGGGCAAAACAGGATGCGGCCGGATGGCTCAACGGTTGAAAAGTTCGACGCTCCGAAAGCAACGCTGATGTCATACATCATTAAGGGCATCCTCAATCGCGAGCTCCCCTGGAATCTCGTGCTGTTGGGTGTGATGATCGCTATTGTGCTCGAGATGGCGGGAATTCCTTCCCTCGCGTTCGCCGTTGGCGTTTACTTGCCGCTGTCTGCTTCGAGCCCAATCTTTATCGGGGGCATGGTTCGCTGGCTGGTTGATCGGAACCTGCGAAGAAAGCACACGAACATGACGGAAGTGGAACTGGTGGCCGAGACCGACAAGAGCCCTGGGGTGTTAATGGCTTCGGGTTACATCGCTGGGGCGGCGCTGGCTGGCATCATCTACGCCTTTATGGCTGGTTATTTCACTGACACGTTTGAGACAACTAAAGAATGGATGCTGGCCCATAACCCCTTCTTCGACGAGCCGCCAGGGCACGTGAAAGGATATGCTGACTTACTGTCACTGATTCCGTTTGTGGCAATCACAGTTCTGCTCTACGCAGTCGGTCGCGAGTGGATCCTGGGGGCGCGGCAGAAGAAGGGAGCCTAATATCACTTTCCACCGAGAGGGGGGTCGCTTGTGAGGTTGCCTGGGTTCCGGCTGCATCGGAAAAATCGGCCGCTCGTAATCATCGGGAGGGAACAGTTTTGATTTCTTGTGCTTCTATCATGAGGCGCCCTGCTAAGATAGGCAGCGCGCCTCGTGTTTCGGGCGCGGCGTGATTCAAGATTTTTCGAGCTTAGACGCTGTGGGTTTATACCCCGGCATCGTGGGTTTGGGATTTGAAATTTTGGAGAAGATGTTCTGATGATTAGTGTAATTTCTTGGCGACTGCTGCTTCCCTCAATCCTGCTGCTGTCTCTTGTCGGCTCACTTGCGCCGCTATCGTTTGCTCAAAACCCGCAGCGCTCTCCTGCGGAGACCGTGCGGCAGTTTTACCAGGGGCTACGAGAGAAACGCTTCAAAGAGGCGTTCGCGATGTCGATTTATAAGTCTGCAATCGAGGGGCTGTCTGAACAGGAGTATATGGATCTGTTGCCTGACTTTGAGAAGATGGCGATTGCTGTCACGGAGAGGGTGACGGAGAAAGTTGATGTGACTGGGGAACAGATCAGCGGTGAACTCGCTACTGTCTTTCTCAAGGTCCTGGATAGCGACGGTAAGGAGAAAGTTGAACCCACCGGCTTGATAAAAGTAGACGGCGCGTGGATTGTGGGTGACCACGAGAATCTACAGCTCGTGAAGAAGGCCGGCAAGCGGTTCTTCTTCGATGCGCGCATTGATGCTCATCACAGCGATGTTCAGGACATGTTGACGCGGATCTCGCTGGCGCAAGTTATCTATAGCCAGCAAAACGCCGGAGAGTTTGCAGACCTTCCGACTCTTATCAGCGCTGGACTTGTGCCTAAAGACATCGAGGGCACTGATTCAACCGGATACCGTTTTCACATCACGGTTTCAGCCGATCGGAAGAGTTGGTCGGCAGGTGCTGAGCCGGCGCAATACGGCCGATCCGGGAAGCTGTCGTTTTATCTGGATCCGTCTGGCGTAAGAAGTGGTGATTTTGGTGGGAAGCCTTTGACAAGCCCTCCCGCAGTGCCGTGAGATACGGGCGGGCGAGGCCCCCGCTCCGGGCCAACACCCTACACCCCCGATCTTACCTATTGCGCTGGCCTGGTAAGCTCTCTAGAATAATCCGCGACACCCCCGACAGGGCTTTCCTGGTTTGCCCCTCCTCAAACGTTAACCGCCTTGCTGAACGAGATGCGACTTTTCATCTTCAATGGCTGAGCTGACCCGCACACTTGTCTCTCGACTGCGCGCCTTCATCGGTAACCGGCGGGGCGAAAAGCGATGCCCGGCCCGCTTGCCTTTCCGTGTCACGCCTGCCGACCGGCGCGTATCGACAAATGGATCCCGCAAGACCGCATGGCTGGACGGTTACACCGCCGATTTGAGCAGCACCGGATTAGGCCTCGAAGTCAGCGCAATTCGTATCGGAGAACACTATCTCGTCGGCGAAAATCGCAAACTTCGCGTCGTCCTGGAACTGCCCACGGGTGAAGTTGAAATTCAGGTAAGTCCAGTTCGTTATGAAAGTCTCGAAGAAGATGAATCCACGCACGCCTACATCATTGGTGTGCGAATAATCGCCCTGAGCGATCCCGACCGCGTCACCTACGACGAGTTTATCCGTCGCCTTACGAATCGGGCGCCATTGGATTGAGCATTTCACTAAATCGCAGAATGCCGAACTTATCCGGCACGTGAAAGTTCGCTTTATCAGTCAGGGTTGGTTGCCAGGCCAGATACCCACGCTCCTCTCCACTGCCAATACAACGACACAGGTTGCCGCGCCATTGATCGCCAGGCGCCGGTTTGGGCATCCGCAGGGACCACGGCAAACGCATCGCTATTAACACCCGATCCGGTTCGACCCGCGCCGCTGAAGTCATGCCGGACCGATAATCCCACTCAGTCTCTCGATGTTCTTCGTTCTGTCTGATGGCGAGATCGACCCACTCACCAGTAGGCGCTGCCTCAAACTCAAAATAGCGGTTCGGTTGGCCGACATTCGGCGCCAGAAAGATCTCGCAGACATCCCGGTCCCACAGTCCGAATGTCTTTGTCTTCGTCTGTGGAGAAGAACTGATGATCAAGGGTTCGGTTTGCTTACCTTCAAATCGTGCGATAAGAGCAGTAGGTGTCCAGATAAGTCGCGCTTCGACATGTCGTGTTTGTGGGGCAGGTTCGCCGGACCAGTAATGGGTGATGAGAACAGGCTGAGCGGAGCTCCAGATTTCGTGATCCAGCTCATGAACAGCGAGATCGAAGGGAGCGAGCTTTATTTCAACCGCTTCGTCTATCTGTGAGTTCATCGGTGATTCCAGGGTTTCAGACATTAGCGGCATTGGAGGTGGCGCGATCCTTGAAAAGAAACCGGCAGAAATGCTTGTCCTACGCAGACTTTACTTCCGAAGTTGCCTCCGCCGTTACCACATGATCGACGACATCGTCTTCTCCTTTATCCCACCAGCGTTGAGTCAGGAACCACGCCACGCCGGGCAAAAGGAAAAAAACGCCAATACCGATAGTCAATAGTCGTGGCGACCAGCCCAGTCGATCCAACATCTCTCCCGTGGCGTAGTTGGAAGCAGCCATCGTCAGAGTAAGCAATGCCAACTCGGCCGCGAACACTCGTCCTCGAAAACTATCCTCGACGTTTCTTTGCAGCAGCACTGTCGAGAACACCCAAAGGATGCTACCTCCGGTATGGGCAACACCCAATACGATGAGCGCGAAAACATAACTCGTTGCACTTCCGAATGCGATGTAAAAGATTCCACCAATCACGAATGAAATGCCTATGGCTGCCTGCATTCGGCCTTTTCCGTCGCCTGAAAAACGGCGAGCCACGATCGGACCAACTGCCGTGCCGATTCCGCGTGCAGCAAAAAGAACACCAATCCCTGTCGCCGCACTCCTGCCCACCGGGAAAATTCTTTCACCAAACACTGCGAGCAACGTAAGTATTCCACCCCCTAAGCCCCACGCAGGTTTTACGAGCAGCAGCGCCAGCACTCGGGGCCTTTGCATTACGTAGCGTGCCCCTTCAATAGTTTCAGTGATCCCCAGTGCCCGCTTGACCGTAAGTTTTCTTTTCGCGGGCGGCTCTCGTGCCGGTATGCGTACGCGGGCGATTAGCGCCGCCGAGAGCAAATAGGTGAAGGCGTCGAGAATAAACGACACATCGGTACCAAACCAACCCGTGATAACTCCGCCGATGAACGCGCCGAGCGTTAGCATCACCGACCACGTAACAGATGATATAGCGTTTGCCGCAACCAGTTCTCGATCTGACACTATCGAGGGAATGACCGCAGTTTTTGCCGGCTCAAAGAATGTTGAGAGGCCCAACTGGACGATTGTGAGCACATATATTATCCAAAGCTGATCGGCGCGCCGCACGAAAAGGAACCCGAGCACTGTTCCAGCTCGAAGCAAATCCGAGATGATCATTATCGAGCGCCGGCTGAAGCGGTCGGCAAGCACTCCAGAGAAAGGTCCAAAGATAAAACTCGGAACGAAGCGCGCAACGAGTAAGAGACCAACATCACGGCCAGAGCCGGTCAGATTAAGAATAATTGTGTATAGCGCAATGGTGTTGAACCAGTCGCCGAGCTGGCTGACAACTTGCCCGAGCCATAGCTGACGAAAGTTATGGTTTCGCCTGAGGAGCTCGATGTAACCAACCGGTGGATGTACGTCCGGAAGCCTGCGTCTGAATCTTGGCACGATAGATACCTTGACCTAACCGGGGGAGAAGTGACAAGTGACAGATGACAAGTAAGATGAGCCAAACACCAAACACCTAATGACTTGTAAACTTGTCACTTGTCACTTCTCACCCGTCCCTCTTCAGGCAGCATGACTGAACAGCCAATCTGACCTGTCAGCCTGATTGCTACTCACCCCACCCTTTCTACTCCGGTAACTAGATCGAGTCATTTGGCGAGTGTTTCGATCTTTTGAGCATTTACTGGTCGCGGCACGTCAATTGAGAAAGGGATGGTGCGGCTCGGAAGCTCCTGAGCTTCTCGGACTCTCCGCACGGAGTCCGAAGCCGCCAAAACTTTGAAAAGCGCGGCGATCGAACGGGCCACGCTAACAGGATCTCACCCAGCCAAGCGGGCGCTTGAACAAGCCCGCTGTTGCCCCAGGAAAAACCGGAAGCGGTCGCTGAGTTGCTCCAGCATCGCTTCCGGTTCATTCGCGGCAAGTTGTTAGCACTTGAGAATTTCATCGAACCCAAGGGCCAGCTGCAGAGTTCAAAATGCAGGATTCGAGAGAGAGAGAGAGAGAGAGACCGACCCGATATGGTTGCCACTAACCGAGCCCTCTACAGCTTTCCAATTGTCCTCGCCGCTATTCTCTTGACCGCCTGGGCCACACACCCGGGAGTTTATTTCGTAGTGGTCAGTTCCGCTTTGAGCTTAAGTGCTTATCTTTTTACCGCTGCGTGGCTGAGACTCAAGGCCAAGACAAATGAAGCCGAACAACTTAGCAAGCTGCACCTTGCTACTGCCGAGGCACTCGCCACTGCCATTGACGCGAAAGATCAAACGACGCATTGCCATGTCCGTCGCGTTCAGATCTATGCTGCCGGCATGGGCGAGATGCTGGATCTGCCTTCAAATGAGATTGCAGCCTTGAAAGCAGGAGCGCTGCTCCACGACGTCGGTAAGCTTGCAGTGCCGGCACACATCGTTAACAAGCCAGGACGTCTAACCGCGGCTGAGTTTGAGAAGATGAAGATCCATACCACGGTTGGCGCCCAGTTGCTGGGCCGGGTGGATTTTCCCTACCCCGTAACGCCTATCATCCGTCATCACCACGAACAGTGGGACGGCAAAGGATATCCGGATGGATTGATGGGCGAGCAGATTCCAATCACCGCACGCATCATCTCGGTTGTCGACTGTTTTGACTCGGTTCGCGAAGACCGGCCCTTTCGACGAGGTATGACACGTGACGAAGCCCTGGCCTTTCTGCGTCGTGGAGCGGGAACACATTTCGATCCAAATATAGTTGATCTCTTCATCCATAACCTCGCTCGGTTTGAAATTCAAATAGCCGCGACCGGCTTGCCGCAACAGTCTGCCGCTCCAGTTGACCTGCATGACACGCTGGCGCTGAGCGAAATAGATATCGCCCAAACAAGAGACCGCGGTTCGTTCATAGCTTACAATCAAATCAAGAGCGCGCATCAGGAAGTTTACGCTCTCTACGAGATCGCGAGAACCTTCGGCTCGTCCCTCGATGTCGAAGCGACACTCTCCATACTGGTAGATAAGTTTGGGCACGTGGTGCCGTTCGATACGTGCGTCGTCTACCTGTATGACGAGATCAAGGGCTATGCGGTCGCCGCACACGTAGCCGGCCGAAATGCGCAGGAACTTTCATCACGCTGCGTTGCGCCCGGTGAAGGTGTAACCGGGTTTGCCCTTGCGAATCGCACCGCGATGAATCAGCTTCCTCCACAACTGGACCTGACGGGCCTCGCTATTGAGCACGACTATCGTTCGATGGCCTCGTTGCCGTTGTACAAAGATCAGCAGTTATTGGGAGCCATCTCGATCTATTCAACAGAGTTGGAGTTGTACACGGACGATCACATGCGTCTGCTCGAGACAGTGACCAGGCTGGCCTCGGACGCGTTGGCAAATGCAATGCATCATGCCGAGGCAGAATCAAATGCGCTGACAGATCCCCTTACCGCCTTACCTAACGCTCGATACCTCGCACTTCGTTTCGAGGAAGAAGCCTCGCGCGCGCGACGTACGGGAAAGTCGTTTCAGGTCGTGATGCTGGACCTTGATGATTTCAAGATCGTGAATGACACATACGGTCACAAAGTGGGTGACAAGATGTTGCGTGAGATGGCCGGCATTATTCAGGCCCAGTTGCGCGAATACGATTTTCTTGCGAGATACGCCGGCGATGAGTTTGTCGCGGTCGTGCAGGAATTGGTTGGCAGTCAGGTCGATGAGCTGCGGATGAGAATAGAACAAGCAGTCGCAGGCTTTTCGCTGCATGTGCGAGGAAATCGCCGAGCCCGAGTCGGGATCAGCATCGGCACCGCGACGTTCGGACAGGACGGTCAATCGCTGGACCAGCTGTTGGTTGCTGCCGACCAGGCAATGTACCGGACGAAGTCGTTGCACAAAATGGATAAGCTGGCGCGCGGGCAGGACAAGCAGGAGAATCGAGTGGAGATAGACTTGGACAATCTTGCCTCGGTGTCCGTCAACTAAAGGTTGATCTAGCCAGGACAGCCTGGACATACTTCTTGACATTCCCCTCATCCATCGCTTTCAATCGCTGACAGGGGTTGAATCCCCTGACCCGCTACGGGACCTCAGGATTGAATGCATGCCGTTGTCCGTTAGGCACTTCCCACAAAACCCGATCGTTTTAATTGTCGACCGCGACAGCGGCGAACAAAGACGACTGTCCAACATTTTTGCCGGCGCAGGATTCACAGCTCTCTTCGCCGTTGATGCGCCATCATCGTTGCGGGCACTAAATGAACAACACTGTGACCTCATTTTCCTGAACGTCGCCAACGAAGACGGCTTGGCGTTGTGCAGGCTGCTTCGCACTCAGCCGCGCACGAGCAACATTCCGATCATCACTTTTTCCGATGGAGATCCTGAGACTGTCAGGGTCAATGCCTTCCTGGCGGGCGCGGATGATTACCTACCTAAGACTTCGTCATCCGGCGAGCTACTGGCTCGAGCTGACTCACGCCTTCGCGCCGCGCAACGTGAATGGGTTCTGACAGGCACGAATCGCGAACTGCGTTTCCTGGCAGATCTTGGTCGAGGATTGCTGCGAGCGCTGGAGCCAGAACAACTGGTGCGCCGGGTTGCGGGTGCTACTTACGAAGCCACCGGCGCAGTAATGTGTGCTGCCTATTTGAATCTGGGCAATGCGATCGGCTGTGTTTTCGATCGGGAAGGTAGCGCAGAAGGCATCGCGCTCTTCCAACAGGATCGACTGGAGCACTGGCTTCAATCTGCAAGCGTGGCTGTACCGTCGCTCATCACAGAAGTCGATCAGTTCCTAATCCGCGATGACACGCACACGGTCGAATATGCCGCGCCACTGCGTTTTAGTGGGCGCACGAAGGGCGCGCTTGTAATTGCGTTCGATACCCGCGAAGCATGTGGAGAGACTGAATGCCGGCTTGTGGACGCAGCCGCCCAGCAAGCCTCACTCGCCGCCCACGTATCTTCACTTTACCAGGCCGCACGTGACGCGTCGGTTACGTTGGCTGAGGAAGTGGATCGTCGCACTGTTGAGATTGAGGATCAGCGTAGATTCATTGAAGCGATAATCGACAGCCTGCCGCTCTCGCTCTACGCAGTCGACCGCACCTACCGCGTCGTTGCCTGGAACCGCAATCGCGAGTTGGGAGAGCTCGGCATTCCGCGCGGTTCGGCACTGGGGAAGAACATCTTCAAAGTATTAACTCGCCAGAAAAAAGAGGTGCTTGAAGACGAGTTTCAGCGCGTTTTTGAAAGCGGGAAGATTGAAAGAATCGAGCAGGAGACAGTCACCGCAAATGGCGAAACTAAATACTGGCTGATCAGTAAGATCCCAATGTGGATTGACGAGCTGGGCTCTGTGTCTCACGTGATTACTGTTGGAGAAGAGATCACCGCGAGGGTGGAAGCAAACCGGGCGGTCGCGCGCGCTGAGAAGCTCGCCGCGGTTGGCAGACTGGCGTCCGGTGTAGTTCACGAGATTAACAATCCCCTTGCTACTATTTCCGCGTGTGCCGAAGCGCTGGAGTCTCGGGTATCTGAGGGGGCGTTTGCTGACTCGCCTGCCCAGGACGACCTGCGTGAATATCTCGGATTGATTCGCAGCGAAGCTTTTCGATGTAAATCGATCACGAACGGGTTACTTGATTTCAGTCGGACACGCGCTGCGCAACACGCACCACTCAGCGTGGGAGATGTGGTTACGAGCGTTGCTCGGCTGCTGGCCCATCAAAAACGCGGCGCAAAAATTGATATCCAGGTGACTGCCTCTCCTGATCTCCCCCCCGTGCTGGGTGATCTCGGGCAGTTACAACAAGCCGTGATTGCGCTGGCGACTAATGCCGTAGATGCGATGCCGTTTGGTGGTGTGTTGCGAATTTCAGCACGCGAAGTCGGCCTCAGCATTCTAATCGAGGTTGCCGATACGGGCATCGGTATTCCGTCTGACAATCTCCCGAAGATTTTTGAGCCGTTCTTCACGACGAAAGAAGTTGGTCACGGGACAGGGCTAGGCCTCGCAGTTTGTTATGGTATCTTAACGGAGCATGGTGGCAGTCTCGACGTGCAATCCACAGTGGGCGTCGGAACTACTTTCACGATTTCACTCCCCGCGGCTAATCACAACGGAGAACCAGCAGGTTGAGCGAGCAACAGGCACCAAGAATTCTGATTGCAGAGGACGAGGCGAATCTCCGTCTTGTGTTGCAGAAGGAGTTGGAGCGGCTGGGCTACCGCGTGCAGGCGGCGCCTGATGGTGAAGCAGCCTTGCGTAAGCTGGAGGAAAGCAACGTTGATGTGCTGCTCTGCGATATCAATATGCCGCGCATTGACGGGATGGAAGTTTTACGTCGAATTCATGAACGACCGAACCCGCCCGAGGTGATCATGCTAACGGGCCAGGCCACGGTCGAAACTGCGGTAGAGGCAATGAAGTTGGGTGCGTACGACTATCTCACCAAGCCGTATCGCATCAATGAACTCGACGTGCGCGTTAAGCAGGCGGCGGAGAAACGCCGGCTGCGAGTGGATAACACGCGTTTAAGAGAGCAACTGGCGAGACAGTCTGGTCTACCGGAAGTCGTGTCAGTGTCCGATGCGATGGCTGAGGCGCTGAGGCTGGTGGGAAGAGTTGCTCCTTCGGATGCGTCGGTGCTGATCACGGGCGAATCCGGCACCGGCAAGGAGCTGATCGCACATGCGATTCACCGGCTCTCGACTCGCGCTGAAGGGTCTTTTATCGATCTCAACTGTGCTGCCTTTCAGGAGTCGCTGCTCGAGTCAGAGCTATTCGGGTATGAAGCCGGTGCCTTCTCAGGAGCAAAGGGTCGCAAACTTGGTCTTATCGAACTAGCTGATGGCGGTACCCTGTTTCTTGATGAAGTGACGGAACTGCCGGCCCAACTGCAGGCAAAGCTCCTGCGCGCTATTGAGACGCGAACGTTCTTTCGCGTGGGCGGCGTGAGAAAAGTGGAAGTCAACGTGCGAATAGTCGCGGCCACAAATCGCAACCTTGATTCGGTTGTGGAAGACGGTTCGTTTCGTTCCGATCTTCTTTACCGCATCAATGGATTCCAGATCTCGCTGGCGCCATTGC
>JBGTOA010000062.1:0-8895 GCA_041742785.1 Pyrinomonadaceae bacterium | reverse complement strand
CGTGTCGAGGGCGTGGTCCGAGTTCACGTCGGACTGGATGAAAACGGAAAAGTGGTTGGAGTCTTCAAGTCTGAAGGTCCGCTGTTGCTTCGCCAGAGCGCCGAACAGGCGGCGCGCGGTTGGCAGTTCAGTCCCACCATGGTCGATGGGAAACCCATCCGGCTGATCGGTTACATCGAATTTAACTACACCCGCTGAATGTGTGTCATAGAAAGTCGTTATCTGCCTTCCGCACAGCTACTTATCCAATGTTGACTAAAAAGTAAGGATTCGGTAGACTGCCCGGGCCAATGAAAATATCAGCCCAGGAAGAGTATGGACTTCGCTGTCTGCTACAGCTTGCGAAGGCGGACAAGGAAGGGCAGTCTTTGACGCTGGCGCAGATTGCGCGGCTTGAAGGGATTTCTGTGGCTAATGCCGGCAAGCTGATGTGGATTCTCAACAAGGCCGGGCTGGTGCAGTCGCAGCGAGGTACGCGAGGTGGCTATCACCTGGCTCGTCCCGCTGGTGAAATTCGTTTGAATCAAGTGATCAGCGTACTGGACGGCAAGCAGACCGAATCCCATTGCAAGAGTTACACAGGGGTTCTCGATTCGTGCGTACACACGGGCGACTGTGGAATTCGTCCTGTGATCCTGGAGTTGCACCAGATAGTAGACAACGCGCTTTCCGAAATCACACTCTCGCAATTGTTGGGCACCGAAGCAAAGGTTGATGAGGCGTTGCATCGCATTCAGGGAATTCGACAGCGTGCGACAACAGACCAGTTACAGGCGTAATTCATAAATTAATTATTGAGACTCGAGCGCAAACGATGAGCACAGTAGAACTGCTGGGACAACAAGAATACAAATACGGATTTGTTACCGATATTGAGTCGGACATGATTCCGCGTGGCCTGTCAGAAGAGACCATTCGCCTGATTGTCGAGAAGAAGGACGAACCCGAGTGGATGCTGGATTTTCGGCTCAAGGCTTATCGTCACTGGTTGACGATGACTGAGCCAAAGCACTGGCCGCATCTTGTGTATCCCAAGATCGATTACCAGGACGTAATTTATTACAGCGCGCCAAAACAGAAAGCGACAAAAGCGAGTTTGGATGAAGTCGATCCGGAATTGCTGCGGACGTTTGAGAAGCTTGGGATTCCCTTAACCGAACAAAAGCAGTTGGCGGGTGTGGCGGTCGATGCTGTATTCGACTCGGTTTCCGTGGCCACTACTTACAAAGAAAAACTGAAAAAGCACGGCGTGATCTTCTGTTCGTTCACGGAAGCGATTCGTGAGTATCCCGAGCTGGTACAGAAATACCTGGGTTCGGTCGTACCGAGCAATGACAACTTCTTCGCAGCTTTGAACAGCGCGGTCTTTTCCGACGGGTCGTTTGTGTTTATTCCAAAGGGTGTGCGTTGTCCGATGGAACTCTCGACCTACTTCCGCATCAACAATTCGGAGTCGGGGCAATTTGAGCGCACGTTGATTATCGCCGAGGAAGGTGCTCACGTTTCCTATCTCGAAGGCTGTACGGCGCCGAAGTTTGATAAGAACCAACTGCACGCGGCGGTGGTGGAACTGATTGCGCTGGACGATGCACAGATCAAATATTCGACGGTGCAGAACTGGTATGCCGGAGACGAAGAGGGTGTCGGCGGGATCTATAACTTCGTTACGAAACGCGGCAAGTGTGCCGGACGCAATTCCAAGATCTCCTGGACACAGGTTGAAACCGGTTCTGCAATCACCTGGAAGTATCCTTCGTGCATCCTGCTGGGTGACAATTCGATCGGCGAGTTCTATTCAGTGGCGCTGACGAATCATGCACAGCAGGCCGACACGGGTACGAAGATGATCCATATTGGCAAGAACACTCGCTCGACGATCATCTCGAAAGGAATTGCCGCCGGAAGATCGAACAACAGTTACCGCGGTTTGGTGAAAGTGATGCCGAAGGCTGAAGGCGCACGCAACTACACGCAATGTGACTCGATGTTGATTGGTTCGAACTGCGGAGCTAACACATTTCCGTATATTGAAGTGATGAATAATAGCTCGCGAGTCGAGCACGAAGCGTCTACTTCGAAGATTAGCGAAGAGCAGTTGTTCTATCTACAGCAGCGCGGCATCTCGCAGGAAGACGCGGTGTCTTTGATTATTAACGGCTTCTGCAAGGACGTGTTTCTGCAGTTGCCAATGGAATTTGCTGTCGAAGCACAACGACTGCTGGGTATGAAGTTGGAAGGCAGCGTTGGATAAGAGTGACAAGTGACGAGTGACAAGTAACAAGTAAGAGAAAAGCAGGGGTTTATCTTGCTTGTCACTTGTTACCTGTCACTTGTCACTATTTTAGGAGTAACCATACGTGTTAGAAATTCGAGACTTGCATGCAAGCGTTGACGGCAACGAAATTCTGCGTGGCATAAACCTGACCGTCAAAAAAGGTGAGATTCACGCCATCATGGGGCCCAACGGTTCCGGAAAATCGACTTTGGCAAAAGTCCTCGCGGGGCACCCGGCGTATGAAGTGACAAAGGGCGAAGTCCTTTACGAAGGAAAGAACCTGCTGGAGTTGACTCCCGACGCGCGCGCTCGCGAAGGGGTCTTCATGGCTTTCCAATATCCCATCGAAGTGCCGGGTGTTTCCAACGCCCAGTTTCTACGGCTTGCCTACAATGAAAAGCGAAAGCACCTTGGCGAAGAAGAACTCGATCCACTCGAGTTCAAAGATCTGCTGAAAGAGCGCGCGAAGGTTGTCGAGATGGATGCGAGCTTTATGTCGCGTTCGGTGAACGAGGGATTCTCGGGCGGCGAAAAGAAGCGCAACGAGATTCTGCAGATGGCTGTGCTTGAACCAAAGCTTTCCATTCTTGATGAGACTGATTCCGGCCTCGACATCGATGCCTTGCGAATCGTCGCCGGCGGCGTGAACCAACTGCACCATGAAAACAACGCGATGATTGTGGTCACGCACTATCAGCGCCTGCTTAACTACATTGTGCCTGACTTTGTGCATGTGTTGGCCAACGGCAGAATTGCAAAAGAAGGCGGCAAGGAATTGGCGCTGGAACTCGAACAGAAGGGATACGACTGGCTGAAGACAACCGGCGACTTGACGAGCGCGACTGCCCCGGCGAATTGAGTTATGGCAACTGAAATCATTCAAAACGAGACTTCCTATCAGCGCGCATTCCGGTCACAGCAGTCGCGAAAGCACTCCAATTCAAACTCCTGGCTGGCCCGTCTGCGTCAGAATGCAATGCATCACTTTTCAGAGTTTGGCTTCCCCTCGGTCAAGGATGAAGAGTGGAAGTACACAAATGTGGCGCCGCTCGCGAAGATCGATTTCGAGGTGTCAGGTGGCCAAGCGAATTCAACTTTCGACTTGGCCGAGTTCACCTATCCAGAAACCGCCGGAAGCCAGTTGGTCTTTGTAAATGGCGTGCTTCGCGATGACTTGTCCAACCTGGCGTCACTGCCTAACGGGATGGTAGTGATCGACCTTTCAGCAGCAGTCGAAGATGAACGTTACGGAGACATTGTCTGGCAGCATTTGGCTCAGGGTGCGGATTATGTAGCCAACGGCTTTGCGGCGCTGAATACTGCATTTCTAACATCCGGTGCTTTCCTCTACGTTCCAAAAAATCTTGTAGTTGAAGCGCCACTCCACCTGGTTTTTATCTCTGATCCCTGCGCCGCGCCGGAGGTCAGTTTCCCTCGGGTTTTAGTTGTCGCTGATGAGCACAGTAGCGTCAGTTTGATCGAGAGTTACGCTGCCACCAGCGAGGAAGTTTATTTCACCAACGCAGTTGTGGAACTCGCTCTGAAGGACAACGCTCGGGTGCAGCACTACAAGGTTCAGCGGGAAGGCAGGAAAGCGTTTCATGTGGCGACGACTGTTGCGGATCTCGGCCGAGACAGCAATTACGATGCGACGACGATTACGCTGGGTGCGCAGCTTTCTCGTCACGATATTGCCGCCATCATGGACAACGAAGGCGCCGAGTGCCGCGTTGATGGTTTATACATTGTCACCACTGACCAGCACACAGACACTCATTCGGTGATCGATCATCGCAAGCCGAATTGCCGTAGCCATCAGTTGTACAAGGGAATCCTTGACGGGAATTCGCGCGCCGTATTCAACGGTAAGATCTTTGTTCGGCATGACGCGCAGAAAACCGATGCCATGCAGACTAACAAGAATCTGCTGCTTTCGAAGGATGCCCGCGTTGACACCAAGCCCCAACTGGAAATTCTTGCCGACGATGTGAAGTGTGCGCATGGCGCCGCCGTGGGACAGATTGACGAAGACGAGCTGTTTTACCTGGAAACGCGAGGCATTCATCCGGATCTGGCTCGGAATCTTTTGACTTATGGGTTTGCCGAGGAAGTGATTGCAAACATTTCGGTGGATTCAATTCGTCGGCAGCTCGACGAAGCAGTTTTGAATCGCCTGAACGCTCGTCTGGAAGTCTAAATTCTCAACAGAAGAAGCCCGAGTCAGTACCGTAACGCGGTAGCGTCGGGTCGCAGCGCCGGTTGCACTCTGCCGAGTCTCAGACCCGACGTTACCGCCTTACGGTACTGACTTCAGCTGGCAAACGCGCATACAGAGTCCTCGGAGAGTTCACGAAGCGAGTTTAAGGAATGGCTGTGACAGAGAAGTCAGTGAAGATAGCGAGTGCCGGCGAGGCATGGGATGTCGAGCGGATTCGCGGAGATTTTCCCGTACTGCGGCAGACGGTAAACGGCAAGCCGCTGGTGTATTTGGACAATGCCGCTTCGTCACAGGTGCCGCAAGTGGTCATCGATCGCGGCAGCATCTATCTCGAGCACGAACACTCGAATATTCACCGCGGTGTCCACTATCTCAGCCAGAAAGCTACCACTGCTTACGAGGGTGCTCGTGAGAAGATCAAGCGTTTCATCAATGCTCGCGAAGCCAGGGAGTGCATCTTTGTCCGTGGCGCCACCGAAGGCATTAACCTCGTAATGCACGGTTACGGCCGGAAGTTCATAAGCGCCGACGACGAAATAATCATCTCTGCGATGGAGCATCACGCCAACATTGTTCCCTGGCAAATGCTATGTGAAGAGAAGGGCGCTCGTCTTTGTGTGATTCCGATGAACGACGCCGGCGAGCTGCTGATGGATGAGTACGAAGCGTTACTGAATGAGCGAACGAAGCTGGTGGCAATCACTCACGTTTCGAATGCGCTGGGGACGATTAACCCGGTGCATCATATGATCGAGCAGGCTCACAAGTATGGCGTGCCGGTGTTGATTGATGGAGCACAAAGCGCCCCGCACATGCCAGTTGATGTGCAGGACCTCGACTGTGATTTCTATGCTTTCTCAGGTCATAAGATGTATGCACCAACCGGAAGCGGAGTGGTCTATGGCAAGTCATCGATGCTGGAAAAGATGAACCCGTTTCAGGGCGGCGGCGACATGATCAAAAGCGTAACGTTTGAGAAGACTGCTTATGCTGACCTGCCGAACAAGTTTGAAGCCGGGACGCCTGCGATCGCTTCACAGATTGGTTTGGGTGCCGCAATCGACTACCTGAACAGTATTGGGCGTGAAAAAGCCGCAGCGCATGAAGCTGAGCTGTTGCGCTATGCCACGGAAAAACTTTCAGCGATCGAAGGCGTGCGTATCATTGGCACAGCGAAGAAGAAAGCAAGTGTTCTGTCGTTTGTCATCGACGAGATTCACCCGCACGACATCGGCACCATTCTCGACCAGGAAGGCATCGCGGTCCGCGCCGGACATCACTGCGCGCAACCGGTGATGCAACGGTTCAACCTGCCCGCCACCGCCAGAGCGTCGTTTGCTTTCTACAACACGAAGGAAGAAGTCGACGTGTTTACGAAGACGGTTGAAAGGGTGATCGAGATCTTTAGCTGAAAAGCAATGAGGTTAGTACCGCGCGTAGCCGGTGGGTCATGGGACGGACATTGCGCGGAGGGCCACTTGTTATCGCATGGTGGTACTGACTGATTTTGACACGCCATCGAGTAAAGTTCACTCCCCTAACTCGGTTAAGTGAATCGGGTCTAGACGAGTTCCTGATATGAAACGGATTTGGTCGAATAACCAATCGCTCCGATTCGCGCTCAGTGTGGCTGTGGTGTTGTTGTTGGCCACCGCCACTCGATCCCAGGAGGCTAGTAAGTTAGTCGATTCAGAAGTTGATTTGTTGCTTGCGGCGGAGGCGGATATTCAGTTGTTGAGTTCCGCCTTTTTCAGCCGCAAGACGGATGTGGCCAGACGAGCGGAACGAAGTTTGGAAGCCATTCTAACGCGTGATCCGGATACCCCGCTCAGACTGCGGATCGTGGAAGATCTCAAACCGATTCACGAGCTGCTGGCGGAACATAATCTACAACTCGCACAATTTTACCTCGGTCGTCAGCACGGTGGTTTGAAAGGCGCGCAGTCCCGGTTACTCGAGATCACACGGAGGTATCCGAGCTATTCAAAAATGGACGAGGTCCTTCTCAACCTTGCAAGAATAGCGATTCGAGAGGAAAACCCGGACGATGCTGTTCGCAACCTATGGACACTTGTTTGTAAGTATCCAGCGAGCAGGCTGTCGCCTGCGGCTTTTGATGAGATTTGGCGGCTGGGAGTCAGCGATTGGGAAGGCTGCGAGCAGTTAAAACCGTGAACTAGTCTTTGGGGCACCTGTTCATATGTCAGAACTCAGCGAACTCTATCAACAGGTCATTCTCGACCATAACAGGAAGCCGCGGAATTTTCGTAAACTCGAGAACGCGAATCACTCGGCCGAAGGCTTTAATCCACTCTGTGGCGATCACCTCACAGTCTATTTGCATTTGCAAGACGACGCCGTTTCTGAAATCAGCTTCGAAGGCTCGGGCTGCGCCATCTCGAAAGCTGCTGCCAGTATGATGACCCAGGCCGTTAAAGGAAAAAGCAAGCTTGAGGCAGAACAGCTATTCAGTCAGTTCCATGAAATGGTGGCGGGAGACAACGATGTGGAAGAACCGAGCAACGAGCTTGGCCACCTAAAGATTTTCTCGGGCGTGCGAGATTTTCCGGTGCGGGTTAAGTGTGCGACGCTCCCCTGGCATACGCTGCATGCGGCATTGAATAACGAGGAACTCGTGTCGACCGAATAACACGAGCTCAGCGTAGGTCCAACAGCCTTTCGGCCGGATAAGCAAAAAGGGCGGGAACTTGAGTTCCCGCCCTTTTTCTTAGCAGCCGCATAGGAATGCGGGATGCGAGGTTATTGCTTAGGGCCAATTACCAGGTCATCGCCGATGGTGAAGTATCCCGGGGGCGGTACTCCATTTGTTTCGGCGTAGGCTTTGGCTGCCGCACCTTCCGCGATCGCCATATCGACGTTAGCTGGTTTATTGCTCTTCGGCACGACCACAGCGTGGTAATTGCGACTAACGTTGCCCGAAGTATCAGTTGCCGTTACGACGATCAGGTAAACGCGTCCGTTATTGGCTTCGACCCGTTCGCCGCGGAGTCGCAGCGTTATCGGAGCAAGGTCCTTCGCATCAGGTGAATGCACGGTGTTGTTCACAGTTGGAGTTTGGTCGTCCTCGTCACCGTAGACCGTGACTTGAATCGTCACTGGTTCACCACTGTTGTCGGTGGCGCTCGCCGTAAGACCAACATTGAACAGCTTGCTGTTGGTTGCAGTCAGCAGCGTCGTGGCAATCGACGAAGAAAGAACGGGGGCCTCGTCATCGTTAACGGCGATCGAAACGGTAACCACGTTCGAGTCGTCGTCCCCATCATTGGCTTTGTACGTAAAGCTGTCAGTGCCGGTAAAGCCGGCGTCGGGATCGTAGGTAAACGAACCATCCGCGCTCAGCGTTAGCTGGCCGTCTGAGACATCTGAGACGAGAACGGCTGTAACACTGCTTCCTTCAACTGGGTCGGAATCGTTTTCGAGAACGCCCGGCGCAGACACAGCTAACTGCGTGTTTATGTCCGTGCTGTAGCTGTCGCCAACCGCCACCGGTGGATCATTGACGCAGGTAACAGTGATGTTGACCGTACTCGTATTTGAATCACTGTTTCCGTCATTGACCTTGAATGTAAAGCTGTCTGAACCGCAGTAGTTTGCGGCTGGTGTGTAAGTTTGACCAGCGCCCGATCCGGTAAGCCCGCCGTTTGTCGGTTCGCTGACGATGGTGTAGGTGAGTGGGTTTCCGGGAGAAGCCGCCGTCAACGTGATCGACTTAGGAGTGTCCTCATCGGTCGTGACGGATTGTCCTTCTGTTCCCGGAGGATTGGTTCCATTGGTGCCGGCTTCCACGCAATACTCCACCGCATCCGGAAGATTTGCGTAGAAGTCATATCCTGTCAGTTGCTCAACCGCGTCAACCGTTGTGATGTATTGCGTCCAGTCGCTGCTTACGGCATTGGTGTTAGGAACAATGACTGCGATGGTTCGCGCGCCGCACGTCACCCGGGAGATGTCGTCATCACCCTTGGGGATGATCAACACTACCTTCCAGGTATAGGCGGGAACAGTGATTCTTCCTCCTGCGATCGTCTCGGCAAAACCGTTGTTGCCGCTTCCGCCAATCCCCGCACCGCCGCTGACGATATAAAGCTCATTCGCCGGTGTGAAGTCTCTGAGGTCCTGCTCCATGAAATTCCACGTCTGCTGATTGTTGAAAGGAGCTTGTGGAATGATGTTGTCCATCAGGAACGTCGCCTGATTCAACGGCAGGTTTGCAAGCCGATCAGCCGAAGGAGTCATGTGTCCCCGATCAAAGCCGGAGCCTGTGTAATCGAATTGGTTTACACGATTCCACTCCACCGGCAGCTCGGGATCGGGACGGAACGTATCGATTCGAGTCAACGAGCCAGTCCAATCGTCTGAAAGGTGCCAGGCGACCCAGTTC
>JBGTOA010000057.1:0-6475 GCA_041742785.1 Pyrinomonadaceae bacterium | reverse complement strand
CTTCAGGATTTGATTTAGCTGCAGCGATTCCTTTTGCGAAAGATGCTTACGCAGAGTCTGGCCGTCGATCAACTCCGTCGCGATATAGTTTTTGCCGTCTACCTCACCGATCTCATAAACGGTCAGAATGTTAGGGTGATTGAGAGCTGACGCGGCCTTTGCCTCTTGAACAAAGCGATTCAGTTTGTCCGCGTCCTTCATGAACTCCTCATGCAGAAATTTGATCGCCACCTTGCGATCGAGTTTTGTGTCCTCTGCCAGATACACCTCACCCATTCCACCCGCGCCGATTTTCGAGACGATGCGGTAGTGCGAGAGCGTATTGTTGGCTGCGAATTCTTTATTCATCTGATTCAAATTCATTCCGGCAAAATCATTCGACGAAGCAAATCCCTCAAGCGCGGGTCGTCGCGCAGCGCACATATAGAGGGAGCCCTCATGAGTGCCGATGTCGTGAACGGTGAGAATATTCGGATGATTGAGCGCAGAGGTGGCGCGTGCTTCCTGACTCAAATCTCCTCAATCGATCCAGATCACGTGCGTAATTCGCGGGCAGAAGTTTGATCGCGACTTCACGGTCAAGTCTTGTGTCACGAGCGCGATAAACTTCGCCCATGCCGCCTGCGCCAATCTTGGAGACGATCGAGTAGTGTCCGAGCGTCGTGTTGGAGGATAGCGTTTCGCTCATTTGTGTTATGAGTGCTTTATTCTGGTTTAATGGATTTTGGCTCATTCGATCCTAACGCGGCTGAATTGCGGTTATGCGACAGATTCATGTTGGCTGATGGCAGCTAAGAGTGGAGTTCTCCACTGTTTTTCATTTTACTTCGCTAATCAGCACCGCGTCGCGCGTGTGGCTTCCGCGAGCGAGCGCAAGCTGGCGCCCATCGCGAGAGTAGGCAAAGTTGTAAATCAGATCGGATTTGAAGTCGGTGATTTGCTTTGCTGTGCCGCCGTCGAGCGATTGGCTCCAAAGATTGGACACGCCCCCAAGCGTATTTATGTAGACAATCGCGCGTCCATCGGGCGACCAGTGAAATCCACGATAAAAGAGGGATTCATAAAGACTGGATTGACTCGTGACCGGCAAGTCGAACGTACGGACTATAGCACCATTGACAAATTCTATTACCGCGATTGTCGGGCGGTTTGTTTGTTCATCATCAAAAAAGTAGGCAATTAATTTTCCATCCGGAGAAAGCTGAGGATAACGCAGGTTCCCTTTAGCGAGTATCTCGGTTTCGGTTCCATCTGCGAATGAGAGTTTTCGAATCCCGCCGGTGAAGGGATTGTAGAGCAACCACTTTCCGTCAGGTGAAATTGAAAACGTCGCCGCCCCTCCAACGCCATTAGTCACCTGCCGCGCTTCACCGCCATCGATGCTCATTTGAAAAGCTTGAGGATTTCCCCTGCGATTGGAATTGAAGAGGATGAACCGACCGTCAGGCGAAACCTCCGGCGCAAAGTCATCTGTGCTACTGTCGGTCAACGCTTTTGGATTGCTGCCGTCTGCATTCACAATCCAGATGCTCGCTTTGGCGTTCGCATTTGAGTCAAACACCAGTTTTCCGTCTGGAGTCCAGGTTAGGTTGTAGTGTCCTTCCTGCACATTCTTTCTCGCTGTGACCGCGCGCGCATTGCGGGCCTCACCTTGCCGAGCTATCCAAATATTTGATCCGGGATCACCTTGCACTGAGACGAGCGCGCTCGAGTCGGCGGTAAGCGCCAAACTGTAAAAGCCATACGAAGACAGATCGTTTGTGATGCGATACACATCGCCATGCGGGTAGGATATTTGCCAGATTTGTAAAGCCCCCAGTGCCTGTTCGCGCGCGGTAAAAACGAGCCCACTACCATCCCTGAACCAGGCCACACGCCCCACATAAACCCAACGTCGTGATGTAAGCGGCTTTAGCTTACCATCCACAATAGAGATGACTGCAGGCGTCATCCCATCGCTGCCATAGCCGATTGCTAGCATTTTTCCGTCAGGTGACCAGGCCGGACCCGCACCACTAAACCAATTAGGCTCGTGCAAGGTGATCAAGTGCCGCTCGTCAGTGCCATCGACGTTTGCCAGCAACAACTCATCTGCCGTTCCCGTCAAATGAAAGCGTCCGAATGCAACCTGCTTGCCGTTTGGGGAGAGCGAGATCGGTTGAGACACATTTGTCATAATCCTTTTCGACGTGCCGCCTAACACCGGCACTTGATAGAGCGCACCACGTGGATTGTGCTCGTCCACTCGTGTGTAGTAGACGTAGCTGCCGTCGTTGGAAAACATGCTCGCGTTCAACACCAACGCTTCTACGGCTGGAACAATCGTCACGCGGCTGCCGGTAGGCAGATGTTTTGTCCATAGACTTCGCCGGCCGCTTTCGTCGAGCGAGTAAGCGATGTACTTCCCATCGGGCGACACTACAACACTCTCTACGTCGCCTTCTGCCGTCAGGCGGGTCAGCTTCACATTCTGGAAACGTAGCGCACTGCGACCTTGAATCGAATAGCGGTAAAAGGCATACGCGATACCAGTTCCGGCGATCAGCAACAACGCCAGCAAGGCGGCGGTCTTGTGTAGTTTGATTTCGTTGACTACATACTCGGCGCTCGATGCGCGCGTTGATAGAGACTCAGGCGATGCACTGGTTGTTGCGCTTTGATAGACCGACTCTCGGACCGTTTCGCCTCTAGACGGCGGCGGGAAGGTTGTATCGACCTCGATGCTTCCTGCCACCTCACGACGTACCTCTTTCAACTCGATCGCCACATCCTTGATGGACTGGTAACGCTCATCGGGGTCTTTCGCCAAACAGCGACGGACAATTCTTTGCAAGTCGGTTGGTGCAGCGAGATTGTAATTGCTTATTGGCGCGACCGGTTCACGGATGATCTTGTTGAGCGTATCAATCAGGTCCGTTCCGGCAAAAGCTTTGTGGCCGGTTACCGCTTCGTACAGGATGCAGCCGAACGAGAAAATGTCTGAGCGCTGATCGATTTCGTTCGTCTTGCCCTGCGCCTGCTCTGGCGACATGTAACCGACCGTCCCCAGGATGATACCGGGCGCCGAACGTTGTTTTAGGATGGCAGTGGCTACACTGTTCGCTCCGTCGCTGTTTGTCGCGGGCGATTGCTGCGGCTCAACCAGCTTTGCCAGGCCGAAGTCAAGAATCTTCGCGTGACCATCACGCGTGACCATGATGTTGTCGGGCTTGAGATCACGATGAACGATTCCTGCCGCATGAGCTTTCGACAACCCCTGCGCCACCTGAATCAGATACCTCAGCAGCTTCGGAAGTGGTGCTTTGTCTCTGTGGATCTTATCGCGGAGCGTTTGGCCGTCGATAAACTCCATCGCGATGTAGTGCGTGCCGTTGCTCTCTCCGATTTCGTAGATATGCGCGATGTTGGGATGGTTGAGCGTCGCGGCCGACTTTGCCTCGCGAACAAAGCGGTCCATGCGATCGCGATTCGATGCTACGTCGGCCGGCAGAATTTTCAATGCGACTTTGCGATCAAGTTTTGTGTCCTGGGCCAAATAGACTTCGCCCATCCCACCCGCGCCGATCTTCGAGACGATGCGGTAATGCGACAGAGTGGTGTTGGCTTCGAGTTCTTTATTCATCTACTTTCAAGTTCATTCCGGCAGATTCAGGCGTTTCAACATTTCCTTGAAGCGCGGATCGGAACGCAAATCGTCCTGTTCAGGGGCAACCGCATAAACACCCGCCCAATACCCACGCTCGGCCACCTCTTTTTCCAGCCAAACGAAGGCTTCCTCTCTTTCACTAAGCCCGACGTGAGCCAGCGCCAGCCCATAGCTGATTCAATAAGAATTACGCCACCGTCCACGATTGGCTCGGTGCAGAGATTGGGGGCATCGTTTCATGGTTATTATCAGCGACTGTTGCTCTAGATCGAGACCTCGCAAATGGTCAGTACCGCAACGCGGTAGCGTCGGGTCTGTGTGCCATTAGAGCGTTCCACGATTAACAACCACCCGACGCTACCGCGTTGCGCCCGACAGCTTCGCACAGAAACCAACTAAGACATGCCGTGCTCGCGTGGGATGGGAGACATCGGACCTTCAGGCATCGTCAGCAGTTGCTGCTCGGGTACTCCGCTGCGGTATTGTGCCAGCAGACTTTCCGGATCAATTTCTACCCCGGCCGGATTCGCAGCGAAGGCGTCAGAGTGCATATAGTCGTTGGCCTCTTCGACCGTACCGCAGTCCACCTGAAACTCCATTCGATTGCCATCGGGATCCCGGTAGTAAAGCGAAAGCGTAATGCCATGATGAATGCGCCAATAGGGTGTGACATCCATCTGTTTGAGACGCTCGTAAGTAGCAAGCAAGTCACCCAGGTTGGCGTACGTGTACGCTACGTGATTCACACCCGCGTTGTCCCGCGTCTCGCTGGCAACGCTTTCAGGCATAAGCGCTGACAAATTGGCGAATGCGAAACGATGATGTTCGTCGTCGTAAGTAAGAAACGCGAGCACCGGATTTTGATAGACCACTTTCGCTTCGAAGACTCTTTGATACCAGTCAATCATTTCATCAAAGCGTCGTGTGCTATAGACGACGTGCGCGAATTTCGAGGGGCTGGCCATGTTTTGATCCTTTCGGATTAGGCAGTTAACCTGCTGAACGCGGGCTATGTTTCTGCTCAAATTGTCTCGCTGTTCTTTTGAAGTGCGGGGTCTTGGCTAATTCAAATCATTCCGGCAGACCCATCCTTCTCAAAAGATCTTTGAAACGAGGGTCGCTTTGAAGCGGTAAAAACGGGACCTCCATCCGCAATTCCACCAGAGATGTGCTGCGCTTTTGGAAGTCTTTCTCGAGCCATTCGAAAACCTTGTCCTTCTCGCTGAGTCCTGCATACACAACGGCCACATCTCGTCCATCGGCCTGACCTTTTGCAAATTCATCTTCGATCTCACTGGCGATTCTCATTGCCTCGTTCCGGTTCCCGATCGCGGCTTGAACGTAGCCTTCCACCTGACGCGCACGCGGCCCGGAGCCTCCTGATGCCTCGCCTGCCTTTCGTGCGTTTGCCAAAGCCTCTTCCTTCTGTCCCAAAGCGAGATGAGCATATGCAAGCGTTCTATAAATGAACCAGGCGGGCGCGATGCCGAGACTGCGCCGGCATTCATCTATCGCTCCTTTCATGTCACCCGTCTCAGACAGGCTCTCGGCCAGGTTGTTGCTGATCACAGCCGAAAGCTCATCGGCCTCGCGAGCTCGCCTGATCTGTTCGAGCGCCTCGTCAGTCCTTCCCTCAGCCCTAAGCCTTCGCGAATACCAGTGACGAGCGGAGGGATAGTTTGGATTTATTTCGATCGCCCGTTTCAGATATTTTTCCGACTCGGACCATTCCCAAAGATAGGTGCTTGCCAGACCGAGTGAGGCGTGGGGCTCGGCGAGCGAGGGATCGATTTCGAGGGCCCGTACCGCATATGCTTTCCCCGTCGAGATTTGTTCTTTTTCAGAGCCTCGGGTGTTATAGATCCCGACCAAATACGAATCTGCCAGACCGACATACGCCAAGGCGAAATTCGGATCCTTGTCAGAGGCTGCCTTGAACTGCTCGATCGCTGTTTTGAGACCCTCCGGCGTGCGTTTGTTCCAATAGAACCGGCCTTTCAAATACAGTTGGTAAGCTTCGTTATCATTGGTGTATTGCTTTGTGAGGCCCGTCTCGTTGCCCGACAGTTTTAGCTGCAATTGTTGCGTCACCGCGGTTGCTATCTCACGCTGTGTAGCCAGAAGGTCCGCCATTTTGCGGGCATACTGTTCAGCCCAGATCAGCTTTCTCGTACGAGCGTCTGTCAATTCGACGCTTATCGTCAGATCATCTCCACGTTGAGTCAGCCTTCCAGACATTACCGCATCAACCTCAAGCTCCCTGGCGATTGCCGCGACATCCAACTGCGAGCCCTTATACCTAAGAACGGAATTTGTAGGACTGACCTCTAGGCCCGGCAGCTGAGCAAGGCGGTAAATGAGTGATTCTGCAAGGCCGTCAGAAAGGTAGTCCGTATCGCTATTACCACTGCGGTTTTCGAATGGAAGAACAGCGACTGAATTGATCCGGTCTGTGCTGCCGCCTCTGGAAACAAACGCAAAGTAGCCGACGGTCGCAGCCACTGCGACCAGCACCAGTACGACTACCGCAGTCGCGAGCTTATGGTTCTTCGCCTGAGTGACGGCGTATTCGAGACTCGAAGACGACGACGTTACACTGTGCGTTGCCGCGGCCAGTCCGCTTTTCGTCGCTGCGACCGCGTTAGATGCATACATCTGCGTTGCATTTTCTAACGATGCATTTGCTGTCTCACGATTAGGCACTATCGAACGTTCAAGCTCGCCCTGAATGTCGAGCTCTCTGCGCAAATTCTTGAGGTCTATCAACAAGTCACGGGCCGACTGATAGCGCATTTCCATGTCTTTGGACAGCGACTTGCGGACGATGCG
>JBGTOA010000049.1:0-143279 GCA_041742785.1 Pyrinomonadaceae bacterium | reverse complement strand
TCGGGTCTTCGGCTTTAACCCAATTTTGATAGTTCGAGACGAATGCATACCGCTTCTTCCGTTCCGCAGAAAATTGCTGGTTTAACCGCAACTGCATTTCTTCGTCAGCCTTGACCATAAAAGTCTTTGTCGGTTCGCCGGGACTGTGGAGTATCATTCGCTTAACCTTATCGGGATAGGCTATGGCATAAAATCCGATGAGCATTCCGCCCCACGAATTCCCCAAAAGTGTCACCTTGTCCAGTTTGAAATGCGTTCGGACGGCTTCTAAATCTTCGATGTGTTTGGAGATTGAAAGCTTATCGCGGTCTTTGATTAGATCCGAACGCCCGTTGCCGCGCTGGTCGTAATAGATGACGGTGCGATTCTGCGCCAGAGGTTCTAAATCTGGCAAAATCGAATTCAGCGAGTTGCCGGGTCCGCCGTGAACGGCAACCAAAGTTTCCCCGCCGTTTCCAACAATCTTATAAAACAGTCGAACGCCGTCCGACGTGTGAATGTAGCCTTCGCGGGGTGACTGCACTAAAGAATTGCCGCACGCCTGCGAGAGAAAAATGAAAAGAAGTAAAAAGAATATCTTCTTCATATCGAACCGCACTGGATCAGGGAAAGCAACATAACGACTGCCTTCAGCTGCGGCGCGCGATCAGCATTCAAGCTGAAGGAAAAAGATTACTTGAGAAGCATGCTATCGCGCCGTCAGCTGCAAGGCTTTGTTCGGCGCGACCGAAACGAAGAGATTACTCGCGCCACACTAATTCGCCACGATCTCAACCTTGCCGTAAGCTAAAGAGGTGTGGCTAAAGACATCTCGAATTTCAGCGGTCGCTACGACGGTTTGCCCAGCCAATCCAGTTGTGTCAACTGTGATTTTATGAGTCAACTGACCCGAGAGTATTTTTCCGTTACTCACGGTCCAAGTGTATCCACGTTTGGCATTCACATTGGCGAAGGCCGAAAAGCTGACCTTCTCGCCCGCTTTTGCAAACTTCACTGAGCTACTTACAGTTATTATTGGCACATGCACTGTCCATATTCTGATAAATGACTCAGGCTCTTCATAAAAGCTTAAGCATCTAGATTTGTCGGCGGCAGCCGGCAGGTAGTCTATTTGAATAACTTTTCCTCTGAGTGTGTTTATGAGGAGACCGTCACTTTCATTCCAATAGCCCTTAACCTCCATTTTGTAAGGCTCGGAAGGATTGAAGGCCCGGAATTGGTTTTTGTCCAGGTTTAGAGACTTGATTTTTGGCGTGGCTTTCAATTCCACGTCTATGAACATCACGGTCTCCGAAGGCAGACGTCTCGCGCAATCGCCGTGATCGTCCGTTAAGCCACCGGAGAAGAGTATGTAGATCTTGTCGTTTCCAAGCTTGAAAGCACAGGCCTCTCTTTGATCAGAACATTGGTTGAACAATCGGACAACATCCGCTCTTGTAGAGCGCAGAGGAGTTATGCCGCGCCACTCCTTAGCAACCGAATATTCAGAAGCGACTAGTAGCAATAGGATGCTCAAAGATGTCTTGAGAAAAGTCTTCATGGGTGTACTAGCGTGAGCGCCGAACGCTGCGCTTCAGCTGCGGCGCGCGATCAGCATTCAAGCTGAAGAAGGGATAAGGTTACTTGAGAAGCACGCTATCGCGCCGTCAGCTGCAAGCGCTTGTTAGGCCTGCGGTGGTGGAAACAAGACGCTTTCAGCCTTTGAGAGATAGCCTTCCACAAACTTCGAAAAAGAATCGGCTACCTCAAGCGGCCTATCATCATATACAACCACAACATCATTTTTAGAGACGGATGCTTTCGAGAGTCGAATGGCAAAGACGTGAGCTGCTATGCTGTAATCCGCAAACACGAAATAGGAATCGCCGCCAGTGATAGCAGGAGACCAATAGTCGTTAAGTGGCTTCATATCACCAAGACCCAAGAAAGTTATTACTTCGTCATCCGTCATCCAATGCTCTGAGCCATCGAAGCCGTTGACAGTAGCAAGGTAATCGCGCAGGTCTTCTGGCAAACGGACACTGTGCTTGGCCTCAAAAGCGACCAACTCAGATTCCGAAGCGCCAGGAAGCAAACTGATGCCTTGACGCAACCAGAATCTCTTTAGAGCTTGACCAATGGAGACCATGCTTACTCTGGCAAGAGGCTAAGGCCTAACGACGGCCTTCAGCTGCGGCGCGCGATCAGCATTCAAGCTGGACGGAAAAAGGCTACTTGAGAAAGATGCTATCGCGCCGTCAGCTGCAAGGCTTTGTTATGCCGTCGGGGAACAACTCAAACAACGCTTCATCAATTTCTGAGATCGTATGCCAGAGAAGAGTCTGGTCGTAACTAATATTGAAATGCAGCTTATTCCCCGAGATGAAATTGTCGAGGACGAAACCAGATGCTTGGACGTGGCCAAGCTTGTTGACTTCAATCTTGATAGCTAGCTGATCCTCAATTGTTTTGAACTCGGCAACGCCCTCAAGATTCCGGTAGACCGGTTCCAACTGTTCCTTGAATCGAATCATGTCACTGACACAAATGTAGATTTCAAGCTCCCCTTTGAAAGCACCAACCTCGACTTGCACCAAAGCTTTAGCCCAATCATATCCTTCCGACTTTGGATCGGACGGAGAACCGAGTAGCGTCACTTCAACGCGCTCTCTGTCCGGATAGCCGATTGAGAAGAAAGGCATAGATTCTACTGACGGCATAACTTTCTATTAGGTCATGAAATGCTCGTGTTGCAACGCGAGCATTTGCTCATATAATAACCGGCACCGTGGCGATTTGTCAGTGTTTTCAACAGTCTAGTCGCCAAAGGTTGTAAAACCTCACAGCATGAATCGAAGGGAGCCTCACCGTGCCCAAACTTCTTCAGCAGGTGCGCGACCATATGCGCACGTGTCATTACGCTTATCGCACTGAACAGTCATACCTTCACTGGATCAAACAGTTCATCCTCTTTCATGATAAGCAGCATCCGTCATTACTGGCGGTTGAAGACATCAGTGACTTTCTCACGCACCTTGCCGTCAACCGCTCCGTCTCAGCCTCGACCCAGAACCAGGCGCTAGCGGCTGTGCTGCTCCTTTACCAGCAAGTTCTGCACATAGACCTTCCCAGAGTGGAGAATGTCGTGCGAGCCAAACGCCCTGTTCGCGTCCCTGTTGTGCTCACTCGAGACGAAGTGAAAGCACTACTCGCACAACTCAACTCGACAAAATGGCTCATGGCCAGCTTGCTCTACGGTGCTGGACTAAGACTAAACGAGTGTTTGCGCCTGCGCATTAAAGACGTCGATTTCGCTTATCGACAGATAGCAGTGCGCGATCCAAAAGGAGGAAGAGACCGGGTCACAATTTTGCCCGAGGCCTTGCAGCTACCGCTCAAGGGCCATCTTGTCCGCGTCAGATCACTGCATTCTCAGGATCTGAAGGAAGGGTTTGGCGCGGTCATTCTTCCTTCTGCCCTGGCACGCAAATATCCCAACGCCGCACGCGAATGGCCCTGGCAGTTTGTTTTTCCGGCAGCGAAGCGCAGCCGCGATCCGAGATCAGGACTAACGTTTCGTCATCATCTTGGTGAATGGGTCTTACAAAGTGCGGTGAAAGAAGCGGTGCGGAACTCCGGCATTCAAAAAGTTGCCAGCTGTCACACGCTTAGACACAGCTTCGCTACTCACCTGCTCGAGTCAGGGTCAGATATTCGTACGGTGCAGGAGTTGCTCGGACACAAGGACGTTAGTACGACTATGATTTATACGCATGTATTGAACCGCGGAGGAAAGGGGGTGAAGAGTCCTTTGGATTAATCCATCATCCAGTAGCCGCATAACGTCAAAGGAGCGGCAGAGCTTTTATATTCAACTTTCACGATGCGAAGCTATCGTTTAAACGTAGCGTTCTTGCGAGCAGAGCCAGAACCAGGGGGGCGTAGCCCAGGGATAATCTGGCTGATGTGCGGCGGGGCGTTACTCGTCACTATCCAGAGCCACCGCCGCACATCAGACGCAAAGCCGAGTCTGGACATCCCCATGACTTTTGAGGCAAAGCCGCTTAGCGCTACTCATTGGTAGGAATCTCGCCATGCCAAAAAGTTTTGAGGTCGTACGCTCTGTCATCCGTACTCGAACGCTCCCTCCATTGTTTGTTTTTGCAAACAACGGAGGGCCGTCGGTGTTCGCGGCTAGGCGAGATCGTCGTCGTCACCTTCGTCCAGGACGAAAGTTACCATCAGGTTCACCTGGTATTCGACAATCACATCTTTGTCGATTCTGATCTGCTGTTCTTTAACCCAGGCACTGCGAACGTTTCGAATGGTCTTCGTGACGCGCGCGATTCCGACCTGGATCGCGTCCTCAAAGCTTTCCGTTGATGTCGAACTGATTTCTGTGATACGTGCGATAGACATAATTCATCCCCCCTCAAACTGCTAAATGTTTCGGCGTATTTGGAACGTGTTCAGGTTAACCTCAGGCGTGACAGGTGACAAGTAGCGGGACGGGCGATATTACATGGTTTGCATGCGTGGAATGGATATTTCAATTTGTGCACAATACAGATTGCCAAACGGCGCTTAAAGACCTAAAAAAGGGTTCTTCGAATCAAGGGCGCAAATGCATTGGCCCATGGGGAACTGCCAGTTGTTTTCTTAGACGTTTGAACGCTCGGCGGATCACCAGGCCCCGGAAGCTCATCATGGCCAAACGAGTCGATCTTTTCGACAGCACCTACAACAACTTCACTGGGCAAGTTCTGGAGGCGATCCGCAAGGAGACTTTCATTGAGGACATCGGGCAGAACAGTTGGGTGACCGTAGCTGAATACGATCGCTTCATCTCGTGGCTCAGGCTGGCGCCTGAGCATCATGTGCTGGAAGTGGCGAGTGGCTCGGGTGGCCCAGCTCTTTACCTCGCCAATAAAGCGGGTTGCGATGTCACCGGCATAGACGCCAACGAAAGCGGGGTCGCTACCGCCACTCAAAGTGCGATTAAGTCAGACCAAACGGAGCGGGTAAGCTTCCAGGTGGTTGATGCTAATGCTCATCTGCCTTTCGCCGACGACTCCTTCGATGGGCTCATCTGCATCGACTCGATGAACCATTTTCCCGATCGCCAGAGTGTTTTCCGAGAATGGAGGCGGATCCTGCGCCCGGGTCGCCGAGCAGTCTTCACTGATCCAGTCGTGATTACAGGGCAGGTAACCAACGACGAGCTGGCCACGCGTAGCCTGGTAGGACTCTTCCTTTTCGGGCCACCCGGCGTCAACGAACAACTTATTGCGGCCGCGGGCTTTCATCTGATCCAACAGGAGGATGTCACCGAGAACGCGGCTTTGATCTCAGGCAGGTGGCTGGTGGCACGGGAACGTCACAGAGATGCTTTAATACAAATCGAGGGCGAAGAGCGCTTTGCAGGTCTGCAACAATTCTTTGGCATGGTGCAACGGCTCACCAGTGAACGACGGTTATCGAGATTCGTCTATCTGGCCGAGAAGCCCGCCGGTTAATAACATCGCATACGAGATGGTCTAACGGGAACGGTTTCACAATTGGAACGTGCAATGAGCTAGTGTGGTAAACGATTTGTGAACATTCAATCCAGGGTAACGATGCTTGTAGTGCTGCAACGTGTATGCGTGTTGCTCGCAATCAGCCCTATTTTGCAGGCGCAAGCCGAACAGACCGACCTTTCTATCAATGCCGCAACCCGGACACAGGTCATCCACGCGGTTCTGAACAGACTTAACGAATCTTACGTTTCACCGGAAGTTGCCGCGCGAATCGAACGATCCGTTCGTGGGCGAATGCAGCAGGGTGATTATGACCAAATCACCAGCAGTGCGCTTTTGGCTCAAACACTTACCGCGCACCTGGCTGAGATCGCTAACGACAAGCATCTGGGAGTCGGTTTTAGATTTACCCCGATCCCGATAATTGCGGACCAAAAGGAACCTTCGCCTGAAGATCGAGATAGATTCCGCCGGATGGCAAGTTCGGTGAATTTCGGATTTGAAAAGGTGGAGCGTCTAAATGGGAACGTTGGCTACATGGAATTGAATGGATTCGTAAATCCCGAACTCGGCGCCGACACTGCTATCGCTGCGATGCAGTTCCTCGGAAACACCGATGCTCTGATCATTGATCTGCGTTACAACGGTGGCGGCGTGCCGGGCCTGGCCCAGTTAATCAGCACGTATCTTTTTAACGCGCGGCCGGTTCATCTTCAGTCGATTTACTGGCGAGATGGTAATCGCACCGAACAATTGTGGACCTTGCCCTATGTACCGGGCCGGCGTTATGTCGATAAACCCGTGTACGTTTTGATGAGTAAACGCACACTCTCTGCTCCCGAAAGCTTTGCTTATAATCTGCAGGCTTTGAAACGGGCCACAGTTGTCGGCGAAGTTAGTGCGGGCGGCGCCAACCCTGGTAGAGAGTTTCGTATTAATGAACACTTCCTTGTGTTCGTTCCAACCGGTCGCTCTATCAATCCCGTAACCGGAACCAATTGGGAGGGAACAGGGGTGAAGCCCGATATTGAGGTTCCCGCCACGGAAGCTCTAAAAGCAGCACATCTGGCGGCGTTGCGTCATTTGCTCAAAGCCTCCACAAGTGAGCGAATGCAAGAGCGGCTAAAGAGCGTGATCGAAGAAGTAGAGAAACAACCGTAAGCAGAAGTCAGAAAGCCTTGCTTCATTAAACCCAAGAGAAAAGGAGTGTCGTTATGAAGAACAGATTCTATCTATCGTCGGCTCTGGTGGCCTTATTCTGTCTGGCTGCGTGGACCACTCACGCACAACTACAAAGAAGTAACGCTGCAAGGCAAAATTGGGAGTACAAGCTACTGGTCTTCTCTATTGACGGACCAAGGACAATTTTGTATGAAGACGGCAAACAACTTCCTGGTGCCCCCACTCCGATAACGAAGTCGGGCGAATTAGGTGCGCAGGGTTGGGAACTGATTTCTGTATCAGCAGTGTCCCACGGCAACTATCTTCACTATGCATATTGGTTTAAACGCGCCAAATAGCGAGCGGGGTTCATACGACTCGAATTCGCAATCTTCGTTGATGGGTGATCAGTAAAAACTATTCCCCAGACTTCCTTATGAAAACATTGAGTGTTGAGCAACGAACCTTGGCAGCGAACGCCGTGACCAACGATAAGCGACGCGAGCGTTTGTTCTACACAGGCATGGCCGCGGCGTTCCTGATCACCGTTTTCGCCGGCTTTGCGCGAACGTATTACCTCCGATCTTATTACGGCTCACAGACGCTCTCTCCGCTACTCCACCTGCATGGAGTGATATTCACTTCCTGGCTGGTGATCCTACTCACGCAGACTGTGCTCGTTGCGACAAACCGCATCCGAGTACACCGTCGTTTGGGAGTGGCCAGTGCCGTAATCGCTACGCTGATGATTCTGGTCGGAACGGCGACGGCCATTATCAGGGCGAAGATAATTGCTGTGCCTCCGGGCACAGCTTCTCCGCTTGCCTTCCTCACCATTCCGCTGGGCGACATGTTCGTCTTTGCGATTCTGGTTGGCACGGGCTTCTATTTCCGGCGGCGAGCTGATGTGCACAAGCGCCTCATGCTCCTGGCAACAATAGCAATTCTGCCGGCGGCAATAGCCCGGTTACCATTCGCCTTCATTATGGAGATGGGCCCGCTCGCGTTCTTCGGACTCGCTGATTTATTCATAGTGCTCTGCCTGGCTTACGACCTGATCTCGCGCAAGCGTTTTCACAAGGCAACAGTGCTTGGTGGTTTGTTAATTGTCGCGTCACAGCCATTGCGCCTGATGCTTGGAAGCACGCAGGCGTGGCTGGTCTTCGCAACCTGGCTAACCAGTTGGGTTGAGTAGGCTGCGCGGCTGTTTATTTCAACTCCACAAGCGAACAACTGGCACCTCAGGATTGAGAGGGACACGATGCGAGACTTGTGTATACGTTTAGAGAACCGCCCCGGGGCTCTGGCCGAAATGGGAGAGGCGCTCGGGAGTGCTGGGGTAAGCGTTGAAGGTGGCGGAGCATGGGTCGTTGATGGTCGCGGTATCGCGCATTTTCTATTTGCCGACACGATTGCCGCACGCGCGGCTCTCGAAGCGAAAGGTATTGAAGTTCTCGAAGACCGAGCGGTTTTGGTTCAAAGACTCAAGCAGGATCAACCAGGGCAACTCGGAAAGATTTCGCGCATGATGGCCGAGGCCGGCGTCAACATAGAAGTGATTTACAGTGACCATCAAAACCAACTTATCCTTGTGGTCGATGATCTGGAAAAAGGACAAGCGGTTTCTGAAATGTGGGCAAGAGGCTAACAGCCCCTGCAAGACCTGAAACGAGTATTCCACGCCAACAGGCGAACAATTGTTTACATCGGAGAGAATAGATGCGAGCTCAACCTCTGATTGCAGTGACAGACGTCGAAGTGAGCAGCCGATGGTATCAACGACTGCTAGGTTGCCGGAGCGCACACGGTGGGGCAGAGTATGAGCGACTCGAGGCGGACGGAGTTTTGGTGTTGCAGTTGCATCGCTTCGAAGTCGATCATCACCACGGACCGATTGGCAATCCCGACGTCAAGCCGTACGGCAACGGAGTGCTGTTATGGTTTGAGGTAGACGACTTCGACGAGGCCATCGAGCGAGCAACGAGGATGCAAGTCGAAGTGTTGATGCCTCGTCATCGAAATCCACCCGAAGGCGATGGCGGGCCGAATCATTGGGAATGCTGGCTGCGAGATCCGGATGGTTATACCGTAGTGATCGCCAGTCCTGACGGAACGGCCGGTTAGTAAGGCATCGATCCTGAGATTTGAGATCTGACACCAACCTAATCTCATCAACGGGCTGGTTCGCTGCTGCTCGCGAATCGTGCGTGAAAGCAAACCGACGCGTTCAGCCCGGATATTGAGGAAGGCAAAAAGTGTTCGAGAATTCACTGACGATCAGAATAGTTGAATTCCTCACGGCGATTGGCATCAAGGTCGTTCCTACACAATTATTAGACGGTGATTGCTTTCTGCCAGGCATCCTTGTAGATGGTGGAAGACTGTTAGTGGATGAGGCAAAGCTCACCTATCCGGGAGATTTATTGCATGAGGCTGGGCATATCGCAGTCGCTCCACGCAGTGTGCGTTCCGAATTGAGCGGAGAAGTAATCATCCCTGGCGCTGACATGAAGGCGGTAGAGGTACAAGTCACTGCTTGGGCGTATGCGGCTGTTCTTCATCTTGATTTGGATCCAAAGATACTGTTTCACGATGGAGGCTACGGAGGTCGGTCTCAGGGCCTGCTGTGTACTTACGGTGCAGGAGTGTATCCGGGGGCGTTCGGTTTGCAGCAGGCGGGGATGATCGTGGCGGGTGACGCAGATGAACTGGGTGTCGCCCCGTATCCGAATATGCTGAAGTGGATGAGAGATTAGGAATAAACATGAAGTACATATTCACGCTATTACTTCACCTGCTTTGTCTCAGAGTCATTGGCGATTGCCCCTGGCTCGGCCTTCGCAGATCCGTGGTGAAGCCACGCTTCGCGATACTCCCAACTATTAACGAAGCCCCTAAGCTGAGACGATGCAAATCTCCATCGTAGAAAAGCGGCCGGATTCTGCCACAGCCGCGCAACTCCTCGCTGAACTTGACGCGCATCTCCTCGCGCACCCGTATCCGCAGGAGAGTCGTCACGCTTTTAGTATCGATAAGCTCGTGCGTGAGGGGGTCGCTTTTTTTGTAACGCTGAATGACGGCAAACCGGCCGGTTGCGGCGGACTGAAGCTCTTTGGCAGCGAGTATGGTGAAATTAAACGGATGTATGTGCGTCCAATCTATCGCGGGTTAGGGCTGGGTAAAGCAATGCTTAATCGTCTGGCCGAGCATGCGCAACGACAGGACGTAAAATTGTTGCGACTGGAAACAGGCATTTATGAGACAGAAGCTATTGGCCTATACGAACGCTTTGGTAAACGTATTCTCGTCGATGTCTCTCCGTTCGCGTGGGAGTTTGGTGCGTATACAGTTGGGGAGGGAGAGTCGGCCCACGTGGTTGTGTCAAGCACGGACCCGGGATATCAGTGCTTCGCGGCTCTCGAGATGCTTATGCACGAGCCGTCGCACGCCATCGTGGCGCCCGCCTCGCACGCGATTGGTACCGATCTCAAACGAATTTCAGAAGAGCTGGGAGTGAAGCCGCGGCCGAACCTCTGGCATGCGATTTTGTTCTACACCTCCGGCGAGCTGACCCGGCGCGCTCTCGTGAAACGCAGCGTGCACAACTATCAACCTTACATCGCCGGCATGTACGAGCGCGGATTTCGCGGATTCAAGCAGCCACTCGAAACGCACTGGCAGGCGTACCTCGACGGCAAAGTCTCTCGCGAGGCGGCGATTCGGCAGATCCTGATCGAGACTACGCCCCCGAAAAAGTGACCGGAGATCCCGCTCGCTTCTGAAGCTGACGGGAGGGCGATTCGCACCTCTGTTCAAAACACCATCGAGTGCATATTTGCCGCGAAACAACTTCCGCTGGGTGGGAGCCTATGCTCTTGCTTGAGAGCTTTTCTGAAGTCGAATTGATCTGAATTAGACCAGGGTTTATGCTTTAGCGACCGCACTGAGGACGGATGACGGTCTTTTGCAGACCCTTGCGACTAATGAATTTGTCGGACGTCCGCTGAGACGGAGCGGAACCCGGTCGGCATCCTGAATCAGGTTGATTTCAAATCGAACCAAGGGAGGAACAGATCATGGAAACTGCAGACAGAGTACGCGCAAATACCGTTGATGAAGTTAACCGCCAACTCGACCGCGACGTCGACATTCGCGTACGGGACTACGCCTCACGAAGCCGGGAAGACATTACCGGCCGCATTGAGGAGCTCGATCGCGAATGGGATATCGAGCGATTGCTTGAGACCAATGCCTCGGCACTGGCGTTCACGGGGTTGGTGCTGGGCTTAACGCACAGTAAGAGATGGTTGATCGTGCCGGGCATCGTACTGCCGTTCTTGTTCCAGCATGCTGTACAGGGCTGGTGCCCGCCGGTACCGGTATTTCGTCGGCTCGGTGTCCGGACGCGTAAGGAAATAGACCAAGAGAAATATGCGCTGAAAGTCTTGCGTGGCGATTTTGACAAAATCGAAACGCAACCGCAGGCCGAAGCAGCTTTAGCGGCGGTACGAGAATAATCGAAGCGGCGTCTCGCGCGGCGCCTTCAAACGGCATACACAAAAGTTGTCGAATGCAATCGGTGCGCGACTCGGTCGATTTTTTTTGGTAAAGCATGGTTCATCTGGAAGTGCCCCTTTAAGGTATGCAAAAAGGAGAAGACCTTTGAAACGCACTGGTCTGCTGGTCGTTTTGATAATCGGGGCGCTTCTGTATCACGGCCCTGCCAGCGCGCAAGAGGGACATAGACACGAACACGAGCCCACAGAAAAGCTCGGTCAGGTCAACTTCACGGTCTCCTGTAGCCCTCTAGCCCAGAGGCAATTCAATCGCGCCGTCGCCTGGCTGCATTCGTTCGAGTATGAAGAGGCTGAGAAGGCGTTCAGCGAAGTTACCTTTACTGACCCGCGCTGCGGCATGGGTTATTGGGGCATCGCGATGAGTAACTACCATTCGCTCTGGGCACCGCCAACCGCAACGCAGTTGCAGCAGGCATCGAGTGCGGTTGAAAAGGCAAAGCTCCTGGGTGCACGTACTCAGCGCGAGCGAGATTACATTGCGGCAATAGCGGTTTTTTACCACGACGCCGACAAGCTCGATCACCGCACGCGTGCCTTCGCCTATAGCAGGGCGATGGAGCAGTTATATTCGCGCCATCCGTCAGACCGTGAAGCAGGTGTCTTCTATGCGCTGACGCTCATCGCTACCGGAATGATGGTGAATGACAAGACCTATGCGAATGAAAAGAAGGCTGCCCGGATTTTGAATCACGTTCTGACGCGTGAGCCACAGCATCCGGGCGTGACTCACTACATGATCCACAGTTACGACTTCCCTGCCCTGGCCCAGCTTGCACTTCCTGCCGCGCGGAGCTATGCGAAGCTCGCACCCGCGTCGGCCCACGCGCAGCACATGCCTTCGCACATTTTCACGCGACTGGGTCTCTGGCATGAAGCGATACGATCGAACCTGGATGCCAGGGCCGCCGCGAAGGCCTTCGCCGTCAGGAACAACCTGCCGGGCGCGTGGGATGAGCAGCTTCACGCAATGGATTATCTGGCTTATGCCTACCTGCAAGCTGCCCAGGATAAACAAGCATGGGGTGTGCTGGATGAGTTGCACAAGATTCAAAGAGTTGAACCGGAGAGTTTCAAGGTGGCTTACGCTGCTACTGCTATTCCCGCACGCTATGCGCTGGAACGGCGGCGATGGAAAGACGCGGCAAAATTAACTTTGCCGCAAGGTGATAGTGGGAGCGGGGACGATCCGCCCGGAAGCATTTACTTGAAAGACTTCCCCTGGCAAAGCTTCCGTTGGGCCGAAGCCCAGATCCACTTTGCGCGCACGATTGGGGCTGCACGCACTGGCGATGTGACTGCCGCTCGTCAGGATGCCGAGCAGGTGGCCGCCATTCAACAGGCGCTCATGGGAGTTGAAGGCGATTACGATTGGGCAAAGCAGGTTGAGATTTTGCGACTACTTTCAGCGGCGTGGCTGGCGCACGTTGAGGGCAAGCACGAAGAATCGCTGCGCCTGATGCGCGCCGCAGCAGAGTTGGATGACGCGACTGACAAGCACCCGGTGACGCCTGGAGCAATTCTTCCAGCACGCGAACAATTCGGCGAGCTACTGCTTGAGCTTAAGCAACCGGTAGCGGCCTTGCAGGAATTTGAGATCTCGCTTCGCAGCGCACCTAACCGCTTCAACGGCCTCTACGGGGCAGCCCGCGCGGCCCGGCTCGCCGACGATCAGAAGAAAGCGAAAACTTACTACGGAAAACTTCTGGCGCTCACCCGCTACGCCGATACCATCAGGCCCGAGATCGCGGAAGCGAAAGCCTTCGTCGCGGGCGTTAACTCAAAGGACTCCGCACGCACACAATAGCGCTTGCGATTTGCTTCAGGCCTCGAGGGACTTCGTCTTAATCGCACCGAGACTTACTAACAACGAAGGGGCCGAATGTTTGTCTTTTCTTCGTTTAGTTTTGAAACGCCTCCGCGAAATCGCTTGAAAGTCGAAAATGAAGCATTGCCTGAAGTGTAATCGAGAGTATGAGGACGACTCGCTAAGGTTCTGTCTTGACGACGGCACTCCGTTGTCTTGGGCAACCTATCGCTCTGAACCACCGCCCACTGAGATTCTGCCCCAGCTAACGGTGCCTAATCCTGGTTCCCCAGCCCAGACGACTTCAGCTTACCCGATTTATGACCGCGTGCGTTCCGCCCAGCATGAAGCGCGGCCATCTAATCCGATCTTGACGGTGGGCGTCGTTGCGATTGTCCTGCTGCTGATGGCGCTGGTTGGCATCGCCGGATATTTTGTTTTCAAACAATTTGGTGGTGACGCGGCGAGGAGGAACGTAAACCAGTCCGATGTCTCTGGCAAGCAGAGCAGCCCCGCTGCAACCCATCCCGGGCCGAACACAACCACGGACGCACTGACCGAGACATCAGGTTCACCAACTAATAAAGGATTGAAGATCACTGCCAGCGCGTCATCAGTGCGTTTGGCAGTTCAAAGCAATACGTATTACCCGGCGAACGCGATCGATGGAAAGCGTTCGACCGCGTGGATTGAGGGAGTCAAAGACGGACCCGGTCTGCGCGAATGGATTCGTTTCGATTTTGATCGGGAAATCAATCTCCATCGCATTCTGGTCCAGCCTGGCTACTTCAAGAGTCCGCAGATTTGGGCGCTGAACAACCGGCTCGCTACCGTGACCGCCGAATTTTCGGATGGCAGTTTACGCGACCTGACCTTCGCAGACCGGATGGACAGCCAGAGGTTCGATGTTGGAAACGTACGTACGAAGTGGGTGCGATTCGTTATCAAGTCCGTTTACTACGGCACCGATCAAGACACCGCGATCTCTGAAGTAGCATTTGAATGGGACCAGTAAGAGTCACCGGCGACCTCAACTACACCTTTACCGGGCCGAGAGAAAAGGAGTAGCACTTACTTGTTATTTGGTGACGCGGGGCGGGCCGGCCACGCTCCCCAGTGCGCGGCCCTTTTCGAGGAAGGCGACTTCCAAAACGACAGTGCGCATGCAAACTATGACCGAAACGGACGTGATCATCATCGGAGCAGGTCCGACCGGACTCTCGCTGGCCTGTCAACTTGTCAGGTACGGCATCAATTTCGTCATCGTTGAGAAGAACGAAGCTGTAACGCCATATTCCAAAGCCATCGGTGTCCAGGCGCGAACTCTCGAGATATACGAGCAGATAGGTCTGGCCCGGAAAGCGATTCAGAAAGGATCGATAACGGGAAAGGTGCGGCTGCTTGCGGGCGGCGAAGTGCGCGGTGAGATGGATCTGTCACACATTGGAGAGGGGTTGAGCGCTTATCCCTTTGTCCTGATGCTCGAGCAAAGCAAGAACGAGCAACTGCTCTACGAGTACTTACAGAGCCAGGGAAAAGAGGTTCGTTGGCAAACCGAGCTTGAAAGCTTTTCGCAAAGTGAGTCAGGTGTGACGGCTCAAGTTAAGACTGCCGGCAGTGGATCGCAAACGATTCGAGCTAAGTATCTCGTGGGTTGCGACGGCGCGAAAAGTCCCACGAGACGCGCGCTTGGTCTCAAGTTTGAAGGCAGCACGTTCGAACGCATGTTTTACGTCGCCGACGCGCAGGTCGATTGGGATTTCAGCCACGACGCGCTGCATGCTTGTCTCTCGAAAGATTCATTCGTGCTCTTCTTTCCACTCAAGGGAGAAACGCGTTACCGCATCGTCGGCGTTTTTCAGGAAGAGTTTGCCAGGGACGAAGGCGACATTCTCTATGAGGAGATCGAGGGGCACGTAAAGCAAGAGACAAAGCTCGACCTTGATATTCACGACGTGGAATGGTTCTCAACTTACAAAGTTCACACCCGCCACGTCGCTAAATTCTCCGCCGGTCGCTGCTTTCTGGCCGGAGACTCAGCCCACATCCATTCACCTGCCGGCGCCCAGGGCATGAATACCGGGATTCAAGATGGTTACAACCTCGCCTGGAAGATGGCTCTGGTTTCAAAAGGCATCACTAGCGAAGAACTGCTGGCAACATACAACGAAGAACGGCTGGAGAATGCAAAACGCCTTCTGCAAACGACCGATCGGATGTTTCAGTTTGTCGCGGGTTCAGACTGGTTTCTCGACTTTCTGCGCACGAATATTCTGCCTTCAGTAGCCGGATTTCTTCTCAGTTTTGACACAGTTAAGAATCTTATTTTTCCTTTAGTCTCGCAGATTGGAATCAACTATCGGCACAGCTCGCTGAGCCGGCACGCAGGCGATGAAGATTTCAAAGTCAAAGCGGGAGATCGACTACCATACTTTCTGGTGGAAGGTAAAAGCGTTTATGAGCTACTGCAGCGACCGAGGTTTCATTGGCTGGTCTTCTCAAGGCCATCCAACGAAACATCAGCAGCAGAACTCGAGGACCATGGCAGTGGGATATGGGATCTCAATAACATCCTGCTCTCACCGCAAGTTGAGGACGCCTTCGGAACGGATAAACCTTTCAATTTGTTGTTGAGACCGGACAACTACATTGGTTTTATCTCAACCGAGACTTCTTTGGAGCGATTAAGAGAGTATTTTGACGAAGGCGTTGGTTTGCTTAAGTGAACCCAGCCGCTGATGGCTTCACATTAGAACACCCATCGATTCCACGGTGCGCCCAAAAGCATACTCTGCGGCGTTCCATTGGTGAGAGGAAGGTAACAATATGAAAAGAGTCCTGGTTCTAATCGTCGTGTTGTTCACACTCATAATTCTCAACTTCGGCGATGTAGGACGCGCCGAACTTATCCTGGTCGGGCAAGAGAAACCCCATAAGCAGGAACCCGGGGAGAAAGATAAAGACGAGCGAGCAGACAAAGTCTCCGGCGAGTTAGGAACGAAGACCAATCCCGTCCGGTGCGATTCTCCCAGAGGCGAACGTGAGTATTTGAATCGCCTGCGCTGCCTGGATGAAAAACGGCCCCAATATTCCAGAATCGGTAGCTTCGGCGTGGGCCCATACGGACATATTCTGGATGGCTATAGGGTGCAGTGTGAAGGCAAGGACGAGGCTACGGTCTTCATGGATATGTATCACAAGGACTACATTGAAAGAGAGCCGGTACCCGGATTCACTATCATTAATCGGGAACCGCCACAGGCGCGGCTGTCCAAAACATTCAGCCTCCCAAAACTCAAACGCGAGCCATTGGCTTACTGAGACGAGATTTGTTCCGCATATTTCAAGTCGGAGTAGGAATGACTATCACTAATCACCCCCTCCACAGATCCGGACAAGCGCTACTAATGCATCCGGCTCCTGCCTTAGCTGTTGACGTCAAGTCGTCGCAAGGGTTTAACTTTTGAAACTTTCACTCAATACAACGGTTTATCCCGGCGCACAAGGAGAAGACTATGAAAATGAAACTTCTGACGATCGTGGCTAGTTGCCTTTTGTTGGCTACAGTGGTTTTTGTAAACGGACACTCCACACTTTCCAACCCTCAGGACGGATTTGAAACTCGTTGTGGCTGGTTCGACAATCCTACACCCGCCAACATTGCATTGTTTGATCGAGATGCCGAGTGGCTCATCGGCGTTCAAGGAGGCCATCAAGTTGAGGGCGACTGGGACTGGCCAAAATTCAAGCCAGGCCAATGGGTGAAAACAAACAATAATTACGGCTATGGATGCGCTTGCCTCCGCCTCCGAGTTAACCGCGAGGAGAATGAGGTTTTGGAGATAAAGAGTGCGAGCGCGCGGACGCTTGCTGCTTGCCGGCAGGATCCAGCGCTGAAGAAGTGGAAAAACCAGTTCAAGTGAGTAGCAGATGGCTTATCTGGTGTCTGAGGCGCTCTAGGGATGAACCGCGCTGCCGCAGCAATGAGGAAAACGGTTTCGGGTTGAAGCTCAAATGATGAAACGTGTGTTTCTTATCTTGTTCGCACTTTCCACAGCCGTGGCTGCGAGCAGGCCAGCCGACAACAAAAGGCGTCCTGCTTGAAGATCTCACCTGGGTTGAAGCTGAAAAGCTGCTTACAGAAAAAACGATAGTCGTTATTCCGATAGGTGCTGCAACCAAGGAGAGTCAATTGTGGACTGGCTATCGTAATGATGCTTCCGCCGCGATGGTTTTCCGACAAGACCGGGTTCACGTTCTATTGTTCGCGGCTTCGGAAGACGTCGCGAAGAGATTTGCGGGTTATGTATCGCAGTTGCTGCTGCCGCGGAAGTCCGCCCAAACCCAACGAGCTGAAGGGCCTCAGGACTGGGAAGAGTTTTCATCGACCGCGGGCGGATTCTCCGTGCTATTTCCCGGAACCCCCAGGGAAGAGACAAAGACGATCGAGGCCGCTCCCGGCGTTCGCTTCAACCTTACGATTCACAGGGTGAAGTCGCTGGCAGAGTGTTCGTCATGTATGCCGACTATCCCATACCTGTCGACAATCCTGATGTCGCCAGGGAAGTGCTGGATAATGGAGCGAAAGGAGCGGTTGCGTCGGTGGGTTCAGAATTGCTCGAGCTCAATGAGATAACTCAGGACGGATATCCCGGCCGTTATCTCAAGGAAAGGATGCCGAGCGGTGAAATCATGCGCGTAAGAATGCTGCTGGTCGGCCAGCGCTTGTATCAAATCGCTATCACCAGACCGCGCGAAGAAGGGGAAACGGGCAAAGGCTACGAAACGATGGCCGACAAGTTTCTTGGCTCCTTCACGCTACTCAAGAAAAACCAGAAAACAACGACACGCAGTTAATTGATATTTGCCTGCGCAACGTAAGCAAGGAATATTCTATAATCCGCGTTTGTGCCGGCCCTGATGATCCAAATAGTTTTTCAGACTCTTTTGTTCATAAACTCAGATTTTTCCCGATGGAGTTCACAGCATGACACGTAAATCCGCCGTCATAATATTTCTACTCGCAGCATTTTGCTTGCCGGCGCTAACGCCGGTTTTGGCCCAGGAAGCCTCAACGCCCGAGGATGTAGTAAAGAATTTCTATCAGTGGTACCTGCAGTCGCTCAACGCGAACGAAGATCCATTCGAAAAGCGCAAGGCAAATATGAAAGAGAGTCTCACGCAAAGACTGATGACCGCGTTAGACCGTGCGCGTAAAAGACCCGAAGGACTCGATGCCGACTTCTTTCTTGACGCGCAGGATTGGGACGAGACCTGGGTGAACAATGTTTCAACCACCAAAGCGACGATTCAAGGCGCCACGGCAACCGTTCCGGTTACCTTGGAAGGCGATACATTCGGAGAACATAAATTGCGGGTTGGCTTAAAGAAAGTCGCCGCCACCTGGAGAATTGACAGCGTTAATGGTCGAGCTAATCCATGAGTGATGTCGATACTGAAATGGAAATTCTCCCTGTTGTTCTGGACGGTAGCCATGTGCGGCTCGAGCCATTGTCGACGGAGCACGAGGAGGCATTGGTGTCTGCTGCAGCCGATGGCGAACTATGGAACTCAACAGTGACGACGGTGCCGTCTCGGGACACCGTTAGGGATTACATTGGCAAGGCGCTGACTGCTCAGAGCGAGGGCCTTGCGCTTCCGTTCGTCATTGTTCGTAAGTCATCGGGGAAGATCGTGGGCAGCACCCGGTTCTTTCGGATTGAACGGGAACACCGGCGCGCTGAAATTGGGTACACGTGGCTGGCGGCTAGTGCCCAACGTTCGGCAGTGAATACCGAAGCCAAGCTACTGCTGCTGACCCACGCCTTTGAAGTATGGAGGTGCATTCGCGTTGAGTTCTTAACCGACGTTCTTAATCAGCAATCCCGCACTGCAATCCAACGGTTGGGCGCAAAGGAAGAAGGCATCCTTCGCAGTCACATGATCATGCCGAACGGTCGTTATCGCGATTCTGTTTGCTACAGCATCGTCGACACGGAATGGACCGAGGTGAAGACTCGGTTGGAGCGAAGCTTAACCGCGCATGAACGAATATTTGCCGGTTGTTAATTGCCACCGGTCGAGAATGAATCAAATCAACAGCCGCGACGTTTCGGCGTCGGTCCCTTCTTGTTACTATCGAGTGTATGAACGACCTGCATAATCTCTTAGAAAACAATCGAACCTGGGCACGCGACATCAAAGCCAAGTCACCGGAATTCTTTCAAGCGCTGTCCACACAGCAGTCGCCCACGTACCTTTGGGTTGGTTGTTCCGACAGTCGCGTGCCGGCAAACGAGATCGTAAACCTCATGCCAGGCGAATTGTTCGTGCACCGAAACGTGGCCAATGTCGTAGTGCATACGGACTTGAATTGCCTCTCGGTGATTCAATATGCGGTAGACGTGCTTAAGGTGAAGCACGTTATCGTGTGCGGCCACTATGGTTGCGGCGGTGTTAAGGCCGCACTCGAAAACAAGAAGCTCGGCTTGATCGACAATTGGTTGAGACATGTTCAGGACGTGGCGCAGAAGCACGCGACGTTACTTGAGAGAGTCACCAACGCCGCCGATCGTCTGGACCGTCTATGCGAGTTGAATGTGATCGAACAGGTAGTAAACGTCTGCCAAACGCCCATTGTGCAGAACGCCTGGGAAAGCGGCCAGGACCTGGCAATGCACGGATGGATCTATGGCTTGACCGATGGGCTGTTGCGTGACTTGAAAATCAGCATCACCAGTCAGGTTGAGCTCCCCGAAATCCACGAGGCTGCGATCTCAATATCAGCGCGACCGGATAATACTGGTCCGCTGCCGGCAGGGTTAGTCGATTTCACTGCCTAATCGTGGCGGTTAATGCCAGGAACTAATGCGTGACTGTTACCGACGACGCTGCGATCAGGCATACGATTCTTGCGATTGGGCAAGAAGTCTTCGCGGCGATTAGTCAGAAGGATGTTGCGACGTTGGGCCGATTCTTCGCGGATGAGTTCATCCATGGTATTTGCCTACGGAGTCGAACTGCCGGATTCGTAGGTCAGAAAACTTTTCGGCACTTTTTCTCTCCGGTTCTCGTACAAACAACTAAGACTCATGCGCTGTACAAAATGCCAAACCATCCATGACGACTGGTCGCGGTTCTGCCGCAAATGCGGAGCCGATTCTGAGGCATTGAGGGTCGCGGGAAACCATTCTCTGCAACGTGGTGACGACGAGACTATCTCCAAACCCTCTTACAAAGATCCGGACGAGCTGACTGGCAACGGCATCGGCAGCGTAATTATCGGCGACGGCTTTTTCATGGTTGCCGTCCTGCTCAGCGCAACACAGGCTCCGGTCAGCAGTCTCTTGTGGCTGCTGTTGCTGATTCCAGCGTTCTTCTTTTTCGGCAAGGGGTTCGCAGACGTGCTGCACGCGAAGCAGATTCGCCGCAGACTTAAACTCCAGGAGTTGGATGGCGCCAGCGCCCAGTCTGACTTACCGCCGCCTCGAGCGTCCATCTCCGAACTCATTAAAGACTCGGGCGAGCTCCTGAGCAATGCTGCTCAACCCGAGCGCCAAACTCGCAAACTCGATAGCTAATCCTACGCCAAAGTCGGCAGTTTATCCGGTACGCTTGCCTCGCTGTGACTCAAACCTCTACGATTAAGCATGGCTGAAACCCTGAAGTTGGTAATCGTGGTTCTGCTCGTGCTGTCCAACGGCTTCTTCGTGGCTTCGGAATTTGCGCTCGTTGGCGTTCGTCGCTCGCGTATCGCCACTCTCGCTGAGGCGGGCAACCAACGCGCCAAAATGCTGCTGGGGCTCGTCGACAATCTCAACGCCTACATTTCTGCAACCCAGCTGGGCATTACCTTGTCGTCACTAGCGCTAGGCTGGATAGGTGAACCGGCGGTCGCACGCCTCCTCGAGATTCCGCTGGAAGGTCGAGTGTCAAACACGCTCCTTCATACCATCTCGTTTACCATCGCCTTCAGCATCATCACCTTTCTTCACATCGTACTTGGTGAACTGGCGCCAAAGACCATCGCCCTCGAACGTGCAGAGAAAACCGCTCTCGCAATCGCGGTGCCGATGCAGATCTTCTATAAGACTTTCTATTATCCGATTCGCCTGCTCGATTGGGCCGGCACTCGCACGGTGCGCCTCCTTGGTCTACACCCGACCAGCGAGCATGCTTCAATCTACACCGAAGAAGAGTTGCGGCAGCTGATTGATATTTCTCATCGCAGCGGGCATCTGAAGAAAGAGGAACGCGAGCTGATTAATAGCATTTTTGAATTCTCAGACGCTGAAGTTCGCGAGGCAATGATTCCCCGCCCGTCCGTGGATGCGATACCTGTGACGGCCACGCTCGCAGAAACCAAGCAGGCGTTTCGCACTCTGGGCTATTCGCGGCTCCCTGTTTATCGCGAGCGATTGGACGAGATAATCGGCGTCTTATTTCGCAGAGACCTGGAGCCTTATTTGGAACAGCCGGGTGCGAACGATTTTGATCTGGAGAAGCTGCTTCACCCTCCGCATTTTATTCCGGCGACGGCGAGACTCGGCACGGCTCTTAGTCACATGCAATCGTCTCGGGCCCATCTTGCGATCGTGGTGGACGAACATGGCGGCATGGAAGGCATCGTCACGCTGGAGGATCTGTTGGAAGAGATTGTCGGTGAAATTAACGACGAATACGATGAAGAAGTGCGCTCGCAAATTTCGAAGGAAGCGGATGGCACCTATACGTTGAGTGGAATGCTTTCGGTCCGCGATGCCAACCGAAAGCTGCGGTTGGAATTGCCCGAGGATGGCGGTTACACAACGCTCGCCGGGTTTCTGATGGCGCAGGCGGGCCGGCTGTTGCAGGAAGGCGATACCGTCGATTACGAAGGCTTGGGTTTCAAAGTCGAGCGAGTGGAAAAGCGGCGCATCCGCAGGGTTCGCTTTACTCCGCTTCAGGAGGAGGCGACCTAAACCGCACGCCGTCCTGCGAAAAGACGACCCGTCGCGAATTGATCGGATCGAAACTGCGCCGGCATATGAGACGCCGCTTTACATATGCCCTTACCCATCGCGCACGGTCTGTTAGGGGCAACGCTTGTCGCCGCTACTCACCCCCAATCCAAGTCGCAAGTAATTTCGCTTATCGCAGGTGCGTTGGTGGCAATTGCCGCGGATCTCGATTTTGTCATGGTGTTTTTACTGGGTCCAAAGAACTGGCATCGGGGCTTTTCACACTCGCCCGCATTCGCTCTAATTGTGATCTTGATCTTCGCGCTCTTGTCAGCCAGAGCACGATTCAAGCAAGCGCTGGCCTATGGACTAGCCTTTGCTTCCCACGGAATCCTGGATTACCTGACAACGCTCAAAGGAGGTGGCGTAGCAATGCTATGGCCATTCTCCTCGCAGCGGTTCGGTGCCGGTTGGGTAGGGCTCTCGGAATTACCCTCGCGTTTGCCACCGATTGAGATCGTTCGATCGCTGTTCCTGGAGTTTGTGATCTTCGTACCGCTGCTGGCTTTAGTGTTATGGTTTGCAAAGTCAGCGCGTATGAAGAGAGGCACTCTCCCGTAGCGCGAAGCAGCCCGGCACTGACTTTATTGAAAGTTTGTTAGTGATGAGCAAAAGCGCCAAACGGATCTTCAGACATCTCGCTTACCAGATTCACCGAGGAACCCTGCCACTCCGTCGCCGCGGCTTCTCTTCCTTCAACGAGGAGCAGCTGCTAAACGGCTACCTCGCAGAACTGCTTCCCGAAAATCACTCGCACACTCTGGTTGACATTGGCGCCGGCGATGGCAGAACCGGGTCCAACACTCTCGCGCTGTTAATGAGAGGTTGGAAGGGCCTTGCCGCTGAAAGCGATAGCGGCAAATTCTCGAAACTCTTAAGTCTTTACCGGCGCTTGCCTAATGTGACTGCTTGTCAGAGATTAGTGACACCCGACGGTGTTCTGGCTTGGCTCGATGAGTATCAGATCGACAAAGACTTTACGGCACTAAGCCTTGATATCGACAGCTACGACTATCTCGTTGTTGATAAGATCCTTAGTCAGTATCGGCCCGGGATCGTCATTACCGAAATCAACGAGAAGATACCTCCGCCGATCAAATTCAAGGTCAAGTTTGATCCGGGCTTTGTGCTTCGCGAGCATTTCTTCGGTTACAGTATTGCGTGCCTGGAGGATCTCTGTGCCAGGCATGAATATGCCCTTATCGATCTTGAATACAACAATGCTTTTCTGGCCCCGACAGAATTGGCCGGAGCGCGGGCTCTTACGCCGGAGGACGCTTATCGCCGGGGTTATCTGGAGCGTAAGGACAGACGCGAAAAGTTTCACCGCAACGAGAACATGGAACTGCTGCATTCTGTCAGTCCCGAACAGGGAGTGAAGTTTATCCGCGAGTTTTTCTCGCACGTCTCCGACAAGTACGAGATCAGTATTCCCGAAGACAATACCAGCCACCTAAGGTAATGCGGAGCCTTTGGAGTGACTGACCTGTCAGCGCTTTGGGTTAGCGGTAAGAAAGGAGCATGCTGGTGAAGAAAATCCTGATACGTTACTGCGCAGTGTGACCCATCAAGCAAGCCATGGCTGCCCGGGTGGCGGCGCAACTGAGAAAGGAAAATGACGCAGAAGTAGAAATCGCGCGAGGCGGTCTTGGCGAGTTCAGTGTTTGGATCGACGATCGGAAAGTCATTGACACTAATCGCCTCTGGTATCCAAGTCCTGGGAAGGTTGTGAAGAAGGTGCAGGCGCTGCTCAAGGATTAGCCTTTGATCTTGAAGGCGTCGTCTTCATCATTTCGCGAAGGTAAAACGTGGACTGGAAACTGCGGCAAAAGAACTCTTCAATCTGGCGGAGCCCTCACACTTTGGCAACTACCAACACTTCTGCGAATGCGCGGAGTCTCTCCCTGGAAATTCAAAGACCCAACTTCAAAGACCAAGGACCAGAGCCCAAAGACCTCCTTATCAACTGACCGTTCGTTACCCGCTGCACTTTCCAACTTCTTCCACTTCAGGGTATTTTCTTCCCATCGGCTAGTAATCGGACGAACGACAATGCCTGAGCGCATAGGGAGATCAAGCAGTGTGTCGCAACATAAAAACTCTTCATAATTTCAAACCACCGGCGACGACAGAAGAGATTCGAGCATCGTCTCTCCAGTTTGTTAGGAAACTGAGTGGCTTCACAAAACCCTCCAAAGCCAATGAACTGGCATTCAGTCGGGCTGTGGATCAAGTGGCGGCGGCAGCGCACGAACTACTGGACTCGCTCGTCACCAACGCTCCGCCTCGGGACCGGGAAGTGGAAGCCTCAAAAGCCCGAACCAGAAATGCCGAGCGTTTTGGCGCTTCGGGTGTTGTCCGCGGAACCTGACCGGCTTACAAGACTTAATGGCTGACAAGCTCAAAGCCCACTCGATCATTTGGCGCAGGCTCGATAAGCCGGGACATGAATTCGCGCGGCTAACTGAGACTGAGACTCGCATACAGTTGGCGGGAACCGCGGTCTTCACGCATGAGCAGCAACCGTGCTGTCTGGCCTATCAGTTGGAGTTCGATACAGATTGGCAAACGCTTGCAGCAGAGGTCGATGGTTATGTGGGCGCGAACGCGGTAGCAGTTAAGATCGCGGTGGACCGCAAGCGACGATGGTGGGTAAATGACGCCGAGTGTCACGAAACAGCAGGTTGCATCGACATAGATCTGAACTTCAGCCCCTCAACCAATCTACTTCCCATTCGCAGGTTAGGCCTGGACGTGGGTGGGGCAGCGGAGGTACGCGCCGCATGGCTCAGGTTTCCGACGTTCAAGTTGGAACCGCTCGAGCAGAAATATAGTCGAACAGGCGAGGCGACTTATCGGTACGAAAGCGCCGGCGGGAGTTTTGTTTCCGACCTGGAAGTGGATGGTGCGGGGTTCGTGACTTACTATCCTCGGTTCTTCCAGGCAGAAACAGTATTAGAGTAGAAGAAGTTTCGAGTTGCTGGTTTTTAGTTCTCGTAATTGATTCATGCTCTTCCCAGAATGCCGCGGCCGGACTTACTGTCCCGATGAACCAAAAACTCGAACAGGAAGCTGGAAACCGTGTCGGTAGTCATTCCCTTATGAAACCCAATCCCATTGTAGCGGCGCTTGCGATATGTCTGTTGTTGCTCGTGCCCACCGTGACCAACGCCCAATCCAGTCTCACTCGGAACTCACGAAAGACAGTCATCACTCTTCGGATGGTCGAACACTGCGCGCAGGGATTAGTCGTGGCTCGTAAACTTTGAACATGACGACGATCTATCACATCACCAGTGGCAAGCGCTGGGAGCAATCTACGACCGCACGCAAATACGCGCCGGAGAGGTTTGCAGTCGATTGCTTCATCCATTGCTCGACGCGCGAGCAGGTTATTCCGGTCGCAAATATGCGCTTTCGAGGCGAGACTGGATTGGTGTTGCTATGCATCGACACAGACAAGGTGACCTCAGAAATCATCTACGAGAATCTCGAAGGGGGCGAGCAACTCTATCCGCACCTCTATGGAGAGTTGAACAACGATGCCGTGCAAGAGGTAGTTGAGTTTCCAGCCGGCACCGATGGCCACTTTACGTTGCCGGCGCCTCTGGTGGCCCGCGTGAATAGCCCGTCCAAGGATTAGAGAGTAATCGAGAAGCCCGCATGCTAAAAACCTTTGACTGTCCCAAATGCGGCGCCCCGGTTTCATATGAAACTGAAGGCCCGCTGGCTGCGCGTAAAACAGTCACCTGCCACTACTGCAACAGTTCCCTTTTCGTACCTGATCTATTACATGGCCAGCCCGCGCGTATTGTCCCGGTAAACATTCACCTGGACCATTCCAGTTTCAAGCCAGGCAAGTGGATCTGGCTGTTACTGGGAATTCCGGCGTTCGTCGTTTTAATCGTCATACTGGCGATGGTCGGAATACTCGCGCCTATTTTTTACTCGGTTACCCGCACGGTTCAGAAAGACGTGAGGCCTCCGGCTCCTCCAGCTCCGCCGCGGGTCACGCGGCCCATCGAGAAACCAAACGTCGACGACTTCGCTCAAATCGCACTGAAGTTTGGCAGCCGGGGAATCGGGCCCGGGATGTTTACTGATGCGCGCAGCATCGCCGTCGATGGCGCCGGCAGGATCTATGTGGGCGAGTACATGGGCGGTCGAATTCAGGTTTTTGATGCAGCCGGAGTATTCATCACACAGTGGCATGTTGAAGATCGAAAAATGCCTTTGCGTGGCCTCGCAGCTGATCGAAAAGGAGCTGTTTACGTTGTGCAACGCGGCACGATTCGGCGTCATGAAGGAGAGACGGGCAAGCTACTTGGCGAAATCGAATATGCGGGCCGGAACGGCTTTGATGATGTTGCAACTGCGCCAGACGGCAGCTTGCTCGCCGCCTGGTACCGAAGCCGTGATGATCTGGTGAGGTTTGATTCGAGCGGCCGGGTAATCAGAACAATTCCCGCCGCGATTAGTTCCGCCAGCGGTGACTCTGAACTGAACACACGCGTGGCGATTGATGGTGCGGGAAACATCTATGCGCTCGGGACTTTTAACGAGGCAGTTTTTAAGTTTACGCCGGAGGGAAGATTTGTGAACCGATTCGGCGGCTCTGGTGATCAACCGGGACAGATGCGTGCGGCGAGCGCCTTAGCTGTTGACGGAAAGGGTCGTGTATTCGTGAGCGACATCAAAGGGATTCAGGTGTTCGATGCGAATGGCCGTTTCTTGAGAATGTTCAAGAACGAGGGTGCGGCTTCGGGGTTGGTTTTCAATGATCGTGGTGAACTCTTTGTCGCTGCCCGCGAACAGGTGATCAAGTATCTGTTCAAGGATTGAGATTCTCGGGGCGTCACTCCGAGCGTGCCCATCTTTTGAATTTGCGGAACACTAACCGAACGAAGAGGGCGCCCTCTGGAGTGAACCCTACAAGACTTCCCGCAGCCTTCTCTCAAGAAACCGCCGCTCGCTGTCATTCGTAACCAACGACAGCGCCCGGGTGTAACTCGCCGCTGCCCTCGCCTTCTCGCCGATCCGACGGAACAGATCTGCACGGGCGGCATGAAACAAATGATACGCGTCCAGTTCTCCTGCCAGGTCATCGATGAGCTTTAGCGCCGCTTGAGGACCATCTGCCATAGCAACTGCCACCGCTCGGTTCAACAAAACGATCGGAGAAGGTTCCACGCGGCTAAGTAGATCGTAAATTCTGACGATCTCACGCCAATCGGTTTCATCCGCTCGTTGCGCCCGGCAATGCTGCGCGGCAATCGCGGCTTGCAACGCAAAGGGAGCGCCGCCATTTGCCAGAGCTGCATCGACCAGCGGCAGTGCCTCTTTAATTTGCTGCTGGTTCCAGAGCGATCGGTCCTGCTCTTCCAGCACCACGATGTCGCCGTCTTGATCAAGCCGTGCTTCGCGTCGTGAGTCGTGAAGCAACATCAGCGCGACGAGAGCCTTCACCTCCGAGGGAGGTGACGGCGACATCAAAGTACAGATTAGGCGAGCCAGCCTAATCGCCTCAGCACACAAATCGGTCCTTACCAGCGACTCTCCTTGCGTAGCCGCATAACCTTCATTAAAAATCAGGTAGACGACCGTCAACACCGCGTCGAGTCGCGCGGGCAACTCGCTCGTGCTCGGTACGAGATATGGAATGCCGGCATCGCGAATCTTGCGCTTGGCCCGTACCAATCTTTGCGCCATGGTCGCCGGAGGCACCAGGAACGCCCGCGCAATCGCATCTGTCTCCAGCCCGCCGAGTGTACGCAGGGTCAATGCGATTTGAGCCTCCGGGGCCAGCGCGGGGTGACAACACGTGAATATCAGTCTGAGGCGATCGTCCGGAATTTGCGTTGAATCGAGGTCCAGATAATCAGGCTCCTCGAAGGTTGGAACTAATCCGGCCGCTACCTGACTTTCCATCTTCTCCTGGAAACGCGTCCGGCGCCGCAAGCGGTCGATAGCTTTATGCCGAGCTGTTTGGATGATCCACGCGCGCGGGGAATCGGGGATACCATCTGTGCGCCATTGGTTTACCGCCACGGTAAAAGCTTCCTGGGCGGCGTCTTCGGCGACGTCAAAATCGCCTACCATCCGGATCAACGAAGCGACGATTCTTCCCCAATCCGAGCGATAAACGGCATCAACCGCCGCGTTTGCATTGTGAAGCATGAGCGATAATAGAAAACTCAGGGCCGAGTGTCGATCCAGGCATGAGCCATTCGACTAACAGATGGAGGCGCCGAAATGAAATACATGTTGCTGGTTTACCTTGACGAGGATTTGTTGAGCGATACTGAGCGCGAGCATTGTTACGTTGCGTCGGCCCAGTTGGCTCAAGAGCTCAGTTCGAGTGGACAATATCTGGATGCCAGCCCGCTGCATCCAGTGGCGACTGCAACCAGTGTTCGCGTGCGCGATGGCAGGCGGTTGGTGACCGACGGTCCCTTTGCTGAGACACGCGAACAGCTTGGCGGTTATTATTTGATTAACGCGAGCGACCTTGACGAGGCGATTCGTATCGCCGAACGCATCCCACCGGCACAATTCGGTACGGTGGAGATTAGGCCCGTGATGGAAATTGGTGGCCTGCCCGCTGAATAAGGAGTCTAGTCTCTGATGTTTGGTCTTTGCACTTCCTGGCAACAGTCACTTTTTCGTCAACTCGGCACAAGTGCAAAAGCCAAAGTCCAAAGACCCAGGACCAACGTCTTAAGGAGCATCAATGAAATACATCCTCTTAATTCATCACGAAGAAGTTTTGGACGAGAACGAGCGACAGCAATTGCTGAAAGAGTCTGTGCAGCTCGCCAACGACTTGCACGCAAGGCGTCAATATTTTGATGCCGCCCCGCTGGAGCCGTCATCGGCGACGACTAGCGTCAAAGTGCGAGATGGGAAGCGCATGGTTACTGATGGCCCATTCGCGGAAACGCGCGAGCAGATTGGAGGCTATTTCCTAATCGAAGCCAGGGATGCCGAGGAAGCAATTGAGATCGCAGGCCAGATTCCAGGAGCGAGAATTGGAACTGTTGAGGTGCGTCCTGTACGGACAGTCGAGGGATTGCCGCAGGGTTAGCTTCCGGAATTGGGATGACACCAGGAAAGTTATCTGGATGGATCCAAACTAATAACTCAGGAATTGAGAGGACCGGCCATGAAAAAACTAAAACCTAGTGAGGTACCGCAAACAGTAGACGACTATCTCGCAGCGCTTCCGGAAGACGCGAGGGCAACGCTTGAGCAGATTCGCACAACGATCAAGGCAGCGGCGCCCAAGGCAACGGAAGGGATCAGCTACCAGATGCCGATGTACAAACACCACGGGATGCTGGTGGGCTTCGCTGCGTTCAAGAATCATTGCAGCTTCTTCCCCGGCTCGGGGCCTGTCTCGACGTTCAAGGATGACCTGAAGGGCTATGAAACCTCCAAGGGAACCATTCGCTTCCCGATCGGTAAGCCACTGCCCGCCGCGCTGGTGAGGAAGATCGTCAAGTCGTGCCTGGCTGAGAACGAAGCGGCGTTTAAGAAGAAGGAAAAGAGAAAGTGAGTTAAGCTCATTTTCACCATCAGCATTTTTTAGAGCGCCCTCGCGCCATTTTGGGCTGCCGCTGTGAGGCCTAATCACAGATGTGCGAAACCGATTCTTATCTGGAGGAAGGTTCATGCGATCCGACAATCAAATTGCTCTCGTTTCGAAAAAAACACTCTGGGCCGGCCGGATCGTCAGCTTTCTTCCAGCGCTGTTTCTGTTGATGGACGGCATCATGAAATTAATTAAACCGCCGCCCGTCGTACAGGCGACCGTAGAACTGGGATATTCCGAGAGCGTGATTCTGGCTCTCGGGATTATCCTGTTAACTGCCACCATTCTTTATGTCATTCCACAAACGTCGGTGCTGGGAGCGATCCTTCTAACCGGCTACCTCGGGGGCGCCGTCGCTACTCACGTGCGCGTGAGTGACGGGCTATTCTCCATCGTGTTTCCCATTGTCTTCGGCGTATTGCTTTGGGGAGGTTTGTGGCTGCGCGATCTCAGGGTGCGCGCGCTGCTCCCGATAAGATAGTCTCAAGTCTCACGTTCTGAGATCCGAGATATCTGAGACCTGAGCCTTGAGACTCAGATCCCCCGAGGAATTTCGAGCATGACCTACATCTTATGGATCTTTGTAGCCTACGGTCGCTGGAAGTTGGGGCCGCATAGCGGTCGAACGAGCTGAGCAGATCTAATTTCGACCGTTTCAATATTCGCTAATTCACATTCCAATTAAGGAGAGTTCATATGCCCTATGTAGATGGATTTGTTTTACCTGTTCCGAAGAAAAACCTTCAAGCGTATCGCCGCATGGCTCAAAAAGCAGGAAAGATCTGGCGCGAGCACGGCGCATTGGAATACCGCGAATGCGTTGGCGACGATCTTGATGTGAAATTTGGCCTGCCCTTCACGCGCTCAGCCAAAGTCAAACCTGGGGAGACTGTGTGTTTTTCATGGATCGTTTATAAATCGCGCGCGCATCGCGATCGCGTTAACGCTAAAGTGATGAAGGATCCGCGTCTTGCCGGAATGATGGATAACAAGGCTATGCCGTTCGACGTGAAGCGCATGGTCTACGGTGGCTTCAAAACGATCGTGGATTTGTGAGAGTCGGACGATCGAGAGATCCGCAGATTACGCAGATGCAGGTATCAGGCACGGCTCGTCCATATGAGTGTGCTGCTGAGTGCGGTGCGAAATCTGGGTAAGCTGCGGATCGTCTTCGTTCACCGCTCGACCGAGAGTAAACTCCTCGAATGATTGTTCACCTGATTGACGGAACTTACGAGTTGTTTCGTCACTTCTACGGTATCCGCCGATTCAAGAAAAGCGATCCCCCGCTGGGCGCAGTGGCCGGCGTTCTCAGCACCGTCGTCAAAATGCTCGAAGATGGTGCGACTCACATCGGGGTCGCGACGGATCACGTTATCGAATCGTTTCGGAATAGTCTCTGGCCTGGATACAAGACGGGTGCGGGAATTGAACCGGCGCTGCTGGCGCAGTTCCATCCGCTCGAAGAGGCGTTGGCTGCGATGGGAGTCACCGTTTGGCCCATGGTGGAGCTCGAAGCCGATGACGCGCTTGCCTCAGCCGCGCACCTCGCAGCGCAGGATAAGCGGGTGCAGAAAGTATGTATCTGGACACCAGATAAAGACCTCGCGCAATGCGTCGTCGATGAGCGGGTTGTTCAAGTGGACCGAAGAAGTGGACAAATTCGAGATGCAGAGATTATTCGCACGAAGTTTGGTGTCGCGCCCCAGTTCATTCCCGACTACCTCGCACTAGTGGGGGACGCTGCCGATGGCTATCCAGGAATTCCAGGTTTGGGTCCCAAGACGGTAGCGTCGCTCATAAATCGTTTCGGCTTCATCGAACAGTTTCCGGCAGATGTGCTGGGTGAGAAACTCGCACTCGCACTACTCTTCAAAGATCTTGCGACCTTACGTGTCGACGCGCCGCTCTTCACCGATGTAGAGCAACTCCGCTGGAGTAAAGCAACTTCCGCTTTCACATCATGGGAAAAGAAGACTGGTGAGACGCGCCTGGCAATGCGAGTTAAGACGCTGACAAACCGTCAAGAAGCGTGATCAGAGCCGAGCGGAGACGACCGGAGCGCTATGCAATAGAAACTATAACGTTGGGCCTTGGACCAGGAAAAAGCCTGCGATGAAATCCATCGCAGGCTTTTCTGTCTGTCTTCAGTTAATTACTAACTGCTGACTAGTAACGCGAGCCGCCGTTGCGACCACCGCCACCGCCGCCGGCACGATTCTCTCGTGGTTTGGCTTCGTTGACGTTGAGCGCTCGGCCCCCGACTTCCTTACCGTTGAACTGTTGAATGGCGGCAGCGCCTTCCTCCTTCGACGACATTTCGACAAAGCCAAAGCCGCGCGAGCGACCGGTTTCGCGATCTTCGATCAGCGAGACACTTTCAACAGTGCCGGCTTGTGCAAATAATGTCTGCAGGTCCTCGCTCGAAGTTTCGAATGCGAGATTACCGACATAAAGTTTCATAGTCATAATTTAGTTACCTTTTTCCCCTTTGGGATTCAACAGAAGCAGCATGCGGAACATGGTAGCTTCCCAATTTGCTAAGGACGTTGGGATTTACATCTCCATGCCGCCGGGCAAGGCCCGTGGCTTATCTTCCTGTAGCTCAGAAATGAGGGCCTCGGTTGTCAGCATTAAGCCCGCTATTGATGCGGCGTTTTGCAACGCGCAGCGCGTGACTTTCGCGGGATCGATAATTCCCGCGGCAACCAGATCCTCAAAGTTGTCAGTGGCGGCGTTGTAGCCAAAGTTGGCGTCTTTGTTGGCGCGAACTTTCTCTACAATCACTGCCCCTTCCTGGCCGGCATTCTGCACGATCTGACGCAATGGCTCTTCGAGCGCACGCTTCACAATCGTGACGCCGATTTGCTCATCAGCGTCGCCGGTAGTTTCACCATCTTCGTTAGTTTGGAAGACTTTGAACTTGTCTAAAGCTTTCGCAACCCGGATCAGCGCTACGCCGCCGCCAGCCACTATGCCTTCTTCGACAGCAGCGCGGGTCGCGTTCATCGCATCCTCAACACGGGCCTTCTTTTCCTTCAATTCCGTTTCAGTTGCCGCGCCGACGCGAATCACTGCGACGCCGCCTACTAACTTCGCCAGCCGTTCCTGCATTTTTTCGCGGTCATAGTCTGACGAGCTTTCTTCAATTTGGGCTTTGAGAGTTTTCACCCGTCCCTTCAGCTCATCTGTGTTGCCGGCGCCATCGATGATGGTCGTATTGTCTTTGTCGACTGTGACTTTCTTAGCACGGCCGAGGTCTTCAAGCTTGACGTTCTCAAGTTTAATGCCGAGATCTTCGCTGATGACCTTGCCGCCGGTCAGAATCGCAATGTCCTGCAGCAACTCTTTGCGACGATCGCCAAAGCCAGGCGCTTTAACTGCCGCCACGTTGATCGTGCCGCGCAATTTGTTAACTACCAGTGTGGCCAGGGCCTCGCCGTCAACATCCTCTGCGATGATCAGAATCGGTTTGCCTGCCTTCGCAACTTGCTCCAGAAGCGGCAGCAGATCCCTCATTGATGAAATTTTCTTCTCGCTCAAGAGAATTACAGGGTTCTCGAGTTCAGCTTCCATCTTATCGGTGTTGGTAACGAAGTAGGGCGAGAGATACCCGCGATCAAACTGCATTCCTTCAACGAACTCCAGCTCTGTCTCAGTGGTCTTCGCATCTTCGACAGTGATTACGCCGTCCTTGCCGACTTTTGCCATCGCTTCAGCAATCAGCTCGCCGATACCAGCATCACCATTCGCGGAGATCGAGCCGACTTGCGCAATCATGTCGCCCGCAACTGGCTTCGACAGTTTCTTTATGGCGGCAGTAGCCCGCTCAACAGCTTTGTCGATGCCTCGTTTTAAGGCCATAGGGTTTGCGCCGGCCGCAACGGTCTTCACGCCTTCCCGGTAGATTGCCTGCGCAAGTACTGTGGCAGTGGTGGTGCCATCGCCGGCAACATCGCTGGTCCTGGAAGCTACTTCGCGCACCATTTGGGCGCCCATATTTTCGAGTGCATCCTTAAGATCGATTTCCTTTGCGACGGTCACACCGTCTTTGGTGATTGTGGGGCTGCCATATGATCGACCGAGAACGACATTGCGTCCTTTGGGACCAAGAGTGATTTTCACCGCGTCTGCCAGTTGATTGACGCCGCGGAGGATTGCCGCCCGAGACTCTTCACCATGAACTATTTGCTTTGCCATTTAATTTATCTCTCCAACTAAGTACCGCTGTTAGAACTTCCGACTGACCCGTTTTCGTGACGGGTGGCAGGTGACAAGTCAGACTGTGACAACAGCATTATTTTCTTCCTGCTGGTCACCTGTCGCTTGTCACGTTGCTTACTTCTTCTTCCCACCGGCTGCGGTCCCGGCGCGAGTGATGATGCCGAGGATTTCGTCTTCGCGCATAATCAACAACTCTTCGCCGTCTATCTTGATCTCCGAGCTGCTGTACTTGCCGAACAAGACTCGATCGCCCTTCTTTACATCCAGGGGTTGGCGCGTTCCGTCTTCCCGGTACTTCCCTTCTCCGGCGGCAATTACTTCACCTTCCTGAGGTTTTTCCTTCGCACTGTCGGGGATGATGATGCCGCCGCGGATCTGCTCGCCTTCTTCAATGCGCTTCACAATCACGCGGTCATTTAAGGGTGTGATATTTGTCTTCATAGTCTTCGTTAACTTCCTTTTACTGCTTCATTCCTAGTGATTCGCTGCAAACTGCATAGTCTCAAAAACGATACGTTTGCCTACGGCTAGCTAAGCTGGCTGGTGCGCATTTATAAAGCGCAACGCGGAAACGTACTGGTCAAAGGACTGATGCAGAATGTATACGGACTTTCTTAGTAGGTGAGCTGTGGATTTATCAGGTGATCTGGATGATCCCAGAGGAGCTGAGAGCGGAGTAAGCTGAACTCGGTTCGATACCCACCGTACGCTAACGATCCCTATATGTCAAATGCAGGATATACCGTGCATCGGGTGTACCCGCCTTTTGGCATCTGGAATCTCATACCGGCGACAGTCTCGCGATCCCTTCCCTTCGCGGTCGCTAAGCAGGGGTCTCGGCACCTTGCAGTGGAAACCTGAACTCAAGGCGTGGTTTCCGAAAGGAACCAAGGATCCGGATCTCGCTCTCTTGCGCGTGATGCTTACTGCTTTTTCTCAAGCTGCGCCCGCAACCGCTCTTCCTGTTCCCTGAGCCCCGGTGTGAACTCATCGCCGAAGTCTTCCGCCTCGAACACAGGGCGGATCTCAATCTCTGCGTTATCGGGCGAGCTGTCCGGATCAAACGGAATCCGCTTGACCCAGTCCACGGCTTCGTCCATGGATTTCACTTTCCACAACCAGAAGCCGGCGATCAGTTCTTTTGTCTCGGCAAAGGGCCCGTCGATCACGATCCGTTTTGGTCCCGCAAATCTCACTCGCTTTCCTTTTGAGCTGGGATGAAGCCCTTCTCCCGCTTTCATCACGCCTGCGTTCACTAACTCTTCGTTAAAAGCCATCATGTCCGTAAGCAACTGCTCGCTGGGCATGACGCCAGCTTCAGAGTCTTCGTTCGCTTTGATAATAACCATCACACGCATTGCAGCTATCTCCTTAAGCTATTAGTTGGGAGCTACAATCACAGGTCACAACTGACTGAAATTTGCTCTCTACCTACAAGTCGAACCAGCGGGGAGCAGATCGACAACGTCCCTTTGTACAGGTGAGTTTTTTCTTGAGTGCAGCCGATTTCGCCGAGATTAACTTCGGCTTTCTGGGCGTGGCAGCCAGCCCGCTATTCCACGGCCCTCGCTGCTTCCAGAATCTGATCCGGGCGAGCGCGCACCCAGTAGTTCTCAGTGAGATTTACCCAACGCACCTTGCCGGATGAATCAAGGAGAAACTCGGCTGGTCGCGAGATATCGGCGCCATTCTCGCCCGCGCCCGCGTGCAACAAATCGTAGCGCCGAATCGCCTCGGCCTTAGAATCAGATAGAAACGGAAATGTGTAGCCGGCTTGCGCAAGCATGCCACGATTAATCTCAGGAGTGTCCACGCTGATCGCCACCGGGCGAATGCCTACTTCATAAAACCTGTCCAAACTCTTCTGGATGCTCCGTAACTCGGAGTGGCACGACGGTCACCAGTAACCTCGGTAAAAAACCAGCAGCACGCCTTTTGGAGTTTTGCCGTTGATTGGTTCCGTGAGCAGCGCGGAAAGCGCCACCGTCTGCCCAGCAGAGTCAACCAGATTGAAATCGGGAGCACCCTGCCCGACTTGCGGTGCACCCTTCGATGCGGGCAGCCAGCTCGCAAGAATGAAAATGGAGAACACAAAAAGCCCAATAACCAGGGCGCCAAGTGTTGCCACAATCACACCAGCGAACTTTGACCGACGCGGTCGCGCCGGGCCAAATGCCCTCCGCACCCCGGTGAGCAGCAGCGCTGCGGCGCTGGCAAACAACAGCAAATTGGCCCATGGAAAATCGCGTGTCACCGGAAACCTGACAAAGAAAAATGGGTAACTGATAAAGGCGACCAGGGCCATGACGAATCCCGCCCACAGCGGCCAGTTGAGTTGTTTGATAGTCATCCGAAACCACTCCTCCTCAAAGACAACGTAAACCAACAGCGCTCGAATTCTCGTTAGGGTTACATAGAGGGTTCAAACGATCAACCGCTCATGTCAAATGCTCCCGGAATCTGCTACTAGTTCGGTTGGTCTCTTTCACACCGAGGGGGAAATTTATGGTTTGAACAAGAATTCGCTTAGACATCATTGCGCCTCAATGGCCTTTCAGACACGGGCCCTTCTTTAATCTTGAGAAGCATCACAGGTCGTAGATCGCAACAAGGACTCTTTTGATTAGCATTTAGTGATTGCGAGGGAGCACGACTCATTGGTCGAGTTAGAAGTTACACTGCGACAGTATCTGTATTCGCGTTGCTATTTTAAAAACTCACCGGGACAATGCCGGATCATGAGCGAAGGCAATCACCGGCAGAACGTCAGACCGGGACTCAACGCTGATATTGTGCTTAAGCGGGATCAGCGAACCGGAAAACTAACGCGCGGGACCGTGAGAGAGATCCTGACGAAATCGCCGCAACACCCACACGGCATCAAGGTGCGACTCGAAACTGGTGAAGTAGGGCGAGTAAAACAAATTCATGAGTCCGGCCAGCAAACAGATCTCCCCTAGTTTGCGGTACGATCGTCTGAAGCGCTCGCCGAGTCTAGCAAGCTCATTGCAAATTTAATGTGGTTACCATTTTACCGAGCTATTGCTGGACACCGCTGAGCACGATGTGGTTGGATATAAAACTTCGACAACGTTGACTTTGATTTTGTCATCCCTTTTCGTAAGGCTTTTTTCCTTCCCCCGAAACCAGCTTAGATTCCCGACTATCTAAAGCGCCGTGGAATGCCCTGCATTCCCTTTGCCGTTTGAGGAGTTACGTATGCTCATTGATTTTCGACGATTCAGTCTGGTATGCGGGCTGGCGCTCATGCTGGCAGTAAGCTCGGTGGCCTTTGGACAGGTAACAGCTACCACCAGCACGAGAGACCGAAACACGAACATTCAAACCGTACCTGGCGGCGCGAAGATGAAGTTCAGAGGTGTCGTAATCGCTCGCGACGCCGATACATTCACTATCCGGGACCGCAATCGCATGGACTATCAAGTACTCTTGACCGACAGAACCAGCGTCAAGACCCATGGTGGCTTTCTGCGGAGCGGCAAAAGATACCCAGTCACAGATATCCTGCGGGGATTGATTGTCGAAGTCGAGGGACGCGGCGGTTCACAGGGCCAACTCGTTGCCGAGAAGGTGCGGTTCAACGAGTCCGACATGAGGGCTGCAATTACCGCCGAAACTCGTGTCGGTCCCGTTGAGGAAAACCAGCAGCGCATCACGGGCCAGATGGATGAACTCTACGCCGTTGCCGCTGAGGCGAGAAACGAGGCAGCCGCTGCGAACGAGCGCATCTCGGAGTTAGACGACTTCGATGTCAGCGAGACTGTCGCTGTCAACTTTAGAGTTAACAGCGCGGTGCTGTCGCCAGAAGCAAAGCGACAACTGGACGACCTGGCGGCGCGTGCCAGCACCTCCAAGGGTTTTATGATTGAAGTTGCCGGACACACAGATTCGACAGGCAGTGAATCCAAGAACTTCCGTTTGAGTCGCGCGCGCGCAGATGCTGTGGTTCAATACCTCGCGGTTAATCACAAGGTTCCCCTGCGCCGTTTCATAACACCAATGGGTTACGGCAAGACTGCTGCGGTCGCCGATAACACTACCGCGGCTGGGCGTGCTCAAAACCGTCGCGTGGAAGTGAAGATGCTGCTGAACCGAGGAATGACACGAGCAAGTTCGACTACCCAGCCCTAAGATGAATGAGACAACCTGAGATGTGGAAAGGCCGGCGGGTGCTGGCCTTTTCGTTTAGTATTCAGAATTACGGAGCGCTAACGACCGGGCCCTGAACCGGGATTCAACCCCTTTTGTGAAATCCGTCTTGGAAATTCCGTGGCGTTAAGTTACTTATTGGGAGTCGGCACGGGTCGCTAGCCGCTCCCTGATCTGAAATGGCGGCGACGTGCTACTCAAAAAATGAAACCCAGAGATTCCCAGTCAGATAATGCCATTGGAGAAAAGGGTAACACCCCTGGCCCCGAGGGCTCGATGTTCGAGCAGCTGAGAGAAGAGACGCCGCGCAATATCGAACACGCGCAGCCGCCGCCGCGAACGCCGCTTGTAAGAACTTTGCTTCTCCTCACCATGACCGCGTGTTTAGCTGCGGCAATTACAGGGTTTTACGGAGTGTACAAATTTCCGGACGCGCCGATTCGTCAACACGAACGCGGGTACGTCGGAAGAATCGGACAACCACACACTCAGGAAGAGTTTGAAGGGTTCCTGGCATGGGAGAAAGCGATGTTCTTAGTCTTTCCTGCGGCGTTCCTTTTTGGTATTTCGTATGCGGTAGCGGCGGCGGTGCAGAGAAGAAAAACCAGATCCTAAATACGGTTTGCTCGCAGTCAGAATCTCGAGTGAGTGACTGGGCCGTCAGTAGAGGCGCACCCCTGGTTGTCAAACACTTCTCAGTTACTTCTTTGGAACCGGTTTCGTAGCAGCATCTGTAAAACGTCGTGGCCTGGGAATGGGACCTGCGATCGTCGCTTCTGAATAGTGGACTACCAAGCCGCAATAGTCTTCTAACCGGCGAGCACTTCGCGTGAACATAACGAAAGCGGTATAAACTACGGCTCGGCTTACTGATGACAAATCAACGATACTAACGGGGTAGATTACGGATGAAGGTTTTAAGATGTCTGTTAGTGATGCTGGCACTGCTGGCACCAACTGTTTCAGAAGCACAAACGAAGAGCGCCAATCGAGCGTGGAAACCCTTCATGGCGTCTTTGCGCGCGGTGGTGAAGAAACGTGATCGCGACGGTCTCTCAAAACTGATGGCCCGCGATTTTTATTATCTCAGTAGCGGCGGCGATGAGAACGGGAATAACGACTCCCGTGATGAAGCTTTTGATTACTGGGAGAACACTCAGCTGGGGGCATGGGAAGCCCTGGAGAAAGTAATCGCCGGAGGCAGTGTCGTCAACACCGCTATGCGGAACCCTGAGAGCCGCTGGCCAAGTCGCGTCTCGCCACCAGCCGCAAACAATCAGCGCGCTATCAAGGATCGCAGTTTCGCGTGGTACGCAGTATTCGAATTCAGGAAAGGCCGCTGGTATATGACTTCGTTTTCAGAGTGTTGTGATTAGTAACCGCTTTGAGTGCGGTGAACTCTGTTACGCCAGGATTCTGGGCGAGCATCGCCTCGCTCGAGCCGTGACTCCAACCGGCAACTTGCACTACGGGTTTCTGATCAAAATCGATGCGATTGGCGACGTAAACGAATAACCCATTTTGGACAGCACATGCTTGCGGAGGGTCCGGTGAAAAGTCTCCCAATTTTCTTGCTCATTTTCGCGTTTGGCCTTCTAACACCTGATTCAACTGCGAACCACAGTGCCGGGCTCGATGCCGCGCATGAGAAACTGGTGCGTGACTTTGTCGCAGCATTCAACGCACGCGAGCTCGAACCAATGATGACCATGGCCAGCGACAACGTCCAATGGTTAAGCGTGAATAGTTCGAAGCTGTCCGTTGAGGCTGATGGCAAAGCAGCGTTGCGACAGACGATGGAACGATATTTTCAGAGCTGCCCGACCTGCAAGTCGACCCTTGACTGGGTTCAGACTGCCGGCAGTCGAGTGACCGCGATGGAAGTCGCCAGCTGGTCAGCCAGAACCGGCAAGAGAGCGCAACGGAGTTTATCCGTCTACGAGTTTAGCGAGGGTAAGATCCTGCGCGTTTATTACTTCCCTGCTGAGATCATAGCTTCCCAGTGATAGCAACCCAAAGTCATGCCTAGATACGTCGCATTTCTAAGAGCCATCAACGTTGGTGGTCATATCGTAAAAATGGATCAACTGCGAGCGCTGTTCGCAGCAATAGGACTTAAGAATGTCGAGACGTTCATCGCCAGCGGCAACGTCATCTTTGACTCGCGAGTCAGTAACAGCGACGCACTGGCGGAGAAAATCGAAAAGCACTTACAAGCGGCACTCGGTTACCCGGTGGCAACATTCCTCAGGACGACTGCGGAAGTAGCGGCTATCAGCGGTTATGAGCCCTTTGGTGCAAGGGCGGCAGGGCCAAATGTTCATGCCGTTTATATCGGGTTCATGGCGAGCGCGCCCGATCCAGCAACACAAGCGAAGCTGCTATCGTTCAACAGCAGATCTGACGAGTTTCATCTCGCCGGGCGCGAAGTTTATTGGCTAAGTCGGCTTAGCGTGAGCGAATCGAGAATTTCTGGTGCTTACATTGAAAAGATCCTGGGAAGGTCGGCTACATTGCGTAATGCCACGACTGTCCGGAAGCTCGCGGCGAAGTACAAGTGAATTAAAAAAACAACGATCAAGTCCGGTAACGCTCTATTTCAAATCTGTAGACTCTGTTCGCGGAATCCATGACTTTGATCGCTAACTTATCAGCGGGACCCGTCTCGTCTCAAACCGCCGCGACCGCGAACATTCGTTTACGAACTACGGCGGAGGCCGAACTGGATTACGTTCTGGATGCGGAAACGGCCAGCGAGAATCACGCATTTGTAACTCAGTGGACTCGTGACCAGCATCGCGAAGCGCTTGGTTCTGCCGATCAGCGCCATCTGATTATCGAGAGCATCCCCGAAGGTCGCCGAGTGGGATACATCCTGCTTGCCGGTTTGACGAACGAGCACCACAGTATCGAGTTTCGTCGAATCGTCGTCACGGAAAAAGGCCAGGGCTTCGGGCGCGAGGCCTTCCGATTGATAAAGGAGTTCGCGTTCACTAAATTGTTTGCGAATAGGCTTTGGCTCGACGTCAAAGAACACAATGTTCCCGCCCGACGGCTTTATGAATCGGAAGGCTTTATTTCGGAGGGTATCCTGCGGGAGTGTACAAAGACCGAGAGTGGTTATGAGTCACTGGTGATTATGTCCATGCTAAGAAGTGAGTATCTCGGCGAGGTCAAACGTTAACTACAGGATTTCAGATTGTCCGGGAACAGTGTCAACAGGATGAAACCGGGAACGGATTCAGCAGCGCTCGCGACCGATAGATTGACGCTGCGCAGGGTCACTATCGACGACGCCGAATTCATGCTGCAACTGCTGAACGAACCCTCGTTTATTCAAAACATTGGCGACAAGAACGTGCGAACGCTGGGAGATGCACGCGCATACATCGAGTCTGGCCCGCTAGTCAGTTATAAAAAGTCCGGGTTTGGCTTGCTTGTTGTCGAGGTCAACAGTGCCGGCCGGCCCGCTGGTGTCTGCGGACTCTTAAAACGTGACACCCTTGAGGATGTAGATATTGGGTATGCATTTTTGCCGGAGTTCTGGTCAAAGGGCTATGCGCTGGAATCAGCGACAGCGGTGATGTCGCATGCGTTTTCGTCGCTTGGAATGCGTCGCATTCTGGCAATTACCAATCCCGAGAACCAGCGGTCGATTCGTGTTCTCGAGAAACTCGGGTTCCAGTACCAACGAACCATCCGGATAGGAGACGACGCTCGGGAGACGAAGGTGTTTGCAAAAAGCAGCGTCTAGCCTCTTCTGCAAAGGAGCATCATGCGAAAGATCACATTCGGAGGCGCGAACAGCCTCGACAATTACTTTGCTCGAAAAGACGATTCCGTCGATTGGTTAATGTGGACCGATGAAGTGGCCGCCATGATGGCCAAGTTCTGGGAGACGATCGACACGCTACTGATGGGTCGCCGCACTTACGAGGTGGGCATGAAGATGACGAAAGGCAAGGGCAACCCTTTTCCGGGGATTAAGTCGTATGTCTTCTCGCGTACACTGCCACCGCGCAAAGACGACGCTCTCGAGATCGTTTCCGAGGATGCGGTCGGTTTTGTTAAGAAGTTGAAGAAGAGGCCGGGCAAAGACATTTGTCTGATGGGTGGCGGTGATTTCGCAAAGACGCTTTTTGAAGCAAAACTGATTGACGAGATAGGATTCAACATACATCCCGTGCTTCTCGGTTCCGGCATTCCCCTATTTTACGAAATGAAGCGACAGATCAATCTCGAACTCCTGGAATGCAAGCCGCTAAAGAATGGGTGTGTGGTTTTGTCGTATAGAGTGAAGCGGTAAGGAGAGATGTCAGATGCTGGGCTTAGTCAGTTTTCAGTTGTCAATTGTTCCTTAAAGGACAGTTCGGATTATTTTCAGGGGTACGCAACTCGACCTTGCGTGCAACGGACAACGGACAACGGACAACGGACAATTAAAAGGGAGAACAAATGAAACGAAACGCATCGGCCGTGTGGAATGGCGGGATCAAGGACGGTAAGGGGAAGATCTCCACTGACAGTGGGGTTCTTTCTGATACTCAATACTCCTTCAGTACTCGTTTTGAAGATGGCATGGGCACCAATCCGGAGGAACTGATCGCAGCAGCGCACGCCGGCTGCTTCTCGATGGCACTATCCGGACAGCTCGGCCAGGCCGGTCTCACCGCCGATAGCATTCACACCACCGCGAGCGTGCGGCTGGAAAAGACAGACAGCGGTTTCGCTATTACGTCCGTACATCTCAATGTCAAAGCGAAAGTGCCCGGCGCCGATCAGCAGGCATTTGAAACTGCTGCCAATAACGCCAAAGCAGGATGCCCAGTCTCCAAGGTACTTAAGGCCGAAATTACCATGGAAGCAAAGCTCGAGAGCTAATCGGGCCCATGCGAGCACGAGCGGCGGTTCGCACTGCCTAGATCGGACTTTCCAAATGCACGCCGCAACGATCGCTCCAGTATTTACAGCATTAGGCCACCGTTCTGGAAAACATTTTCTGTTCTCTACGACTTCGGACCGTTCGGGGACGTCGTCGTGGTTGCGGTTATCGTTGGCTAGAGACATCTCGGCGCTGCGCTGATAATGCCGGTGACTTCGCTGGTTGTTTTCGCACCTCTCTCGCTAAACGGCATTGCAGCTTTGGCCTTCAGTTTTCTTTACTGGAGGTACGTTTTGGAAGCTGGCATCATTGCTCACTTCTCTGCTGATATTGTCTTGCACATGATCGGCTCCCTGGTTGCATGAGAGGACCACATTTCGCAGCTCGTTGGCGAAAGTGCGAACGCCCTTGAAGGGACTCGCTTCGACCGTCGCTGTACACTGTGGCGATTTCCCCAATATACTTTGCGAACCGTTATCAATCTCTCCCGCGTCGGAAACGGGTCGAAGAATCTTAAAAACTTAGGATGTTCTTGTTATGAAAAACTCAATCACTCGAAGTCTCGCCTTGCTTTTCGTATGGGCGCTTGTGGCTGGTGTCATCGTTAATACTGTGGACCATACGATCCCTACCGCCTCGGCGGATTCGTCGACCGTCTTGTCCGAGGACGTCAGCACCAACCCGCTTGTGGCCAAGTGGACTGGCCCATTTGGCGGAGTTCCGGCCTTTGACCGCGTGAAAGTTCCGGATTTCAAACCGGCGCTTGAAGCCGCTATGGCGAAACGACTGAGCGAGATTGAACGCATTGCCACAAACAGTGCCGCGCCAACTTTCGAGAACACGATCACCGCTTTGGAGCGGTCAGGCGAGACCATGAACCGCGTTCAGACGGTTTACGCCGTTTGGAGCTCGAACATGAATGGCCCGGAGTTTCAGGTAGTGCAGCGCGAGATGGCGCCGAAGCTTGCAGCGTTCAGCGACAAGATCACTCAGAACGAGGCACTCTTTACACGAATCGAAGCCGTCTACAATTCCCAGGATCAGGCCAACTGGACGCCGGAACAAAAGCGGCTCGCCTGGCTTTATCACTCGAATTTTGTTCGCGCTGGGGCAAAGCTAAACAGTGAGCCAAAGACAAGACTGTCGCAGATCAATCAACAACTGGCCGGACTGTACACGCGTTTTAGTCAGAATCTGCTCGCGGAAGAAACGGACCAGTTTCTCCAGCTCAAGAGCGAGCAAGAGCTCGCCGGCTTGCCGCAGTCGCTCAAAGATGCCGCGGCAGCAGCGGCAACCACGCGCAAGCTGACTGGTTCCTGGGTAATTCAGAACACACGCTCTTCCGTCGATCCTTTTCTTACCTACTCAGACCGTCGCGATCTTCGCGAGAAGGTTTGGCGCATGTTCGTCAACCGCGGCGACAACGCAAACGATCGCGATAACAACGCCATCATCACCGAGATACTGCAACTGCGAGCCGAACGAGCCAAACTGCTCGGCTATCCTACCCACGCCCACTGGCGTCTGGAAAACGCGATGGCGAAAACGCCTGAGCGTGCCATGGAGCTTATGGAAGCCGTATGGAAACCGGCGTTGTCGCGCGTGCGCGAGGAAGTTGCCGACATGCAAGCGCTCGCCGACAAGGAAGGCGCGAAGATAAAGATTGAGCCCTGGGACTACCGCTACTATTCGGAGAAGGTTCGCAAGGCCCGCTACGATTTGGATCAGAATGAAGTGAAGGGATATCTGCAGCTCGAAAAGTTGCGTGAGGGTATCTTTTGGGTCGCAGGCGAGCTCTTTAATTTCAACTTCACGCAAGTCAATAATGTTCCTGTGTTTCATCCGGACGTTCGCGTGTGGGAGGTGACCAACAAGACCGGCGGCAAGCACATCGGGCTCTGGTACTTCGACCCCTACGCTCGTGCCGGCAAGCGCTCGGGCGCCTGGATGAACGCTTATCGTAGTCAAAAAAAGATTGATGGTGTGGTCACGACGATCGTGTCAAATAACTCCAACTTTGTGAAAGGCAAACCAGGCGAGCCCGTGCTGATTTCATGGGATGACGCCGAAACCATGTTCCATGAATTTGGTCATGCGCTGCACGGGCTGAATTCAGACGTAACGTATCCGTCGCTCGCCGGTACTGCGGTCGCTCGTGACTACGTGGAATTCCCTTCCCAACTTTTGGAACACTGGCTTGCGACACCTCAGGTGCTGCAGCGCTTTGCAATCCACTATCAAACCGGCAAGTCGATTCCCCAGGCACTGGTCGAACGAATCGAGCGTGCGTCGACTTTTAATGAAGGCTTTGCCACGACGGAATATCTGGCAAGCGCCCTGGTTGATATGAAACTGCATCTTGCCGGGGACAAAAAGATTGATCCGGACGCCTTCGAGCGTGAGACGCTAACCCAACTGGGTATGCCGCATGAGCTCGTGATGCGTCATCGCACGCCGCAGTTTTCACACGTCTTCGCGAGCGATTCTTATTCGGCCGGCTACTACAGCTATCTCTGGTCGGATGTGATCACGGCTGACGCGTTCGGCGCGTTTACCGAGGGGCGCGGCGCATACGACAAAGACGTTGCCAACCGCCTGCGGAAGTACATTTTCTCCGTCGGCAACACTGTCGATCCGGCGGAGGCTTATCGCTCGTTCCGCGGTCGCGATCCAAAGATCGAGGCGCTGATGATCAAGCGAGGGTTCGCGGCCAAGGAGACCAAAGGAGGTAGTTCACGGTCTGGATCGAACCAACGTTAGCTCGAGACGTGGGGGTTATAGCTAATGAGAAATGGCGCAGGCTCGGCCTCCTCAAAGCATGATCTTCACTTCTCGCCCACCTAATGAACTTCGACAAGAAATCCATCAAAGCCTATAGTTACGACACAGACAAGGCCCAGCATGGCCGGTACCTGCGCAACTACGAGGAACATTTTAGTGCCCTCGCAAACCGTGACATTCGACTGCTCGAGCTCGGTGTTTTTCACGGTGGATCGCTACTGCTTTGGCGAGACTATTTCGAACAAGGCATCATCGCGGGACTCGATCTGAACGCGCTCGAAATCGAAGATCCATCCAACCGCATTCGAATCTATCAGGGCCCACAACAGGATACCGCTTTGTTGGATCGCATCTCTCGCGAGTGTGCGCCGGATGGTTTTGACATCATCATTGACGATTGCTCGCATGTCGGTGAGCTTACCCGCATCAGCTTTTGGCATCTATTCGAGAACCACCTGAAATCCGGCGGCCTTTACGTAATCGAAGACTGGGGCACGGGTTACTGGGACAGTTGGCCAGATGGAGTGCGTTACCGCGAAAAGCCCCGCAGGTTTAGTCCGCGGCGACATCGTCTTGCCAGAGCGGTAACCAGGCTCAATAACAGCAAGGCTGCACAGAATGTTTCTTTAGTGAAGACCATCGCTTCGAGAATGAAGCGAATGCTGCAATGGCGCCGGTTTGCGAATCACGACTTTGGCATGGTTGGGTTTGTTAAGGAACTGATCGATGAGCTTGGCATGGCCGACATCACCCATTCCGAGCACGGGATTGGTGCACAACGAGAATCAAGGTTTCGCGAGATGTATCTTTCGCCCAGCCATCTGTTCATAACCAAGGCTTAAGAATGCCTGCTGCTCTAACTAACATTCCAGCATCTGACATCTACTAATCGTCCAGCTCGGCACATTCATGATCCGTTCGCGTAACCACCGGACTGAACCGCTCCTGATACTCCCGCGACGAAAGAAACGCGCAGACCATGCCGCGATAGTTGTTTGGTTCCTGGTTATTCAGAACATTAAGCCAGAACGCGTAGCCTCCCGGATCAGGATCCCTCCGGAGATAGCCGAAGTACTGCATCAACACAAACGAAGGATTGAACTCGCGATCCTGAAACGCCTGGAGATCGACGACCTCCCTGACGACTTCCGCGCGCGTTTTGCCCCCGTCCAGCGCGTCGATCTGTGCCTGGCGCTCCGCTGCGAAGGGTGTGAGACCTGCCGTGTCGAAGAGCTTATTGACGAACTGCGAGTTGGTTTGTGAGTCAGGATAAGAACTCTTGAATTCAGGTCTGGCCACAAAGTCATTAAGCAATGCAGTCTTGCTGGCTTCGAAATTTATCCCCGCGAGCACCTCACTGCGATCCACCGTGAACTCGGTGTAAGTCGGCTGTCTTCCGAGAGCGCCCGTGTAAAGCCGATAAACAAAGCTCCCGCCCTGCTGAAATTCCGATTCAACAAAGAACGCAGCGGAACTATTTACCCGGCGATTGACGATGCAGGCAGTGTTACTGCCGCAGCTCGTAATCTGATCCATCCAATACGCGAGGCCACCCGGATCCGGTTCGCGGTTCAGGAAGTCCAGGTACTGCTGATTTACAAAAAATTCCGGATCATCCAGTGGATTCGTGGTCGCGACCGCACTGTCGTTGTCGAGGATCCGCAAAACCACACTGCTGGGACTTCCCAAAAACGCTCCCGAAGAATTGCTCAAACTAAGGTTGATGGTTTCGCTACCTTCCACATAGAGATCGTCGACGATGGGAACCGTAAAGGTCTTTACCGTTTCGCCTGCGGCAAACTGCAGTTTCCCGGAAGAGGTGATGTAATCAGTGCGGTTGCCGGCAGTGCCATCACTCGTTACGAAGTCAATACTGACGGCACTGGCAGCGTTACCGAGGCGCTTCACTGTTAGGCTCGCACTTCCCTCACCTTCGCTAACGGAAAAAGTGGTCGACCCGAACTGGAGACTGGTAGCCGAAGCAGGCGCCGAAAACTGTCCGCGGATCTCTCCGTTCGGAAACATGCTGGTGTGTACGTTGATGTAGTGCAGACCTGCTTTTAGGTCCTGAACCTGTGGTGTGGTCAGCGTGATTTGAAAATCGCCTAGCTGGCCGAGCGGCAATGGAAATATTGGCGGCGCAGTGGCGCCAACTGCAGCGGGTCCGTGAATATGCGCATCAGTTTCCCCGGTTGAAAGCCCGTTGAAGTTCAGCGACACGCGTGCGGTCTGTTCGTCAGGACTCAAGAGCAGAGTCGCCGTTCCCGTAGCTATGGAGCTGTTTGCCGGCACTTCCTGCGCGCCAGTTAGGCTTGCCACAAAGAGTTGGCTTGGCTTCGATTTGATCTCGTAGACTGCCCCATTGGACAACGAGACGACGAACACATTGCCGTTTGGTCCAGTCTGAATGTCTGTCGTGATGCCGAAATCTCGGCCCATGAGGAGACTCTCGCTTTCAGTGATGTCGAACTTGTCTACATTGTCGGCGACGAGATCGGCAAGACGAGGGTCGCTGAATGCGAAGTGCTGCCGGTCGGCCGTGAAGCGGAAGCGGAACAGATACCCGTTCGCGAGCGTCGTACGCGAACCGCCGACAAACATGTCGCCTTCAAATTGAGGACCCAGGCCCCGGCCCTTTACAAACCCCAGGGGCGAAGGCGCAACTGCATACTTCCAACTAAACTCGGGATCTTTGTAAACAGCACCCGGCAACTTATACATCCGAGACAATGCGAGCGCGGCGGAGTCAGGAATACTGGAAGGCGGCCAGCGCAACTGCTGCAAATTTCCCGCACCATAGGTCATTTCAATTGACTTGAACTCGTCGATGCGACTCAGTGGCCCCATCACCTGAGCCCAGCCGCCGTTGAACCCCGGAGTCACGCGATTCATTTCATCGAACGCATCATCGCCGTTTTCCTGACTCCAAAGGGTTCCGGTGAGCGGATCGACTCCCATGCCAAATCCATTCCTCACACCGTAGGCAAAAACCTTCTTCACATTCGCAGCTGCCTGTCCAGCCAGCCCCGTGTTTGCATCAAAAAACGGATTGTCTGAAGGAGTAGAGCCGTCGTCATTGAGACGAAGAATCACTCCGGTGAGATGAGCGTCGTCGGGTTCGGGACCGCCGAACTGATCGTCGGGCACAGGGCCGCCGCTGGTGATGTTCTGTAAGAACCCGCGACGTCCGTTGTCTCCGAACAAAATGTAGAGTTTGTTATCCAGTCCAAAACGCAATACTCCGCCGTCATGATTTCCACGCGAAGGCTGGTTGGCATCCTGTTGCAAGGCTCGCAGTTTAATCAGATTGAGATTGTGTGTTAGCGAGGTACCATTCCATTGGTAGCGATCAACCCGGTTCCCAAGAAGTGTTATCTCATCGATATTAGACGTGTCGCTGCCAGTACTGCTTTCTGTCCAGAAAAGATATACAAAAGCACTAGCGGAAAAATCCGGATGCAGCGCTAATCCCAACAAACCGCGCTCAGAAGCGTTATTCACTCCCAGGTCAAGCACTGTTGAGTGAAGTGAGCCATTAATTATCCGCTGGATCTTTCCGCTCGCCTTCTCTAAAACCAGGAAGTCGTTGTCGGCGAGGAAGGCAATGCTCGTCGGTTGGTTCAGCCCGCTAATAACAGTGGTGACCGTCAGGTTCCCGTCCAGCATTTGCGGCGAGGTCGCCGCCGTTTGAATCAGCGTGGCGACGGTGGCGGTGTTGTTAGCGGAATCAAAATCAGTTTCGCTGCTGGTGACGCTGGCCGTGTTGGTGAGTTGGCCCTCGGCTGTGGGAGTGACTACGAGCGTGATGATCGCGGAACTCCCCGGCGCTAGGTCTCCCAGACCACAGTTGATGGCAACGGTCCCGCCACAAGCCCCCTGTGTAGTTGCTGAAGAGACGAAATTCACACCACCGGGCAGAGTATCGAGGAGACTCACGTTCGTGGCGGCAGCTGGACCATGATTAGTAACCACGAGGCGGTACGATAGATTTGTCCCCACCTGGCCGGGATTCGGCGATGCCGTCTTCGTCAGGGAAAGGTCGACACTCGTGGGGTCAATGACTTTCAGTGTCACCTCTACCGAGTGCATCAAGGCTCCGGATTGACTCTGAATCGTGATCTCGTGACTACCAAGAGGTGTGGCGCCTGTTGACGTCAGCGTCAAGGTCGATGACTTGGAACCTGCGTCTGCTATGTCAACAGCGGCGGGATTGAAGCTGGCCGTCACGCCCGCGGGTAAACTGGTCACATTGAGACTGACGGTTCCGGTAAAACCGGCGAGCGGAGTGACAGTTAATGAATATTGCGCGCTCCCCCCGGGCTCCACATTCTCTGTTGCCGGAGTGACTCCCACAAAATAGTCGGGCGTTGTCGAGAAGGGCGCAGCGGCGACAAACGTCTTGTAGACAAAGTCGCCGGAGGTATTCCCATCGTTGTTGGCATGATTACCGGCAGCATAGAACGTGATTGGGCCCACATCTGTCGGCGGAGCTGTCCAGTTGAAGGTCCAGTTCGCGCCATTCTGCTGCCCGATGAAAGTTCCCGTGGCGGTATGCTCAATATACTGACGAGCACTGCCGGGTCCTTGATTGTCGAGCACTTGCGTCAGCCCATCGAGGTTTTGGAGGTTTCCGGCTTTTTCGTCTGACGTATCGAGGGCAGTTAGTTGAAAGCCCCAGCGCAGCCTGGTGGGATCACTGTTGGTGTTACTGACCGTCACCGAATAGGTTTGACCCGGGATGTAAGTTTGCGGCGCAGTAATCGAAATCTGACCGCTGCCCGCGCTATTAGGCACGTGGCATTCGGCGCAGGCTTCGGGTTCTTCATTGGGAGCGCCGGTGTAGCCGGCAGGCGGACCGGCCGAGAAAGCGTGGACGGGCGTATAAGCACTATCGGTTGAGAGTAGAAAGCCGAGAAGTGCAGTCAGGAGGGCGGCGAGTATCATTAGTCTCGCCATTTCTGATAAAGGCTTTTTCCGGACGGGCATCGGTTAGAGGTTGGTTAGATCCTGGGGGCCATATGTTCAATTTTGGGTGACAACGATTTTTCGGTCTTCGGTCTTTGGTCTTTGGTTCGTTTTGTGAGACTTGAAATGAGGTTGATGAAATCTCAGACGAGAAGTGCAAAGACCAAAGACCCACAGCATCCAGCATAACTACATCATGAACCCGAGGTTCGGAGTGGCAAACCGGCCGATCAGCGGAAACACGGCGGTGAGATCGGCAGTAGACAATCCGTACCATGTCGCCAGAGTCGCGGCGTACTGTTCAACCGAGGTGGTAGGAATCCAACGCCCTCGCGGAGAACTGCCCCCATCGGTGTCGTCGGGTCCGCCCAACGCCAGAGTCGGGTAAGTGCCATAGATGCGATTACCCATCACTGCTCCGCCCATTATGAACTGGTGATTCCCCCAGGCGTGATCTGAACCGACCGTATTAGCGCCAGAACCAGCAGGTTGCATCGTTCGTCCAAAATCAGACATCGTGAAGGTCGTCACCTTGTCGGACAATCCCAACTCAACAGTTGCATTGTAGAAGGCATTCATCGCCTGGCTGACCTGTTGTAACAGCAGATCCTGACCGCCCAGCGTCGTTGGGCTTTGTGCGGAATGAGTGTCAAAGCCACCAATCTGTGCAAAGAAGATTTGACGCCTCATGTTTATGCCGGCGGCGGGATCGGTCGACGCCTTGATGAGACGCGCGATCTGGAGCAACTGCCGGCTAAGCGAAGTGTTCGGAAAGGTGGTGGTAAGCACTGGGTTGACGCTGCTCAGCGCGATATCAGTTTGAATCGCGCTTGACCTGGTATCGCTGGCAGCCTTTATAAGTTTGAAATTGTGGTCCAGATTCCGCAGCTCGTGATATGACAAGGTGCGCGAAGCTACTTCGCTTGCGCTGCCACTCATGGTGAGCTGTAGTACGTTTGCCAACGTCGTGTTCGAATCGGCAACAGCTAGTTGACGCGTATCGATTCCGGTTAACAGCAAGTTGAGTCCGTTGATCGAGATGTTCTGGGGAAAGGTTGCGGCGCCATTCAGGATCCGCGTCAGATCCGCAACTCTTCCTCCCCAGCCGGTTTGCATCACCTCGTTAGCCACGGCAGTTTGAAAAAGACCTACCTGATCAGAATGCGAGAACAACTGCAGTGGCTTCTTCCCCGTTCCATTTTGATAGGTCGTGCGCGAGATTGGCTCAACCAGCGGACCGTTGTTGGCCAGGATCGCCACTCTGCCCTGATTGAACAACGTTTGAATCTCCGTCATGCTCGGGTTCAATCCGTATGACCCGCCGGTGATTGGTGAAATAGGAAGCAAAGCCGCTTGATCAATCCGCAGGTCAACGCCACGCGCAGTGGCGTACTGATTGTACTGATCCAGCGAAACGACCGTGTTGTTCCCGTCGTTCCCGCCGTTGAGAAAAATGCAAACGAGCGCCCGGTAGTCTGTGGCTGCCTGGGGAGTTAGCGCGTGGACGATACCGAAATGGTCGACGCTGGAAGCCAACGCCATTCCACCGAGAGCGCACGCACTGGTGCGAAGGAAATCTCTTCTTGTTGCCATGATTTTTATCTCTGGATGTCGTACTGCGACGAAGTTGCCACGAGGAAAGCCGCAGCCTGCGCCCGTTTGCGAAGGTGGTTCGCATCGGACGTTGGGATGGCAGTCATCGCGGTCACGAGCGAAGTCCGCATTTGAGCGGACATTGTTCCGTGAAGCATCAGGGCGTTGAGTTGGTCCGCGACCGCGCCGGGATTCGAAGCCTGAGCTTCGAGATTCGCGAGGTCGACAGAGGTGCCGCGCGGTCGATCTGGACTGGCCGCGGTTGGGGTCGTGTTCGCTGTTACACCCGTATAGATCAGGGTGTTGACGTTATTTGAGCGTCGCAGCGTAGTTGATGTGGAGAGAATGCCGAACGCCGGTCCGAGCATCTTGAAGCCGGGCACTTCATACGAGGGTTGGTAATAGCTGAATACCGTCGTTGGCTGGAAGATTGTTTGATCCAGCGTGCCGGTAAAATCCGTAGACGATCTCCCTCCCAACACGCCGTCGCTGGTGGAACTCTTATCGAAAGACTTAACGTTCAAAACGCGCAGGACGCCGGAGATATACTGGGCCGGTTCACGCAGCTTCCCGAAGCGTGGATCAGTTTTAATGTCACCACGGGCTTCAGGGTCAAGCAGGACAGCCTGCACTACAGCCTTCATGTTGCCACGTACATTTGTGCAACCCTGGGGGTAGAGCGCGTCGCAGTCGTTATTGAAAACACGCGCCACGCGGGACACATAAGCCGGACTCGGATTACTGGTAACCAAATGCTGAATCATCTGCTTGCCGATGAATGGCCCAACATTCGGATGGTTGAAGAGATTGTCGAGGGCGATGGTCAGGTCTGCCTGGGCGCAGGCTATGTTTGCGGCGCCGCTGGTGCTGGGACACTGGGGCGTGACAGTCCCATTTAGCAACGTCTTTGGATTGAAATCATGATTCGTGCCTCCGCGAGGCACCATCGGATCACGCCAGTTGTTTACGCCCGGCGCAATAGCAGGAGCAAGATTCCAACCAGTGAAGACGCGCGTGAACGCGTTGACGTCTGTCTGCGAGTACGCGGGAATCGGCGATCCCTGTGCATCACGCTTTGGAGTGCCGTCGATGTTCAGTTCGTCAACGCCGATCGTGAACAACTGCAGAACTTCGCGGGCCCAATTTTCATTGGGGCTGGTTCTCGTGCTCAACCGCATGTCGAGATACTCGCCCATCGCAGGGTTCAGCGTAATCTCGTTCAAGAGCGTTCGGTAGTTTCCGAACGCTCCACGATCAAGCATTTGCAAATACATCGTCATCCAGCTTCCGCGATTAAGCGGACTTGCCCCTGACACAACCAGAATCTGGTGCAAGGCAAAGGCGACGCGCTGGCGCAACTGATCCGGGTTGTTCAGAGCATTAGAAAAGAACGTGCGCTGCACCGGATAGAGCGAGAAGTTATCCCGATTGCATACCGTTTGGTTGTAGTTAGGGATGGAGGGATTGGTGCTCGGACATGCAGTGGCCTGGTCATCAGGAGGAAAAGTTAGATCTGGATAGTTTGACCCCTTGCCTGGGTTGGTGACCGGCAGGCCAAATTGCTCATCCAGATAAGCACGAATGCCCATCTGCTTTACTCGATTAATCTCGCTGGTGGTAGGTCCCCAGGACGACTGTTCAAGAAATCGGACGGCATCGCCGTCACTGGCAGGTCCGGTAAACGAATCCGGAATGTAGACCTCATCAGCAGGTGGCGGAGTAACTGGAGCGGGTGTAGCTACCGCGCCAACGTCATCCACGGGACAATCACTTCCCGGACACTGCGATGGTTTATGACCAATTGCTACCCGAACCCGATTACTCGACATTCCGTGCAGATTCAATCGAATCAAAACGTCGCCGACGTCACCCATATCGTCAGCCAGACGCACAACAATCATTGTGATGCCGGGGAATCCGGGCACCTGACCCGAGTGCTCAACCGCTAATGGATAGAGTTTGCCCGTTCCATCCTGCGCATCTGCGGTGAAGGCATTGATGCCCTCGCCCGCCATGAGGTCCAGCCCCATCGCAAAGATGCAAACGCGCGTGCGCATGTCGGCGCTGAATGGGGCTGAAGCTGTTAATTGAAACGGTTCGGGCTTTAAGGTAACCGACTCTAAAGCGATGGCCCGCGTAGAGGTCGTTTCGCTAAGCAAGACTGGAGGCCGACTGGCTGCCGCATTCACCTCGACTATTCCGCTCACGATTAAGACGGCCGAGATTTTGAGAAGCTGCGTGATTAGTCTGGCAATGCTCTGGGCCGCGCTCAGACGTTGCGTGCGATCCAAAACGACATGCGCGACGGCACCATCGCTCTCTTGGTGATGTGAAGTGACAGACTGAGGGTCAGACGTGAAACACGGGAGACTGGTTCTCATATATGGGCTCCGTTACAGATTCTGCACTTCGAACCTGCAATGCTGCGTTCCGGGGACTATGAGGTTGGACAAATTTGGCGGGGCCACCCGGTCATCCAGGTTGGACGACAATATAGCATGCAGCTGGACCCGCGGGTCAATACAGTTAGACGGTCATTGTGACCAGATGGTCGGAATAATCTTCGAATGAAGTTTGTAGCTTTTGGTGGACAACATCTAAGACCTGTCAGTGGTCTGTGCGAAAGGAATGACCTTTGGTCTTTGGTCTTTGGCCTTTGGTCTTTGCACTTCTGGCTAGAGTCTTGAGTTCTCAGAGATCAAGGGCTGTCACCTAACGAATCAAAGACCAACGGCCAAAGACCCAAGGCCATCCTCAAACAAATCCGAAGATCTGAAAACTCGTCTTCACACTCGAAACTTGTTTACTCTCGCGCTTTCATGTTAATAAAGCTCGTCTACCCAAATCTGAAGAGAATCGCCTTCGGGAGCCGGCACTCCGCCGCGCCTTTCAATTAAGCAGATCATGTCGATAGTAGGACTTGTATTACTCGCCGCCGCTCTCTATGTGCTTCATCGTTCTCCTCGCGGGAGCATTTGGAGTCGTTCTATCCTTGTACTAATCGTCGCCGCTCTCTATGTGCTGCATCAGGACTTTTGGAATTGGTTCACGGCGCATCCACTTGTTTTTGGATTCATGCCTATCGGACTTTTTTATCAGGCCTGCTTCTCTGTCGCCGCATCCCTGGTGATGTGGCTGCTGGTGACTTACGCCTGGCCCGCGCATCTCGAAAGCGAAGTTGAACAAAACGTTTCCGAGGAGGACTCTCCCCGTTGATTCCTGCCATCATCGTTTTTCTTTACCTGGCCGGCGTTCTTTACATCGGCATCTTTGCCTTCAGACAAGCCCGCGGACGTGAAAGGGCCGAGGACTATTTTCTTGCCAACCGTTCGCTGGGGCCGTTCGTGTTTCTGTTCTCGTTGTTTGGCACGAACATGACCGCCTTTGCAATCCTCGGGTCGTCTGGTCACGCCTTCAGCAATGGGATTGTTACTTTCGGCTTGATGGCATCTTCGTCTGGATTGGTGATTCCGCTCACGATCTTCCTCATCGGCACCCGGGTTTGGGCGCTGGGAAAGAAATACGGTTTCATGACTCCGGTGCAAATGATGCGCGACCGCTGGGAGATGGGTCACATCGGAACCGTCATCTTTGCGGTGCAGGCAATTCTGCTGGTGCCGTACATTATCATCGGCATCATGGGCGGCGGCACGACGCTGAATGCGATTAGCGGTGGGTCGGTCCCTTACTGGTTCGGGGCGGCGCTCGTGGCGCTGGTCGTGATGAGTTACGTCTTTTTTGGCGGCATGAGAGGTACGGCCTGGGTCAATACTTTTCAGACGGTGCTGTTCCTTTGCTTCGGCGTGGTCGCGATCATCGTTATCGGCTCAGGCATGGGAGGCTTTCGCAATGCCGTGAATGCGATGATGGCCTCGCCTGCACTTGCTCCGCTGCTGACCCGCGAACGCATTTCACCGTTCTACTTCTTCAGCTATACATTTATTCCTCTGTCAGCGATCGCATTTCCACATATTCTGATCTTCTGCCTCACGGCAAAGAAGATGAAGCAGTTTAAGAAGACGGTTGTCTTTTATCCAATCTGCATTCTCGCCATTTGGCTGCCGTGCGTATTTCTAGGTGTGATGGCGAATCGCGTCACCGAGGTTCCGGAGATTAGGGCGAAGCAGGAAGCGCGCCGGGTACTTGCCACGCAGGGCAGAAACATGGAGCCGGCCGCACGCGATGAGTTGCGCGATAAGGCAGCAGGCGACGACATCATATTGTTGCTGCTCGAGCACTATGCGCCCTTCTGGCTCGCAGGTTTGTTGGGTGCGGGAATCATGGCGGCAGTGATGGCCAGCGACTCACAGATTCTGGCTCTGTCAACCATGTTTACGGAGGACGTGTTCGCCTTCTATGGAGGCAAGAGCAGATTTGGGGAACGAGTGCAGGTGCAGACCGGAAGACTGTTTGTTGTGCTTCTAACGCTGCTTGCTTACGCGGTCGCATTGCGTGCGCCGGAAACTATTTTTGAGCTGGCGATCCAATATGCGTTTTCCGGATTCGCCGCGTTGTCTCCCCTGCTGGTTGCGGCTTTGTTCTGGAGAGGCAGCACCAAGTGGGGCGCGCTTGCTACTACGGTTTGGACGGCGTGCGCAGTTGCCTCAGTGGCTGTTTTTCAGGCTATGGTTCCAGCGCCGGCGCCCGGCCCACCTACTGTCATCTGGGCCCTATCAGGCGTTGACATCCTGGCCCGCACTCCCGGAGGCACCGCGGTGTTTGGCTTCATGCCGGTAGTGCCGATGGTACTGGGTTCGGCGCTGTTGATGTTTGTCGTGTCGCTGGTGACCGCTAAACCCAGGGCGACAACGATTGCGAAGTATTTTTGAAGAGAGTGTCGGTGGTCAGTGGTCCGTTGTCAGATGATGTCAGGTTTGCGGTTCGTTGCGACACGTGCCTGGTGATAGAGAACTCGAACTGCTCAGCACTCCAAAAACCTAAGACCCAAACATCAACGGACCACTGACCAGCCTTACTCAATTCGGCACTATACTTCCTTTCATCGTTTCATCTCGTTTCGCTTTGAACTCAGACCCGGCTTTCCATTCCGGGTACTTGTCTCCCTGGGCGACCCGATAGCCGATCGTCAGCAGCAGCTGCGCGTCCTCAACCGCCCCATTGAGATCCCAATCGGGTTTAATCTCGTCCGAAACCTTGTGATAGTCATTGGTTGTGTACTCGTCGCGTTTCTGTTTGCTGTAGTTCGGATCCTTGCCGACATAGTCCACGCCTGACTTCATGTAAAGTGCGGGCACACCCTGTTTGGCAAACTCGAAATGGTCGGAACGATAGTACAGACCTTTGTCTGGTTCCGGATCGGGCCCCACACTGCGGCCCTGGTCTCTCGCCGCCTGGTTCAAAAGATCGATCAGCGAGCTGTTATCGTCTCCCACCATCGTCACGTCTTTCGTTCGGCCCCACTGATTCACTCCATCCATGTTGATGTTTGCGACGGTCTTGTTAAGCGGATACAAAGGGTTCGCGGCGTAGTGCTTCGCCCCTAACAAGCCCTTCTCTTCCGCCGTCACCGCAAGGAACAACACCGAGCGCTTGGGAGGAGTGGCCAGCTTCGTGAATCCTTCGGCAATCTCCAGCAGCGCTGACGTACCGGTAGCGTTGTCCAAAGCGCCGTTAAAAATTTGATCGCCCTGCAGATTCGGATCGCGACCCAAATGATCCCAGTGAGCCGAATAAACCACATATTCGTCCTTGAGAACCGGGTCGGAACCTTCCAATTTTGCGACCACGTTGAGTGAGTTAATCTCACGCAAAGTGTTCTTGATGTCGATGCTTGCCTTGGCATTGAGCATTACCGGCTTGAACTCTTTGGTGATCGCTGCCTTTTTCAAAGTGTCAAAATCCTGCCCGCTCGCGCTCAGTAATTCCTTCGCGCGATCAGTGGTAATCCATCCTTCGACAGCCGGCCGGCCCATGTTCTTGTCGGAAGTTTGGATGTCAAAGTTCTCGCGCGACCAGCTACCGGAAACCACTTCGTAAGGATAGCCGGCGGGTCCGGTCTCGTGAATAATGATCGCAGCAGCCGCGCCCTTCTGGGCCGCAATTTCGTACTTGTAGGTCCAGCGACCGTAGTAGGTCATCGCTTTACCCTTGAACATCTTGTCGTCCAGCCGGGCAGGATCGCTCGCATCGGGCACCGCGGGATCGTTAATCAACATCACAATCGTCTTGCCTCGGACATCCACGCCTTTGTAATCGTCCCAACCATATTCAGGTGCAACTACTCCATACCCCACAAACACGAGATCGGAATTCTCGACCTTCGACTCAGGCACAAAACGACGTGATACAGCAACGTAATCTTTGGGAAACTCGAGGTTGATCGTTTTGCCTCCGGCCGTAAAGGATGCCGTGGCCTGCCCGGTGAAACCAACCAGCGGCACTTTCTGAGTATAGGTGCCATCCGGATTGCCCGGCTTCAGGCCCATTCTCTGAAACTGTTCAGTCAGATATTTCACTGTGAGATCTTCGCCCCTGGTACCCGGTCCACGCCCTTCATATTCGTCCGACGAAAGGACTTTGGTGTGCTCGAGAAGGCCGTCCGCAGTGATGGCTGCGAAGGCAGAATTCAACTCGGCGGGACCGCCCGTGGTGGCGGGTGTCGCGTTGGAGTTGGTGTTCGTCATTGGCGCCTGTGTACAGGCCACCGTTGCTACTGCCCAGACGGCAAGCAGACAAAACGTTAGGGAGCGTTTTTCCATCGTCGCCACCTCACTTTTTAATTTGAATTCAGGTGTCCACAGATTACTGCAGATTGATTGGATAGGACAGACGCGAGTGCGGATGTTGGTGAAATCTGCGTAAGCTAAAGATCGCAACTGTCAGTCTAGCCGAAGCAATATAGCCGGCCATCCTGCGCCCCGATCACGATTCGGCCGTTTGCTATCGCCGGCGATGCGGACAAAGCCGAGCCCGCTGTAAATTCCCAGAGTTTCGCTCCCGTATTCACATTCAGCACATAGAATCGGCCGTCATTCGAACCAACGAAAACACGATCGCCCGACACCGCGGGAGATGATTCCACGCGAGCACGCGTGGTGAAGGTCCAGAGCGGCTTTCCATCCAACCCGAGCCCGTGAATCATCTTATCCCTTCCACCGAGAACGACTCGGTCAGCCGTAACAGCCGCCGATGAATAGTAGGGAAACTTCCGTTGCGGGTGTTGATACCGCCACACGATCCGTCGATCCTGGAGACTCACCATCAACACTTCGTTGTCGAATGTTCCATAAAACGCACCCCCTGATCGCAACGCAGGCGAAGCCCCCGTGTACGCACCCGAGGAAACGGTCAACAACTCTTTACCGTCCGAAATCCTTATGCCGCGAAACACTTCGTCACACCCGGCGATATAGGCAATGCCGCCGGCAACACTCGGTGTGGAATGGACTGGACCTTCCGTCCTAACCTTCCATAAAAGAGATCCGTTTCGCGTCGAGAGACAATAGAGATGCTGATCGTAAGATCCGATCAAGACTCGATCGCCAACAACGACCGGTGATGACTTAATCTCTGTTCCTGTTTTAAAGGCCCAGATCTTTTTTCCATCGGTAGCATTGACGGCATGAAACCAGCCACTCAGATCGCCGATGTAAACAACGCCGCTGCTGTATGCTGGAGACGACTCGCCAATTGGCGCATCAATGACGTACTTCCAGTACGGTGCGCCGTTTGCAAGATTGAGCGCAATCAGTTCGCCCTTCTGTGTTCCCACATAGACCGTCGAACCTACTATCGCGGCAGAAGATTCAATCGGTTCGCCAGCTTCGTAAGTCCACAATGGTTTTATTGTGCCCGCCACATTTGATTGTGACACTCCCGTAAGTTGATGATTACCGCGAAACTGCGACCAGTTGTCGGCAGGCGTGTCTTGCCCTCTCGCGATGACACATGAAAACAGAAAATACAGGGAAAGAAATAACAGACCGCATCGACGGCCCCGCCTGTTTTCGTTCATTCTCGTAGTCCCTTGTTCAAAGTATCCTTCAGTATGCAAGCTCATAAATCTGCAAAGCACTATTTCGATCGAAGGGTCTGGGATTGAAGTTGCCCGTCCATTGTGCGGCTGCTTCTGCCGCCAGCAATGGTAAATCCGACGGCGGAACCCCCGAAGCCTTCAGCGACTGTTGCAGTCCCCCCGCTTTGGCAAGCTGCTCAAGCCGCCGCGCCAAAGCCTCACTCGGATTTGAAGCATCGGCGCCGCTGCTCGATTGCGCCAGCAACTCAGCATAACGAGCGCCTGACGCTGAATCGTTCCAGCGAACGACCGAAGGCAACATCATTGCTATAGCAAGTCCATGCGCAGTTCCATACCGCGCCGTCAACGGATTGGCGCAAGCGTGTGTAGCTCCAAGCATTGAATTCTCGATCGCCGCGCCCGCGAAATAAGCTCCCAGCTGCATTGCCCCTCTTGCTTCGAGATCGTTGGGCCGAGCCAACACCCGCTCATAGTTCGCTTCCAGTAGCCGCCACGCTTCGCGAGAGAAGAATTCCGATATGCCACTGCGCTTCGTGGTTACGTAAGTTTCAACTGCGTGTGCGAGAGCATCGAAGCCCGACGTCGATGTGATGCCCTGCGGTTGAGAAAGAGTCAATACCGGATCAAGCAAAGCAATCTTAAATGCCGCACTGGGATCCCCACACGCCAACTTGACATGAGTCTGCGCATCCGAAATCAGCGCATAAGTTTGCGCCTCGCTGCCGGTGCCGGCTGTGGTGGGAACTCCAATCATTGGCAGCAGGGGCTTGCTCGCCTTGCCGTAACCAACGTAGTCGGCCATCACGCCGCCATTTGTCAAAAGAAAGTTGATTCCCTTCGCGCAGTCCAGCGAACTGCCACCACCGAGCCCGATAATCGAATCAACCTGTAGTGGCTCGGCAAAGTCTCTCCCGTGCTCTATAGCACCATCGTCGGGATTAGACTCGAAATCGTGGAAGCCAAATACTTCTATCCCGGCGCGGCGCAGTGGCAATTCAGCTTCAGCCACGTGACCGGAGGCAACCAGTCCAGGATCCGCTACCAGGAGCGTCCGTCGAAATCCAAGCTCGCGCGCCAGCTCGCCGATGCGCTCGATTGCGCCGGCTTCAAAGACCACTCGCGTCGTCTGCTTAAAATCGAAGGGTTGAATCATGATAAATCAGAATCACTTCATCCCCCGGGGCTTAACTCCGGCCCGGCTTTTCACCAATGGCGTAGACATAGTTCTCGCTCCGAATGATCAGGAGTCCATCAGAAATTGCGGGTGTCGCCATCAGGGCCTGGCCCATGGGATTCGTTGCAAGCAGCTCGTAATTGTTTCCTGCTTTCACAACAAACACTTCCCCATCCTGACTTGCGAGATACAGCTTGCCGTTTGCGGCAACCGGTGACGCACTGAACGAACTCGGTAAGCGTTGCTGGTAGACAAGCGCTCCGGTCTTTGCATCGTAGGCACTGAGCACGCCGTTATCAGCACACGTGTAAAAGAGATCGCCGTAGATAATCGGCGTTGGAGTGTACGGGCTGCCCTTGCTCGAGTGCCAGGCTAGAAACTGGTTGGTTTCCTCTCCTGCCTTGAGCGAAATATCACCAACCGCACCAGGATGAAACGCGTACATCGCCCGACCTGCCGGATAGCCGCCCGTGATGTAGATCAAATCGTGTCCGACGAGGGGCGCCTGCATCTTTACCTGGGTGTCGTTATCTGAGAAGCGCCAGAGTTCCCTGCCCGTTAGCGGGTCATATCCGCGAACATAGCGGCCGCCATTTGCGATTAGTTCTGTCCGGGATTTCCCTTCATAGATGGTGGGGGTGGTCCAGGAAGTAATTTCCCCGCGTTCAACCCGCCAGGCTTCCCTGCCATCCTTCAAATTGAAGGCAGCGATGAATGACTGCTTATGCCCATCAGCCTGCACGATGACCAGATCACGATAGATCACTGGACTACTCGCATGGCCCCACGACGAAGTTGGATCCGCCCATAACCCTGGATTGAGCACGCCGAGGTCCTTCTTCCAAAGGAGCTTTCCTTTCAGGTCGTAGCAGTCGAGGCCCTCGGAACCGAACAACGCTACTACGTATCTGCCGTCCGTCACCGGCGTTGAGTTCGCTTGCGTTGCCTTCACATGTCTCTTGGCCCTGGGAATTCCTTCGTACGCTGTTTTCTCCCAAAGGATGCGACCGTTGCGCTTGTCGAGGCTGTAGATGCGCCAGGTGTGTTTGGCATTGTCTTCAGCGAGACCGATGCCTCGGTCTTTAGCGTCGAAGCGCGAATTGAGATCGCTGCTGATGGCAGTGATTACGAAGATTTGATTGCCCCACACGATCGGGCTGGAATGTGAGAGGCCGGGCACCGCTGTCTTCCAGCGAACGCCCTCAGACTTTTCCGCGTTCCAGGTAGTCAGAGTCTTTGAACCCTCAGCAACTCCCGACGCATTCCGTCCGCGAAACGCAGGCCAGTTCTGCGCGGAGACGTTGACCGACAGAAAGACAACAACAAAGCAGAAGGGAATAATTCGTTTCATATACTTCTCAGAGTCTCTTAAAGGCTCTTAATTGGAAGCGATGTTCGGGGAGGTAATCCAATAGGGGCTCGGAACGGAGCACGATACCGAGAAGCCGCAACGCGAGAAGCCGCAACGTTTGCACGCAACGCCAACAGCTGGGCTGCCGGTTATGGCTCTAATTTGTACGCAAGCCAATCGTGAAATTCCTACTTCGACGCTGCCGGTGCCGCAACTGGTTTCGCCGGGGCGCCTTCGGCCAGTGCGTATAGTTGATTGCGATTTGAAATGTAGAGCACGCCGTTAGCAGGAACTGCGGTCGAGTAGACAGAGCTTCCCATGTTGATCTCGCTTATGACCTTTTTCGTCTTCCCTTCCTGCATGATCACAATGTCACCATCTTCATCTCCGAGATAAATCTTGCCGTCGATGAGCATGGGCGAACCCCAGACAGCGGCGAAAAGATCGTGCACCCAGTATGCTTGACCGGTCTTCGCGTCAAGAGCATGCAGGAACCCGCTGAAGTCCGACTGATAAACAATGCCGTCCTTGATTGCTGGTGTGGAGATCGAGCGCCGTATCTTGTCGTAGTGCCAGACCACGCCGGTCTTGGTGATATCACCACGCTTGGTGGCGTCGAGACAATACATGTGAGCGACGCCTTCTCCGTGTTCCGGATCCTGCCCGTTGCTTATGTAAACCTTGTCCTCGTAAATCACAGGTGTGGAAATGATCTCGTTGCGGGTCTTCGGCCAGACTGAGTCCTTGGGATTGGTATCAAACTCCCAAAGCTTTTTCCCGGTGAGCGCTTCGTAACCGCGAATCCAGCCATCGCCCTGTCCATGCACCACCTGCACAACTCCGCCAATCGTTCCGACCGTGGGTGAACTCCACTGGCCGTGCAGAATGCGATCGTCAACAGAGTTGTCTTCCCAGGCGAGCTTGCCGGTTTTCTTACTGACGGCAATGATCGAAGGGGCCTTGGGCGACGGAACGTTGACGTGACTTTCGTCCTGGCCGTTGGAGGTACTGACGAAAATTAGATCGCCGTAAGAGACCGGCGACGCATTGGCGAGATTGTGCGGCAACGAGCCAACCTCTTCGATCATGTCGAAGATCCACACGACATCCGCATTTGCTTCGCCGGTGAGCTTTTCGTCTGTGAAGGGACCGTCATTCTCTTTATCGCGAAACCCTTGCGTATCCAGACAAACCAACTCGGCACGGTTGGAAACGTAGTAAACACGATCTCCTTCAACCAGCGGTGATGAAGCCACCCCCTGGTAAGGCCAATCATTCACGCGGCCGGCCGCCAGTTTGTCGTGAACCATTTGCCATAGGAACTGTCCGTCAGCTTCACGAAAAGCCATGAGCACGCCCTTGTCGCCGGTGATCTTCGGATCGCGCAGGGCCTCGTTGTTGGTACCGACGAATACTGTGCCACCGGCAACGACTACGTTTCCGTAGGTTTGCGAACCAAGTTCAGCCACCCACTTAACGTTCTTTTTTGTCTTTACGTCCCAACTCGTTGGCAGACCCTTCATATTTGAGGTCATGTTGCGATCGGGAGTACCGCCCCACATGGGCCAATCGCCGGCTCCGGGATCGGAAGCAGAAGCTGCCGGAAGCTGGCCCCTGGTAACAAGCACCAGACCAGTGACGACGAGCGCCAACAGTAATGCTGTCCGCAGCCGCGATTGCCTAACACCTGCTGTGCTGTTCTGCGAGAATCTATCTGCCCTTAGAAAATGTGAAATCCGCCGGCTCAGTTGTTGCTTAGATTTTTTCATGTTCACCTTTTTGATTTTGAGATCTGAGATCTCACCGATTCGCATACACTTTCAAGTTGTCAAAGTAGACCTCGGCGAGTGCGTTACCAAAGATTCCCGGCGCGCCCTGGCGATTCGGAATCGGATCGACCCGCTCAATCATCCAGGCCGCGGGTTCAGTTTCACCAACGGCCCAGACTTTGCCGCGCGCCCGCACTTTGCCATCCGGTAAGTTTTCGACCTGCAGCTTCATTCGGTACCAGGTGTCAGGCTTCCATGCGAACGGCATTGCAATGGTCCTGACTGTCTCGGGTTGCCAGGGTTCGATATGCAGCGTTTGACTGTTCCCATACAGCGTCATTACGTAACGTTGTGCAATCACTCCCGCGTCACCCTGTTGGCGACGTTTTTGCGTCGCGAACACGTCTGCCTCAACGGTATAGTCATGGAGATCAGACGGTCCCATGTATGCACGCGCTCTAGTCAACAGTGACGAGCCCTCAGTGGTCTTCACCAGTACGTTGCTCCCGCCTTCGATCTTGCGGACCGCATACTTCATCGTCGTGTTCGTCCACGTGATGGGAACCGTCGCCGGCACCAGCGCTTCAAAGTCTTCCGACCAGGGCAGGGGTGGGACAATTCTCACTCTGGCTCCGCCAGTCACGCCATCAACCGTTGCCTTGACCGTGCCGGCTTGCCAGCCCCCGTCGGTCGCCGAAGTAAACTGTCCGTCAGCTACCGCGCCCTTTAACTTATCGAGCGACCACGTCACGGTCTTCGACTCTCTAATCAATTCGCCACGCTCATCGAAGGTGCGCACTTTGAGACTCACCTTGTCACCGGGTTTGATGATGAGTTCCGTGGGATATACCTGGACGTGAGCAACGGGGCCGGGTTGTTCGGTTTTGCCAGGGCCCATGCTGCCGCCTTGCAGTCTTCTCTCGGTGAGCGACGCATTGGAACTCTTTGCGGAATTCTCTGCCTTCTTGCCGATTGCGTAGAGGTTCGCTTCGGTCACGAGAAATACCCGCCCGCCTGCGACCGCGACCGAGGCTATGATCGCTTCGGGTTGCTGTTCGGTTCCCAGTTGATCTTCGTCCAGGATCTTGGCGCCGGTTGGGCCAGGCTGCAAGATATAGAACTTTCCGTTTTCCGTGCCGACATAGAGTTTGCCATCGGCAAGTACCGGTGAAGCCTTTTGGATCGTGCCAAGATTCTGAACCCAGACCTGCTTGCCGGTATTAAGATCAAAAGATGCAATGTTCGAGCCGTTGTCCAGTTGATATAGACGATCTCCGCTGATCACCGGTGAAGAAAATCCACCCTGCCAGCCAAGCGTTCTCCAACGAATGTCGTCCCCTTTGATTTCACCTTTCGCCGCGGCGTTGACGGCCACGATCATTCCCATCTCACTCGACTCGAGGTTCTCTTCTGAGTGCGTGAGAATTGCATTATCCCCGTGAAGGACCACACTGGTGTTCAGACCGCGCTTCGATATTTCATATCTCCAGACCGGCTCGCCGGTATTCGCTTTAATCGCATAAGCCTGCCCATCGCTACCACCTTGAATCAGGAGTTGCACGCCTTTGACGTTAGCGATGATGGGCGACGCGTAAGTTGTGTCGTACGGTCTGCCGCCAGGCGCACTCGTCCAGACAATTTCACCGGTTCGTTTATCGAAGGCTACGAACCGATGCGCGCCTCTTCCGTGTTCTCCCCACACGAACATCACACCGCTGATGATGAGAAGATCACCATGAACGATCGGCGAAACTGTGCGGCCTCCGTGAGTTGTCAGGAGACCGAGATCCTCGCCCAGCGAACGCTCCCACAAGACTTTGCCTTCCGGACTGAGACCAAGCAGGACGCCCGCTCCTCCCAGCGCGTAAACGTTTTTGGTTTCGGAATCGATTACTGGCGAAGCCCACGCGATGCGATGCGGAGGAACGTCCGACAGATAAAGATTGAATCGGTGTTCCCAAACTACCTTCCCAGTATCGGCATTAATCGCCAGCAACCGCTCCTGCAGGTCCGCACCTTTACCCGCGGCGTTCAGAAGGTAAAGGCGATCGCCGTACACGACCGGCGTTGAGCGGCCACCGTACGGCGCTTTCCAGGCAAGGTTTTCGCCGGCTGGCGACCACTTCTCGGGAAGCTGCTTCTCGTTCGAAATACCGTCGCGCTTTGGCCCGCGCCACTCTGCCCAATCCTGAGCAGACACGGGTGCGGCTAACAACAAGATCATCGTCAAATACGAATAAATGGAAAGAAGTTTAGTCATTTTGGATTTCCGTCAAACCTCTTGAACCAGGGGGTTCGAAAAGATATAAAGATGCAGCCAGAGAACGAGCGCACGTGCAACCTTAGGGATGTTTGATACGTACTTTCGCGTTGCAGTGATTCAGTTTTTTCTTTGCACACAAGATCCAAGCCTAATGAATTTATCATCTACTGCTGATCTCCAAAAGCGTGGAGGGGATGCATGACCTTCAGAAAGTTCTCTCTTCTTTCGTTAACGCTGCTGTTCACCGTGTCTGCGGCGATGGCTCAGAACGCAAAACAGGAGCTCAACGATCAGCTCTTTGAAGCCACGCGTAAGGGCGATGCCGCGGCAGTCACTGCGTTGCTGGACAAGGGCGCTGACGTCAACGCGAAGTTCCGCTACGGCACAACGGCGTTGTTCAAGGCTTCTGAACGCGGCCACCTGGAGGTAGTAAAGATCCTGCTGGCCCGTGGCGCCGATGCGACCGTGAAAGACACGTTCTATGGCGCGACAGCCATGACCTGGGCGCTCGATAACGATCGTGTCGAAGTCGTTCGCGCCCTACTTGAAAAAGACGGGTCAGGAGTTAACGAAGTTTTGATGACCGGAGCACGCAAGGGCAACGTTGCTTTAGTGCGAGCCGCGCTCGACAAGGGCGGGCTAAAAGCTGAAACGCTGACTTCAGCTCTCGCGTTGTCGATGAGTGATAAAGATAAGGCCGAGATGGCGGAGTTGTTGAAGAAGGCGGGGGCTGTGCCACCGTTGGAATTGGACGCGGCGACCTTGCAATCGTACGTGGGGAGATACAAACCCGAGCAAGGGGCTGAAATCACATTTACGGTCCAGGAAGGAAAACTCCTTGCGACGCCCACCGGGCAGCAACCTTTCGCGATGATGGCGCTCGACAAAGTGACTTTCAAACCAGTTGCGTTTGACGGCATTGTCGTGACCTTCAGTGCTGAGGGCGAAAAGTCAACCAGCTTCTCGTTAAAGCAGGGTACAAACACCAGGGTGTTCAAACGCGTCGAAGAGACGAAGCCTTAACAAGCCAGTTAAGCGCCCGGCAACCCACCGAGAATTGAATCTTCGAGGATCCAACATGAAACGATTTGCAACCGCACTATTTTCCCTTTGCCTTACCTCTTCAGCAGCGCCTGCCCAAAACTGGCCGCAGTTCCGCGGCCCCCGCGCCGGCGGCGTAGTCGAGGGTCGGGCCGCAGCGATTAACTGGAATGCAGAGAAAGCGCAAAACCTCCGCTGGAAAACTGAGATACCCGGATTGGGCCATTCAAGTCCGGTCGTTTGGGGCAACAAGATATTTATTACTACGGCAGTCACCAGTGGCGCGAACGATGAGACGCGATTTGGACTCTACGGCGATGTCGCACCGGTTAAAGACGATCCCAAACACACCTGGATGGTTTACGCGCTTGATAAGCAAACCGGAAAGGTAATCTGGGAACGCGTCGCATATGAAGGATTGCCCAAGGTCAAGCGACATCCAAAGTCGACACATTCGGACTCCACTCCAGTCACCGACGGAAAGTATTTAGTCGCGCTTTTCGGATCGCACGGCCTTTACGCCTACAACCTGAATGGAAAGCTTTTATGGAAACAGGATCTTGGTGTGCTCGATTCGGGCTGGTTCTATGACGCCGACTACCAATGGGAGCATGGCAGTTCGCCGATTATCTATCGCGATCTCGTGATCGTTCAGGCTGATGTGCAAAAGGATTCATTCATTGCGGCGTACAGTTTGAAAACGGGAAAGCTGGTCTGGAAGACACCGCGCGAAGAGATTTCTTCCTGGGGCACACCAACAGTCTACGAGGGTACGACCCGGGCGGAGTTGATTACGAATGGCTCCAAAGCGATTCGCGGATACGACCCCGCGACCGGAAAGGAGTTGTGGCGTCTCACACCAAACTCTGAAGTCACCACACCGACGCCTTTCGTGGCTCACGATCTGATTTTCGTCACCAGTGGGTACGCTCCGATTCAACCGATCTACGCGATTAAACCGGGAGCTACCGGCGACATCTCTTTGAAGGATGGGAAAGACTCTAATGATTTCATCGCCTGGAGCAAGCAACGTGGCGGGCCATACATGCCGACGCCGGTAGCGTATGGAGACTATCTCTACACTTGTTCAAACCAGGGAGTCTTTACGTCATACAACGCCAAAACTGGTGAGCGAATTTATCAGGAGAGACTTGGCGGCAAGGGCGGGGCGTTCACTGCTTCGCCGGTGGCTTCCGACGGCAAGATTTTTCTTTCGAGCGAAGACGGTGACGTGTTCGTGGTCAAAGCCGGGCCAAAGTATGAGTTGCTGGCGACGAATTCGGTGGGCGAAGTGATGATGGCAACTCCGGCAATCTCAGATGGTCTGGTAATTGTTCGCGGGCTTAAACACCTGTTTGCATTTGGCGAAGCGTCGTCTCCTAAAACCGCTCGTAAGTAGTTAGTGACTGTGACGACGTTCAGCATTTTCAGGGAAGCTGAATAGATCCAGGTATACAGCACAGGAGTGTCTGTCTTGCATTCAACCAAAAGGAACATAACATGAAACTCATCGGACGTATCCTGGTCGCAACTGCGCTTTGCATTTCGGCGATCTCGCTTTTTACTTTGCCTACCACCGCTGCCGGCGGCGCGAACTGGCCGCAATGGCGTGGGCCGGATGGTCAGGGAGTGTCGAGCGAAAAGAACCTCCCTGCTCATTGGACGCCAACCACGAACATAAAATGGAAGACTGCGATTGAAGGCCGCGGCCACTCTTCGCCGATCGTCTGGGACAAGAAGATATTTCTTACGACCGCGCTTGATGGCGAAACCATTCCCGGCAGAAAACCTGGCGTGACGCACAAGATGTCCGACGGTTCCGACTTTGTGCACCCGGACGCAGTGGGCGCCGATCTCAAACACACATTCAAAGTTGTGTGCCTTGACGGATCGACAGGAAAGATTCTTTGGGAACGCGTAGCCTATGAGGGCCCTGTGCAAGACAGCCGTCACAGAAAAGCGAGCTTTGCTTCTTCCACTCCGGCTACCGACGGCAAGTATGTCTTTGCGTTTTTTGGCAGCGAGGGTTTGTACGCTTACGACATAAACGGAAAGCAGTTGTGGAAACAGGATCTCGGCACGCTGGGTACCGCGAGTGTGGGCTACGGCGTTTCGCCAATACTCTACAAGAACCTGGTGATTATGCTTTGTGATGACAGTGCCGGAAAGTCGTTCATCGCGGCCTTCGACAAAAAGACCGGCAAGGAGGCGTGGCGCATCGGACGCAAAGTAGATATCACCTGGAGCACGCCGGTGCTGGTTCAGACACCGACTCGCACTGAAGTAGTTACCGCGGCAGCCGAAGCGATTATCTCCTACGATCCCCTCACCGGTAAGGAGCTCTGGCGGCATAAGGGATTGGCGAGCAACGCTGTGCCCTCGCCGGTGGTTTCCAACGATCTCGTGGTCCTGACATCCGGATATCCAACGAAGATCGCCCTTGCCCTGAAGGCTGGCGGCAGCGGCGACGTCACCGGCACGCCGCAACTTGTATGGTCGTACAACAAGGGAACGGCCTATGTACCATCGCCGATTCTCTACGACCAATATGTCTATCTCATGACCGGCAATGGGTCGATCACCTGCCTGGACGTTAAGTCAGGCAAGACGCAATACGAGGGCGCGCGCGTACCAAAGTCGACAACATTCATAGCGTCTCCCGTAGCTTTCGAAGGAAAGATTTTATTGACCAGCGAAGACGGTGAGACCTTCATCCTGAAGGCAGGGCCAAGGCACGAGGTGCTCGCCACGAATTCCATTGGCGAGCCGGTGTATGCATCGCCCGCGATTTCCGATGGACGGATTTTTATTCGGGGCGAGAAACATCTCTACGCAATCGGGAACTGAGCTGGACTTCAGGAAAAGACCCGGATGAACACGGAATACACGGATCTCATGAAACAAAAGCCAGAAGTCGTATTCAGATCCGCTTCCGGATCCGCCTTTGCCTAGCTGTTCCGGAGCTTCCAAACCCGTTAACCGGGGGAGGCGGACGGTTCTTTTGCCAGGGAACTTATTTGGGGCGTCTTACGTCTAACGCTTACGTTCCCAGCGAGTAAGTGGTGTACTCTCGCCTGAACTATTTCCCGGAATTGCTCGGATCAGGAAGCCCGACTTAGTACCCCGAACCCCGACCCTTGAGATTTGGGACCTTTTCTTCCACAGTCTCGTACTTCCCTAAGGAGAGACGCGATGTTTGCTGCAAACGAGTCTGGATCAAAGTATCGATTACCCGTTCTCATAGCGATTGTCGTCCTCTTACTGGCGGGCGGCGGTTTCTTTGCCATTCGGCAGTGGCAGAGGTCGTCGAACGATGCGCACTACTCAGCTCTCGAACAACATCGCGCAGAGCAGCAAAACGGGGCGGCGCCGGTCACAACCGAAACGCCAGCGGGCACTACACTACAACCGGGAGCATCGCCGGCTGCGAGCGTTCCGGCCACGGCAACTACTTCGGAAACACAAGCAGCGCACGCAACGCGCAACTATTGGACAGACTTTCGCGGACCCAATCGCGACGGGCGCTATGACGAGATGGCAGTTTTCACCTCGTGGCCAAACGGTGGACTGCCTGCTGTTTGGAAACAGCCTATCGGATTAGGTTGGTCCTCCTTTGCAATTGCAGACGGACGCGCCTACACGCTTGAACAACGTCGGCGCCAGGAAGTCGCAACTGCCTATGACGTTGAGACTGGCCGCGAAATCTGGGCGCAAGCCTGGAATGCGGAGTTCACCGATTCGACCGGAGACGGCCCGCGCGCGACGCCAACCTGGGATAACGGTCGAGTCTATGCACTCGGAGCAACCGGAGAACTTCGCTGTCTTGATGCCAAAACGGGGGCGGTGATCTGGGGCAAGAACATCCTGCGCGAAAATGGCGCGCAGAACCTCCCCTGGGCCATGGCCGCATCGCCGCTGATAGTGGACGACAAGGTTATTCTGCTTCCCGGAGGAAGTTCGGGAAATTCGGTGGTTGCCTACAACAAGAACACAGGCGCGCCCGTCTGGAAATCACTTAATGACCGGCAAGGCTACGTTTCGCCGATGCTGGTTACGCTTTCCGGTACGCGTCAAGTGCTGATTGTGAGCGCAACGAGAATGCTCGGGCTTTCGCCTGAGGACGGAGCGCTGCTTTGGAGCCAGGATTGGGATACAGACATGGGGATCAATGTCTCACAGCCGATCATAGTCGACAGGAATCGTTTCTTCATTTCCTCTGGCTATGGCAAAGGCGCGGCGCTGATGGAAGTTTCAGGCAGTGGCAACAACCTTACGACAAAAGCAATCTGGCAGAACATAAACATGAAGAACAAGTTCAATAGCTCAGTTCTTCATCAGGGATTTGTTTACGGCCTGGACGAAGGAATCTTGTCTTGCGTGGACGTGAACAGCGGGGAACGCAAATGGAAAGGCGGTCGGTACGGCTATGGACAGGTGATTCTGGCGAGCGGCCATCTCATAGTGTTGAGTGACACGGGCGAACTGGTACTCGTTAGAGCCACGCCAGACCAGCATTCAGAAATTGCGCGCTTCTCAGCTCTGGAAGGAAAGACCTGGAACTACCCCGCGATCGCCGGCGGCAAGTTGCTGGTTCGCAACGCAACTCAAATGGCCGCTTATAACATCGCCGCCCGATAACATCATCTGCATGGACGCCTCTCGTGATTTTAGTCGACAAAAATGAACGGGGGCCGCCCTCCGGGAGGCGCTCCTACAAAGCCCCCTCCCGTACTACTTCCACAGAACATTTCGCACGGGTGGCAACCGCTGCGGAAACACTTCCCAAAAGCAACCGTTCAACTTTGCCGCTCACTCCGGTCGAGCCTACAAATATTGCGTCCGCCTCCAGGGCTTCTGCCTGCTCTACCAGAACCTGTTTCGGGTCGCCCGAGGTAACCAGAGTCGTAACCTTGAGATCCGTCCCACTGAACTTCTCAGCAGCCCTTTCAGCAATTTTCTCAGCCCACGACTCTTGCGATTCATTCAGCTCGTCTACTTCTTCGGCGACCGGAGGAATAACACTGCCTATCAGGGTCGTCGAGATCTCGTCATAAACGACAATTAACTGCACTTCACTTCCGGGAATCCATTGGCGTTCCGCTATCACTTTCACAGCTTCGAATGAGCCTGCCGATCCATCTACACCAAGCAAAAGGCGTTGCGGTTGGCTGCCAACCAGGGTTCTGCCACGGCAGATGCGAACGGAGGACTTCGCCTCGGTCAGCACTTTCTGCGATACGCTTCCCAATACGAAACGGCCCAGCATCGAATGACCGTGTGATCCCACCACTATCAAATTCGGTCCCCACTCGGTATCCAGCTTGAGAATTTCCCATGCCGGTGAGCCGCTCACTGCCTGGGACTCAACCGACCACTGAGGAAAGTTGTGCCGCACTCGCTTGCTGGCCGTCTCAGCCAACTCTTTCGCTTGTTGGACGACCAGTTCACTGCGTGCCCACATTTGACGAACAATCCTGGGAGTCGGGAATGCGGGCTCGACCTCGAAGCTCTGGCTTTGCTCATCGACTGCCGGTGGCAGCCACACTTCTGCCACGCTTACGACCAGCGCAGTTGCCTGCTCAGGTAGAGCAGCACGACAGAGATCGTCGATCGCTGAATCGGCAGCCTCGGATCCGTCATAGGCGATTAGAATTTTCATCTGGGGATTCATGGGGAAACGTGGAATTCAGGTGTTGGGTGTTTAATCTAACCCCTTGCAATGTTAACCCTGCAAACGTCATTACCTCGCGACCAGTGGTTCGTCTCCGAGGCCCTTCATCCAAGTCTTTTCCGCTGTAACTATACCAACACCCTACACCCAATGCCCTGTCACCCTCATTTCGCCTTTACGTCATAAGAATAAATAGTGTCTTGATCGCGAATGTACAGCCGTCCGTTGGCCACTACTGGATGGCTCCAGGTTGGTAATGAATCCTGCTTGATACTGAATCGTCCCTTTTCTCGATAACCCTCTGGCGAAGCCTCCACCAAGCCGATCACTCCGTTCTCACTAAAGCAATAAAGATGACCATCGGCGTAAACCAGCGATCCTTTTCCGACGCTTCGGTCCTTCCAGGCAACTTCGCCCGTGTCGAACTTCATTGCCGTCAGAATTGCGCTGGAGAAGCCATAAAGGTGATCACCAACGAGGATTGCGGTGGCGTGATGATTACGCATCTCCTTGGTGAAGTAGACTTCCTGGGCAGTCACCCCGTTTCCGGCAGCCTTTATCTCAACCAACCCGCCACCCACGCCGTAGTCCGATGAGATAAACACGCGGTTAGCGCGAGCAACTGGCGTCGCAATGTTAGCGACCTTGTTGGACGGTCGCACGTACTCCCATAGCAATTTGCCATCGCGCAAATCAAGGCCGACAGCGCGTTTCGATGTGAACACGACCACCTGATTGACGCCACCCGCCTCAAGCGCAATTGCCGAAGAGTAACCGGCGCTGTCACTCTGGCTCCTCCAAATCAGCGAACCGTCTTTCTTATTCAGCGCGACAACCGACGCGCCGGGACCACCCGCGTTCACCAGCAATTTGTCACCAAGGACCAACGGCGATTCGCTGATACCCCATTGGATGTTCGAGCCGCCAAACTTGCTGAGCACGTTCATCGTCCAAAAAATTCGTCCGGTGCTGGTGTCAAACGACGACAGATCGCCGTTACCTCCGAGCGCATAGCCTTTGTTGCCATCGATGGTGGGCGTCCCACGGGGCCCATCGCCGCGGTCATCGCGATAAGCGCCGGCATGAGGTGTCGCCCAGACTTCTTTTCCGGTGGCGACATCAAAGGCAATGATGTACTCGCGATCGCCGCGCAGCCCCATCGTAAATATTTTTCCCTTGGCTACAGACATCGATGAGTAACCACGGCCGGCGCCGATTGCCTTCCAAACAAGCGCCGGTCCGTTCTCCGGCCACTGCTTGAGCAATCCGGTTTCTTTCGAGATACCATCACGATTTGGGCCACGCCATTGTGGCCAGTCGTTGGTTGCCTGGGCCGCGCCGGTTATGTAAAAACAGACCAAAACGAGCGCTGCGATGATCGACCTGAACCTTGAGCTATTCATCTTAGAATCTCCTTCCTCGGCATTCAGCTGGGGTCGGGGAGACCGCATTCTTTCCGGAAATATTTGCGTGAAGGTAAACTGCCCGCTTCCGCGCGATAGCCTTAAACTCCCTGGGCTACGCCACCACGCTGGTATTGATTTTGAGAGCGCATCGAGTTCCGGGCTTCAGAAAAGCAATTTAATCCCAAACTGCAGGTGGCGGGGATCGCGTGCCGTCGTAACTCGACCGAAAGTTGGCGAACCGAGAAAATTGTCCGGCAAGCCAAAATTTGGGTGATTGAAAAGATTGAACACCTCGGCCCGCAACTGCAAGTTCACTCGCTCAGAAATTGCTGAGTTCTTCACCAGTGAGGCGTTGAAGTTTTGAAATCCCGGCCCGTCCAGAATGTTTCGTCCGGCATTACCGAAGGTACCGCGCGGCGGAAGCGCGAATGCCGCGGTATTAAACCAACGTTCCGGCGTGGGGTTTCCGGACGTCGGATCACCCACGATGTTGGGGCGATCGTTTGCTCCGAACCCGAGTAACGACCGTCCCGTCCCACTGTTGTCGATCTCCGACAACAGCGCAACCGTAAACGGGCGACCCGTCTGCAATGTAAGTATGCCAAACGTCTGCCAGCCGGTGAGCAGCGTCGTCACCCAGCCATCATCCGAAAGGTGCGCTCGCTCGCGTCCGAACGGCAGATCATAAGCGTAGCTCACTGACAAACGATGCCGCGCGTCGAAATTCGATCTCCCGCGTTCCCCTCGGAGGTCGTACGAATTCTGCGGAAAGTTCGCATCGCCGGTACTTGAGAAGAAGTTTGACGCATCATCAAGCGACTTCGACCAGGTATAGGATGCAAGTGCAGACAGACCATCCGCAAGGCGCTGTTGGAAGCGAGCCTGGAGCGCGTGATAGCTGGAATTCGCCCGCGACTCGAGCATATCGATGTCGTCGAAACGGGGATTGGGACGCGGCACAAAGGGCAGCCCCGGCGGTAGCACGCTTGGCTGAGGCTGGTTGATATCGCGAGCCGTCAACAACTTCGTTCCTTTCGAACCGACGTAGGCGAGTTCCAGTACTCGCGTAGATCCGAGTTGTCGCTGAATGTTTGCGTTCCAATGTTGCATGTAGCCTGTGCGCAGATCTCGCTGGATAGCCAATGCTGAGTCCGGCAACGGAAAGGGAAAGAACGACGGAAACGGATTGTTTAGCGTGAGCGGCAATCCCGGTAGTGAGAAGAAAATGTCGTTATCAAACAAGGGCGCGTTGAAATAGAGCGCCTCGCCGGGCGCCAGCGGCGACTGGTCATAATAGATGCCGTAGCCGGCGCGCAGCACGGTCTTGCCGTCATCACCTACAGTCCAGGCTAGACCCACTCGCGGTGCGAAATTGTTTTTGTCCGGCTCGTGCCCGCCCCGCGGTACGCCGTTCGTGCCCGGCGTAACTATTGACCCGGAGACAGTGTCATAGACGCGGGAGCGGTTGGCGGCATCGATCGCCGGCGAGTTGTACTCATAACGCAGACCGGCTTTCAGAGTCAGACGTGGCGTCACCCGAAAGCTGTCATCAAAGAAAAAGTTATAGCTCGTAGTTCGAAGCTGCTGTGGGTTATCAACTCGCGCCACGCTTGCGAGTAGAGGAAAACCAAGCAGCAGATCGCCCAGAGCATTCCCGGTGATCTGGGCAAACGGCGAAAACTGAATTCGACCGCGCGACTCGACGTCGCGAAAAGCATTTTGCTGGGTCCAGCGAATATCGACACCAAACTTCAGCAGGTGATTGCCACGCACATAAGTTAGGTTATCGAGGAATTGGTAGACGTTTGTGACGCTGTTTTGCGGGTTGTTTCCTTCATCGCCAAGTGGCGAGAACCCGGTCACCGTTATGAAACTCAACCCAAGATCGCGCGGGTTTGGCGAAACAACTGGGAGTCCAACGTCAATGTTGGTGCGACTCGCCTCCTGTCTGATGGCCGCAGCTACCCGGCTGAAAGCAAAGCGAGCGTCGTTAACAAGCTTTGGTGAAAAGACATGCGACTCACCAAGCATTAGATTTTCACTCCGTCTTTCAACCGAGTCTCCAAAGCCGGGCACCAGGGAAAACGTTGCGCCAGTAAATGGTTCGAACAGATTGCGATCGCCGAAGCTGTAGCGACCGACGAAGGTGGATGAATCACTGAAGTGGTGATCCACGCGCACATCAAAACTGTCCGTGTCATCGCGCTGCGTAGGTGAAGACACGAAGTTTTGAAACGGCACGTTGCGGTTCGGCAACGGATACAGCGCCGCCAGGGCTCGACCGACGGGATTGATGAATGCATCGGGAATGATCCCATTCTGGAACGGCTGGCCGGTCGTGGGATCGGTGGGAACACCAAACAGACTCTGCGTGAAGTTTCCACCGCGCTCCAAAGCTGTAGGAACGTTGGTTACACGAGTAATTCCCTCGCGCGATCTACCACCTTCGTAATCAACAAAGAAAAAGGTCTGATCACCCTTGATTGGTCCTCCCAGCGAACCGCCAAACTGATTGCGAATGTACTTAGGTTTCGATTCGCCGGCCGGCGCAAAGTAGTTGCGTGCGTCTAGCGCGCCGTTGCGATGAAAGAGGTATAGCGAACCGTGAAACTCGTTGGTGCCTGACTTGGTAACAACGTTCACCTGCGCACCGGGATTGCGACCAAACGACGCATCGTAGGTGCTGGTCGCCATTTCAAATTCGCGGATGGCATCGACGGACGGACGGACTGCAAATGTGTTGAGTTTAGGATCGACGTTGTAGACGCCGTCGAGCAGGAAGTTGTTACTGTCTTCGCGCGCTCCGTTCACACTGAAAGCAAAGTCGCCGCGAACGGAACCGGCGGACCCTGGAGCCGGAGGAACTGCGCCAGGGACCAGCAAACTCAGCTCGTAAAAATTTCTGCCATCGAGCGGCAGATTAGTAACTTCGCGATTCTCGATCACAGTCGAGAGCAAAGCCGAATCTTTCTTAAGAAGAATGGGCGCGTCGTTGGCGACATCAACGGTTATGTTTTCAGTGGTACTCACCACTTGCAACGTGATGTCCAGCCGTTGCTCCTGATTCACCAGCACAGTGATTGGTAGGACTCGCTGCGCGAAGCCCGTAGCATCAACCTCAATTCGATAGTCACCTGGAAGCAGTGACGTTAGTGCGTATTCACCGACGAACCCGCTCCTTGCCGTCCGCGTCTCCCTTGTTGTCAGATTCGTGATCTTGATCGCGGCTCCAGGAACCAGTGCACCGCTTAGGTCAGTGATCGTGCCACGAATATTTGCGTGGTTCGTTTGCGCCGGAGCCACGCCGAAGAGTAATAGCAAGAGCGTTACTGATAACCAGCCCGCAGTTCTTAAGTTCACAGTTTTCTTCTCTCTTTACGAAAAAATGGAAGGAATTACACTAATCCGTAAGCAAAACTTTCGTGTACGACATTATTACCAGAACGCGCGCTAATGTCGCCAACTTTTTTCTGCCTGGTTCATGACTCGAAACAACCCCACGGCCGGTCGCGTATGTCTGATATGTTTTCCCGGGCTACTCTTTCGTTATTCTTGAGCTACATTCGTACCGGAGTACATAATTCACAATGAGCTATCAACCCTTTGTCCGACTCCGCTTGTCCCGACTCGGTTGGACGCTGTTCCTGCTTTTTATGTTGGTCACCGGGGCGCTTGCTCAAACTTCGAGCACCATCACCGGTGTGGTCAAGGACACAAACGGAGCCTTACTGGTCGGGGTCCAGGTAACAGCCAAACACCTCGATACCGGTCTTTCGCGTGCTAGTACGAGTGAGGCACAGGGAAGGTTCGTTTTTCCCGGGCTGCCTGTTGGACGTTACGAGTTGCGCGCTGAACTTTCCGGTTTCGAGACAATGATCCGATCCGATGTGACGCTCACGGTGAACGAAACGCTGGATATCTCACTAGCGATGAAGGTGAGTGGCGTTTCTGCCAGCGTCCAGGTGGAGCGTGGCGATGCGCTTGTTAATACACAAACACAGGAACTCAGTTACCTGGTGACCGAGCGCGCGATCCGCGACCTGCCACTGAACGGCCGCAACTACACTGACCTGGCACTACTCCAGCCGGGAGTGCTGCCCTACTCGCATCGCGACGGTGGCTCAGTGGTGGCCCACGGACTGGGGATCAGCATCAATGGTCAGGATCCGCGCGCGAATGTTTATTTGCTGGACGGGACACCGCAGAACGATTTTACGAACGGCCCTGCCGGCAGTGCGGCCGGCACCGTGCTCGGAGTAGAGACCATTCGCGAGTTTCGCGTGGAAGCGAATGCGTACGGCGCGGAGTTTGGCCGCAACTCAGGGGGTCAGATTAACGCCATCAGTAAGTCCGGCACCAACTACTGGCATGGTTCACTCTATGAATTTCACCGCAACGACAATCTCGACGCGAGAAACTTTTTCGATGGCGCGCGCAAACCTGAGTTCAAGCGAAATCAGTTTGGCGGCAGCTTTGGCGGACCAATCAGGCAGGACCATAGCTTCTTCTTCTTTGGATATGAGTCGCTTCGGGAGAACCTCGGTCAGACAATCAGAACTGTGGTTCCCGATAATGCGGCGCGGAATGGAGTCCTGCCCACGGGCAATGTCACAGTGAACGCTGCGGTACAGCCTTATCTGGACGAGTTCCCTTTGCCAAACGGCGCTGGTCTGGGAGGCGGTCTGGCTGAGTACAATTTCGGATTCAACCGAACGATTACGCAGCACTTCACACAGGGAAGGTTCGATCAAAACTGGAGTGATAGGCAACAGTCGTTCGCACGCTATACGTTCGACGATGCGAATCAAAGATTGCCGACGGACTTTCCGCAGTTTCCTCGAGCGTTTAAATCACGCAATCAGTTCTTTACCGCGGAGCACCGGATAATTCAGAGCGCGCAGACCATTCATACAATGCGGTTCAGTTTTAGCCGCACGCGCATCGGCCAGGAGGTGGAGAGCAACACCACGCAGACCCTGGCGCCGTTTATTCCGGGGCGAGACTTTATCGGAAATATCGACATCGGAGGGATTCCGCGTTTCGGTCCGCAAACGTCCGTTAGCGTCAAACTCACACAGAACCTCTTTGGTGGCGAATACGGCATGGTGCACACTCACGGCAATCACATCATCAAAGCCGGTGGACTGGTCGAGCGTTACCAGGACAACATGGTGAACCCGACCTTTTCGCTCGGCATATGGTCGTTCGCCAACCTGAGAAACTTCCTAACTAACACGCCGCAAAGTTTTCTGGGACTGACACCGAATGGAGCACTCGATCGCTACTGGCGTTTCACGCTGTTCGCCGGATACGTCCAGGACACTTTCCGTGTTCATCCGCGATTGACGCTCAATGGCGGCCTTCGTTACGAAACGACTACGATGCCGATCGACATCTACGGGCGCGACTCTGCCCTGCCTTCTTTAACGGATCGGGCCCCCACCGTTGGTCAACTTTATGAAAACCCAACGCGGATGAATCTGAGTCCGAGAGTCGGCTTAGCCTGGGACGTTTTTGGCAACGGCAAGACCAGCCTACGTGCGGGCTACGGCATCTACTTCAATACAAACAACCAACAGAATCTGATTGTGACTGTAACGAATCCGCCCGCCACACCGCGGATTGCCATAGGCTTCACTCCGACATCGCCCTGCCGTCCGGCTTTCCCTGCTGCCCCGTTATCGTGTGCCTTCGCCAACTCGATCAGGCCGGTGCAGTTTGATCTCGAAAACCCTTATTTGAACGTCTATAACGTCAGCTTGCAGCACGAGTTCGCCTGGGGCACCGTGGTTACGCTTGGTTATGCCGGCTCACGTGGCATTCACCTACTCCGCAGCAACGACGTAAACACTGCAGTGCCGATTATTCAGGCTGATGGAACACCCTTTTATCCGGCGGGAGCGCCGCGAGCAAATACCGCGTTTTCGACGATCGAGCTGAAAAGCAGTGACGGCAACTCTTGGTACAACGCGATGATTTTTGAAGTGAGAAAACGTTGGAGCCATGGCTTTACTTTCCAGTCGTCCTACACGTTTTCGCGAAACCTCGACACGACGCAAGCTTCCACCTTCTTTTCTGACGCTACCAACGGAACGACCACTGCGTTTCCCGAATATCCCGGGTTAAACTACAACAAGGGCCTTGCCGACTACCACGCCAAGCATAACTGGGTCATTAACTTTACTTGGGACATCCCGTTCGCTCGTCATCTGGCAGGTTTGTCAAAAACACTACTTGATGGTTGGCAACTCGCGGGCATCAACAACGCGCGCAGCGGCAACCCGCTAACAGTGTTTGTGCAGGCGAATCGCTCGCGCTCGTTATGGCAACCGTCACTTGGTCCGGGCATCGGACGCGATCGCGCATCCATGGCGCCAGGCTTCAATTACGAGACCGCGGTATTGGGACGGCCGGAGCAGTATTTCGATCCGGCGGCCTTCGCTCTGCCGCCAGCCGGCACACTGGGCGACACTGGACGCGGGGCGTTCATCGGGCCTAACCTACGAACCTTCGACCTGGCTCTGGTAAAGAATACGAGGATCTCTCGATTGCTGGGTGACTCTGTTAACCTACAGATCCGAATGGAAGCGTTCAACCTGTTCAATCGCGCCAACTTTGCGCCACCGGCACTGACGGCTTTTGCCGGCGTTACGGACAACGAAGTACCGCTCTCGACTTTTGGTCGCATTCGGTCGACGGTAACCAGCTCGCGGCAGATTCAGTTAGGCGTGAGGGTGTCGTTTTGACGTTGTCAGTTTGGTTTTTGGCCCTGGATCTTTGGTCCTTGCACTTCTGACCTGACATCAATTGGCAAATGAGCGAAACCGCAAGGGCAAGGCCCAGGACCGAAACCAACGGACGGGCCATCCACTAACCTTCTCTGGAGAAAATTAATGCTTTGGATAATCTTCGCTCTTGGTGCGGCGGTCGCCTGGGGTTTGTATGGACCGGCGTTGCATAAAGGGCAGGTGGCGCTCGGCAGCCCGATGCGCGCGTTGTTGTGCGTGGGAATTGCTTACTTCCTGATCGGAGTCCTGGTGCCGGTTGCGAACCTCTCCTATCAGGGACAACTGCAGGGTTTCACCACACGGGGCACGGTAGCCGCTATCGCGGGCGGAACGCTGGGAGCGATCGGTGCGATCTGCATTATCTTTGCGTTTCGATACGGCGGTCTTCCCACGTACGTGATGCCGTTGGTTTTCGCCGGGGCGCCGCTCGTGAATGTGCTCTTTTCGATGTGGCTGCATCCACCGAAAGTCGCTCCTAATCCAATTTTGTACGTGGGATTTGTATTGGCTGCCCTGGGAGCGGGGCTGGTCCTTTATTTCAAACCGCAAGCGTGAGGGTTGGTCAGTTGTCCGTCCGTAGCGGGTCCCTGGGTCTTTCAGCCTTTGTCCTTCTTATCTGAGATCAATCCCAATTGATTGACGCCTGTATGCCAGGAGATCAAAGACGAAAAGAACAACTGACAACTGACCAGCATCCAGCATCTACTTGACCTTCTTCCCCCTAGTTTGGCCAACATTGCTGCCAGTAGGAACCAGGCTGCACGTAGTTGTATTAACTGCGGTTAGGGTAGCGTCGCGGATTGGAATAGCTGCGGCGCCGATAGTTGTGGTTGTTGTTGTATCGGCGCGGTTGGGAGCCGTTTGCCTTGTGCGAACGCCGGCGCCACGGATCCCGCAAACAGCATGAGACTCAGGAACACACCAAAGATTTGTTTCACGTCTAAATCCTCCCTGACTTTATTGACGGAAAACCAGAGGAGATTTTGCCGGAATACCGGTATGTGCGATGAAAGAAGGGGCAAGGCATAGCCTCGTGTAGCTGGGGAGAGGGCCGGCGGGGATTTTCGCATCCTTACCTTTCTTGAAGCCCAAAAAGGGAGCCGCCGGCCAGAAGAGAATTCCTGTTACAACGACCGCGAAAAAGCGGCCTGTGTGGGGCTGGTTTGGTCAAGGCATTGAGCGATATTCCCCCAGTGGATGAACCCTGACAGGTGAGACGGCGAACAGTGGAGTCTTTGGAATGCGCTGACCAGTCAGCGCGCCCCAAGAGCTCCGCATTGCGAGGGTTGACGCTGGCTCGGGTGCGTTGCGAGTCGTGCGAGGCAGGACTAGAATGCGCGCGGGGAAATCGGTCCCAGAGATTTCTTTCGTTTGGAGGATGATATGAAAACAAGATCGATCACGTTTTTGCTGGCGCTGTGCTTTGCCGCATCACTATGTTTTGCTGCAGCGGTAGTGACCTTCGCCAGTCAGTCACACATGGGTACCTGGAAGCTGAATGAAGTTAAATCAAAGTTCGCCCCCGGTACTGGCAGGAACCTTACGGTTGTCTATGAGGCGGATGGTGAGAATATCAAGGTCACGGTTGATGGCACCGACGCCGCCGGCAAACCCCTACACAATGAATGGACGGGAAAGTTTGACGAAAAAGACTATCCCGTTACCGGCGATCCAGCTTCCGACATGCGGTCTTACAAGATGGTTGATCCCAACACTTTGGAACTGACCATCAAAAAGGACGGTAAGGTTGTGATCACCGGGACCATCGTTGCTTCTGCCGATGGCAAGATGCGGACGGTCACCACGACCGGCACCAATGCGCAAGGCGAGAAGTGGGAGACCGTTGCTGTGTATGACAAGCAGTAACCGAGGCTAATCTTCCCGGTAACTTGAATGCCCTCCCGCTCAAATTTCGAGGGGAGGGCGTTTTTTCTAAAGGCCCTATTAGAGCGCCCAGGAATCTGAATGATCCTTCCCGTGAAGGTTGCAAGAGCGCCGGAGACCTCCGGGCGCGAGGACCTGATCACTAGTTGAAGGTAGTTGGTGAATCCCCGGTGACGGCGATGGCGGCTATGGTTCGCTTTCTGCGAGCAAGTCGAGGTTGCCGGCCAGCGCCTCGGCGCGATGCTTTATGAATTGCATCTTTTGATCGAGGCGCATCGGAATGTACATGGTGCCTTGCAGTTTGTCGTAGATTGAGTCGATCAGTTTAAAGTCCGCATCACGATACTTCAGCCATTCGAGTTGGGCAGCTTTGAGAGTCTGCTTATCGGCGGGTTTGAACTTGCTCATCAGCGTCTGGTAGTTCCTGTTCAATTCCTTATCCCAGTCGCGATAAGCGATGTCAATGCAGCGGACCATGCCTGCGGTGGAGGGGTCCTTTTCCGTGCAGACGCCCAACGCTTTGTCGATAGGGTGGATGGTTTCCTGACCATAGGAGACGGTTGGTAACAAGATTATGAAGATGAACAGCTTGCGCATTTTCAGGACTCCAAAAAGTTATGCTCGAAAACTAGGACGCGGTCGAGCCATCGAAATAAACGTCTTCCAGACATTTTACTTAAAGCAATTCTGACGAAGCCGGTTTGATTCCCAGGTCGGCAAGTGAGTGGCTACGTTTGACAATACAATCGCAGACTACACTTATTCGCGGCAATCGGAAACGATGGTGGCGTTGCAGTTAAAACGAATCCTCCGAAAAGCAAAATAGGCCATCGGTGAGCCTCAGCCAAAGTACATCGCCGGTTCTTGTTATTTGTTAGGTGCAAAGCGGCAACAAGTACCTTTCGCAAGTTCATCGGCTGACTTAATCGCGTAGAATAATTACACGCAGACACGCGAGACTCGCTGCGCTACGATAATTACCCCCCGGCACACTCCCGACAATCCCCTGCGGCCTCCCGAAAAGAATAATCATTCGAATGTTCACTGGCTTGCGCAGTGACCCGAGCAGGACATCAAGGAGAGTTTTAGATCATGCGCGAGAAACTCAGGTTCGTCCCATTGGCAGTATAGGTGCGGTTTTGGGCGCCATCTTTTTCATGCAACCCGTTACCGGCGGGCAGGAGAAGATGAGCCAATGCGAACAGCAGTGTATGCAGCAATACCAAACTTGCCACACCACACCAAATTCAAATGAAGCCACGTGCAAATCTGCGTTCGATACCTGCAAAGAAAAATGCAAAGATCCATCGCCAAGTCCGACGGCTTCTGCGAGTCCTACAGTGACTGCAAGTCCGTCCCCGAGCGAGAGTCCAACTATGGAACCAAGTCCTACACCAGGACGCTAACGCTCTGTCAGGCGGAGCCTTTGGAAAGCGCCGATGAATCGGCGCACTCCAAAAGCTTCGCTCAGTTGCGCAACGTGGTTGCCCCTATGGACTCACGGCCGCAGGGGATGTGCTGAAGTTGCCAATGCTAAAAACGTTGGCTGGGATGGCTCATCGGAGTGAGCGGCATGGTCGCGTGCGAGTTCTTGTTGGACGAGACACGGAGTTGTTCGACGAGCAGCGCTCCGAAGTCGTCTGATGAGAGCGACTCACTGAACAGAAAGCCCTGGAACACGTCGCAGCCAATCGAAGTCAGGAACTCGAGTTGATCCTGCCTTTCCACTCCTTCCGCAATCACCGTTAGATCGAGTGCGTGGCCGAGTGTGACAATGGCTCGGACAATCGCCGCATCGTGAGGATCGGTGCAGACGTCATCAACAAAGGACTTGTCAATCTTCAATGTGTCGATGGGAAACCGTTTCAGGTAACTAAGCGATGAGTAGCCGGTGCCAAAGTCATCAATGGCGATTCGGATGCCCATGTTGCGCAGTTCAGCTAACTTTTCGATGGCGCGATCGGGATCCTTCATTATTGAACTCTCCGTCAACTCGAGTTCCAACCACTTTGGCTCAAGGTTCGAATTCCTGAGCATCTCCTGAACGGTGGCGATGAAAGCGCTGTGTTGAAATTGACGTGCTGAAAAATTTACCGACAGACGCAACGGTTCGAACCCGGCGTCCTGCCACGTTTTGTTTTGTGCACAAGCGGTGCGCATCATGCGATCGCCAATTGGAATGATTAAGCCACTCTCCTCGGCCAGCGACATGAACACACCCGGATAGAGCAAGCCGAGTTGCGGGTGCCGCCAACGCGTGAGTGCTTCCATCCCAACCAGGCGGAAGTTCTTCGCATCCACCTGCGGTTGATATTCCACAACGAACTCGCCGCGCTCCAATCCGGGTCGCATGTTGCTGTCAAGGGTCAGTTGTTTGAGCGCATGACTGGTTCTGCCTGACGTGTAGAACTGGAAACCGTCTCCGCCCTTTTCCTTCGCACGTTCAAGCGCCGTGCCGGCCATCTTCAGGAGTTCAGGCGAATCCTGCCCGTCGTGAGGATGAATGCTGATGCCGATGCTGCTGGAAATGAAGAGCTCCTGCTCGTCGATAATGAAAGCCTGCGACAGCACTTCCTTGATTGCACGGGCGGTGTTAGCGGCATCCTGCGGCCGTTTGATCTGCGTCAGCAGGATTGCAAACTCATCGCCACCGAAGCGGGCTACGGTGTCGCTGTTGCGCACACAACTGCTGAGTCGTTGCGCAACCGACTGCAACAGACGATCTCCCGCCGTGTATCCGAGCGAATCGTTAATTGTCCGGAAGCGATCAAGATTGAGGAGCAGCACCGCCTCCAGTTGATCGCTTCGTCGAGACAACGCAATGGCCTGTTTTAACCGGTCGCGGAAGAGAACCTGGTTCGGCAAATCCGTAAGGGCATCGTGATACGCCAGGTGGTTGAGAAGGTCTTTCGACTGCCGGCTTTGGCTAAGGTCAATCGCAAAGCAAACAGCCTCAGCATCCAAAAGGACCGCGCCAAATAGAACCGGGGTTTGGCTGCGATCTTTTTTGATCAGCTCTTTCTCGTAAGGCGAACAGACACCGAAAGCCTTCAGTTTCTCGAAGGCTTCATCGTCGAGTCGGTGGTGCTCTGGTGCAGTTATCTGCCGAAGGCTTAATTGCTCCTGCGCCAGGTCAGAACGCTCGTAGCCAATGGTCTCAAGGAAGCAGTCGTCGGCGGAGATGATCAGGCCGGTCAGATCAACGAACACGACACCGATCAACTTGGACGCGAGGAGGCGTCGCAATCCCGCATCGAAGTTGCATCGGGAAAGTTCAGCTAACGCACCTGTATCCGTCATTTGCTCCATATTGTTCCTGCTTAAGGTGAGGCTGGGAAGTTCGACGCCGAGCGCCGGGGTGAAATCAGGCTAGCAGAGTTACTGTGGGGTTTACAACGGGAATCTTTGGCAGTGGCGCAGTCTGGTCATTTAAATCAATAAGGTAAAGCGGAAGCGCCGGGTCCCCCAGGTACCGTCAGGCGGTAGCGACGGGTCCCAGGTGCACTTGAGTCATCTATGAGCCGTCCTGTCTTGCGGCGCGGAGATGGCCTCGGCAAAGAAGAAGAACAAGATGACGAAAATTGAGACTCACCTCTCCACCACCAGCTCCAGTTCAGGGTTTCCGCAACCTCCGAGTTCGCCACATCATTTCTTGTCCAGTTTCAAAAACCGTGCGGCGTTGTTGTAGAAGATGTCTCGCTTTTGCTCTGCCGTTAAAAACCTTGCCGACTCGATCCCGTCAATAGCCAACCCAATCGCGTCGGGCCAGACCATCTGATCCGATCCAAACATCAAACGCTTGCCCAGCCCAGCCCGCATCAGGCCTTTCAAATACTCATGAAACTCCTCTCGAGGAATAATCCAATTGATCACCGCCAGGTCCGCATAAACCTGCGGATACATATACATGATGGCGATCGTCTCACGCTGGTAAGGCCACCCGCCGTGCATCAAGTAGACACGTAGTTTGGGATGCCGGATCAGAAGTTCCTCCAAAAGTAATGGACTGCCAAGCGTCACGCGAAATTTCGGACAACAACTGTAGGGTGTGCCGGGATTTCCAAGACCCGTATGAAGTCCAACAGGAATATCGAATTCCTCGGCAAGCGCAAAGTACGGTTCCAATTTTGGATCGTTTGGAGAGAGGCCGGCATACTGCAAACCCAATTCACCCATCACAGAAATCCGTCCGGCAATAAACTCTTTTTTTAGAAGATCTATTTCAGGCAAGGCGTTTCTTGGTCCAAAGTAGGCACCGCCGATGATGCGATCAGGAGCGGCCTCACGCCAACGCAGAACATCTTCGAGCGGACCACTGGCCACCGCCTTCACGATGTTGTAACGCTTCAACGCCGCTAACGAAGCCTCCATTGCTTCCTTGTCAGTACGGGCTGTTGGCGACTTGCCTGTGATTTCATTAGCCGGCGGCGGACTTCCGTATTCATCGAACCCAAAAGCATGAAGGTGCATGTCGATGATTGGCGCATCCGGGCGTTGAGATTGCCTTTGAGCCAGCGCCGGATTAACGCCGATGCCAGCCAATAGGCACAACAAGGGAATTAGGTGACGTCTCATGAGGCCTACTTTAACAGGAATGTGTGGGGTGAACCGCGCCGATTTTAGACGAGTCTTCAACTGCGACAGAGAAGAGCAGATTTAGCCGAACGCCCGCACTCGGGTTAATGGCAAGCCTTGAAGGATTCAGGCCTTGAGATACTTATCAAGAAAATCGAGAATTGCCTTGTACGCGCGAATCTCGTTTGCCTTCTTCGTAAACCCATGTCCCTCATCATCAAAAACAATGTACTCAACCACACCGTTTCGCTTCTTGATGTTGTCGACGATGTCGTCCGACTCGGGTTTGATGACGCGCGGATCATTCGCTCCCTGCAAAACGATCAGGGGCTTCACAATCTTGTCGGCATGGAAGAGCGGCGACGTTGCCTTGAGTTTCTCCAGTTCGGTTGTCGGATCGCCAATCTCACGGTAAAGCGATTTGCGAAACGATTCCCAGTAAGGCGGAATCGATTGCAGCGTCCGGACCCAATTTGAGACGCCGAAGATATCCACACCTGCGGCAAACTCGTCCGGATTGAACGCGAGCGCAGCGAGGACCATGTACCCGCCATAAGAACCGCCCATGATGCCAATCCTCTTTTCGTCGACATACCCGAGCGACGCCAGATATTTCTTCGCCTCGATGCAATCCCACAAAGGCTCGCGGCCATGCTTGCCGTCATCAGCAGTGAAAAACGTTTTGCCGTAGCCACTCGAGCCGCGATTGTTCACTCCGAGAACGACGTATCCGTGGTTGACAAGATACTGCACGATGGCGCTGTAACCGACGCGGGTCTGGCCGCCCGGTCCACCGTGAATCAAAAGCACCGCGGGCGCTTTGTTCGTCGCGCTCGCCTGGTGTGGCCTGTAGAGAATCGACGGAATTTCCATCCCATCGAATGACTTGTAGCGAACCACCTCAGATTTGACCAGGTCGTTAGATTTGATTTCGGGATTGAGACTCTCGGTGAGGCGCATGGCTTTCTTCGTCGCAAAATCATAGACGTAAAGATTGCTCGGGCTGCGATCGCCATTCAGATAGAAGGCCATCAACTTCTCACCGGGCGAGATGTTGATAGCAGTAATGTCGCCATTTGGAAGTTTTGGTAAAGGCATCAGCTTGCCGGTCGCGACTTCGCGTATTTCAATCTTCGTGCGGGCGTCCTGATTGATCGAGGTGACGCGATACTTTCCATTCCGCGAAAAGCTCGTATAGGAGACATCCCACGGATACTTATCAACTATGCTGCCCTTCCCTGTCGCTAATTCGTAACGAGCCACCTGGCGGAACTCAGTACCGGCGTCAGTCAGGTAGTAGAGATATTTCGAATCAACATCGAAAACCTGCGGCACGTTGCTGACCTCACCTGTATGCGCCGTGATGTTCTTCAATTCCCTGGTGGCGGTGTTGTAGAGGTAAACGTCAGAGTCCGCAGGCGACAGACCGTCAAGTTGTAAAGCAATGAACTTCCTGTCGTTTGAAATGTCGCCGAGTTCAAAGCCTTTGTCGTCCTGGTACACCAGCACCGGCTTGAGATCAGCGATCGACATTTCGTAGAGGTCGAAATATTTCGGCTCACGCGCATTTGAGACGAAGAAGAACGATTTGCGATCGCGCGACCAGCCAAAGAATTCAGCTTTCACTTTTTCGCCCGGAGTCAGATCCCGTTCAGTGCCGTCAGCTTCGCGAACATAGAGGTGACTGTTTTCATTGCCGCCTCGATCGTAGCGATAGAGGATGCGCGAGTCGTTGGGGAAATAAGCGACTGAGAAGGTGCTCTCCTTCACCGATGTGGTCAACTGCTTTGCGTCACCGCCGCTTACGGGCACCGTGTAGACGTTAAAGATGCCTGACTTGTTGCTGTGAAACAGCACGGACTTCTCGTCCGCGGAAAAGGAGCTGCCGCCGATTCGTACCGTCGTCATGAACTGCTCGATGGTGTATTGCCTGGCATGAGCGTGAACGCCGACGGGAACGAGAATTAGTAGGGCAAAAAGTAACGCGCGGTTAAGTTTCGTCACCTGAGTCTCCTTCGTGGAAGTTGTGCGGCAAAGAGTAACAGAACCAAGGTTGCTCGTGAACGGGGCTGTGCACAAGGGGACGCGGGGAAGAGGGATTCGGTGTTGGCCTTGCCACTTGTAATCCGCGGTTGGGGAGCTGGCCGGGTTACCTATTGAATGATGGTGACAGTTCGACGAAGGGTAGAGGAGTTGATACCTCGATTCGAGGTGGGACGCTGTAAGACCGCACGCACGAGCGTCAACTGAGCTTGCAGCCGAATCTCTGGTCGCTCTAGCCGTTCAGCCAAACTGTTCGCACTCGCGAGCCGCCTTACTGCTGTTTCCGTCAGCTCGGAGTCGCCGGTTGAATTCATGCGCCCGGCATAATGACCCAGCGCTTGTTCCAGCGCGATCACTATGCCGCTCAACCCGCTGCGGTTCTGCCGCTGCCACTCACCTTCGTTCAGGTAGCGGTTCTCAAAACCATCCAGCACCACAGCCGCCGCCACGAGGTGATTCACTTGCACGATTAGGGCTTGAAGTAGCGTTATACCCTGATCGGTATCCAAGTCCGTGTAACTACGCGCCAGCTGCAATTGTCCCATCAGTTTCTGAGCGCTGCCCGGTGATTCGGCCAATGCGACCCGCGCCTCGTCAAGCAGCGCAACCGCACCTTTCTTGTCGCCCCTGGAGGCAAGGCTTGCAGCCAACTGGATAATAATCTGGATACGCTGGGTGATCGGTTTGATTGTGCCCAGCAGCCGGCGTGCGTCAGCAACCTTATTGTCAGCGACGGCTTTCCAAAGTTGATGAGCTTCAATCTGGCCAATCATCTGCTGCCGTTGGCCAGAATCCGAGATCAATTCGGTCGCCAACTGCCGCGCGCGATCAGCATCACCGGTGTTGAGAGCCTTCCAAATAGCCTGTTGAATAATCTGTGGTTGGAGTTCTGCCGGGAAGCGAGGAGCCGCGGCGATAATCTCTTCGACACTCGCGCGCTGGATTAGCTCGTTCATCTCGAGATAGCGCTGATGGTTCTGGTCGAACGTACGCTCAACCAGGCGGCTCCAATTTTGCAGGCTGGGCACGCGCACCGGCAGATATTTCTCGATAAGAGGCAGCACGTTCCGAACTTGATGAAAGAGGTTTTGTGCGAGCTGAACACTGCTCGGGTCGGTAGGAGAGACAGCCAACACCCGATTCACGAAGATTTCCGCCAATTGGCGATAGCTCTGTTCGGCTGCCTGCGGAGGCTGAAAGCTGTTAAGCAGCCCAGCCGCCACAGTCAACGATTCAAGGTTCTGAGCGAGGTCTTCCGCACCGACGCGCTCGACCAACTCACTGTAAAACGTTTGCGCGGTAGCGGCATCTTTTTTCTGCAAGTTGCCGAGTAGACTAACGACGTTATGGGAAAGGCCGCGAGCCAGGCTGGAACGGGCCAGTTTTAACGCGAGCTCCGGATCGCGCGATGCAATTAGACCAGCGAGTTGCATTTCCTGATTCCGCTCGTTGTCAGAATTAAGACCCGATTCCGAATCCTCAGAGCGCCGCGTGGCGCGGAGGAATGAAAGAGCCAGTTGCGGATCGTGATTCGCGATGCGTTCGACGATCTGCTGGCGTTGCTGATAGACGAGTGAGAAATCATTCGCGGTCTCCGGGTCGGAAGCATCATAAGCGGCGATCAAATCGATAAACTCTTTCATCACGGCTTCGAACAGCCCGCGAGCGCGTTTTTCATTCTTGTCCCAGATCAAGTCTGCGACCTCACAGCTCACCAGCAGACGATTGTTGCGCGAGCGAAGTGCTGGAATTCGCGCAGTAATATCTTCGAGAAGCTTGTGTGCTTCGGGCTCGGCAGGATTCGGTTTTGCGGGCGGCGATGTTTGCGCTGTTACCAGACTTGCAAGGAGAAATAGAGGAAGTGTGAGTGGTAGTGCGGACCATCGGGACATGGCGGCTTTCCTTCCTGGACTCTTCCAGTTTGGGACATTCCGATTAAGTGAGCAGGACTAGCGCTTCCTTTGAGGCAGAAAAGGATAAGAGGGTTTGCTGCGAAGGTGTGGGTATCCCTCCGTGGCACCTCCCCTCTTCAATAATTAGCCTCGCCGGTATTAAGGGTTTATCAACCAGGAACGGGCGCCCAGGAAGGACGTTCTTGCCAAAAGTTTCTACTGAGGTCCTCCCGGCAACTTCTCTGTGATAAACCGCGTGAACAAGGCGTACAGGTGCCTCGTTGTTCCTGGACCTTCGAAGATCCCGTGCGAGCGATTCGGGTAAGGCACCACTGTAAACTGCTTGTTCGCAGTGACCAATGCGTCGATCAGCGCTTCGGTTCCCTGATAGTGAACGTTATCGTCGCCTGTGCCATGCACGACCATCAGCTGGCCCTTCAACTGACCCGCGAACGTGATTGGCGAACTTTGCTTCCACTCTTCCGGGTGGTCCTGAGGCAATCCGCCGTATCGTTCCTGATAGATCGTGTCGTAATAACGAAGGTTAGGAACGGGTGCCACCGACAGACCTACCTGGTAAACATCGGGAAAACGAAACATCGCGTTCAGCGTTGACGAGCCGCCACCACTCCAACCCCAGATACCGATGCGCGTCGCGTCGACATAAGGCCACTTGGAAATCGCGCGTGCGGCCGCAGCTTGATCGCCAGAGTTCACGATGCCCATCTTCCGATAGATGATCTTGCGCCAGGCTCGCCCGCGCGGCGCCGGAGTTCCGCGGTTGTCTACACTCGCAACAATGTAACCCCGCTGCGCCAGCATCGTATGCCAAACTCGATTCAGGCCTCCCCAACTATCGAGCACTGTCTGGCCCCAGGGCTCGCCATAGACATAGAACAAGACCGGATATCGCTTTTGCGGATCAAAATCCGGCGGCTTGATCATCCAGCCGTCGAGTTGCACGCCCTCGCCGATGTCCACTTTGAAGAACTCGGTCGTCGTCGGTTTCAACTTTCCGAGGCGCTCCTGCACCGTCGCGTTATCCATCATCGTTCGCACAACCGCATGTTGTGGCAGCCGCACCATGTCGGTTGAGGAAACTCTGTTGAAGGTTGAATAAGTGTGAATGGCAACGTCACCACGCGGGGAGATGTTGTAACCGTGTGTTCCCGGCGTCGAAGTCGGTGTTAGTCGTTCGGGTTGACCACTGCCGTTTATTCGCGCCCGAAACAGATACCGCTGCGTGGCATTGTCCGGAGACGCTCGGAAAAAGATCCAACCATTGGTCATGTCCACGCGTTCGACACTTACCACGTCAAAGTTTCCTGGCGTGATCAACCTGGCATCGCTGCCATCGCGCGCGATCGACCAGATGTGACGCCACCCATCGCGCTCGCTGGCCCACAGGAATCTTTTGCCACCATCGATCCACTCAACGTCACCACGCGCCAGACCGCTCTTGTCCCAGTCGATGTCACCCCAGGCGATGTCTACCCACGTGTCGTCCTTCTCGGTCATTATCTGACGGACCTTGCCGGTGCGGACATCGCCAAGCATGACTATGTTTGTGTTCTGCAAACGGTTGAGTTGCTGTATTACCACTTCGTCAGAACTCGAAGCCCACTCCATTCTCGGTAGATAGTTGTTCCTCGGATCGCCCGGCACTTCAAACCAACGTGTCGCCCCACCGCTCGCACTCACTACGCCGACTCGCGCGGCCGAGTTTGTCTCGCCCGCTTTGGGATAAGGAAACGAGGTGATGATTGGATAGAGCGCCGCGGTGTTATTGATCAGGTGCATCTCTTTCACACCTTCTGAATTGAGTTGCCAGTAAGCGATGTTCCTGCCGTCCGGGCTCCAACGCCAGCCATCGCGACAGAAGAGTTCTTCCTCGTACACCCAATCGAACGTTCCGTTGATTAGGTAGCGCGAACCGTCCGTGGTGATCCTTGTAATAGCCGAATCGGTCAGATTCTCAACGTAGATATTGTTTTCGCGCACGTAGCCGACGCGCGTGCCGTCACTAGAGAATTTCGCAAACATCAGGGTAGAAGGCTTTGCCTCGGAGCCGCCGAGTTTGCGGAGCTTTTCGCCGTTAAAATCCAGCACCCAGTAATCACCGCGAGTATTACTTCGCCAGACACGCTCTGAGTTGGTGAAGATCAGCAGCTTCCGCCCGTCCTCGCTCAGCTCAAAGTCTTCAACTCGAATCGTCGCGCCGCCTGGCGATGTTAGCTGTTCTGCCGACACCCACACGCTCCGTGTGCCGCGGGCCGCGTCATAACGCACGATGTCAAGAAACTCCTTCTGCGTGGGTGATGGATCAAGCGCAACATAACCGGCGCCGTCACGCTGCCAACGCACAGGCCCAATAGACTTCGTTTGATACGTGAAAATCGTATCGACCGTTAATAGACTGGGGTCAGTCTGAGTGGCAGCTTGTTGTGCGAGAACCGGGCTAATCAGGACAAGGAGAAAGAGGGCGCGGCTCAGCAGCAGTGATCTTTTCATTTGTTTTCGGTCAACCTAAATGTGGAAGTTGGGAGCGCAGAAATGATACGCGACAAGAAATAGGATGGGAAACTTTTAGACATAGCGCGAATTCACGCGGACCGGACGGATCAGAACGTGCGAATCCACTTCGTTACGGGTTCGCGCCAGGGGTCAGACGCATTAGCGAAGTTGAGTCTCGCACGATGAGATCCGATCCCAACAATACAGGCATAGCCCACGTCTCAGCCTCGGCAACGTCGTAACGCTTTTCCACTGTAAACTCGGGAGTACCGCGCCGCACCACAATCAAATCCGCTCCGTTTGTCAGGTACACAATATGGTTCCGGGTCAGCAACACCGAGGCGTGATCACCTTCACGACCTTCAGTCGCCCACTTCAGTTTGCCGGTCTTTACCTCGAGGGCCACGAACTGGCCTTTCCGTTTCGCCGAGTGTCCATAGATTAAATCATCCCCAAATACCGGCGAGCTCATATACATCGCCACGTCCGAATTCTTCCACGCTTCGGTCGGCTGCCACTTTCCTTCCTCCTGCTTCAAGGTAAAAGCGTGTGTGCCCTGACGAGTGCCCGAGACGATCAGATAGGTCCCGGTCCAAACCGGAGTGACGATGTTTTCATGCCATTCATCGGGAAACGGAATGGACCACAGCGCTGCGCCGGTCTGAGCGTCAATCCCGACAATTGAACTGTTGGTCATGGTGACGAGTTGGTGCGAGCCGGCTGCGTCGATCACGACCGGCGATGAATAACCCGGCCCCGGGCCTTTCCACTCCCAGACGGTTGCTCCCGAAGCCGGATCAAGCGCAAGGATGCGACCGCCGTGAACATCGCTGCCTACTTGAACCACCAGTCGACCGTGAGTTGCCAGTGGAGATGCAGCCGTACCGCAAAAGAATTTTGAGGTGTCGACCGATTTTGAATAATCCTGCCGCCAGAGCTGGCGACCTGTCGCAGTATCCCAGGCTGTGAGCACACCGGTGACGCCATAGGTGAACAACAAGCGTTTGCCGATCACAAGTGGCGTCGCGTTCGGACCCTTCGCCATGTTCACTGCGTACTGGTTCTTCTGGAATGACGCTGGGTACTTCTGCTGCCAGACGATGGCCCCATCAGCGAGGTTAACGGCGTAAACCGACTCTTCCGGATCGCGGCGGCTGTGGACAAAAACGCGATCGCCGGTAACCACGGGTGATGAGTAGCCCTCGCCAACTTCGACTCGCCAGGCCCGACGCAATGATGCCGGCCAGCTGGAAGGTGTGCTCGCGACAGGCACGATACCGTCGCGCGTTGGTCCGCGCCACTGTGTCCATTCCTGAGCGGAAGTTAGCGGCGCCACGGTTAACGCGAGCAGAACGATGGCAAAGTGTTTCATGCGCGAATCGTAAATCGCGAACGCGAAAATGAAAAGCTCAGCGGAGGAAAAGATGAAGGGTGGGGCTGAGGATGAAGCTTTCACCTCATCTCTGAGCTCTCATCCTTCATCCCTCGTCTTTACTAAAACGGGGCACGACGAATCGTGCCCCATCGGAATCACCGCGACCGCTGCGGATCGTAACTTGCCAGACCGACCCAGTTGACGGCAGCGGCAACCCGTCCTCGTATCTCGAACGAGCGGTGCAGCTGGTTGCTAATCAGCAAGCACCGCCCGTTTTCCTAATCGTTACCTCTGCACCAGCGGCGTTACTGCCGCTGTGATTTGAACCGGCCCAAGGTTAAGGTTCACTACCTTCATCACGTAGATCCCTCCCTGGTTAACCGGCGCGTTGATCGTCGCCAGCCCGGAACTCGAGTTTACCGTCTGCAGTGCGACCCCAGAAGGATCTATCAGGACCAACTGGAACGGAACCGTAAGATTCGACTGGGCCACCCACGAGATTTCCTGGGCGCCTGCCGGCATCGCATAGTTAGTGCTCAACGACTTACCGCCGGCGATATTCTGATTCTGGTTGGTAGTACTACCAGGCCCGGCAAGCGGCTGCGCATTTGACGAGGCACTTTCCAAGCAGAACCGGTCGATAAACACCACATCCCGCGGATTGCGAATCTCAAGGGTGTGTCTGCCTGAACTCAATCCGCCGTAACTCACCACATAACCTGGATTGAATTCCGGATGTTGCATTGAGCCGGAAACGCCTTGATAGTTGATCGTCTCCTTGTAGACACCGTCGAGATAAATATCCGCCGTGCCCTTCCTCGTACTGCGCGCAAAGTAGTAATCAATCTTTCCCGTACTGCCCGCCGGCACGTCAAAGTCCAGAGCGACGCCGTGCTGAGTGTCTTTACCGGTGTTGTAACGGAAATGACCTGCGCTGGCATTTGGGTCTTTACCGAGATGCCATCCGTTTGAATAAGTGATGCGCGGATCATCGTCTTCAATGCATTCCGAAGCAGGCGCCTCTGTTACCGTGATGTTGACCGGACTTGAAGTCGTAGTAGCACCATCATTGTCCGTGGCTTTCGCGGTGAGCGTATAACTGCCCGGACCGACATTGTTCCAGGTAACGCTATAATCTGGACCGGTCGTATCTTCTCCAAGCTTGTTTGCCCCTTCGAAGAATTCCACCTTAGCCACTGTGCCGTCGGTATCATCGGCACTTGCGATTACAGTGATGTTAGCGCCGCTTGAGAAGCTCGCGCCATCTTCCGGACTGGTGATGCTCACGCTGGGAGGCGTAACTCCTCGCGAGACCGTTGCGGAAACGATGTTGCTGTACGGACCACGCACCTGCTGCGCGCCGAAAGTGTAAGTCGTGCGAACGCGGTAGCAACGTGTACCGTTAGGAACATTACTTACCGTGTGAGCTACCCCTGCAGTAGTCGTGACATCGGTAAAGCTGTCGTTATCGACAGAGATGTCGTCGACATACCAACCGAATTGCGTGTTGAGAAAGAAGTTCGACTGTCCGAGCGCAAACCGGAAGCGCAGTCGAAGGGTCTGACCGCTGAAAACTGTCAGATCCAGCTGCTTCGCCTTGAGCGAGTCCTCGGCAAACGCAAGCAGCCCCGCAGGAGTGTCGCCGTTGCGATTGTTGTCATAGATTGGCGTCCAGGTCGCGCCATCATCCTGCGAGATTTCAACGAACCCGTGATCGTCGCTCTCATTGAAGAACCACTCGGAAAAATTGAGTGTGGTGATGCCCGATGAAGGGATCTGAATGGGAGCGTTTAATGTCAAAGTCGCACTTGTATTCTGGGTCTCCTGTTCCGAAACCGGATTGGCCCAAAATGCCGTGCTCGTGTGATTTGGTTTAGCGCTCGACGTCGTCCACATCGGAGCGATGAGATCGGAACTCGCAGCAGTCCATTGAGCCAGGCCGCTTTCCGCGTCGTCGGACATCAGTGGGCCGCAGTTGGTTGATTGTTGCAGCACATCCGGACCACTCGCACCCGTGGGACGTACCCAGTTGAGAGTGTAAGTACCGTCGGTGTCAGGATTTTCGTAATTGGCGCCAAGTGACAGCGTCGGGGCTTCAAGCGGCGGACAGAAATAGAGATTGATGTTGTCGATGTACCAACCGTCAACGCCGTTGCAGCCGTCCTGGCTGAACGTAAACCGGAGCTTGACCTGGTCGCCAGGATTAGTGAGCTCGCTCAGGTCAACAATGGTAGTGCCCCAGGAACCTGACTGCGTTCCAACATCAGTTCCGTGCCAGGCTTGTTCCCCAGCGTTGGGATTTGTGTTTAAGCCTACCGGTGGCGCCGCTTCGAAGGGAGCGTTCGGCGCGTTGTGAATGTAGGCGTTTTGCGGCACCAGTTGGAAAGCACCGCCGTTCACACTTACCTCCAGCTGCCCACCGTCGAAGGTCGCTTCGGTTGCGACGTAGTGATCGAAATTCAACCTGAGGATATCGGCATTTGCCGGCACCATGATGTTGGGACTATCGATGGTGTATTGACCCGAATACTCGCCGCCGGGAGCACAGGTGCCACCACCCGGTTCACCCAACGGAATATTCCTGGCGTAAGCGGCCGACCCGGCGCGGTCTTTCGGCAGAGTAGAATCGATAACAAAGTCGCGCAGGTTGCGCGTGCTATCTTCCCAGTCCGCGAAAACACCGGTGCTGGTTTTGGTCCAACCGTCATCACCTGATTCCCAGTCTTCAGCGTAAATTGTAGTTGCGCCGTCGCAACTCGCCGGAGTATCGGGATCGAGAATGGGTTGCAAATTGCACGGGACGGGAGCTTCCATCTCAACTGCCAGAATCGCTTTATCGACTTGCTGACAGGTAGTGGCAGTGATCACCTCTCCAGAGACGGAACCCAATGCTGAAGAGGTGGAGATCTCGTTGAGCGGCATGCCAATCAAGTCGTTGCATGATGTGCGTAGCGCTTCCGCATGTTGAGGGAAGTTTGTACTCGGTGTTTGGTAGGCCGTCATCGCGCGGTAGTAAATGTGTAGCGCACGGACGAACCCGATGGCCTCGACCGTCTGTCCGTTGAACGTCTTGCCGTCCACGAGCATGGCGTAAGCATGATTGGGCACGCCCGAATTGGTGTGCACGCCACCACCGTCGCCGGAACCGCAGGCATAGTTGCCGGACGTTACTTTGTCAGGATCACCATAGCGCGTTGGTGTCCACATATCGCGCAGAATGCCAAGCTGCTGTGCATTCAGGGTCGGGACATCTTCCCCCATCTGCCAGCGCTGGCCATTAGGCATAGGTTGGCTGTTGTTGGCGCCCCCCTCAGCATCAACTCCATTTAAGAGGTCGGCAGTCTCACCAAAGATGTCGGAATAGGATTCGTTGAGTGCGCCTGACTGGTAGGAGTAGATCAGCCCGTGAGTGTATTGCGTATAAGCGTGACCCCACTCGTGCGAGACCACATCGTCGGCGTCAAAGTCCGGGCAGTAGTTCGTCGAGATGCCATTCCAATAAGCGTTTGGACAGACGTCGTTCACGAGAAAGACGCTGTCCATTTTGTGGCCCAGACCGTCGTAGGAGTCGCGGCCGAAAGCCGAAGCAAACATGTTGTACGTATGGCCCGCCATCACGTAAAGATTGTTTATTGGCTCAGCGCCCGTAGTGCCGGGCGTTGGCCCGGGAGTTAGTGGGTCGCCTTCGTGCCGAACGGCGAAGAGCGGATCGTGTTCAGGTGTAAAAATTGTGCGATTGAGGGCGGTATAGGTGAGCGGAATGTTGGTCAGGACTGTGCCCTTCGTGGCATCGATCCAAACTTGCAGTCTGGTCGCTTTCCCATCGCTCACCTCGATGTTGTAGGCCAGGACGCTTTGGCCTTGAAAGCCCTCAAGCAATCCCTTCCGGTAAATGGCTAGTTCACTCTTAACTATGGTGAGTGGGCCTACCTGTTTCAGCGCGGTGGCTTGCGCCTCCGCCGGCCCAATTCGTGGCGTCGTGCTGACCTTGATGTCGGGGACGTATTGACCGCTCACGGCAGTGATGCCGCGCTCGTTCATGTGCACAACGACCTGCGCCGCAAATACGGGCACTCCGCGATAAAACTGGTTCAGCCGAACGTGAGAGCTGCCCAGGGAATCCTTACCAACGTTCGCGACCTTCAAGGTGCTGACCGTTGCCTCGCCTTCGGAGGAGCCAGCGACGGCCAACTTCCGCTCTGCGGAGTTGAGGCCTATCAAAGCGCCATGATTCCGCAGAAAAGCGAAGGCGCGCGCTTCCGGCGAATCGCTGGTGCTATCAACCGCGAGCACGCCGCCATTGACGGCCCTGACAAAATCGTAATTTCCGGTTTCGCGGGAAACGTGCGACTTGACGGTGGAGGTTGCGGACTGTCGCACTTGCTCGAGGGCACTGCTGGCTGCGGCAGAAGCTTTTACCTCTGTAGCCTTCTTCGCTTTTTCCTGCGGAGTCTCCGTAGCCTCAGCAGGGGCCGCTGAGCCTGCCAAATCAAAAAAGGTTTCGGCGGCAAATGCCAGTGCGATTACGCACAAGAGGGTGACCAGAAAATTCCTGCTAGAGCTGCTACTCCAAGTGCGGCGCGGTGTGCGTGACATCGATTTTCTCCTCAGTTGTAGTTAAAAGTCGCGGGTAACATTAAGTTTCGGCTTTAGGGTTGCGACTTTACTGAGGGGACTTGAGAAAAACTTGAGGTGTGGTTGAGGAAGACAGGCAGAAGGTTATTGCAATGGGATTGTAATGTTTTTGCTACCGACTTTGGGCTTTAAACCTCGGACTTCGGACTTCGGACTTCGGACTTCGGACTTTGGACCTCGGACTCGGACTTCGGACTTCGGACTTTGGACTTCGGACTTCGGACTTCGGTTATGAACCAGGAACTGAGGAAACTCGAAACTAGAAACTCGAAACTAGAAACTCGAAACTAGAAACTAAAAAAATCACCTTCCGCGTGGCGTGGGCAAACTCAACCGGCTGCGCATGCGCCTGCGCCACTGGCTGTTCGTCACGTTGATGTCTTCGATTTGTGCCAGTGCCGAACTCATTGTCTCGCCGCCGAGTTGCCGCATCTTCAAGTAAAGTAAGGCAGGTACGATCGACATCAGCGGCAGGATGAATACGTTAGTCAAACCTGAAAGCTGTTGGGTGATTGAGCGGACCGAAACACTCGCTCCAGCCTGACTCGCCTTCACCGCAAATCGGCCAAAGAGAGAGCCCACAATGGCTGGAATCGCAAACTGCAAAAAGGTGATGACTATTACGGTACGCCATGATCGCGATCCCAGCTCACGCGCTCGCTTCCTGGCAGCCTTCGTCTCCAAACCCTCCATCAATACCACCGGCGCGTAGAGCGCGTAACGGATCGAAATCACGATGCCAGGAATGATCAAGAGCCACCCGGCCATGATCCTCAGGGTCATCAGAATTGTGGTCTTTAAAAATGGACGCCAGCGCCGTTTCAGCACTGCCAAAGCTGAGCGTAGCTCGACCGGCCTGAGGGGGGCCGCCGATATCTGCGTCACGATGATGGCAGTCATGCCGGAAGTGGCTGCCGCCGCGATAAAGTATGCGGCAATCTGAAGCAACCCAACGAAGATGAGGCTAACAAAAATCGCGACGTAGCCCGAGTTCCAACCTTTAGGTTGGCTCCTCTCAAGGAGCTGCAGCGGAATCAGGAAGATCGTAGTGATGAAGACCGGAACGTGCGCGATCAGAGATAACTTGAGGAACTTCGGAAAATACTCGCTGTAGAGAGCGAACGCCCTGCGATAGAGCGAACCGATACTTGATGCCTGCGCGCTGAGAGAGTTTGCAAACGCGATTGCTGTCTGAGGGCGCAGCTGTGGGTCCTTTGAAAGCGCCGACATCACAACCCCCGACACACGCTTGGGGACCTTGGCGCGATCACGCAACGGCAGCGGCGTAGTCTCAACATGCTCCCGCATCACCTTTTCCGTGTCGCCAGTGAACGGAGGCTCGCCAGCCAGCATCTGGTAAGCGATAACCCCGAGGCTATAGATATCGGCTCGCGAATCCAGGCTTTTCCCAACACACTGTTCCGGAGACATGTAAAGCGGCGTACCCATGATTGCGCCGACCTTCGTCAGTTCTGCACCGGTTGAACTCGCGCCGGTAGTATGAGAAGAGAAGAATAACGGTCGAGTGGATTGATCGAACATCAGCGTTCGATCATCGTCAGCTGCCATTCCAGCCACTTCCTTACCGGTCTCAAAAGCCGGTGACTGGTTTAGCGTAGCCATGGTGGTCGCAGGCGAGTTGACCAAATTCGTCTTATCGTCTGAGACTGTTCCCGCTAAATCCTTTCCCTCTTTCTCCACACTGAGGTCGGCTCCGAACAGCATGGTCTCGGGCTCGGAATTGTCCGGATTGGTCAAGCTCGCTGCATTGGGACCCTGTACACCGAACATCGCGGTTGCGGCGTCGTGGTTTCTATCAAAGTGTGTGACTGCGGAGGCCGCTCTGGTAGTTCCCCCGCCCGCGCCTGCGGGCAAGGACTCCGACTGATTCGTAACCGTCGGGACGCCGGCCTCTCCCAGCTTGGCGATACCGAAGTCCAGCACTTTCACACGATAGCCACCCAGGCGGTTTGGCTCGAGCCAAATGTTTTCCGGCTTAAGATCTCGGTGCACGATTCCCTGCAGGTGGGCTTCGTGGACCGCCGAGCACACTTGCTCAAGGATGTCGACAACCCACTCCAACGGCAACCGCTTTTCTTCGCGGAGAACGTCGCCGAGCGTGCAGCCATCGAGGTATTCCATCACGAGGTAAGCAACTGGGTGTCCGTCTGCCTGCGCAAAACCAAAGTCTGTAACGTCGACCACGTTTGGATGGCGCAACCGTCCGGCTGCTTTTGCCTCGCGCTTGAATCGCTCGACAAACTCCTCGTTGCGCATAAACTGGGGTGTGATCAGTTTCAGAGCGACATAGCGTTCTGTGCCAAGGTGTGTAGCAAGATAGACCGCGCCCATCCCGCCCTGGCCGAGCAGTCGTTCCAAACGGTACTTGTCGTCGAGAATCTGGCCGACGTAACTGTTCAAATTAGACATTCACAATGCCAGAACCGAAAACTTTAGTTCCTTCCTGGGTCTAAGTGCTCCGGTCTCCACCGCTCCAATTGATAGACTCGCTCGCCAGCGGGTTTACCACCACTGGCCGGTCACTTTAATACCGTTAACCCGTCTCGACCGGCACTGAATCTCGGCCGGTTAATTCGGCGATCGCATTCACCAACTCCGCCGGCTCAATTGGTTTCGCCAGGTGAGTTTGAAATCCTTCCGCAATCGCGCGCTCGCGGTCCTTCGCTGTCGCATAGCCGGTCAAGGCAACCGCCGGAGTATTGCCACCATGTCCGGGTGGAAGTTGACGGATCTTTCGAATCAGGTCGAATCCATCTTGATCCGGCATACCAATATCGCTAACCAGCACATCGGCGGGTGCACCAGCAATAGTCGACATCGCTTCTTCGGCAGTCCCCACCGCAATCACCTGCGCCCCGTGACGCTTGAGCATCATGCTCACCAGGGTTCGCGAATCAGCATCGTCTTCAACCACTAGTACTCGCAGGCCTCTCAACTGGTTTCTGGCTGCTTGCGCTTTCGTCTGCCGCATGTCCTTCCAGCGCGCGCGCAACTCGTTGAACTTTGCGCTTTCAGCCTGACTGGGACTCTCGACGGGCAACTCGATCTTGAAGATTGCACCGTGACCTCGACCAGCACTTTCGGCTCCAATTGTGCCGCCGTGCAGTTCAACCAGATGCCGGGCAACCGCCAGACCCAGGCCCAAGCCCCCGTGCCGGCGAGCAATTGAGCCTTCAGCCTGGCGGAAGCGGTCGAACACGTACGGCAGGAAATCAGGAGTAATCCCCTCGCCTGTGTCGGTGACCACGAGACGCGCATAAGTTTCATCCGAACTTATTGCCGCAGAAACACTGCCACCGCGAGGAGTAAACTTGATCGCATTGAGCAGCAGGTTCCAAACGACCTGACGCAAACGATTTGGATCACCGTTGATAAGTTCCGTTTGCTTCTCGAGTTCGATTTCCAGCCGCACGCCCTTGGCCCGAGCCGCGGGCCGCACTGCTTCAGCTACAGCTTCGAGCGTTGCGGCGAGATCGACAGGTCGCAGTTCGAGGCGCAGGTTGCCGGTTATGATTCGTGACACGTCGAGCAGATCATCGATCAGCCGGGCCTGCGCTCGGGCATTGCGCTCAATAATTTCGAGAGCGTTCGCGAACTCCACCTGTGGCACGTCGCCGGAACGCATCAACGACGCCCAGCCCAGCACGGCCGTGAGCGGCGTTCGCAACTCATGCGATAAGGTCGCAAGAAACTCGTCCTTTAGCCGATCCGCATCTTCAGCATGTTTGCGAGCAGCCTGCTCCCGCACAAACAAAGCCGCGCGCTCCTCCTCCGCGATCTTTCTGGGCGTGACGTTCAGCACGAGCGATAGCACGGACACCAGCTTTCCATGCTCATCGTTGAGCACCGAGTTATACCATTCGCAGTAAAGCACCTCGCCTTGCCGCGTGTAGTTGCGGTTGAACAAAACGCCCTGGCGTTCGACTCCTTCACGCTGCCGGTGAGTAACCTGCAAGACCGAATCGACATCCTCAGTGAAGACAAACTTCCAATCGCTCACGTGCTTGCCCAGGACTTCATCAGCCGTCCAGCCAAAGAGCCTTTCGGCGGATTCAGACCAGCGGGAGACCCGAAAGTCGCTGTCCCATTCAATAACCGCCAGCGGGGAGTTTTCAACATGGAATGTCAGTCGCTGGTGCTCGGTGTGGGCTGCATCCTCGGCGATTTTCTGTTGGGTGATGTCGCGGATGATGCCGATCCCGCCAACTATCTCGTCGCCAATTTTGAGCGGTAGATAACGTCCTTCATAAAAACCGTGCCGTGAGGTTTCAGGAATGGTGTAGGGCCGGGTTTTCGCAATTACCGTTTCACCTGCCAGAGCCCCGTAGTAATCCTGATCAGCACCAATCCTCTTGAGGAACGGAAAGACTTCGAAAGCATTCCGGCCGAGTACGCTGGCGCGGTTCAGACCCGACATGCGTTCCATCGCACGATTGAACGCGATGTAATTGCAGTCGTGATCAAACGCGTGGATGCCGTCGACGCTCGCGTCGAGCAAAGATTCCAGGAGGAGGGGGTCGTTAGCCAAGGGGAAGTTTTCGAGTCTCGAGCTTCAAGATTTAAAATCGAGTTTTGAGTTTCTAGTTTTGAGTTTCTAGTTTCTAGTTTCGAGTTTCTAGTTTCGAGTTTTGGGACCGTACCGCTGTATTCAGCACTCAGTACCCGGAACTCAAGTACTCAGTACTCAGTACTCAGCACTCGGTATTCTGCCCTCCGCCAAAACTCGAAACCTGAAATTAGAAACTTCCTCTTACTGCCACATCGTCCGAAGCAAAGCCTTCTGATCCGTGTTCTCCGGAATGCCTTCCAGAATCAGAACACGGTTACTGCGAAGCTCCATAACCACACCACCTTCCTTCGTCAGCAGGTTGAGAAACTCGGGGGCCGGTGACGCGGCTTCAACCGCGACTCCTTCTGTAGCGTTCGGATACCGCAGCCTGGTCCGCTTTACGTAGGCATCAAAAAACTGCTGCGCGTCTTCCCGCGTGTCCCAGGCCGACAACTGCGCCATAAACACTTCACTCGCATTCTGTCCCTGATACAGCGCATATCTATCTCCTCCCCACCCCGCAGCGGCGCGCTTGGACTCTGCCGGTTTCTTCAAAAACTCGTCCAGGATCAGGTAGTAAGACCATTCACCGTTAACATCGTAATCGATCTTCTTCCAGCCCGGACCCAGCATATTTCGGACTTCCGGCAATGAAATCTTCAACGGTATCTCATAAGCGAGATACTTTTCAGGATGAAGAATCTGCTCAGACGATAACGGCAAGCGGGTATATGCGGCCGAAACCATTTCCCAACCACCGGTTCGATACACTCTGGTCGCCCATTCGAGTCCGCGCTCATAAGGAAACACCAGCGACTCTCGTAATGCTCGGGGCGCTTGTTGAAACTGCTCGGACGCGTTGGCTGTTCCTCCTAAGGAGCGCACGAACGCCAGCGCCACGAGCGGGTTCTTCGCCATATACAAAGTCATGGTCAGCGTGGCGTCGCCTTCGATCAGCGCATGGGCAGCCAACTCGGCATCTGAATCCCCTTTCGGCCATTTCTCGAAACGCTTCAGATTGAAATGCTGATCCTGCAACGCATGCGTCAGCTCATGCGCCATCACCGGTTTTTGACCTTCCAACTCAATCCAGTCAGCCAAATAAAACTGTTGCGCGCGAGTATCGTAATAACCCGCGACTTGCTCGGTCAATAACTTGATATAGAAGGGACGAAGCTGAAACCCAAGGGGCACCAGGCCCAGTTTCTTCAAAGCGATTTCCGTGGCGTGCATCTCTGCAGGAGTGGTCTGCGAGTCGAGGTTCTTGATCACCATGCGCTCAATATCGGCGCGCGTTTGAGATCCGCTTTTCACTTCTCTCAGGATCGGGAGCCCTCTGATTTCGCTGGTCTCTTTGAGCACTGCCGCGGTGGTTGCGACAATCGCCGCATTACGGGAGGCCGTCGCCGTTGCACTCGCTCCCTGCGGCTCGCGGGCCGCAGAGGAGTTGCCCAGCATGACTGCGGCGATTGAAATCGAAAGCGCCAGGAACAGGCCCAGCCGCATGAGAATTTGCTTTGACATCTTTAGGGTTTCACTCTTATAGTCCGCTAAACGTTTCAACCAGTTGTTCTCGCATTAGCAATCTCTCTCCAGGTGAGTTTGGAGGCATAAGGTTCAGATGACAAGTCCTGCCCCGGAAGAAGTTTTTGGAGATTGGCACGAAACGCTGCAACGCGTCCGCTACTCCGAGACGGACAAGATGGGCATTGTCTATTACGCCAATTATCTGGTTTGGTTCGAAATTGGCCGCACCGAGTTCTGTCGCGTGCGCGGTCTTTCGTACAGCAACATGGAGGCGATGGAGGATGCTTTCCTGGTGGTCGCTGAAAGTTATTGCCGCTACAAGGCCCCGGCTTACTATGACGACGAGATTTTGATTCGCACGCACCTCACCGAATTACGCCGTCGTTCACTTCGATTTGGCTATGAGATTATTCGTGCAGCTGATGGTCAGGTCATCGCTGAAGGCGAGACAGGTCATGTGGTGACCGACTCAACCGGCCACGTTCGGTCGTTTCCCGAAGGTTACGCCCAACGCCTGCTAGCACCTCCAGTGATCAAATCGCAGTCGTCAGGTCCGGCCGTTCCGTCTGCAACCGGTCCCGCTTAACAAAAAGACTTACCCGCAGATTTACGCCGAAAAGTAGCTTTTACTCTGATCCCTATCAACTTTGTGAATCCGGCGGTTTTTCTTTCCCTTACTGCTCGTGCGGCAGACTAATCCTCTCTATACTTCGCGCGTGCCCAGTCGACTCGTCGATATCCAGTATCGCGGCACAAATTCTCACATCGCCAGCCGCATGCCCCGCCCGGCCCGCTGTTGCTGAAGTAAAACGCGAAATCACGTCTGTTTTATTCATTCCAATCACTCCGGCGTAGCTGCCAGTCATACCGATATCAGTCAGGTAGGCCGTGCCGCCCGGCAAAATGCGCTCGTCCGCGGTTTGCACGTGAGTATGCGTACCAACCATGGCTGAGACTCGACCATCCAGGAACCAGCCCATAGCGACTTTTTCAGAGGTAGCTTCCGCATGCATATCCACGATGCGAATCCTGACATCGGTAGGCAGGGACCGCAAAAGGTCTTCGGCCACTCTAAATGGGTCGTCAGAAGGTGGCATAAAGACACGACCCATCAAGTTCATCACTGCGATGGCCGTACCGTTCACGGTTCCAACCCAAATTCCGCTGCCCGGCGTGCCAGGAGGATAATTGCCCGGCCGCAGGAGCCGCGGCTGCTTATCGATGTAGGCGATAGCCTCTTTCTTATCAAAGATATGATTTCCCGAGGTCATTACATCGATGCCGGCCGCGAAGAGTTCTTCTGCGAGCGAGGGTGTAATTGAGAAACCGCCGGCAACGTTTTCTGCATTCATGATCGCCAGGTCAACGCCATGCTGCTCACGCAAATCCTGAATGCGTTCGAGCACAGCCACTCGCCCGGGTTTAGCTACCACATCGCCGATAGTGAGTATTTTCATGCGGTCGTCAGTCGGAGTCGCGCGCGCTGGCAATTTGCGCAGGTGCAAACAAAAAAAGTCGTAAACCGATTCGCAAACTGCTCATAGGAACCGAAGCTCCTACTTACGATTTACGATTAGATTTACGACTGGTGGAGGGAGATCCGCGTTGGTCGTTCCGAAGCCGTAATTGAACCTGCATATACAGGTGGGTGACCTTTTGTCTACCACAGCCGTTAGCAAATCTTAACGATGAAGAGATGCACTGGCGAACGTGGCGTCGGCCTCCCAATTTAACGGCGTTGGCTCAATCATCGTAACTCGGTCACGAGCCTCGCAGATTATTTCCCTCCGCCGGGACGCATACTAGCACAAGTCGGATGTTGGATGTCAGATGTTGGAAATTAGATTTTGCGGGTCGCTGGAATTGAATGTCGAACTTCGAACTTTGACTCTGGACTTTGGGCTTTGGGCTTTGGGCTTTGGATTCCTTAACATCCAACAGCTGGCGTCTGACACCTATCCCAGGCTGATTTTTCCCGCGCCGCCCTGCTCCTGCTCGACCGTGCTCCTTACCTTGAGCAATTTATCCAACATTTCTGCGCACTCCCCGCTGCGTGTTGCTAACTGAGCGTCGGCCTGTTCGTGCAGGTGCTTCAGGCGGTGGAGTTCGTCGGCTATGTGAAGTGCGGCGAGGATTGCGACTTTTAACGAATCTACCGTCAACGTCCCGGAAGATATCTCGCGCATCCGGCTGTCGACAAATTCCGCTAGCTGAATGATGTATTCCGTATCACCATCCGAACGGATGTTGTAGGTTTGATTGTAAATCTCAACTCTGATGGTAGGGGTGGTCGTGGTGGACTCCATTGTGCTCTTGCCAGACAGGCCGATACCAGTTGTCATCTAAGCTCCTCCGCCATTTCCGGATCAAGGGCAGCTACAGCGTCGAGCATCGCTTCGACTTTCATACGAATAGTATCTCGCTCGGCTAAAAGCTTTTCTACCTGGCTTTCCAAACGCTCTTTCTCATTCAGCACATTGCCAATGTCGCGGCGCATTAACGTCAGCTCTTTTTCAAGACCCTCTTTTTCCTGACGCAGAGTTTTCGTAAGTTCAATCGTGCGGTAGATCTTATCTTCGAGATGTGAAAATTTTTCCAGACCAGAAAGGGCGACCATTGCAATCTCCGTGTTCGTGTCGGTCTTGAGCGTTTTGGGATTATGCGACTTCATGCTTGCAAAGCGCAAGACTCATTTCACAACCGGCAACGATTTATTTTTTAATGTTGTTCGGCGGCCAATTCCTGCACGAGTGAGCTCACCAAAGTTCGCTGGCGATCTTCAACTTCTTCATCCCGTAGCGTGCGATCATCTGCGCGATACTCGACCCGCAAGCTGACAGAACGCTTCCCGTCCGGAATGTTTTGACCTTCGTAGGTACCGACAAACTTTGCGCCACGGTAATCTGCCAGCTTCAGTCTCCGAATCACATTGAAAATCTCTTCGAGCGTAACCTCTCGATCAAGCAACAACGTCACATCACGAATTACGGAGGGATAACGCGGCAAGGGTCTGTACTGGACAGCGCGCTCGGGCGAGGAGAGCAGCCTGGTGAGATCCAGTTCGGCGACAAACACCGGTTGGCGAAACTTGTAGGCGGCAGAGATCGGTTCTGCCAGACGTCCGATGGAACCTACCGACTGACCATCGCTAAGAGTAATCCAGGCCGACTGTCCTGAACGCAAGTGCTTCACAGTTCCTTTGGAGAACTTTAGCGGCAGCAATTTCATCGCATCGACTGCGGTCTCCAAGGCGCCCTTAAGGTCCAAAACATCAAGCTCTCTGTCAGCGCCCGCTCGTCCTTCTTCCGTGGTCCCGCCAGTGACAATCAAGCCGAGAGCTTCGCATTCGTTCGGCAGCTCGCCCGCGCCGGAGTTTGCAAAAACGCGCCCAGCCTCAAATAAACGGACGTCGCGATTGCCGTGATTCAGGTTGTTTCGTACAGATTCCAATAAACCCCAAAGGAGGGTCGGCCGCATTCGATCGGCACCTTCGATGATGGGATTGCTCAAGCTCACAAAGGGTTCATCGATCCGCCCCGGTATGCTCATCAAATTAGTGGCGCTGAACGCGGGAATCAATTCGAAAGCACCTTCAGATCCTGAGGCCATGAAGCTGAAATTAATGGCTTCATCGAATCCACTGGCACTAAAAGCACGTCTCATCGCGCGACGCATCAATTCGGATGGTTGATACTCGCCTGCCATTCGCGAGGCTGGAAGCTCAGACGCAATCTTGTCATAGCCGGCATGGCGAACGATCTCTTCAACGAGGTCTTCTTCCCTCGTGGCATCGACTCGCCAGGTGGGAGCCACAAAAAGCTCTTCTCCCGCTTGCCCGGCTCCCTCTTCGGCAAAACCAAGCGCATGCAGAATCCTTATCATTTCGACCTCGGAAACGTCGACTGAGGTAAGGGCCTTTACTCGGGCCGGCCGGAAAGGAATACGCGCGGGCGTGACCTGCCGGGGATATACGTCGATTGCGTTTTCAGTAGCTACGCCGCCGGCAATCTCGCAGATCAATTCGACGCATCGCGTTTGTGCACGCAGCACGTTTTCACAATCGGCCCCGCGTTCAAATCGCCGCGATGCTTCAGTGTCCATTCCCAGGTGGCGCGCTGTGCGTCGCACCGAATCGGGCTGGAAATAAGCGCTTTCGATCAGCACATCGACCGTGGAAGTTGAAATCTCGGACTCTTCACCACCCATGATCCCGGCCAGCGCCACCGCTTCAGCCGCATCGGCGATCACAAGCATCTCCGACGTCAGAGTTCTTTCCACACCGTCGAGCGTCGTGAGTTTTTCCCCTGGACGCGCACGACGCACGACGATTCGGTGCTCTTCAAGTTTGGCAAGATCGAAAGCGTGCAGCGGTTGCCCCAACTCGTGCAGCACATAGTTCGTAATGTCCGCCACGTTGTTGATGGCCCGCTGGCCAATCTCCTCAAGACGTTTGACCAGCCAATCAGGTGAGGGACCAATCTTCACGCCGCGAACGAGTCGCGCAGCGTAGCGCGGACAAAGGTCGGCGGCGAGAATGTCAATGGCGGTGAATTTCTCAGCGCGGCCCGCGACTGGCGCTGGTTTTTTCTCGGGAAACCGCAGGGCGTTGGACTCGATCACCGCGACCTCGCGTGCGATACCTACATGTGACAGACAGTCCGGACGATTCGAAGGCACTTCAACATCCAGCACATAGTCGCCATTACTCTCGCCGACGGCATCGATCGCGAGCCCAACCATGGTTAAGCCCTCTCGCAATTCTGCGGGAGTCAGTTTGGTGCTGGTTAGCTCGCGAAGCCAGTTGTAACTGATAAGCATATTGAAGAGTGGTCAGATGCTGGATGTCAGACGTTGGTTTTTGGTTCTCGTCTCCAATCTGCCTGGTTATGCAGGAGTCTACGTGCTGAATAAATGCAAAGTCCAAAGTCCAAAAAGTCCCAGGACCATTCTTTCTAATCAAATTGCTCGAGAAACCTGACATCGTTTTCGAAAAGCAGCCGAATATCATCCAGGTTGTACATCAGCGCCGCCATGCGATCGATGCCGAGGCCGAACGCAAAACCGGAAAACTCTTCCGCGTCTACACCAGCAGCCCGCAAGACGTTTGGATGCACCATTCCAGACCCACCGAGTTCGATCCAACCTGAGTTCTTACAAATTCGGCAGCCTGTTCCGCCGCACTTGAAACAGGTGAAGTCGAACTCAGCACTCGGTTCGGTAAATGGAAAGTAGGAAGGACGAAATCGCGTTACCGTGTCAGGACCGAACATCTGTCGTAGAAACTCACCTACCGTCCCCTTCAAATGAGCCATCGTGATCCCCCGGTCGACACACAATCCTTCGACTTGAAAGAACATCGGGTTATGAGTCGGGTCAGGAGTGTCGCGACGGAAAACGCGCCCCGGCGCAATCATCCGTACGGGCGCGCCGCGACGCTGCATCGCGTGAATCTGCACGGTCGAGGTTTGCGAACGCAGGGCAAACCCCTCGGTCGTGTAGAAAGTGTCCTGCGGCGCCCGGGCGGGATGGTTCGCCGGAATATTCAACGCGTCAAAATTATAGAAATCGGTTTCAATCTCGCGGTCATCTTCAATGGCATAACCCAGTGAGACGAAGATATCTTCAATTCGCTCTCGCAACAGCGTGATGGGATGGAGGTGCCCGCGCCGAGGCCGCCTGCCGGGTAGCGTCACATCGATACTCTCTCGCTCAGTGCGAGCGAAGTCGATGAAACTCTTAAGACTTTGCTCAGCCTGAGCCAGCTTGCCGAGAATCTCCGCTTCGGCCTTTTGCACGAGCTGGCCGAACTCGGCGCGCCCTTCTGGGAGTACGCGTCCGATCAGTTTCTTTGCGCTTGTGACCGCGCTCTTCTTTCCAAGGTGCCTGGTGTGCAGCTCGCTCAAAGCGCGAGCTTCCGCTTCCGCTTCAACCAAGCTGAGGCCTTTGAAGTCAGAGCCGGGCAAAAAGCGGGCAAAGCGTTCGAACTCTCGCTCGAACGCTTTGCTTGCAGCTTCAATCTCAGCTTTTGGATCCGGCTGGTTTTGATTTTCCGCCATTAGGGACAGTCGGCAGCTTAAGCGGCCGCTCTCTCTCGCTGTTCGTTATCCAATGCACTCTTTGCTTGCGCAGCAACCGCGGTAAAAGCATCCGGCTGCTTCGCGGCTAGATCGGCGAGCACCTTTCGGTCAAGCTCGATGCCGGCCAATTTCAATCCATGCATTAACTGAGAATAGTTAAGTCCGTTGAGGCGCGCTGCGGCTCCGATACGCACAATCCACAGACTGCGAAAATCGCGCTTCTTCAGCTTGCGTCCGGTATAAGCAAAGTTCAATCCCCGCTCGACCGACTCTTTTGCTGAGCGATACAGTTTTGATTTTGTGCCGCGATAACCCTTCGCCAGCTTTAATATTTTCTTGCGCCGCTCAAGACGCTTATTTCCACGTTTTGCTCTAGGCATGATTCGGTTCCTTTCTAAACACGTGAAGGATTTCCAGCTTTAAAGGAGCGGGCGTGTTAATTCTCACCCTTCGTCCCTCATCCTTCATCTTTAGCTAGTCTCGTCCGTAGGGCAGCATCGCTTCTACACGTTTTTGATCCGAGGGTGAAACGAGCGCGTCGATATCCAGCAACCGCTTACGCTTGTTGGTCTTCTTGGTCAGAATGTGGCGAGCGTGCGAATGACCGCGTTTGATCTTACCGGTCGCGGTAATTCTGAACCGCTTGGCTGCGCCTTTATGTGTCTTTAGTTTTGGCATCACTTGCTCCGTTTGTTTTTGTCTATAATTTTCAGCATCACGATCTCTAACATCGAGATCTATTCACTAAATTCCGAAACCTGATCTCAAAGCCCAATGCTTCACGCACCCCGCAAGGCCTTGCCCCTGCGGCAACAGCTCCCCCACCCGCAAACCCGTTTTTCAACTCGTCGGTGGTGTCTCCGGCGTCTGGGCCGGTGGCGTTGGAGTTGGAGTTGGAGTTGGATCAGCTTTGGCTGGCGTCTTATGCCGCTTCGGACCAAAGATAATGAACATCTGATTGCCTTCCATGCGCGGCCGCGCTTCAACCTCGCCGACGTCAATCAGGTCTTTTTCCAACTTCTCCAGGATACGCGCACCGAGTTCGCGGTGAGTCATCTCACGACCGCGGAACCAGATCGTTGCCTTAACCTTGTCTCCACCTTCCAGCCACTGCCGAGCGTGCTTCATGCGATATTCATAGTCGTGATCGTCGGTACCCGGACGGAACTTAACTTCTTTGACGGTAATCGTGACCTGCTTCTTCTTCGCCTCGTTTGCCTTCTTCTTCGCTTCGTACTGAAACTTTCCGAAATCGATAATGCGGCAAACTGGCGGAACCGCAGTCGGGGCGACTTCCACCAAATCCAGTCCTCGTTCGCGGGCCGTCCGAATGGCATCCCGGATATCCATTACTCCGAGCTGTTCACCCTCGTCCGCAACTACGCGCACTTCCGGTACGCGAATCCTGTCGTTAATACGCACGGCCGGCACGCGCCGATTGTCTGGGCGTTGCCCGCGACCTCGAAAACCTGTAGCTATTGCTGCACCTCCATAGTCATAGTCCAGATGCGGGTTTCAGATTCAAATGAATAACTCAAGTTGAGACCTGAGACTGAAGCTCTGGAACTTCGTTAGTGATTGCGCGCGACTCGATCAGCACGCGCGCCATCTTTGTAAAATCCTCAAGCGACATCACTCCGATATCACCTTTCGTGCGCTCACGCACTGCCACCTGAACCTGCTCCATCTCGCGATCGCCAACCACCAGCATGAACGGCACTTTCTGCATCTGCGCATCACGAATCTTGGCGTTCACTTTTTCGCTTCGCAGGTTCGCTTCGACTCGAAAACCACCGTCGCGAAGCTGGGTCGCCAGCTGTTCGGCGTACTCGTTAACCCGATCGGTAATCGGCAGAATCGCGACCTGAACCGGTGCCAGCCACAGCGGAAAGGCGCCGGCGTAGTGCTCAATGAGCACACCAAAAAAACGTTCCAACGAGCCAAACAGCGCTCGGTGAATCATGATCGGCCGGTGAGGCTTGTTGTTCTCGCCGATGTATTCAAGCTCAAAACGTTCGGGCAGATTAAAGTCGAATTGCACTGTTGTTAACTGCCATAGCCGGCCAATCGCATCTTCTACCTTGATGTCTATCTTTGGTCCGTAGAAGGCGGCTTCGTCTTCCATTCGTTCGTAAGGCAGTCCCTGCTCGTTCAAAGCATCAACCAGGGCGGCCTCGGCGCTTGCCCAATTCTCGTCAGATCCGAGGTACTTCTTGCCGTTGCCTGTGCCTCTCACGGAAAGCTCAATCTTGAACTTGTCAAAACCGAAAGCCTTCAAAAGCGTGAAAGCAAAGTTGATGCAGCCTACAATTTCAGAGCGAACCGTCTCGGGAGTGCAAAAGATATGCGCATCGTCCTGAGTAAAACCGCGCACGCGCATCAATCCATGCAGTGTTCCAGACAACTCCGCTCGATAACAGGTGCCGAGTTCAGCGTAACGCAGCGGCAATTCGCGGTAAGAATGTTGTGATGACTTGTAAATTCCAATGTGAAACGGACAGTTCATCGGCTTGATCCGAAACTGCGTCTCTTCCAGTTCCACAGGAGAAAACATTACGTCTGCATAATTCGCTTCGTGTCCACTTCTTTCCCACAGCTCGCGCTTGGCGATGTGTGGCGTGTATACAACCCCGTAGCCACGTTTAATCAATTCACCGTGTAGATAATTCTCCATTTCCCTGCGAATCGCCCCGCCCTTTGGGTGCCAAAAAATCAGCCCCTGCCCGTACTGCTCTTGAATTGAAAAGAGATCGAGTTCCCGACCGATGCGACGATGGTCCCGCTTTTCAGCTTCTTCACGTTGCCTGAGCCAGGCGTCCAGCTCTTCCTGAGTGAAAAATGCAGTGCCGTAAATACGCTGCATCTGGGGTTGCTCAGCGTCACCCATCCAATAGGCACCCGCGAGCGACAACAACTTGAAGGCCCGCAGCTTGTTGGTGTTCGGTACGTGTGGGCCGAGACAGAAATCGATGAAAGGCGACCCGTCAATGTAATAGACGCTAACGCTGTCGCTCCCTTTGTCCTGAATCAACTGGCACTTTAGCGGCTCGTCTCGCTCTTTAAAGATCTGGACTGCTTCCGATTTGGGGATCTCAGCGCGGCGATAGGCAAGGTTGCGACTGGCAATCTGGCGCATGCGCTTCTCAATCGCAGCGAGGTCGGTTTCGGTTAAAGGAGTTGGAGTGATGACATCATAGAAATAACCGTAGCGGGGATCATCAAGCAGCGCCGGACCAATCCCCAGCTTGGTCCCGGGATAGAGATCAAGCACGGCAGCGGCCAACAGATGGGCCGTTGAATGACGCAGCACTTCGAGCCCTTCACGGGTCCCCGGTTTGACGGCGTCGATCTCATACGACGAAGTCTCGTTAGCGACGGACTCCAGACCACGTGTCAAATCGACTTCCTGGCCGTTCACCTTTGCCGCCAGTGCTTGCTTCGCAAGATCACGGTCGAGTTTCCTGAGGGCCTCGGCCACGGTGGTAGAACCCGGCATCTGCGCGACGCCGCCGTCCTTCAGTTGTACGTTGATTTCACTCATCTTTAGAATGGCAAACAGTAAATGGTGCGCGGCGAATGCTCAATGAACATTCACTACACAACTAGCCTCAAAACGGCGAGGCTTCCTACCACTTACGATTAACCATTAGCTATTCAACAGATCGGATTCGATAGGAGCGCCTTCGCAAAAGCCGCACGGTGGCGAGCTATGCAGTAAAACAAAAGAATCGCGTGTACGTTCGATTCATGGCGAAGGTCTTCTGGGGCATCCTATCAAAAATTTGAAATCGCAAAGTTCTGCGACTTAGTTAGTCTGAACCCTGCACTGTCAACACTAACTCAAGCATTGAGGGCTTAAAACTACCGATACGTGGCGAATAAGTCAATTCCCGGTAGCTGGATAATGGGGACAGGATTCCCGGCTTTCCGGGATTAAGAGGTTCAAGAGGAATTCCGAGAGGCGCGGCTCGCTGTTTGACACTTCAGTCACTGACCAGAACTCACGTCTCACACACTTCGCAAAGCCTAGTTAATACGGATACGCAGCAATGCGAATTTCTGAACAAACTACGCCTCGTCAGCTTTGGCGTGATGAGCGGCTTCCTCTAGCTCCGTCACTGAAGCGATAAGGGCTTTCTCCTGATCAAGCAACGTTCGCAGAGATTCGCGAAAGATCCGCTCCGATAGAAATACATCTTTGATTAGCAACTCGCGAAAGGTCTCGGCGTCCCACTTCAACACCGTCGAGTCTTCAACGACACGGATGGAAGCCGACCGATTGATGCCGCACAAGACAGCCAACTCACCCAGTATCATGCTCGGCCCCGCAATGGTCAGGTGCATGTCGCGTCCATGGCGCTCAACAAATACCTGCAGTTTGCCCGCCAGCACCAGCAACACAAAAGCTGGCGGATCACCTTCCTTGAAAAGAACCTCGCCCACCGGCGACTGCATCACCGTGCCGCATTTCAATAACCTCCTGGCGCCGTCCGGCGTGTAGCCCTTGAATAGAGGAAGGCTCGTTATCATCGAAACATACTCTTCACTCATGAGAAGCTCCTTCTGTGAACCGGAGTCAACGTCTTGCCATTAATCGCGGACGAGGCGAAATCCAATTGCGGCTTGTTTATCTGATGGAGAAACCCAGGAGCGACGAGTAGCCGTAATGGCCTGAGGACCGCGCGAAGGTTCCACGAAAGCGCCACCGCGTATGATTACCTGACCCGGCGCAATGACTAAGAGAGTATTGCCGGGATATGCTGCGGCCGTACTGGAAGTCCATTCCCAGGCGTTTCCAATCAAATCCATCACCCCGGACTGTGAAGCGCCCTGGGGATAGGTGCCGACGGGTTTCAGTGAGTTCGCATCGACGTTCGCTCGACCATCAAGCCACTCATTGCCCCAGGGATAGAGTGTGTTTTGAGATCCATTCCGGGCCGCATATTCCCATTCCGCTTCCGTAGGCAGCCGGTATTTTTGATTATCACGCTTGGACCGCCACTCAGAAAAAGCCTTCGCATCCGCAACAGAAACATTTGTTACCGGCCACTGCTGCTGATCGGCCGGCGGTTTGCCATCACTCCAATAGCTGGGTGCCGTGTATTTAGCCACGGCGACAAAATCCGCATACTCGGCATTGGTGACCTCGGTCTTGTCCATCCAAAAACTTTTCACCTTCACTGCACGAGAGGGAGTCTGGCCCAGGTCGTAGGACGTCTTAGTGGGCACATTAACAAGCCCCATCTGAAATGTGCCGCCTTCGATCCTTACCATTTCCGGCTTAAGTAAAGGCGGTGGCGTTGGAGACGCTGTGGGGCCGTCCGGCGTGGGTTGCGAGATCTCTCCTTGTTCAGTTGTTTTATCGCCAAACCAGTTCGTTGAATACAAAGCCACCGTGCCGGCGATGAGGACAATCACGAACAGCCCAGCGACGCCGAGAATTATTGTGAGCGCGAAACTCTTCCTGGGGGGAACAACCGGAACAGACGCGTCGAAGGGCGACCGACTTTGTTCGCTAGCGGCCGCAGAGTGACCTAACGACTGGTTTGAACGCAAAACAGTCTCGTCTGCAATCGCGGCTGAGTTTGCTCCCGTACTTTGTTGGAACCCGCTTTGCTTTAGGTCAGTCGAAAGGTGCAGCCCACGAGCTGCATCCTGGCTCTGCTGCGCCTGCGACGCGTACTGTAATAGCTCCGCGCGCTGCCGCTCGTCGTTTATTCTTCTCTCTTCTTCTAACGCCGCTCGCCTGATCGCTTCCTCTTCGGAACGCCTTCGCGACTCTTCGGCCCGGCGCTGCACCTCCTCCATTTGCAGGGCCAGCTTGCGCGACTCCTCTTCGGCCCTTTCAAGCGCTCCCTCTGCCTCGGCCCGCTTGCGCGACTCCTCTTCAGCCCTGGTACGAGCTTCTTCTGCGCGCTGCTGTGCCTCCCCGATTTCCCGAGCCAGACGCTCGGCATCTTCGCCGGCTCGCTTTCTCGCCTCTTCTCCCTCGACCTGTAGTCGTATTGACTCCTCCGCGCGCAGGCGGTCTTCCTCTTCCTCGGCTTTTTTTCGTGCCTCTTCCTCATCCGCTCGCTTGCGGGCTTCTTCCTCAGCTCGGAAGCGTGCCTCCTCGGCTCGACGTTGAGCCTCCGCAACTTCCAGAGCGAGTCTTTGCGCTTCTTCTTCAGCGCGTTTACGCGCCACTTCCTCTTCGGACCGTTTACGCGCTTCGCTCTCAGCAATCAACCGCGCCTCCTCGGCGCGTTCCTTGGCTTCGACAATCTCTCTGGCAAGACGAGTGGCCTCCTCGGCAACGCGTTTGCGCGACTCCTCTTCTTCTGCTCGTTGTCGCGCCTCTTCCTCAGCAAGCTTGCGCGCCGCTTCTTCTTCGGCCCGCCGGCGAGCCAGCGCTTCCTCTTGCTGTTTGCGCGCCATTTCCTCAGCGCGCAGACGGGCAGCTTCCTCTTCTGCGAGCTTTCTTGCGGCCTCTTCTTCCGCGTGACGTCGTGCGGCTTCTTCCTCGGCTCGCTTACGAGCGGCTTCTTCAGCCCGCAAGCGCGCTTCGTCGGCGCGGCGTTGAGCCTCTTCAAACTCCCGAGCGAGACGATCGGCTTCGTCTTCGATTTGCTGTTGAGAATCTGTGCGTGTTTGGGATTCCCAGGAAGCCTGTCCCAACGAACCCGTCCCCAGGACGGTGCGATCCGTATCTTCCCCAACGCGCACCGTTGCGGTTCCAAGATCCCGGGTTACCTCCCTGGAGATCCGGGATAACTCTTCCTTCGCCGAGTCGACGGCAACTCGCAGTTCCTCGATAAACTCTTCCACCGACGCCATGCGGTCGTCACGTTTCTTCGCTAGTGAACGGTCGACTACGGATTCAATGATGGAAGGCACATTGACGCCACGCTCAAGGAAGCGGGGAGGCTGATCCGATAAGTGCTTCTTCATGATCGAGGGGAGCGAGGGTCCCTTAAAGGGAACATCGCCCGCCAGCATCTGGTAAAGGATCACCCCGAGGCTGTATATGTCGGCGCGTGTGTCAGGTTCGTCATCCGACCACAGCTCGGGAGCCATATAATAAGGAGAACCCATCAAGCCGGTGGTCTGCGCGGCGACGAAGGAGCCCAACAGTTCGCCCGATTTAATCTTTGCCAGGCCAAAATCGAGTACTTTCACAGCCTCGCTTACGGGCTTGTCCTCCTGCATCATGACGTTAAGGGGCTTCAGGTCCCGATGTACTATTCCCTGCCGGTGGGCGGCGCCGACACCGGCGCATAAAGCGGCCATGATTTCCAGCGCCGGCTCCACGGAGAGTCGCCCCTCAGCGGTTAGAAGATCGTGCAAAGATCTTCCCCTGATGAAATCCATCACGAGATAGGGCATCTTGCCGCCCACCACTCCGAAATCTGTGACATTGACAATATTCCGGTGACCGATGCGGGCTGCGAGCATCGCTTCCTGACGGAAGCGAGTCGCGAGCATTGGGTCATTTCCCACTAGATCAGGGAGGATTACCTTGATGGCGTAGGTGGTCTTAAGAAAGACGTGACGAGCTCGATAAACGATACCCATGCCACCCTGCCCAAGCCGCTGCTCAAGCTGGTAGCGACCGTCAAGGATGGTATCGCCCGCGATCGAAGATGTAAGTTCCTTACCGTCGGTGGGACAGTTGTTGAATTGATCCGGGAAGCAATGTCTACAAGCCTGACATTCTTTCATTTGTTGGCTTGGTTCAATAGGGGCCGGCCAGTTTCCATACAGGTGGGACAGGGATTAATAGGCCTGTTGCTGCGCTGAACACGGGAAAGCCTTATGTCGAAATAGGTCTTGATAAACTCAGAAGCAGGTTTCAATAAAAGCGCCCGACCTCATCAGACGCCTCGCAGGGGAGGCTAAAATCTCTACGATCCGGAAAAAATTATAACGGCTCAACGACTGTCAAGCAAGAACTTGAACTGTCGTGGTGATAAGACGAAGCGGTGTGCTTTGGTTTCCAAAGGCAAACCATGACTCCTGGAAACATATGTTCAAGCCCAATCAGACAAGCGCACAATTCTATTGACAATCGATAAGTCGAAGTTTAAATTTTCGACGATTCTTCTATCTGTGTAAGACCCAGTTGTCCCACCAGACACGGAAGATGCGCACCTTCAGTTGGATTTCTAAATTCGCTTTTAAATCTTAGCTTCCATCAAGCAAAAGACAGATCGCGATACCATGTCCCTATCAGGTCAACGACCGTCCATTTCATTCATTTCCCGTCAAGGAGTAAACGCCGTGAAAACGCTGCCCACACCGATTCAGTTATTGAGCTATCTCGCCTTGTTCGTTTTCTTGTGCTTGTACCCAACCAGTGCCAGCTACGCACAGGATTACGTGACAGGCTCTTTTGAAGGCGAAGTGAAGGACAGCATAACTGGAAGTCCGATACCTGGGGCGACCGTACGCATCACAAATCAAGAAACGGGCGTGCCGGTTGCAAAACAGACAGACGGAAGTGGCCGATTCCGGCAAGGCCTGCTGCCACCGGGTGATTACACCATTACGATTGTGAAACAGGGTTACGTAACTCAAAGTCTGCAACGCTCTTTGCCTGCCTTGCGACCCACAGTAGTTCTGCCGCCCGTACCGATGGTGGCCGAGGCGATTGCAAGCACGACCACGGACACATCCGGAGTCGCAGTTGCTACACCAACACCAAAGCCTGGCGACTCAACCCCGCCCACCGGAGCGTCTCAACAGCCGGTGACTGCTGGGCAATCAGCGGGAATCAATGAAGAGATCAACATCTTTGACGCTCGACGTAGCGGCACGTACACCGAAAAAGAGGTCTCAACGCTACCCTTGGGCGGCGCGACGCTGACGCGCACTTTCGATGAACTAGGACTTTTACTGCCGGGAGTGGCGCCGCCTCCGAAGACGCTGGGAGTCGTGGCAGGCCCAGGAGTGGGCGCCGGAGTAGGATCGGCAGGACAATTCTCCGTCAATGGAATGCGTTCTCGCGCTAACAACTTTACCGTTGATGGATCGGACAATAACGACGAGGACATCGGGGTGCGACGACAGGGGTTCTTTTCGCTCGTCCCTCAGTCCATTGAATCCATCAAAGAATTTCAAATGATAACTCTGCTTGCGCCCGCTCAATACGGCAGGAACTTCGGCGCCCAGGTCAATGCGATTTCAAAATCAGGCGGCAACGAAGTCCACGGAACTGTCTATGGGTTCTTCAACTCAAGCCAGTTGAACGCGCGCAACTTCTTTGACACTGCGAACGGGAACGCGACCTCTCCCTTGCGTAGTCAGACGGGCCAGTCGGTGCTGGATTGCACAGGTGTAAATAATGCTGCTTGCCTAACGCGAAACGCGCCGATCACGGTGACAAACCAGAGCGGAGGAGAAGACTCTTTCACGTTAGGACAAGCTGGCTTTGTACTGGGTGGGCCAATCAAGAAGCAGAAGGCTTTCTTCTTTCTCTCCTACGAGAGACAGATCCTCAATGCTTCGAAGGAAGCAAGCTTCGCCGTTCCGACTGTAGATCAGAGAGGAATCTTCAATAGCGGAGCAACCGGGTTCTTCCTCGATTGTCTTGACGCCAACCCGGGCTTCAATCTTTCAAACTGTACGGCAGCAAACGGCAATCAATTCTTCCAGGACTTTGGGTTCCCCACTGAGATTCACGGCGATGCCGTTTTCAGTCTCTTCCCTTATGCGAACAATCCTGGCGGAGTCTACGGAGCAAACACCTTTACCCAAAGCTTGCCGGCTAGTGCGCGTGGAAATGTGCTTTCGGGGAAATACGATCAGAACTTTATGCTCTGGGATAGACCACACACATTTACGGCCCGTTACAATTTCACCCAGGACAGCCGCGATATCCCAGTGACTGGTGACGCTCTCTTTTCGGCGCTGCGGCCCCGAGTCAGGACACAAAACTTTTCCACCTTTCTGACCAGCGAACTTACGAACTCGATGTCTAACGTGCTGCGACTCTCGTATGGCCGCACGCGGCTGGTGTTTGACGAATTGCGTAACCCTTACCTGATCCCGAGTCAAGTCTCGCCGAATGAGCCGTTCCTGCTAAACGCGAATCGACTTCAGAACGACACACTCCCGGTTAACATTGGCGTGCCTAATATCGGCGCGGTGCTTATCAGGCGTCTCGGAACAACTGAGTGTGGTGGTGGCGATTGTGTTTTCGGTAGCGGCATCGGACGCGTTGGACAAGTAAACGTCGCCGGATTTAGTCCCATTGGGGTGGATGTTAACTACTTCCCGCAAAGTCGCGTGGACAATACTTATCAACTTGCGGATATGGTCAGTTATCGCAAAGGCGATCACAACATCGCTTTCGGCATCGACTTTCGCCGCGTGGAGTTGAACAGCGACCTGCCGCGGAACGCGAGAACCTTGCTGACCTTCAATGGAAGTCCTGAATTAGACACGAACCCAAACAACCCCAACCTTTTTACTGGTAACTTCCTCACTGGCGCCGATCTGGCCGCCGCTGGTGCTCCGAGCGGTGCGTTTCTTTCGCTGGGAACTACGGGCTCCGGAATCGGGCTGCGTTACTATCAATGGAACGTCTTTGCCCAGGACGAATGGCACATTAGTCGAAATCTCTCGGTAAACTTTGGTCTTCGGTACGAATACAACACGCCGCCCAAAGAACGAAATAACCTCATCGAGAGAACCTTTAGTGATCCGGCACTTAACAATCCGAATGTTTCCGACATCGGGGAATTTCTTTCGGGACGCACAGGGATATTTGATCCGGATCGCAACAATTTCGCGCCGCGAGTCGGGTTGGCCTGGTCACCAAACTGGTTTGGGCAGGACCGCACGACCGTCATTCGCGCTGGGTTTGGCGTCTTTCATGACCAGATCCTCGGCGCCGTAGTCAGTCAGTCTCGTAATGTGTTTCCGAACTTCGTCACCGTAAATACCGGCGGCTTCAACAGTGCATTTGGAAACCAGACCATCTTTGATTTCCTGAATCCCGCACGCGGTGGTGTTTGCTTTGGCGGAGACTGTGTGAACGCATTCGTACCATTGGTCCAACCTGGCACACTAAACACGCTGAACCCGAATTTGCCATTGGCGACCGTCCTGCAAGTCTTCGCAAGCGGTAATGCATTTCCTAACGCCGTATCTGTCACGGTCCCTGATCGCACCATAAAGACACCTTCCGCCGAACACTTCTCAATTACTTTCGAGCAACAATTGTCGGACGGCTTGCTGATGTCGGCCGCCTATGTCGGTACGCGAGGACATAACCTTTTACGGGCAGCAACTCCTAATCTGGGGCCGAATAATGTATTGGTGCCGTTCGATGCCGGCGCGCTCGCGGGCTATGGAACTCTGCAACCAGTGTTGCTGGGAATCGCTCTCGCTCCCGGCTCTACCACCACTAATAACTTCGATCGACCTTTCCCGAACATCGGTCCTGTCTACACCTATAAGAGCAGCTCGGGATCCAGTTACGACGCACTGCAACTGCAGTTGCGGGGACGCTACGACTTTCTGGGCAAAACACAGTTCCAGGCCAACTACACATATGGTAAGGCAACCGATGATTCATCCGACGTTTTCGATCTGGCGGGTTCTTTCGCACTGCCTCAAAACAGTTTGAGTCTGGCGGGCGAGACTGGGCCGGCCAACTTCGATGTGCGACATCGTGTCTCGACCAATTACATATCGGATCTCTCAAGCTGGGGCAGAAATAACTCGTTCCTGCACGCCCTTTTCAACGGGCTTGAGGTTTCCGGAACCGGTAGTTTTCAAACCGGGCAGCCATTCACCGTAAACAGCATCTTCGACGTCAACCTGGATGGGAACCTGACGGATCGCCTGAACACCACGGCAGGTATTGTCTCGACCGGCGATCGGAGTCAGCCCTTCCGTTTGACCGTTAATCCACTCACCTTGCTGGCACCCATTGGACGGGACGGAAGCGTGGCGCGTAACTCTTTCCGCTCTACCAACCTCTGGCTTACCAATGCCGCAGTCGTTAAGACGATCGGATTTTCGGAAGGTATGAAATTGATCCTCCGCGCCGAGGCTTTCAACCTCTTCAACCGTACGAACTTCGGGATTCCTGTAAGATTTCTGGAGTTTCCCGGTTTCGGCCGGTCCGCGGACACACTCACCCCCAATCGGCGAATTCAATTTGGCGTAAAACTTCTTTTCTAAGCGAGAACCCATCGATGCGAAGTGGCCAACCCGGGGCAATCCCGGACCCAGGCACTTCGCATCGACGGTTTTTGCGTCTATGATTGCTCGTGGCATCAATTCCCCGTGGCAGCAGTCAATTGGGACTCGAAGTTCGTTGCTCCTACACTCAATAGTTTTCAATCGTTCACAATGTTGCGAATTATTCTGATTGTTCTCCTGGCGCATCTAACTGGAACCATGGCCTTCGTTTCTGCCCAGCGTGTGGGCGGAGCGGGCGGCACGGTAAAGGAAAGCACGCCGAGCGCGCCTGGTACGCCCGCGCGCCGGACGAACGCGCCCGTAAGAACAGTTATCAGAACTGTTATCGAGCGTGTCACGCCTACCACCGGCTCACTTTCGGTAGCCGCCGAAGCCGATGCGACGATCCTCGTAGAACCAATCAGGATTAGAGGCGCCGTCGGTCAACAGGGAAATGTTCCTTCCGGTGAGCGTATTTTCGTTTTCGTTGATCTCAAGCCGGGACGTTACCGGGTAGCGGGGACGCTTCCCGGTCATCAACCTGTGGAGACGGAAGTTGTCATCGCCGCCAACAAGAACCAATCCGCAACGCTGGATTTTCTCCCGATACTCTTTTCCGTAATTATCAATACCAACGTCAGCGCCGGAGAATTGAAGCATGCGCGTGAAGGTCAACCTTTAAGCAACGTGGTGCCGATTCAGAACAAAAGCGTTCGGCTTGAACTACCCGGGGGAAGCTATGACGTCGAGATCACAGCAGACGAGTTTGGGTATGAACCTCTTCGCAAGACTTTCTCGCTAACGGAAAATCAAACACTCGCTCTGCCGCTTCGCCGGATCGCCCTGACCACCGACACTCTGTCGCCGACGTGGACCACCGCCGAACTGCAATCCTGGGACATGCCGACCGGCTGGCTACCCGACGCAAGAAAAAACCTCACCGTGAAGGGTCCCGGAGTGGCACTCCCACGTGCAGCTGGTTATCGCTACTACAAGGACTTCCGACTATCGAGCAGCGCTCGAATGGTCAATGGCGTTGCACTTTCCTTTGCTTTGCGGGCCCGTGACGCACAGAACTACTACCTACTTCAACTTAGCGGCCAAAAATCTGACGAGCCCAATACCGTCCGTCTCTTTGTGGTGAAGAACGGCATCAAGCAACGCATTATGGCCATTCCAATTCCCAGCGCCGGCGCCAAAGCGATGGGCTCCAATCAATTTTTTGCGGTCTCGATAAAGATGGTTGAATACGAGATAACAGTCGAGATTGAGGACAGCGAAACCGGCGCGCCTTACCCATTAGGAGTTCTGACGGACCCGGCGCACAACTTTGCCGTCGGCGCTGTTGGCATCGCGGGTCAGGCCGGGGAAGAGAATGTGATTGGACGCTTTGTCGTTTGCACTGGTGATAAGTGCTTGAGTGGATGACTCTCGTCGCCCGCCTCGGCGGAATTTCCAGACAATAAAATCTTGAGTTCACTTGACCGTGCTCGCCTCGGAACGTTTTCTCCGAAGTCATAACGCTATTCCAGTGCGGATTGACCTGGAAGCTCGTCCTCGGAAGTGTTCTCTACTTCGAGTTCCTTGTGAGCCTTTCGATTAGGGCCAATGCCCAGGGTCCATGAGGGTGGGTCGCTGGCAGGAAAACTCTGCATCAGGTTTTGGTCAATTTCGACTTCACTCATCTCGCCGCCCTGGTGAGGTGGAACCTGCGGCTCTTGTTCGTCGGTCTTAGACATTTGGTCAAGTTCCTCAGTCAACTGTTAGTTTTCAATACCTCTCCAATCGGCATCTTGGAGACTCCTCATTTACGTTTAATTCTTCGCCTCAATGTGTCGCCGGGTATTCAAATCAATCGCTTTGTTCGACTGGCGAGCTGAAGCTTTGAGATCCGCCAGAGGCCTTTTAGACAGATCAGAACAGCGCGGCGATAGCGACCTGGCCGCCAAGCCAGAGTCACGCTCGGACCGACAAACTGCCTGGCTTTCGCTCATAATGTCGCAAGCCGGCTCAATTTCGAATCGACCTACTTCACAAAAGGCCTTTCACGAGTTGTGTCTCTCGTAACGCGCGGTAGTTAATGCTTGACGGTTCTGATTCGCCTGGCCCGATCGCGATTTTAGAAGCTGTTCGACGCATCTTATCAGGCCGCCTCAACATTCCTTTGGGCCTGCTCATCACAAAGCATTTATCGTTTTCGTACTTCAATACATTAAGTTGAGGCTATAAGGTGACTCTTTCGACATTATGCTCGCTACCATTTAATTGGAGAACACCATGACCACTCGGCGCAAATTCCTCCAACAATCATCTGCCGGCCTGGCTGCTGTGGGGTTATCCGGACTAGTTCTTCGAAGCGAAGCCGGGCCGACGCTCGCGATAAACAGCGAGGCAGCATCCGGTCTGGTCGTAATACAAATGGGACCGATTCCCGCAGCAGAGACGGCGAAAGCACCCTTCAAAAAGATCGCGTCGCTAAGTTACGGCCCATGGTATAAGCCTGGCGCCCCGTTCAGAGGAAAACTAAGTGTGCCCGGCGAGCCTGGGACCACCTTTGTCCTGACCGGTCGCGTCTGGTCCGCGGAAACACGACGGCCGTTACCCGGGGTGGTATTGGATTTCTGGCACGTCGACATCAACGAGAAATACTCAAACGGAATCACGGATTTTCGCAACCGGGGACGATTGGTTTCATCTGAGACCGGACAATACGAGCTGGAGAGCATTCGCCCCATCCCATACCGTCCGAATCCGAACGGAAACTTTTGGCGTTGCGCACACTTTCATCTCGCCGCCATCAGGCCTGGTTACAAACCGCTTGTCACAGAAATTCACTTTCAGGATGATCCGCAAAAGAACGACTCGATGTACCGGGCTGAGAATGCAATCGCGACGCAAAAGCATTCCACCAAAGGTGGCTCGTTTGAAACTGGCGTGTTCGACATTGTCCTGGAACGAGAAACCAGTTCGAAGTAAATCGCGTATTACCTCCGTTTACAGTCCTTGTTCGCCATTTCAGCCGGGGAACCGCCAATCCGAGGGGAGCTAAAAAGATGAGAGCCAAAGCGTGTCTGCTAGCCATCATTTTGATCGTTACCTGTTTTGTGTTCGGCCAGGATAAGAAGGAAGCGGACCCCGCCGAGAGTAAGGTTCTGGCGTTCGTAAACGTCAACGTTGTCCCGATGGACCGCGAACGAATCGTGGAACAGCAAACAGTGCTCGTGCGCGATGGACGTATTTCCGAAATTGGGCCTGCGGCAGAAATCAAGGTTCCGCAAGATGCCGTTCGAATTGACGGTACCGGAAAATATCTAATGCCGGGTCTCGCTGAAATGCACGGTCATTTGCCGCCTCCAAATCAGGGCGACGCAAACACGAATGCCTTTCTAACTCTCTTCGTCGCCAACGGAGTTACCACAGTGCGCGTAATGTATGGCTTTCCCAACAGCCTTGACGTAAGAAAGCGGGTCGTGAGCGGCGCTGTTCTCGGGCCCACTCTTTTTCTGGCTGGACCAGCATTGAGCGGACAAAGTGTGCCGAACCCCGAAGAAGGCGAAGAGTTGGTGCGCAAGTACAAGCAGGACGGCTATGATCTCTTGAAGATTCATGAAGGCTTGAGCGTGGCTTCATACGACCGCATCGCCGCCGTTGCCAATGAAGTAAAGATTCCTTTTGGAGGCCATATACCGAACGCCGTCGGCCTCGAACATGCGATCAAAGCCAAACAGTCTTCGATCGAGCATTTGGATGGGTTCATCGAAGCACTTGAAGCTGACGATTCGCCAGTAAAAACCGCCGATGGGCAGGCGCGTGCTTTCAAACTCATCCACCACCTCGACGAGCGCAAGCTCCCTTCCCTGCTCGCCAGTGCTCGTGAAGCCGGGATTTGGAACGCACCCACGATGGCCTTGTGGGAAAACTTCAACAGCGAGGAGAAGGTCGAGACGCTGCGTGAAAGACCCGAGTTAAAATATGTCCCGCCGCAAATGGTCAACGGGTGGGCCCAGCAGAGACAAAATATCATCGACGATGGCCCTGGTCCGGATGTGGGATTGAAGGTGCTTGCTTTGAGGAATCGCATCTTAAAATTACTGGCCGCGGATGATCGATTGCTGCTGGGATCGGACGCGCCTCAGCTTTTCAGCGTCCCGGGTTTTTCGCTGCATCGGGAAATGCAGGCGATGATTAACGCGGGCTTGACGCCATACCAGGTGCTTTCGTCCGGTACGCGAAATCCAGCCATTTACCTCAACCTGGCAGACGATTTTGGGACCTTAGCGGTGGGCCGGCGCGCCGATCTGATCCTGGTCGACGATAATCCGTTGAAAGACGTGCGCCACGTGGCGAAGCGATCAGGGGTTGTGTTGCGAGGACGCTGGTTGCCGGAGAGCGAGATACAGAAAAGATTGGAAGAGATCATTTCCACGCGTGCCGCGAAGCAGCCATGAGGTGAGGACAGCAGGAGAATCCAGAGATTACATATCTTCTGTTGACGGCTCTGGCTCGGCACACACTATTTATCAACTCATGATTAAGTCTCAAACTGAAAGGGCGATCGACTTTGCCCATCTTCATCACGGCCCGGGCGCATTTGTTATTCCCAACGTTTGGGATGCAGGCTCGGCGCGGATTATTGCTGGGCTCGGGTTCCACGCTTTGGCAACTTCCAGCGGCGCCTCTGCCGGCGTGCTCGGACGGCGCGACGGGATGGTTACGCGTGATGAGGCTCTAGCGCAGGCAGCGCTCATAGCCGGCGCTACAGATCTGCCGCTGTCGGCTGATCTCGAAAAGTGTTTTGCCGACGAGCCAGAGCTTGCGGCTGAAACCATTCGGCTGAGCGCTCAGGTTGGTCTGGTCGGCGGATCGATTGAGGACGCTACGGGGAATGTTGATCGACCGCTTTATGATTTCGATCATGCCGTCGAGCGTGTTCAGGCCGCTGCTGAAGTCGCTCATTCACTTCCCTTCCCGTTCATACTCACGGCCCGTAGTGAGAACTTTCTCAGTGGTAACCCTGAGCTTGACGACACCATTCGTCGACTGCAGGCTTTCGAAAAGGCGGGAGCAGACGTACTCTTTGCACCCGGTTTACCCGATCTTAATGCAGTGCGCACAGTTTGCGCTTCGCTCTCGAAACCGGTTAACTTCATGGCGGGCATAAAGGGTAAGTCATTTTCAGTTGTGGAACTGGAAGCGGCAGGCGTGAGACGAATCAGTCTTGCAGGTTCGCTATTCCGCGCGGCGATTACTGGACTCTTCGAAGCAGCGCGCGAGGTGCGCGAGACTGGCACATTCGACTATCTCGATCGCTGTATGACAACTAATGAGTTGAACGAATACATGCGCAAGTATTAGCAATGATGAGCGTAACCACCGACCTGAAGCACTTGACGATGGCAGAGCTCGAAGCCGGACTGGATCACGTTCGCTCGGCTCCGAAGGACGAGGGCGTTCTCGACCTGATAGTTCGAAGGCCGCGAGTCGACGAGCGAGAAGTCCTTGCAATGGGAGAGCTTCACCTCACACTCGGTCTGATTGGTGACAGCTGGGGTCAGCGTAGCAGCTCTCGGACAGCCGATGGATCGCCTCATCCTGAAATGCAAATCAACGTGATGAGCTCGCGCGTGATCGCTTTGGTGGCCCAGGAGAAAGAGCGCTGGTCACTCGCCGGCGATCAACTCTTTCTCGACATGGATCTAAGCGAAGAAAATGTGCCGGCGGGAACCCGGTTGTCGCTTGGATCAGCGGTGCTGGAAGTGACACCGCAGCCGCATCTGGGCTGCAGGAAGTTCGTGGCGCGATTCGGCATGGATGCGATGAAGTTTGTCAACTCACCTTTAGGCAAGCAACTTCACCTGCGGGGGATAAATGCAAAGGTCATTCAGCCCGGCGTAATTCGAGTCGGAGACGTGGCGCGAAAGCTCTGAGCTCTCAAATCCTCAATCTGAGAGGTCTCACTAGTCCGCGCGATTCAGTGCCTGCACCGCAAGCATCAAACAAACCAAAGTAAAAACGATGATGGCTGCGCCCTCAAGTAAAAGCGTGGTCGGCGTCCCTACCCCCAGCAGGCTGAAGCGCAAGAGGTCCACTTGCCAGGTCATTGGGTTGAGATACGCCGCGCCGCGAAACCAAATCGGCAAACCTGCCAATGGGTAAAACATCGAACTGAAAAACATAAGCAGAATATAGGACGCGCTAGTCAGCGTGTTGAATGAATCCATCCGGTGCAGGCGAATGGCGAAGATACTGAAAAGGAAAAACCATCCCGCCGTCGCGATTACAATCACCGCAGCGGTAATCGGCAAAAGGTCCCAGCGTACCTTTGCATCCATAGCAATTACACCAAGCGCCATCGTTAGCACTGACGCGATAACACTCAGCAAAACATTGAAGCCGATCTTACCGATTAGAAGCTGCTGGCGGGTGATGGGATAGGTCAGAAGCTCGTAGAAGATTCCCGAGTCCTTGTCCATAAAGAATCCCCAAGCGGTATTCATCGCCACTGAAAAAGTCACCATGCCGAGCACACCCGGCAACAGAAATGCCGTATACCCCATGGCTTGGCTTCCGAAGTTCAGGTCGCCGCCCAGCATCCGCTCAAAGCCCATCCCAAACAGAACCAGGTAAGCGAGTGGCACGAACAGATCCCAGAACACAAAGCCGATGTTTGTGATTCGCTGCCGGTAATCCCGGTAAAACACGGCGCCGATGCCCGTCATTTCGACTCCTTCATCAAGCTGATAAAGATCTCCTCCAGAGTAGGACCGCGAACTTCGAACTGCAAAATAGGAACGTGGCGTGAAATCTCAGCCAGGTTTGCCAGCAGCGACGCCTCTTCTCCCTGAAATACCATCTCGACGGTCTTTCCGTTCACCTGCAGTTCTCGTGGACGCAGCGCTTCGAGCCGTTCAACCACGTCGCCATTGGTCTCGGCAAAAGTCAGGTTTACTCCAAACACCCGGGTAGAGAGCTTGCGCAGTTCGTGCAATGTGCCCGAGGCCATCGCCCGCCCGCGATCGATGATTGTGATTGTCTCGCAAAGCTCTTCTGCTTCACTGAGCACTTGCGTCGTCAGGAGTATCGTTCGCCCACTCTTAACTTCGGCGCGCAGGCGATCCATCACTCTTCGCTTCATCAAGGGATCCATGCCGGTAGTCGCTTCGTCGAGGATGATTACCGGCGCGTCCAGCATAAAGGGTTTTGCGACTTGTATCCGTCGCTTGGTGCCAAGGCTCATGTCCTGCACGGTGTCGCGTAGTCGCTCCCCAAGCTCAAACTCTTCGGCAACATCTCGCAAACGCTCTTGCGCAGCGGCTGAACTCACGCTGTGGAGGTAGGCATAGATCAGCAGGTTGTCGCGCACTGTTAACAAATTCTCGGTCGCTGTTTGTTGCAGCACTACAGCGAGTTGACGCCGTGCTTGCAACGGCTGTTGGACGACATCGAAACCCAGCACCGACGCTCTTCCCGACGTTGGCGAAGTAATAGTGCTGAGGATCTTTACCAGCGTGGATTTGCCGGCGCCGTTTGGACCGAGTAAACCATAGATGTGACCTTGCGGAACGCGCAGCGATACACCGTCAAGTGCGCGCACTTCGCCTGGGCCGGAATTGTAAATCTTTCGCAGGTCATGTATTTCAATCGCAGTCGTCATCTCGTGTCTCGCGTGCCGAGTCCTCGTCGTCGCATTCTTATTGCGGTGCAGAGTAAGGCAAGATGCGGGCTGTGCCAAAGCGGTTATTTGCCAAATGGGTCTCAAATCGCAGCTCTCACGTTCAAAGTCCTACAACTTCTTGTCAAGAAAATCCCGGCCTGCGCGAATCCTGGAGTCGGAGAGTTGAGTCCCTGGGACCTGAGATTTGAGAGCTGAGAGTTCAGACCGGACGCCTTGCCTTATCCCTTCCGGCGTGGCAACTTCGAGCATCACACAAATTCATTGTCAAAGGACGAACTCCGATGTCTCGTTATTCCGCAATCGATGAACGCAGTTATCAATACCTCGTGCGAACCTCCGTTCGTGAACCTGAAGTGGCCCGCCGCCTGCGCGAAGAAACGCAGAAGATGCCAAACGCGCAAATGCAGATCGGTCCGGAACAGGGCCAGTTCATGCAACTACTCGTACAACTGTTGCGCGCGAAGAAAGCACTCGAGGTTGGCGTGTTCACTGGCTACAGCGCGCTCTGGGTGGCGTTGGGTTTGCCGAACGATGGCCGCATCATCGCCTGCGATGTCAGCGAAGAGTACACCAACGTCGCACGTAGTTACTGGAAAGAAGCTGGAGTAGACGAGAAGATCGATCTGCGATTAGGCCCCGCATTGGAGACGATGGAGAGCCTGGTTGAAGGGGGAGAATCCGGGACGTTCGATTTCGCTTTCATCGACGCTGACAAGACGAACTATGAAAATTACTTCGAACTATCGCTCCAGTTAATCCGCCGAGGAGGTTTGATCTTGATCGACAACACCATCTGGTCCGGTAAAGTAGCTGACCCGAGCGTTCAGGACGACGATACGGTGGCGATTCGACGACTGAATGAAAAGCTTTTGCGAGACGAACGAGTTACCTTGAGCATGCTGACTGTCGGGGACGGCTTAACTCTCGCATTGAAGCGCTAGGCATCTTCCTGTCTGATGACGCCGGCGACTATCACTCAGCTTCGCTCAGCAGCAATACTGAATCGAGGTTAGAACGATGCTCTCAATTGAACTCAAGCGCCGCCTTCGCTGGGCCGACGCAGATGCCGCGGGACGTCTGCACTTTCCACGCATCTTCGAAATCGTCGAGGAGGCAGAAAGCGAACTCGTGCGCAGCATTGAATGGCCGATGAATCGCAGTCTCGGTTATGACTTCCCTCGCGCGCATATAGAATGTCGATTCCTGCGCGTGCTCACGCTCGACTCACCCTTTCGGTTGCGTCTGGCGGTGGGCAAGCTGGGACGAACATCGATCCGCTATGACTATCAGGTCTTTGACGCGGATGCCGAACTTGCGATTGAAGGATCAATGACTGTCGTAGTTGTGCAAAAAGGCAAGCCGGTGGAGATTCCGCCAACGTTACGAGCTGCCTTGGGTGGTGAGACAGCTGTGTAGATCTACTGGTGCGTCCACCCTCCAAATTGCTCATCAGCCACACAGATGGTAAGTTGATTATGCCTGCGGAGCACTACAGGAGCCGCGCTTAGTCTTATTCAGTCCATCGGCAGAGGCCAATCCCCAGAAATCTCAAGCCGTTTTGAAACTGTTCGTTAGGAATACCCGTACGCCTAAAGAAGAGAAATGACCATCGACATCACAAAAACATCCGGCACCGAGGTCGGGAATTATTTTGTCTCGAACTATCCGCCCTTTTCCCAATGGAAACCGGAGTCTGTCGGTGAAGCATTCGCAGCATTAAATCAACCTCCCCGCGTAAACGATCCGCTCGGCCTTTATATACACATCCCGTTCTGCCGCAAGCGCTGTAAGTTCTGTTACTTCAAAGTCTACACCGACAAGAATGCTTCGGAGATCGAGGTTTACCTCGATGCGCTTATTAAAGAGAACGAACTCTATAGCCGTAGCCCTGCGTTTCAGGGTCGCCAACTCCGGTTCGCATACTTCGGCGGCGGCACGCCATCTTACGTCAGTGAAAAACAACTTCATTACCTGGTGGATGGGCTCAATCGTCACGTGAGTTGGGCCAACGCCGAGGAAGTGACGTTCGAATGTGAGCCGGGCACGCTGCAAAAGTCCAAGCTCGAGGCCTTGAAGGAGATTGGGGTTACGCGCCTGAGTCTCGGCATCGAACACTTTGATGATGAAATCCTGAAGGAGAACGGGCGGGCACATCTTTCGCCTGAGATCTATCGCGCCTACGAATGGGCGCGTGAGGTCGATTTCCCGCAGATCAACATCGATCTCATTGCGGGAATGATGGGTGAATCTGAAGAGAAATGGCGCGACACGGTGCGACGCGCAATCCAGTTGGCAGCTGATTCTGTGACCATCTATCAGATGGAGCTGCCTTACAACACGATCATTTCGCAGGACATCCTCAACGAGGGAGTTCCTTCCCCGATCGCTGACTGGAACATGAAGCGCCGCTGGCTAAACTATGCGTTCGACCAATTTCAGGAACATGGCTACGAGATCGCCAGCGCTACTACGTTGGTGACTAAAAAGAAACCGTGCCGCTTCATCTACACGGATGCGCTTTGGCACGGTGGGGACATGATCGGTCTTGGAGTCTCTTCGTTTTCACACTTCGACGGGGTGAATTTTCAGAACGCACACAACTTTGAGGAGTACGTTCGCATCCTTAGCAACGACACACTCCCCTTATTACGCGCCGTCAAGTTGACTCCAAAGCAGCAGCTGATTCGTGAAATGATCCTCCAGCTCAAGAATGGCTCGCTCGACATCGCTTACTTCCGCAATAAGTTTGCGGTTGATGTCTGGCAGGAATTTCAGCCGGTCTATGAACGATTGAGTAAGGAACAATTACTTGAGCGCGAAGATGAAATGATTAGGCTCACGCGCCGCGGTCTTTTGGAAGTTGAGCACTTCCTACTGGAGTTTTTTGAACCCGAACTGAAAGCGGTTCGCTACGCATAGCATGGAAACGAATAACAATAACTATGACGTGATCGTGATCGGCGGTGGGCCCGCCGGCAGCACCATCGCAAGCATCCTGGCCCGCGAGGGCCGCAGCGTCGTGCTTTTTGAGAGAGAAGTGTTTCCCCGTCATCACATCGGTGAATCGCTGATGACGGATACTTACTGGACCTTCCAGCGAATGGGACTGCTGGACAAGCTAAAGGCCAGTCCTTTTATTCGGAAATACAGCGTGCAGTTTGCCAATTCAGCGGGTAAAGAGTCGCGCCCTTTCTACTTCTTCGAGGCCATGCATCACGAGAGCGCTGTCACCTGGCAGGTAACGCGTTCCGCCTTTGACAAGCTGTTGATGGACCATGCCGCTGATCAGGGAGCCATCGTCCATCAGGGAAGCGCGGTCAAGCAGGTGCTGTTTGAAGGTGATCGTGCGGTTGGTGTCGAGGTACTACTGAAGGACGGCCAGCGCCAGAGATTTCATGCCAGCGTGATCGTAGACGCCACGGGACAGAGCGCGATGCTGTCCAACAAGTTTCGCTGGCGCGTCCGCGATCCAAAACTTAAAAAGGCCGTACTTTATTCTTACTTCAAAGGCGCGCAACGCGAGCCGGATCTCAACGGCGGAGCAACACTTGTTTTGCGCACGCCGCCGGGCAGTGGCGGTTGGTTCTGGTATATCCCGCTGGAAGACGACATCACCAGCGTTGGCATCGTTGCCGATCCCGGTTACCTACTGAAGGATCGCGGTCAGGATCTGGCAAAGATCTTTCACGAAGAGCTCGACAAGTGCGAGGCCGTTAACAAACGGGTATCGATGGGCACTCGCGTCGATAAGATTTATTCAATTCTGGATTACTCGTACCGTTCAAAGCACAACTCTGGTAACGGCTTTATTATTATTGGCGATGCGTACGGATTTCTCGATCCGATCTACTCTTCCGGAGTGTTGTTGGCGCTGAAGATGGCCGAACTGGCCGCCGACGCCATTCACGACTGCTTCAAGAGCAACGACTTTTCCGCGGAGCGGCTGGGGCAATTTCAGCCCAAACTCGATCAGGGAATCGAGTCAATGCGCAAGCTCGTGTATGCCTTCTATGACGAAGGCTTCAGCTTTGCAGGATTCCTGCGAAAACACCCCGAACAACGCGTGAACATAATTAACCTGCTGATCGGTGACGTTTTCCGCGACGGAGTGGATGACGTCTACGGGCCGATGTCCGAATTTGCGGAGATACCACCGCCGCTATACGAACAGCTCGACGGCTCGCCTACCAAGGCGGATCCGGAAGAGGTCCTCTCTGCGACATACCAATACTTTGCGGACCGTTAGCGAGTTGAATGTTGCACTGTCCAGCGCTTGCTTTCTAAGGAGAGCTTGTGGGTCCTGATACTTAACTGGAATGCATCCTCTTGGTCCACACAACGTTATCCGGACACGGTTTGCGAGTTGGTTTCTCGCGCTCGGCGAGTTGGTTTCTCGCGCTCGGCTTCTGGACAATTTGCTGAGTGTTCTTCGGCGTCCAGACCTACCTTATCTAAGAGGTACGCTTTGAATGCGGCCATCAACCTCACGGCGACACGATTTTTCTCAAAGAATCAATTTGTTGGGCTTGTTGCTTGAGCTGTTCTCGTAGCTCCTCGATTTGCCTCTGCTGTTCTTTGAACGCGTTGATAAAAACAACGTTGAGATTCTCATACTTAACGCCTTCGATTTCACCTTTGCTGTTCTTGAATGTTAACAGCGGCTCGATTTGGGCGACGTCCTCCGCGACTAAGCCCAGCTCACGTATTCCACCCGTCTTCCAGGCGAAATTATATGGCACCAGCCGGTTGATCACATTAAAGCCCCCCAGGAAGGGGCGCAAATCGGTCTTGTAACGTAAGGATGACTGGGACGTAGTACAGGGAGTCAGCAAGAGTCCCGGTACTCCATCGGGCGCAACCTTCCAACACAGATGAGCCGGTGATCCCGATTGATTGAGTTGGCGAATGTAGAGATTGCTGGTGAGTACGCCGCCGCCGATGGCACTGGTTACCACCTCCATGCGGCCGTTGCCCACCTTCAATTTGCCGGGAATCTCAACCGTTTGAGCGCTTGTGCCGAGAATGATGGGTTCACTTGTGGGCGGCGGGTCGGGTTGCACAGTTCTTGAAGGCACCGGGCGGGGGGCTCGGTCCCCGCGGGAAGGTGTCTGCGCGAACGTTGCCGCCTGAGATGCCAGTAGTATGATCACGTGCACGGAAACAATCCGCAAAAGGCGTTTTCTGCGCACCAACCCGCGCAGATTGGCGGACTCCTCGTTGCAGGAAAGGAACGCTTTTCGCTCGCCGGTCGTCTCATAGAGATTCATCTTTTTCTCCTTTGAAGAGCTGTCTGATTTTGTATGACTGCAGAGTATTGCCGAAACCAACATCGCGCGAGCATCGGCGGGCCCAGGTTTTCCTTTTCCTCGTGGCAAAGGTTGCGTGAGTCCAGAGCTAAAAAGTCCAGTCTATAAACACATTCAGCTCCCTCTGGAGTCAGTTCCCGAGGTCAACATTAGCGTTTAACCTACGGCTTCGTAATTGTCGGGCCGGTGACTATGGCCTCTGTGTTATGGCCGAAGCGGAGGCCGTATACGCCGTCGGTTGACTTGAGTTTACCTTCAGTTACCAACGCAGCCTTGTCATAGCTTGCGACGACTTTATTGTTGATGGCGCACTCGACCTTGTCACCCTTCACGGAAATCGCAATCTCCTGGGTTACCGGTTCTCCTACGCCGGCCGCTTTGTTCACCGCCGGGTCCTCAGCGCCACGCGGCCCATTCATTTGAAATGGAGCCGGCCCAAAACCGCGAACGATGAATTTGCCGGTACCGTATGCCGCACAGTACAAGTAACTCTGCTTGTCCGTCCCCAGATCGTTACCTGCAATCACCAGCCCGTAAGGGTGCGGGTGACTATTCAAATTCATGTACTTCGGTTCCTTGAACGTGGCTGTTACGGTGTAGTCGCCCGACGCTTTGTTGGCGGGATTCCAATAGGTCACCGCGGGGCCGGTGGTGACGTGCAATGAATCGCCGTCTTTGGCGAGTTTCGCGCTGTTTAGCGTCATCCCGGCCGCCTCTTCTTTGGCGTCAATTTTTCCGGTCCAGCCGGGAACTGACACGCCGCCACCAGCAACTCCGCGGGAAGCTTCCATCTGGCCACCCTGGGAGAAGTTAAGGTTCGGAACAAAGATGAAAGTAATAAGAGCGAGAGCGAGAACGTACGTGCGTCGCATGTGTTGAGTCCCTCCTGATTGAATTGTTGGCGGGTTATGATAACTCGCAATCCAGTGCGATCAAACTCCGAGGAGGAGAACCGTCTCCATTTTCATTTCATTTCATCCAGCCGCGCCTTCGCCTCGGCGATCATGTGTCGAAACTTCACAAGCTCGTCTAACGAAATGTACATGGTCATCTTTTCAAAGTAACCTACAGCGATGGCCGCCGCGACCCCGCCGCTCGTCTGCCGGAACACGATCGCTTCCAGATCGCCGCGCGTGCGATAGTGCACTTCAAAGAACGTCAACTTAGTGACGGTGTCACCCGTCTTCACCATCGTATCGATCGCTGCTAAGAGTGGATCAATCTCCTCGTAGTCGAGCACGGCTCGGTTATCGAGCCGGCGTGTTCCTGCGGAGTCAGGTTGACGGCTGTTATCGCGCATCCAGATCGCGATGCCGGTGGCCCGAGTGGAGTTACTCGTGTCGGATACCTCGATTGCCTCTACTCGAGCGGTATTTCCACCTGAATTAAACGCTGCGATGCGTGCAGAGCCTTTCACCAGTACGCTCTCTATCCGAGCCTCGAACTCCTCGACGCGAGTTCGTGGTTCGATGATTGCGAAAGCACCCGGCAATGGCGGCGGGTAAGCCCGTCTTTGGGCCACAACGCCGGTGGTGAAAGCGCTGAACAAAAATGCGCTTAGCAAAGTCATTCCGCCAAAATGTTTCATAGTTGCCCTCCTTCATAGACACACGTACTCACGCCTGGATGATTTTAAGGGTTCCATTAATTAAGTGGCTACACCGACTGAGGTCAATGACGCGTTAGAGGCCAGGATTGTCTCCTTCATCGGAGATCCTGGTTGCGGTCCCTCGACATTGCGATCATTACAAATCAGTTTGTCGAGGCGCAGTTCGACCTTTTTCGTGTAGGATAACGTCCCCTTCCGGTTACACGAACCGGGAATCGAGGAAATGATTTTAGAAGGGCAGACCCCACGGATGCGGACACGTAGTAACGTGATGGTGGTCGAAGAAGTGCGAAATGTTATCTAACGATTGCTCGGCCTGGGTACAAAGATGCTTTCGCTCCGGCAGATGAGCCACGTCAGTGAAAACGATTTGCAGGGGCATTGCGCAGCAACGGAAGCGTCGTCAGCCCCACAAGGTCAAACGCGCATACTTCGAGCGCGACGAAAACATCAGCGTGCTTACTTCCGACGCCGCGCCGCGCGTCCTTGAGGTCAAGGTCGAGTCGGGCGTGCAGATAATTAGAATTGAGTTGAACAGTTGACATAAAATCTCGGCTCGTAGACCAAACCAAGGGACCTCTCAAAGCATGACGCTTGAAATCGTCGTCGTCCTTTTACTGCTGGCCTTCGCCGTCGTCCTGTTTGCGACGGAGAAACTCTCAGTTGATCTCGTTGCGTTGATGTTGATGTCTGCGCTGCTGCTGAGCGGCATCATCACGACCGGCGAAGGCTTGTCCGGCTTCAGCAACACAGCGACCGTCACGGTAGCAGCGATGTTCATTCTCTCTGCCGGGCTGTTCAAAACGGGTGCTGTAAACTTTGCAGGCGTGCTGTTGGCGCAACTCGGCAAGCGCAGCATCTGGCTGGTGCTGGGAATGGTGATGCTCGTCGTCGGCACGCTTTCGGCTTTCATCAACAACACAGCGGCGGTCGCCATCTTCTTGCCCGTGATGCTGAGCGTGGCCCGCGACATAGGCATCAGCCCTTCGAAGTTGTTAATGCCATTGTCGTTCGCGTCGATGTTCGGCGGCGTTTGCACTGCGATCGGCACCTCGACCAACATCCTTACCAGTTCCATCGCCGAGCGGCGGGGACAGGAGCCGTTCGGAATGTTCGAGATGATGCCGCTTGGCGTAGTGTTTTTTCTGTGCGGGTTCGTCTACATGCTCTTGCTCGGTGTGCGTTTGATACCGGATCGGATCACCGGCCAGGGGTTGGCGCAGAATTTCGGAATGGATGATTACCTGACCGACATCATACTGCTGCCGGACTCCAATTCAATCGGCAAAGGTCTCGCAGACGCTCCGCTGGTGCGGAAACTAAACCTCGCTATCTTGGAGATTTTTAGAGACGGCCAGCATCTCGCATTGCCTACGCCGCAGACCGTCTTGCAGGCGGGCGATGTATTGCGCGTGCGTGCCAACGTTGAGAAGATCCGAGAGTTGCAGGAACAGGTTGGCGTCACGCTGAAGCCGGGAATGAAGTGGCGCGACGAGGATTTGGAGACGGAAGAGACCGTGATGGTCGAGGCGGTCGTACGCTTGAACTCCGAACTCGAAGGCCGATCGCTCGAAGAGGCGCAGTTTCGCTCGACCTACAATGCGACGGTGCTCGCCATACGGCATCGCGGGGAGCTTATGCGCGAGGCGTTCGCAGATACGCGCTTGCGCGGGGGCGATGCACTGCTCGTCGAAGTTCACCGCAGCGCGCTCGACCAGCTGAAGAACAATCCTAATCTCGTAATCGCTTCGGAAGGAGGCATACCAGAGTTCCGGAGAAAGAAGATCATACCGGCGTTGGTCATCATCGTTGGCGTGGTGGTGGCAGCGGCGTCGGGAACGCTTCCGATTGTCACTGCGGCGATTGTCGGCTGCGTGCTGATGGTCTTAACGGGCTGCATCTCGCTTACTGAAGCGTACAAGGCGATTGAATGGCGCATTATCTTTCTGCTCGCAGGAGTTTTGACGCTAGGCATTGCGCTGGAGAAGACGGGGGCGGCGCGCTTGCTGTCTGACGCGATGATTTCGAGCGTTGGAGTGTGGGGACTCGTCGCGCTTGTCTCGGCATTCTATCTGATCACTTCCGTCCTAACCGAGTTGATGTCGAATAACGCAACCGCCGCGCTGCTTGCGCCCATTGCGATCGCGACGGCTGAGTCGCTCGGGGTTGATTCGCGTCCGTTTCTGATGGCGGTCACATTCGCCGCGTCCGCCAGTTTCATGACGCCCATTGGCTATCAAACGAACACTCTGATCTACGGGCCCGGCGGTTACAAGTTCGTGGATTTTTTGAAAGTTGGAACGCCGCTCAACATCATGTTCTGGCTCCTTGCAACTTTTCTGATTCCGCGTTTCTGGCCCTTCTGAGGCGAAACTCCTGCTTTCAAAATGTAGCTGCTCAATGCGCGGATTTGGATTCGGTTACTTCCTGAGTTTGGAAAAACTAATCAACTTATGAAATTCCTGGCCACTCAACTCACTTACTTCTTCAGCCAGACGCAAATCCGCCAGAATGTCCGCGCGCTCGTCAAGTATTTGCTGTTTTTGGTCGCGGTCATCGTTATCTTCACAGTTCTTTTTCACCTGATAATGGTCCGCTTCGAAGGGCGCGAGCACTCATGGATTACGGGACTCTACTGGACGCTGACCGTGATGAGCACGCTTGGTTTCGGAGATATCACTTTTCACAGCGACATTGGTCGCGTGTTCAGCATCGTGGTCCTGCTCTCCGGCATTATCCTGTTGTTGATAATGTTGCCGTTCGCATTCATACGGTTCTTTTATGCTCCGTGGCTCGAAGCTCAAATCCATTTTCGATCTCCGCGCGGGGCTCCGCCAAACACCAAAGGTCATGTTGTGATCTGCAATTATGATTCTATCTCGGAGAATCTCATCAAAGGGTTGAAGCTCGATCGCATACCTTATTTCGTAATCGAACCTGATCCTGTCGTTGCTGCAAGGCTGATGGGTGACGACATCTCGGTCGTAACGGGCGAAGTTGACAGCCGCGAGACCTACGAGCGTCTCGCCATATCGCAGGCGCGGATGGTCTTTGCCAACGCGGGCGATACCACCAACACTAATATCACGCTTACGGTCAGGGAAGTTGACCGTGATGTTCCCATCGCCGCGTTGTCATCAGCCGAAGATTCGATTGACATCCTCGAATTGAGCGGTGCGACGCATGTCTTGCCCCTCACGTGCGAACTGGGCAGACATCTCGCGAGCCGAATCAACGTCGGACCCGAACGAGCGCACGTCGTCGGCAGCTTCAGAGATTGGGTGGTCGCCGAGTTTACCGTCCATGAATCGCCGCTTGCAGGATTAACGATTCGTGAGATGCGTCTGCGCGAGTTGACAGGCATCAACATCGTCGGTGTGTGGGAGCGCGGACGACTCTTAGCCGCCGACCCTGAGACTTCCCTGACCGATACGAGCGTCGCCATCGGCATCGGAAACAAAGAGCAGGTTGCCCGTCTCAACGAGTTGTTGGGAGTGAACGAAACGAAATCCAATCCCGTGCTGATAATAGGTGGCGGCAGGGTTGGGATCGCAGCGGCGTTGGCGCTGAAGCAAAAAGGCGTGCGGGTGAATATGGTCGAATGCAAAGCGGAGCTGCGAGAGCGAATTGAAGACATTCCGAACCGCCTGGTGATCGGAGACGCGGCGGATCGAGAAACCCTGATGCGCGCGGGGTTAAGCGAAACGCCACTCGTCATTCTC
>JBGTOA010000045.1:0-216373 GCA_041742785.1 Pyrinomonadaceae bacterium | reverse complement strand
AGATTCGATTTCAAACACTATTGATCGTCCCAACCAAAGGAAATCTTCAGTGACGCAAGAGACTCGGTACAGCTTGTTGAAGAAATTCTGTGCAGGGGAAAACCTAGGCCGCAATAATTGGGCCGCGACTGCTCAACTTCTAGATCAGGATATTTAGGCGTATTTCTCATCATTGATTTGAATCCATCTCCAGGTTCGTCTCAGAACTGGATGTGAATTCCAGACTCGGGACACTGAGCAATAAAACTACTAGTTAAGATTGGGACTCATCAAATGGACCTTTTTCGCCGCTCGCAATCGCCCAAAACAACGACGCTTTGCTATAGTCGGCAGGATGATTCCTCAGAACTTCGCTGACGCCTTTGAGCGGGTAAAGGCGCTTGTTTCCATCTTCAGTCAAAACGAAGCACGGTATCTCTCCCCGGGATATTCCGAGGCCCAGGCGCGCCTTGATTTCATCGATAAGTTTTGGATAGCGCTGGGATGGGACGTGGCCCACGAAAATCAAACAGATCCCTACAAACAGGAGGTCAAAGTCGAGCGAGGAGTCGCCACCAATGAATGGCGCAAACGTTCCGACTACGCCTTCTTGTCGCCCAATTTCCGCGATGTGCGTTTTTACGTCGAAGCCAAGAAACCACACGCCGGTCTCGACAACCCAGACTTTTATTTTTCAAACAATTCGCTATGGATGGAACAGCCACACGCCCGTCGCAGTGCTAACCGACTTCGAAGAACTGCGAGTACTCGATTGCCGCTTCAAGCCCGACATCAGAACAGCTCTCGGCCATGCCGTCCTCAAGTATCACTACACTGACTATTCAGACGAACAAAAATTTCGCACCATCTACTACCTGTTCTCGCGAGAATCTGTGCTTGAGGGATCGATTGAGAATTTCGCCAAAGGACTGCCAAAACTCTCGCGCAAGCGTGCGCTACGCGGCGCTGCCAAAGACGAGCATCAGAATATCGACGAAGCGTTTCTTACGGAACTTGACGAGTATCGAGAAGAACTCGCGCGGGCCTTCAAACGAAGCAATCCCGAACTAGAGAGCGAGGCGTTAACTGAAGTCACGCAGCGCACGCTTGATCGCCTCGTCTTCATGCGTTTTCTCGAAGACAAGCTGATTGAACCTGAACCGTTGATTGAAAACCTGCACCGGCGGGGAAACGCCTGGGAGAATTTTATAGCCACCTCGCGGCGTCTTGATCGTGTCTACAACGGAATTATCTTCAAAGAGCATAGCCTGCTTGATAGCTCCGGCTTCCTGCCTGATGGAAGAACTTTCGACAAGATTAGCCGAAACCTCTCCCACACTAATTCTCCTTACGACTTCAACGCCATTCCCATTCACATCCTTGGGAGCATCTACGAGCGTTTTCTCGGCAAAGTAATCGTCGCCACCGACAAGCGAGCGCGCGTCGAAGAAAAGCCGGAGGTAAGAAAAGCGGGCGGCGTTTACTACACTCCCGAATACATCGTTCGTTACATCGTTGATAACACGGTCGGCAAGCTCATCGAAAGCAAGACGCCGGAAGAGATCCGGGCAATGCGATTCGCGGACATTGCGTGTGGCAGCGGATCGTTTCTGCTGGGAGTTTATGACACGTTGTTGCGCTATCACACGGCTTATTACAACCGAAACAAACGTACGCAGAATGAAGGACGTAAGGCGGGCTGCCTGCCGACAGAGGAAGGCGCGCTGCGGCTTTCATTGCTCCAGCGGCGCACTATTCTCCTGAACAATATCTACGGCGTGGACATCGATCATCAGGCAGTCGAGGTCGCGCAGCTCTCGCTCTATTTGAAACTGCTGGAAGACGAAACCACGTCCTCCGCGCATCAACAGCAGATGGCGCTACGGGAAGCGCTCTTGCCATCGCTTAGCAAGAATATAGTCTGCGGGAACTCGCTAATTGGCTGGGATATTCTCGAGGGAAAACTTTTTGATTCGGGCAAAGAACGCAAGCTGAATCCGATGAATTTCGATGATGCATTCCCTGAAGTAATGAAGCGTGGAGGGTTTGATGCGATTGTCGGCAATCCACCCTATGTATTGCTCCAGAATGAATTCAGAGACGAGACGCAACTAGATTACTTTCGGCTGGTATATGTCGTTGCGTCTTATAAAATTGATACTTACCATTTGTTCATCGAGCGAGCAGTGCGACTAACAGGAGCTTCGGGTCTTTGCAGCATGATTACGCCTGCTAATTATTTGACGAACAACTACCTCTCAGGGCTTCGTCGCTTTCTCCTGGAAGAAGCAACAATAAATGAACTTGTAGTGATTGATGGCGGCGTCTTTCGCGGGATTAGCGTAGACAACGCAATCTTCGTCGCTACTCACCGATCGTCAGAGCAGAAGAGCTTTCCTATCGTTCATAGCGTCCCGGAAAATGACCAATTGCGAGAAACGGGACGAAAAGAAATCATGATCGCCGCTGCCTTGGCAGATGCGAACGTGCTATTCACCGGTGCAACGAGCAAGCTTCACTCATCATTGTGGCAGAAGATTTTGGCCAGTAGTCAAAAGCTCGGCGAAATAGCTTATGTCAATTTCGGCAAGCAACTACGTGATCGCGACAAATACCTCAATGATGTGATGAAGGTCGAGGATCAATCCTCGATACCTGCAACCCATCGACCCTGTTACACCGGGAGGGATGTCTCTCGATACAAAGTGAATTGGAATCAGCTTGCCTGCTTAAATGATGAAATAGCAAAGAGTGGAGGGTGTTGGGATCCTGACAAGCAGGATACAAAACATAAACTATTAACTCGACAAATAGGTAGGTTCCCCGAATTTGCGATCGACGAGCTTGGGTATCAGTGTCTAAACACCATGTTCATGGTGAACTTGTTCGAACCGAGATATTCGCCGCTTTTCATCTTGGGCCTTCTAAATAGCGCTCTCGTTCGGTCGTATTGGGTTGAACATTTTTACGATCAGCGTCGGACGTTTCCAAAGATCAAAGGTACATATCTAAAGCAGTTGCCAATCTATCGAATTGAAAGTACCGACCAGGCTAACCAAGCTCAACAGAATGGAATGGTGGAGTTAGTTACGCAAATGCTCCACACCAAGGATCGGCTAGCCGCAGCACAGACGGAACGCGACAAAACTTTCTACGAAAACAAATGTGCAACACTCGACCGGCAGATCGACAATCTGGTCTATGAACTCTACGACCTCACGCCTGAAGAGATCGCAATCGTCGAGGGCCCGGGGCAGTAGCCGGACAGTAAGGTGAGGAATCTCAGCAAAAAACAGTGCTTGACTCTGCTGTGAGTATTCGTTCACGCTCCTATGAAACCTCCAAACTCTGAGAACGCATTCGTTGCCATCACAAAGCTGCGAGACTATTCACTTAATCCTGAGCACGAGTCCGGTGGGCACAAGGCGAGGGTGTTTCTGGCTGCTTTGGGATTGACTTTAGAGGATGCGGAATGGCTGCGGGTTGAGCTGCTCAGGATTGTTCGTGAGGCCGAGGCGGTGGTGGGGAGGTTTCGCCGTTTGGCCAAAAGTAATTGATTGATGCTGAGCTTACCCATAACTATCGGACCGCGGTTGTGCGAACAGCCTGGATCGTCGAAAATGGCACTGATTTCCCACGGTTGATAAGCTGCTACGTGAAGTGAGGATTAGCAGGATGGACGGAATCAAATATCTTGGAGTTGTGGCGCTATTGGTTGACAAACCGGAAGCCGGCCTCAAGCGCGGTGATGTGGGCACCGTTGTGGAGGTGTTCGAAAGCAATGAACATCATCCGGGCGGGTGTATTGTTGAGTTTGTGGATGAGGCGGGCAAAGTTCTCGCTTTGCTTGATGTGACGAACCTCTCCGAGATTGTGCCTCTCAACTTGAAACTACGCGCCGCCTAACTCACTCGCGAAATGTCGGGAGGTCGAATTAATGACGCTTGCGGGTGAGACCATTGCGGTGGCAACACTCCTGGCAGCGCAGGTGCGTCCCTTCGCCCGACGGGACATCGCGCATGCGCGAGAACTGCTACAGCCTGACTCTCAGAAGCCCATCCGCGATTGGCAAACCCCAACTCGTTCCTATTGGTTCTTATGACGATTGATACCAGAAAACCTCGTGCGTTCGCTTCCTTAGTCCTGTTGCTGCTGACTATCTGTTCTATCGCTTCGGCACAACAGGCAGATCCGTTGCACTCGATTACATATCGGCTTTCCATGTCGCGGCCGGTGTCGCATCTTTTCGAGGTTGCCATCGAAGTTGAGTTGCCCGAGAAGAGATCGATACAAACGCTCGAGTTTCAAATGCCCAAGTGGTCGCCGGGCCGTTACGCCGTTTTCGATTTTGCAAAGAACGTGCAGCAGGTGCGGGCCGCTGCGGGGGTTTGTCCGCCTGCGGCGAAGTGCAAACTTTCGCCACGAAACGTCACGCGCGTTGACATTCATACGTGGAGCGTCGCGTTGGATGGCGCGAAGAGTCTTACCTTCTACTACAAAGTCTTTGGCAACGACCTCTCTGGAACTTTCTCCCAGCTCGATACGCGCCACGCGAATTACAACGGCGGCTCAATCTTCATGTACATCGTCGATCACAAAGCTGATCCGCTGCGCTTGACGATCGACGCGCCGTCGGGTTGGCGCATCGTCAACGGTCGCATGGAGAAGCCAGGCCAACGCGAGTGGGAGTTTGCCAACTGGGATCTGATGACAGACACGCCGACTGAGATTGCACCTGACTGGACAGAAGATGTGTTCGAGGTTGACGGCAAGAAGTACCACGTCGTCGTTCACTCGTTCGGCAATGAAGGTGGAAAGCGACCGGCGCTGGTGCGAGATATCGAGAAGATTGTACGTGCGCAGGTGGCTATGTGGGGCCCGCCCGAGTTTGATGCCTATACCTTCCTGATTCACTTCGCAGCGGATGATCGTTCCGGAGACGGAATGGAGCATTTAACTTCGACTCAAATCATTGAGCCCGGCGCTTTGACCGAACCGGGAGTTTACGAAAGCACGCTCGGAACCGTTGCTCACGAGTTTTTTCATGTTTGGAATGTTAAGCGTCTGCGACCGCTCGAGCTTGGGCCATGGGACTTCAGCCGGCCGCTGCGCACACGTGCGCTCTGGGTGGCTGAAGGTTTCACCAACTACTACGGACATTTAATGTTGCGGCGGGCCGGAATTTGGAGTAACTCGCAGTTTCTTGCGCGCGAGGCCGAAACAATCACCCAGATTGAGAATGCTCCGGGCAGCAAGTTGATGAGCGCGGAGGAATCGTCGTTATCGGCGCCATACCTGGACGACGCTCGCCACACGCAGCGCGTCAATCTCGGGAACACGGCCATCAGTTACTATCCGAAGGGTGAGTTGGTGGGGCTGGTCTTTGATCTACTGATTCGCGGCAGAACCTCCGGGAAGCATTCTCTGGATGACGTAATGCGCCAGATGTACGAAGAGTTCTACGTTAAGAGCTCCAACAGTAGTTACTACTTAAGAGGTCGCGGTTTCACTGGCGATGATCTGCTGCGAGTTGCGAATGAGGTTACGGGCCTCGAGTTGAGCGAGTTTTTCGCCCGCTATGTGAAAACTCCGGAAGTCCTTCCTTATGACGAAGCGTTTGGTTACGTGGGATTGCGACTGGTTCGTGAACAGTCGCGCGAGCGTTTCAATGCCGGCATCAGCCTCAGTTGGGAAGATTCCGAAAGTCTCGGGATAGGGAGTGTGCGGCATGACTCACCGGCGGAAGATGCAGGTTTACAACAAGGAGATGAAATCCTTACGATCGGTGGAAGGAGAGTCACCCGTGAGAACTGGCTGGCGACGCTTGCGCGTTACAAGACCGGAGACAGAGTGGCTGTTAGTGTGAAGCGAGATCGAAGAACAGGTCCGACGACGATAGTAATGGGCCAGCCGGATCGATTCGAGTATCGTCTTGAAGAGAAGAATGACGCAACCCTCGCGCAGAAAGCACTGCGAGCGGCATGGTTGAAAGGGTAGCGCGACTTCGAATCGGCCTCGACGCTCTTTGGTGGGAGCGTGGGCGGCCTCGCCCGCAAACGCTGCGCCTCCAATCAAGTGAAAATGGATCTCTCAACTAAGTGGCATTCAATGTTGGGGGCGAGGCCGCCGCGCTCCCAGCAGAGAACGTGTCTTTTACCTCGGCGAATCTGGCTGGGATGACTAAGGTACGATGACCTCAATCGTTTCCGGTGCAATTGAAAACGTCATTGGCAGCTTGCCAGTCAACTCACCATCTACCTGCACCGGAGCGTTCCCGGTGGCTTTCACAAGATTGCATCGCAGGAATCGCACCTCACGTTTACTCGCAGGAACCCCGCTGCGTATCACATAAGACAACAACTGCAAATACCGAAGTCTGCTGCGCGAGCTAATAGCGCACACCTCAAAATCCGGCTGATCCAACTGCGCTCTCGGCGTCACAGAAAGATCGCCGCCATAAGATGCAGCCTTTCCGATCGAGACAAACGTGGCTTCCAGATCCTCGCCGTTAACAGAAATCTTAAAGGGGACCGGCTGCCAATCTGCCAGATGCCTCAATCCGGAAAGCCAGAAAGCTGCCTTGCCCAGATGCTTCTTTAGTTTGGGATTTACGCGTCGCACCACCGAGGCATCCAGACCGATGCCCGCCATTAGCAAGAAATATCGCTTAGCTTCTGTCGCGTCGTTTTTGGCGCAGCCCACATGGACTCGTTGGACCTTGCCTTGGCCAATTACCTCCGCTGCCTTAAGACGATTTAGTGGTAGCCCAAGCTCACGGGCCAGAACGTTCGCAGTGCCTCGCGGGATGATTGCCAGCCGCGTGTTCATTCCGATCAATCCCTGCAAGGCTTCGTTGATGGTCCCATCGCCTCCGGAAACAATAACCAATTCCACCCCACTGCGCGCGGCGGCACGGGCAATTTGCGTGGCCTCACCCGGGCTGGACGTTTCCCGCAGGTCGACGTTAAAACCCTGTACTTTAAGATAGGCGCAAATCTCTGCCGTGGAAGCTCCATGTCGAGTTCCATAGCGACCGGTCTTTGGATTAGAGATTAGAACAGCCTTTTGGGGTGACATCTGGTATCGCCGTGGCAAATGCAATGCCCGGTTCGTATTTCCGATCGCGCGGAGTTGTCAGCAGTCACGGCGTTGATTACTGAAGCTGTGGCGCGGTTTTATTGCAGTCAAACGAAACAAATCCGACAAGTGTCGGATGTCGCTTCCGTCACGCGGCCCTTGCAAAAGAGTCGAATGGATCGTCCCCAGGGGATGAAAAGTTTCTAGAAGGGGCGTTCTCTTAGAACCTCACTCCGGGAGTGAAACGAATTGATATAAGGCTCCTTCAGGGTGGAACCCGAAACTGCAATTAAACCTGGAAACATTGGTACGCTTACGGCGTCAGCTTTGTGAAATGATCTGAAGCAGAGGATAACTTACTAAGGGCAGCTGACAACCTCATTCCAGACGATAGTTCGGAGCTTCCTTGGTAATGATTACGTCGTGGACGTGTGACTCACGCAAACCGGCAGAAGTGATCCTTATGAATTTGCTCTGCTCCTGAAATTGTTTGATCGTTTGACACCCTGTGTAGCCCATTCCTGAGCGAAGGCCGCCGATTAATTGCGTCACCATGTCGGCCAGGGTGCCCTTGTAAGGAACGCGTCCCTCGATGCCCTCGGGCACCAGTTTCGAATCGATGTCCGTCGCTTCCTGCGCATAACGATCGCGCGAACCTTCACGCATCGCGCCAATCGAACCCATCCCGCGATAGGTCTTGAACGAGCGGCCCTGAAACAGGATTACTTCGCCCGGAGCTTCCTCAGTTCCGGCGAACAGGGAACCAATCATAACCACGTCGGCGCCCGCGGCAATTGCCTTTGCCACGTCGCCGGAAAACTTAACACCGCCGTCGGAGATTACAGGAATGCCGGCTTTGCGCGCGGCAATTACGCACGACTGAATCGCTGTAATCTGCGGCACGCCGGCGCCGGTTACTACTCGAGTCGTGCAGATGGATCCCGGCCCAATTCCAACTTTCACCGCATCCACACCGGCAGCGATCAACTCTTCAGCACCTTCGGTAGTGCCGATGTTACCCGCAATCAGATCTGTCTGGGGGTGTCGCTGCTTGATTTCGCGGACCGCTTCGATGACGCGAGATGAATGTCCATGCGCCGTATCGATCACGAGGCAATCAACCCGGCGATTTACCAACTCGTCAGCACGTTCCCGGTAATCGCCAGTGGCGCCAATGGCCGCGGCTACTCTCAACCTTCCGAGATCATCCTTCGCGGCATTCGGATATTTGATCGCCTTTTGAATATCTTTTACCGTGATCAGGCCTTTGATGCGCTTATCGTCGTCGACTACGAGCAGTTTCTCGATACGGTGTTTCTGCAAAACGGCTTTCGCCTGATCGAGAGTGGTCCCAACTGGAACAGTGACCAGCGGCTGTTTTGTCATTACTTCTGAGACAGGGATGTCGAACCTGGTTTCGAAGCGCAGATCGCGATTGGTAATGATGCCGACAAGGTGACCATCTTCGTCGACTACCGGAACACCGCTGATGTGGTAACGCTCCATAACAAGTAGTGCCTCGCGAACCGGACGATCAGGCCGAATCGTTACTGGATCGACGATCATTCCGGATTCCGAACGCTTTACTTTGTCTACCTCTTCGGCCTGGCGGTCGATGGTCATGTTCTTATGAATGACGCCAATGCCGCCCTGTTGTGCGAGTGCAATGGCCAGCGCTGCTTCGGTGACTGTGTCCATCGCGGCTGAGCAAAGTGGGATTTGTAACTGAATGTTTCGGGTGAAGCGCGTGGAAGTGTCGGTCTCGTTTGGCAAGACGTCCGAGCGAGCCGGTACCAACAGTACGTCGTCAAAAGTCAGACCCTCGATAATATCCTTGGTGATCATAGCTTCGCGTATCACTCCTTAGTCAGATGACGGTTTCTAAAAGCAAAACTGCCCGCCATTTCTGACGGGCAGTTTGGATTGTTCCGGCTGGCGCACACCATCCCGCTGCACCACGCAGCAAAAGACGCTTATCAACAAGAGCACGCTTGTAAAACTTAATCGAGTTAAGATTTCGGTAAATCCCCTGCAAATTGCACACGCGCGGTCTCGGCGAGCATGACCGACTCGTTGTTCAGCTTCAATGCAGCCGACCTGTGTTGCACCCAGTAGAGCGCGCCCAAAGCCAAAAAGGTCAGCACTGCCAGGATCAGAATCGCCAAAGCAACCGTCAGTACGGGTGATCGCGTAGCAGGTGTGTCGGTGTAAACCTTGGACTGATAGGGCGTGGTGGCAACTTCATCCGCCGATTCGCCCTGCTCACGTAGGTAGCGCGTATAACCCTCTATTGCCTTTTTTTCGTCGTAGCCGACGCACTTTGCGTAAGCCTTTACAAAACTTCTATTAAAAATGCCGCCGGGGAGACGCTTGTAATCGTTGTTTTCAATTGCTTCGAGGTAGTGGATTGAAATACGGGTCTGATCGGAGATCTCACGTAGGGGGATACCACGCTCCTCACGTGCGAGCCGCAACTGTTCGCCTATGGTTGTTGCCATTACCAAACCGCGTCAGCCCTTCTGGCCCGCTTCGGTGGGTGGAAACATTTTGCGATGCTAAGTGCGGGAGTATCCGAAAGGATCCTGAGCGTCGCAGATCTGCAAAAGCCCCTTCTGCAAGAACAACTTATTCTGTTGCCGCAATATAGCTCGCGGTGCTAAACGCTGTCAAACTTTTGGTATGAGGAAGACTGTAGTTTCCAGTTTCACGTTTCCATTCCGATTCAAAGCAAACTTAAGACTTGTAGCTGGAAACTAGAAACTCCTCGTCTTCTTGATTCTTGTCGCCTGCGATGATACGTTGACGCCGTTACCGAACAATCGACTTTAACTCCTACAATCAGAAAAGTGAGGATACGAGAATGCCCTTAGAAGCGCTCGGAATGGTAGAGACCAAAGGCTTCGTTGGCGCTGTTGAGGCAGCCGATGCCATGGTGAAAGCAGCCAATGTTCAATTGCTTGGAAAGGAATACATCGGCGCCGGCTATGTAACGATTTTTGTGCGTGGCGATGTTGGAGCGGTGAAGGCGGCAACAGACGCTGGCGCGGCCGCAGCCCGACGCGTGGGCGAGTTGATCAGCGTACACGTCATCCCTCGGCCGCATGCCGAAGTCGAGCGGGTTTTGCCAGTCGACGGACGCACCGGACTTAGCCCGGATGAACGCACTCTGCAGGGCGGAGCACGCGGGCAATTGGGTCAGGGAGAAGAAGGACGAGCCGCTCAAGGCACCCGCGAAACTAGTAAGGAGCGAGCCCGATAGATTGATAATTTCCAGTTGTGGCGGTCCTTGCAAAATCCAGCCAGGGCTAAACTGGAGTTTAACAATGGGTTGGAGGTTCAATCATGTCGGTAGATAAGGACCTTGTTTCGGTACAACAGGCGCGAGATTTTGTCGAAGCCGCCCACAAGGCCCAACTTGAGATCTCGCGCTACGACCAGGCAAAGATTGATCGCATCTGCGAAGCAATGGCCCATGCTGCTTTACGTGAAGCAGCTCGACTCGGCGCAATGGCTGTTGAAGAAACCGGGTATGGCGTCGCCCAAGACAAACAGGAAAAGAATCGCTTTGCGGCAGAAGACGTTTGGAACTACTTTCGCGGCTTACGGACAGTAGGAGTTGTCTCAGAATCGAAAGACGTCGTTGAGATCGCCAGTCCGCGGGGCGTCGTTGCCGGCATTATCCCTTCTACAAATCCCACCTCAACTGCCATATTCAAAGTACTGATCGCGCTCAAGTCGCGAAACACCATCGTACTGTCGCCACATCCGTCGGCGGCGAAATGCATTAACGAAACAGTGAAAGTAATGCGCGATGCAGCTGTCAAAGAGGGATTGCCCGCAGACGCAATTGCTTGTATGACGACCGCTACAATCGAAGGCACTGAGGCTTTGATGAAGCACAAGCAAACCGCCGTCATTCTGGCAACCGGCGGCATTGGTTTGGTGCGCGCAGCGTACTCATCAGGCAAACCTGCTTTTGGCGTTGGTCCGGGAAATGTTCCGGTGTTCATTGAAAAAACCGCAGATATTCCAAAAGCGGTACAGGACATCCTGACCGGCAAATGTTTCGACAACGGGACCATCTGTGCGTCTGAGCAGGCTGTGGTTTGCGACGCCCCAGTTGAGGCGGCAGTCCGGGAACAATTCAAATCGCAGGGCGCGCACTTTGTTTCATCCGCAGAAGCAGTGCAACTGGGGAAAGTCGTCGCGACGCCGCAACGTTCGCTCAATCCCGCGGTCGTTGGCAGGTCGGTTGAGGTTATAGCCAAAATGGCCGGCATCACGCCGCCACCCAACACGCGTTGTTTGATTGCGGACGTAGCCGGAGTGGGCCGCGATTATCCGCTGTCAATGGAGAAGCTTTCTCCGATCCTGGCTTTCTATGTGGCCGATGGACTCGCGCAAGGAGCCGAGCGCTGCTACGAAGTGCTTAGCTATGGCGGCATGGGCCACACAGCCGGAATTCACACTCGCTCAAGAGAAGCGGCGGTTAAGTTTGGCGCTGAGATGCCGGCCTCGCGCGTCACTGTCAATACACCGACGACGCATGGCGCGATCGGATTCTCGACCGCTCTGCCACCCTCAATGACGTTGGGTTGTGGTTCGTGGGGTGGTAACGTGACGTCAGACAACGTGTCGCCGCTTCACCTGATGGACATCAAACGCGTGGCGTTTGAAACGAGACCGGTGACGAGTGCGCGACCAACAGTCACTCAGCCGATTACCTCCGTTTCAAGTGCAAACGCCGCACCCGCTCGTCAGCCGGTTGCCGGACCAGGGGGTAAGATTGATCGTCGTGAGATTGCTGCGATCGTGGACCGTTTTCTGGCAGGCCGCCCGTTGGAAGAGAGTGTCGCTACTTCGAAGGCCACCGTGAGCGAATCTGAGGCTGGGAGTATGTATCGAGAGCCGAACAGTTCCGACGAAGGTGGGCGAGCCCCTGCGAATCGGAGCTCGAATAGCAAGTCTGCTGCGAATGGCGCGCGCGAGTCTAAACCACCGGCTGGTAATGGACGCACTGCGACAGACTTCGTCAGTGAAGACGATGTGAAGCGTGCGATTCAAAAGGGCGAAAAGATTTACATCAACTCCAAAACGATCATCACTCCCGCAGCTCGCGATATCGGCGAACCCGCGGAAGTGTTTGCGAAAGCGTAAGAGTTTCTAGTTTCAAGTTTCTGGTTTCGAGTTTTCAAGCCGTGAGGAGTTGGCTCGAGCAGGAACCTCGTAACTGGACCAGTAGAACTAGAAACTCGACACTCGAGACCAGAAACTTCCATGTTCCTAGCCCACGTCGTCGGCACTGTTTGGTCAACGAAGAAGACGCCTGATCTGGAAGGCGTCAGGTTCCTCATTGTGCATCCTTACGATCTTGATAAGGAGCCCACGCGCAATATCGTTGTAGTTGCCGATCGTTTAGGCGCAGGCACGGGTGAGATGGTGATGTGCGCGTATGGGAAAGCAGCCCGCACGGCGATTGGGAATCAGGACATGTCGATTGAAGCCGCAGTGGTAGGCATCGTCGATCGCGTCGATATTACCGACACCGTCTCAGCTGAGATGCGCGAAGCGGCCGCCAGGCTGGCACGTGATAATGGGGGCCGATAAAACCCAGGGCTGAGTACTGAGTGCTGAGTTCCAACTGTCAGACGGATCTTGAGAATTTATACTGGAGTTCATACGCACCCGAGAAATTTAAATGAACGGCGTCATCTTGACAACAGTCAGACGAGACTGAGAACTTTGGAACTCAGTACTCAGCACTTAGTACCAGGGATAAATGGCGAACGAAGAGCTGATCTACCGAATTACGCGCGCGGTCTACAGCCGACTTGGTGCGAGCGCAGATGAGCAGACGGTCGAACATCTGGTGACCGAGGTCTACCGCGAAGTTGAACCTTTCCTGAACGCCAACGGTTCCTCACTTTCTACTGCCTCGTCCTTGCCGACCAGCGGGTCGATCTCTTCTCAGGCGCGCGAAGGATCTTCCGGGCGCATGGTGATCTCCGTATTTGGAGTGGATCATCCGGGGATAGTTGCGGCGGTCGCGCAGATCCTCGCGGAGGCGGATTGCAGCATTGTTGATATCAATCAAACGGTGGTGCAGAGTAAGTTTGCGATGGTGATCATCACCGACACTTCACGCAGCCGCGAAAGCACTACCGAGTTGAAGGAACGCCTGCGGAACGAAGGCGAAAAGCTGGGCGTACGCATCTACGCCCAACGCGAAGACCTATTCAACGCAATGCACCGAGTGTGAGAAATTGTAATCATGTCTGAGCCTGAGATCGCCCGTCGTTGCCATGATTGCGGCGCGTCAATTCGCGACCGCGCTTTTTTTTGTCCTCAGTGTGGAACTTCGCTATTGGACGAAACGAAGGCGCTCGAGAGCCCCGGGCCAAAGGTGAAACCAAGGGAAGAAAGCAATCGCGAAACAAAGGCTTCCAATGCTCCAATGCTCGAAGCCCCCACCATGCCACTCCAAAGACCGGGAGGAATTGCGATGGGACATGGTAGTCGCGTCAAGACTGATCCCACCCCGGTCAAGCCTCGTGATGGTCGCGTTGTCCAGCGAGTCGAAAAGCTGCGCAAAATTTCCACAGTCGTTTTGGACCAGGCCGCTTATGATCCCAGCCTGCGGTTCCTGCTCGTGGCAGCCGTATTGTTTCTCGTTTTTCTGATCATCCTAATCATGAGCAAACTCATCTCCTAGTCGATTCATGGAATATACCCAGGCAGAAATTCTTCAAACGCTGGCGATGACGGAAATGGAGCACCTCGACGTGCGCACGGTCACGCTTGGCTTGAGTTTGCGTGACTGCGTTTCTGACTCGATCGGAAGCACGGCCGAGCGTGCGACCGAGAAGATTCGCCGCATCGCCGCACGTTTGGTACCCACGGTTGACGCCATTGGTGACGAATTTGGTATTCTCGTCGCCAATAAGAGGATCGCGGTTACGCCTTTGTCGATGATTGCTGAGCCCGGGGGCGATCCGGTTTTACTGGCCCGCGCCATCGACGAAGCCGCTGTTGCGGTCGGCGTAGACTTCATCGGCGGTTACTCTGCGCTGGTCCATAAAGGCGCCACCAGGGGCGAGCAGCGATTCCTGGAATCGATTCCGGCAGCCTTGGCCGGTACCACTCGTCTTTGCTCTTCCGTGAACGTCGCCACGACCCGAGCCGGTATCAACATGAATGCCGTGCGTCAGGTTGGTGAGTTGATCAAAGAGGCAGCTGAGCGAACTCGTGATCAAGGTGGTATCGCGTGCGCGAAGTTTGTCTGTTTTGCCAACGCGGTTGAGGACAATCCGTTTATGGCCGGCGCTTTTCACGGCGTGGGCGAGCCTGAGGCGGTGATCAACGTCGGGGTATCCGGGCCAGGTGTCGTCAATTACGCAATCAAAAACGCACCTGCGGATCTGCCTTTGGAAGAGATTGCCGAGATTATCAAGAAGCTCTCCTTCAAATTGTCTCGCGCTGGTGAACTGGTGGGTCGCGAAGCGGCGCGACGGTTGGGCTTACCGTTCGGCATCATCGATCTGTCGCTCGCGCCGACGCCCGTCCCGGGAGATTCGGTCGCCAACATCATAGAGGGAATGGGTTTCGAGCGGGCCGGCACGCACGGCACTACGGCTGCGCTGGCGCTATTAACAGACGCAGTGAAAAAAGGTGGAGCGATGGCGAGTGGCTCAGTGGGCGGTATGAGTGGCGCTTTCATTCCCGTATCGGAGGATGCCGGGATGATCGAGGCTGCGCGGATGGGGGCGTTGTCGCTCGATAAACTCGAAGCCTGGACGAGCGTCTGTTCAGTTGGTATCGACATGGTGGCGGTGCCGGGTTCGACTTCCGCAGAAACAATTGCCGCAATCATCGCTGACGAGATGGCTATCGGCGTGATGAATAACAAGACCACGGCCGTGCGACTAATTCCCGTTCCCGGTCGTGAGGTCGGGGAGGTGGTTGAATTCGGTGGGCTATTAGGCAGTGCGCCGATCATGGCAGTCAACGCGTTTTCCTCAGCGGGTTTCATCAGGCGCGGTGGACGAATTCCGGCGCCGATTCATTCGCTGAGGAACTGAAGGGGTTTCGAGTTTCAAAGTTTCAAGTTTGTAGTTTCAAGTTTCAAGTTTCTAGTTTCGGTTTTGGCTCTATTTAAGTTGGGATCGAACGAAACAAACCTGAAACTAGAAACTAGAAACTACAAACTACAAACTTGAAACTTCAACCCAGTCGCGCATGAAGGAGCAGAACCATGGAAGAAGCACTTGGAATGGTCGAATGCCGTGGCCTGGTGGCAATGATTGAAGCTGCCGATGCCATGGTGAAAGCTGCGAATGTCCAACTTGTGGGCTATGAGAAGATCGATGCCGGCCTGGTGACGGCCATCGTCCGGGGCGAGGTTGCGGCGGTCCAGAGCGCCGTCGACGCTGGGGCAGCGGCCGGGACAAAAGTTGGGGAAGTGGTCGCCACTCATGTTATTCCACGCCCACACTCGAATGTGGATCAGGGAATTCCGGTACTTCGAACGGGCGCGACTACTCGCAAGAAGATCAGTGGCTCAGTGCGTCCTAAACCACAAACCGATCACCCCTAACCGTGAATCCCCCTCGTTCGCAGGTTCGAATTCCATTTCGTTGCATCATATTCAGCCTGTCTTTGTTTGCTGCTTGTGTGACCACTGCCCCCGCTCAACAACCCTTCATCACTGACGACGCAGACGTAACTGCCCGGGGCCATTTGCATTTCGAGTTCAGCAGCCAACTCGATCTGCTGCAGCGCTCGGCCCATCCCAGCCTCAAACAAAATACATCCGAATTCGAACTGGTCTACGGATTGTTTGAACACGTCGAGGTCGGTGTAGCAGTTCCCTGGATTACGATCTTCAACGCGTCGGGAGCATTCCCAAAGACTATCTCCGGAATCGGCGACACAAATATTTCGCTCAAGTACAACTTTCTACGAGAGCGCGAAGGGTCGCATCGACCGGCGCTCTCCATTGGAATGAATCTCGAGTTGCCGACCGGCGACACCGCGCGGCAGCTGGGATCTGGCCTGGCAGATTTCTACATCAATGGCATCCTGCAAAAATCGTTGACCAATAAAACCAAGCTCAGGATAAACGGCGGGGTTTTGTTTTCGGGTAACGAAACCACCGGTGCGCTTGGGATCCGAGCTCGCGGTACGGTCCTCACAAGTGGCGCATCGCTGGTACGTGAATTTACACCAAACCTTCAGCTTGGAGTCGAAGTCACAGGCGCACAGACGAAGAATTTTCTGCTTGGTCAAGGTCAACTGCAGACGCTTGTAGGGGGAAACTATCAGTTAAGGGAGAACCTGTCGTTCGACTTTGGATTGGTCGCAGGGAAGTATGACGCCAGTCCGCGGCTTGGTGTGCAACTTGGTCTCTCGATAGATTTTTGAACCAAATATCGCGACCGCTAAATGCAGAATGCGGTTCCTGGAGGAGGTGGGTGCTACGAAAAACAGAAAGAGCAGACTGAGTCGACTTCTCGAGCGCTTTTCACTGAAAGCCACTAAGGCCACGGGTACGTCAGCTGCGTTCCTGCTCGCCGTTGCCGTTATTCTTATTTGGGTGATCACCGGCCCCATCTTCGATTTTTCCGACACCTGGCAGCTCGTCATCAATACTGGTACGACCATCGTGACCTTTCTCATGGTCTTTCTCATTCAGCGCGCGCAAAACAAAGATGCGCAGGCGATTCATCTCAAGCTGAACGAAATAGTGGCGGCCCTGAACGGAGCGAGTAATCGCCTGATCGATGTCGAAGATTTGTCAGAAGCTGAAATTCAAGTGCTTCATAGACACTACCGGCAACTCGTCAAGATGGCGAAGCACGATGCGACGCTGACGGCGACACACTCAATTGAGGAAGCGGAAACGCGGCACAAGAGAAAGTCGAAAGGGCTGTAGTCCAACGTGGACTAGTCAGAACCGGGAGCGGCAGCGCCCGCTTCCGCACCGGCATTGAAATTAGGTCATCGCAATCGAACCCTCTCCTTCATCGACTCAGTAATTTCTCGAAAGTAGAAAATCGCGCCATCATGTTTTCATAGAGCCGATCGGTCTTCTCGTGCAAGTGGGCGATCTCGAGTTCGGCCTTTATGTTTACCTCATACTCGATATCGGATCGCACTCGATCTTTCTCACCTTGCCGGCTTTGGCTAATGAGTACGAAGCACGACAGAAAGATGGCTTCCAGCGAGACTACCATGGTCAGGAAATTGAAGGGATAAGGATCGAACGCGGGAACACCGACCGGCACAGAGTTAAATGATATCCAAAGGATGAACCACGCCGCGTTGATGATTAGGAAGGGCATGCTGCCGCTGAACCACGCGATCCAGTCCGCTATTCGCTGTAGAGGCGTTGAATGGACCTGAATCTCTTCATTCACGTTTCGCGACACTCGGGTGCGCAGTAGTTCATCAGCTTTCCGCGTGAGCCCACTGAGCGCTGCGAGCATATGCAATGCGGATTCAGGTTTTCGCTGAAACAGCAGGACCAGATCGTCACGGTCGAGCACCAGAACTTCGCAATCGGTAAGCGCCAGCGCTGTTGCCGTGCGCGGTCCAGTGTCAAGCATCGCCAGCTCGCCAAACATGTCACCCGACTGTGCCGTCGTAAGTACAATCCTTTGCCCGACAGTATCCTTGATAAAAAGTTCGATCTCGCCGCTTTGCATAATGAACAGTGAGTCGCCCGGATCGCCCGCCTGGAAAAGTGTCTGCCCTGCGCCGATGGACATCTCGTCGACCACCTCACTGAGCGCACGGCGATCGTCTTCGTCGAGCAACTCAAACATTTTGATGTTGGCCAGAAAAGTAGGATCACACGGCATTTGGATTCCTCTTACCCTTGGAATAAAGAGAGCTCTCAAATTATAGCCCAGCTCCGTGATGCCGGCTGGAACTCTATTAAAACGAGTTGGGCGCGGGTCTTCCGGACAGCGCAAAAAAGGCACGGATTGCTCAGTGCCTCTTCGTAAATTGACCGTCGGGTTGACTAGGGTCGTGTTCCTGTTTTAACGGGAGGTATTTTGACTGGCGGAGGCTTCGGAACCGCGCCACCCTCTCTGCCAGCAACCCGCCCGTTTCTGGTTAGCGCAATTCGCCGATCATTTCCCCCACCCTGGGCGACCGTTACCTTGATCGAGCGATACGACCCGTCGCGCACTTTATTGGTTGGGTTATAGGCAAGCACATACTGGGTGCGAAGGTCGCGCACGATTTGACTTGCGATCTCGGGAAGTTCAGACAACGACTGTGGAAAGAAAGCGCGGCCGCCGGTTTCAGTCGCCAGCCGTGTAACCAGGTTCACGGCTTTCTCACGCGGACTCTTGCGAATCAAACCGCCTTCCTTGTCGAGTTCGTTAACAAACCCGATCACGAAAATCTGAACGTCCTCTTCACGCAACTTGGCGAAAAGCTGTTCCTGTTTGTAAAAGCTGTTGCGGTCTTCGCCGTCGGTGATGAGGATCAGGGCACGGCGCCGCCTGTCGCTCTCATCGCCTTTCCTGTATTCGGCAACGTGTTCCGACGTGAGGTAGACCGCATCGACGATCGCTGTTTGACCGCCTTCGACGTAAAGACTGTCGAGTCCGTCCATCAACAATTCCTTGTTAGCGGTGAAATCCTGGACGGTTTCAATCTTGTCGCTGCTGATGAAGCGAACCAGAAAAGTTTCGTCGCCTTGCTTGTTACTGCCGATGATGGTTTTGGCCGCGTCGATGACACTCAGCAACTGAGAGCGCAATGAACCTGAGGTGTCGACGGCGAGGCCATAACTGATCGGGACCTCTTCCCTTGAAAAGTACTCGATCGGTTGCGGCACACCGTCTTCAAATACATGAAAGTCTTGTTGGCTTACGGTGTTTATCGGTCGATTGTTACGGTCAATGACGCGAACGTTCAAATTAACCAACTCAGTATTAATGGTGATGCGACTGCCTTCCTCGATCTCCGGTTCCTCAGGTGTGGGACTGGGTTTCGGCTTCAACACCGGTGGTGGCGGCGGTTCGCCAAGCTGTGGCGCCACGCGGTCGCTTTGAATGCGCGGCGATGGAGTTGGGGTCGGTCGACTTTGGGTTAGGTTACTGGGTGCCGTTGAAGTCGCTGGCTTCGAGGGAGATGGAGTGGGCGAGGCGCTGCGTCGTTGACGCGCATCCTGGGCTTCAGCCAGAGAGATCGTGTTCGAAGCTCCCATAAATCCCAGCAGCAAAACCACGAGCGCGGGTAAACTTAGCGCGCGCCACCTGAAGCTATTCGTCCTTTGTTCTTTCAACAATCTAATCCTCAACTTAAAGTCCGTCTCTTTTGACGGTAGCCGACTATGTTCAGTGTGCCGTCGTGTGAGTCTAGCTCGGATGGACGCTGACCAGAAAGCGTCCCAAGCGTGTTTCTCATGAGCGTTGGATTATTCAATGCGCCGTATCTTTCAGCTTGTTCATCTAATCTGGAAGCCGGGGTAAGTGCACGAACCTCAGAAAACGAATCCACTGCTACATCAAAAGGATGCTTCCGGAGAGATTGCGCGTTGCCGAACCGGGATCAAAAACGTTCTGGTCACCGCGCTGGAGGAACCGCGTAGTAGCCTTCCTTGGAACGCACAAACAAGCGGGGCAGGCCACGCGGAGGCGTTACCTTGACCTTGACCTTGTGCCATTTGCCATCGTTCACAAAGTTATTCGGCTTGTAGCCGATGGAGTACTGGTGACGCAACTCAAGTGCGATCTGCTCAAAGATGTCGTCCATTTCCGCTGGGCTACGGGGGAAAAAAGCCTTACCACCAGAGACGTTTGAAAGTTCGTCCAGCGTACCCTGGCCCCCCATTCCAAGGGCACTGCCTGCGTCATTACCGCTTAGAATTCCAACCGCGTACAAGACGACGTCGGATTCTTTCAGAAGCCTTCTGACCTCATTAAAGGTATAGCGAGAGTTATTGTCCTGTCCGTCGCTGATCAAAAGTAGCGCACGCTTGGGATGAGCGCCGCGCTGTACTTTCTCGACGCCGAGGTAGCAAGCGTCGTAAAGCGCGGTGTTGTTTTTAGTTTGCACGAAGGTGAGTTTGTCCAGGACCGCGTCGCCATCACGAGTCTTGTCCAGCAGCAGTTGCGCTCGCGAGTTAAATGCGATCAGAAAATACTCATCGGCGTTATGACTTGTTTGTATGAAATTGGCCAGCGCATCGCGCGCTCGTCTGATCTTGTCTCCGCTCATCGAACCCGAGACGTCGAAAATCACCCCTACTGAGACCGGCGCATCGTCATCACTGAAGAATGTGATCTCCTGCGGCTGTTTGTCGTCGAGAACGGTGAACGCGTTCTTGCTCAAGCCTGACACATAGCGTCCGTAGGTGTCCGTAACGGTGACCGTCAGGGTAATTAAATCGGTATTAGTGATGACTGGCCCGGTTTGCTCTTTACCCGGAAGTTGTTTTTGGGAATCGCCGATTACCGGTTGCGTCGTGACCGTCGAACTGCCGGCGGGCTTCTCAGAACCCGGAGGCTGACCCAGGGCAATATTTGTTGAGGCGGTTACAGAAAGCAGGACAACGATAGAGAAAATCGCGATCTTAAGAGCGTCTATAGTGGGCAAATACATGAAACCCCCGCTTCTCGCAAACATTAAATTGTTGGAACTGGCCAGAGAGGTACTGCCAACACAGATGCCAGAGCGAGAACGAGTGATGCCCGAGTAGCTAAAAGTTTCCAGACTCACCCGGATAACGGCGCGGGAGACGTGGCGCGTGCTTTCCTATTCCAGTCTGTATTGGACTGGAATTCATTCTAGGACAGCTCCTGCGCAGTCTGCAAGAAGCTGACTCAAACGCAAGTCGCATAGATAAGCTTTCGCAACTCCCAGGCAACCCCAGCGTGTATGGCTGCAGTCCGGCCAACTCCCGGCTCGTGCGTCACTGCATGTTATACTTTCGATTCTGCCGAGTTAACTGCAAAAAAACATGGCTGAATTCATTTGTAGATTAGGAACTCCCGCTGGCGAAGTGGTGACGCGGACTGTCGAGGCGGCAGGAGTCGGCGAGGTGCGCGCGCGTTTGGAGCGTGAGGGGTTCAGAGTCTTCAATGTGACTCCCCCAAAGACCACGGGCGTTGTCGCGCTCACCAAACTAGGTGGTCGAGGCTCGCACGCCCGAGTCAAGGCAAACGATTTCCTGCTTTTCAATCAGCAGCTCGCCGCGCTGTCTCGAGCAGGCATCGCAATGTTGCAAGCTATCTCGATGCTCCGAAAGCGGGCGGCCTCAGCTCGCCTGCGAGCAGTGCTCGGGGACGTCGAAGAGCAAATTCGTGGAGGAGCCGCGTTGTCGGAAGCATTCGCGGCTCAGGGAAGTATCTTTCCGAGGATTTATACCGCGTCAATTTTGGCCGGCGAACGCTCGGGTGCGCTGGATGAGGTTCTCAATCGCTACGTAACCTACATGCGCCGCAACGTTGCGTTGCGCCGAAAGATTCGCGGGGCGCTTGCCTATCCGTTATTTCTGCTATTCGCGTCGGGCTGCATGGTCACGTTTCTCACCATCTATGTTGTGCCGCGAATGTCGGATCTTTTTTCAGGCTTTGGAAATGAGTTGCCCACCGTGACGCAGATTGTTGTGGGACTCTCGCGATGGCTTTCCACTAATGTAATTTGGTTCGGACCTTTGTTCATCGGCGGAACGGTCCTTTTGCTTTTGTGGTCACGAACAACTCAGGGCCGTTTGAAACTGGATCAACTGATTTTGAAGGTGCCATTGGCGGGTAAGCTGGTGGTGCAGTTATCGGTGGCGCAGGCTACGCGCTCGCTTGCGACGTTGCTGGCCGGCGGCATCACCCTGGTCGAGTCATGGGAGATCGCGGCCGAGTCGATTACAAATCGCGAGTTACGGCGTCGCAGTTCGTCAATTTTGCCGATGATTCTCGAGGGACGGACGTTCACTGATAGTTTGGAGGCTGCCGAGTGGGTGCCGCCGCTGGCTATAGACATGATCGGAATTGGTGAACGTTCGGGCAGCTTACGCGAGATGCTCGACGAGGTTGCAATGTTTTACGATGCGGAATCAGAGGTGCGACTTGAGCAGTTGACGACCACGCTTGAGCCTGCGATTCTCATAGTCATGGGTGGAGTTGTCGTAACGATCCTGTTGGCAATCTACCTGCCGATCATCCAGTCCATCTCAGGCGGTTCCGGAATTACGGGTCGCCCATAGTTTGGTATTTAGCCTCCGGGAAGAAGTCATTATGGAGTCAATCACCCAAGACGATAGCACCACGCTCCAGGCGGTGGATCCAATCACTGCCAGTGACGGAGAGCACGACCCGCCAGAGGTGCGAGCTGCGAAAGAGCTTGCGCTCCGCTATCGCCTTAAGTTCATCGATCTGTTGCCGCAGGATCGTGATTCCCCGGTTGACTACGAGCAATTCAATCAGATTCCTGTCGACCTGATGGTGCGCTATCAATTTCTTCCGTTGAAGCGAGATGCCAGGGGGTTGCATCTGGCGATTGCGGATCCTTCTGACCTCGACCACCTGGACGAGCTAGCCGGAGCTCTCAACGCGCGGATTGTTCCTTACGTGGCAACGGCCGGCTCAATTGACGTAATTCTACGGCGGGGCGATGCGACCCAACGCGTACTCCAGGAGGCGGCGTCAGGTTTTCGGATTTCTTTGGTCAGGGAAACGGAACACGGTGAAGAGGTGCTGGACCTGGATCGTCTGGCGACCGACTCCGAGATGTCGCCGATTATCAAGCTGGTCGACACGATTATTTATAATGCGATGGAATCGCGCGCTTCCGATATTCACATTGAAACTCGCGACACTGAAGTTCAAGTCAAGTACCGCATCGACGGCGCGCTTTACGCGAAAGTTGATCCCATAGATCTCGCTTATCACCAAACACTAATCTCTCGTATTAAGGTAATGTCGGAACTCGACATTGCCGAACGTCGGGTGCCCCAGGACGGACGTTTTCGAGTCAGATACAAAGGACGCAATGTAGATTTTCGTGTGTCGATCATGCCGACGATTCATGGTGAGGATGCGGTCATTCGTATTCTGGACAAGGAACAGATCAACGAGGCGTTTCGAAATCTAAATCTGGATGTGGTCGGCTTTGCAGAAGAGGATGTGCGGAAGTTTCGCCGGTACATCGCGGAACCGTATGGCATGGTGCTGGTAACCGGACCTACTGGTTCAGGTAAGACAACCACGCTGTATGCGGCACTGAATGAGATCCGCAACGAAGAAGACAAAATCGTTACCATCGAAGATCCGGTTGAGTATCAACTTCACGGCATCACCCAAATTCCGGTTAACGAAAAGAAAGGTCTCACTTTTGATCGCGGACTGCGCTCTATTCTCCGTCACGACCCGGACAAGATCATGGTCGGCGAAATTCGCGACACCGAGACCGCGCAGATCGCCATTCAATCAGCCTTGACTGGTCACCTTGTTTTCACCACAGTACACGCGAACAATGTGATCGACGTTATCGGTCGCTTTTTGAACATGGGTGTCGAACCATACAACTTTGTCTCTTCGCTGAATTGTGTGCTGGCCCAACGGCTGATTCGCATGCTTTGTCCCTACTGCAAACGCCCTTATCAGGCAACCGATGAAGAGCTGATGGAATCAGGATTGAGGCCGGACGAGGATCGTGGCCGAACGTTCTATATGAATGTCGGTTGTGACGCCTGTAACCACACTGGCTATCGTGGAAGAACCGCGATTCACGAGTTGCTCGATTTGTCCGACAATATTCGCGAGATGATTGTGGAGCGACGACCGGGTTCAGAGGTTCGCCGGGCAGCCGAAGCGGAAGGCCTAACCAGTCTGCGCGATTCGGCGCTTAAGAAGGTATTTGCCGGAATTTCAACACTTCACGAGATCAATCGAGTGACCTTTGTGGAGGAAATCAGCGCCGGTAGATAGAAAATCGCTCGACATCTTCAGGCTTCCTGAGGGCGGTCGCTCTCATCCCAAACTTCCCGACCGTTTGAGGAACCAAACTTTTTGCTCCGCGTGTAAGGAAACGGGGCCATGACGCATTGCAATATTGGCCCCAGCAGCGGCATTATATGGCCGCTACGACTCGCACCTCCCTTTGAGAGAGATATTCATGAAAACCAAGACTCAGTCTCAGATATTCGTGTCGCTGTTGCTTACCTTTTGTTTACTGGCCCTGCCGGTCACTGCCCTGGCAAAGAAGGGCGAGAAAAACTACAAGAAAGGTTTGCAATACGAAGCTGCCCAGCAATGGGAAAAGGCTGCGCAGGAGTTCACCCTGGCGGTGGCTGCCGACCCGTCCAATATGGAGTATCAACTCCATTTCCGACGCGCGAGTTTCAACGCTTCGCAGGCCTACATGCAGCAGGGACGTGCGCTGGCAGAAAAGCAGGACTACATCGGAGCGTACAACGCCTTTCGAATGTCGTACGGATATGATCCGGTGAACTCCCTCGCTGTATCTGAGATGGAGCGCATGCTGCGACTCCAGAACGTGAAAGAGGGCAACGCACCTTCTGCCGGTAGTCAACCCAAGGGCGCCGATCTTCCGGAAGGCGGGACCTTGAGTCAAAGTAGCGCTCAGGTTCCTGATTCAGCTTTCACGGCTCCGACCACTCAACAGCTCCGCGTAATTACCTATAGCGGAGATCTCAAGGCATTCATTCGCAGTCTGGCAGAACAGCTGAATCTTAATGTGATTTTCGATCGGACGTCGTTCGCGCAGCCCCGCACGATAGATCTCAATCTGCGCGACGTGACCACTGCCCAGGCGCTGGACTATGTGTTTTTGCAGGAAGGGTTGTTCTTTCAGAAGCTTAGCCGGCGCACCATCCTGGTTGCGGAGCAAACTCGCCGGCCGCAATACCAACAGTTGGTGTTGCGAACGTTCTTTCTGTCCAACATCGATCCAACCGAGGCACGCCAGCTGGTCACGCAGGCAATTCCGCCGTCAGTGGGCCGCCCACAGACCATCGTCGTTCCAGACAAAGCGACTAACAGTTTGACGGTTCGCGACACTGCCGAGAACGTGCGTCTGATCGGTGAGTTGCTCCAAAGCATCGATAAGGACCGTGCCGAAGTCGTGATGGATGTAAACATCTATGAAGTCTCGAAGAACGATCTGCTGCAAATCGGCAATCAGGTAGGTAGTGGAACGTTCAATCTTGGCGGTTCTCCTGGTCTGGCCATTCTCGGAGGCCCGGCAACGACGAACGTTGCGCAGAACGTGGGTGTGAACGTTGCAAGTATCGTGGGAGGTGCGCCCACGGCTTTGGCTGCGGCCATCATATTGCCACCTTCGGTGCTGACGATGTTCCAGGCCAAAGACAATACGCGATTGCTTGCCTCTACGCAGGTGCACGCATTTAACGGCGAAGAGTCAACCGCCCGTATCGGGCAGCGAGTTCCGGTGCAAACCGCACAAACCTATCCCTTCGGCGTGCAGACAGGACAGCCTGCGAATACCGGAGGCTTTCCTACGGGCGGTTTTCCAGTTATCAATTACGAGCCGACGGGATTGACATTGAAGTTTACGCCACAAGTATTTCCTAACCTGGACGTGCAGGTGAAGATGTCGATCGAATCCAAGGACGTGCTCGGCGCGGGAACACTGACGCCGACGTTTACGGAAAGAACGATCACCGGAACGGCACGCGTGCAGAACAATCGCACGATGATGCTGGCCAGTGTTTCACAGGACATTCAAACCAACGGACGGCGGGGGCTGCCGGTACTGGGCTCGTTGCCGATTGTGGGCCGCCTCTTTACCTCGCCAACACGCGACAATCGACAAGTCGATATCGTAATAGCGGTGACGCCGAGAGTCTTGCGCGCGCCGGCAGTAACGCCGCGGGATGAGGAGATGCGCCCCAGCGGTACTCTGCAGTCGCCGACGACTGGATCTCTCGAAGCCATGATTCGAGACTCGGATCGCGAGGAACAATTGGCAGCGGGTCGGCGTTTGCCGCAAAACGCTGTGGTGCAAGTTAATGCGGATCCGGGGATGTTCAAATCACCCGCAGTTCCTCAGAACCCAGCAAATCCAACGGTTGCTGCCTCTGCTCAAAACGCTGCGGCCGCTACTCCAAACAATGCGCCAAAGACGGTAGCGACCAACACCACGGCGACAAATCCGCCGGCAGCTACTGAAACAGCCACGACTCAGGTTCCGGCCGAAGAGTTGGCTTCGTTTGTGCCGGCGCCAAAGTCGTTGGTGAGCGACCGCGCGGCTGCTGAAGTTGCCGCCGTCAATCCTGGCCCCGCCGGCGCGGAGAATGCGGTTTTGACTAGTCAGCCCAAGCCTATCGACGCGTCCATGACCGCTAGGAGGAGAACGGCCCTGCTAAGTTTGACACCGGATGATCTGGAGATGCGAGTTGGAGAGAAGCGACAGTTTTCCGTCGAACTCAATTCAGATACTCCACTTGGGCTCGCTGTGATGACGTTGCGTTTCGATCCCAACGTCGTGAGGGTAAACGCAGTTACCATGGGCAGCCTCTTTTCACTCAGCCAGAACAACAGTCCGAGTATTACTCAGACGATTGATCCCAGCGGGGTCTGCTTGATCTCTATTTCGACTCTCAACAAGTCGCTGCCGATGGTCGGCGCTGGTCCGCTTGTGTTTCTCGAGGTCGAGGCCCTGGCTGCTGGAGATGCAGCACTTGTCTTCGATAAAGAGACCATGCATCTGGTGGCTGTCGACGCGCGGGATATCAAGCTTGAATTGAAACAAGGCAAGACGACTGTCAGGCAATAGCTGTAGATGGAGTGTGATCCGAAAAGGCTAGACGCGCGGCAACGCGGCGACACGGTGAGGGCGGTTAAGTTTACTGGTCGCCGCGTCACTCTGTCAGCACAACTGAATCCTTTGGTTGGTGACGTTATGCACTCTCCACAACGAGGCTTTTCGCTTATCGAGTTGGTCATCACAATCACGGTGATGACTATCCTGACGCTCGGCGTGATCCCGCTGGTGAAGATGTCGGTCAAGCGCCAGAAAGAACAGCAACTGCGTGACACTCTGCGCCAGCTACGCATAGCAATCGACGACTTTCATAGAGATACCGTCGGCATGACCTGTACCGGCACAGTTACGCAACCCCCGGGTGGTGCGGGCGGGGGCGCCCAAAATCCCTATGTCGATCCCCGGAGCAAGGTAAGGATCAGCGACTGCACGATATTCGGCGTCGATAACCCGGATCGTTATCCACCAGATCTCGAGACTCTCGTTGCGGGCATAAACGTTGTCCCGCGCGAAGCGCCCACTGGTGGCCAGGGACTTCAAAGCACCGGTACGAGTTCAACTGACACAACCAGCACGCTGGATAGTCAGGCTTCAACTAAAAAGAAAATCTACCTGCGCAAGATACCCATCGACCCGATGACCGGCGAGGCAGATTGGGATTTGCGTTCATGCTACGACGAAGCTGACTCTGATTCGTGGGGAGGCGAAAATGTTTTTGATGTCCGTTCTAAATCCAGGGGCACCGCTTTGAATGGAGAGAAGTACAGTGACTGGTAACCCCAAGGCAATGAAGTTAATTGAAATGAATCGAAAGTTTCAGCGATGCGTTAATCGGTCCCTTCCGTTTCGTCACAGCGGTTTTAGCTTACTGGAGTTGATGATCGTGATCTCGATCATCGTAATCCTGGCGGCTATCACGCTGCCTCAGTTTCAGAAAACCATCCTGGCTACACGTGAAGCGGTTCTCAAAGAAAACCTGCACAAGATGCGCTCGATGTTGGATCAGTACGCGGCGGACAAAGGGAAGTTGCCGCAGTCGCTCGAGGATCTCGTGACCGACGGCTACATGCGCGAACTACCAGTCGATCCAATTACCGGCGAGAAAGACTGGACCACCGTGACCGGGGAAGATCCTAACTCGAATGATGGCGAGCAAGGCGTGGTGGATCTCCACAGCGCCTCGAGCGATACCTCGTCTGACGGCACGCCTTACTCCGAGTGGTGAAATCCTGTGGGTAATCTATTCTCAAGACTCGTGACTCCCTGGTATCCCTCCTCCGCGTTGGGATTGGAACGAGGGATTGCTTCGCTTGTTCAGCTCGAGCGTGTCCGCGGCAACGAGTGCAAGTTGCGACGTGCCGCAAGCATCAATCTCGATGAATCGCTGCTCCGTCCGAGTTTCGATGAATCGAATCTTCCTGACATTGGTGAAATGGCGGCAGCATTGAGTGAATTGGCCGCGAGTGCGGGACTGCTCAAGCAGAAGCGTTGGTCAGTGAGTCTCCCCGAAGGGTGCATCAAGACCGCCATTTTGATGTTTGACACGGCGCCTGGCTCGGGTAGCGAACTGGAAGAAATTCTTAACTGGAAGATCGAACGCACGTTCGGAGTATCAAACGATGATCTCGTGATGTCGCGGGATCGTTTGCCGGCGGATGCACACGGGCGCGTCCGTTATCTGGTCGCGGCCGGTCGCAAAGAGATTCTTGCTGAGTATGAGACGCTCACCGGCGCATTGGGATGGCGGGCCGGGTTGCTTGCTCCACGGCACATGGGAGAGTCGCAGTGGCTGACTTCAAATGGCTTGCAAGGCGATTCGCTCCTGGTCAGCACCTCGGAGAACGGCTTTACCGCCATTGTATTCCGCGGCAAGCAGCCACTGATCCTGCGGACGATCAATTGCGCACCCGACGAATGCGAGGACGAGTTCTACCGCCTACTGCTCTTTTATCGTGATCGTCGATCCGGAGAGCAGGCACCGGCGCTTTCGCGGTTTTTGATTCTGGGAGAAAGTTTCTCAAAAGAGCGCGCTGCGGAGATTACTAACGAAACTTTGGGCACGGCGTTGCGGCCTTTGCGCGCTGAAGATCTTGGGCTTGCTTTGCCTGATCGAGAAATCCCATTTGACGCGATCGCTGCGCCGGCAGGGCTGGCGATGCTTTCATGGCAATAATTGAGGGATCACGCGTTTCACCCTCTTGGATCGCTGCGTCTCTGAAACATTTTCCGGTTTCCCGGCGTACCACCCGAGCATCATGATTATGACTGCAACAGCTTCCTCCCTGGTTCTAAACGATGTCACTGCTGCAAATGACCGCGAGTTGGTGGCCACGGCCGCTGCTGGCGTCGAAGGTAGTTTTGAAGAACTTGTCAGGCGTTACCAGCGCCCTATTGCAGCGTATGTTTACCGCATGGTGGGCGACTACGAAGCGGCTTTAGATGTGACTCAGGAAATCTTCATTAAAGTATACGGTTCACTTTCGCGGTACCGCCCCGAGTTCAAGTTCTCAACCTGGATTTACAGGATCGCGCACAATTCTGCCGTCGATCATCTGCGCCGAAATGCCGGTCGAGAACGGTCGCTGGTGAATGGAAGCGCAGCCGACCAATACGACATGCCAATCGAGAGTGGCAGTCCAAGTCCCGAGCAGGAGAGTGAACGTGAAGAGCGCAGGTTGGAAATCGAGTCGGTGGTGAGATCGCTTCCGGCTGCCTATCGAGAATTGATTGTTCTGCGACATTCCCAGGACCTCACCTATGAAGAGATTGTTGACGTAACAGGCTTGCCGTTGGGGACGGTTAAGAATCGGTTGTTCCGAGCCCGCGAAATGATGCGTCAGCTCTTCATTGACCGGGGAATCGCGACCGTTTAATTGGTGGTGAACGAATGCAGGTGAGTCAGAAAAATTGCCGGACGGAGTTGATTGCCTCATACATTGATGGCGATCTTGACCCGGCAGAGCACAACCAATTGGAGAACCATCTGGCCGAGTGTGCCCGCTGCACTGACGAACTACGCTTGCAGCGCCTTTTCGTGTGCGAGTTGGACTCGGCATTTTCCCAGACCCATGAGTTACCTGTTCCACGTGATTTCGCTCGCATTGTTGCTGCTACCGCGGAAGGTGACATGAGCGGCGCGCGTACTTCTCAGGAGCATCGGCTGGCGCTGCGCCTGTGTCTGGGGTTGGCGCTGGCATCTTTTGCCTTGCTCGGCATGGCATCGAGCAAGGCAGTACTCTCCAGCGGAAAGCTCGTGGCCACCAAATTTTTTGGTCTCGCCGGTCTCCTCGGTAGGACGCTATACGATGCTGGTGTTGGTTTCACTGTCTTGCTGCGTATGGCGGCCGCTGCAATTGTTTCCGATGCTTTTTCAGTTTTGATCTTCCTGGTTCTATTACTCGGTTTACTTCTCCTTTCATTGCTGATCACCAGTTATCACCGCTATCACCGACGAAGGCTTTACGAATAGCAGGCTCTTGTCATGGGTGAAGCTCCAGCCTTAACAACTCTGAATGACTTTGGTTCCCGGCACGGCCGCCGAACGGGTGACTGGTGCCAACCGTACAAACTTGCGTTGTCGCTCGTTTCAATGTTGCTAATGGTGATTGCCATTCAGGCGCAGGTGGCAGTCTCAAGTGATGCCGACACCTGCGTAATCGAGGGCGTCAGCGAGACGAACGCGTACGGCCTCGGACGCTCAATCAGAATCAATGGGACCGTCAAAGAAGGAGCGATCGCGATAGGTGGCGACGTGATTGTGCAAGGCGTTGTGGAAGGCGACGTTGCGGCCTTTGGCGGATCGGTGATTCAACTGGAGGGTGCTCGCATCGGCGGAGATGTGATCGTGGTCGGCGGCACGTATCGGCACGAGAAAGCAGCCGCGCGAAATCCGAACAGCGCGACCATCATGTATGCCGGTTACGAGGAAGAGTTGCGAAATCTGATGCGCGATCCGTCGGGCTTGTTGACTCCCCATTTGTCACCGGCTTACCTGGGATTGCGACTGCTTGCCGTGCTCTTTTGGTTTGTTGTGTCACTTGCGCTGACAGCCGCAATGCCGAACACGATCAGTCGTGGGATTGCTCGCCTGCAGCTGACTAGTCTGCGAGTGGCGGTGATCGGAATTCTTGGGGTGGCGATTATTGCCATCGGCGTACCGGTAAGCTTGCGATATCTGCCGACACCAATGAGCGTGCTGGTTGGATTAATGGCACTATTGCTAATCCTGATTGCCTGGCTCTTCGGCCGCGTCATGATTCACGCTGCGACGGGCCGCTGGCTGCAACGTCGCTATTTACCAATTGGCAAGAGTTCCGAGTCTGTGGCATTGCTGCTCGGAACAACGTTCTGGATTGTTCTCTCTTCATTGCCCTACGTGTGGCCTTTTGTGGTTAGCGTCATCTTCGTAACCAGCCTGGGCTTGGCATTAACAGCCCGGTATCAAGTTAGCTGGAGACGAAGACAGGAGGCTTGAGTCAAATCGCCCACCCACCAGGCCCTAGCATCCAGCACCGGACATCTCGCATCTAGTTCTCCGATAGAACCTTCAGGCAAGCCTTCGCGTAAAAACCAAGGCCGAGGGGGAACTTTAGCTTCTGCCAAAGTTAATCTCTTGTAACTAAACACCCGCCCGCGGTGTCTTCAAAGTGGTAATTCAGTAGGAGGAGCAATGCAGGCATCATTTCGTGCGTTATTGCTGAGCTTTTTTGCGGTTTTTGCTTTCCAGGTGGCCATCGCCCAAACTCCCGATCCCAATATCACTCCAAATGGTGTGATCGCCGAAGTCAAAGTGATCGACCTGGCGTCGAAGCAAATCATTGTTAAGACGGATGCCGGATCGCTCGTTACCGTAACAGTCGCCGATAGCACCGTCTTCAAGAAGGTGTTGCCGGGTCAAACAGGACTCACGGGTGCGACCGACCTGACATTTGCCCAGCTTGCCGAAGGGGACCGGATATTTGCGCGCGGCACGCCTGCCGAAGATAACAAGTCAGTCCTGGCTCGCATGGTCATTGTGATGAGCAAGGCCGACATCGCGAAGAAGCAGGAAGACGAGCGGGCAGAGTGGAGACGCCGAGGGTTGCTTGGGGTGATCACCGCGCTCAAACCTACCACCAAAGAAATTACAGTTTCCACTCGTTCGATGGCCGGAACCCAACCGGTCGTCATCCCAGTCTCTGAGAAAGTCGAAATGCGGCGATATGCACCAGATTCAATAAAGTTTGCAGACGCGAAAGCGAGCAGGTTTGAGGATCTCCAGGTTGGCGATCAGTTACGCGCGCTCGGTGAACGAAGCGCCGACGGCACAAAGTTCGCTGCGGAGCAGGTAGTCACCGGTTCGTTTCGCACGGTTGCCGGTGTCGTAACCGAGCTGGATGCGCAGACAGGCGAAGTGAAAATTAATGATCGTCAGTCGAAGCAACCTCTTACCATCGTCGTCAAGAACGACGCAGTGCTTCGCCGGTTTCCGGCTGATATGGCAGGGATGATGATGGGCGGAAGCCGCCCAGGAGGCGGCACAGCCGCTCAGGGTCAGACCGCAGCCTCTGGTGCCTCTGCTCCACAATCGGGAAGTCCGGGAGCAGGTGGACCGGGTATGCGTGGGGGCGGTGGCATACAGGAGTTGATTGAAAGGCTGCCAACGATCGCGATCAGCGATTTGAAGGTGGGCGACACCATTATCGTCTCAAGCACTAAAGGCGCTGATGCCGCGCGGCTGACTGCTATCAGTCTGGTCACAGGCGCCGATACTCTTCTCAATATGATGGCTGCCAGACAGCCACAGCAGGGCGGTGGCCAACCCGCTCAAGGCGCAGGGAGCGCCGGGTTGGGCCAGGGATTTCAACTTGGCATCGGTCTACCGTAATCGGACTACTCAACATTAAAGGTCTCCTTAGAAATCGATCATGAATAATTTCCGAAAAGCCTTACGCTACACCTTCAGTTTTCTCGCAGTCGTTCTGCTCTGTTCAGTAATTTCATTCGCCCAGCAGGGCCGCGGCTCACTTCGCGGGCTGGTCACTGATGAACTAGGCGCCGCTGTTGTTGGTGCGAGTGTGATTCTCAACGACGCTAGCGGAGTTCAAAAAGCTGCCACTACCACAAACGGCGAAGGCGTGTATGTCTTCAATGGCGTTGCTCCCGGCAAGTACCTCGTGAGCGCAATGGCCGAAGGATTTGCTGCGTCCGAGGGTGCCAAAGTTGATCTTGCAGCCGGACAGCGACAAACCCAGGATCTAACTTTGAGGGTTACGTTTGAAGAGAAAGTCACTGTCGCAGCCGAAACTCCGCTCAGCACAGAGTCGACTTCGAACGCTAACCAAACCCTGATTACCGGAAAAGATCTGGATGCCTTGCCTGATGATCCCGACGAACTCGCTGCCGCACTTCAGGCGCTGGCCGGCCCTTCGGTTGGGCCGAACGGCGGTCAGATTTTCATCGACGGTTTCTCCGGCGGACGCCTTCCACCCAAGGAATCAATTCGCGAAATCCGCATCAATCAGAATCCTTTTGCCGCCGAAAACGATCAACCCTCTGGCAGAGTAGATATTCTTACTCGTCCCGGGACCGATAAGTTTCGCGGCAGCACTTTCTTTAATTTTGAAGATGAAAGTCTCAACTCGCGTAATCCTTTCTCCAGCAGTCGTACGCCATTCCAGATTCGTCAGTTCGGGGGCAATCTTGGAGGGCCATTGGTTGCAAAGAAAGCTTCGTTCTTTGTGGATCTTCAGCGACGCGAAACTGACGATAACGAGCTCGTGCGAGGAACTCAGCTGGATGCGAATCTCAATCCGGAAGTCTTCGGCTTTGGTGTGGTAGCGCCGCGCATGAACACGACATTTAGTCCGCGCATCGATTACCAGCTCAACACTAATAACACGTTGATTGCCCGATATAGCTACAACCGGTCTCGGTCCGAGAACAACGGCGTGGGCGCGTTTTCCTTACCTGAACGGGGTTACGACGGGGCGTTTACTCAGCATAATTTTCAGTTCACCGAAACTACGGTGCTGAATGCCTCTATGATCAACGAAACGCGTTTTCAGTACACGCGAAATCGCTCTGAAAATTTTGGCGATAACACTATTCCGGTGTTGAACGTTAGTGGGGCTTTTATCAGCGGTGGCTCGCAGGTGGGTCGCACGTTGAATACCAATAATAGTTGGGAGTTGCAGAACTTCCTCGCGTGGCAGAAAGGAACTCATGCGCTTAAGTTTGGTGGCCGCATACGTGGCGTAAGCATCACTGATAACAGCCCCAATAACTTCGGTGGTCAATGGGTGTTTACAGGTGCGTTGGTGCCGCAACTTGACGCCAACAATAACCCGCTTACGAACCTGCCCGGCGTGTTTGCCGACAGTTTGGAGCGGTATCGCCGAACCTTGCTGGGTAACCAACTCGGAAGAACACCGTTACAGATTCGCGAGATGGGTGGCAATCCATCGCAGTTCAGTATCTCGAGCGGCAACCCGCTGGCCGACGTAAGTCGGGTCGACGTTGGCGTTTATGCTCAGGACGATTGGCGGCTTCGTCCCAATCTAACGTTGAGTTACGGGTTGCGCTACGAGAACCAGACCAACATCGACAGCAACTGGAACTTCGGCCCGCGGGCGGCCTTTGCCTGGTCTCCAGGCGCCGCGAATTCGACGCGGCCACCAAATATGGTCATTCGTGGCGGCGGCGGCATCTTTTATAACCGCTTTAGTGAAAACCAGACTCTGCAGGTCAGGCGCTTCAACGGTGTCAACCAGCAGCAGTTCTTTGTGACCGACCGTCCGCTCTACGTCAACAACGTCTTTGTTCAGCCAATTCCGTCCGTGCTCGATGTTTTTGACCCGAACAACCCCAGCCTGATTCCGCCGACCAACTTACTTAACCTGGATGCGAGACAGATTACGTGGCAGGTCGATAGAGCGCTGGAGAGTCCGCGCGTCTACCTCGGCGGTATACAAGTTGAACGGCAGTTGCCAAAGAGATTCACCGCGACCATGGGCTTCTATAGCATTCACATTCGCAATGTGATTCGCGCGCGCGACATCAATGCACCATTGCCGGGCTCGATCACCGCGTTGAATCCTGGCGGGACTCGACCGATGGGAAACATAGGCGACGTCTACCAATACGAGTCGACCGGACGCTTTGATCAGAATCAGATGTTCATTGCCCTCAACAGCCGCTTTAGTCGCAACTTCTCGTTCCACGCGAGCTATTCCCTGAGCAAGACAGAGAATGACACCGATGGCCAGGGCGGGGGACTCTTCCCGGCTAACTCCTACGATTTATCGAATGAGTATGGAAGGGCCGCGTTCGACATCCGGCATCGCCTACATTTTTTTGGAACGATCAGCCTGCCCTGGTGGCAGGTGACCCTGAATCCCTTCGTCACCGCTACCACGGGCCGGCCGTTCAATATTGTGACGGGACAGGATACTAATCTGGATCGTCAGTTCACCGAGCGCCCGTCATTTGCGCCGGCGAACGCGGTCTGTGGCGGCGATATCGTCTGCACGCCTTTCGGCAATTTCAACCGTAATCCCGCACCGGGAGAAGAGTTGATCCCACGAAACTTTGGTCAGAGCCCGGGATATGTTTCGGTAAATTTGCGAGTAAGTAAGACCTGGAGTTTTGGCAGCATCCCTGGCAGCAGCTTGGGCAGTGCCGGCGATGGCCAGCCAGGCCGCGGGCCTGGAGGCGGAGTGCCTCGGATTCCCGGAGGCGGCGGCGGTCGCGGAGGAGGTGGCGTGCGTGGTGGTGGTGGGATTTCCCCGCCCAGCAGTGGCGCCGGCGAAGCGAAACGCTACACGATGCAATTCTCGATGAGCTTCTCAAATATTCTTAACCAAGTGAACCTATCGACACCCGTTGGGAATCTTTCCTCTCCATCGTTTGGTCAGAGTCTGGCTCTTGGATCCTCGTTTGGTGGATTCGGGGGCATTGGCGGAGGCAGCTCGGGCGCCGGTAATCGCCGAGTGTCGGCCCAAGTACGATTCAGCTTTTAGTTCACATCTTTTCCGTGGCCGCAACCGAAGTTTTTGAAACCTCGGTTGCGGCTTTGGCGTTCGGTTCTAAAGGCCAGGCAAAGGCTCGCCGAAAGGATTCTTCAAGTATGAACAGACTAGTCAGGCTTTTAGTTGTCCCTGTTTTGTTTGTTGCCTTTGGTTCCAACGCGTTTGCGCAGACCCAGAGAATTGACACCCCTGTCGCAGCGATCACTGCATCGACTCCTCCATTGGAGCTTGCCCGAGCAGCCTACAGAGCCCAGGGCGGAGAAAAACTCAAGGCAGTTAAGAACATCACTTTGAGAGGTTCGGTCGATCTCTTTGCGCCGAACTCGACACAGTCAATCCCCGGGGGCTTTGTCATCGTGACAGCCGGCGACAAACTGCGTCTTGAAGTTGATGCTCGTCCGGCGATTACTTTCAAGCAGATCTTCGATGGCCAACAGGCTTATAGCTCGATGCCGGGCGTGGACCTGCCGCCTGCCAATGCGATCTTCGTTTTGACTCACTTTGACCAGGCTGGTTACACGGTGAGCGCCATCCCGGACAGGAAGAAGTTGCGCGGATTCCGCATCGCGGACAGTAACGGTAACGTCATCGATTATTACGTAGACCCTGCCACCGGACGGGTCATGAGTTTTCTCATTCCCCATGGCAACTACACCTTCGGCACTGAGAACAAGAAGTTTAGAGAGATCGATGGCGTCCTGGTACCGTCAAGTTTCACACAGAGACTGGAAATGCCTCAGGGGGCCTTTTTTGCGGATTTCAACGCGAAAGAGATCAAGTTAAATCAGGCCTTCAGCGACGATGTCTTTGCCATTCCGCAAATGTAGCGAGAGGCAGTTAGCGGAAAGGCCGCCCGACGGGGCGGCCTTCACAATGAACCCTGGCTTTGATCTCCGGATCTACACGTTGGTGAGTTCGTGCTCTTTGGCTTTTGCCAACTCATCAATCCGAGCGATGAAAGTATTGGTTATTTTCTGTACTTCGTCCAATCCGTCACGTTCCGCATCTTCCGAGATCGATTTTTCCTTCAGCATTTTCTTGAGCCGCTCGTTAGCGTCTCGTCGAATGTTCCGTACGGCGGTGCGGTGATCTTCCGCAATTTCGTGCACCTGTTTCGCAAGTTGTTTGCGGCGCTCTTCAGTCAAAGCCGGAATCGGGATCCGCACGAGCTTTCCATCGTTTGAAGGATTCAAGCCCAGGTCGGACGCGCGGATCGCTTTCTCCACCGGACCGAGTTGCGTTTGATCCCACGGTTGCACTGTGAGCATCTGTGGTTCAGGCGCATGCACCGAGGCCATCTGCGAGAGCGGCGTCATGGTGCCGTAGTAGTCGACCATGATGGAGTCGAGCAGACTTACGGCGGCACGGCCGGTGCGAACTGTCGCCAACTTGCGCCGGAAGTCTTCGATCACGGTATCCATGCGCGGCTTTGTTTCTCTAACTACGTCTTTCTCATTCATCTCGCAACTCCTTACGAAGAAGTACTGAGTGCTGAGTACTGAGTTCCAGACGGTTTGGGACTCGGTACATTGAAACTATGAGTTTGAGCTTAGTACTTTTAGCTCTGGTACTCGACTTGAGATGAGTTCAACTCCTCAATACAAACCGAACTCACTACTCAGGACTGAACACGTAGTATTCAGCACTCAGTATTCGGCTAGGTCCGAAGTACTATCTTCGTCCCGACGCCCTTTTCGCCCTTCACCACTCGCGTGATGTTGCCGGGCTGCCGCATGTTGAAGACGATTATCGGTAGGTTGTTGTCCATGCAAAGCGAGATGGCGGACGCGTCCATCACTTTAAGCTGCTTCTCCAAAACTTCCTGGTAAGTAATGGACTCAAACCTGGTCGCGTTCGTGTCCTGCATCGGGTCAGCGGAATAAACGCCGTCGACCTTGGTAGCTTTCAGGATAATGTCCGCCTTGATTTCCAGCGCCCTTAACGCCGCCGCGGAATCGGTAGTGAAGTAAGGATTGCCAGTGCCGGCGGCAAAAATAACGATGCGGCCTTTCTCCAGATGCCGGATCGCCCTTCTTCTGATAAAAGGCTCTGCGAGCTGCGGAATGTTAAGTGCTGACATCACGCGCGTCTGCACGCCAACCTTCTCCAGCGCATCCTGCAGCACGACCGCATTCATCACAGTAGCCAGCATACCGATGTAATCTGCGGATGATCGGTCCATATTTCCAGCGCTCTTCGACACGCCGCGAAAGATATTCCCACCTCCGACTACCACCGCCACCTGGCCGCCTAGCGCATGCACGGCTTTGAGTTCACCAGCCACCGTTCGTGCGATATCTACATCAATACCATGGGTCTGTTCGCCCATCAGCGCTTCGCCGGAGATCTTTAAGAGAACCGTGCGATAGGCCAGGTTAGCGGCGTCGGATGAAATCAAGGTTTCAGTCATGCTTATGATCAGTACCGGCTGTTAACTGACAAGTGAAGCTACTTCGTTACTGAAATCCTCGTCGCGTTTGTCGAGTCCTTCGCCCATCTTGTAACGAGTGAAGCGTCGTATGGTGATCTTCTCGCCAGTCTTTGCGACCTTTTCAGTCACCAGCTCGGCAACTGTTTTCGCGGGATCTTTAACGAAAGGCTGATCCATCAACACAGACTCTTCAAAGAACTTGTTGAGACGACCTTCAACAATCTTGTCAATCACCTGTTCGGGTTTGTTGGCGTTCTTCGGATCGTTTGTGGCTTGGGCCCGTGCAATTTCGCGTTCCTTGTCGAGCGCATCGGTGGGAACTTCCTCGCGCCCGACAAACCTCGGTTCGGCGGCAGCGATATGCATCGCAACGTCCTTTACCAGTTGTTGAAACTCGTCGCCACGGGCCACGAAATCCGTTTCGCAGTTAACCTCGACGAGCACACCGACTTTGCCTCCCATGTGGATGTACGAGCCCACGATGCCTTCGGCGGCGATGCGGCCTTCGCGTTTTTTCGCCGAAGCCAACCCCCGCTTGCGCAGAATATCGACTGCCTGGTCTTCATTCCCGCCTGCTTCAACGAGTGCGTTCTTGCACTCCATCATTCCCGCACCGGTCTTTTCGCGCAGTTGCTTTACGGCTGCTGCTGTTACTTCTGCCATGATTACAAACCTTCTCCCAGTCAACGTTAATCTTTTAACGAAAAACGCAGCCCGGCGGGAGTCCCGCTGAAAGGCTGCGCTCGCCGATGAATAATAAAACTCGAAACTGTTTTTAGCTCGCTACGACCACAGACTCCGCGCTTTCATCGCGGGCAGGTTCGTTAGCGTCCGATGCTTCGCTATTTGGCGCAGCTTCGCTAGTCGGCGCAGCTTCGCTAGTCGGTTCACCGCCTGGCGCTGCATCGGCTGGCTGCCCGTCGGTTGCGCCTGCCTCGTCTTCAGCCACAACGCCGCCTTCGGTGGCTATCTGTTGACCTTCCAGAATTGAATCAGCGATTCGCGAAGCAAAAAGTCTGACCGCGCGGAGAGCATCGTCATTACCGGGAATCACGTAGTCGATTCCTTCGGGCGAGCAATTTGTGTCCACGACTGCGACGATCGGTATTCCCAAACGATTGCCTTCAGCCACGGCAATCTCTTCCTTGCGAACGTCAATGATGAAAATCGCGTCAGGTAGCCGGTTCATCGACTTAATACCGGAAAGATTCTTGTTCAAACTCTCGCGTTCGCGGTCGAGCTTGATGCGTTCTTTTTTGGTCAGCTTCTCGTAGCGACCATCGGTCTGCATGGCCTCGAGGTCTTTCAAACGCTTGATTGACTTCTGAACAGTCTGAAAATTAGTGAGCAGTCCACCCAGCCACCGTTGGTTAACATAGTACTGGCCGGCCCTCTCGGATTCCTCGCGGATAGCGTCCTGTGCTTGCCTTTTAGTGCCAACGAAGAGAATCGTCTTGCCGCGATCCTCAGCGACGAGATTCGTCATGAAGCTAATTGCTTCGCGAAACATGCGTTGGGTTTTTTGAAGATCGATAATGTAAATGCCGTTGCGCTCGCCAAAGATGTATTCCTTCATCTTTGGGTTCCAGCGCCGGACCTGGTGGCCGAAGTGAACGCCAGCCTCCAGAAGTTCTTTCATTGTAACCGAGACCAAATGCTATCTCCTTATGGTGAATTGGTTTGATGTACTCGCCACTGCTCAAAGGACTTCCGCTGGAAGCGCAACCAATTCGAGCTGGGCGATGGTCTAGAGGAGTCTCGAAAAAATGCTGAACGCAACCTTCGAATCTCCCCTGCTTGCGTGTCAAACAATCGGATGCGGAGAATCAGGGCATCGCTCGCATCCCGAAACACTTTATCGCTTCGAGAACTGGAAGCGTTTGCGAGCACCCTTCTGGCCGTACTTCTTTCGTTCCTTGATTCGGGGATCGCGAGTGACAAGGCCGGCGTGCTTCAAGGTTGGGCGAAGATCCGCATTGAATTCAATCAAAGCCCGTGTGATGCCATGTCTAATTGCGCCTGCCTGCCCTGTTGGACCGCCACCGGAAACGTTTACCAGAATGTCGAATTTGCCCGCAGTTTCCGTTAGCTGTAGTGGCTGGCGGATAATCATCCGCAAAGTCTCATTGGGAAAGTACTGGTCGAATGCTTTCCTGTTTACCTTCACTTCGCCCGCGCCAGGCCGAAGATAAACCCTCGCGGTTGACGTTTTCCGGCGCCCGGTTCCGTAGTATTGAATTTCAGCCACAGCTATATTGTCCTCTTAACTAAATCAGTATCTATTGTTGAGTTATTCGGATGGTGAGTTCGCGAGCTTGCGGGCGCTGAGCGGTGTGCGGGTGGTCGGCATCGGCGTAAACTTTAAGCTTCTTTGCCATTGCTTTGCCGAGCTTATTCTTAGGCAACATGCCCTTGACAGCGAGGGTTATCACCTGTTCCGGCTTCTTCTCAAACATCTCTTTTGCAGAGACTTCGCGAAGCCCACCGGGGTAACGCGTGTGGTGGCGATAGACTTTCTGGTCAATCTTTGAACCCTTCAACACAGCCTTACGAGCGTTAATCACAATGACGTGATCGCCGAGATCCATGAATGGAGTCCATTGTGGATTTCGCTTACCCGTCAGTATTGACGCAACCTCAGAGGCGAGATGCCCGACTGTTAGGCCGGCTGCATCCACCACGTACCATTTTCGATTTCCAGCAAGATCCTTCCCGCTGGGAAAGTATGTCGACATAGTTAACTATCTCTGTTTTCAGCGAGTAAAACGCGAACGGCTAGAATACAGAAGCGCTCGGAATGTTGTCAAGCTACCCATTTTCGAGGTAGTAGTGCCTCCGTCAGTGTGTTAGCAGAGAAGGAAAACCCGATTAGTCTTGCGCGTCTCCTGCGTGGAAGTCCAGTACCACCGCGCGGTGGTACTGACTCCAATCAACCTGCACCCATCCTTGTGAGCAACACACTAACGGAGCACTACCATTTTCGGACGGTTAGGAGGTAGCTTGAAAGCAGGTGTTCAGAGTTCAAACTTCTTCACACTGTCAGTACCGCTATCGACAGAACAAGTGGTGTCTATCTGCGCAGGATCCGCAAAAAAAACTTCCCGGCAATCACAATTACCAAGAAGCTTTCTTTCATAAACGAGGAAACCAACCCGACTACGGCTGCTGGTCGGGTTTAGCACCGTCGTTGCGCTTGAGTTGAGGTGGACCAGATTTCTCCGCCGGCTTTTGCTCACCCTCGGGGGTCGTGGTTGTGTCATCAGGTGTGGGTTGCCGACGTTTTAGGGTCGGTCGCCCCGGAGCTCCCTCTTCGCCGCCTGATAGCGCTCCGGCCGTCGTCACACGTGCATTAGAGAGTTTTAACAGCCGCCCTTTGACCCGCTGAAACTCTGAAGTGCTAATGACATATTCTTCATTTTCAGGAAATCTAGCAGCGAGCGCCAGTGATGAAGCTCGCCGATCGGGAGGAGCCGGGTGCGTTGCGAACGCTCGTGATATAAATCCGGGTTTCTTTTTGTTTTTCGCTTCCAGCTTTTCAAACATCGTGGCCATAGCGGTCGGATCGTAACCAGCAGCGTACATATACTGGACGCCTAGTTTGTCGGCCTCTTCTTCCGCGCCGCGACTGAACTTCATGAAAATGCCGAGCAAACCCAAACCAGCCGTGTTCTGGTAAATCAGTCCGGGTATTCCCCCCAGGAAAATGGAGCCACCAAGAGCAAGATACTCGAGCAGTGTTCCTTTGGTTTGGTTTTCGACCGCATGGCGAGCGGCTACGTGAGCGATCTCGTGTGCCATAACGCCAGCCAGCTCAGCTTCATTGTCCGCAGCAAGCACCAAACCTTTATTTACGTAAAAGAAGCCGCCGGGTAGCGCAAACGCATTGATCTCGTCAGAGTCGATTACTTTTATTGTAAATGGAATCCTCGCATCAGAGTGCAACACGATATTTTGGCCGACGCGATTCACATACTCCGTGATGAGAGGGTCTTCGATGAATTTCGCTTGACGGTCAACTTCCGCTGCCAGCTCGCGACCGAGTCTGACTTCTTTCTCGGTCGAGCCGCTCATCTTCGCGATGATGCCCTTATTGATATTCCGCTTTCCGATCATGTTGGGATCTTCATTTACGGAGAGCGGCTTGTGCGAGCCGGCAGGACTGGTCGGAGCGGTTTTGGCCGTCTTAGCTGCGGTCTGATCCTGTTGCTGACTGGTTGCCTGGGCAAGAGTCGCAACCGAACCCGCAAACAACGACGACGCCAGAAGCAACGCGGTCGCGACACGGGAGAAGCTGTTCATTTCTAGAACCTCCAAATACTTCGAGACGTGTTCTGATGAAAGATCCTGGGAGACGCTCTTTTCGGAACGGGGGTGGTCTTACCTTCTGCCAGGTTCAACCGAAAACTTAGACCGGCGAAGGGATCGGTAGATTGTTGTTTTCGCCATTTTCTAACGCGCAGTCTATGATGCACCGGTCCGCTGGCTTGGTTGTGTGCGCTGCCTGACTGAAACTGGCAAAAATTTCGTGGTCGCTGGCGTTTTTCGGACCCTGAGACCCTTACCGGATGGGCGTCATTATAGTGCAGCCGACCGGCAAAACCTAAGCATTCCGGATCGATCCATCGGTGCGACTCCGCAAGCTAATGTCGACAAAACAGCAGAAAAAGGTAGCCAAGCCGAATGTCTCGATAATTGGGGCAGGGAGATTAGGAACCGCCCTGGCCCTGGCACTCAGCCACGCCGGTTATCGGGTCTTGTCCCTGGTCGCCCGGCGACTGAGTAAAGCCAAGGCCGCGGCATCGTTAATAAAAGGACGTCCGCTGGCCCTGGGATCCTCGCAACTTGCCCGCCTTCCAGCCAGCGATATTCTTCTGATTTCAACTCCCGACGATGTTCTGGAGAGTGTTGCTGGTGAGCTCTCCCGCACATACTCGTTCACGAGGGCCGGGGTTGCTTTGCATACCAGTGGCGCCTTGTCATCGGCGTTGTTAGCGCCCCTGGCGGAGGCCGGATTTCACACAGGTTCTCTCCACCCCCTGGTCTCCATAAGTCAGGCTAAATTGGGTGCGCAGAACTTGCGCGGAGCGTTCTTTTGTATTGAAGGAGACAGGACGGCGAGCCGAGTCGCCCGCACTCTAGTCCGCGATCTGAACGGCCAGAGTTTTTCCATCGGAGCCGACAAAAAAGCGCTTTACCATGCGGCAGCCGTGATGACGGCCGGCCATGTCGTTGCCTTGTTCGATGTTGCGAGCGAGATGTTGGTGCAGTCAGGCCTCGATTCAAAGACGGCTCGTCGAGTGCTACTCCCTTTGTTAAAAAGCGCCGTTGGGAATCTTGATGGTACGTCTCCAGAGCGAGCTTTGACCGGCACATTTTCAAGAGGCGACCACGCCACAGTGGTCGAGCACCTCAGAGCACTGCACCAGACGAACCTCACAACCGCGCTTGCGGTTTACCGGTTGCTAGGCTCGCGCTCTCTTGAACTCGCCCAGCAGCGCGGCATGAGCGCTGAATTGGTTGAGGCACTCAAACTGACCTTACTGCCGCTTGAGAAGTGAGTTTCGCAACTAAGGCTTGACGGAAGGATCGGTTCCTCAATGCAGATTACTCCAAACGCAAGTTACAGCCTGACATTACGGGTAAGACTTTCAAGTAAAGCGGGAACCTTCGGACAAGTCGCTACGGCAATCGGCCGAGCTGGGGGCGACATCGGCGCTATCGACATCGTTACCGCCGCCAGCGACTTCATCATTCGTGACATTACCGTTAACGCAGCATCGAGTGAACACGGGGAGAAGATCGTTCAGGTCGTTAAGGACATTGATGGAGTCGATGTAATCAACGTTTCGGATCGGACATTTCTAATGCACCTCGGTGGCAAGATCGAGGTGGTGTCAAAAATTCCTTTGAAAACACGCGCTGATCTTTCAATGGCTTACACGCCCGGTGTAGCCCGTGTGTGCGAGGCCATTCACAAAGATCCCGAAAAAGTTTTCACCCTCACGATAAAGAAAAACACCGTTGCGGTAGTTACCGATGGCACTGCGGTGCTTGGTCTTGGTGATATCGGGCCGGCGGCGGCTTTGCCCGTCATGGAAGGGAAAGCGCAGCTCTTCAAGGAATTTGGCGGCATAGACGCCTTTCCGATCTGTTTGAGCACGAAGGATCCTGCAGAAATCGTACAAGCAGTAAAAGCGATTGCACCGGTGTTTGGTGGCATCAATCTCGAAGATATTTCAGCGCCGCGCTGTTTTGAGATTGAGGAGCGGTTAAAGGAAGAATTGAACATTCCGGTTTTTCATGACGACCAGCATGGTACCGCCGTTGTTGTGCTCGCGGCGCTGATCAATGCGCTACGCATCGTTGGTAAATCGATGGAGAACATCAAAGTCGTCGTGAACGGAGTGGGCGCCGCCGGTGTCGCTTGTACGAAGATCATCATGACCGCAGGGGTGAAGAATGTAATCGGCTGCGATCAAAAGGGCGCCCTTTACGAAGGTCGCACCGAGCATATGAATTGGGTCAAGGATTGGTATGCGCGAAATACAAACCCGGACAATGAGAAGGGCACGATCCACAACATAATCAAGGGAGCCGATGTCTTCATGGGCCTTTCGGTACCCGGAGTGATCGCGGCGGAAGACATCCAACAGATGGCTGTGCAGCCAATCGTCTTTGCAATGGCAAATCCCACGCCTGAGATCATGCCCGAAGAGGCGGCTCCATTCGTTGCTGTGATGGCGACTGGACGATCTGATTATCCCAACCAGATCAATAATGTACTCTGCTTTCCGGGAATCTTTCGCGGAGCGCTGGCGTGTCGTGCGTCGCGCATAAACGAAGAGATGAAACTCGCCGCGGCACATGCGATTGCGGGAATAATCACGCCGGAAGAACTTCATCCCGAATACATCGTGCCGTCGGTTTTCGATAAGCGTATTGGTGAAAGCGTCGCCCGTGACGTTGAGGAAGCCGCGTACCAAAGCGGAGTAGCTCGCAGAGAAAGAACCAGCGCTGGATTTTTCCCCGAAGAGGTTTAGGAGTCCTGAGCTTATTGCCTATACGGTGGTGCGCAAGCTTTGTGCGATCAACGGAACGATGCGGCGAGGAACGTCGATGGCGGCTTTGATGTGGCGTGCGTGAGTGAAGTGTCCGGCGACGTAAACACCCTTAATATTCGTCTCAAACGTTTCCGGATCGTAGACCGGCACCTCAGTCAATTTTCCCGGCTCGGTCTTAACTCCCAGGCTCTTCAACAACGTCAAGTCGGCATCACTCCCAATCAAGACAAAAACAACGTGATTCCGAAGAGTGAGGCTTTCTTCCTCATCGTTGATCAGCACCACTGCGTCCATGGTGATTTCGATTACGTCCTTGTAGAAAACAATACGCAGTCTTCCTTCGTCCACTTCATCTTCCAGCGGCTTGCGCACCCAATGTTTCATCGCGCCCTGTTTCGGATCGCGGTTTTCCCAGTCTTCTCTCCAGATCGCCATCGTCGTGCGTGCGCCTTCTTCAGAGAGAAACAGCGCCGCTTCGGCAGCGCTGTTGCCGCCGCCAATTACCAACGCATCGCGGCGAACATAGGGATAAGGTTCTTTGAAAAGGTGATGCACCTTTGGGAGATCTTCGCCGGGAACATTGAGGCGGCGCGGCTGGGCCATGGCGCCGATCGCAAACAGAAGTCTCGCGGCTTGGTACTCGGCGCAATCAGTTTTGACGCGAAAGAGATCGTCGGCCAATCGCTCAACTTCCGTAACTCGCTCACCGGTGTTTACTTTGAGGTCGGAATCGAGAACGAAGTGGATGTAATGTGACAGTAGTTCCTCGCGAGTAGGTTTGTCGCGCACTGGTTTTAGGCTTCCCGCAAACATCTCTAACTCATTCGGAGTTGAGAAAAGAGTGCGCCCAACCGGGTAATGCCGAATGGTGTCCGCGATGGTGCCTTTTTCTATGACGAGGTAGCTGAGGCCTTCCTGCTTAGCCGTGTAGGCGGCCGAAAGTCCCGCTGGCCCAGCGCCGATGATTAGGAGATCGAGTTTCATCCGGAAGGTCTCAGGTCTCAGGTTGCAAGTCTCAAAACAGTGGCTCAATCGTACTCGGTCCGTCTTAAAGCCGTCTGGAAACCTGAGACCTGAGACTACAGATAGATTTCACCGCGCATCACGACGACCGACGACCCGCCCACTCGCACTTGCTCGATAGCACCGGCTGCGCCTGTCACCTCTATATGGATTCTACTGGGACGGTCTATGAAGTCACCCTGTTCAATCACAAATCGTGATTTTCTCTCCAACACTTCCACCGAAATCGCATTGTGGTGGATCAGGTATCCACCCAGCGCGCCCGCGGCACTTCCCGTAGCCGGATCCTCCGGAATGTTGTCATTAGGCGCAAACATTCGGGCATGTGCGCGAGCATCGCCAATCTCAATCGTTTCGCGCGTAAATACTAGACATCCTGTCGCCCCAAGGTTGACATAGAGTTCCGATAATGCCGCCGCGTTGACCCGACACCGGCCCAAGTCCGCAAGCGATCTGATCGGCACAGCCAAAAAAGGTAAACCCGTCGAGATCAGTTGAATCGGCAAACTCTCGTCAAGATCGTCTTCATCATGGCCTATCGCCCGTGCGAGTTCGACTTGCTGGTGCCGGTCATCAACCTCACCTGTGATCTCAAATTTGCCCTGCGTCATCACAACCTGGCTTACCTGGCCCTCGATAAACTCTATATCTACCGGCAGAACACCAATCCCAATCTCGTGATGAATTCTAGTCCAGCCGGTGCCGCCCTCAGATACGGGAACTATTCCTTCACGCGCCAGAATATTCCAGGTCCCCACTACCGGATGACCTGCAAAGGGAATCTCGCGAGTGGGTGTGTAGATGCGCAAGCGCCGCAGAGTCTTGTCGTCGCGCGGCGGCAGCACGAAGACGGTCTCAGAGAGATTCATCTCGCGCGCAATCTTCAACATCTGTTCATCACTGAGACCCCCGGCTTCGGGAAAGACTGCGAGCGAATTGCCAGCGAGAGGTTGATCCGTAAAGACATCCAATTGAACCATTCGAAAGTTCGGCACGAGTTCATCCTTAAACCTAGGTTGACTGCATAATCAATCCCCGGCGTGGCGAGGTCAAGCCAGCAGCATTTGTCGGCTTTCTCTGATCGCTCACAGCCAGACGAAACGTTTGTTCTCCGCAACGCATTCAGTATAAGTAGGACAAAACCGCATCAGGCAAGAAGATTGACAGGCCTCTGTCGTCCTATCTTGCGCCCGTTCTCAAATTGGTTCTGGGACACTAGCGACTCACCCCGGGCGCCAGAGCAAAACATCGCACCTCGATTTGACGCGATAGATCAGAACCATTTCTCTAGCTTGCCCAGCAACTGAGTTGTTTCACGAGACGAAGGGGTGAACTACTTTTCACACTGTCCAGCCCTTCAACGCTTTTCGATGCAATCGGATCCGCTTATACAATAAGGAAGAGGTGTCGCATCCCGCTTTCAACGTAACCAAAAAGAAGTAGTGCATTCCGAGGTTCAATCATGACGGTATTGAGAGAAGAGTCGAGTGGGCCACTGGTGGTTTCACTTCAGACAAAACTAAAAACGCTGGGATTTAATCCAGGAAAGATCGACGGATACTTTGGCCCGGAGACAAAAGATGCGTTGATCGCTTTTCAAAGACTCAAGGGGCTAACGGCGGACGGCATTGCCGGACCGCGAACGATCAGCGCGCTACCGGCCAACGGACTCGACCTTCCGCTACATCTTTTCCAGGTTCTCGAAGAAGAGCACATCGGTCTTTACGGCGAACTCGAACAGAAGACAAGTATTAGCCTGAACGGCCACGCGGTAACTGCCCATCTCAACTGGAATTTTCATCAGGGTCACATCAGGGACTGGGAAAAATTCAAGCGGTACCTGCAGGAATTATTGGAAAGGTTTCGAGACCGTCCTAAGAACTCGTCGTTCAAGGCTCCGGCCAGTTTGATGAAGGCGCTTCAAAAAGAAAACATAGTGCACTGGCGCAGTGAAGAAGATGCCACCGACTGTTTGAACCGCCTGCTGGGCCAGTATTTTTACAATCGTGAGGACTTCAAACATCTGATTTTGGGCAAGTCTACTGAGAAGCTTTTTAAACTTTATCCCAACGAGGATGAGTTGCACAGAATTTCCGCAGAAGAGTTAAGCGAGCTAAATCGCTTCCTGTTGGAAGAGGTCTTTCCCGAGCATTTGGAAAGCATTCGCGAAGTTCGCCTGGCGGCCATTTTTCAACGTTCCCACGAAAGGCCGTCGGCGGCGCTCTCTCTTTCTGGAGGCGGTATTCGCAGTGGAACGTTGGCGTTGGGTCTTCTGCAGGGACTGGCGCGGCACGGCTTATTGAAACACTTCGACTACTTGTCTACTGTCTCGGGCGGGGGATACATCGGAGCTTGGCTTACGGCGTGGATCCATCGTCACTCGGCACCTGATCGAGGGCTTCTCGGTGTTACGAAAGACCTGGCAAATGCGATTCCGGGAAGGAAGATTGATCCCGAGCCTGGATCCTTGAGACACCTTCGCGAATACAGCAATTTCCTGACACCCAAGGTGGGTTTAATGAGTGCGGACACGTGGACGTTTCTTGCGATCTATGTCCGCAATCTACTGCTCAACTGGTCAGTCATCATTCCGCTCCTATTAGCATTCTTACTGATCCCCAGGTTGAGTGTTGCTGTTGTCCTCGCAGATCCGCAATACCGCTGGCTTCAGTTCCTGCCTTTGGTTATTGGTTTCATTCTGGTTGTTTGGGCGATCTCATACGTTGCAGTTGGTCGTCCCCGTCTCCGGCCGCTATTGATTCAGCACAGATCCCGGTTTGCCGATCAGATGGGCCAGCGGGGCTTTCTCGGACATTGTCTGTTTCCACTGGTCGCTGCGGGCAGTCTGCTCACCACTCATTGGGCATGGACGCAGGATTTGGCCCGCGAACGTTGGTGGCTTTTTCCGGTGTTCGGAGGTGCAATTGCCGCAACCTCGCTCCTCGTATCTATCGCAATTGTGGGGAGCTGGAAAGAGGTTGGTAAATCGGGAGCTGCGGTGCTTATCCTCACCGGCATCGTTGGCGGACTGTTGGTATACGCGGGGACCCGGTTGCTGTTCACGAATCTAAGAGTCCTGAATGGTCCAACGCAGGACATCACTGTTTACGTCACGCTTGCCGTGCCGCTTTTTCTGCTGTTGTTCATGCTGGCGGCAACTCTCTTTGCAGGTATTTCCAGCCACTTACTTAAGAGAGTGAGCGACGAGGATCGAGAATGGTGGGCGCGGTTCAGCGCGTGGACACTAATCTCAGCCGGGGCCTGGGTGGTTTTTAGTTCATTGGTGCTCTTCGGCCCGGTGGGATTGCAGCAGTTTCCAACATTACTGGGGGCAGTGGGTGGCGTGTCCGGGGTCCTCGCGCTTGTTCTCGGCAAGAGTGGGAAGACGCCCGCCACGCCGGAGAAGATCGCCCAAGGGGGGTTGAAAGCGCAGTTATCGAGTTTCTTGTTACCCCTTCTGGCATTGCTGTTTCTCGCAATTTTCGTCGCGGCCTTGTCACTACTGACTAGTCGCATCACACCAAAGGTAACCTCAGGCGCAGAGCTGGTTCTGGCTACTATCTCACCAGGATCTACTGTCAAGCGATCGCCGAATCCCTATGACCAGACGCCGGCGGTTGAACCGAAACAGTTAGCGGCTGAAATCTCAACTCTTAAGATTACGGATCTGATTGACTACGGGAAGAATCTCGCTAAAGAGTCGGATCAGGTCACCAGTGCGATCGTGCAGCACATGGGCGCGGTCCACTCCCCGCGCTGGTGGTTCCTATTCGCATTGATGGTCTTACTTTCTGGTGTGGGCTTCGGGTTCGCGCGCATAGTGAATCTCAACCTTTTCTCGCTGCATAACAGTTACCGAAATCGGTTGATTCGGGGCTTTCTTGCCGCCTCGCGCGACAGGCAAGTGCGTAGACCAAATCCGTTCACTGGTTTTGATACTGCCGACAACGTCTCTATGCACGAACTGAGGCCGGCTTTGCTTCACGAAGTGGATTTTAAGAACCTTGAAGGCTTTGCCAACCAGTTGAAGATGGGAGGCGAAGCCTATAACGCCACAAAAGCTGAGGAGGCAAAAAGGGCATCGCAGAAGAACAGTGGTCCGCGTGCTGAGAATGGTCCAGCGGCTGAGAAACAAGTCGGCAGTGCCGGCGACGAACGAGTAGGAGATGGGGAGCCAGGCACGGCATCGGAGTTCTTGTATACGCAGCTTTCCGATAAGGGAAAAGCTGCGGTCAACGTTGCGGACGCACTCGTTCCACTCGCAGAAAGACACCGGGTCGACTTAATCGAAGATCTCAATCGCATCCTGGAGGCCGACCAGATTCAACTTGGCAAAGTTCCAGGTTTCCTTCTGCCTCCAAACCTTTCCGAAACTCGGGAAAGCGGTCAACCGGCGGCGCCTCCACTGTCGCAACGGCGCGAGTATCACATCCACCAGAACCGTTGGGCTCTCGAGCACACGTTTCCTCAGTTCATCGAAGAATCGAACTACCCCCCACACAGATTGCTGCATGTCGTGAATACCACTCTGAATTTGGTAGGAGGCGACAATCTGGCCTGGCAGCAGCGGAAGGCTGAGTCGTTCACGGTTTCGCCGCTCCACTGCGGGAGCTTTCGTGTCGGTTATCGAAGATCGAAGGACTATGGGGGCGATGATGGAATTTCGCTTGGCACGGCGATGGCTATTTCCGGCGCCGCGGCCAGTTCCAACATGGGCTACTACACCACCTCACCAGTGCTGTCTTTGCTCTTGACGCTTTTTAATGTTCGGCTGGGATGGTGGCTTGGCAATCCCGGCCCGGCCGGCAGTCACAGTTACACAGGTCTCAAGACCGACGACCGTCCGGGTGAGGCGTCCAATAAAATCTACCGGAGAATGTCACCCACGTTGTCGATCATGCCTGTCTTCTACGAGGCCTTCGGATTAACCGACGATCGCAACGATTACGTGTATTTAACTGACGGAGGACACTTCGAAAACCTTGGTCTTTATGAGATGGTCCTGCGCCGTTGTAACCTGATCGTTGTCAGCGACGGAGCGGCGGACGCCAGATATGAGTTTAACGATCTGGCGAACGCGGTGCGAAAAATTCGCATAGATCTCGGAATACACATCGAGTTCCCCGATATTCCCATATACAGCAAAGCCCCGGAAAAGGATGGACACGGTGGGTGTTACTGGAGCATTGGTCTAATCCGCTATTCCGACATTGATCGAAAGAGTGATGGCAAGAAGGCCGAAGACGGAATTCTGATATACATCAAGCCCGCCGTATACGAAGACGAGCCCGAGGATGTCGTTCATTACAAACGCACTCATCCGACGTTTCCCAACGAAACAACCGCCGACCAATTTTTTGACGAACCCCAGTTTGAGAGTTATCGCGCCCTTGGTTCTTACATCATGGACCAGATGTGCGGATCGCACTCGGGCGACCTCGACCTGGGGCAGTTCGCTTATATGGTCAATAAGAACTTCCTTCGGATGGCGCCGCAAGTGAAGGAACGGTATCTCAAGTTCTGGGCCAGTAAGTTCCAGGGGAAGGTTACCTAACCACATTCCTTCCGCGTCCACGTCTCCACTCGTGAGATGAGCCAGCATTGCGGTACGAACGCCGCTAAGGAACATTTAGTTTTAAAGAGATGAAAATTCTCTCTGAAACAGAATGGCGGCCTAGGACATTAAGACTAAGAGGGTGTCGGAGAGAGATGTCGATACTCAATTACGTCGACCGAACACGCAGCGTCTTCCCGTTCCAAATCGGCTCCTCGACGACGGTCAAGCCATTAGGAGTCCGGTGGTAAGAACTCACACATCTCACTGAACCAGTATCCCTCCCGCGACGAGTTGCAAGGAGAAGAACATGAGCAAAGGAACGATTGTCATCGATCCCGGACATGGCGGAAGCCTGGAGGTTGGCAGTTCCTCCGCTAACAACGCGAAGAGCCCGAGCGGAGTCCTCGAAAAGAACCTTACTCTGCGGATGGGCCTGCTGGTGCGCGATGCAATCGCCAAGGTGGCGGTCGCAGGCGGTCACGATGTAAAGGTCGTGATGACTCGCGAGACGAATAAGAATTTCGGTCTATCAGTCAGGGCAAATGTCGCGAAAGCGAATGACGCAGATCTCTTTTTGAGCATTCACTTCAACGCCTCCAATGCGCACAACGCGCGCGGTGTTGAACCCTGGTGCGACCAAAGACCGCGGGCAACGTTAATCACGCCGATGATAAGCACTTCGCGACCGGTATTCAGAAAGCAGTCCTCAACGCCCTCAGAACTCACGATGCAACAACCAAGGATCGTGGAGTGAAAGATCAGATCCTGGGAGTGTTAAAGGATAGCCAGCTCGGAAACGGCGTGCGTGCCTGCCTTGTCGAGTTGGAGTTCATGGATACGGCGAAGGTCGATGAACTTCAATCTTGGGGAGATCGCCTCGCAAGTTCGCGCCGACGTCGCCGCAACGATTGCCCGGGTGTGTATCGCAGAGTTGAAAGCGATGAATCCCTGACGAGTTTCAGAATCACAACACATCTTGGATGAGTTAGCCCGCTGATTTTCAATTTCCGAATTGAGAAAAAGGAGAACTGAGCATGGCACACAAGCGAGTAAAGTTGAAAAGGACTGGCAGCTTGCCCACGGTGAGGTTGAGATTCGGACAACAACTGTTCGGCAAGTACAGCATCTACCTTTACGATCGGGATGGAGCAAATCACGTCCCAATCGCAGTCGACCAGACGGGCAGCGACACGTTCACGGTCGGTACTAATCTCGTTGATTTGCATCAGCGAATCCTTTACTGGCAAGCCGCAATCTCAATCGTCGTTGACCGCCCTGACCAGATTTATGTCATGACAACCATTATTGGTCAGGATGGACAAGTGATGGGAGAGTTTGAGAAACGTGGCCCAATAACCAACACCGTAATCGACGAGGACACGGTCAGATTCATCCTGGAGTAGAACTCATGAAGCTGCGAATTTTTCTTTGCATCCTGCTTTCACATTCGCTCTATCTGCGCGCCCCAATCGTTGGACAGTCTGGACCGCAACGGAGTGACACGGAAACGGCGTCTGTCACCTTTTCCTTTCTCACCGTTTGCGACGACTGTGCAACGCAAAATGGAGCAGCCGGCGACAATCGTTACTTCGTTGATGTTCCGATCTCGAATAATCCTACGCCGGCCACATCTGGTGGAATTGCTGACCTGAATATGGAGGTTCGGCTAAAGGATAATCGTTTGGTTTACGTCATTCCTTTCAAGTCTGGCACTTCCCCTCGTGCCGTTTGGAAGAGCGGTGGAAGAGTTCTCCAGGTCTTTTTTGTACCAGCCAGCTCGACGGTGCCTGACTCAGTTCGCTCAACCAGCCCTCCGCGAAGTGCGGTGTCGGAAGGTGTGGCCGTGGGTTCATCGGTTGGCGCGTCAGACACACTCAACTCCAGCCCGGGAACGAGTGCCCCACCGCCACCGATTCCGGCACCGTCGGCTGCCACTGTGACGGTACCCGTTAACAAAAACCAGAAAGGTTCTACCGCAGTTGCGGCGGTTGACATGTCAGTGCCTGAGTCACCGGCCTTTACCGTTCTGGGACTGACGCCTCAAACAGTGACCAGGCCGACCAGCCCCCGCCAATTTGCAACCTCGCTGCTGAATGGCGTCGACAACAGTGGAAATTTTCAATCGGGTCTCGCAATGGATTTTGTCCCATTTCTCCTCATCGCTGGTGACCAGTCAACGCTCATGGAGTACCAAATGCAGTATGTGACCCGGTTGCTTTCGCGAACCCAGTTTTCATTCGCCACCACGAAAGGCGCGACCGAAGACGATAAGTCGATGAGGTTGGCCCTTGGCCTGAACGTCACTCTGTGGGACCGAGGGGATCCTCGCACGGATGAAGAGCTCATGACTTGTCTGAGTACGATGAAGTTGCCCAACCCACCGACCCAGCTCGAACCCGAGTTGTTGGACGATCCTCCGAGTGTCGAGGCGCTTAAGAACTTTGCCGAAGCAAGCAAACGTTATGCAGCGGACCAGGCGAGATTTCAGCAGGAGAAGCAGGAAGCCATTGAATTCAACAATGCCGTGTCCTCAAGGTGTCGTGAGGAGTCTCGAAAGAGAAATTGGAACCGCTCCAGTTGGACCCTCGCCGCGGCCCCGAGTTGGATTAGTCCCACCGGTCAAACGAAGAATTTTGAATGGAACGGCGGAGGCTTTTGGACATCGTTAGCTTACGGCTTTGAGAATATTTCCGGCCTCAAAGACCGGTCCCAACTGATTCTTCACGCCCGTTACCGCACCCGTGAGCAAGTTGCGGATCCAAACCTGGCTGGAAACTTCATTACTCAGAACTCGGTGTTTTTCGGGTCCAGATTCCGGCACGGGAGTCCGACGTTTAACGGTTCATTCGAATATACATTTCTGCGCACAAGGCCCAGAGGCGCTGATTGGGATAACTCCGTGCGCTTGTCGCTTGGGTTCGAACGCCGGATATCGGGAGACACGTGGTTTACATTGGCACTTGGTGGTGAGACAGGGCGCGCCGACGGGAGAAATAATGGGTTCGTGCTTTCTTCGTTCAAGTGGGCATTCTCCGATAGGAAAGACGTTCCAGCGCCGAAATAGTTCGAGCCGGCGTTGGCTTTCATTGCGGGAACGGAATCGACTCTTCATCGATGCCATCCATTGCAAGGTGTGCTGTATACGTTTGCCCGTAGATGTTATGAACATCGATGACTATCAATCGGCTCAATGTTTTTGTCAGCAGCACCCTAACTGTTTACAGAACTCTAAGAGGTGACACGACATGACAATGAAAAAATGTGCATCTGCCCAGTCGGCCCTTTCGCGCTACTTTGGCGAAGGCATTCTTCTCGTGCTTATGGTGGCTGTAGTCTGGTTCCAGGTTGAAACAGTTGGAGCCCAGAGCGCCGGCACTAGTCCTACGAATACTCCCGAAGCCACCGTTAAAGAACAGCAGCCGAATCCGAGTTCGCCCCAGAATCAAGACACGACAAAGGAGGGGGAACAGCAGCCGAAAAGCATTGCATCGACGAGTCCCTCGCCCTCGCAGAGTCCGTCGTCAACGCCGCATGTGCCGAAAAATGGCGTCTACGGGCTGGGCGAAAAAGATAAGGCACCTGCAGAACGGACCGGCGCCGGAATGGGTGACATCCTCGTCGTTAGAGTCGCTAATCTGGACAAGCTGCTCAACGACGCCAAGTGCAAAAATGTTGACGGCACCGATAAGGCTGGCTGCGAAGCACAGAAGATACTCCTCTATCTGGACGGCCGGCCGATCAAAGGGTTGGAACCCGAGTCAGGCGCCCCGAATCCAACTGATGGCACGTTGGAGTTTCATCTTGAGCGAACCCCTGAATCAGACGAAGCCTGGGCAGACCTGTTAGGCGCGCCGCCAATCTTTTCGGGAAAGCTGTTCCACCGTGAAATGAAAGTAAGCGTTGGGCTCGAGGATGGACGACCAATCGAGTCGGCGGTTACCAACTTTCAATTCATTCGAGTGCACGAAAGGTTGTTCTGGCCCGCCCTGGCTGGCTTGCTGATTCTCTTGACTGCGATGATCGTACTGGCCCGAAAAACGAATTTGGTTCGTGATGATGTCCAGCCCGTCGGGGAGAATCGCAAAGGGAAAGAGACAGGTTTTGCCCCCTACAGTCTGGGGCGAGTCCAAATGGCTTTTTGGTTTTTTCTGATACTTGCCTCGTTCCTTTTCGTCTTCATTATCACTTGGCAACTGGACACAGTGACGGAACAAGCGCTCGCGTTGATGGGAATCAGCGCCGCGACTGCTCTAGGCGCCGTAGTTGTAGACGCAAATAAGAGTAACAACGACGAAGAGTCTAAGACTGAAGATGCAGCGACAAAGTTTAATCAACTACGCGCACGTCGCACAGAACTGCAAAGTCGAACCGAGGCGCTAAAGGAAAGAATAAACGCTGGACCACTCGACGCCGAAGAAGCCAGTGAACTAACGATAGCAAACGTAGAGCTGAAAAAAGTTAAAAAGGAGATTGGGGACGTGTCTACGGTATCTCGATCCTTCCTCGATGACTTACTAACAGATGCTCGCGGCTACAGCTTCCATCGATTCCAGATATTCGTCTGGACGATTGTCCTCGGAATTATATTCCTACACGGAGTCTATAACCGACTAGCGATGCCCCTCTTCAGCGCGACGCTTCTGGCTTTGTTGGGCATCAGCGGAGCAACGTACCTTGGCTTCAAGATCCCTGAACAGCAAGAGACGGAGTCAGCAGGAGATGGTAGTACGGAACCAACTCGGTCCCCCACGGAGGACCTGCCTGACCCTCCCGAGCAACTGCCGGCAGAATAGAAACGGCCGCGGGTTGATTTCGGGACGCCATGTACCGCTGTAAAGGGTAAGTCTTTGGATCGTCTGGGTGTCGGCAAATGAACGCAGTGTCATCTTGCGTTGCCGGTCTTCAAAAGGCATCGTTATAATGCTCGCGGTTTGGCGCAGCATAAGGAAAACAAAACTGAAGTCCCAAACGCCTCGCAGAATTTGAATCTGCGGGGCGTATTCCTTCCTTTCACAACTCCTTTCAAGGTCGATGAGAGTTTCGATGCGGGAGCTTTATCTGCGAATCTGCGCAGATGGAACTCTAGCGGGATTTCCGGGTACGTTGCTTTGGGCTCAACTGGTGAGCGGGTTAATCTCGATGAGCGGGAATACCTCGCAGTAATCGAAGCGGCGCGGGCGGAAGTGCCAAGCAACTTGTCATTCATCGTCGGCGCCGGCCAGCAGAGTACATTCCACACGATCAATGAAGTGAAGCGGGCGGCGGCGTTGGGTGCTGATGCGGTGCTCGTACTTACGCCATCGTTCTACAAATCTGCAATCACTCCCGCTGCACTCTTCGAACACTACACCGCGGTTGCGGAAGCTTCTCTCGTTCCAGTAATCCTCTACAGCATGCCTGATCTCACCGGCCTTGTGATTGAGCCGGAGACAGCAGCGCGTCTAAGTGAACATCCAAACATCGTCGGTATGAAAGACAGCTCCAATGACGTTGCTCGCTTTGCGCAGACGCGGAAACAAGTCGCACGAGATTTCGCGGTCCTTTCGGGTAACGGCACGGTCTTTCTCGACGCCCTCAACGCGGGAGCGTGTGGCGGGATTCTCGCGGTTGGTTGCGTCGCGACCGAATGCTGTCTGGAGATCTTTCAGAAGTTCGCGGCCGGGGACCTCGAAGGAGCAAGGCGGCTCCAGGAAAAACTGACACCGCTTGCACTGGCTGTGACGAAGCGCTACGGTATCGGCGGATTGAAAGCGGCGATGGATATGATCGGTTTCACTGGCGGCGCGGTTCGCGCACCCCTGAAATCGCCGAACGCTGAAGCTAAGCAAGAGATCGCAATGCTGCTCCACGCGCTCAATAGCATCACCCGCTCATCAACCGAGAAATCGCCCGATCCGATCGGCTTCGCAGGAGCCATAACGTGAGCGCTATAGAATCTGCTTGTTACAGCACCCCTGAAGCAGCCGGACTGCGAGTTGAGTCACTCCCCTTTGCTCGCATCCCCCATCAGTCAAAACTCTTCCTCGATTACCTAAAAGATCCGCTCGCATTGCGGCAGTTCTATCCGTCAGCTGTGCGGTTTCATCATGAGCTCCCGGTTCGTGCTCCAGAGGTTCTCGCCGCGCACAAGACCGATCGCAACGCCCTTTGTGATGCGCTGCTTGAGATGAATTCTCGCTGGGGCGCCGGGAAAGAGACGCTGGCAAATATTGAGTTACTGCGAAGTGCTGATTGCCTCGCAGTTGTTTCCGGCCAACAGGCGGGTTTACTAACGGGCCCCCTCTATACCATCTACAAAGCGATCTCGGCAGTCAAACTTGCGGGTTGTCTGACTCAGCGTAATACAAAGGCAGTCCCGGTATTTTGGATCGCAACTGAGGATCACGACTTTCCGGAAGTTCAGTCCGCGGAATTCATCGCTCGCGATTGTCGGCTTGATAATGTGGCAGTTCCCGCGACGCTGCATCGCGAAGGAACGCCCGTGGGACGGGTTGTGCTCGACGAGTCGATCTGCAAAGTCCTCGATCAACTTTTCAAGAGATTGCCGAGCTCGGAATTCACCCCTGACCTGCAAAAGTTGTTGCGTGAAAGTTGGAAGCCAGGAGCTTCTTATGGTGACGCCTTCGCGCGCATGATGGCTGGCCTTTTGGGAAGTTACGGCCTGGTGCTGCTTGATCCACTGGACGCAGGATTGAAGCGACTCGCGGCCCCGCTATACGCCGAAGCTGCGCTAAGAGCTCCGGAGATAGCGACGGCGCTGGAGAGCCGCAGCCGCGAATTGGAAGCTGCCGGTTACCATGCGCAGGTCCTGGCTTCGTCAAATTCCTTCCCGCTTTTCCTGCATGACGAGAATGGCGCGAGACACGCCATGACGCGGACAGACGATGGGCGCTACAAAGCCAAGGATGCTGATATCTCATACACTTCCGAGGAACTCGCGCAACTGGCTACGACCGAACCGGAAAGGTTCAGCCCCAACGTCACCTTACGTGCAGTGATCCAGGATTATTTACTTCCCACGATCGCTTATTACGGCGGGTCAGCAGAGATTGCTTACTTCGCCCAGACGGCCGAAGTGTATCGGTTGCTGCAAAGACCGGTGACACCGATCCTGCCGCGTTCGAGTTTGACGATGATCGAGCGAAACACGAGTCGAATTCTTGAGCGCTACAATCTCACGCTGGAAGATTTTTTTACCGGTTCAGATGCGCTCATGGCGCGCGTGGTGGAAGAATATTTGGGAACCGACACCGCACAGCGATTTCAGGAGACTGAGTCAACGGTGAATACTCAACTGGATGAACTGCGCGAGAAACTAAAAGAGATCGATCCCACGCTGGCAGAGGCACTCGAAACCGGCCGCCGCAAAATCAACTATCAGTTGGAAGGACTAAGGCACCGTTTCCATCGGGCCCAGATGACGCGGGACGAAGCCGGGCAACGCCAGATCGAAAGGGCTTTTGATCAGCTCTATCCTCAGAAGGAACTGCAAGAGCGCCACATCAACATTACATCCTTGCTGGCCCGCCACGGTCGCTATTGTGTTGACTGGATCTACTCCGCGGTAAACCTCGGGTCGAATGAGCATCAGGTTGTGTATCTGTAGATGTTAGATGTTGGATGCTGGATGTTAGAAGGGCCTCACCGAACTAACCAATTGAGATAACCATGAAAGGAACCTCACATGTTAGAGAGCCAACCTCACCAAGGCCTCCGATCAGAAGTCATCGCGACCTCATTGTTTGGCAAAAGGCTATGGACTTAGTAGTGAGTGTCTATTCCAGGACCGAGACATTTCCAAAGACCGAAACCTACGGACTCATAAGCCAGGCGCGTCGAGCAGTCAGTTCGGTCCCTGCTAACATAGCAGAAGGACAAGGTCGCCGCCTGCCAGGAGAGTTCTTGAACTTTCTGGGTAATGCTCGAGGTTCTTTGTCGGAATTGGATACGCACCTGGAGTTGGCCTTTCGGCTACACTATCTGAATTCTGAGCAGCATGAAACCCTAACCCGCCAGCTTTACGAAGTCGGCAGACTCTTGAATGGATTGATGCGCTAAAATGACCTACTAACATCCAGCATCTAACATCCAACATACGTTCATGTCAAAAATCCGTCTCTTACCAGACCACGTTGCCAATCAAATCGCAGCCGGTGAAGTTGTTGAGCGACCTGCTTCGGTGGCAAAGGAACTTGTCGAGAATTCAATCGATGCTGGGGCCACCCGAATAATTGTTGAGATCGAAGCCGGCGGACGTCGTCTGCTGAAGGTCTCAGATGACGGCGAGGGAATGGTACGAGACGACGCGGTTTTGGCGTTTGAGCGACATGCCACATCCAAAATTCGCAAGAGCGAAGATCTCAGCGTGATCTCAACCCTGGGATTTCGCGGCGAGGCGCTCGCTTCAATTGCCTCAGTGGCACGCGTTGAGTTGACTTCGAAAACCGAGGATGGTGCAGCCGCCACCCGCGTTGTGATCGATGGCGGCCGCATGCGCGACGTCAAGGACGCGGCACACCCACGCGGCACGACCATCACCGTGCGGGATCTCTTTTTCAACGTTCCGGCGCGCCGCAAGTTTCTTCGTTCCGAATCAACCGAGACTTTTCATCTCACAAACCTGGTCACACACTACGCGCTGGCCCATCCGGAGATCTCGTTCACCTTGATCAGCAATGGTCGCGAGATTCTGCGCGCGGCCCCGGCACGCGACCTGCGCGAGCGCGCCTATCAGATCTTTGGTGAAGAGTTTCTCGACAACCTTTTGGAAGTTAACGGTGGACACCAACCGATTGCTCGTGTCACTGGCTATGTTTCGGCGCCACGCGATCGCCGCACCTCCCGCGATGCGCAGTATCTTTTCGTTAATGGGCGTTTTGTTCGCGACCGACTGCTCGGACGCGCGCTGTCCGAAGGCTATCGCGCGATCCTGCCACACGGCGTTTATCCCGCGGCGTTGCTCTTTCTCGAAACACCGCTGGAAGAGGTGGATGTCAACGTTCATCCGGCGAAGACTGAAGTGCGTTTTCGCCGAGCGGCGGCGGTTGCGGATGCTGTACGCGAGTCGGTCCGAGCTGCGCTTGCGAGTGCCGGCTATGTGCGGACCGAACCGCTGGCTCCGGTGCCAACACGGGCGCTGGATCAGGAGCCTCAGTTCGGATCAGATGCGAACCTGGAGCCTCCTGCCGCCAATGATTACTCGAGCCTGACTACCAAAGACGGATTTGAGAATTCCGATGCTGCCGCTTCAGCGTTTTCAAGCCAGGTGACAGCCGCAAAGAGCCCGGCGCCTTTGGTTGAACAGTCGCGGATTGAGTTTCCCACTCACCAAACTACTGATGACCAGTTGTTGCACGATCAAGCGAGCTCGGCCGCCGCGCAAAGCGCTTCCATGAATACTGTATCGGAACCGCACCCGCCGGCATTTCCGGATCTTGCAGCGGTGCTGGGGACGGATGAGTTACTCCAATCGAATGTCGCAGAGGTGCAGACGTCTGCTCGGCGGTCATCGCCATTGCCGCCGCTCAATTCCGCCGATAAGTTCGCGCGCGAAGTTCCAGTCGCATCCGTTTCCACGAATATTCGACCGCTGGGCCAACTCGACGAAAGCTTTATCATCGCCACTGATGATGACGGGTTGTTGCTAATCGATCAGCATGTGGCGCACGAACGCATTCTCTTCGACAAATATCGAGCCCTGGAGTCAACGCGCACGCCTGAATCGCAGCAACTCCTGATACCTGAGACCTTCGATCTCACTCCGGCACAGGCGGCAGCTTTTGAGTTCGTGGCAGATGAACTCGAGCATTACGGTTTCGATCTCATGCGTTTATCGGGAAGGACCGTGGCTATCAAAGCGACGCCTGCCGATCTGCCAGCGAGTGAAGCACGCAACATGCTGGCAGAAATCCTGGATACAGTGGACGCGGAAAAGAAGGGTTCAGCAAGGGAGACCCTGCGCGATGAGATTGCGGCCTCGCTTGCCTGTCATGCGGCGATCAAGGTGAATATGCCGCTAGCGCCCGAGAAGATGCGCTGGCTGATCGACAGACTGTTAACGACCTCTTCACCGACTACGTGTCCGCACGGCCGGCCGGTGATTCTCCGTCTCGCCACCAAAGATATTCTCAAAGGCTTTCATCGGATCTAGAACCTGTTAGTCGTCGCGATCCTGTTTTCGTTCACTTCGACGTCCGGAATCAAAGTCTGAGTCACCATAGATCACAGCGAACCTGGTTCACCCTGGTTCACCAGGAGACGCAACCCCGCTGGGTTAGGATTTCGATTCGTACTTGATCCCAGGGTAGCGTCAAAGCGCGCCACCCTGGGCTGGAGGACACAACACCTTTGGTGTAGAAACAGCGGGGACGGGGTCCGCCTTCCTGACTGTGAGACTTTCAGACTTGAGGGGTGGGCCAGGAGGCAGTGATTTTGAAGGAAGCGGGGACAAGTCCGCTCAAGTCGTTAGTTGAAGCCGAGCAAATCTGTTGACTGGTTATAGAGTTCCACGGAAGCTTTCGCTGGTCGGTGCTACAATTCAGCGCCAGTCATGAATCAGGATCAGCTTCCAACAATCAAAGCCAAACGGGTTCAGCTTCGCCCAATCACGGATGAAGATCTTGATGCTCTTTATTTGATCTTTTCTGATCCGCAGGTGATGCGCTATTGGAGTACTCCGCCGCTCGCTGACATGGATGCGGCGCGTGCGCTGCTGAACGATATTCAGGACACCGTGCGGCAGGGGACTTTTCTAAAATGGGGCATCGCCCGACTGAGCGACAATCTCCTGATTGGTACTACAACGATCTATAACCTCGATCTGAGTAACGACCGGGCAGAGATAGGGTATGCGCTGGGACGCGCGCATTGGGGCCGGGGCTACATGCAAGAGACGCTCAATGCCATGTTGGGTCATGCGTTTGAAGAGATGAATCTGCGCCGGCTCGAAGCCGATGTCGATCCTCGCAACACCGCGTCGATCCGTTCACTCGAGCGTCTTGGTTTTCGACAGGAAGGGTATCTGCGCGAGCGTTGGAATGTTGACGGCGAAATTCAGGACGCGCTGTTTTTCGGATTACTCAAACGGGAGTGGGTGAAGCCCTAAATTTCAACACGCTACAAACACCTGAGTCAGGGGCCAAAGCCATGTCATTCAGTCACCGCTGTACGATCGCTTCTCTCTTTCTTTTGCTGATCGCGATGCCCGTGGTCGCGCAGGAATCGTCTGTCGATGTGACGCTCGCAGCCGCATATTTTGAAGAAGCACGAACTTTAAGTTCTCAGGACCGGGGCAGGCTCTGGGGCAGGCCGCTCTACGGGCCAATGATGTTTGCAAATCCTCAGACGCGAGAGGTCGTGGCAAATGAGGCCGACGCTGAGGGAAATCTGAAGCCACACGGTGGTGTATTTACGGGCAGGTTGCCCGAGGCCACAGGAATTGCCAACACTGCTGTGCGTTGGGCCGGCGTGGAATGGACGATGATCATGTGGCCGCTCCCTCGGGACCGCCAGGACCGGGCGCGATTGATGGTGCATGAACTGTTTCACCGCATCCAGGACGAACTCGGACTGCCCGGACTAAACCCCGCGAATCTTCACCTGGACTCGCGTGATGGCCGCATCTGGCTACAACTCGAATGGCGCGCGCTTGAACGAGCATTATGGGAGACTGGAGCTGCGAGGCGACAGGCTATTGCCGATGCTTTGACCTTTCGCCGGTTCCGACGTTCTCTTTTCAAGACTGCTGCGTTAGAAGAGAACCAACTGGAGGTCAATGAAGGATTGGCGGAATACACTGGCGCCAAACTCGGCACGAGCTCGAGTCGCGAGGCGGTCGCCGTGGCGCTCTGTACCCTCAGGCAAGCACGCTATCGCCCCAGTTTTGTGCGATCGTTTGCCTACGTTTCAGGTCCCGGATACGGCTCGCTTCTTGACGAGGTGGATCCGAGATGGCGAAAGAAGTTGAGCAGTGAATCAGATCTCGGTGCGCTCTTAGCGCGGCGTCTTCGCCTCGATGTTAATCGTTTGTCGCCCGCTCAAGTCGTAGTTCGGGCGCGCGCTTACGACGGCCAAACGCTGATTGCAGACGAGACAAAGAAAGACGATTTAAGGCAGGCGCAACTTCGACAGCTAAGGAGCCGCTATCTCGAGCAAGCTGTGCTGATTCTGCCGCTGTCATCCGGTGTAAATTACACGTACGACCCGAACAACGTAGTGGCGCTGGATGAAGTGGGAACGGTCTATCCAAAGTTGCGCGTGAGCGATGGCTGGGGAGTTATTGAAGTTTCGAATGGTGCGCTAATGATCAGGGAAAACGGCGCAGTAAAGTTCTTGAGAGTTCCGGTTCCGGCCAATAAGGATGCGCGACCTCTGGAGGGAGACGGTTGGAAGTTGGAACTGAAACCGGGCTGGCAAGCAGATCCCGCAGAGCGCCCGGGTGATCTTGTATTGAAGAATGTTCCGAGTGGAACGCCTGGATAGACGCTTCATCAGCGAAGTGTTTTCTAAAGTTGATAGGCGACAGGCAAAGCCGATCGAACCGAGTAACCTCTGGGACGTTAATTTACACTCAATTTGATTGTGAAGAGCCTCTGTAAAACTCCTTAGGCCTGAGATACTTTTTTGTAATTGCCCAATCGCTCATCGGTTCTGATTGAACGCCCGGTTGCTGCTAAGCAACTACAGGTTAGCCAGGGTGCTCAACAGAAGTTCAGCGTCGGAAAGGTCTGGCAGGAATGCGTCAGGGTTGCAGGCGAGGATGTCTGAAGTTTGATACAGCCGGCCCGTGCCGACGGCGAGGGCTCGAGCTCCGAAGTGACGCGCACATGCAATGTCGTTCGGAGTATCGCCAATTACGATGAACCGCGAGGGCTCCAGATCGAGGTTGAGGTGCCGACGGATTCGATCAGCGGCGAGCGCGGGCAAGTCGTTTCGCTCATGTGATTCATCGCCGAATGCGCCGGGCAGATCAAAGAACTCAGACAATCCCATCAGCTCCATTTTGAAGTAAGCGGCGGGCTCGATGTTGCCGGTTACCAACGCCGAACGATAGCCCGGATGTTTGTGAACGGCAGCGAGCGCCTCACGAACACCTGGCAAAATCTCAAAGAATTGCTCGCCATTACCGGTGGCTTTCTTCATCTCTTCCATATAACGCTCACGCAAGTGAACGATTCGCTCGCGAACATCCTCGTGGGTGAACCCTTCATGCCGCAAGGCCTCGCCAACGATCTGGAGATCAGTCATTCCAGATACCTGCATCCTGGGTAGTCTTCCCGCTGTTCCGAAGACTGCTTCCAGCACAGGAATCGTGTAGTCCTTGAACGCTCCTGCCCGGCGGGAGCGAATCAGCGTGCCGTCGATGTCCCAAAGGAGAATACGAAGAGAGGATGGATGAAGGTTGAAGGATGAGGAGTCGCGGTTAGCTTTGTCCGAACTGCCCGATGAGTCCGCTAAGGTAGTCGGAGAAGAACAAAAACTCTCATCCTTCATCCTTCCGTCCTCATCCTTTGGTTCATCCTTCATTCCTATTCAATCACTGCCAACACTTCACCGGTGTTCACGGTGGCTCCGTCGCGGGCATTGAGTGTGACTACTGTTCCGGCTTTTGGGGCCTTCATTTCGTTCTGCATTTTCATCGCTTCGACCACAACGATTCCGGCTCCCGCCTCAACTTCAGTCCCTAACTCAACCAGCACTCTTACAACCTTGCCGGGCATGGGTGCCAGAATCCTGGCGACGCCGTGATCACTCCTCCCGGTGGCGTGGCCGCTTCGAAGCCGTTTCGGATCAACGACCGTGACCGCCAGGGTCTTGCCGCCCAGATGAACTTCGAAAGCCTGCGGACGTTCTGAGGCTGCCGCGACCTGACAGTTGTAGACCTCAGTCTCGTGCAGCAGCAGGTAAGCGCCCGGCCCTATTTCACGCACTTCAAGATCGTAAGACCGCTCGTCGACGGTCGCGACGATTCGCCCAGCGCGACGAACTATCGTCAGCGTGTGGTTCTGCTCAGCTATGATGGCCTGCAACTTCAAGTGCGAAAGCCTCCCGGCTTCCTACGATTCGCGATCAGTTCGTTGCTGCTTGCCAGCGCCGCCCGACCCGAACGCTTCCAGCGATTTTCGATCTCTACTGGTGAAGTGAGCCCGTTCAAGCTCTCTTTCTGCATCCTGACATAATGCAGGCTGGCAGCAATAGTCGCGATGTCTCGACGTTTGATTTCGGCGGCATCTTCTTCCTGAGATTTATGCGCCGCCTGCTTCCGCTCGTTGAAGCGGGCAATAAACCCTGTGTCCAACTGTCCGGCGATGAACTCTGCGTCATTCACGATCTCGCGGAAGAAGGGGAGCGTAGTTCTGATTCCGGCCACCAGGTATTCATCGAGAGCACGACGCAGGCGATCGAGTGCCTCGTTTCTGTCTCGTCCCCACGCCGCCAGTTTTGAGATCAACGGATCGTAGTGAATTGAGACCTCGGAATTCTCGATCACGCCACTGTCATCGCGTATGCCTGGTCCAGATGGCACGCGCAGTTGAGTGATCCGGCCAGGCGAGGGAAAGAAATTGTTGTTGGGATCCTCCGCATAGACACGGCACTCGATCGCGTGTCCTGCCCAGCGCACACTCTGCTGAGTGAATGACAATGGCGCTCCCGCGGCGACGGTTATTTGTTCCCGGACCAGATCTATTCCCGTCACCAGTTCAGTCACCGGATGCTCAACCTGCAGTCGCGTATTCATTTCGAGAAAGTAAAACTCGCGCGTGGCATCGGCTACGAGGAACTCGATCGTTCCGGCGCCCAGGTAGGTTACAGCGCGCGTGAGTTTGATTGCCGCCTCTCCCATTCGCTGGCGCAGCGCCGCATCATTGAGTGGCGAAGGACACTCTTCGATTACTTTCTGGTGCCGGCGTTGGATCGAGCACTCGCGCTCACCGAGATGAACAACGTTGCCCTGGCTATCTGCGAAGATCTGAATCTCAATGTGGCGTGGGCGTCCAATCGCTTTCTCGAGATAGAGAGCAGGGTCGCCAAAAGCTGCGGCTGCCTCTGATTGAGCGTTGTCAAAAGCCGATTGCAGATCCTCTTCACGGGAAACGAGCCGCATTCCTTTGCCGCCGCCGCCCGCAGAAGCTTTTAACATGACGGGATATCCAAACCGGGCGGCAGTTTCTTTTGCCTCAGCAAGGGTTCCGAGGGGTTCAATCGTGCCCGGAACAACGGGAACACCTGCCTCGACCGCCGCTCGACGCGCACTCGTTTTCGAGCCCATGATTTTCATGGCTTCCGGACTTGGACCAATGAAAGTAAGGCCGGCTGCCGCAACCGAGCGTGCGAACTCGGGATTCTCGGCAAGAAACCCATAACCTGGGTGAATTGCTTCGGCGCCGGTTTGTTGGGCTGCGGCGATGATGGCTTCGCTATTTAGATAGCTTTGGGTTGATGGTGCGGGACCGACACAAACAGCCTGGTCCGCGAAACGGACGTGCACAGCATCCGCGTCAGCTTCGGAATAGATTGACACGGGCGAGATCCGCAGGTCGCGACACGCGCGCATGACACGCACGGCTATCTCTCCACGATTTGCAATCAGGATGCGGCGGAACATTTAATCAGAGGACAGACTTCTGGCTGTCTCGTGGTGTTGAAAGAGCAACCCTGGTCTTCGGATACGAGCGGTTATTATTGCAGAAGCAGCGTAACACCAAAAGGAAGAGGAACTGGGTCTGGGACCTGGAAAATACAATGAGAATGGTTGTGGCGCCGATGCTTCGCGAGGATGATTGGTCCCCAGGCACACAAGGTGAACATTGGATTGGATCCGTTTGGTTAGCAGGAGTGGCTTGTACCGAGTCGTTTCACTTTTTTGCCGAAGCTTTGGAGCCAGCGGGTGGTTTTATAGAGACAGGGGCTTTGGTGATGACGCCGTCGCGAACAATCTGATCGTCTTCAGTATCCAGCAGGTTATCTGCACCGGGGAGGCGGATTTCGTAGTTGGTAAACGACAGACCCTCGCCGATCGGTTCGTCCGGCGCTGTGCTCAGCGAGGCGTTGCGAATAGCGCCGCCACGAAGAGTGCGAGGTTTCTGGCTCGGCACTGCTGCCACTTCGGCAGTTGCTTTGTATTCTGCAGACTCGATAGTTTTGAGCAGGGCGGCGATGGAACCATCCGGGTCGGGAAGACGCGTGAGGTCGTTCTTCTCAGACGGAACGGTGCCGAACTCCTTGCGATATTGAATCAGTACGCGATCAAAGGCATAGCCGATCGCATTGGTTCGTGCCTCGATCCCGAGCTGGCGTTGATGCAGCCGCTCTGGAACGGTCATACCGATCAGAGCTGCAACCAACACCGGTACAAACGCCGAAGCAAACAGCCCGGTTCGAGCAAAACGAAAGCCGCAAAACCGTTCCGGAGATTGCAGCATTGATCGATAGATCTTTCGCGAAGCCCATAGCACCAGAACGGTCGCCGGAATCGCTACCCATTTCAACCTCCAGGCCGCTGTCTGGCTCGCGGCAAGCAACGACCAGAAGCTAAACGAAAGCGTTGCCTGTTTGGTTAGCGCAATAATCATCTGCGAGAGAAAAGCCACCACCATCAACGTTCCCGTAACTGACAGCAGAAGAGAACGAGCGTAAGAGGGCAGTTCGTGCGCCGGCTTTGGGAGAGGCTCGCCGACTGAGCGAGCGCCGCAGGCTTCACAGCCGGTGCTCAGGGCACCGGTAAACTTGAAACCGCAGCAAGGACAAATCGTCACGTGTTTGTACCTCGTACGCTGAAGATGGTCATCCAATTGTCAATTGCCTTCGTCGGGCTCCAGTGTTAACCGACCCTTTAAATCAAACTGTGTTCAGCCCGGTGTTCAATCGTGGCATTAGTAGTTGGTTGCGCGTTTTGCGTTGTATCAGTCTCGGCAGTTCTGGCGATCTTATTTAGCTCGTACCAGGTGTGATACATGCGATGAGCAAAGGTCCAATAAGAACCTATCGCCAGCACCCACAAGACGGCAGGCATTCGATTAGCAAAAAAATTGTCCGAACCTGGATGAGTGCTTAACGCGCCAATTATGAAAAGAACCACCCGCTCGGGCCGCCGCAAGAATCCGACATCGCACTTAGGTATTAGGCTCTCGGCCCGGGCGCTGGCGTAGCTTACCATAACTGAGCCCATTAGAGCTGCGCCCGCCAGAAAAACGTAAAGCGTGGAATGAAATTGCGTATCCCGGGCGTAAAAAACCATCAGTCCGACGAAAATAACCATGTCCGAGAGTCGGTCCAGAGAGGAGTCCAGGAACCCTCCAAACCGCGTGACCCGTCCTGAGAGTCGGGCCACCTGACCGTCTAACATATCAAAGAGGTTTGCAATGATTAATACGATACCGGCCCAAAAAAATTGTCCCAAACCGAACAACAGGCCACAACCAACGTTGAGCGCGACGCCAATTACCGTGAGGACATTTGGATTAATGTGACCATGGGCTAGCCAGCGCACCATGGCATCAATAATTCGCTGAGCCCCGCGGCCAATGCCGGTCACAAACATGTTCTCTTCGATATCTCCTCGGCGGCCATTATGCCCAAAACGTTTTGGCTTTTATAGCCTTGGATAAGCGGCGGATTTTAGGTAGGGAGCCGAACAGTGTCAAGCTTTTCGCAAGGTCATCCCCCACTCTCTTGTTCGTTGGCCTCTTCGTCATGCAGGGTCTTTAATCGTCTGATCTCAAAGTTGCGGGCGCCTGCGGGAGTTCTCACGACCACTTCGTCGCCTTCTTCCTTGCCCATGAGGCTTTTGCCAACCGGTGAAGTTGTTGAGATCAAGCCTTGTTGCGGATCACTCTCTTCTGGCGTGACGAGCCGGTAAGTCACTTCCTCGTCTTTCTCGCCATCGAAAAGGACCAAAGTCGACCCGTACGAAGCCACCCCTCGCGGGATGCGATTTAAATCGATTGAGGCTATTTCGCTAATCCGCTGCCTCAGTTCTACGATTCGCGCCTTGACGACATTTTGCCGATCGAGAGCTGCCCGGTATTCGGCATTTTCTCGCAGATCTCCGAACTCGAGAGCACGCTTGATCTCCTTTGGCAGATGAACTCGCAACTCGCTTTCCAACTCATCCAACTCGCTATTCAATCTTTGCTTGATATCTTCTGACAAAGCCTTGTCTCCCATTGTGCTGCTAAAACCCTAGTTCCCGGCGATGGTAGCTTGCTTCTTCGGGGGTGCCAAACGAAATGCCGGTATCGCGTGCAGTGCGGATCAATTGTCCGTTTGGCGGCACGGTCTTTACGTTTGCAATTGCTTGCGAAAGCGGCACGGTCACCACGTCCCCCGCTTGCAGTGCCACCATGACTCCTCGCTTACCTTCGGCCAGGGCGCGCACTGCGCAAGAACCGTAATTGGTTGCGAGCATTCGATCGAAGGCGTTGGGTCTGCCGCCGCGTTGCAGATGCCCAAGCACGACACACCGAGTTTCTTTTCCCGCGAGCGATTCAATCTGGTGTTGCAGATGCATACCAATGCCACCCAGTCGAGGCGCATGCTGATTATCGCCCTGGTCCTGATAGATCTGCTCATGACCGGTTTCTACCGCGCCTTCAGCTACCACGATGATGCTGAAATTGGCGCCGCTTGCGTCGCGCTCTCTGATCTTTTTAATCACGGATTGGAGCGAGAAAGGAAGTTCAGGAATGAGAATTACGTCTGCTCCGCCGGCGATGCCTGAGTGGAGTGCGATCCAACCCGTGTTGCGTCCCATCACTTCGAGGATCATCACCCGGTCATGCGACTCTGCGGTGGTGTGCAGACGGTCGAGTGCTTCAGTGGCAATGTCAAGCGCAGTTACAAATCCGAATGTCAGTTCAGTGCACGCCAGGTCGTTATCAATCGTCTTGGGGACACCACAAACCGCAAAGCCACGCTGGCCAAACTCTTCGGCAATGCCAAGCGTTCCTTCGCCGCCAAGTACAACCAGCGCTTCGATCTCCATTCGTTCCAGATTGTCCATTGCCTCCTTAAATACGGCGTCAGGCTTGATAGCCACGCCTTCAGCGTTTCGCTCGACGAAACGCCCCCGATTTCTGGTACCCAAAATGGTGCCGCCGCGAGGCAGCAGCCCTCGGACATCGCTTGGTTTGAGCAACCTTGTCATTGTCTCGCCGAGCAGTCCTTCAAAGCCGTCCTCGATACCAATTACCTTCATGCCGTATTCGCCGGTGGCTGTCTTTACCACAGCACGAATCACGGCGTTGAGACCAGGCGCATCACCGCCTCCCGTTAAGATGCCGATCGTTTTGTTCATCAGTAACATCGGTTGAGCTTGCTTAAAACCATTGCCGGAAGACCGTGCTCGTTCTACTCACAATAATTGCAAGCGGTTAAGGGGCACCATGTAGCTGATCTCGTCAGCGGCGCAACGGTCGCTCCTCCGGTTCCTACGGGACGCGAAAGTGTTAAAGGTTATGGTTAAGATAGAGTACGGAGGCAGCGATTACAAGGTGGGCGAACCGTGCTGATTGCGAGCAAAGTATTAGTTGACCCGCTCATATGCGTCGCGTAGCATAGGCGCATTCCGCGACCTGGGAAGCGGCAGTTTTTCGTTGGCGAGTTGCCCAGAAAAGGCGTTAGTAGCTTGGAAATTGACGACGAAGCAAAAGACATCGTTCGTGATATCGGCACAGCGATTAACGAGTCGGTGGAAAACTCACCCAAGGTCGCGGAAGCGATTGAGCGACTAAGAGTAGCCGGCTATGAAATGGAATTGACCCTGCGCCTGGAAATCGGGTTGAGACCGAACGCAGATGACGACGCAGTGGACGGTGAAACCTCACTCGACCTTACGGATGAAGACCTGCAGATACTCCAACGCATGAAGATCCGGATCGACCCCGAAGAGAATAACTGAGACTCAAATCAGAACTGTGAGCGGCAGCGATCTGGCGCGGTAGTCTCACGGGCAGTTTTGAGATTGAGTTTTCCCTTGTCCGCTGGAATGTCCGACAAACTTGAGTTTGTCGCACGACAAGCTAATGACTGTCGCACATCAAACTGACCCACTACCTCTCGCCACTACCTCTCGCTGGCGGAACTATTTAGAAAAGCCCTCTCGCTGGCAGAACTATTTAGAAAATCCGGTACTGGTGCAGTTTGAATTTAACGCCGAAGGCGTTGGCTAATTTCAGCCCAGGGTTGCTTCAACCGGGTAAATAAACCACCATTCTTTAAAAACTCTGAAGGAGTTTCGGATGACACGGGCCTAACGCTTTCAGCGTTTTTTTGACATTCTTTACATTTCTTTTCCCAGGGTTGAGCAACCCTGGGCTGATATTGGCCAACGCCTTCGGCGTACTTAGTTCACACCGGTTCAATCAAACTGAACCAGTACGGAAAAGCCCTCTCGCTTGGCGCAACTTTGACCGTTATGTTATCTTGACCAACTTTAATCCCAGCCCGTTTTCCGCTAATGAAAGTCGAAGAGGAGTTCAAAACAGAGTATGGCTACGCTTAGTGACAATGTGAGCACAAACGGCCAATCAGCAGGCAAAGTAGTGCAGATTATCGGTCCCGTCGTGGACGTTGAGTTTGAGGAGAAGCACTTGCCGCCGATTTATCAGGCGCTGCGGATTGTTTCCGAAGGCTTTGACGTGCCTACGCCTATTGATGTGATCGCGGAAGTGCAGCAGCACCTGGGCGAGGGCCGCGTTCGCACGGTTTCCATGTTGCCCACTGACGGCATGGTGCGTGGAATGAAAGCCATCGATACGGGCGGTCCCATTACGATGCCCGTTGGCGAAGGAACGCTCGGCCGCGTCCTCAACGTCATCGGCCAGCCGGTGGACAATCTGGGCGACGTTAAGCATACGCAGCGATATCCGATTCACCGTCACGCGCCGAGCTTTGAAGAGCAATCTACTGAGCTCGAGATGTTTGAAACCGGTATCAAAGTCATTGACCTGATTCAACCGTTTGTGCGCGGCGGAAAGATCGGCTTGTTCGGCGGCGCTGGGGTAGGAAAGACAGTTATCGTGATGGAGTTGATTAACAACATCGCGAAGGCTCGTTCGGGCTTTTCGGTCTTTGCAGGTGTCGGAGAGCGGACTCGCGAGGGAAATGACTTGCTGCGCGAAATGGTCGAGTCTCAGGTTATCAACTTCGGTGAAAGCTTCTACAAGCATTTTGAAGAGACCGGCGAGTTCGACATGACCAGGGTCGACATGAAGGCGATTGAGCAGTCTAAGGTGGCTTTGATTTATGGCCAGATGACCGAACCTCCTGGGGCCCGTCTGCGCGTCGCGTTGTCCGGCCTTACGGTCGCAGAGTATTTCCGCGATCAGGGTCTGGACGTGCTGTTGTTTATCGATAACATTTTCCGCTTTACCCAGGCAGGTTCGGAAGTTTCGGCACTGCTCGGCCGCATGCCTTCGGCTGTGGGTTATCAGCCAAACCTCGCAACCGAGATGGGCGAAATGCAGGAACGCATTACATCGACCAAGACCGGTTCGATTACTTCGATTCAAGCGGTGTACGTGCCTGCGGACGACTACACTGATCCTGCGCCCGCAACGACGTTTGCGCACCTTGATGCGGTCACCGCGCTTTCGCGTCAGATCGTCGAACTCGGTATCTATCCGGCAGTTGATCCGTTGGGATCATCCTCGCGCATTCTGGATCCACGCATCATTGGTGAAGAACACTACAACACGGCCCAGGACGTGAAGCGGGTTCTGCAGCGATATAAGGATCTGCAGGACATCATCGCGATTCTTGGTCTTGATGAGCTTTCAGATGAAGACAAGTTGATTGTTTCGCGCGCTCGTAAAATTCAGCGCTTCTTCTCGCAGCCGTTCTTTGTTGCCTCGCAGTTCACCGGATTGGAAGGCAAGTACGTCAAGCTCGAGGACACGATCAAGGGCTTCCGCGAGATCGTCGACGGCACGCATGACGATCTTCCGGAGCAGGCGTTCTACATGGTCGGAACAATTGAGGAAGCAGTGAAGAAGGGCGAATCAATCGCGCAGTAAGGAAGAGAAAAGCGATGGCTTTTCATCCTTCATCAGCCTTCATCCTTTCTATCTATGGCGAAACTTCAACTTGAAATAGTCACACCAGAGCGACGCGTGCTCTCTGAATCCGTGGACATGGTTACAATCCCGGGGCTTGGCGGCGAGTTGGGAATACTGCCCGGTCATACACCGCTCATCTCGCAGCTTCAAACCGGCGTCCTTTCATACTCGCAGGGCGGCGCGACATACCAGCTACATGTTTCAGGTGGTTTCATCGAAGTAAGCGACGATAAGGTTTCGTTGCTGGCTGACGTGGCGGAAAGGCCCGAAGAGATTGATGCCTCCCGGGCGCGTGTTCGGCGCGAACAACTCGAGAAACAGGTGAATGCGTGGACCGGCCCTGAGGAAGAGTTGGCAGTGGCTCGTGAAAAGCTGGAACGATCGCTGGTGCGATTACAGTTGACCGGCTCGAAGTAGCTGAATCAGAAACCCACAATGTGTTAGCGCATCGTGGGTTTTTGTGTCTGAAGATGAGCTGGTGACTTCCTACGGTTGCAGGCCGCGTTCGCCGTTGCCCAATCTGATCGCCTCACGCATCTCAGCTACCGCTCTTTCAAGTCCTATAAAGATCGAACGAGCAATGATGTTGTGCCCAATGTTGAACTCTGTAATTTCCGAGATCCCGGCCACTGCGCCCACATTGCGATAAGTCAACCCATGTCCCGCCGCGACGTGCAGTCCATACTGGGCCGCCAGTCCAGCCGCTTCACGCAATCTGCGCAACTCACTCTTCGCTTTCAACGCTCCCTCGCCATGAACGCCGCCAGCGCCGAGTGTCGCCTCACAATAAACTGCCGTACACAACTCCACCTGCTGCGCACCAACTGAATGCGCGACTTCGATCTGATCCGGATCCGGATCGATAAAAAGACTGGTGAGTATCTCAGCCTGACGCAACTTGCTTACCATTGCCCGCACAATTGCGATGCTCTCTTTGGCGTTAAGGCCACCTTCGGTCGTAATCTCGTTGGGGTTCTCGGCGACCAGCGTGACCGCATCCGGCCGCGCCTCGAGGGCCACTCCCAACATCTCTTCGGTCGCAGCCATCTCCAAATTCAGATAGGTGGAGATGCTCTCGCGCAGCAATCGCACATCTCGATCCTGAATGTGACGCCGATCCCCACGAAGATGCACGGTTATGCCGTCGGCGCCCGCCTGCTCAGAGAGCATGGCGGCCGCGATAACACTCGGCTCAGGGGCACGACGCGCCTGTCGCACCGTGGCAACGTGATCGATATTGACGTTAAGTCGAGCCATCTGGTTAGTTGTTACGAAGTAGTAAAACTGATGCCGAGCACCACGATAACATCATTACTGCTGTAGTTCATGCGTCGTCTTAATCGCGTGGTCATACACACCGCGGCGTGCTTGTTGGCGAATCAATCCGACCTCGCTCAGCATTCGATAACTGTCCAGGAGGAGGTTCACCTTGCTTCCCTCGTAATGGTCCCAACGGACCGGGATCTCCTTTAGGCGGAGCCCTGCGCGATAGGCCAGGTAGATAAGTTCCACATCAAAGCCGAAGCGATCCACCGTAGCCCCTTCGATCAGCGGACGGCATACGCGCATGCGAAACGCTTTGAAGCCGCATTGTGTGTCCCAGAAGGGAAGTCCGGTGGCGATTCTTACTGCAAGGTTAAAGACCCGCCCACCTTGTTCGCGCCGCCACGGCTGGTGCACGCCGATCAACTCTCTATTGAGGGCACGCGAACCAAAGGTCAAATCGTAGTCTCCGTCCGCGATCGGCATGACCAGTTTCGGCAGCTCAGTTATCGGCGTTGACAGGTCAGCGTCGGAAAACAAAGCGATATCGCCACGCGACGCCTGCAGTCCCAGTCTGACTGCGCGTCCCTTGCCAAGATTTGACTGGTAGCTAATTACCGAAGTGTGAACTGTTCCCGAGTTCGCCAGCACTTCTCGCGCCGTGCTCCCGGTATCATCAGTCGAACCGTCATCCACGACGATCAGTTCCGCATGCGGGTGATATTCCAGCAGGTAGTCGAGTATCGTGCGCAGCGAATTATCAAGTCGCTCAGCCTCGTTGTAAGCGGGAACGATTATGGACAGGGACTCTGACATTAGGGTTCGATTCGGAATATAACACAGCGATGTGGCTAACAAGGGCAACAGGGGTTGTCCAAAATAGCTTCATAGTCAGCTGGACACAAACTGGTCGCATCCCGCCGGGAGCACACAGCTATCGGTCGCCCAGGAGGCCCTGATCCGTGGCTGCGCCTTTTGTGGTCGCCCCGATAATGAAACCGATACCCATCAGAGGACTCAGCCGATGTAGCGTTTGGATCTCTGTCGCGTTCCTTGAGCCAAACGCAACGAATGTTAATGCATGCCCGGTACGGCCTGAGACAGCGCTATGTTATATTTGGACGCGGATTGAAGGCCTTAAGGCTGATTTATGAATAAGCGCTTTGGTATCTTTGCAGGATCAGTAATCCTGATCGCAGCCCTCGTGGGAGGCAGCATCGGTCGTTCGCATAAGTTTGCCTGGCCCACCCAGAGCGCCAGCTCGAACTCATATGCCAAGGCCCACGAAATCGAGAAGGATTACAACAATGCGGTAGACGAGATAACTGAGAACTACGCCGGCGAGATCGATTACGAAAAGGCGACTCAAGCTGCGATCCAGGGGATGCTCTCAACTCTTGATCCGCACTCGATGTATTTCCCTTACAACGAATTCAAGAAGCTGAAAGAGGATCAAGACTCGCGTTTCTATGGCATCGGCGTGACAATCGTTCAACATCGCGACGGTGTGTACATTCAGTCGGCAGTCGAGGGAACGCCGGCGGCAAGACTGGGCCTGCGTTACGGCGACCGCATTGTGGAAGTGGATGGCAAAGATGCGCGCGAATGGTCAAGTGAACAGGTTTCCAAAAACGTCCGCGGTGGTCGAGGTGAACCGGTTCAGATCAAAGTCGAACGGGCTGACTCTGAAGCGCCGATGTATTTCACTATCGTCCGCGATCTGGTACCGCTGCCCTCGATACGAAACTCCTATATGCTGCGTTCCGGGACCGGATACGTGGGACTGACTGGTGGCTTTCAGAATACGAGTGATGAAGAGTTGCGAGAAGAGCTAACCAAACTGAAGGCCCAGGGCATGCGGCAGCTCATTTTGGACCTCAGAAACAACCCTGGCGGACTACTTAATCAGGCGATCGACGTTTCGAGCGAGTTTCTTACTCGCGGACAGGTGGTCGTTTCAGTAAAAGGACGATCAGAATTCAGCGAGCCGATCGTTTATAAGGCGAGTGGTCCTGATCCAGAGGACATTCCCCTCGTCGTGCTGATCAATCGCGCGTCGGCTTCGGCTTCAGAAATCGTCGCAGGCGCTATCCAGGATCACGGTCGAGGTTTGATTGTGGGGGAGAAGAGTTTTGGAAAAGGACTGGTTCAGCGAGTGTTTCCATTGCCCTTTAACGCCGGGCTGACGTTGACCACTGCACGCTACTACACGCCGTATGGCCGTTCGTTACAACGTGATTATTCCAGCGGCTCGCTATACGAGTATTACACTCGCCACCAGGAAGCTCCGCCTGCTGCTTCGCCTGGCATTCAAAATCCCGCTTCACCGTTGGTACACGCGTCGCCGACTCCCTTTCCGCAAACTGGTCCGGCTGTCACAACAGCAGCGGGCCGAGTCTTTTATGGCGGCGGTGGAATCACACCGGACATCGAAGTAAAGCCGTTCAACTTCACGCCGGTTCGGTTGCGCATAGCCGAGGCCGCGTTTCAATTCACCCGGCGTTTGGCGGCTGGAGCGATCCCGGCCCTTGATAACTACAAAGTGGGCAAAGTCCAGTATGGCCGGAACCCGAAACCCGGCGACTATCCAATCAATGAAAGAGTCCTCGAGGCGTTTCGCACCTTTGTCCGTGGCGATGTCGAATCGCAGTTAACGGCGGTGCAACTGGAGGAGGAACTCGACTTCGTAAAACTGCGACTGCGTGAGGAGATCATCACTGCCGCGTTCTCCCAGGATGCTGGCGCCAGAGTCCTCTTCGATAGCGATCCGCAACTGCTGCGAGCGCTCGAGGCCTTACCCGATGCAAAGCGACTTGCGGAAAGCGTACGGCAAGGCACAAACCGCAGTTGAGGTTACGCGACGACTCTCAGCACGAGACATTTCAAATAATAGGTTTCCGGCACGCTCAGCAGCACCGGGTGATCGCTCGCCTGTATTCGCTTCTCTACCAAATGCAGTTTCCGATGGGCATCGCGCGCTGCTTCAGCGACGATCTCGACAAACATCTGTTCTGAAACATGATACGAACAGGTACAAGTAACGAGCACGCCGCCTGCATTCAGGAGCTTCAAAGCGCGCAGGTTGATCTCTTTGTAGCCGCGCGCGGCGGGTTTGATGCTACCGCGATTCTTCGCAAATGCCGGTGGGTCAAGCACGATCGTGTCAAACTTCGCGCCCCTACTTTCCATTTCGCGTAACGCGTCAAAGACATTCGCCTCGCGAAACTCAATGTTGGCAGCCCCATTGAGATCGGCATTTCGCTGCGCCGCTGCGACCGCCTGATTTGAGATATCGATACCCACGACTTCATCGCACACAGACGCGAGATGAATTGCGAACGCTCCGGTGAAGGTGAAGCAATCAAGCGCGCGACCGTGCCCGACCGCCCGAGCGGCGAGCCGGTTTTCGCGTTGATCGAGAAATGAACCAGTCTTCTGCCCGCCCATAGGCGAAACCATGAATCGCATTCCGTGTTGCATGATTTCCAGTTCCTCAGGCACGTCGCCGTAAACTCCACCGGCAAGCAGCTCGAGCCCCTCCAATTCACGCACGCGTACATCGTTTCTTTCGACGATCGCACGCGGCGCAAACTCTTCGACGAGAAGCTCGATGAGCATGGGCTTGATCGCGTCAATTCCCTGGGAGAGAGTTTGCAGCACGAGTAAGTTGTCGTAGCGATCTACGATCAGCGACGGCAACAAGTCGCCTTCAGAATAGACGAGTCGGAAGGCGTTTGTATCTGAGGAAATGCTCTGCCTTCTCGCGGCGGCTTCGCGAATGCGCCGTCGCCACCATTCTCGGTCAATGCATTCGTCGGTTTGCGTGAGGAGTCGGAGAGAAATCTCCGAACGATCGCTGAATAGCGCCTGACCGAGGAGGTTGCGCTGCTTATCGAGCACCGTCACAACGGAACCCCCGGCAGCTTCAGAGATCTCTAGGAGGTCGCTGCGATAGATCCAGAGGTGTCCTCCGCGGACGCGATCCGCGCCGCGTTTATTGACGATGACATTGCTCATGTGGTGATTACTTTGACATAGGCGATCTGTCCAACGCCACTCAGTGGCTGAATGTTAAAAGTCTCCGGCCCAATCTCTTTGTCAGGAAGGCGGATCGGTTGAAGCGGGATCAGTCAATGCGTCTGAATTGCTCCTCTTCTAAAGCGTGTGTTAGGCTTCGAACACCTTCAAGCAGGTGCGGGTGAGCCGGCGAATCAGCACCAATCGATCATCAATGCCAACCAAGACCAAGTCCGAGCGTCGCGAACGTTTTGAAACTTCCTCAGGCATTGAATTGCCGGCAGATTTCAATCCCGCAAACACGAAATCAATCGATTACGAAGAAGATCTCGGTGCGCCCGGCAAGTTCCCTTTCACTCGCGGGATCTATTCAGGCATGTATCGCGGCCGCTTGTGGACCATGCGCCAGTACGCCGGTTATGCGACGGCGGAAGAGTCTAATGCTCGATACAAGTATTTGCTCGCGCAGGGGACCACTGGCTTGTCGGTTGCTTTCGATCTGCCAACCCAAATTGGATTGGATTCAGACGACGCGCTGGCTGCGGGAGAAGTCGGCAAGGTCGGCGTCGCGATTGATTCCCTTGAAGACATGGAACGCCTGTTTGAGGGCATCCCGCTGGATTCGGTCTCAACGTCCATGACCATCAATTCGACTGCGTCCACGTTGCTTTGCCTTTACCTTGCGGTTGCCAGAAAGCAGAACGTCGACTTCGCGAAGATCAAGGGAACGCTCCAGAACGATATTCTCAAGGAGTATATTGCTCGCGGTACCTACATTTATCCGCCCAAACCGTCACTGCGCTTGGTCACCGACACCTTCGCTTTTTGCGCTCGCGAAGTACCCAACTTCAACACGATTTCAATCAGCGGTTATCACATACGCGAGGCCGGTTCGACGGCGGTGCAGGAAGTAGCGTTCACCCTGGGCGATGGCATTGCCTACGTTGAAGCGGCAGTCGCTGCGGGATTGCTCATTGACGATTTCGCGCCGCGCGTCTCTTTTTTCTTCAACTCGCAGAACAACCTGCTCGAAGAGGTGGCAAAGTTTCGGGCGGCGCGCCGGCTCTGGGCGCACATCATGCGTGAACGGTTCGGCGCGCGGGATCCACGTTCATTGATGCTGCGCTTCCACACGCAAACAGCCGGATCGTCGCTGACGGCACAACAACCGGAAGTAAATGTCGTGCGGACGACTATTCAGGCCCTGGCCGCGGTGCTGGGTGGCACACAGTCACTGCACACGAACGCGATGGACGAGGCGCTCGCTTTACCGACGCAGGACGCAGCCAGGCTCGCGCTGAGGACGCAACAGGTGATCGCGCACGAATCAGGCGTGGCCGATACGTCAGACCCTCTGGCGGGTTCGTATGCCATTGAGCAACTCACGAATGAGATTGAAAGGGAGGCGCACGAGTATCTCGACAAGATTGAAGCCATGGGCGGAATGCTGCGGGCGATTGAAACTGGTTATGTGCAACGTGAGATTCAGGAATCGGCTTATCGCTATCAGCGCGCGATTGAAACGAACGAGAGCATCGTCGTTGGCGTCAATCAGTTTCAGAGTGAAGCTGCGTCAACCATCGAAACTTTGAAGGTCGATCCGTCAGTCGAACAGGCCCAGGTCGAACGAGTGCGCGCCGTGCGAGCGCGCCGCGATAATGCAGCAGTCGAAGCCGCTTTAACGAGATTAGAGACCGCCGCTGGTGCCGACGAAAACTTGCTTCCGCGAGTCCTGGAGGCGGTTGAGCATTACGCGACCGTGGGAGAGATTAGCAACCGGTTGCGCAAAATCTGGGGTGAGTATAGCGAAACCGCGACCGTCTAGTGCAGCGGCTGCTCATGTAACGAAGGGTTCGAGCTTCAGCGGTAAGTACTTTTTATGAACCGAAGAGAATTGACTAAAGCTATCGGAATCATCGCGCTGGCCGCCGGCGCAGGGCAACTCAGTTTTGCGAGTGACGAAGATTATCCGGAGATCTCCATCACGATGGATGACTTCAACTGGGACAAGAATGTTCGCCTTGAGCCTGATCAACGGAATCGACAGCTGCTGGAAGCGCTACGTTCGCGCGGCAACCTCAAAGCTGCATTGTTTGTAAAAGGTAGGAATGCCGACAACGCGAAGGGAAAGGCGCTGCTCAGCGAATGGGACCGCGCCGGGCATCTCATTGGGAATCATACCTATTCGCATCAGGAATACCACGGCGAAAAGATCGATGCGGCTGCCTTCACTGCTGACATACTTAAGTGTGAAGAGGTACTTAAAGAGTTTTCCCGGTTCAAAAGGCTCTTTCGCTTTCCTTACCTGAAGGAAGGCGACAGCGCGGCAAAGCGCGATCAAGTTCGCGTGTTTCTCAAACAACATGGCTATCGCAACGGTCACGTAACTATCGACGCCTCGGATTGGGCGGTTGAGCATCGTCTTAGTGCACGTCTCTTGAAAGATCCCACGGCCGACGTAAAGCCTTATCGAGATTTCTATCTCGAACATATGTGGGAACGTGCCACTTACTACGATGACTTGTCGCGCAAGGTACTCGGCCGCAGTGTCAAACACACAATCCTGGTGCACTACAATCTATTGAACGTGCTATTCCTCGGCGACCTGCTCGATATGTTCAAGAGCAAGGGTTGGAAGTTGATCGATGCGGAAGAGGCGTTCAAAGATCCGGTCTTTAACTCTAATCCGAATATCGTGCCGGCCGGCGAGAGTGTGATTTGGGCCTTAGCGAAAGAAACTGGCAAGTATGAAAAGCTGCTTCGCTATCCAGCAGAAGACAGTGCGTATGAGAAGGCGGAGATGGACAAACGGGGATTGTGAAAAACAAAAAAGCGGTCTTTGTTCTTCGGTCTTTGGCCTTTGACTACTTGGGTAAGTTAATGGATTCCCAGCGAAAGTAGTTCCAGCGTAACCGCAAATGCGGCAGTAAAAACCAAAAACCAAAAACCAAAGACAAAGACCAAAGACCAAAGACCAGAAAAAACTCTGCTGTGAAACTGCTAGAGGTCAAAGATCTCCACACCCAATTCCCCACCCGCGCCGGTCTCGTGCGTGCGGTTGATGGCGTGAGCTTTCAGATAGAGCGAGGTGAGCTGTTGGGAGTGGTCGGCGAATCGGGATGCGGCAAGTCGATCACCGCCCTGTCGATCATGCGTTTGATTTCGCCGCCGGGAAAGATCGTTTCGGGTGAGATTACTTTCAAGGGCAGGAACCTCCTCGAACTATCCGATTCGGAAATGCGCCAGATTCGCGGCGACGACATCGCCATGATTTTTCAGGATCCGATGACCTCGCTCAATCCGGTTTTCACCGTCGGATATCAGATTGCGGAGGCGCTGCGTCTTCATAAGAAACTTTCGCGCAAGGACGCCAAAGCCGCTGCCATCGAGGCGATGAAAGAAGTTTCGATCCCGGATCCAGCGCGGCGCGCCGCTGATTATCCGCATCAACTCTCAGGAGGCATGCGTCAACGCGTGATGATCGCTATGGCGTTGGCGTGCGATCCCGAGCTGTTGATTGCCGACGAGCCAACCACTGCCCTGGATGTCACTATCCAGGCGCAAATTCTGGAACTGCTCGATAATTTAAGGAAGACACGCGAGCTCGCGGTGCTGCTAATCACTCACGATCTTGGCGTGGTAGCAGAAGTTGCCGATCGCGTGGCTGTGATGTACACGGGTCGCATTGTTGAAGAGTCGCCGGTCGAAGAGTTGTTTGCACGGCCAAAGCATCCCTACACCGAAGGGTTGTTACGGTCGGTGCCTAAACTGACAGCCGCAGACGTCGCCAGGGTCACCAGACTGGAGACTATCGAAGGCACTGTGCCGAGTCCGACCGATCTACCGCCGGGTTGTCACTTCGCGCCGCGTTGTCCTTATCGAATGCCGCGCTGCATGGGAGAAGAGATCCCGCTCTATCAACTTGAACACGGGGTAAAAGTACGTTGCGTGTTATTTGATCTCGCAGCAGCGGTAACCGCTGACCATCAAGCGGAAAGGTCATCCATAGATTACATAGATTCGGCAGAATAAGAACGCCCGGCGCTAAACACAGTGAAATCAGCACCAGAGTCCTGGTTCGTTGCAGTGGTTTTTCATCTACGTAATCTGTGAAATCTGTGGATAGTGGTTTCTCTCAATGACGAAAGAAGAGCTCATCAACGTTCGCGATCTAGTCAAACACTTTCCGGTCGAGGGAAGTGACGACGTCGTGCGGGCGGTTGACGGCGTGTCATTTGAGATCTTTCGTGGTGAAACCATGGGGTTAGTCGGAGAGTCTGGCTGCGGAAAATCAACTGTGGGCCGCTGTCTGCTCAGATTGATTGAGCCAACGTCGGGGGAGATCAAGTTCGAAGATCGAGATGTCCTTTCAATGGGGAAGTCTGAACTACGCGGGTTGCGACGCGAAATGCAGATCGTCTTCCAGGATCCCTACGCGTCGCTGAATCCCCGCATGAAGGTTGGCGACATCGTTGGCGAACCTCTCGCAATTCACAATATCGGCACGAAAAAGGAGCGGCGTTTGCGAGTAGCCGAATTGTTACAACGCGTCGGGCTCAATCCGGATTACATGAAACGCTATCCGCATGAGTTTTCGGGCGGCCAGCGCCAGCGGATCGGCGTCGCAAGAACACTCGCCCTCAATCCAAAACTGATCGTGGCGGATGAACCTGTCTCGGCGCTCGATGTTTCGGTGCAGGCCCAGGTGGTCAATCTCTTGCAAGACCTGCAGCAGCAATTTGGTCTGACGTACCTCTTCATCTCGCACGGCTTGGCGGTAGTCGAACATATCTCAACCCGCGTGGCAGTAATGTATCTTGGCCGCATCGTGGAAGTTGCCAGTGCGGTGGACCTCTACGCGCGGCCAAAGCACCCATACACGCAGGCACTGCTTTCTGCTATTCCGGTGCCTGATCCGAAACGCAAGCGCGAGCGGATCGTCCTACAGGGGGACGTGCCTACGCCGATTAACCCGCCGTCAGGCTGCCGCTTTCGCACGCGCTGTCCCATCGCGATTGACGAATGCGCGCGCATCGATCCTGAGTTGCGCGAGCTTGCACCCGGACACCGTGTTGCTTGTATCCGCGCGCGCGGTTGGACTGAAGCCCGAGCTTCTGTCTAAGCCAAAGATTCGAAGACTATCCGCAGATTACCCAGATTCAAATTAAGCGAAGAAGTAGAGAGAGAGAGTTTCTCTTAGCCGATAATCAATTAATCCGTGAAATCCGCGCAATCTGTGGCTGGATCTGTTCGCTTCTGAATAAGAGACTGAAACCACTTGTGACAATCAAGCGTATAGAATTCACAAATCCGGATACGGTCTTTCATTTTACGGCGACACCCAAACTGAAATCTCAAACTTGGAAGGGAGCTCCCCAACATGCGTCGAATCGCTGGCGTGGTCATTTTTGTCATCGGCTTGTTGCTATTGGTTCTTGGGATTGCGAAAGTAATTCCAGGAGCAACGCAGCCTGGTGGCTTTACTCTATTCGTTGGACTGGTTGTCTTTGGCCTGAGTTTTATCCGGCGTGGCCCTGTACCGGAGGATGCGCCGCCGCCACTCCCTCCGGCAGAACGGGTGACGGGAGTCTTTTACGAGCCCCGGCGGATCTTTGAGAACCTTCACTTCCATCCCAACTGGTTGGCCGCTTTTGTCGTAATCGCAATCGCCTCGACCATTTACCACGTCGCGTACGTGCAGCGGATGGGACCGGAAGTCATCGCAATGGCGCCGATTGAAAAGACAATTGAAAGCGGTTTCATCTCGGGGGATATGGCGGATCAGATCAGGGACCAGACACGCGAAACGGCGCGGTCGCCATGGATGCGCGTGTTTGGACCGCTGAATGAAATTGGCGGTATTTTTCTCTTTATGTGCCTGCTGGCGGCGCTGCTATTTTTGCTTACTCTGATCTTTGGAGGAAAGCTTACCTTTTGGCAGGCGCTGTGCGTTGCGATTTACTCGTCGATGCCGCCGATCGTAATTGATAAGATGCTTAGTCTGCTCTTGCTCTACCTGAAAACACCGGACGAGATCGATCCGCTAAAGGGCCAAAAGGGATTGGTCAGCGCCGACCTGGGAATTCTCTTTACTCCGTCTGAGAATCCGGTTCTGTATGTTATCGGCAGCTTCATTGGCGTGCTGACGTTCTACGGCTTGTGGCTGGAGGCAACTGGATTACGGTATGCAGGCCAGAAGTTGAGTTCGGCGGGGGCGTGGACTATCGCGATTATTCTTTGGTTGCTCGGCATGCTGCTCGCAGTAATTGCGGCGCTGTTATTCCCGGCATTTGTGGTTTAGTTCGAGTCAGCTCCGCAGATTACGTACCTAATGAGCGTGAGTAATCTGCGGATTGCCTAATCAACTACTCGTACCGGAGTGATTCAATTGGATCCAGCCGGGCTGCCTTCCACGCCGGCCAAAGCCCAAAGACGAGTCCGATACCAACGCTTGCGATTAGGCCGCCAATTGGAGCCCACAGCGGCACGTAGGAGGGCAGCAGCAACCTCAGCAGTAGCGTCAGCCCCCAGCCGACTGAAAGCCCTACAATCCCACCCAGGCCCGTCAGTGTCGCAGCCTCGATCAAAAACTGCCACATGATGTCGCTGCGCTTGGCGCCGATCGCTTTGCGCACGCCAATCTCTCGCGTTCGTTCGGTAACGGAAACCAGCATGATATTCATCACGCCGATACCTCCCACCATCAATCCCACCGACGAGATCACAACCATCGCGATGGCCAGGCCCGCGGTGATCGAACGGAAGTTATCGAGGATGCTTTCCGCGGTTTCCATGCCGAAATTGTCAGGCGCGGCGAAACTGACTTGGCGCCTGACGCGCAACATGTCTCGCACCTGGTCCTTAGCTTCGTCCATCATCCCGGCTCTGCCAACGGCGAGAATGTAGATGTCATCGGCATTTGGCTTCAGCTTTTTGGCCACACTAAACGGGACATAGATGACGTTGTTTTGATCGTCGCTGCCGCCGCTGATCAGAAACTGCTCGCGCTTCTGCAAGGTGCCGACAACGCGAAACTCGTCCGAGCCAATCTTCAGTGTTTGACCCACCGGCGAACCGTACGGGAAAAAATCATCTGCCACTTTCGAGCCGATGACTGCCACTTCCTGCTTAGTGTCTTCCTCAGATTGAGTAAAGAAGCGCCCCTCAGAAACTATCTGGGTGCCGGCACGCTCAAAGTCAGGTAGTGTGCCTTGCAGCGCTACCCCTGCTGTCGTTTTGCCGTTTCCGGAAACGAGCAGCTTGCGACCAAAAAAATTGTTGGTAATGTCGAGGAACGGTACGGAGATCTCGATTGTGGGCAAAGTGGAAAGCGCGATCGCATCATCGAAGGTCAGCTCTTTGCGCATGCGTTCTTCACGCGACATTCGGCCGACATGTATTCCGGGGTTGTATTTGCTTATGAAGATCGAGCGGGTGCCAAACGATTCGACCTCCTTCTTTACTGAGACGTCGATGCCGCTGATGATTGAGGCAATCAACATTACGGTGATGACGCCAATCACCACACCGAAGACAGTCAGGAACGAGCGGAGCTTGTTGCCGAGCAAGGTTGCCAGCGCCATCCGGAGGTTTTCGTAGATGTCATTGCGTATTAACTTCATTGTATTCCTAAAGTCCTGGTTGTTGGTCTTCGGACCTGGGCCTTGGGTCCTTGATATCTGGTGAAAGGGTCTCGCTGGAGATTGTTTCCTGGGTCAGACCGACGTCCAAAGACCAAACACCAAAGTCCAAAGACTGAAGACCGAAGTCCAGAGACCAGGTTCTGATTAATCCGCCCTCAACGCCTCAATCGGATCCAGTCTCGCTGCCTTCCAGGCAGGGAACACGCCAGCGGCTACGCCTGCCAGGGCCGAAACGCCCACCGCTCCCACCACAGCGATAATTGACAACGATGTCGGAAAGAACACGGCGGTCAGTATTCTACCAATGATCCAGGCAATGGTTACTCCGATTGCTCCACCTATGCCCGAAAGCGTCACGGCCTCAACCAAAAACTGTTTGAGGATATCGGTCTGCCGTGCGCCTAATGATTTTCTGATGCCAATCTCCTTTGTCCGCTCCGTAACCGACACGAGCATGATGTTCATGATTACGATCGCGCCGACGACCAGGGCGATGCTGGGTACGAAGATCGCAACGATGAAGATGGTGCCGAACAGGCGATCTCGCAGGCCCGTAATCGCGTCCGGCGTCACGATGCCGAAGTTGTCCTTTTCACCAGCATCCAGCTTGCGTCTGACCCGCATCAGGAAACGAGCTTCGTCAACCGCATCGTTAAACTGTTCGTCGGTCCTGGAAGTCGCGACAAAGTACAGTGAACGCTGCCTGAGCAGTCCGCCGAAGTTGTTGGCGTAGGTCTTCAAAGGAATCTGCACGAAATTATCCTGGGGAATGCCGAAAACTGATCCACGCGCAGTCTCGACACCAATGACGCGATACGGAAGTCCTCTGATCAAGATCTCCTGGCCCACAGGATTGCCGGCCGGGAAAAGCTTGGTCGCGACATCGGCGCCGAGATAAGCAACTTTTTGTGCCGCCTCGTTCTCAGGCTCAAGAATGAAGCGTCCATCAGCAATGTCTCGGTTCTCGATATCAGCGATGGCAGCAGTGGTGCCGGAGACAAAAACGTCTTCCAGAATCTGATCGCCGCGTTTCAGGATGGAGGGTGTACCTCGTGCTCTCGCACCAATCCTGCCAATCAGGGTAGCTCGTTGCTGGAGATACTCGTAATCATCGAGCGTGAGGTCTTTGTTGCGACGCTGGGCAGCGGCGATAGTGTCGGTATCTTTGAAATCCTCCAGCGGGTTGAAGCGCTGCACCGTAAACGATTTTGCTCCGATGCCGGCGATCTTTTCATCAACATAACGGTTGAAACCCTGAATCAGCGAGTAAACGACGACCACCGCCATCACGCCAATGATCATCCCCAAAAGGGTGAGCGCTGAACGCAGTTTGTGCGCCCAGATAGCGGCAAGTGCAAGCTTGAGAGTTTCGATGAATTTCACGGTTAGTCTAGTACGGTATAGACGCCCGGATTGTTTTGCAACGCCGAAGAAGTGCTGAGTGCTGAGTACTGAGTTCCATCAGAGAAGTGCTGAGTGCTGAGTACGATCAGAGAAGTGCTGAGTACTGAGTTCCAGGAACTAGTTTCTGGTGGCCCAAGGTGCGGAGTTCATGGAACTCAGCACTCTCAGCACTCAGCACTCTCAGCACTCAGTACTCAGTACTCAGCACTCAGTACTCAGCACTCAGTACTCAGTACTCAGCACTCAGTACAGTACTCAGCACTTCTTTGTTTATTCCCAGCGCAGCGCTTCGATAGGGTCGAGTCGCGCCGCTTTCCACGCCGGCCACAGTCCGAAAACGATTCCCACTGTCGCCGAGATCCCGACACCTACGGCAATCGCCCACAGCGGAACGTACGCAGGCAATGGCGAATACTTGTTCATTAGTAGACTGGCAACCTCGCCCAGGATCAGTCCGGCTACCCCGCCAATCGCTGTCAAGACCACCGCCTCAATCAGGAACTGAGAAAGTATGTTCAAGCGAGTCGCCCCGACCGCTTTCCTTATGCCGATCTCTTTGGTTCGTTCTGTGACCGAAACGAGCATGATGTTCATCACGCCGATGCCGCCGATCATGAGCGCGACAAACGAAATCGATGTCAGCACCAACGCCGTCGCGCCCGTTAGTTGGTTGTAGACGTCAAGCAAGGAATCCTGTGATGAAATGCCAAAGTTGTTCGGAGCATTCAAGGGCACTCGACGACGGCGACGCAGAATATCTGTCATTTCGTCGATGGCAGGCTTTACATGTGCGCGGGAAGTGGGGCGGACGATTATGAAGAAGACGACCTCCGGAAACGGACGATCCGGATAGTACTTGCTAAAGGTTGTGATCGGAATAAAGATCGAATTATCTCGCGACTGGCCAAAGAAGTTGCCGAGGGGTTCCATCACGCCGATTACTCGATAGGGGTTGCCGTTGATGCGGACTTCCTTATCGACAGCGTCCTCATATGGAAACAGCGCGCGCATGACGTCAACTCCGAGGATGCAAACATTTGAGCGATCCTGCAGGTCGATGTCATTCACAAAGCGCCCATTGGCGACGTACTGTGACTGGACGAATTCGTAATACGGCGTCACTCCAAATAGAATCGGCGTGTCGGTCTGCTTGTCCTGGTGGCGGACAGTGGACGCAATCATGCGGTAGGCCGGGGAGACGCCGGCGATGGAAGGCGCTTCGCGGCGCAGTGCTTCCGCATCCTCCATCGTCAGATCCTTACGATGCATTTCTTCCGGTCCGGGCGGGCGGCCGAAGCTTGGTTCAAACTTTGCGACGAAGATGGTGTTGGAGCCCAGTGATTCGATCTGGTCGGCAAAGGCTTTGTTTAATCCCTGGATAATAGACACCATAAAAATGACGGTTACGACGCCGACGGTGACGCCGAGGATCGTCAGCGACGAGCGAAGCTTGTTCGCCCGCAGCGTATCCAACGCCATCGCTGCTGATTCCTTTACGTCGTCGAATTTCACCGATTAACCCCTAAACACAGAGATTACGCCGAATCGAAAGAGAGAGCTTTGTGCTTTGAACTCTGTCCCTGGTTATTCCTTTGAACCCTCATATTCAAACCCGGAAGCCCAAAGCTCAAAGTACAAAGCACCAGGTTCAGAACTCAAATCTGCGTAATCTGCGGATACTCCTATTCCGATCTAAGTGCTTCAATCGGATCAAGCTTTGCTGCTCGCCAAGCGGGCCACAGTCCGCTGATGATTCCCACCACCGAAGACACACCCACACCAAGAACAGCAGACGCGACGCTGATTAATAATGGAAACCCGATCAAGGCAGATATCACATATGCCAGCCCGAATCCCGTTAACACGCCGAGCGCACCACCCAACGCCGTGACCGTGACTGCCTCGATCAGGAATTGAGTGAGAATATCTTTCCGGCGCGCCCCAATTGCTTTGCGTATTCCGATCTCCTTTGTGCGTTCCGTCACCGAGACCAGCATGATGTTCATTACTACTATTCCACCGACTACCAGCGAGATCGCGGCCACGCCAATCGTCACTATGTAGATGTTGGATGTCGCACCGGCGTAGAGATTCAAAAACACATCCTGCGTTTCCAGTGCGAACCCTTCATCTTCATCGTCACTGATGAAAGTTTTGCCTCGCCGGCTGCGCATGATTGTACGCACCTGATCTTCCGCCACTTCCAGATCTTCCGCTCCCGGCACCTGGATAAAAACCACGATCGATTTTCGCGAACCGAAGGCTTTCTGATAAGCCGAGAACGGGATGTAGATTACGTTGTCGCGCGAGAAGCCAAGCACCGAACCCAAGGGCTCGAGCACCCCCACGATCAGGTAGGGACGGCCGGCGACGCGAATCTCCTGGCCAACGGCGCGATCTGCCGGAGCGCCGCCGAACAGGTTTTTCAAGATGTCCGGACCAACAACACAGATCTCCCGTCCAGCTTCTCCTTCGCTCTCGGTCCAAATGCGACCTGCGTCGATCGTGACGCCATCGATATCAAACATCGTGATCGGTGTGACGCCACGTACTCGCACGCCATCGGACTTCTGGTCAGCATGCTTGATGGTTTCGAGGGCATTTGCCGCCACGCCAACGCGCCAGCATGAAGGGCACAGCCGTGCGATGGCCTCGGCGTCTTCGTGTGTGACGTCCTTACGCTTGTTGAACTTGATGAACTCTTCGCGCGATTTGATGATCTGCGGGTTCTTGGAGATCGTGAATACCGTCGAACCCTGGGAAGAGAACGTCTGCGCGACGGTTTGGTCGAGGCCTTTGATAATCGTGACCACGGCGATCACAGCCGTGACTCCCACGACGATACCCATCAAGGTCAGCGACGTACGCAATTTATTTGAACGGAGGCTGGAAGTTGCGACGAAGAAGGCTTCCCAGATTGCGGTCAGCCGCAAGCCGGGAACGTCTTTGGGTCTGCGAAGAATAATGCGCCGCGAGGATTTGCGCGGCGCGTTATCGGGGTTATCGGAAATGCCAACGGGTCTCATGAAGGACCTTTGCGGCCATCACGCGGTTTCTCCTAGCGGATTCGTTCGTCTTTCTCAATCAAACCGTCACGAATTGAGATCACGCGGTGCGCGCGCGCAGCGATATCAGGTTCGTGCGTAACGACGATGATGGTATTTCCTTCTTCGTGCAGGCGCTTGAAGAGGTCCATTATCTCGCTACTGGTGTGTGAATCCAGCGCCCCTGTCGGCTCATCCGCCAAAAGAATTGAGGGATGATTAACGAGCGCGCGAGCGATGGCCACACGTTGGCGTTGCCCGCCTGAGAGTTCATTAGGGCGGTGCGTAACACGATCCGAGAGGTCAACTGCCGCGAGAGCTTGCTTTGCCATCTCGTGACGTTGTGCTGACCCGATGCCACCGTAGATCAGCGGCAGTTCAACGTTGTGAAGCGCGGTGGCGCGTGCGAGCAGATTGAACGTCTGGAACACAAAGCCAACTTCCTGATTCCGGATCCGAGCCAGTTCGTCGTCATCCATGTCGGAAACGTTCTTGCCGTTCAGCCAATACTCACCTTTGGTCGCGGTGTCGAGACAACCAATCAGGTTCATCAAGGTCGACTTACCCGAGCCGGAAGGACCGATGATCGCGATGTACTCGCCCTTTTGCACATCAAACGAGACGCCGTGCAGCGCGTGGACTTCTTCGGTTCCCATCTGGTAAGTCTTCCAGAGGTTCCGCATAGAAATGAGCGCCTGGGGATCACCTCCGGGAGCGAACTCTTTTTCGTCCTTGATCAAGGTCTCCGCCGGTGGAGACGCGAGTGTCAGGTTGCTGCTCATTTAGCTGCCCTCGCTTGAGTTTGCGTTGCCGGGCTTCTTTGTCTGACGCTTGACCGTCATTCCGTCCTTGAGCGTCTTGAGCACGCGGCTGGGACCTCTCACGATCTCCATTTCAGATTGCAAGCCACTGGTGATTTCAATGTCGGCCTCACCGGTGATGCCGGTTGCCACCTCGACGAAACGGACCTTGTTACCCTCAATGATGTAGACGCCCTTCAGGCTCTTAGGCTTGTCGACGGGAGTAGGCGCCGGCACGCTTCCTGAGACTGTCGCTGAGGGAGATGGATTCGGAGCCCTCTCAACAATTGCTTCCAGTGGAACCGCCACTACATCTGTCTTCGTTTTGGTGGTCACTGTCGCGGTGGCACTCATGCCGGGGCGAAGCGCGTTGCGAATTTCGTCGTTCATGTCGCGCAGCTCTACCGTTACTTTAAACTCCTTAGCTTCCTGGACGTTCACGCGATTTGAAAGTCCGCCTTGCGTATCCGACTTCGAAATTGCAAGCGGGTTTTTCTGAGTCACGACTGCGGCTATCTCTTTCTCGCCTAGTGCGTCTACTTTCACTTTGGCGTGCTGGCCCACCTCGACATTTGAAATTTCTGTTTCGTCCACATTGACTTCAACGTTAATCGTCGACATATCGGCGATCGTCATCAACGGCGTGGTCGAGAGCCCCGCCACTGCATATTCACCAACTCGCGTGGGAATGTCAGCCACGACACCGTTCAAGGGTGAAAGTTGCGTTGCCTTTGAGCGCTGGCTGGATTGGCCGCGCAGAAGCGCCTGTTGCTGGCTGGCGCGCATTTCGGAAGACTTGATACCTGTCCTGGCTTCCTGCACCGCAATCTTCTGTTGGTTTGCGCGCTCTTGCGCTTCCTTTACAGCAATGCGTTGCGATTCGAGATTTGCTTTGGCAGTTTCAAGTGCAATCTTGGCCTGGTCGAAACGGTCGCGTGCGGCGTCGTAATCGGAGCGCGAAGCCACACCCGCTTCGATCAGATCACTACTGCGTTTTAGCTCGCGTTGGGCGGTGTTCAAATCCACATGGGCTCGGTCGACTGACGTTTGTAGCGCGACCAATTGTTGTCGGGCCGAGGCAACGGAAGCTTCCGCCACTATCAGTCCCTGCTGAGCAGAGGAAACCGCATTGCGCGCGTTCTGTACATCGTTGATTGAGGCCTGAGTAGCCGCCCATTGAGCTTCCTGACTTGATTGGAGCTGTGTCGGGTCGACGCGCACGAGTGGCTTGCCGACCGTAACCTGATCACCGGGGTTCACGTAGATCTCTTCGATTCGGCCCGGCACTTCGCTGGTCAACTTGATGTAGCGAATTGGCCTAACTTCGCCTGACGCGGTCACGGTCTGGCGGAGCTCGGGCCTGATGTTGATCTTTACGGTTGTTACTTCCGGCTCCTCTTTGCGGCTTGCAAATACGCTGATGATGATAACCAGTGCCAGGACCGCGACTACCGAAGCCGCAATTATGATCTTCTTTTTCTTACTTAAAGCCATGTCATGTTCCTTCGATTCGGGTAGTAATAGGTTAGTAAGATGGCCAACGCGGGCGGAAAGATTGCCAGGCTTAGCCGACCCGCCCATTCGAGTAGCTCTTACGTCAAAAAATACCAAACAGTTTCAATTAACGGCAAGAAAGAGTGCCGGTTCCTGGCCTTGATCGGGCCAGGAAAATCATTGGCATTGGTCGCGGCAGTAGTGTACCGATGAGTAACTGGCGGACCATACACTGTTACTCTAAACCCAACTCTTAACTCCATCCAAACCCTGATAAGCTGGTGTGCAGCAAACGGCCAAACTTAAGAATGACCAAATGCTAACTCCGGGAGCGGTTGTGCTTCTCGACCGGTTCCTGTGGAACGCGCGCATTTTCCACTTTGTCTAACTATCGTGTCTTATGTCATCTCCGGCCCTGAAACTGACTAATCGCCAGCAATAAACGTCGTTGGCGCGACCCGACTTTTCGCGCTAGAATGTGTCAGGTTTTTACTGATAAGACGTTTTAAGCCCAGAGTTATTACTGCTTTTTAGCGTTCCCGCATAAATAAACCATGATTACCTGTGAGAGGTGTAAGACTGAGAACGTGGAAGGGTCGCAGTATTGTGATGAGTGTGGCGCACCGCTCAGGCCCAATTTTCGTGCCGGCGAAGCGCGATTCGGTCCACAAAATGGAGACGGTGAGGGCCAGAATGGTTCACGCGCATCGGCAAAAATTCCGCAGCCTGAGGTGGTGACCGGACAAAGTGCCGCCGCGCTCAATCTCTCGTCATCATACGGACATAAAGACGGCCCTCATGCCACGCTGGTGATTGAGCGAGGTCGTTCCGTTGGCAAGCAGTTCCAGTTGACGGGTGCGGATTCTCAAATTGGGCGCTGGGATGCTGACTGCGGTGTGTTCCCGGATGTAGATCTCGATTCCGATGACCCGGAAGCGAAGGTGTCGCGGCGTCATGCTCGCATCACGCTACGCGACGGCCATTACTTTGTCGAAGATCTGGGGTCGACGAATGGAACGTTCGTAAACCGCGGCAAGAGATTATCCCCCGGAGCCCGACAGGTTCTCAATGACGGTGATGAGATCATCGTCGGTAAAACATTTTTGCGATTTCGCACAGTTAAGTAGCAGCAACCTCCGATCGTCTATCGTGATAGGGCTTTCCACCACGCTTGTTAATTAAAAGGTCCCAGAGTTAATGGCTGATTGTATCGAATGCGGCGCGCAGATTGCGCCCGGTGAATCCTTCTGCGGTAACTGCGGCACGCAGCGGCTGGAGCCTGTCTCAGCGTCGGCATCTATGTCAGCAGCACCACCTGATGAGAAGGTGCCTGAACCTCCTGAAGTCATTCCTCAAGCAGACACCCTGGAAAATGACTCGGAAGGCGTGGTTGCACACAACACTGGCGAAATACTTCAAGCTGATACTTTGGACAATGAGGATGATGAAGCCCGCAAGTCCCCAGCAGAATTCAATACCGCGCTCGATGATTCTCTTAGCGGTGCCGGAACCGGCAGCGTGAAGATGCACACCAGCCAGGGCGTTCAAAAGGGAACAACCGGCGGCCATCAGCCGACGATTAAACAACTCGATGCCGGGACGGTCTTGAACGGGCGATATGAGATTGTGCGCCGGATTGGCGGAGGGGGCATGGGGGCTGTCTATCTTGCCAAAGACCGTAACCTCGGTGATGCCCCGCGCGCGGTCAAAGAGATGGTTGAGGCCCACCTCGATCCAGTCCAACACGAAAAAGCCATCGGCGACTTTAAACGCGAATCGCTACTGTTGACATCGCTGGAACACCCTTCGATTCCGACCATCTACGATTACTTCTACGACGACCCACTCTCTCGTTTTTACCTCGTGATGAAATATATTTCAGGCGGAGACCTGTCATCGCGGATGCGGAGCGCCCCCAGTGGCCGCATTGACGAAAGGACTGTCGCCCACTGGGGCATGGAAGCCGCCGATGTGCTTGAGTATCTGCACAGCCGCCCGAAGCCGATTATTTATCGCGACCTGAAGCCCGCTAACCTGATGGTTGATGGAAATACAGGGCGTTTGATGCTGATCGATTTTGGTATCGCGCGTTGGGTAACTCGTCAGGAAAAAGGGGTGACTGCAGTTGGGACGATGGGCTATGCACCGCCGGAATTGTTCAGCGGCCGTGTTGAGCCTCGTTCTGACGTTTACAGTTTGGGTGCGACCTTGTTTCACCTGATCACTGGTGCAGACCCGCAAGACAATCCCTTGCTCATTTTCGATTTTTCAAAGAACCCGCGTCCGCGCCAGATCACTCCTTCCCTCTCATCTGAGATGGAAGAGATCCTGATGCGCTCCGTGGAATACAAACCGGAGGACCGTTTTCGTACCGCAGGTGAGTTTCGTGACGCGCTCGTTAATCATCTCGAGAAGCTGATGTCGGGCCAGGTGAGCTACGGCTTACCGACACCTCAACTCGGAAGTGAGACTGTCCAGGTACAAACCGTATACTGCGGATTCTGCGGCGGGCGCATTGCCGCGGATGATGTGTTTTGTGCTCACTGTGGCGCCAAGCAGCCGCTCGCCGGCGCCGGTGCCAGCGCCACTCTCCGCGCGGCTCGACCAACGGCAAAACTGGTGGTGACTGGAACGACCGAGCTGGATGCTTCGTTCATCATTCAGAAAGACAACAACCTTGTCGGCCGGACCGACCCACATTCAAACATTTTTCCTGAGATTGATCTGTCTCGATTTGATCCTGAAACTAAGGTGTCTCGTCGTCACGCCCGCATCTGGCTCGAAGGAGAGACATTTCTGGTCGAGGATCTGAATTCTGTGAACGGCACGGTGATTAACGATTCGGTAAGATTGGCTCCGCGACAACCGCGAGTTTTGGATAGCGGAGACAAACTCCGTCTGGGTGAAACAACATTGCACTTTCTTTTGGGGTAGTCCCCGCGTTTGGAGTCCAACCTTTAGATTTTGCCACGCTGCAAGCTAAAGCTTGGACTTTAAAATTGGCCATAGACAGAGTTTTGACTGCCGATAAAATGACAACGGAAGCGGCCGCGATTGCACCACCAAGTGTAAAGCCACGGGTAGTCCGCAGAACCTTTGAAATACTGCGAGCGCCATTCTCGTTGCGTTGTGGTGCAATTCTGATTGATTACCTGATTCTAGTTTCCATATTGGCTTTCAGTACCTTGATCGCGCGAATGCTTGGCGGTGGCGCGCGAACTGCGGGCACTTCATCTGAAACCGCCGGGATCATCATCGCAGTCTTCGTCGCCGTCCTTGACTTCGGACTCCTGGCCGGACTTACCGGCTTTACGATGGGAAAGTGGGCGACTGGTCTGCGCATCGTTCGCAAAGATGGCTACCCAGTTGGAATTGGCCGGGCATGCTTAAGGCATTTCGTTGGTTACCCGATTTCGTTATTAACACTGGGAATCGGGTTTGTGCTGGCGGCATTCAGTTCTCGCGGCCGGACACTACACGATCTGATTGCGGGAACGCTGGTGGTTCGTGATGGTCCGGTTATCCCGCGGTAGTTTTCATACTGGAGCTTAGCGTTGTCCAGGTCACTATCGAAGACTTTCGTGACTCATAGCGTGTCAACCCAGAACAAGATAAAACTCGCTTCAAACAATGTCTGAATTGATCGTCAAATACCCCGACCGCGCCCCCGATCATTTTCCGCTCGGAAGATTGCGTATCACCATAGGACGTTCTGCTCGGAACGATCTCTGTATTCCCGATCCGTTTGCGTCACGCGTTCACGCCGAAGTACGTCGCGAAGGTGATGAGTATTTCCTGCAGGATTTGGGTTCCGCGAACGGCACCCTATACAACGGCTCCGGCGTGGATGGTACGGTGCCCTTGCAGGCCGGCGGACGCATTCAGATCGGTGAGACGGAGATCATCTTCAACGATGGCACCTACAATTCGAGTATGGGCGCCACGATGATCACTGATAATACGACTTCGTTACCCGAAGCCACGATCGCCCTGGCATCGGGTGATCGCACCACCTCCGGACTGCTCGAAGCGATTGAGGGCGAACGAACCAAACCCGAGCAAACCCCAGAGGCCCGCGCCGCGAAGCAAGGTGATCTGCTCGCCTTGATTAGCAAAGTGGGAATAACGCTAATGGCTTCGGAAACCCTCAATCAGACGCTCGAGCAGATAGTCTCATTGGTCTTTGAAGCTGTGCCGGCCGATCGTTGCCTGCTCATGATGCGGGACGAAGCGGCCACCGAGATGCGTGTCGCGGTCGCCCGACTGCGCGATCGAGTGGGTGAGGTTGGAGAGATTCGCGTTAGCCGCAACGTGATGGACGAAGTAATCATGCGCGGCAAGTCGGTGCTGACTTCCGATGCGCAACACGATCCGCGATTTGCCAGCGGCACGATGGTGTTGCAGGGCGTCCGCTCGGTACTCGCGGTTCCGCTCGGCGTATCCGACAAAGTATTTGGAATTATTTATGCCGACTCACCAATAGCCGAAGGGCGCTTCACTGAAGACCACTTGAAAGTGTTGACTACACTCGCTTCGGTGGCGGCCATTCGCGTTGAGAACGCGCGCCTCGTTGAGGCAAGACTGCAACAGGAACGCCTCGAGCGCGAGCTGCAACTCGCGATGGAAATTCAACAGCGTTTCCAACCGACTGCTCCACCCGTCGTCTCGGGTTACGAGTTTCAGGGAATCAGCTTTCCCTGTTACGAGATAGGTGGTGACTACTACGACTTCATCGAGCGGGAGGACGGAAGGTTAGTGATTGCGCTTGGTGACGTTTCGGGAAAGGGGACTGCGGCTGCACTGCTGATGTCTTCACTGCATGCTGCGGTCCATGCCCAGGCCAGTTCGCATGACTCGCTGGTCGCGACGATCTCGGCGGTCAATCGTTATCTGGCCAACAACATTCCGCCCAACCGTTTCATTACATTGTTTTATGCTGAGCTCGATCCGGAATCAGGCGCGCTGTCTTTTCTGAACGCCGGTCACAATCCTCCGTTGATTGTTCACGCAGCCGGGACCGTCGAGCAACTAGCATCAGGTGGTCTGCCGCTTGGAATCAAACCCGACGCGGACTATCGCGAGGGCCGAACGCAGCTTCAGTATGGCGATGTGCTGGTGATTTACTCTGATGGTGTGACGGAGGCGGCAAGTCCGAGCGGGGAAGAATTTGGCCCCACGCGTCTGTATGAAGTGGTGTCGCGAAACGTGGATGCCTCGGCGGCGGGTATCCGCGATCGCATCGAATCCGCGCTGACGAAATTTTCGCAGGGCACGCAAGCTGCCGACGACATCACGCTTGTAATAGTCAAGCGACAGGCGAACGTGCGTCAGGCAGCGGTGGGCTAGCAGGGCGACACGCGCGAGTTCTCTGACCGGTCACTTGTCACCTGTTAATCATTCACCCCAAACTCCAGCAACTTGTATTCGCCCGCATCTTTCCCTAAATAGAAGATCAACTGCCCGCAAAATAGATCGTAGTTTTCACCTTCCTTTAGCGGTTTCGCCTTCGCGAGGCAACGCCGGATCCGGGGCGTAAAGAGCTGCGGGTAAATACGAATGAACTCGGCGCGATCTCGCTCCTTGCTCTCGTAAAGGAAAGGTAGTTTAGTCATTGATGCAACCGCCTCGTGGTCGTTCCTGGAAATAGCCGCTCTGAACCTGGTCAGAAACCTCTTGAACTCGGGATCCGTTGGTTGCACTTGCGTGAGGGCGACTATCGTCGAACTTGAAATGACCAAAAGCAGGAAAGCAAAGACTCGGGTTGTTTTCATGTGCTCTATTCTTCTTTAGTTGTCTTTGAGCGAAACGGCAAACGTAAGCCACTGATCACGTGGAGCAGCATGCCGTCGAGGATCGCGTACATAGCTCTACCGGAAAATGGTCCTTCAAAGTCTGTTTGCGGCGGCTCATAGATGAATGCCAAAACGAGCATCACCGTCGCTGCAACGATCAAAAACGATCCGACCAGTTGCAGCGCCCGCCGCCAGCGTTCAGTGCGATATGTGAAGTATGCGCCTATTCCCAGATTCACGAGTCCGGCCAGCAGGATGTAGATGTGGCGACTGCGATAGAACATCCGCTGCGGATCAGGCATACCGGCCAGATGGTTCAGATAGCGATCCATGTACTGCCCCGTGAGGATGAAGACAATTACTATCGTGATGCCGAAAATGAGATGAAAGGCCTTCATCAAATCGCAAGGCGCATAATCGGTCGCGTTGGCGAGCGTCGCGCTACCTCTCTAAATCCAGCTTTTCCAAAAGCAGACGAGACGCCGTGCCATAGAAACGGATCAGCCACCTTCTGGTTGGTGGTTTCGGTTGGATAGCCTTCAACAATCTTCGCACCGTTGCCGGCGGCAAACTCAACTGCTGCGCGCAGCAACTTAGCCGAAACTCCTTTTCGCCGGTACGGCTTCTTCACAAAGAGGCAGGAAACAGACCAAACGGGCTGCTCGTCAACGGGCTTCAAAATCCGGGAACGCTCGAGCGCCACATACTCCGAACGCGGCGCCACCGCACACCAGCCAATGACCTCTCTGCCGGCGTAAGCAAGTATTCCTGGAGCGATGTTTTTGGCGACGACTTTTTTCAACGCCTGTCTGTTGCCTTCGCCCTTCTGCTCCTCAAACTGTTTCCGTGGAATGCGCCAGAACATACACCAACAACCACCGCAGGCGCCGCGATCTCCGAAAAGCTCCTCGAGATCCTTCCAACGGGAAGCAGTAGCAGCGTGAAAAGTTAATTTCATTTCAGGGGTTGGGTTCGAAACGAGCTTAGTCAGTCGACTTCCCAGGCAGAAGAAACTCTGACTTGATTGTTTGTGGCCCGCCCTCGTTGCACATGGCGTATGAAGGTCCTTCATACATGGTGACGCCGGCATGTTGGCCCTTAGCGTTCAGGATATAGAAGTTAATGCCAAAACTCGGATTGCCTTTGCTGTTCAGCAAGCGCTTCTCGACTGTGTTAGCTTTGATTCTGCGCAGTGCTTCCATACCCGCATCTTTAGGATGTGCTCCGCGGCGCATCTCCTCGACAATCAGGAATGAACAGAGGTTGTAGAGATTGGCTTCGCCGCGACCTGTCGAGCCTGCGGCCCCGACAGCGCCATCAACGTATAATCCGGCGCCGAGGATCGGCGAGTCACCCACTCGTCCGGGAATTTTCCAGGGCAGGCCGCTGGTCGTGGTGACGCCGCAAATTTCCCCCTTCGAGTTGATGCCGTTGCAGTTGATAGTTCCGTAATAATGATCGCCATCGATTAGTCCCTCCGCGACCATCTTCAGTCCTTCGCGGCGCCAAACCTCGGCGCGGGTTTTGGGATCAAGATAGTGCGATGGATCGGTGCGGCGTTTCCATTCCAGCCACAGGCTTCGCGAGTGTTCGGTATTCAGATCATCTTCGATCTTGAATCCCATACCCCGTGCAAAGCGTTGCGCATCCTTGCCGACTATCAAGTGGTGATCGGTCGTCTCAAGCACGGCCCTGGCAACCAGCGAAGGCATCCTCACTCCCTCAAGACCGGCGGCTGCTCCGGCGCGCTTTTTGGGGCCGTGCATGCACGAGGCGTCGAGCTGGACCACGCCTTCGGCGTTCGGGAGTCCGCCATAACCAACACTGTCGTCGAGCGGATCAAGCTCACAGATATTGACGCCGGCGATCACCGCGTCCAGGACATCAGCACCCTGGGTGATCATGCTAAATGCCTTTTGCACACTGGTCAGGTTGCCGTCATGCTTGAATCGATTTCCGTTTGCCGAAGCAACGACCACCGGCTTGACGCCGCCCTGGACAATCAGGTTGGGGAACTGAGCGATAGAGCGTTTGGCCGCAGCCAGGGTTAGACCGGCAACTGCACCGGTGCGCATGAACTCTCGACGTTTGATTTTTTTGGTCATTCGAGCCTCGCTGGATGTCGGATGTTAGATGTCAGATGTTAGCAACAGAAAATAAACAAATAGGGCTTTGTGCTTTGCGCTGAATTTATTTTGTTTCGCAAATGACAGATTGAGAAGTGTCAAACGACATATGGGAAATCGTTCCTGAAATCTTAGCCTCCAACATCCAGCAGCATCTGCCTGATCTTCTCAGCGGTCTTTGGTCCAATTCCGTCAACCAAATCCAAACCGCCGCCGGCAACAAACTTCTTCAATTCAGCAAACGAAGAAACCTTGAATTTCTGATGCAGTAAGGTCGCTGTCTTTGGGCCGATGCCGGGTATTTCCAACAGTTCGAGAACTGACGCTGGTGTGTCCGCCGTCAGCTTCTCCCAGGCGTCAAACGTACCTCGCTCGAGCAGTTCAATAACCTTACCCGCGATCGCTTTGCCGACGCCGGGAATAGTAAGCAGCCCCGCTGTTCCTTCCTGGGCCGCGATCTCTTTTAGTGGAGTTGGCCAGACCTCGATGGCTTCCGCCGCGTTCCGATACGAGCGCAGTCGGAAAGGATCGTCACCGCGAATCTCCATCAACGTGGCAAGCTGCTGGAAACGCCTGCCGATTGATTCATTGTCCATGCTTGCCTTAATTCTTTTAGGGTGGGAGCAACTCGTCAAGTGTTGTCAGCAGGTTTCGTCCGCGAAGCCCCGGCTGTTTTTTCTTCGTTTGCCCGAGCGAGACAATTTTTGCATCAGGACCAATCAGTAGTGTGGTAGGGAAAGAATGTATCCGATAGCGCTCCTGAAGTTTGTCGATACTGTCGAGCGTCGCTTGTGGCCAGACCAGGCCGTTCTTCTTCAAGGTTGATTTTATAAGCGTATAGTCAGGGTCATTGTTCATGCCCAGTATCTCAAAGCCGCGCGCCTGAAATCGCGAATAAGCCGCCTTCTGATACGGTAACTCGCGCCGGCAGGGCCCACACCACATTGCCCAGAAATCGACGAGCACATATTTGCCGCGAAATTCAGAAAGCTTGCGTTTCTTTCCTTCGAAATCCGAAAAACTGAAGTCCGGCAACTCAGCTCCGACTGTCAGTTCGACCCGCTTATAATCCGACGCCGAATGCTCGCGCATCAGAATCTGGTTCTTTTCCAGATCCACCTTTTTAGTTGAGAAGTAGCGATTGCCTACCCGAAAGATTATCGTCTCCTGACGAGCCTCCGCGGCTTCAGGCGAGAAGTGATCGAGATCGATCTCGCCATCACCGTCGCCATCCACTCCCAGCCAGCCGTTGTTCACGGTGATCTTCTTCGATTGCGGGTTGAACCCGTAATTAACCAGCGTCGGTTTCCCGTCAATTTCCACTCTGCCGCGAGCGAGTGCCGCTTTCGTTTGCATCACGAGTGTTTCGCCTTCTTTCAGCTCGTCCCATTGCACGCCTTTGAAATACTGCAGGACGATGGGAAAGCTTCTAAAGAGCGGGTTTTTGAACGGCAGTTGGACCGTGGTCTCGAGGATGTATGAACTTGCTTCAGAAGGTTCGAGCGGAAACCGCTCGTTGTCAGCCATCGTGCTGTCGAGGTCGAGATCCGCATGGATGTATGGCTGCTCATCCTCCGGCTCGACTAACAATGTGAGAATCGCCGACTTATCGCGTAACGGATCATAAAGACGACCAGCGGTGATCGTTACGCCGGATTCAGGCGGGGTCGCAAACTTAACTTTGTTGAGATCGCGCAATGGCCGAAAGGTGATCTGATCGAAGTCCTGGGTGTTTGGCACTAGCTCGCCATCAAGACTGCCGACGTATTCGGGATCGCCTGCGGTTGAACTGTTAGTGAGCAGACCCCCTAACAGCATTAACGCTATCAGCGCGAAGGTTGTGGGAAACCACGATCGTAATCGCGACATGGGATTCACCTAAAGCCTCGGGAGGGAAGTTAGAAGCGAAAGCAGTGGGATTCTAGTTTTCGATTAATGAGACTGTCAAACAGTTACTTAAGAACCACTCACTTCCAGCTCCACCTCTCAAGCCGGAAAGTCTAACTGTCAGGTGTCCGCCTCCCTGACTATGAGCCGCTCCACCTTACTTCTTGAGTTCAGATATGAGCTCATATCCGATGATTCAGGGTACGAGCATCGTGCCTGTTCCGCTGTCAGTAAAGATCTCGGAAAGCAGCGTGTTGCGAGTAGTGCCGCTGATGATGTGTGCCGCATGAACGCCACGGCGCAGCAGTTCACCAATGCTTTGCAACTTCGGAATCATTCCTCCCTGGGCCGTTCCGCTCGTAATCAACTGCTCGGCTTCTGCTGACGTTAGGCGCGAGAGTTTTGTGTCGGGCTCACCTGGTCGGAGATAGATCCCATCCACGTCCGACATCAGAATTAACTTTTCCGCCTGCAGTTGGATCGCGATTTCAGCAGCAATCGTATCGGCATTGATATTGAAGACAGTACCTTCGCGATCGGCACCCAGCGAAGAAATAACCGGTAGATACCCGTGATCAAGCAGCACACTCAGTAGCCGCGCGTTTATTTGCACCACGTCTCCGACGTGTCCGAAATCGATTTCTGAACGTTCGCCGGTTTCGCGGTTCAACACTTCTTTCGGCGGTCGTCGCTCGGCGTGGACGATGTTGCCGTCTACTCCCGACAGCCCGACTGCTTCGATGCCGCGATGACGCAGCGCCGAAAGAATGTCTGTGTTGATCTTTCCGGCAAAGACCATCTTGGCCATTTCGAGCGTGGCATCGTCGGTGACGCGACGGCCGTCGATGATCGTCTGCTCTATACCCATCCGCCTTGCGAGTTCGCTCAACTGCTTGCCCCCGCCATGCACTACACAGATGCGGATGCCGACCTGATGTAAGAGTGCCAGCTCTTCTGCGAGTGACATCAAGTTAGTCTGATCTTCGGTGGCTTTGCCGGACAGTTTCACCACGAAGGTCTGGCCCTGGAAGCGCTGGATGTAGGGCAACGCCTCACGAAGGAGATCGAGACGCAGCTGATGGTCTATATTTTCGCGCGGGTTGTTCATGGCGTTAGCGGAAGTGACGAGTAACGGGTTACGAGTAAGTGATTATGCGTCAGGCCCTTTCACTATATTTCCCACATGTCAGGTGCATTGTTCTTGATCATTCGAAGTATGGTCAAAGCCAAAGTCCAAAGTCTCGGGGTTGAAAGCTTAAAGTTAACTTTACCAACAGCGTAACCGCAGCTTCCCAAATTAAGTTCTTCCTATACCCTTCACGTTTCACCCAACACCCTTGTCATAATCGCTTTCTGCACGTGCAAACGGTTCTCAGCCTCGTCAACAACCACCGACGCAGTAGAGTCGAGAACGGCGTCAGTCACAATCACATTGCGACGCACCGGCAGGCAGTGCATGAAAATCGCACTGTTCGTTTGGCGCATCTTTTCTTCATCGACTATCCATCGCCCTCGATATCGAGCGCGTTCTTCAATCTCGCGCTCAGGTTCTCCGTAGCAGTGCTTTGAGCCCCAGCTCTTTGCGTAAACCACATCAGCTCCAGGGAACGCTTCGTCCAGACTCTCTGTGACTTCAACACTGCCCCCCGCCTTGAGGGACTGGTCCTTGATCACATCCATCAACTCTCCGTCCAGACCGTAGCCTCGCGGGTGAGCAACCAGCAGTTCATGGCCCATCTGCGCGGCGGCCAGCGCGAAACTGTTAGGCACGGCCATCGGCAGAGGCTTTGGGTGCCATGCCCAGGTCAGCACGACTCGCTTGGGTTCGAATCCAAGCTTCTCTCTGATCGTCATCATGTCGGCCACGGACTGACAGGGATGATGCATCGCTGATTCGAGGTTGATGATTGGCACGTGAGAGTATTTGGCGAAGGCGGCGAGCACGGGATCGGTGCGCTCTTCCTCCCAATTCTTCAACGCGGCAAAAGTGCGCACTCCAATGGCACTGCAGTAGCGCCCGAGGACACGCACAAACTCGGCAACGTGCTCAGTCTTGTCGCCGTCCATCACCACGCCTTCGCGATGCTCGAGCGTCCAACTCGTCCCGCCCGGCTCAAGGAGGACGGCGTTTCCGCCAAGCTCGTAGATGGCAACCTGCATCGAAGCCCGCGTGCGCAGACTTGGGTTGAAGAACACGAGCGCCACCGAATGCCCGGCCAATGCCTGCGACTTACAGTCCGCATTCTTGAACTCGATCGCCATCTCGATCAACTCGTCGAGTTCCGCGCGTGCGTAATCAGCAGTTGTTAAGAAATTCTTCATTCTTTAGTTCGGTCAGGTTCCTTCGCGGGCCCCTCTTGTTGCATGCCATTGCATTGGGAAACCAGGGAACGCACACGAAGAACTGATTCACCTGGGAATCTAACTCGGGGAAACTCGGAGTGCCTACTAGGTGACACCCTACACTCTCGCCCGCGTTCAGGTTGCTTCCCGCAATGCCTCAGCCAGGAGATCTACCTCTGCCCTTCCCAAACAGAGTGGGGGCAAAAGTCGCAACACATTCGGATCGCTCGATGTGCCGGTGATGATCTTGCGTTCGAGTAATGCCTGGTGGATGGGCGCTGCTTTATTCGCCATCTCAAGTCCCAGCAGGAAACCAAGTCCCCTGACTCTCGTGACCGCGGCAATCTCCCCTAGTCGTGTTCGAAGGTACGCTTCAACATCCTTAACGTTGGCAAGCATGCGATCGTTTTCAATGGCTTCGAGCGTGGCAGTCACCGCAGCCATTGCCAACATTCCGCCGCCGAAAGTCGTGCCCAGGTCGTTCTCCTTGATCTGACTCGCAATAGATTCAGACACGAGACAGGCGCCAACCGGGACGCCACTACCAAGCGCTTTTGCCAGCGTGATGATGTCCGGCACCACGTGATCGCTCGCAGCATTGCCGGCGTAAAACCATTCTCCTAGGCGGCCGATCCCGGTTTGAACTTCGTCGAAGATCAGAACGATCCCGTGCGCATCACAAACTTCACGAAGTTCTCGAAAGAACGACGGCTCAGCCGTACGCACACCGGCCATCGATTGGATTGGCTCGAGCATAATTCCCGCCACCGAATCATCCGCGAGCCTGCGGATAGAATCGATGTTGCCAAACTCAGCCTGTAGATGGCCCGGCACATTCGGCTTGCCGAGTTCGCGATACTTTCCCAGGAATGTCGCGCTGATCGAATCAGCGGTACGTCCATGAAAACCACCATCAAACGTGATGATGTTCTCGCGACCGGTGGCCATGCGCGCCATGCGCATACCATTCTCGTTCGCCTCCGTGCCTGAGTTGCAAAAGAAGACTTTGTGCAGCCCGCTCGGCGCAATCGAAACCAGTTTCTCTGCGGCGAGCGCGCGCGCTTCTGAGTAGACCAGGTTGGAGTAAAAGAGAAGTTTTTCGGCCTGACGACTTATGGCCGCTACAACGTGCGGATGTGAATGTCCGGTGCCGGCGACTGCGTGGCCGCCGTACAGGTCCAGGTACTTCTCGCCATCGCCAGTGTACAACCAGACACCGGCACCACGCTCAGCCACGATGAGCATCTTCTTGTACGTCGCAAGCTGAAACTCTTCTTCGGTCTCAACTACCTGGAGATTGGAAGCTCTCGTCATGATGCTCGTCAGAATTCAAAAACTTTGGCGGCTCGCGCGGCTTTGCCGCGAGCTGCTCGGTCATCACAAGCTCTCAGCTCTCAGGGATTCGTTCCCACGAGCATCAAGCCGGTCGTCTCGTCCAAACCAAACATGAGGTTCATGTTCTGCACGGCTTGTCCCGCAGCACCTTTTACCAAATTGTCGAGCGCAGAAAAGACAACCACTTGCCGGCCGCGAACCGCCATGCCGAGTTCGCAGAAGTTTGTTGTCTTCACCCAGTTAATGTCAGGAGATCCCCTTACAATCCTGACGAAGAAAGAATCGTCATAGAACTCCTCAAACAACGAACGCAATTCGTCTTCAACCAGGTCTTTGCTGGTTTCGATATACAACGAAGCGAAGATCCCGCGCGCTACCGGCAACGAATGAGTCATGAAAACAAGCTCGCTGGACCATTCGCCGATGGCGCGCAACTCCTGTTCGATCTCAGGTACATGCTGATGCGTAAAAGGTTTGTAGGCGTAGAAGGAATTCATCCTTTGCGGATGATGTGTATTCGCGGCCGCCTTCGCGCCAGACCCCGATGAACCAGTCTTGGCATCCGCGATCACGCGGCCCTTGATTAGATTGCCGGCAACGAGCGGCGCCAGACCCAGGAGCGTTGCCGTAGCAAAACAACCGGGATTGCTGATTAGTCTGGCGGTGCGAATTACTTCGCGGTTGGTCTCGGTCAACCCGTAAACGAACTCGCTTTGCGCTTCAATCGCCGTGTGCTCGCGGCCGTAGTGCTGCTCAAACTCGCTCTTGCTGCGCAGGCGAAAGTCGCCAGACAGATCGATCACCTTCACGTCTTTCGACAATCGCGGCACGATGTCCATTGCCTGACCGTGCGGCAGCGCGAGGAAAATACAGTCCAGGTCTGTAAGACTTCCGGTGTCTGCCGGCGCCTGCTGAAATCTCAAGTCAGTGAAACCCGCTAAGTTACGATGAACGTCGCTGACTGCTTTTCCAGCTTGCTCGTTGGCGGTCACCTGCGAGATCTCCACGTTCGGATGGAACAACAGGATGCGGAGCAGTTCAGAGCCGCCGTACCCCGAACCGCCAAAGATCGCCACTCTTAACTTCCTATTGCTCATCGACAAGACCTCTTGCTCAGCTAACATCAGAATTGGTTTCTCTGTGGTCCTTCGTGTTTTCACGCAAAGTGATGTTTGCCTGTTTACGGGGGGATACCCTACGACATCACCAATGCTCCGAGCTTTGACTGAACAATCTCAAACAAAACCGCGCCGTTGCGTTTCGCATTCGCCGCGCGCACACCAAACTGTTCCTCAATGTAATCCTCACCCATGCGCGAATCCGTCACAGAACCTGAAATAACATCGATCTCTATTCTGCGCTGGCGCAACAACTCGATGCCTCCCCACGCGCCGACGTAATCCGAAGCGCAGAAGACCATCGCTGCAGTTGCTTCGCGCAGCTCGCGATCGGCGAAAACCGATTCGACTGAGTAGCCGCCCAGAATTCCATCTCCCAACTCGATCACGATTAGATCAGGATCAGCTTCATTCAACCGGGCGATGATCGCTTTCGCGATGGGCGCGAGATCGCCGCAGTCGACCGTCGAAGGTAAACCACAATCAAGAAAGCTCGCGGTTGCCACGGCGCCGTGGTCTGCCATGTTTAGAGTATCGCGTAGACATGCAACGCCCGAAAGTTTTGCCGCGGCGACTTTCATGCCGGCTCGCGTAGCCTGTTGGATCAATTCCGTGGCCGCGTAGGTCTTGCCGCTGTTCATGCTGGTGCCGGCGATCATGACGATCGGGGCGGTCTTCCCAAGGCGCGATCGAACAGGAATCGCAGAGTCAGCGATGTTAAGCACGCGGCCTGTTTCATCAGCAGCCAGTCCCACTACCTCAACCTGGATGGCATCACCCAGACTCGAGTGGTGTCCGGTGCAGTATCCAATCACGCCTCCCATATTCAGCAGATGGAGATGATCACCGGTCTTCACGCTCGCCGGCACATCGCCAACAAAGCCTTTCAATGCGCGCCGGCGTCCCAGCACACCAAGCAAAAGATCGCCGGGATTGATCTTGGCGAGCCGGCCACTCGGCAACTCAAGCATGTTATAGGTAGCGCTGTCAGTAAGTGCCCGCACTGCAATCACGTCGCCCGCGCGGGGTGAGTCGCTCGCATCGACCAGAGCTACAGTTTTTACGGGATCGAGCGGCGACGTCGCCGAGCCGATCTTGTCCACTTCGATAATTTTAATCATTGTCATCTCCCGCTTCTCAACCTCAACCTAAGTGCGTTCAGCTTGATAAAGCCTTCCGCGTCGCGCTGGTTGTAAACCGTGTCGGCCTCGAACGTGGCCACGCTTTCGTCGTAGAGGGAGAAAGGCGATCGACGCCCAACAACAATCGTGTTGCCACGATAGAGCTTCAAACGCACATCGCCGGTGACGTTGGTCTGTGTTTCATCAACCATCTTGCGCATCAACTCGAACTCGGGGGCAAACCAGAATCCGTAATAAATGCTTTCTGAGAACTTGACCCCGAGTGAGTCGCGCAAATGCATTACTTCACGGTCGAGCGTAATCGATTCAAGGGCGCGATGTGCGGCTTGCAGAATAGTCACTCCGGGAGTTTCGTAGACACCTCGCGACTTCATACCCACAAAACGGTTCTCGACAATATCGACACGTCCGATGCCGTGTTCGCCGGCCAGTTGATTAAGGGTTTCTAATAATTGAACTGGGCCGAGCTGCCTGCCGTTCAGCGCGACCGGCTCGCCTTTCTCGAAAGCCACTTCGATAAACTCAGCTTCTGCCTTTGCTTTTTCCGGAGATTTGGTCAGTTGAAACATGTTCGCAGGTGGTTCGGCCCAGGGATCCTCGAGGATGCCTCCTTCAAAAGAGATATGCATCAGGTTCCGATCGGTCGAATACGGTTTCTCGGCCGTGGCCGTCACTGGAATCTGGTGTTCTTTTGCGTAGGCAATTAGATCAGCCCGGCCTTTGAACTCCCACTCGCGCCAGGGGGCAACAACCTTGATGTCCGGCTGTAAGGCGTAATAAGTCAACTCAAAGCGTACTTGATCGTTGCCCTTGCCGGTCGCCCCATGGGCCACTGCGTCTGCGCCTTCGCGCCGCGCGATCTCTATCTGACGTTTCGCAATTACGGGCCGAGCCAGCGAGGTGCCAAGCAGATAGACGCCTTCATAGACGGCATTTGCTTTCAAAGCAGTCCAGACGTATTCACGCACAAACTCCTCACGCAGATCCTCGACATAAAGTTCTGAAGCGCCAGACGCGAGCGCCTTTGCTTCCAAACCATCGAGCTCTTCGCCCTGACCAACGTCGGCGCAATAGCACACGACTTCGCACTGGTACTCTTCCTTGATCCAGCGCAACATCACGGAGGTGTCGAGGCCGCCCGAATAGGCCAATATGATTTTCTTTGGGTTAGTCATTTTAATTAGTCTGTTGTCAGTAGCTGTTTTGTGCTTTGTACTTGGTGCTTTGTACTTGGTGCTTTGTACTTTGAACTCCTGCCGTACTTATTTGGCCCTTCGTTAACTTGAAATAGCGTCAGCTCAAAGCACTAAGTACAAAGCACTAAGTACAAAGCACTAAGTACAAAGCACTAAGTACAAAGCACTAAGTACAAAGCACTAAGTACAAAGCACAAACCAGCTACTGACCAATCAAGAAAATATCTCCCAAACCTTCTTCATCGCCACGCGCTGCCCCTTCTGATCAGGGACTGCGATAAATATCGTGTCTTCGCCTGCCAAAGTGCCCACGATCTCGGGGATTGCGGCGGCATCGATCTCCACCGCCACCGCCGAAGCGAGACCTGCCTCCGTTCTCGCCACCACCAGATTCGACCCGGACATGTCCAGACTCAACAGCCCTCGCACCGACGACTTGTTTGATCGTGGTACTGTGTAATGGCCGTGATGCTTAACTATTCCCAACTCGTCCAGGTCGCGAGATACACTCGACTGCGTCGCCGGCACACCCGCATGTTCGAGATAACTGCGCAGCTCTTCCTGCGTGCCAATGGGCTTTGCCTGAATCAGTCGCAAGAGTTTTTGCTGTCGTTTTAGCTTCTGCATATCAATCTGTAGTTATGCTGAAAACTTGCATAACATCCGCATAGATGCATAAACTAGCACTCGAGATGCATAGGCGTCAAACGGGAGAAGGTCTGAATGACTAAACTTAGAAACCTTTGGGGTGGGAGATTCACGAGCGAGGCGGATTCCGGTTTCGCTGAATTCAACCGTTCGTTCAGGTTTGATCGGCGTCTGCTCGATGCTGAGGTGCGAGGGAGCATTGCATACTGCAACGCGTTGGAGCGAGCCGGTGTGCTCGCCGCGGAGGAAGCGAATGCTATTCGAGCCGGCTTGCAGGCAATCCACGAGCGAGCGCACGCCGACGCCACCTATGTCGATCAGGTCGAAGCGGAAGATGTGCACTCATTTGTTGAATCACGACTGGTTGAGGCGATTGGAGATGCAGGTAGAAAACTTCACACGGGACGTAGTCGCAATGATCAGGTCGCCACCGACTTGCGGCTCTGGATGCGCGATGCAGTAGATCTAATTCACACGGCGCTCAGGAAGACACAACAGTCATTGCTCGACTTTGCGTCAGCCAACGACAAGGTTGTGCTGCCCGGCTACACACATCTGCAGCGCGCTCAACCCGTCCTTTTGGCCCATTGGTGTCTTGCTTACTTTGAAATGCTTATGCGCGATTGCGATCGCTTTATTGATTTGCGGAAGCGAGTGAACGTTTTGCCTCTCGGGGCGGCGGCGCTCGCAGGTACTTCGTTCCCGGTTGATCGTGAGGCGATTGCCTCCGAGTTGGGCTTTGAGAGTATTTCAGCGAACAGTATGGACGCTGTGAGTGATCGAGATTTCTGTGTCGAGTTCATCAGCGCCTGCTCGCTGGTCATGGTGCATCTGTCGCGACTCGCCGAGGACATCATTCTTTACACAACATCAGAGTTTGGGTTCTTTGAATTGAGTGATGCCGTGGCGACCGGATCCAGTCTGATGCCGCAGAAGAAGAATCCGGATTCAATGGAGCTGGTGCGGGGAAAGGCCGGGCGAGTGTTTGGGCATCTGCAAGCGCTATTGACCACAATGAAAGGTCTGCCGCTCGCTTACAACAAGGACATGCAGGAAGACAAAGAGGCGGTCTTCGATTCGTTTGATACGGTCTTGGCATGCCTGCGGATTGCCGGCACCGTTCTCCGGAACCTGCGTGTGAATGAGGAGCGTAGCCGGGCGGCGGCCGAAACCGGTTACATGAATGCGACCGAGCTGGCGGATTATCTGGTGAGCAAAGGTATGCCGTTCCGAGAAGCTCATGAAACGGTTGGTCAAGTGGTGATGAAAGCAATCGTGGCTGGCGTTGAGTTGGCCGATGTGCCACTGGCAGAATTGCAAAAGGCTTCAAAACTGATAGCAGCAGACGTCTTCGCGGCGTTAACGCTCGAAAATACGCTTGCGACTAAGGCTCAGTTAGGCGGCACCGCAACCGAACGAGTTTTTGAAGCTCTAGCTGCCGCCCGCGAAAAGCTCCAGCGATAGGATATCCTCGCGGTGACCGCTTCGCCAGTTTGAGCATAACCCGTTCATCGCGCCCGAATCTTTTACTTTTCTGCATCCTGTATTAGAGTCTGCACGCTACAGTTCGGGTCATTCCACCAGGAAGTAACAAATAAATTCGTTTGTCAGATTCAAGCAGGCAGAGAGATGCTTGCTGAGTAGTTCTTCCAACAACACTCCGTACAAACTTTGCCGGAATCAAAATGACAACTTCAAGAAGAGATTTTATTAAGACTGCTGGTTTGGCTGCTGGTGTAGTTGCGTTGCCGTCTGTACTACCCAGTTGGATAAGTGATGTTGATGCAGCGGAGTCAGCGACCGCGGCGGCGATCGATAAGAACGCCCTGGCCGACATCGCGCTTGGCACGGCTCGTCGGCTCGGCGCCACCTATGCAGACATTCGCATCAATCGTTATCGCCTCGAGCAAATCTCGACGCGCGAACAGCAGGTGCAGAACGTGTCACGTAGTCAGAACTTTGGGTTTGGGGTACGTGTGCTTTTCAAAGGTACCTGGGGTTTCGCGGCCAGCCGCAATGTCACGCCGGCCGAAGTCCGCCGCGTCACGCGACAGGCAATTGAGATAGCCCGCGCCAATTCAGTCTATCAGCGCAAACGAATCGCAATGACATCTGCGGAAAAAATCGTGGCCAATTGGAAGAGCTCGTTTCAGAAGGACCCGTTTGACGTTTCCATCGACGACAAAATTCAGCTGCTGCTCAAGCTGAACACTGCCGCCATGAAGACCAAAGGAGTGAGTTTCGTTAACTCTTCAATGGGCTTCGTGAACGAGCAGAAGTTTCTCGCGTCCACCGATGGCTCGCGCATCGAGCAGTACATCATTCGTGTTAATCCAAACTTCAACGTTACCGCCGTTGACCGGGCTACCGGTGATTTCCAGTCGCGGAGTTCCTACGGTGGACCGCAGGGATTGGGTTACGAATACATGGAGAAGTACGACTGGCTGAAGGAAGCGAGCGAGGCAGGGGAGGACGCGGTGGCTAAACTTAAAGCCAAACCGATCGATCCTGGCCTCTATGATCTGGTGCTACATCCTTCCCATCTGTGGTTGACGATTCACGAATCAGTGGGCCACCCAACTGAACTCGACCGTGCGCTCTGGTGGGAAGCTGATTACGCCGGCACGAGCTTTCTCACTCGCGACAAGATCGGGAAACTCAGATTTGGCTCGAAGATAGTGGACTTTATTGCCGATCGCACCCAGCCGGGCGGCTTGGCAACGGTTGGCTACGACGATGAAGGCATACCCGCACAGAGTTGGCATTTGATCAGGGATGGGATCTTTGTCGACTGGCAAACTACTCGCGACCTCGCTGCGTTGACGGGAGAAAAGAAGTCGTATGGCTGCCTGCACGCGGACAGTTGGGGCAGCGTTTCGTTTCCGCGGATGCCGAATATTTCATTGCAACCATCGGAAACTGAGACGAGCATGGAAGAGCTGATTCAGGATGTTGAAAATGGAGTTCTGATCCATGGCAATGGCAGTTACTCGATCGATCAGCAGCGTTATAATTTCCAGTTTGGCGGACAGACCTTTTGGGAGATCAAGAAGGGAAGGGTTGACGGCATGTTGCGTGACGTCGCTTATCAATCTCGCACGACGGATTTCTGGAACTCCTGCGACGGCCTGGCAGGACGCGCCACTTATGAACTGGGCGGCAGCTTTAACGATGGCAAGGGTGAACCGACGCAATCAAACGCGGTAAGTCACGGTTGTCCGGTGGCCCGTTTTCGAAAGGTCAAGGTGTTGAATACCGCGGCAAGATAAAGACATCCACAGATTACAGATTTCACAGATTCAGATGAAGACCAACAAGTGCGGAAAACGAACAGGCCCGTTTCTGGTTAATCAGTGTGATCTGCGAGATCTGTGGATAGTCTTAGTCGGAGAACAGAAATGCTACTAACTGAACAGCAGGCAAAAGCGATTACCGATAAACTCCTGAGCTACGTCAAAGCAGATGATGCGAGCGTGGCCGTTACCAGCGAGAACTATGCTCATCAGCGTTTTGCGGCCAACAATTTCACCACGGCCGGGTCACGTGAAAACACCTCAGTCAATGTCACCGTGTGGATCGATAAGAAGCGTGGCGCAGCGTCAACCAATGAGATCGACGACCTGTCGCTCAAAGCTGTCGTGGAGCAGGCAGAGCAGTTGGCCCGCATCTCTCCAGTCGACCGCGAATATCTGCCGACACTGGGCCAACAGAGTTATAAATCGGTGAATGGATTTGTTGAGGCGACGGCAAACGTGAACTTCAGCTCGCGAGCCAGGGCGATAAGCGATGTGATCTCTGCTTGCGAAAAGGCCGGCGTGATTGGTGCCGGGTTTCATCAGGCGCGAGGACTCGCGACGGCGACAGCGACGAAGAACGGCAACTTTATCTTCGATCGATCAAGTCTCGTAAGTCTTTCGCTGACTTCGCGCACCCCGGATGGCGGCAGCTCGGGGTACTTTCTGCGCAACCACTTTGACGTGGCCAAGCTCGACACGAAACGCGTTGCCAGCGAATCGATTCGTAAGGCGCTGGAATCCCGGAACCCGCGCACCCTGGAGGCCAGAGTTTATCCGGCGACTCTCGAACCCCAGGCGGTTGCTGATCTGCTGTCTTTCTTCGCCTTCAGTTTTGACGCGCGTAATGCCGAGGAAGGCCGGAGTCCTTTCTCGGCGCCCGGTGGCAAAACGAAGCTTGGTGAGAAGATTTTTGATGAGCGTATAAACATCTACAGCGATCCGTGGAATGCGGAACTGCCCGGCAGTAAGTCCGCGCAGGCCGGCATCCCAGCGCAGAGAATTCATCTCGTGAGGAACGGAGTGCTCGAGAATTTGTCCTACTCCCGTTTCTGGGCTAAGCAACAAGGTAAGGAGCCTTCGGCTGGGCCGGTGAACAGCATCATGGAAAGTTCGGCCAAGCCGGCATCGATGGATGAGATGATCAAGACCACAGATCGTGGCTTGCTACTGGGCAGGTTCTGGTACATCCGTGGAGTTGATCCACGAATCGCTTTGCAGACTGGCCTGACGCGCGACGGCATTTGGTATATCGAAAACGGAAAAATTCAGTATCCGGTAAAAAACTTCCGCTTCAACCAAAGCCTGATGCGATTGCTCGCGCCGGGTAATGTAGAGATGATCGGTGCGCCGGAACGAGTGGGTAGCTCCGAAGGGCAGGGAGGCAGCTCAGCCTTATTGCCGGCGTTGAAAGTGAAGGAGTTTCATTTCAGCTCACAGTCGGAAGCGGTATAGAACGGTGACAGGTGACGAGTAGAACTATTACTTTTTCGTATAAGGAAAGGTCCGCAACGAGGACAGGGCTTTTCAAGTACTTGTCACCTGTCGTCTGTCACTTTGTCCGGTTGGATCGTCTCCTGATAAACGTATCTCGCATCCTGCAGCTTTAGCACAACCGCCGGCTTTACCGCATTTCGCTCGTTATCAAGACTGATCACGCCAGTGACGCCGGCAAAGTCCTTCGTTTGCGACAATGTCTCGCGTATCTTCGGCCCGTCGGTTGTCCCTGCCCGCTGAATGCCCTCGACCAGAAATCTCAAAGCATCGTAACCGAGCGCAGCATGAGCATCAGGCGTAAGGTTGTTGTAGAGGCCTTTGTAGCTGTTCACAAATTGTTGAATCAGCGGCGCCGGATCATCCGCTGAGTAATGATTCGAAATGTACGAACCATTGAACGCGGCGCCGCCGAGCGCCCACAGCTCAGGAGCATCCCAACCATCCCCACCGAGCAGCGGTTGCGTCAAACCAAGCTGCCGCGCCTGTTTGGCAATCAAGCCGACGTCCCCGTAGTAACCCGGAATATAGATAACATCGGGCGCCTCGTTACGAATCGCACTTAGTTGTCCGCGAAAGTCAGGATCGCCTGGCGCGTACGATTGCTTGCTGACGATCTGCCCGCCAAGTTTCGTAAAGCTTTCTTCAAAAAACTCGCTCAAGCCGCGACTGTAGGGGTTGTTGAAATCAACCATGATCGCCGCCTTCCGCGCCTTGAGCGCGCGAGTTGAAAAACGGGCCATCACTTCCCCTTGAAAATTATCGGTGTAACAGACGCGGAAGATGAAATCGCCGGTGCGAGTCACTGCGGGGTCGGTTGCGGAAGGCGAGATCAGTGGAATCATCGCGGCTTGAGCACGTGGTGCTGCCGCTAAACTGCTGCCGGAAGCGCCACCGGCAATCACGGCTACAACTTTGTCTTGACCGACCATTTTGCTGACCAGACCGGCGGCGCGTTCCGGGCTGCCCTGGTCGTCTTCGATTACGACGTCGAGCTGGCGGCCGTTGACGCCGCCGCTCCGGTTGATCTCGCCCACTGCTAACAGCAGTCCGTTCAACGCTGACTGGCCAAAATTGAACGTACGACCGGAGAGATCCCCCAGATAGCCGATTTTGATGGTGCTGCGATCCTGATCCGGATTTTCCGGTTTTGGCTGGCAAGAAAGCGTAAAGAGCAGAAGCAGGAAGGACAGGAAAGCGATGCAGCGTTTGAGTTTAGTGGTACCTGGCCGTTGCTCGCGCACAGCGTTACTCTTGCGGGTGTAAATTCCGGAGCTACTCACCAAGGTAAGCTTCTTTAATCCTCGGGTTTGCGGCCAGATCCTTTGAAGACCCTTCCATCACAATGCGTCCGGTTTCCAGGACGTAAGCGCGATCTGAGTGGCCCAGGGCGGCATGCGCATTCTGCTCGACCAGCAGAATGGTTGTCCCCTTGCCGCGGATCTCGTCTATCGCTTCAAAAATTGTGTGCACCACCAGCGGCGCCAGACCGAGCGAAGGTTCATCGAGCAACAGCAAACGCGGGCGCGACATGAGGGCGCGGCCAATGGCAAGCATCTGCTGTTCTCCACCAGAAAGCGTTCCGGCTTTTTGTGTCTCACGCTCCTTTAATCGCGGAAACATCTTAAAGGCGCGCTCCATATCAGCCACGACTTCACGTTTGTTCCGATTGAGGTACGCTCCCATCTGCAGGTTTTCGCGGACAGTGAGATTAGCAAAAACGCCACGGCCTTCGGGAGCCATCGAAATACCGCGAGCCACAAGCTTATGCGTCGGCTTGCCGCTGATGTCTTCGCCTTCGAAAGTCACGCGCCCGGTGGTTGGGTGAAGCAGGCCGGTGATCGTGCGGAGGGTGGTGGTTTTCCCGGCGCCGTTCGCACCGATAAGAGTCACCACCTCGCCCTTCTCGACATGCATCGAGATGCCATTTAGGGCTTCGATGGCGCCGTAGTTGACGGAGACGTTTTCTAGCGTGAGCATGTGATTACGCGAAACTACTCTGTTGTTCTGCTTGAATATTTCTGGTTTGAACTTTGAACTTTGTTCTATGACTTCTGATCCAGTCGGTCTTTCAATGTCGTTGTTGACTTCTCAACTCATCATCAGAGCCCCCGGGTACAAAGTTCAAAGTTCAAAGACCTAATCTCCCAAATACGCCTCAATCACCTTCGGATCATTCTTAATCTGATCCGGAAGGCCAAGGGCAATTGACTTGCCGTAGTCGACTACCTGAATTCGTTCGCACACACCCATCACGACCTTCATGTTGTGCTCTACCAATAGAATCGTAAGGCCGAAGCGATCACGGATCTGCTGGATCAAGCGCATAAGGTCTTCCTGTTCCGACGGATTCATCCCCGCCGCCGGCTCGTCAAGCAAGAGCAACTGCGGCCGCGTCGCGAGAGCCCGGACGATCTCCAGCCGCCGTTGATTGCCGTATGGAAGACTGGTGCCGCCTTCGTTGCTGAAGCGCTCGAGGTTGAAGATGTTCAGCAGCTCCAAACAGTATTCACGATGCTTTCTCTCATCGCTCCAAAATCTGGGCGTGCGCAGCACCGCATCGACCAGGCTTTGATCCATGTGGATGTGACACGCGGTCATCACATTCTCAAGCACGGTCATGCTGGGAAAAAGGCGAATGTTCTGGAAGGTTCGGGAGATGCGCCGCCCTGCTATCTCGTAGGGCCGCAACCCGTCGATGCGGTGCTCCTGGAAAAATATCTCGCCGGAGGTTGGACAATAAACTCCAGTCAGCAGATTGAAGATCGTCGTTTTTCCCGCGCCATTGGGCCCGATAAGACCGTAGATCTCTCCTTGCTTTACAGCCATGTCCAGTTCGTTGACCGCGGTTAAGCCTCCAAATTTGATGGTGACCTTTTTCGTCACGAGGATCGGCGCAGCTTCCGACTTCAGCGACCCGTTTCCTGCCGCACTCACACTCATTGCGCGTCCTCCTCACCCAGCGAAGTGTCGCGTTGCCGTTCTCCCGTCGTCGCCGGAGCGATATTTTTGTTAACGAGCGAGTCGGTGGCCGTGACTTCTTCCGCTTCAGTTCGCGCCTTAACCTTTTTCTGGCGACCACGCCAGCCCTTGAACGTCGCTGTTTTGCCCAACAGTCCCTGGGGACGGGTGATCATCAGAATGATAAGCAGCAACGAGTAGATGACCATCCGATACTCGGCAAAGCCACGCAAAGCCTCCGGCAGCACAGTCAACAAGACCGCGCCGAGTACCGAACCTACAATCGATCCCAGACCACCGAGGATAATCATGATCAGGATTTCGAACGACTTGATGAACTCAAACGACTTGGGATTGAGATAGCCATCAAAGTGGGCCAGCAAAACACCGCCTGCGCCGGCCATCGCCGAAGAGATGACGAAGGCCATCACTTTGTAACGCGTGGTGTTGACACCCATTGCCTCAGCGGCAAGTTCGTCTTCGCGAATTGAGATGAGCGCCCTGCCAAAAGCTGAATGGACGATGTTGTAGACGATTACGATCGTGAGAATGGCGGTAAGAAAGATCCAGAAAAAACTTTTTACAATAGGAATACCGGAATAGCCGCGTGCGCCGCCGACGATTTCGATGTTGTTCAGGAAGACGACAATAATCTGACCGAAGCCGAGTGTCACGATCGCGAGATAGTCGCCCTTAAGTCGCAGTGACGGCACGCCGACTACGAGACCGGCCAGACCGGCAGCCACCGCTCCAATAACCGTTGCCACTGCGAGGGCGACAATCCATCCGAGTGTTCCATCACCCAATGCGTTCGCCAGCGAAAGACCATAAGTGACTGAGAAATATGCGGAGGAATAAGCGCCGACTGCCATGAATCCGGCGTGGCCGATTGAAAACTGCCCTGTGAATCCATTGATCAGGTTGAGTGAGACGGCCAGCGTGATTGCGATTCCCGAGAGCATCAGGATGCGGCTGAAGTAGGGATTGATCATCCGACCCTGAAAAACGAGATCCAGTCCGTAGAGGAGACCGATGGTTGTCAGGGCGATGACCAGGTTGCGAAGGTAACGGGACATAACAATGAAAGGATGAGGGATAAAGGATAAAGGATGAAAATTAGTCCGGCGACCGGGTTAGTCAAATATGTTTCAGGTAACTAAATTTCCATCCCTCATTCTCAATCCCTCATCCTTATTATTCTTAAACTTTCTCCTGTGAAACTGAACCAAGTAATCCGGATGGGCGCAACAGGAGCACCAAAATCAAAATCGCAAACGCCACGGCATCTTTGTACGTCGGCGAAAGATAACCTACGACCATCGTTTCGGTGATGCCGATGAGCAATCCGCCAAGCATCGCTCCCGGAATGTTCCCGATGCCTCCGAGCACGGCCGCCACGAAGGCCTTTAGTCCCACCAGAATTCCCATCAACGGGTCGATCCGCGGGATGCGAATCGCAACCAGCACTCCCGCTGCCGCAGCCAGCGCGGAACCAAGCGCAAACGTAAACGCAATGATCCGGTCAGTATTGATGCCCATTAACTTTGCCGACTGGAGATTGAACGACAACGCGCGCATCGCTCGACCGGTCTTGGTTCGGTAAACGATCAACTGCAAAGCGATCATCAGCGCCAGCGCGATTACGAGCACGACGATGTCAGCGCTGTTGATGCTCGCACCGTCAAACAATTCAATATTCTGTTTACGGAAGAGTTCAGGGAAGAATTTAGGATCGGCACCGAAGACCACCTGACCACCATTTTCAAGTAGCAACGAAACGCCAATTGCGGTGATTAGCGCAGTCAGTCGCGAGTATTTGCGGACGGGTCGATAGGCGAACCTTTCGATTATTACGCCGACGCCGGCGCAAATCGCCATTGCCAACAGCATCACCACGAGCGCAGTGATCAGCGAGGGCTCCATCGCGCCACCACCGAGCAGCCCGCGCGCGATAAAGCCGTCAGGACTCAGTCCGATCGCCTGCGCGCCACGTGCTCCCAGCCCGTTGGCCAAGTAATAACCCATGAACGCGCCGACCATGTAGATATCGCCGTGCGCAAAGTTGATCAGCTTGAGCACGCCGTAAACCATCGTGTAACCCAGCGCGATCAGGGAATAGATCGCGCCGAGTGACACGCCGTTGATTAGCTGTTGTACGAACGTACTCATGGTGAGTCGAGAGTCTCGGGATCAGATTCCTGCTGCCGCACAGATTCGGCGAGAAAGCCTCGAAGTCTATGGAGTCGGGGAAGTAGCTGGAGACGCCGCGCCGGGTGTAGCTGAAGGAGTCGTCGCATTGCTGTTGGCTCCTTCGCTGGGCGCCGATTCCGTGGAGTCGTTTCTGTTGGTTTGTGGCGCCTCTGGCGTTGCTCCCGGCATGGCAGCGCCTTCAACCTCAACGCGTTCCCGCACGGCATAAGCACCGCCGGGTTTGATTTCGATCATGACGATCGGCTTTACCGCATCGCGATTTTCGTTGAAGGTTACGTTGCCGGTGACGCCCGGGAAGTCTTTAGTGGCAGCCAGTGCATCGCGAATGTCCTTGCCCTCGAGCGAGGTTGCTCGCTTGATTGCGTCGAACATAATCATCGCAGCGTCGTAGGCTGTCGCAGCAAGCGCGTCCGGAACCGCGTTGTAAAGCGCCTTGTAATTGTTAACGAAAGTCTGCACCTTCGGGTCGGTATCGTACGGCGAATAATGGTTTGTGAAGAAGCTGCCGTCCAAGGCGGAACCGCCGATGGCATACAACTGCGCTGAATCCCATCCATCGCCACCCACTAGCGGCACCCTGATTCCTTTGTCACGCGCCTGCTTTGCGATCAAGCCGACATCGTTGTAGTAGCCGGGAATGAAAATCACCTCCGGATTCGCACCTCTGAGCGAGGTCAACTGTGCGTTGAAATCCTGGTCGCCTTCCTGATAAGACTGCGTGGCTACGATCTGACCACCCAGCCGCGTGAACGTTTCGTTAATAACCTTCTCCAGGCCCGTCGAGTAGTCGTTCTTGCGATCGACCATGATCGCGGCACGCTTTGCGCCCAGCGTCTTTGCCGCAAACTGCGCGATGGCGGCTCCCTGGACGGGATCGATAAAGCAACTGCGGAAGATGTAGTCGCCCTTCTTGGTAACTTCGGGATTTGTCGACGAAGGCGTCAGCATCGGTATCTTCGCGTTCTGAGCGATTGGGGCAGCCGCGATGGAACGCGAACTTGCCACTTCGCCCAGCACCGCATGGACCTGGTCCTGCGTGACAAACTTGGTCACGATGGTGGCAGCTTCTGAAGCGTCGGACCGATCGTCTTCGATCAATAACTCAATCTGTTTCCCGTTTATACCCCCGGCTTTATTTACCTCGTCTGTGGCCATCTTGATGCCGTTGACTGACGAGATACCGAAGTTAGCGGTCGAACCAGTGGTCGACATGAACACGCCTATTCTAACTTTGTCGCCTCCACCGCTCTGGGGCTGACACGCAAGCGCGAATACGAAAGTGGCGATTAACAACAGCGAAATGGTTATGCGTTTCATTTGATCCTCACAAGCGATGAATTTGGACGAACGATTCCAGAGAACATTCGACAACTCGAAAGCCGGACAAGCTCCTGGTTAGGTTTGGAATTTCCGGGGAATCGGAGATCTTACTTTGAATCATTTAACGAGTGAATAATAACTTTGTGCTTCGGGCTTAAGCAAACAAAAGACTTCACAAAAACGGCGTATCTCTCGCTGAGCGTTTCCATTTTTCAGAAGCACTGCTGTCGGACTAATCATTGACGCAGGGCAAAAGCTGGAGCAGAAACTGTCTCGTTTGATGATTCGGATTGAAAAGCCCGAGAATTATAGTCATTTCCCAGCGACTGTCGAGTAAGGCATGGAGACACAATTCATCCGAGAGAGTTAGGCTCAATTCCGATGGCGCTACCAATCGCCCTTTCCTTGAGGCTCCAGCGTTGACGGTTCTGTCTGGACCGTACACAGATTTTTAGCTGCATTGGAATAAAAGGGACGCCTAAACTAGACTGCCCAGCATGGAAAATTTTGCAAACGGATTTGCCCCGCCGCTCGGTGACATGAAGAAGGAGGAGTTTCGAGAGTTCGGGCACCAGCTCATCGATTGGATCAGCGACTACTTTGATCAGATCGAAACGTTTCCGGTGCTGGCCCAAATCGAGCCCGGCAGTCTGCAGGCTCAACTTCCCGCTACGCCGCCGGCTAAAGGCGAATCGATGCAGGAGATCATTGCCGATATCGATAAGCTCATCGTTCCTGCCCTAACGCACTGGAGCCATCCCTCGTTTTTCGCCTACTTCGCAACCTCCACCTCCGCGCCCGGAATTTTTGGCGAGCTTTTGTCAGCCGCGTTCGACAACAAAGCCATGCTTTGGCGTACATCGCCCGCTTCAACTGAACTCGAGGAAGTAGCGCTCGATTGGCTGCGACAGATGATGGGGCTTGACGCCGGCTATAGCGGGATAATCTATGACACCGCGTCGGTCTCGAGCCTGCACGCGATTGCGGCGGCGCGGGAGGGAGTGGAACGACGCATTCGCGAAGAAGGGATGAGTGGCAGGAAAGATCTACCGTTATTGCGAGTGTACGCGTCAGAGCAGGCCCACTCCTCAATAGAGAAGTGTGTCATCACTCTGGGATTGGGTCAGCGCGGCTTGCGGAAAATTCCCACGGATCACGAATTTCGCATGGACGTCGAAGCCCTGGCCGAAGCGATCGACGAAGACAAGCGCAACGACGTCGTTCCATTCTGCGTCGTGCCGACTATCGGCACTACTTCCACTTCCAGCATCGATCCCGTCGAGAAGATCGCTACGCTTTCTGAAGAGCACGGGCTCTGGTTGCACGTCGATGCCGCCTATGCGGGCTCGGCGGCCGTCGTACCCGAGTTGCGACACATCCTCGATGGTTGTGAGCGAGCTGACTCAGTGACGGTCAATCCCCATAAGTGGCTCTTTACTCCTTTCGATCTTTCCGTGCTCTATTGTCGTCACATGGATCTGTTGCGACGTGCGTTCTCGTTGGTCCCTGAGTATCTGCGGACGCCGGAACAGGAGAAAGTACGTAGCGGCTCTGACTATGGCATACAACTCGGCCGGCGTTTTCGAGCTTTGAAGCTGTGGATGATCATTCGTTACTTTGGCCACGAAGGGCTGGCGGCGCGCATCCGCGAACACTGCCGCTTGGCCCAGCTGTTTAGATCCTGGGTCGAGGAATCGTCCGAGTGGGAGCTGATGGCCCCGGTGCCGTTGGGACTGGTGTGCTTTCGGGCTTGCCCCAAAGTTGAAGGGGAACCAGAGAGTCTACGGGCGACCCGGCTGGATGAATTGAACGAGGCGATCATGCATGGCGTGAACTCGACCGGCAGGGCATTACTCTCCCATACCCGTCTATATGACAAGCTGACACTGCGGCTGTCGATCGGAAACATTCGCACTACTGAAAAGCAGGTCCGTCAGGTTTGGGAGTTACTGAACGTGGAGTTGCTGCGGCACTCAAAGCGAAGATTGATCAACTATTTTGGAACGGGAGATCTTGGGAGGCAGAGATGAAAATAAAGCGAACCATTTTCCTGGTACTCGTGAGCCTGGTGCTGTGTGGGTTGTCCGCGCTGGGCCAGATGGCCGGCGACAGTAAACAGTTCAATAAGGATGGATTGACGTTTGATTATCCTTCTTCGTGGTTGTTGCAGGATTCGAGCAACGCCGACGCACAGCAAATGACGGTGGGGAAAGCCGGCCAGGATTTTCAGATTACGGTTTTTGTTTTTCGCACACCGGTGACATCCCCGGAAAGAATCGCTGAGGCGAAAAAAGTGCTGGTCGATACCTACGTGAATTCGACGGCAAAACAGTTCGAGCAGATGGGTGCAAAGCCCGAGCGTTTGCCGGTGAGCTCGGAGATTGCGGGAGTGCCATCCGAAGGGATTAAGGTGCAGGCCGAGATGGACAGCGAGACCGGAGCTGCCGAAATCTTTTGGGGCGTCGTGGGGCAGCGGCTGGTGGTCTTGACGTTTTTCGGCCCTGACAAAGTGCGCAAACAGATGCTCGCCGGCTGGGACACCATTCGCACCAGTTTGAAAGTCGCCGAACCGGACGTTGCAAAGCCGACGCCCAGCCCGAAATAGTGATTCATTCGCGGCGCCGCGAACGCGGCTTACCGCAACGGATGGGCAAGCTCCGTTCGGGCGTCAATTTTTCTACCTCCGGAAATCAAAGCTATCTAATGAAAAGAATACTGGCGGTTATCGGCGGGTTCTTACTCTTTTGCTGCTTTTCGATAAATGTCGTGGCGCAAAGTCGTCGCGCGATGTTGCCGGCGGACATTTTGCAGGTTGCGAACGTGAGTGACGCGCAGATTTCGCCCGACGGTGAGTGGGTGGTTTACTCGGTTGCATCCGTTGATGGAGATAAGCCTGGTTCGCGACTGTGGCTGGCGCGCGCTGGTGTGAGCACAAACTTGACCCAGCCCATACAGCGACCGCAAGACCGAGCGCCAGGAAATCATCCCACCTTGTTGTTAGCCTCAGACTGGAACGCGAGTACGCCACGTTGGTCGCCCGACAGCGCAACTATCGCATTCTTCGCCAATCGCGAAGGCGTTAATGGCATCTGGACCGTAACTCCGTCGCGCCGCGACCCTCGATTCATCGCGGCTGTGCAATCGACTAACTTCTTCATTACCTACGCAGGAGAGTCACTGGTGTGGTCTCCAGACTCGAAACGAATCGCATACATTTCAGCCACCGAAGAGCTGCATGGTAGATCCGTCAGTCCCGACGACCCGCGCGTTATCGAACGCATTCAGTACAAATCGCGCACATCATTCTCCGACAATCGCCGCACTCACGTTTTCATCGTCGATACAGCAAAGCCGGAACCGCGGCAGCTAACCACCGGCCCTTTTTATGATCACGCAGTTGCGTTTAGCCCACGCGGAGACGAAGTTGTTTTTCTCTCGAACCGCGAGCCTGACCCTGACGGGAACAACAACTCAGATATTTTTGCAGTCGATACCGGCGGCCAGGTCAGGCAAATAACCGAAACCCGGGGCTGCGAATATGAACCCGTCTGGTCGCCGGACGGGAAGTGGATTGCCTACACCGCGACAAGGCGCGAGGTGACGACGATCGATAGCGTTGCCGAGGACAAGCATCTATGGATCACATCGGCAAGCGGAGATGAAAGAAGAGAAATATCCAAAGAACTCGATCGCCGCGTTCGGGGCCCACGTTGGGACCGAGCATCTCGCAGGCTCTTCTTCCTTGCCGGTGATCAGGGAAACACCACCATCTTCACCGTTGGCGTTGATGGTGGAAAGGTTGAACGCTTGTCGATATTTACGCTGCGCGGAGAAGTTGGGGCCGCTTTCAATGTTGGTAGTCCGGGTTTCAGCGCTCAACCCACGTCGGAATTAGTTCAAGCGAAGGCATTCCAAATATCCAGTTTCAGTTTTGCCAATCGAATTCTGACTGTAACCAGAGGCGGAACCCAGGCAGATTATCTATTGCCCATGGCGCTGACAATCGCCACTCCAGACCAGCCGGGAGAGCTATGGTTATCGCTTGGCACCCCAACACCCTTGCGCCGTTTAAGTGCACACAACGATGGATTCAAGCGGTCCGTCGAGTTGATTCAGTCCGAAGAGATAAAATTTAAAAGCTTTGACGGGACGACAATACAAGGTTGGCTGATTAAGCCGATTGGCTGGCGTGCAGACCGCAGCTACCCACTAATTCTCAGTATTCACGGCGGACCACACGGAATGTTTAGTGCGGTCTTCAACGTTGCCTTTCAGGTGTACGCGGCTAAGGGTTACGCGGTCCTGTACCTCAATCCCCGTGGTTCAACCGGCTATGGTCAAAAGTTCTCGGACGGCACACTGAACGAATGGGGCGGGGGTGACTACAAGGACTTGATGGCGGGAGTCGACGAAGTACTGCGCAGGCATTCGTGGATAGACCGGGATCGCCTGGGAGTCACCGGCGGCTCGTACGGCGGCTTCATGACGAACTGGATCATCACGCAGACGCCTCGATTCAAAGCCGCCGTCGCGAGTGCGAGTGTAAGCAATCTGATTAGTTTCTATTCGACTTCGCTATATCAGGATTTGATTCACGCAGAGTTTGGTAGTTTTCCCTGGGACAACTATGAGCAGCTTTGGCAATGGTCCCCGCTGCGTTATGTCAGACAGGCACAAACTCCAACCCTTTTCATACACGGCGAGTTGGACCACGACGTACACATCACCCAGGCCGAAGAGATGTACATGGCATTGAAGCGCCGAGGGGTGGAAACAGTTCTCGTGCGGTATCCGCGCGAAGGTCATGGTTTGCGCGAGCCGCGTCATCGCGTCGATGCTCTCGAGCGGACGATTGACTGGTTTGATCGGTTCCTGAAGTAAAGCCTCGGCCAATCATCAGGATGCAATTCGTCAAAGAAAGCGTTATTCACACTACCCCGGAACGCCTTTTCGCTTTTCATGAACAACCCGGTGTGCTCACGTTGCTGATTCCGCCGTGGGAGAGTGCGAAGGTGATTGAGCCTGCTCGCATCTCGGAGGTTGGCTCCAGGGCAATCATCGAAACAAAAATTCTCGGGCCGATCTCAGTACGCTGGATTGCCGAACACACGGTTTACGATCCGCCGACAAGGTTTGAAGACGTCCAGGTTAAAGGACCGTTTCGAGCCTGGCGCCACCAGCATATTGTTCAGCCGGCCGATGGCGGCGCGTTGTTACGAGATCAGATAGACTGGGACCCGCCGTTTGGCTTTCTCGGTGGATTGATGGCCCCTTTGCTGGTCGAGCGGCGTCTGCAACGCCTTTTTGACTATCGTCACGAAGTCACCCGAAAATGGTGCGAACCAACAGGAAAGGACGAAGGGTGAAAAATAGAGATCAAGGATGAAAACCGCCATTTCTTTCTCCTTTATCCTTCCCTCTTCATCCTTATTCACCAACGTGCTTACACACATCGTCATTTGGAAGTATCGGGCTGACGTCGAAGTGGAAGTACGCGACGAGCACGTGCGTTTGCTAAAGAGTCTCAAGGACAAAATACCTCAGGTTCAGAGTCTTTTTGTCGGGGCCGACGTGCTGCGTTTGCCGCGCTCTTTCGATACCGGGCTCGTCGCTATGTTTCACGACCGAGCAGCACTCGATGCTTATACTATTCATCCCGAACACATCACAGTCGCCGGTCTGGGCCGGACGATTAGTGAACAAGTCGCTTCCGTTGACTTTGAAGACCAGGTGATCGAGTCCACGATCAAATGAAACGTTGGAAGAAGATCCTGCTCGCGCTGCTGCTGGTCGTTCTCATCTCGCAGGTTCCATTCGCTTATCGCCGCTACAAGCTCGGTCGCCTTAACGCTCAGATCCTTTCTCTACAGTCTCAACGCCAAACCGCTTCGCCTGACGATGGCTTGCTGGAGCTCGTCGGGGTCGCGCACGTCCATTCGTTTTTGGGCGGACACTCCAGCGGAACGTTCCAGGAGATCATTGCTGCTGCCAATTCGAATCAACTTGATTTCGTTTTGATGAGTGAACATCCGGATCCCGACTTTGATACTGCTGCGATGACACTGCAGGGGCAACACGGGCGCAGCTTGTTTGTTGCCGGGAGTGAAGTCGTAACCGCAGGTGGGGACCGCTTGCTGGTTTTCCCGGGGACGTCGGACGCGAACGTCGCTCACTCGTTGTCGACTCCGGACTTTCTTGTGCGGCATCAGGATAACCTGGCATTTGTTGCTTATCCGGAAACCTTCAAGTCCTGGGATGCCGAACACTATGATGGTGTCGAACTCTACAACGTGTATACCAACACAAAACAGATCAATCCACTGCCGATGTTCTTCGATGGTCTCTGGTCCTATCGCACCTATCCGCAGCTGTTGTTTGCTCGGTTCTATTCAAAGCCGGCAGAGAACTTGCAACGATGGGACAGCATGATTGGCAGCACCGGGAAGAGGATTATTGGCATCGCCGGCAACGATGCGCACTCGAATGTTGGGATCAGTTTGAATGATTCGTCGGGTGAGTCGCTGCTGGGAATCAAGCTTGACCCTTACGAACGCAGTTTTAGTCTTGTCAGAGTGCATGCGCTCGTCAGGCTCCCGCTTGACGACAGGTTGAGTGAGAGGCATCTGCTCAATGCGCTCGCGAGCGGCAACTGCTTTATCGGATTCGATATTTTTGGCGACACCAAAGGTTTCAGGTTCCAGGCGCGTGACGGGAACGAGCAGGCGCTTATGGGCGAAGAGATCGCTATCGAGGACGAAGTTAGGCTGATTATCGAAGTCCCGGTTCCAGCGCGAATTGTGTTGTTAAAGAATGGTGTCGCGATTAAAGACGATGACCATGTCAGGTCGCAGGAAACGCTGGTCAAGGAGAAGGGAAGTTATCGGGTGGAGGTCTATCTACCGCAGTTGGGGCAACCGTTCGGCGATCAACCCTGGATTATCTCGAACCCGATCTACATAAGGTAGGACAGAAATTCCTGTCTCGCTGGGAAGTAAGGCTGACATTCCTGTCTGTCTACGGCGAATGACTACCACAAAACGACATCGCCCCACGGGTTGCCTTGCTAAGTACCCGGTGGGGCGACGAACGGTGCCGGAATCCTCCGGACTTATTCCTGGGAAGCGGTGCGTACGTTCACCGTGATGTACTGTAGAGAATCAGAGTGATTGATCCCTCGCCCAAGTCATCCCGAGTATTAGGGACATCCCGAGTACAGCCTTCCACACACTGTTTCAAGTGAGCTGAGTCTATTCCGCAGGAGTCTCTGGTGTCAAGACTCACCTTGACCGATTGAAGCATACGCGCCAGGGTTGAAGCCCGATTAAAACCTGCGAAATCCTGCGCCACCGCCGAAAAGAACTTCAACACAAAGACGCTACTATGCTACTCCTTTCGACTTGGTCGCTCATTGCGTAGATTATGAATTCCCGAACATAATCCCGGCGGCGAATTTTCGCCATAACCAGTGTGTCATCCAGGAATAATGCAGCTATCAATAACCACTCCCGAAACCTTCAATTTCAAAAGAACGGTGATCAGCCATGGCTGGTGCCAACTGCTTCCCTTCTCGTGTGACCGCCAACGTTGGGAGTTAACGCGAACTTTGGACGTGCCACAGGGCCCGCCAGTCACCGTTAAGTTCACCGCGAGAAAGGGGCGAGTTCTGATTAATACGTCGCGGCGGATCAATAAGGCCGCCGGTCACAGCTTGTTACGCGACGTGCGACACATACTGAGGCTTGATGACGACCTGAACTCGTTTTATGAGACGGTCAGTAGCGTGCCCGAGTTCGATTGGATTGCCTCGACGGGCGCGGGCCGCATGTTGCGCTCTCCGACGGTCTTTGAAGATCTGGTAAAGATGATCTGTACAACGAATTGCTCCTGGGCCCTGACCGAAAAAATGGTGACCGGGCTCGTACAGAATCTCGGACGCGAGGCCAATGACAGCCGGCGGACGTTTCCTGGTCCGGAAGCAATGGCTCTGATGCCTTTGAAGTTTTACGTTAACGAAGTGCGCGCCGGTTATCGTGCCGAATATTTGAAAGAGCTGGCGGATCGAGTGGCAGCGGGCGACTTGAATCCCGAAGAGTGGCTCACGAGTCCGCTTTCGACGCCAGAGTTGATCAAAGAGATGCGCGGGGTAAAAGGTGTCGGGCCCTACGCTTCCGAAAATCTCCTCAAGCTAATCGGACGTTACGATGGGCTCGCACTAGATTCCTGGACGCGCGCAAAGTTTTACCAGGTACGAAACAATGGACGTAAATCCACCGATAAGAAGATTGCGCGCTACTATTCCCGCTTCAACGAATTTCGTGGACTCGCGTTGTGGTGTGACATGACGCGCGATTGGTTGGACGCAGATGGTCACGCCCGAGATTGATTACAACCCTTCTTCTGATTCTGTATGAGGCGGACTTTTTTGGTTTTCCCTTGTTGACACCCTCAGAGTATTAAATCCTCCCAAAAAAACATCTCGTCAGCGAAGCAAACCGCGGCGAAGTAACTTCGGTTTTTTCCGGATTTGCGTACGCTACAACAAAAGTAGCGAACCGACGCGCGTACGAACTTTCGTTGGACCATCTAATTTCTCGTGACAGAAGTTTTTCGCCACAAGAAATCAACAGGCGGTGTTAACAATCACAAGAGCAACACGTCTTATCGATGAAGAGACTTGATCGAACAATTAAGGAACTTCAGAACGTGATGCTCGTTAGAGATGGAGTGAAAGTGTTCTCCCCTAATATGGCGGCACTAAAAAAGTTTTTAAGGAGTAATGAGATGACATCGCGAGTGAACCGAATTGCAGCAGTGCTTTTGATCGCAGTCATGACAAGCGTCGTGGCGTATGCCAAGAGCAAGAAAGAAACAGTTACTTTGATTCATGACATCAATGTGAACGGCACTCTCGTCAAGAAGGGCACCTATTCAGTGTCATACGACGAGACCAACTCGGAAATCTCAATTCTGAAGAACGGTAAGGTAATTGCCAAAGCGCCGGCGCGGGCTGAGAAGCGGGACAAGAAAGCGCGTTCGTTCGAGCTTCGTTTGAACGGTGCCGACAGTAAGGTTGAGTTGACCGCAGTTGCCTTCAAAGGCAGCGAAGAGAACCTCGTGCTTACGCAGAGTGCGGCGCAGCGAAATCAGAATTAGCAAAAGAACTCTGATTACAGCTTTCTATGCGTCCCAAAGCGACATGGCTTTGGGACGCATTCTCTTTTGTGCGAGAGCCAGCGGAGCGAAACGAGCTTTAAAGGGCAATTCTTTCCGGTTCGGATTACCGCGGCTATACTCCGTTCACGGAGGCGGCATGCGATTCAGACAATTTGGTCGAACAGGCTGGCAGGTGAGCGAAATTGGTTACGGGATGTGGGGTATGGCTAGCTGGTCAAGTTCCGACGATCAGCAGTCACTTCAATCTCTGGCCGCTGCCGCGGATCGTGGCTGTAACTTTTTTGATACGGCGTACGCCTATGGCGATGGCCGGAGTGAGAACCTGTTGGGCCAGACCGTTCGTGCACACCCGGAAAAACGTCTCTACACCGCTACCAAGATTCCACCTCAGAATAAAGAATGGCCGGCACGTCCCGGGTCTGTTCTCAAAGACTCCTATCCTCAGGATCACGTTGAAGAATATGTCCACCGAAGTTTGGAGAATGCGCGGCTCGAGAGTTTCGATCTGATGCAATTCCATACCTGGAACGACGAATGGTTGCGCGACGATCGATGGCTCTACAAGCTGGATGACCTCCGCAGCCAAAAACTAATCAAAGCAATTGGCATCAGCCTTAATCGTTGGGAACCCTGGAACGGAGTGCGCGCGGTGGCGACCGGACAAATCGACGCTGTCCAGGTCATCTACAACATCTTCGATCAGAATCCCGAAGACGAACTCTTTCCTGCGTGCAGCGAAATGAATGTGGCAGTTATCGCTCGTGTCCCGTTCGATGAGGGGACGCTCACGGGCACGCTGACGAAGGACAGTCTCTGGCCGGAGGGCGACTGGCGTAATACTTACTTTGTCCCGGACAATCTGGTTCCCAGCGTCGAGCGTGCCGATAAGTTGAAAGAGATCCTTCAACGCTGGAACCGGGAACACAAAGGTGAGGCAGAGATATCGGTGCCTGAGCTCGCGCTGCGTTTCATCCTCAGCAATCCCATCGTGAGCACAATCATTCCTGGCATGCGCAAGCTGCCTCATGTGAAGGCAAACATTGCTGCGAGTGATGCCGGTCCGCTCCCCGCTGACCTACTTGAAGAGCTGAAGCAGCAACGCTGGGTGCGCAAGCCTACTCCCTGGTCACAGTGAACCGTAACTGCACCTGCTTGACAGTTCATAAGTTCCGCCTGCAGGTGTTTATCGCGCAACTGCATACTCTCAAGCAGCCTTCACTTCCCGCAACGGCTCTCTGCCAAGTTCCTTCATCAACTCGCCAAAGCTCGGCAAGTCCAGCGACTGTGGCCCATCCGAGAGCGCTCTTTGGGGACAAGGATGAACCTCGATGATCAGTCCATCCGCGCCGGCTGCGGCAGCAGCTTTCGACATCGGCGCAATCAGGCTGCGTAATCCAGTCCCGTGCGATGGATCCGCAAGCACCGGCAAATGTGACAGTTCTTTCGCCAGCGCCACCGCCGCGAGATCGAGAGTATTTCGCGTAGCAGTTTCAAAAGTCTTGATGCCCCGTTCGCAGAGCACAACGTTCGCATTGCCGCCGGCGAGCAGGTACTCAGCAGCAAGCAGCCACTCTTTGATCGTGGCAGAGGGACCACGCTTTAAGAGTATCGGTCTTTTGAAAGTAGCCAGCTTCCTGAGCAATGAAAAGTTCTGCATGTTCCGAGCGCCGACCTGCAGCATGTCAGCATACTCAGCCACAATTTCGACATCAGTTTCGCTCATCACTTCCGTTACCACCGGCAAGCCGGTTTCTGCACTCGCGTCGCGCAGGAGCCGCAACGCTTCAACTCCAAGTCCCTGGAAGTCGTACGGAGACGTTCTCGGCTTGTACGCCCCGCCGCGTAGCATATTCGCACCGGCAGTTTTCACAGCGCGCGCCGTGGTAAGTAACTGATCTTCTGATTCGACTGAGCACGGACCGGCAATAACGACGAGTTCGCCACCGCCAATGCGAACGCCGCCCACATCCACAACCGTGCCATGCTGTTTAAGTTGACGGCTGACGAGTTTGAATGGATGCGTGATTTGGATTACCTGCTCCACACCGGGAGCGGCTCGCAGCGCTTCGATTTCATTGCGCCGCCCATTGCGACCCACTGCGCCGATTACTGTGCGCTCAGCACCTCTGATTACATGCGGCTGGTAGCCGCATTCCCTGACCCGTTCAATCACGTGATCTATTTCCCCCGCAGTTGCCTGAATTGACATGTTGATGATCATGACTTTTCCTTCCTGGTCATACTTCATGGTTATAGAGTTCAGCGCTGGTGTTCGAGCTGGCGGAGTCCGCAAGCAATAGAAAGCGGGTGCGGTTTTCAGGCCTGTCTTCGATGTGCTCGCGAAGAATCAATCCCCCGTACAACTCAGCTGCACGCTTTCCGGCAATGGCTGCGCGTGTGCGATCACCGCGAGCGACAATGCGCGCCACGCTGCCTGCAGTGTCATCGGTCTTAACAGCACGAAGATCCGGATGAGCATTGAAGAAGCGACGACACTGTTCCAACGCTGCGGAATGAGATTCCACTATTTTGAGATCTGCAAAAGTTGAACCCGGACAGCCAATCAAGTGTTGCGCTATCGCAATCGTCACTTCACCACTGATCCTGAGCGAACTCCGCGCAAACAATTCAGCGGCTGGTCGGATTGATCCGATCAGGCTGTTTTCGATTGGTGTCACGATGAAATCCGCGAGTCCCTCCTCCACACTACTGAAGAGCGCGTCGAAAGTCGGCCGGGGCACCAACTGAATTTCCCAGCCGCATAGTTGAATAGCCGCCTCTTCACTAAAGGCGCCGTGCTCACCCTGGAAAGCCACTCGGGTCTTGTGGCTCATCGAAGCGCCTCATGCCCGAAAAGCTCACGCGCGGACTTGCTTCCGAGTGCGGCCGACTCAGCGTTTCGCAACGCCAACGCCTCAATTTCGCGCGACTCGCGGATAATTCTGCGGAACACCCTGGTGATAGCTGAGGTGTTGAGCGGTCCGCCGTTGGCTTGCTCTAAACCGCGAAGCACCAGGTGTTCACGTTCAGGGTCGCAACATGGCAACCCTGCGGCACGCTTCAGCGCGCCAACTTTCATTGCCAGCCGAGCGCGCCGGTTCAGCAGCCGCAATAGCTCGCGATCGATTTCGTCAATTTCTGATCGCCAATAATCGATGTTCATCGGTTTAATCCTCTCTGTTAATGGTTTGTTCGGCCTGGAGAAACGAAAAAGCCAGCCGCGACTGATCCGGTTACGGAGTCGCGGCTGGCTATCTTGAAAGCTTCTTGTGCCCTTAGGTTACGTCTTCAGCACCTTGCGCTCACATTTCGCCCCGCCCTCTCCGTAAAGAAGAAGCGGTAGGTAAATGCGAAATAGAAGAATGAGCGGTTATCCATGATTTCGTTGCGCTTCTAATTCGAAGCGAGCGGCTACTATAGGGATTGAGTGAAAAACCTGTCAAGAGGAATTATCAAAGCAAAGAGACAGACAACGAAAAGCAACAGTGGTAACCAGGTAGCGGACGGCTGAGCTTGGGAGCTAACTGTTCGCTCTTTACTCGCTTTCGATTGACCAGTGCAATACTGCTTTGCTGATATGTTGCCGGAGTCATTGGTGCCTTACTTTAGAATCAAAGACAAAGAGCTTGAGTTCGAATGGCATGGGCGGAGATCTGAGGAGGTGCCAACGCTGGTCTTCTTGCATGAAGGCCTCGGGTCGGTCGCCATGTGGCGCGATTTTCCCGAGCAGCTTGCTACGGCCACTGACTGCGGCGCACTTGTTTATAGTCGCGCAGGCTACGGCGATTCAGATGCCGCTGAATTACCGCGTCCGGTAAAGTTCATGCATGTCGAAGCGCTTGAGTTTCTGCCCGCTGTCCTTGATGCGTTTGAGATTCGCGAGGCGATTGTAGTGGGTCATAGCGACGGCGGTTCGGTCGCACTCATTCACGCTGGCGCAACGCGGGATAGGCGTCTGCGAGGCTTGATTTTGGAAGCACCGCACGTCTTTGTTGAGCAGCCGGGAATTGACAGCATCAGTGCGATCGCCACATCGTATCGCTCGGGGAACTTGAGAGACCGCCTGGCGAAGTATCACAACCGAAACGTCGACGAAACGTTCTGGGGTTGGAATGACATCTGGCTCGCACGGGAATTTCGATCGTGGAACATCGAAGAATACCTTGCTGGAATTGAGGTGCCGGTGCTTCTGATTCAGGGGGTGAATGACGAGTACGGCACGTTGGCCCAAGTGAGATCGATTGAGAAAGGCTGTCGGACACCTGTTAGGTCAGTATTACTTAAACACTGTGGCCATAGTCCGCATGTTGACCAGCCAGTCCGAACGCTCGCGGCGATGACCAGCTTCATTAAGACTTTGTAGGGGCGTCCCTCCCTCAGTGGATGCCCCTCGATGATTCACAATATCCTTGTTGGTAACTCGGAAACCGAGAGCCGACGAAAGAGCAACGTTGTGGTAAATCTGAGAGACTCAGCAGGGGATAACGGCAGCCTTCAGATGAAATCGCGCCAAGCGGGTTTTTCTCGCATCTAACCTTTCACAATTGCCGCTCGTTGTTGAAAAGGTCAAGGGGAGAGCGCAAGACAGATAATGAAAGGCAGCTTTCGGAAACACTTTCTAAGAAGGATACAATGGCGTTAAGTCAATTCAATACTTAATTGAGGAAACGATTATGAGCTGGAACCAATCTTCGTATGCTGTACATGAGTTCAGCGTTGAGCGCGTAGGTGCTTTCCTGAGCAAGGTCTATGGTTGGATGTTCGCGGGACTTCTGATCACGGCGATAGCTGCTTTTGCAGTAGCTTCATCTCCGGCATTGATCGAAATGTTAATCCTGAACCGGCTCGTGTTTTGGGCGCTGATCATTGCTGAGCTTGGGCTGGTGTTTTATCTCTCTGCGCGAGTTGAGCACATGACTCCCACAACGGCTGCTGGGCTCTTCATGTTGTATTCGGCGCTGACGGGCGTCACCACGTCAGTGATTCTTTTGGTCTACACGGGATCGTCTATCGCTTCGACCTTTATCATTACGGCCGGGATGTTTGGAACTATGGCCGTGTTTGGAACAATTACCAAGAGAAGCCTTGCGGGTTGGGGTCAGTTCCTCTTTATGGGATTGATTGGACTGATCCTGGCGATGGTAGTAGGTATGTTCTGGCAGAACGACGCCATGCAGTTTGTGATCTCGATAGTTGGCGTCCTTATCTTCACAGGACTGACCGCCTACGATGCGCAACGTTTGAAGCACATGGCGGTATCGCTGCCTGAGGGCCGCATGGGTTCGTATGCTGTGGTGGGGGCGCTTTCGCTCTATCTGGATTTCATCAATCTGTTTTTCATGCTGTTGAGACTTACTGGGACTCGCCGGGATTGATTAGGTCCCGCTCGCGTGCATTGCTTTGAAAAGAAAAGCCTCGTGCTTTGAAAAAGAAAAAGCTGCGGAGCTACGCGGGTCAAGCGGGCTGAAAAGCATCGGGCACTTCACCTTTACCCGGAATTATATTTTCACGATCTGCTTGCCCAGATTTTCGCCCTTGAACAAACCTATGAACGCCCGAGGAGTATTCTCAAACCCTTCAACCACAGTCTCCGTAAACTTCAACTTGCCTTCGGTTAACCATTGCGCCATTTCCGCGATGCCTTTCCCAAACTCCGACATGTATTGCGTGATGATGAACCCTTTCATTGACGCACTGCTCACTAAAAGGTAAGGCTGCGGACGCAATCCAACGTCGGGCTTTTCGAGGTTGTACACGGAAATCTGTCCGCAAATGGGTATGCGGGCGCCTGGCGCGATCAAGGTCATCACCGCGTCCGAAATATCACCGCCCACGTTGTCGAAATAGATATCAACGCCTTTCGGACAAGCAGCACCCAACTCCTGGCGCAAGTCGTTCACTTTCTTGTAGCCGTTGGCAGTTTTGTAGTTGATTGCGGCATCCACGCCGAGTTCATTCAACAGGTAGGTGGTTTTGTCCTGGCCGCCCGCGATCGCGACAACACGGCAGCCTTTGATCTTTGCTATTTGGCAGACGACCATTCCCACCGCCCCCGCTGCACCGGAAACTACCACGGTCTCACCGGCCCTTGGATGGCCGATGTCGAGCAGACCAAAGTAACCAGTCAATCCGGGCATGCCTAAAACGCCCAGCGCCGTCGAAACCGGAGCGAGGTTCGGATTGACTTTTTGAAGGCTGGTGCCCTTTGCGGTTGCGTACAAACTCCAGGACAGCGCACCACCTACCACGATGTCACCGGTCTGAAAGTTCGGAGCTTTTGATTCCATAACTTCGCCGACGGCCCCGCTCTGAATGACCTGGCCCACTTCAAAGGGAGCGATGTACGACTTGCCTTCGCGCATTCGGCCGCGGAGATACGGATCAACCGAGATGTATTGCGTGCGCACCAGGACTTCACCCTCTTGCGGTTGTGGCATCGTCGCATCCTGAATCTGAAAGTTGTCGACTGTCGGCATACCAGCCGGGCGACTGGCCAAACGAATCTCTTTGTTTTGCATGATCGGATAATAAATGGTTTGGCGTCGAAAAGTCGCGTGGCCTCTGGTAACGTCACAAAGGCGCAAGGCAATAAGGAACAACTGACAACGGACTCTTGATTCGATGTCTGCCATCCGGCCTCTACCCGCCCTGCCACTGTGGCTGCCCGCACGCGGCCCCGGGATTAACCACTATCTGAAGCCTGCCTTTCCAATGTATATTGCGCGGGCTCGAAGTTAAGGTCTGAAACAGGAGCACCTAAATGAGTGACGAAAGATCAGGAGTTTTAGCAGCCGGCATTGCGCTGGCCGTTGGGCTCGTTATCGCATCGGCGGTGGGCGGGTGGGCCTTCGTAAGTGGCAAGCGGGGTGATCAGACCATCACGGTCACCGGGTCAGCCAAAAAGCGAATTCGATCCGACCTGGTTATTTGGAAGGCCAGCGTTTCCTACCAGGCGCCAACGCTGGCCGACGCTTACCGCTCGCTTTCGGAAGCCGTTCCTAGAGTGAAGTCATACCTCGTGGGCAAGGGGATTCCCGAGAACCAGATCACGATCTCAGCTATCTCGTCACAGACGCACCAAGCGCGAAACTCGGACGGGCAAGACACGGGACAGATCACCGGCTACACGCTCCGTCAGGAATTGGTGGTGCGCTCAAACGATGTCGACAAGATTTCGCAGGTGGCCCGTGAAGCGACGGAGCTTATCAATCAGGGAATTTTGATTGAATCGATGGCGCCCGAGTATTACTACACCAAGCTCGCTGACGAGAAGATCACAATGCTCGCGGAGGCTGCCAAGGATGCAAAGACCCGCGCTGAAAAGATCGCGGAAAGCACCGGCAGCAGCATCGGCAGTGTAAAGACGGCCAGGACAGGTGTGTTGCAGATTACACCGGCTGATTCCAACGAAGTGTCAGACATGGGAATGAACGACACGTCTTCGTTGGATAAGGACATTACGGCCGTAGTTAACCTAGGCTTCGAGATCAGTTGACCTGAATGGGGCGTTAGTCGCAGATTAACGCGGATGACCCGGATCTGAAATACAGGAGCAGTAAAGGGCCTGGGGTCTTTGCGGTTTTCAGATCGGTGCTATCCGCGTTCATTCGCGGCTCAAACTACCTGCTGTCGAAATATCGATTCTCAGAAACTTGTTGACAACCTCACACCTGTTCAGCGAATCTAAGACCACGCTTGCCGCCCCTTGGTGAGTTTTTAGTCGGATAACCCTGAATAAAGCTATGAAAAGAAGTGCCCTCGTCGCCCTCGTAGTCCCTGCTCTCGCGTTCATCACCATTCCTGCGTACGCCCAGAGTACAGAAACCGAGTCCGCCACTCGTCCTCGGGTTGTCGCCGCGCCGCCGCCGAAAGCGGAAGTTCAGGCGGCGACGGAGAACATTGCGGTTGGCCCGCCCGAGGTTGTGGCTCTCGACGCGAAAGCGACTAACGCTGAACTGGCCTTGCCTCTGCTGACACCGCAGCTTATTCAAACGCGAATTTCTGAAGCTGAGCGGCTGCTAAAATCTCTGCCGAAACAGACGGCGCTAGCCACTACGCCTTCGACTCAATTCGTAACGCTCGCGTCGTTGGAACGGGCTACGGGCCGCGTGCACCTGGTCAATATCAGCAAGGAGTTTTTTCTAAAGAAGGGTTCGGAAATAACGATACCGAGCTCACTGGGAACCCCGCTCACCATTCGAATTTTGCGGGCGAATGGAGTAAACACTGCCGTTACGGTCTTCGATCCCAACGGTGGCTCGCTCACGCCTTTAGTAGTTGAGTTTCCAATCGAGAAGGGCGGAGTATTTCGCGAGATGGCTTACTACACGTCGGCCCATCCTGCATTGCTTTCACCAGAGTTGGTGAAAAGCGGGCGCGGATATATTCGCTCAATGCTCGATCTCGCGGCGAAGCGGCTGCGGGAAAAAGGCACGGTGGTCTCGCCACCATTGATCGATATCGCCGAACGGCTTTGTCTGGTTGAGCACGTGGATCATTACCGGTTCAAGCAGGAGAACCGCGCTGCACTCTACGACGAGATATTTTCGCTGTATGCACTGAACGAGTTGGATACCTATAGGTTTTCAGTCAGCAGTGCCGGCGCGGGCGGAATGGTGCAGATGATTCCCTGGGCCTACAACCTCGTGCGGCAGCGTCATCCTGGAGTCGGGTTGATTCCCGATTTTGTCGTCGGCATGCGCACGCACAGCAACGCTTTGCAAGCGATGCTCTTGTACATACATGACACCTGGAACGATCTCGCGGCAAACTCCGAGGTGCAATATGCGATGAAGGCCGGGCTGGCGACGCAGCCGGAACTAATGGCTGCCGGCTACAATTCAAACGCGGCGAAGCTGCCGGGCTATCTGCGGCGCGGCGGCGCTGGCTGGCGCACGCTCATCCCCAGGGAAACACAGATGTATTTGCAGATTTATAAGAGCGTCGATGGCTTGGTGCCCATGAAACCGCGCACGTCCACCACTCTCACGCAAGTAGTCAACTGAATCGCGCGATAACTTCAAAGTACTCGGCCCTGGCATAACAACCAGGGCCGTTGCTTTTCTATTTCTTGTACACGTAGTACACGACACCTGCGAAGTCATCTGTCAGCAGGAACGCGTTCGGGCCATAATTCAAGATATCAACCGGCCGGCCACGAACTTTCAAACCTTGTAGGAAGCCATTAATGAAATCTTCAGGAGTGCGGGTGAGGGAATCATCGGTAGTCAGTCGCACCACGCGATAACCTCGCTTTAATTGCTTTTTTGTCGAGCCGTGCAGGCCAAAAAAAAAAGAGTTTTTCAGCTCATGACTTTGACGCTCGTCGAAGTATTCCAACCCCAGCGGAGAACTGTGGGCGTCGAAGGCCGCGAAGGCCGCTGGCACACGGCTACAATTCATTTTGGCCGAGCGGGCATTGAGTTTTGGATCCGGCAACTTTCGGGGGCCTGATTGAAAACAGTAGGGCCAGCCGAAATGGGTCTCGGCCTCAACTCGATACATCGTGTCTGCCGGAACGTGGTCGCCAAGGTGATCTGATCCCATGTTCGTTGCATACACGCTGCCATTCACCCAACGGATACCGACGGCATTGCGCAGACCTTGTAATAGCGCTGGTTCCCGCCGTTAGGATCCATCTCCAGAATGGTGGCGCGCACCTCTTCCTTTTCTTCGCAGGCATTGCAACTGCTCCCGACCGATACGTAAATCTTGCCGTAGCCGCCAACTGCGATGGTCCGCGTCAGGTGCCAGCCGCCGTACTTGTAACTCAAGCCATAGTCCGGGAAGGTAGCGAGGACTTCAGGCTGCGCCGTCGGGGTCTGCTCGCCTGATTGGTAACGATAACGCAAGAGCCGATCGGTAAGAGCAAGATAGAACCAATGTTCTCCGTTTGAGTCCGTATAAAAGGCAACGCTGTTTGGATTGCGCAGACGAGTCAGATAGGGAGTCACTTTTTTGAAAGTTTTGGTCGTCGCATCAAAGTCGTCGAGGATGTACACGACGCCACGAGTATTGTCGGCGAGGTTGTACATGTCGGTGACGAAGATTCGCTTGTCCGGACTCTCAGCCATGAATCGCACTCGTTTTAGCCCCTGGACGGCAGGAGTGATTGCGAAGGCCGGCGGCAGATTGAGAGTAAACGAACGACCGTTGGTCAACGACACACGCTGCGGAACGAGCTTGAGCCTGGTCGGTGGGTTCTGCGCACTTATCGTCAACACGGTGAGAAAATGGAGCACAACCAGGATTACGGTCGTTTTGAATATCCGTATGCGCTTCATACTTTGGTCCGTTCACCGATTTTTGTTAGTAACGCCAACTTGTCAGGTCCGCCCCCGGCGGCGCGCTCTTGAGTATGCGCGCCAGGATCTTCGGCGCGTAGAACTGGTGGTAACGCAAACGCGAGATCGCGTTCGGTCGTGTGTGGTCCCCATTCCAGCAATGCTCAGCCCGTGGTTCGTAGTCCACCTCGCCACCATAATTAGGGTTCCTGGTGCTCTTAAGAAAGTCTTCTGCCAAATAGACTGCGTCATTGAGAAAGTAGTTGTCGGCTTCACCAACATAGATGTGCAGCTTACCTTCGAGTTTAGGACCCAGCCTTGCCCAGTCGCGCTTCAGGATGTGGACCAGGTCGTAGTTCTCACGCCAGTAAGCCGCCACCACAGGATCAATCTCCCCCGTCAACTTGTGCCAGATAGGTTTGGGGTATCCATCAGCACCGACGGGCGAATATACCGCCTCCCAGATGTCGAACTGTCCTCCCGACCGGCTCTTCGTTCCCAGCGCCAACTCCATGTGGTTCATCTCTTCGATAGTCGCGGCGAGTTCCCCGAGATAGTTTCGCTTCCCGGGCCGCGGCGTTTGCTTCCATCTCGCATCAACCCGATAGGCATTCTTGTGTTCGTAAAGATTAATCACCATGTACGCACGAAAATCGATCGGGTCGGGACAAGCGCCCCAGGCGCCGTTGTACTCGTCGGGGTAGAAGATCTGTGCCGCCAGCGCCTCCCAACCACCGGTTGAGCCGCCATACATGAATCGCGCCCAACCTTTACCGATGGCGCGAAACTGTTTCTCAATGTGCGGGATAAGTTCGTAAGTAATTGCGTCGCCATAAGGGCCGAGGTTGGCGGAGTTCACCGCGTACGAGTCGTCGTAATAGGGATTCGCATGCTGGATCTCAATGATGATAAACCGCGGAAAGTTTGGCCCGGTCCATTCCTTGTAAAAGTTGTGCGCTTCTGCCTGAACGATCCTGTTATAGCCATCGAGCTTGAAACGTTCGCTATAGACCGGTTTAAGATTTGGATCCGGTGGCTGTTCACGAAAGCCGCCGAAGTCTGCCGAGAAGTGACCGTGAAAGACAACAAGTGGATAACGAGCGTCGGGATGACTATCAAAGCCCTCTGGCAGAAGAATGTTCGCACCCAGGTGCATCGGGCGCCCCCAGAACTCCGTCAGCAGTTTGCTCTCTATCTTTACATGCTTGATGTACTTAGTGTCTTTTGGCGGTTCGATTGGTGGAATTACCTTGTCCAGACTGATCTTAAATTCGCCTCCGTCTTTGATCGTCAGCTGCTGGGGCGTGCTGTAAAGGTTCCCCGGGGCGGCGTTCCACTGCTGTCCTTCGCCCCGATCCATCGGCAGCTTGACCGTATGGCCGTCCTTGCGTTTAAAGGTCTCGTAGCGATGCAGCAACGCTTGTACCCAGTATTCACCCGCGGGAACTTGCGACAGGCTGCGCACCGGATAACCAAAGGCGCCGGCGTCAACCACCGCGTCCTGACCGGGCTTCAAGCCGTCCACGTCAATCCCGAATACTTGTTGAGTGTTTGGGTCTTCACTGATTTGAAACCGCGGCTCTCTTGAGTTGTCTGTGGAAATCAGAAGCAACACGCGACCATCCAACGGTTCCTTGCTGCTTGTCTGCGGAAAGGAGATTGCGAACGTGAGCCGGTTGGCTTGTGGGCTCTTTAACTCAGCTGTTGCCGGCGAAAACAGGAATGTTGTCAAAATAAGAAGTAGCTGGACTGATCTGGAGAGTTGTCTTGATGTCATCATGATCCTCTTGCGTTTACGGGATGAAAGACCGGAAATCACTACCTGGTCCCAACGTTGATCAGTTCGGTGGTTGCATCTTATTGGTTCGATCGACTCAACTCTGCTGCTGGTCGGAAATCGATTCATTTAGTGAGGCCCACATCGGTTTAGCAAACTCAACATAGTGTCTTTACCAGGTAACTGATTTCGTTTGATTGCTTCTAAAGTCGCTCTAAGACTCGCAGAAACTGTCATCGCCCAGTGGGGCCGGCTGTCGTTTCTTCGTCAATCGCGATTGGTTCCGACTTTGAACTCTCCGAGTACTGGAGCTTGTACAGCATCCAGTAGAGTCCACGTGCGCCGAGTAGCTGCTGATGTGTGCCTTGCTCGCGAATCTCGCCGTGATGAAGAACGATAATCTTGTCAGCGCGTTGGATCGTTGAGAGTCGATGAGCCACTACAATCGCCGTGCGATCGCGCATAACCCGCTCGATCGCACGCTGGATGAGTTGCTCGGTCTCAGTGTCAATTGAACTGGTCGCTTCATCGAGAATTAGCAAGGCAGGGTCGAAGGCCAAAGCCCGAGCGAAAGAGATCAGCTGCTTTTGACCGACTGAAAGTCCGGCGCCTCGCTCACGCACTTCGGCGGCAAATCCATCTCGCAGGCGCTCGATAAAACGGTCGGCGTGAACTTCCTGTGCGGCCCACTTAACACGCTCCTGCGAAATCTCCTGGCGTCCCAGCCGGATATTGCTTTCGACCGTTCCGCTAAAGAGAAACACATCCTGGAGCACGACTGCGAAGTTCTGCCGCAGAGATTGCAAGTCCCAATCTCGCAGGTCAGTTCCATCCAGCAGAATGCGTCCGCGTTGCACGTCATAGAAGCGCATCAGCAGGTTGGTGATCGTGGTTTTTCCGGAACCGGTGTGGCCTACAAGTGCCACCGACTGCCCCGGGTCCACCTTGAACGAAACGTCCCTTAAAACCCAGTCCTCGTCTTTATAAGCGAACCACACATTATCAAACTCAATGACACCACGAGCGCGTCCGGACCGTTTCGGTGCTTCCGGGCTGGTAATCGCGATTGGGAGGTCAAGTGTTTCGAAAATTCGATGGGAAGCCACGACGGCACTCTGCAGCACGTTGTACTTATCAGAAATGTCGCGGATGGGTTGAAAGAGAAAACCGGAGTACTGAATGAATGCCACCAGTGCCCCCAGAGTCAGCACAGTGTTTCCCGGCGAGTTTTGCAGGACGCGATAGCCGCCATACCAGATGATCAGGGCGACGCCCACTGCGCCAATCAAATCCACCAGCGGAAAGAAGACGGCGTAATACCATATCGTCTCGATATTCGCGTCCCGATAGTCTTCATTGATCTTCTGAAACCGCCGCAGAGATTTTTTCTCAGCGTTGAAAATCTGCACGGTTTGCGCCCCGGCAAAGTGTTCCTGAAGAAAAGCGTTGATGCGAGCGATGCGCGTGCGCACCTTATCATAGCCACGCCGAGCTCCCTTGCGGAACCAGGTGGTGGCTGCAAAAAGCATCGGAACGGTAAGCAGAATAATGAGGGTCAGTCGAACGTCCATCCACAGCATCACGCTGATGATGGCAACAATCATCACCAGGTCGCCGAGAATGTCCGTGACACCTTCGGTGAAAAGTTGATTGAGTGAATCTACGTCGTTCGTCAGGCGCGTCATGATGCGACCCACAGGGTTTCGATCGTAGTAGGCTACTTCCTGACGCTGCAGCTTGTCGTAAAGCTCGCGGCGAATATCAAACATCACATACTGGCCCACAGTGTTAACCAGCAGAGACTGGAAATAGGAAAAAACAAATCGCAGCAGTTGGGTGGCAAAGAACAATCCTACGAGCAGCATCAGCCCGTCAGTCTTGCGCGGGAGGATGTGCCAGTCGATAGCGTACTGCGTGAACTTGGGTTGCAATACGCCAAGCAGATTCAAAGCCAGTGTGAGCAGAAGCGCAGGAATCAACAAGCGGAGATATGGTCGCAAGTAACGAAGCAATCTACGAGCTATCTGAAGATCGTAGGTCTTACCGATTGCTTCCTCTTCGTGAAATTGCTTTGCAGCGGTAGACATGAAAATTAAGGCATCACTCGTTCTGAAAGAGGTTGCGTTGCCGGCAATTCCCTACGACGAGAAAGACGGAGCGCGATACCGATCGCGGCAATAAGCAACAGCACCCAGGCGACGCGTAGTGCTTGATCCCATCTCGATTGAGGTTGTCAAAAACAGCATCGACATAAAGTAGAGCCCCGATGCTGGTGAACAATGCGAGCCAAAAAACCGCCATCGTCGGGAGTCGCTTCTCGAGGTCGTTATCGCTTCAAGTGCCGGCTCCTTTAAGTCGCGGCCAATTCCTCCTCGAGTAACTGCCGCTCGTAGAGCGCCGCGTATTCGCCGCCGAAGGCCAGGAGTTCATTGTGCGTCCCGCGCTCAATGATCCTTCCCTCGTCCAACACGCAAATAAGATCGGCATCCCTAACAGTCGAAATCCGATGAGAAACGATTAGGCTTGTACGCTCGCGCATCACGCCGTGCAGCTGCGTCAGGATCTTCTCTTCCGTATAAGTGTCAACTGACGACAGAGCGTCATCCAGAATCAATATGCGAGGCTCTCGTAATACGGCCCGGGCAATTGCCGTCCGCTGCTTTTGCCCGCCCGATAGGGTGATGCCACGTTCGCCTACCAGCGTGTCAAACCCTGAGGGGAAGGTTTGAATGTCCTCCGTTAAGCCCGCAATCCCGGCGGCCCATTCAATATCTGAGCGCTCCGCACTTTCCACCCCAAACGCGATATTGTCCGCAAGAGTATCGCTGAATAGAAAGGTTTCCTGGGGAACGTAACCGATGCTTGAACGCAACTGGCTCAGGGGATAATCCCGGACCGAAACGCCGTCTATGAAGACCGTGTTCGGGACTGCTTCGATCACTCGTGGAATAAGACTCACGAGCGTGGATTTGCCACTTCCCGTGCGTCCCACGAAAGCGACTGTCTCACCCGGCTCGATCGTAAGGCTGATATCGTGCAGTACCGGGTCTTCATTCGGGCTATAGCGGAAGGTCAGATTTCTAAATTCGATGCGACCAGCGACCAATCGCTGTTCCATCACTGTTCGAGAGTCAACGATGGCAGGTTTGACAGCGAAGATCGCGTTCATGCGTTTGAGGCTGGCCGTGCCACGCTGATAGAGATTCACGACGTAGCCAAGTGCGATCAGGGGCCAAATCAGCCGGCTGAGATACATGTTAAAAACGGTGAAATCGCCGATGCTGATCTCGCCACGAATTGCCAGGGGCACGCCGGCCCAGACTATAAGTATGAAACCGATGCCAATAAGAAACTGCATCAGCGGACGCATAGCTGCATCGATCTTCACCAATCCCAGGTTCTTTTCAGCATATTGCCGGTTGAGTTCGTTGAAGGCTGCTATCTCCGCGCCTTCTTGTGCATATGCGCGCACCACTCGCACGCCCGTAATGTTTTCCTGAGCGCGCGCTGTAATTTGAGCGAAGAAATCCTGAATCTTCTCGAAGCGAACATGCACTTGCTGTCCGAAAAACTTCACCGTCAGCGACACCAGCGGCATGGTGACAAAGAGCAGCATCGTCAACCACCAGTTGATCCTGAACATCAACGGCAGGACGATGAGCACGACAAACACCGTTTGCAGCGAATACATGATCATCGGTCCGGCCATTTGGCGGACAGCGGCGAGATCGTTGGTGGCTCGCGCCATCAGATCGCCGGTTCGATGATCCTGGAAGAACGATTGTGGTTGATCTACGAGATGATTATAGAAATCGTCGCGCCAGTCGTACTCGATCTTGCGGGACATCCCAACCAAAATGCGTCGCTGAAGAAAGAGAAAAATGCCGCTTAAGATGCTTGCGCCGAGGACTTTAAGGGCCGAAATCGTCAGTCTTTCCCAGGAAATCTCCGTCCAATTCTCATCGATCGCCTTGCCGACAATCAGCGGAATATAGAGATTAAAGATCACACCGGCGACGATGCAGATAATGCCGATGCTCAGCTCTAGTTTGTACGGACGGAAGTATCGCGCGAATTTTCTTAAGTCATCCATGAGCGAACGCAGGCAGGCTTTAGACTCGAAAAGCCCTAAAGCAGCGAAGCGTTATGATGCGCGATTTCTTATTGAGACACCAGACGGCAGGACGTGAATACTTGTGACGAACGAGATCAGAGTCGTTGAATCACATCGACCAGATTTTCCCGCTCGCTGTTCTCTTCGGTGGCAGCGTATTTCTCGGACTCAACGGGTGGCAGACTTACTCGATTTCTCCCAGCGCGCTTGGAACTATAGAGAGCGCGATCAGCTGCGACAACCAGAGTGTCGCGCGACGACGCGTGCAGCGGAAATGTGGCGAGACCAAAAGATGCCGTCATCGGACCATACCCGGGAACTTCAGTCGACTCGATTCGCTGTCGTAATCGCTCAGCTACGATCAGCGCACCTTCGCAGTTGGCTTGCGGCAGGATGACGACAAACTCATCGCCGCCCATCCGGGCAGGCGTATCCACAGCTCGTAATTCGATCCGCAGGCTTTCGGCAAGCATCCGCAGTGCGACGTCCCCGGTTTCGTGGCCCGCGGTATCGTTGATGCGTTTGAAATCATCCAGGTCGATCATGATGAGTGAAAGTGGTTGGCGCATACGGGTGGCTAGATGGAGGTTCTTTTCCAGTTGCAACTCGAAGGATCGCCGGTTGAAACAACCGGTTAGTCCGTCGGTCAGAGCCTGCTGCTGCATCTGCGCGAACATGTGGGCCTGGTTCACGGCCACAGCGAGCTGATCGGCCACGGTGTGTAGTAACAGCAATTCATTTTCAGCCCACACACGAGTTGGATCGTCAGAACGCACCGATAGAATTCCAGCAAAGCCATCGTTAAAGATTAGGGGGATGGCTGCCTGAGCATAACTTCCGACCGGAAACTCGTTCGACGTTGCGCCAGCTTCTGAATGATCTCCGTCAACCACGTACGCCTTCAACGACTCCGAGAGCTGTGTACTTAGTGCCTCTAAATCTCCGATGAGCCTGGATTTCGCGGCGGCTTCGGGTGCATCGTCCGCGCGGAAGTAAGCCTTCGTCATTTGCTGACCCAGGAAGACGCCGTCCACTCGCACCGCACAGCACACTACATTCAACGCGCGGCCGACTTCGTTTGCTGCGGTCGCAAGCACGCGATCCAGGTCAAGGGAGTTGCGAATCGTTGTGGCAATGCGGTTCACCGCTATTTCGCGTTCAGCTTGTTCCTGAAGCAGGCGTGCCAGCTTGGTCGTAACGCCGAGGGTGAGTTGCAACGAGGTGGCCTTCGGCATCGAGAGTCTGACAGCCTTGGCAAATACGGCGGCATGGAGGGGCTGTTCCGCGGTCACCCGCGCCATCAGATATTCGAGAGCCGAGTAAACAACGTCGGGTTCGAACGTCCATATCACCATCTCGCTCGAGTCTTCAGTGTCCTCACCTTCGGTTCTGACTGAAGCCAGCAAGGCCGAGAACCTTGCGTCCGCGATGACCACAAATCTTTCGCGCGCCTCTGCCTGCTCGACGCGTTCCCAAACTATCGACTTGGTTGGGTGCTTTCCTCTTTCGGAGATCGGACCAGACAGACCATCATCGGCGCTCACCATGAGAAAGAGTCCGCGAGCTATTCTGTCGAGGCTCTTGATTCGGGCTATCTCGCGAGCGGTTCGTTCCGGTGTGGGGGGCAAACTCTCGATCACGAGGGCGCTTAGATTGTTCTCCAGAACCACATCTTCAAAGTATCGATGAAGCTGTGAAATGGTCGATGTGCCGCAACGAACGGGAGTCAGTTGGCGGGAGTGTTGCGCTAAAAGGGAGTGATACAGGGAATACATTGGGCTTTGAGCGTGGGAGCGATCTAGCAGTTGGTTTGACTACCAGGAACGATTTGAAAGGCAAGCATCCGTTGGGCGAGAGCTTCGGAAAGCCAACCGCATTTTACATGGATTAACAAGGGGTGTCCATGAGAATGTTTTGCCGGGTTTCGAAGGTGGAGTCAATCCTTTATGAAGGTGCTAAGTGCTGTAGCTACTACCCTTCCGTAGTCGTCCGAAACTTCCGCTACCAGTAGTATGCGGCGTCCCGCCCTGACCACTTTTGCGATAGCGGTTGCTTTTCCAGCGCTGAGAGGACGAAGAAGTTAACTGTGAAGTCGACGGTCGTGGTCCGCTGGCCCGCTTCGAGGAGAGTTAAGGTGGCGAAGGCAGTGGCGCTGTCGATAAGTGAGGCGATCGCGCCGCCGTGTACGATGCCGTAATTTCGCTTGAGTTCGTCCTTGATAACGAGCGAGAGCCTCGCTACCCCTGAGGCGAGCTCGTCAACTTCGATACCCGGAAGCTTTGCGAACGGGATATCTTCAATCGCCCGCCGAATTTGTTGCTCCCGCTCCAAAGCCAGCTCGCCGGCACTCATGATCGGTAGCTTTCGCCCGGGCTGGATGGCTCTACGATCACCGCGGTGCCGTACGCCAGCACTTCCGTCACTCCCGCTGAGATCTCCGTCGTGTCATAACGAGCGCCTACCACGGCGTTTGCTCCAATCTCAGTGGCGTGTTGGATCATGATCTCGAAGGCATCGGAACGAGTGTCTTCGCAGAGCTTGGTCCAGACGGTGATGTTGCCCCCGACAATTGTCTGGAGCGACGCTCCGATGGTCGCGAAGATGTTGCGTGACCTGACTACGATTCCGCGAACCACGCCGAGGTTCTGCAAGATGCGGAAATTGGGAAGCTCGAAAGCCGTAGTTACCATCTGGTGCGAGACCGAGTAACGGGGAGGACTAATGTTGTAGGGTGTCCTCTGTGCCAGGGGGTCAGCATTCATGACTCGTCCTTTCAAAGGCTAACACTTCTTGAACAGCGTGTGCTTCTCCATTCGTTCACTGCGGCCTTTGCGACCGGCATTTGGAATCCAAACGTATTTTTCCAATTTACAGCGGCCGCGTTCATTAAATTCAATGCCTTCTGCCTCCAGCATGCGCAATTGCTTATCGTGCGGAAGCACCAGCCCGAGAGTCGAGCATGCGCCCTGCGAGTTGATGACACGATGCCAGGGAGTGTCGTTTCCCGAATTATGCATAACGTATCCGACAGTTCTGGCTGTATAACCCTCGCCTAGTAGTTCCGCAATCTGACCGTACGTCATAACCCGGCCAGCAGGAATGCGACGGACCAGCTTGTAAACTTTGTCGCGGTATCCGGAATCGTCACGCATAAAGTCTCATAAACTCGGTGTGACTGATCATAATTGGCGCAAAACGGCGCGGGCCGGCGCGCCATCACCCGTACCCTCCGCGATCTTCAAGGGTAAACACAAGAGTTCGTAACGGCCAGGCATCACCTCGAAAAGGTTTAGTCCTTCCAGGATCACTATTCCTTCCGAAAGTAACGCCAGATGCGTCGGATGGTTTGCAGTCTTGAATTTCTCGATTGAAAGATAGTCGATGCCAACCAGCTTGATTCCGATTTGCGCCAGGTGGTGCGCTGCTTCCGGCTCAAGGTAGACATAATCAGTGCGAAAGTCTTTCGTCTCTTGAATCCAAAAATCCGAGTTGCGGGTCTTGAACAGAACGCGCTCAGTCCCTGCCGGAACGTTAGCCGCGACAAAGTGTGCATCAACGAGTTCACGATCTGCGGGCACCTCAACCAGCAAAGCCTCGCCGATCAGCGAGTCGAGCAACAGGGATTCGACCCTGGCAGCTCCGCTAATAAAGTGAGCGGGAGCATCCACGTGAGTTCCCGAGTGCACGCCGCAATGCAACAGCGACACGTTTGCGGCATCTCCCTTTTCCAGACTGGCCCATTGATGAATATCGATGCCTGGGTCTCCGGGATAGGTGGGTGTCTTACTCGAGAGCGGGACGGTGATGTCGTAAAAGCTCATTGGGATGTTGGAGTCTGGAGTTTCCGAAATAGTAGTGGTCGTAAAAAGTACTGTCAACCAGTACGCCTCCTTGCGACGTGCGGATTCATGCGTTAGCATCGGGTTCCGCTAATTGATCAATGTCAACACGCTTTCATCTCGATAAATGAACCCTCTAATCGCTGCGTCAAGTTATCTAAACTCAGCACCACTGATCTGGAGTTTCACGCGTGGATCCCGCCAGGATGAGGTGAAACTGATCGATGCAGTGCCGTCTCTTTGCGCTCAGCTTCTTGCCGCAGGTGAAGTTGAAGCTGCGCTTGTTCCGGTAATCGAATACCAGCGAATCCCTGACCTTAGGATCGCGCCTGATGTTTGTGTCGGTTCTCGACGAGAAGTAAGGAGCGTGGTACTTGCTTCCAAAGAGCTGGAGTTATCGGCCATCCGCAAAATCGCATTGGACGACTCGTCGCGAACTTCAGCTACGCTGTTGAAGATCATCTTTCGTGAATTTATTGAGGTCGAACCTAAGTGGACACCTCTGCCGCCTGATCTCAAAGCGATGCTGGCGACAAACGATGCGGCACTTATCATTGGCGATCCGGGGATGACCTTTCCGCGAACCGGCTTGCACGTTTTTGACATGGCGGCGCTCTGGCGCCAGTTCACCGGGCTTGGGTTTGTGTTTGCGATGTGGATGGTTCGTGCGGATGCGTCAACGAACGCCATGCAAGTCGATTTCAAGTCAGCTTGCACAGAAGGGTTGGAGCGAGTTGCGGAGATCGTTGACTTCTATCAAGACACACTGTCGTTGCCACGAAGCGAGTTATTTGCTTACCTCCAGGACAACATCAGTTTCCACTTGGACGCTGGCATGCGATCCGGGTTGGAACTCTATTATCAACTTGCTGAAAAGCACGATTTAATTCCAGGCTTGAAGAGGTTGAATTGGCTCACACGATAGCCGGCCACGAGGCGTCTCGTCACATCGGGCTGTCTTGGCGAAGTTTCGCGCGATGGCTTAGTATGACCTCAGGACGACAATGAAAACTACAGATATCCCGGATATTCTCGATGGCGCCGTAAACGGCGAGCGAATGAGCGCCGAGCAGTGCGCGTGGTTGCTTGAATCTCACGAGATCACGCGCATTGGCCTGGCCGCTGATGAGATCCGCAAACGTAGACATCCCGATAATGTCGTCACGTACATCATCGATCGCAACATCAACTACACAAATGTCTGCAATGTCGTCTGTACCTTCTGTGCGTTTTATCGACGGCCGGGCGCGCCTGACACTTACGTTCGGACCATCGAAGAAATCAGGGCGAAGATCGATGAGACCATCGCGCTGGGTGGCACCGGCGTCTTGATGCAGGGCGGTCTTCATCCGGATTTCGGCATCGAGTGGTATGAAGACTTGCTCCGAACGCTGCGGACAAACTATCCGAGCGTGCAGCTTCATTGCTTTTCACCACCTGAGATTCACAACATCCATCTGATCTCCGGACTGGATTACGAGACCATCATGAGCAGGTTCAAAGAGGCTGGTCTGTACAGTCTGCCTGGTGGTGGGGCGGAGATTCTCGATGACGAAGTGAGAAAGCGTGTCGCGACAAAGTGCACCACCGACGAGTGGCTGGCCGTCATGCGCGCCGTACATCGCGTTGGTCTGCGCTCGACAGCGACGATGATGTTTGGAATTGGGGACCGGGTTGAACATCGAGTTCGCCATCTCCAGCGCATCCGAGATCTACAAGACGAAACGGGCGGCTTTACTGCTTTTATTCCGTGGACGTTTCAGCGCGAGAACACAGCGCTTGGTCGCCGGATTAAGGACGAACCAACAGGTGTCGATTATTTGAAGATGCTGGCGGTGTCGCGGTTGTTCCTCGACAATGTCGAGAATTTTCAATCTTCGTGGCTGACGCAGGGGCTCAAACTTGGCCAGGTGGCTCTTCGTTTTGGCGCCAATGATATGGGTTCGGTGATGATTGAAGAGAATGTCGTCTCGGCTGCAGGGGCTCACAATGAAGCTGATGAAAAGATGCTTCGCTACCTCATCCGCGAAGCTGGTTTTGTTCCGCAGCAGCGCGACATTCTTTACAAGCATGTGAATCGCCAGGAGTCGTTGGCGATGGATGGTGTGGCCGAAAGTAAACTCACTTCGGAACTCACGGCGCTCACTCAAAGCTGAACTCTTTAGCGCTTAACGCCTTCGTCCTAATTGGCGCCGTTTCTGATTAATGGATTAGAGGAGGAAGGCTTTAAGCGGCGACCGATCGGGCGAGGAAGGCCTCGCGCACCAGTGTATTGAACTTCTCGGGGTGTTCCTGTTCAGGCATCATCCGACAATAATCATAAACCTCAAAACGAGCGCGCGGGTTTGCCTGCAACAACGCCAATCCATGCTCCAGCGGAGTGGTAGCATCCTGCTTTCCCCAGACCAGCGTTACATTCTGAGTCAAACGTGAGAATGCTGCGCGTGTATCGGTATTGAGATAGCCCGACAGAAACGCAGCGATTGCGTGTTGCGCGCCAGGCTGGTGACTGGTCGCGTAGAGATTCGCTACCAGCCGGTCGGTGACTCTGCGATGGTCGTAGAACAGATGCTTGCCGGCATAATCGCGAATGCTTCGTTCACTGGCCATCACGTTATAGAACGACGTACCGAGCACCGGCGACTGCAGTAGCCCATAAAACGCCGCGCCTGCCATGCCGGGTCGATTGTCGAGTTTGTCGACCCCGGTGGGCGCATTCAGTACCATCGAACGAATCAGCGTTGGGGATTCATCTGCAACTCTAATCGCATAGGCGGCGCCAACTGAGCTTGCAACTACATTGGCCGGGATACCCGCGACCTCACGAATGAAGTCGGAGATAAGTTCAACGTAAAGATCGGCTGAGTATGGTGTGGTCCCTGGTTTGTCGGAGAGTCCGAAACCGAGAAGGTCCAGAGCGAAGACACGAAAATCGGTTGCCAGCTCGTCGAAGTTCTTGCGCCACATGAAACTCGAGGCTCCGGCGCCAACACCATGGATAAGAACGAGCGGCGGCGCTGCTTTGGTGGGTCCTGCGGTTTTGTAGAAGACTCGGCCGTGCCGCCAATCAAAGAATCTTGCTTCACCGCCGAGCGCACTATTGTCCGGGTCGCTGACGTTGCGTCGGATTGAGGCATTGACTGCTGCAAGTGCAGCTACACCCGCGCCGCCGGCCAGGACCGTTTTCCAGAGATTGCCGAGCTTACTCATCGTTAGGGTTTAGGGGAAGGGTGTTGGGTTTGGGAAGGATGTAGGGTTTGGCGAGGAACGGGAAAAGGGTGTTGCGAGGCAGCTCAGACGACTGCATTTTGGAAACTACACACAACACCCTTCACAAGACCCTTCCGCTAGATAAACGCAAAATCAAACTGTTCCGGATGAATTGACGGATCGCTTGTGACGTCGATTGGTCCGACGTACTCTTCGATTTCGTTCAGGACGTCGCGTTCAGTACTGCGCAGAGCCTTCGCTACATCGGGATGAACGCGCAGAGTTGTTTGTTTGTTAACACCATCCCCGCCCATGCTCTTGCCCAGGCGCCGCGATTCTTCCAACAGCTCGTAGCAGACCGTTTGGGCAGACTTGATCAAACCCGCACCCTGACAATATTGGCAAGGGGCACACAGCGTTCTTTCAAGCGACTGCTTCACGCGTTTGCGCGTCATGATCACCAATCCGAAATCGTTAAACGAAAGCACTTTGGTCGGCGACTTGTCACTGCGCAGCGCATCCTGCAGCGCCTGCATGACCCTCGTGCGATTGCGCCGGTCTTCCATGTCGATCAAGTCCAACACGATGATGCCGCCGAGATCGCGAAGCCGGATCTGTCGAACAATTTCATCGACGGCTTCAAGGTTTGTTCGGGTAATCGTATCTTCCAACCTGCCACTGCCCCGACCGACAAACTTGCCGGTGTTCACATCGATGGCGACCAGCGCCTCCGTCTGATTGATGACGAGGTAACCGCCGGATCTGAGCCAGACCCTCGGTTTGATAGCTTTGTCGATCTCCGCCTGCACGCCATAGTTTTCCAGAATCGGTTCGGTGCGAGTGTAAAGCTTCACGCGCTTTACCAGTCGCGGCTGGATTCGATTAATGAATTCCACGATGCGCTCGTACTCTTCCTCTGAATCAACTCGAATGGCAGTAAAATCCTCGGACAATTGATCGCGCAGGATCCTCTGGACCAGATCGAGATCGCGGTGAACAAGTGATGCGGGCTTTGATTTCTCCGCAGCCGCGCGAATGTCCAACCAGGTGCGTACCAGATACCGAACGTCTTCGCGTAGGTCTTTCTCGGCGATTCCTACCCCGGCTGTACGGACGATGAACCCACCTGAGGGCACGTCCTCTTCTGCGCGAATGGTCTGGATTAGTTTTCGCAGTCGGATTCGCTCGCTGTCAGACTCGATCTTGCGCGAAACACCAACGTGTTCAACTGTCGGCATGTAGACGAGAAAGCGGCCCGGCAGCGCAATATGTGAAGTAATGCGCGCGCCCTTCTTGGCGATTGGCTCCTTGGCTATTTGAACGAGGATTTCCTGGCCCTCGCGCAGCAAATCAGTGATCGCCGGTTGGTGGCGATCGCGGCGCGAGCCGCCACCGCGACTTCCGCGGTCCCGACTATCCCTCCCATCCCGACTGCCGCCACGGGGTTCACGGCTGTCCGGGCGTCGCTCTCGTTGTTCAGGCGCCGGCGTTGCGATGACTGGAGAAGGAGGAGGAGGAGCTGGAGCCGCTTCCGGCCGTGCTACCTCAGGACTTGTTTCAACTTCCTCATCGGCGCCATTTCCTTCGACCGCCGCGCCCGGGGCTTGCTTAGTCGGCCGGCGGCGTCTGCGACCTCCGCGCCGAGTTGCGAACTCACCGCGTGAACGTCCAGTCGAGACCTTCGCCTCGCTGTCCTGCAGCGACTCTTGCTTTTCATCTGAAGAGCCAGCCTTCGCTTTCTTCTTCGAAGACTTTTTGGCCGCAGCTTTTTTGGCAGTTCCTTTGGTGGCTGCGGCCCTGGTTGGCGAGCGTCGTTTCTTCGCAGCCTTTCCTGAATCGGCCTCCTCCGCAGCCGACGCGGGTTTCTTCCCGCGACGTGCGGGTGCGGCGCTTTCTGACTGTTCATCGTCACTGATCCGCTCAAATGTGCCACGTTGTAACGGCGCTTCGTCTACATCGTCAATAAAGGCTTCAACGTGAGCTGCAGCAAGTGGTGAGGGAGTGCGCTGGGTCAGGCCCGAGTTTTCAGACGCGTCGCCATCGTCGACACGTTGGAACGCTTCGTCTCCGAACGCGCCGGAGAGTACGGAACCCACTTCGCCGGTGCTGAAATCGTCTTCGAGATTAAATTCCACGGCATGTATCTGGTCAAAAAGACGTTCCTGCAACCGGGCATCCTTGAACATTTCGCCGTTGTCGGCGCTGTCCTCGTCATCGACCACTCTCTCGATCGAAGGATCGCCGGCGCCGAACGGGGTGTTGATCTCCTCAGAAACGACGGAGGATCGTCCGTCGCTTGCATCCTGGAACGTCGTGTCAACTTCATCTTTTCCGCGACCCCGACGTCGGCCTCGGCGGCTGCGACGACGGCCACTGTCAGCGGCCGCCTCCTCACTCTCAGTTGAAATCTCGGTTTGTACGTCCGTCGCTTCGGCCGCCGTTGACTGTTGTGCTGTGTCGGCGTGCTCAGCTTCTCGCAAAGGTTCGGCGCGTTCCTGCGTCGCCTCCATGTGGTGTTCGCGTTCAACGCGACCGAGCGCTATCTGCTCGGCAGCAACGCGTTGTGCGTCGGCTTCACCTTTCCTGGACTTGTCGATCACGATGCGCTCGAATTCTTCTTCCTCATCGAAGAAGTCTGAGACGTACAGAAATGCGTCTCGCTCGAGACTAATGTCGACGAAGGCCGATTGCATCCCAGGCAAGACGCGCATCACGCGTCCCTTGTAAATATTGCCGACGATGCCCTGGTTCTCTTCACCGCGCTCAATGTAAAACTCGGTGACCTTTTCGTTCTCGATGATCGCGATCTTCTTTTCGCGTCCGTTGACGCTTACGATTAGTTCTTTTGACATTTTGTGGCTAGTGTCTCCCGCATAATTCTACCCGGGCGGTGTGCTGATCAATTCGGGAACACCAGTTCTGTTACCGGCACGAGGTCAGCTATCGCGAGTGGGAAAGAATCTGCCTTCAATTTGTGAGTTGGCCGAGGCGAACGGCCTGCAAGCGTTAGAGCGAGGCGTGACCGGCCATGATCTAGCGCGAGTCGGTTAGTTCGCGCTGCTAATTTGTATGTAGGAAAATGTGGTTCGTCGCGCGATTCTGAGTACAGTTCGGCGGTTGACGGAGAGTGCGTAATTCGAGAGCTGCTTTGGAGGTGCTGTAAAACGGAACTGGTTCCAGGGCCAGCGCAACGGTGATTGGGACTGTTCAAACTAAAACCCTAACTAGCCGCGCGCCAAGCCCCAAAACTTTCAGACAGGGAGCACATGTTCCGATGATACTCATGTGCTCAAGAACCCGTCTGGTTGCTTGCGTCAACTGAGGACTGCGATCCTCGCGCGCTTTGCGATTCCAGCTTCAAGCTGGCTTTATGAGCGGCTTCAAAGTGAATGCTAAGTTTCAGCAAACTTACACGAATTGAAAATCTGCGTATCGCCTGTCGGGCGCCTCGTAATTTAAGACCTTTACGTGTCGTGGATGTTTCGGCCGGCAGTGTTAGCGCCGATTTGAAAACCTCCGGCAGGGCGAACTCGCAGGGGAGTATAACCGAACAGCAGAAAAACAAGAAGGAATACACCGCCTCTAGTTTACAAACCGTCGCAGCTGCACACTGATCGCAAAGCCGATCGCGATGAACGTTGCAATCAACGAAGCAAGTCCGGAGCTCATCAATGGCAGTGGCACTCCGATCACTGGAAGAATGCCCAGCGCCATGCCGATGTTTATGAAGATCTGGAACGTAAGTCCGCCGACGATGGCCATGATGACCAGCATACCCGTCCGATCAGGCGCCCTGCGCGCGGCGCCAACCAGTCGCGACAAGAGTATTCCGTAGGCGAGCAGCACCATTACGCAGCCGATAAACCCTGTGTTTCCTGCCGTCACAGCAAAGATGAAGTCCGTGTGTGGCTCGGGTAGAAACTTGAGACTGCTTTGCGAAAACTCATTTGAAGACTGGGAACCAAATAGGCCGCCCTCGCCGACTGTGAGTATTGATTGCCAGGTGTTGTAACCGAAGCCGCGGCGATCGGCTCGCTCGGGATCGAGGATCACATTGATGCGTTCCTGTTGATAGCCTTTGATGAGATTAGTCTCCACTCCCACCCAGTAGGCCACCGGCAGCAGGACGACCCCCAACACGATGCTGGCAAGCACGATGCGCATGCGGATGGCGGACAAGAACAGCACGACGCCGAGGATTGGTAGATAAGTGAGTACCGAACCCATATCCGGCTCGAGCAGAATCAACCCGCAAGGCAGCGCCAGGATCAGCGCGCCGATGGCGGTATCTTTAAGCGTTAAGGCGGTCGCGCGGTGTTTGCCGAAGTAGTACGCGAGCATCATCGCGGTCGTGACTTTTACAAACTCAGAAGGTTGAAACTGTCCGATACCGCCAGGCAATTTGATCCACGCACGCTGACCATTGACCTTGATTCCGATCGAGGGAATTAAGACCAAAACCAACAGCAGCAGCCCAAACAGGTAGAACGCCGGAGCAGCATTGATTAGCCTGCGATAGTCGGTGAAAGAAATCGCCAGCATGGCTACGATCCCGATACCGAGTCCGATCAATTGCTTGGCCCAATAACTATCACCGGGCACTGCATGCCGAATTTGGGTAGTCCCAAAAGCTACCAGGCCAATTGCGAGCACGGCCAGCAGCCAATCGAAATCACGGATACTACGTTTTTGAATTCTGGCAACCATGGAAGAACTTAGTGCTTAGTATCGAGTGTTGAAGTCCTGACGAGTTTGTTGTTTCAGGAAGGGAGTTGAAGGCAATCACAACTTTGACGTTACCGATGCGACGCTACCTGTCCCTCTTCTGCTTTCTTCTTGTTTTCCGGCTTGGGGGCTCTGGCAAGCGGAACCGCGCCTGGCGGCTCCTCATTACGGGTCTTGCGATAGAAAACGTCGTAGACTTTTCTGACGGCAGGCGCTGCGTGACGGCCGCCAAAGCCTGAATTTTCGATCAGCCCGACGATGGCGATTTCGGGTTTGTATGCGGGCGCGTAGGATATGAACCACGAATGGTCTTTGTTCTTGCCGATGTCCTTACCTAAACTAACTACCTGCGCTGTTCCAGTCTTGCCGGCGATTTCAAACCCGGCCATCTTAATACCGGCACCGGTTCCGCCATTGTTGACGACTCCCCACATCCCCTCAACTACCTCCCGGTGAATATCCTCGGGAATCGGAACTACCTTCGGATTCGGTCGCGACTCATCAAAAGATTGAAAGGCGCGGCTTCCGCGATAATTTTCTGAGCCTTCCTGACCGATTGGCTTTAGCTCTTTCAGTAAGTGAGGAATATATAGATTGCCGCCGACCCCGATTCCTGCGATTGCGCGCAGGAGAGAGATCGGAGTGATGACGTCGTAGACCTGGCCAAACGAGGCATAGACCGTATCGATGTCTCGCCATTCCGGATCTCGCGGTTGCATCCGTTTCTTGAACTCCCGCGACGGTGTCCAACTGATGACTTCGTTCGGAATGTCGATGCCTGTGCGCTTGTTGAGATCAAACTCGTCCACCATCGAGACGATGCCATCAATTCCCATCTTGAGACCAAGCCGGTAGAAGTAACCGTCGCATGACTTCGTAATCGCGTATTTGACGTCGGGAGTGCCATGGTTACCCATGCACCGCGTGAATTTGTTGCCAATGGTGATACCGCCGCCGCAGGCAATATTCGAACGATCGATAGTGATTGCGCCCTGCTGCAGCCCGGCTACGGCCATTGGAATCTTCCAGGTTGAACCGGGCATGTAGCGGCTTTGGACGGCGCGGTTCATTAGAGGAGTTTCCGGGTTGCTAAGGAGTGCGGCATATTCTGCGCGACCTTCCTTCGTCGCAATGCGTTGTGAAAAGAGATTCAGATCAAAAGTCGGATATGACGCGAGGGCGTGGATCTCGCCGTTGTTCGGATCCAGCGCGATTATTACTCCGCGTCTGGTGACCGAATTGGCGAGTTGCTCTTCGGCAGCAAGTTGCAGATCAAGGTCGATGGTGCTTATCAGGTCCTGACCGGGTTGCGGTTCGACGATCTCAATCTCGTCCTGAATTCTGCCGCGGCTATCGACGACAACTTCGCGGTAGCCGTCCTTGCCACGCAAATAATCATCATAGGATTGTTCGAGTCCACTCTGCCCGATGATGTCGCCCGGCTTCAGTCCTTTACTTTGATAAGACGGCTGCTTTAGTTGCTCCGGACTGATCTCTCCGACGTATCCAAGCACGTGTGCGAGCAACCCATTCGGCGGATAACGACGCTGCGGCTGTTGCTCGACACGAAGTTCAGGAAACTCAAGTTTACGCGCTTCAACCCACGCAATATCGCCGGGGTTCGCGTCCTGTTTGACCAGGATTGATTCAAAAGCAGGCTGCGATTTGACTTGCACAAATCGCTCTTTCAGCAGATCCCTATCTACTTGCAGCCCTTCCGATAAGGGTGAAACGAGTGTCTCGAGTTCGCGTCCTCCCAAATCTTCACGAGATAGAATCACGTTGTAGATGGGTCTTGAATCGACGAGCGGGTGACCGTTGCGGTCAAAAATGATTCCTCGCGGCGCCGCAATTGGAAGCCGGCGTCGGCGTTGATTCTGGGCAATTCCTGCGTAGCGAGTGCCGTCGATAACTTGCACCTTGTACAGCCGGATTCCCAGAAGCAGGAGCAGCACCAGCCCAAGCGCCTGAACAGCTCTCAAGCGGACGCGAAGGTTCTGTGAATTGTCCTCAAATTTCATAACGGAGTATTACGAGAATCACGGGACGCGCCCGCAACAACTAGTTGATTCTGAATCAGAGTTTTGGGGTTGTCTACTACTTATTTCGAAAGAGTGTTCCAAGCCAAAGGCCGTTCTTGTTGCTCACCTTCGACGGAGGAGGCCGGTGCTGCGTCGAGCAACCCGGCGGCGAGAAGCGAATTGGCGACTTTGACTACCTTTTTGACTGAGTACGGAATTGAGAAAGTACATAACCACCGTGCCCACGGTAGTAGTCGCAATCAAGCTGAACGTCACTGTCTGCACAAAAGGGACGGATGGGGCGTAGCCGAGAGAGCGGTGCCAGAAGACGTAGATCGCTGAGTCGATAATGGTCGCTGCTGCCAGCACTGGAATCCGCAGCAGCGCATTCTCTAGGTTTACTCGGGTGGCAGCGAAATAGATTACGTAAGCTGTTAGGGTCTTTGAGAAGCCACCGGCGCCAAGCAGCCCTCCCGTCGCTTCATCGACCGCCAGGCCGGCAATAGTCCCCACAATCAACGCCTGCCAGGCGTCGCGTTGAAGCGCAATGTAAACGACCACCATCAATGGGAAGTCGATGTACTTCAGCGGGTCCCAAACCGCACGCAGCGAAAGCTGCAGGACGATAGCAACTAAAAGTACGGTGGCGATCTTGAGCTGGGACATTAGTTAGTTGAATTCTGCCAAGTCGCGGCTTCGAATTGAAAACACTGGACGTTGCGAGTGTCCCTACCTCGAATCGAGAACAAGAGCGCCGTGCCGGTGGCAGTCACTGAATTGCCACGTCACTTTTTGCCTTTGTCTACGTTCGGCAGGGTCTGATCCGGAACAGGCCGTTGCGGCGGGTGATACAGCAACACGCCGACTGCTTCGAGCTGATCCAAACGCGCCCCCGGCCGGATCAAGATCCGATGGGGATGAGTAGCGGTACCTTGTTTTACGTCAACAACCTCTCCCACGTTCAGGCCGGGTGGATAGATACCATCCTGACCAGTCGTCAAAACATGATTGCCAACTTCTACTTTTTGTAGACCGGAGACGTAATGCATCTCAAGCAAGCCGGTCGCACCCTTGCCGCGAATCGATCCCAGAGCACCGGATTCGCCTAGTTGACCCACCACCGCGCCGGCCGCAGCTTTCTCATCGGTCAACATCATCACCTGGGCGGTCCAGGGACTGATCGCCACTATCCGTCCCACGATTCCTCCGCCTGTAACCACGGGCATGTTGAGTTGAATACCGGATGAAGTGCCGCGGTCGATGATGACGGTATTGAACCAAACGGATGAATCCCGCGCGATGACCCGAGCACTGACATACTCGTATCCCGTTTTGTCTTTGAGGTCGAGAAGTCCCTTCAGTCGCTCGTTTTCTGCCGCTGCTTCCTGGGCGTTCTGAAGCTGCAGTTCAACCTCAGCCAGCTTCTGCTGCAGCCGCTCGTTTTCATTTGCGGTGCTGTTGAAGTTGATAACGCGCTGAATAAATCCACTGCCCGCACCGCCAGCCCGCGAAGAAACACTCTGGACCGGAGAAAAAAGCGCCTGCGCCCAAACACGAGCCATTCGCTGTTTGGTGACGTTGTCCCGCGCGTCAAAAGCCATGATTAGCAGATTGGCGAAAAGTAGAATCACGAGCCAGATTGGAGCTCGCTGGCGTATCTCTTTTTGTGTGCGAACACTCGCCATGACGAAAACAGTTGCTGATTAGTCTTTAGCGATAAGGGAGCGGCGACCAGTGGGCACTGGAGTACTACATCCCGCTCGTCATCGTGTTTTCCCACTTGACACGCTTGAGCAGGTCAAAGTCAGACAGCATCTTCCCCGTGCCCAACACAACCGACGCGAGTGGATCGTCCGCGAGAGAAACCGGCAGGCCCGTTTCGATGGAGAGTCGTTTGTCGAGGTTCTTAAGCAACGCGCCCCCACCGGTAAGCACGATGCCGCGTTCGACGATGTCAGCGGAAAGTTCGGGCGGGGTTCGTTCGAGGGCGACGCGAACCGCGTTGATGATGGTAGAGATCGAGTCGGCCAGGGCCTCGCGAACCTCTTCATCACTGATGGAAATGGTTTTCGGAATCCCTTCGATCAGGTTGCGTCCGCGGACTTCGAACGAAAGCGGTTCCTCCAGAGGATATGCGGAGCCTAACTCGATCTTAATCGCCTCAGCCGTGCGCTCGCCGATCAGAAGATTATATTTTCGCTTGATGTAAGAAATGATTGCTTCGTCCATTTCGTTGCCCGCCACGCGTACTGCACGCGAGTAGACGATGCCGCTCAAACTGATGACTGCGATGTCTGTCGTACCGCCGCCGATGTCGACGACCATGTTGCCGTGTGGCTCTGTGATTGGCAGGCCGGCGCCGATCGCGGCTGCCATCGCCTCTTCCACCAGGTAGACTTCAGACGCTTTCGCGCGATACGCGGAGTCTTCAACTGCGCGGCGCTCAACCTGCGTGATCTCGGACGGAATACCGATCACGACCCGCGGACTCACCCAGGTTTTTCCGTTATGGGCTTTCCGGATAAAGTGCTGAAGCATCTTCTCCGTCACTTCAAAGTTAGCAATGACACCGTCTTTCATCGGCCGAATGGCGACGATGTTGCCAGGCGTTCTGCCGAGCATGTCCTTCGCATCGCGACCCACTGCCTCAACCTGATTTGTGACTTTGTTGATTGCCACAATCGATGGCTCAGAAACGACAATCCCGCGCCCCTTGGCATACACGAGGGTGTTTGCAGTTCCCAAATCGATTGCGAGGTCGCTGGAAAACAGACTAAAGATAGATTTGAACGCCATTAATTCATCACTTCCGTGTGTGTAAGTTGAGATCGTCGTCGGGTGGGCGGCCGCTGAACAGCAATGAGAGAGGGTTGGACGACGGTGACAAACCGGCGTGGAGCTAAGAACAGTGGAGAATACAAACCGCAGAATCTCCTTTTCTATCTGACACCATACGCCGTTTCCCTCCTTGCCCCGCACCAGGCAAGTCCAAGCTAGTTAAGATACACCGAATTTCAATCATTGTGCTATCCAGGAACTCGTTATCGGGAAGCTGCGTCCCGCTCTTCATTGTCACCAAGCCGAAAGTCGGGATCTTTTCCTTGCTCCACCTTTGGATTCTGGAGGGGCCCGGAAGAAACGCGGATGCAATTCTTATTAGCAGCTTTCGCTTCATACATTGCCGTATCGGCGCATGCAATAAGTTGTTGAGGGGAGGACGCATGCTGCGGGAACGCCGCTACACCGAAACTCGCAGTCAACTTGAGCTTCAATCTCCGGCCGCCCGTGAATTCAAAGCGCTTAATCTTTTCTCGGATTCGCTCGGCGACGCTGCCGGCAAGTTCGGTGCCGGTATCCGGCAATACAATCACGAACTCATCACCGCCATAACGCGCCACTGCGTCGGTGTCGCGAACGGACGAGAGAATTACTGCGGCCATTTCCATCAGCACATGTGATCCAACCAGGTGTCCGTGAACATCGTTAATACGTTTGAAGTCGTCGAGATCCAAAAACAAGGCCGCTACACTTGATCCATAACGACGCGCCCGTCGAATTTCATTTAAGAGAAACTGTCGCAGGTAACGAGCGTTATGCAGTTTTGTAAGGTCGTCAGTCTGTGATAGCCGTTCAGCTTCTGCGATTCGCACGGCGTTCGCCAGGGCTGACGACAGAGGCAACGAGAGTGCGTCGAGTAAAGCAACTTCCGACTTCTTAAACGACCGTGCAGTTACTCCTTCGCGAATACCCTCCAGTACTCCCAGCAAGCGCTCGCCGCAAACGAGCGGAACCGCTACGATGTGTTTGCTTCGTTCTTTCTTCCGCACCAATCCAGCGCCGGCTGCAGCCAATCTGGCTGCCTTGGATTCCGACCCCTGCGGAACTACTGCTTCGCCCGCTAACAAACGACGCCAATCGTCTTCGACCATGTTGCCGAGTTGGTCGCCACGTTTACGCAAGGCGATTGCTTCGAGTGCCAGGCCCTCTCCGGTGTTTGCCTCTGAGATCAAATAGATGGTCCAGCGGTCGGCGCTGATCAATGGCTCGAGTCCAGCCAGCGCCGTGTGGGCAGCACCGGTTTGATCGCCGATGAAGTGAAGCGATGCGACCAGATCAAACGCCGCGCGCAGACCTTTCGACTTGAGACCTGGAGGTAACGATGAGGAACTTGGTTCAGCAGGCTGTTGCAGGATCGCCGGCAGCTTTAGCTCACCAGTTGCGCCATGGCCCTCAATTTCACGCAGGATGGCCGGCAACTGCGCCGATTTGTCGGCAATTGCGCGAAAGCCGAGGCGCTTCAAAGTGGCGCCATCCAAACTACGAAGATTCAGGCTTTGGTAACCGCTTGACTGGCGACGGCAAGCTATCAGCGGCGCGCCGGGCCAAAATGCCTTTGCATGCTCGATCGCAGTGTGCAACTCCACCATGTCGGCGCCGGGTACAACTTCATAAAGCACAGCAAGCGGTGCTGGACCGAGCGGTTCGGCCTTGCTCTCTTCGCGCTGTCGGGCAAGATTCACCTCGATCTCCACCTCGCGAAGGCCTTCAATCAAAGTCTTCACGCCCGCGGAACGCAATGCCTCGATCAGCTCGTAAGCAGGAGCTTCATGGGCGTCGGTGAGCAGAATTACATATTTCGACATCGGGCACTAAGGCTAACTCTTTGCTCGTGCAGAACTCAGCAGCACCTGATACTCGCTGCTATTACCCTGAGAATCCTGCGCTTCTACTGTGACCTGATTATCACCCTCCGGGGCAGTAATTTGGATCTGAAACGTACCGTTTGTGCTCGCCAGCGTCCGACGACCTGCTACCCGAATCGTCGTTCCGGGATCCGAACGACCTCGGATGATATAGATCTTCCCACCGACCAGTTCCGCGCTGAGACCCGAAACAGGAACCCGGGAAGTGGTTCCTCGTGCGGCCACCATAAACTTCTGCGGCTCGCTCCAATCGCTGGTTTGCCCAGTCGATGCTGTCGCACGCACTCGCCAAAAATAGACACCAGGACGAAGATCACTCGCCGTGAAATTGGTGGACGCAAGTTGATCTCGCTCGATCACTTTGCCATCGGTAACGAAAAACGGAGACGTTGCGACTTCAACACGATAATAAGCCGCCGTGCCAGAGTGGGGACGCTGCCATTGCAGATCGATGTTTGCAGACCCGGTCCCTGCAACAAACACTCTTTCAAGATCTCGCGGCGCCGAAGGAACCGGGACATCCAAAAGTCGCTGCGGCTTTGAGAGGGTGCCTGACTGATGAACTGAAAGGTACTCGCCACCCTGAAGCGATGTCTTTTCCCCGGCGCGATTGGTAGTCTCAATCACGCCGGTGTTAACGCGAATCTCCTCGGTGCCTTCGGGGTTGACTCCGAAACTGGCACCGGTCTCACTGCCGAGTTTGTTCTTGGTCTTGGGCGTTTCTACGACGCTCGTTGCTCCTTCGGGCTGTTGAGTGGTGCGGACAAACATCTGCCCGTTGTCGACCACGACGTGGACACTCGTTTTCTTGCCTTCGCCCGAACTGGCATTGTCGCGAATGGTGATTGTACTGTTTGGACGAACGAAGATAGACGATCCGTCTGCCATGCCGACACGAGCTCGGCCACTCGCCTGCGTTTGCACCGTGTCGCCCGGATAAAGTTCAGTTTCGCTGCTCGCCGCGATCGTTTCTCTAGTGGCAGCGCGGATGACGCGCACGTCACCTTCAAAAGAGATGAATCGCGCGCCAGCGGGAACACCAATCGTCTTCCCGACGTTCTTAAGCGGATTGCCATACTTCCAGACGTAAAGCGCGCCTCCGGCAGCGATGCCGCAAAGCACAAAAATCGCAACAACCAAATAAACGGCTCGTTTTTGGATTACCCACCAATCAAAAACGAAGCGACCTTTCTGAGTGGTCATTTTTTTTGAGACTATTTACAGCTGAGGGCAAAGACAAGTGTCGTTCAGGCGCGTGCCGGGAAGTGCTTTGTCGCGCCTAATGGAAAAAGGTGTGAAGTCCGAATAGCTAAAGCAGATTATCTGAGCAGATCTGGATCGCCGACCTATCGGAATCTAACACAGTGGTTCAGGTGCGTTCAAGCAGCTTTTCGTTTGCCGTCGCAGGGCTTATTGCTCCGATTTAATGCGGTTCGACGGTTTCAGTCACTGTTTTCGGTCCAACGGCTGATCCGGTGACGCCTGGGCTACCCGAAGCCGGCCCGTTGTTGTCGCCACCTCCTGGACGATCGAAACCGTCCAACATGTCGACCTTAATCTCCAATTCGGCCTCCTTGCTCCAGATCAAGGAGGCAACCACGGAACTCGCCAGCACCACGAATACAAATATGAGTGAGACCCAGATCGGGACATGAATGTTGACAGCTTCCACGAGCATCTTGACGCCGATGAATGTGAGCACAAGGGCGAGTCCCATCTTCAGGTAATGGAACTTTTCCACCACCCCAGCCAGGAGGAAGTACATCGAGCGCAACCCGAGAATCGCGAATACGTTGGAGGTGTAAACGATGAAGGTGTTGGTCGTGATAGCGAAAATGGCAGGGATCGAGTCTACTGCAAACACCAGGTCCGTAACTTCGACGATGATCAGAACCAGGAACAGCAGCGTTCCGGTAAGCTTCCCATTAATTCTGGTGAAGAACTTGTCCTCGTGATAGTGACGATCAATCGGCACGTGACGCGTTACCAGTTGAACGAGAGGATTATCTTCGGGCTGAAGGTCGTTCTCTTGCTGCCGAAACATCTTCAGGCCGGTGTAAACCAGGAACACACCGAAGAAATAAATGATCCAATGGAAGCGTTCAATCAACGCCGCACCGATAAAGATCATCGTCAAGCGCATTACAAGTGCGCCCATGACCCCCCAAAACAGCACACGGTGCTGAAACCGAGCCGGTACCTTGAAGTATGAAAAGATGAGCAGAAAAACGAAGAGGTTATCGACCGACAGGGAAAGTTCGATGACGTAGCCTGTTAAAAACATCAGGCCCAGCGTGGTGCCCTGATACCAGAAGACCAGTGTCCCGAAGACCAGTGCCAGAGAGACCCATACGATACTCCAGGTCAGCGCTTCGCGATATTTGATTATGTGAGCTTTGCGGTTGAAGAGTCCCAGATCAAGACTCAGCATTAAAAGAATGAAGATACTGAATCCGAGCCATAGCCATGTGGAGCTGCCGAGTGCGTTCATTTTGGAGAGGCTTAAAATAGCATTGCTGGGAGTCAGATGTCAGTGTGCTGTGTGGGGCGTGCGAGGTTGCGCGTCCAACTATCTCTCCTTTACAATCCGCCGTTTGCTGGAAAGGTAAAAATAATGCTCAAACAACTAAGTCGACTGGAGCGCACTCGCAGCATCCTCATCGTAGGTTTTGCCATCATCATGGTGGTCAGCTTGGTTTTCTTCTACGCCCCGGGCAGCACTTCCGTGAACGCCGATCCGACCAAAAACCCCACGGTGCTGGCAAAGGTCGGCCGCGACTCGGTGACGGTGGCCGATCTCGCCACCCTGCGGGAAGGCTATAGACAGCAATTTGGGGATCAAATCAGCCTGGCACAATTGGGCGGCAACAAGCGTTTCCTCGAAGGACTTATCCGAGATCGGGTGGTTGCTCAAGAGGCAGCCCGCCTGGGATTCGCGGCGAGCAAAGAGGAAATAGCGGAGCGCATTCGCAAGCAGTTTACCGACGCTTCGGGGCAGTTCATCGGTCTTGAGCGATATAAAGAACGGGTCATGGCCAGCTACGGCGACATCGAGAAGTTTGAACGCAGCATGGCTGATTTCATCGCGCAGGAAAAACTAAGAGCGTTCGTTACCTCGAGCGTAAACGTGTCCGATCAGGAGGTGGAAGAAGCGTTTAAGCGAGAGAAGACAACCTTTGACGTAAGCTATGTGGTTGTCGAGACGGAGAAGCTGACGGCGAAGATGCAGACCTCAGAGGAAGAGCAAAAAAGCTATTTCGAAGAGCGTAAGACCGATTATCGAATTCTCGAAGCGCAGAGGAAGGTTCGTTACATCTTCATCGATCAGGAAAAGGCTGGATCTAAGATTGCGATTTCAGATGCGGATCTGCGCAACGCCTTTGAGGGGCTTGCTCCCGAACACAAGCGGGCCGGAGTCAGAGTGCAGCAGATTTTGCTCAAGGTTGCGCACAAGGATCTCGATGCGCAGGTCGAGCAAAAGGCGAAGGACCTGATTACAAAACTTCGCGGTACAACTGGAAAATCTACCGCCGAAGCATTCGCTGAGGTGGCGCGTGGAAATTCAGAAGACCCGGCCACAGCTAAGAATGGTGGTGTTTTACCGCTGCCGGTAAAACTGAATCCTAACAAGCCGCACGGTCTGTACGACCGAGCTGTCGATATGACGCCCGGTGACGTGTCAGACGTTCCTATTCGCTACGACGGACACTGGTACATCCTCCGTCGAGGTGATGAAGTGGCAAAAACATTCGAACAGGCCAAGCCGGAACTCCTGGTCTCGGCGCGAAACAATCGTGGGTACTCGGCAGCCGCGAATCTTGCCGACCGTGCGGCGGCAAGATTGAAAGAAGTCAAAGACGCTCAGAAGGTCGCGCAAGAATTTGCTGCCGAAGCGAACATGTCGACGGGCGAAATGGTTAGAGAGACCTCGTTTGTGAAGTCGGGTGATGATGTCCCGAACATCGGCAACAATCAGGAGTTCTTTCAGACAATTGAGGCGCTGAACAACCCTGGCGACGTTGGCGACAAGACCGGTGTCAGGAATGGTTTCGCCATTCCCATACTCGTAGAAAAAAGAGAACCGCGGATTCCAGAATATGACGAGGTGAGAACAAAAGTTGCCGAAGCGTTAAAGAAGCAGAAGGCAACGGAACAGCTAGAATCGAAAGCGAAGGAGATTGCAGCGAACGCAGCCTCGGCAGGAGACTTAAAGGCCGCCGGCGAAAGGGCGGGTCTGGAAGTCGCGACCGAGGCGGCCTATAAGTTAGGCTCGCCGCTTGGTACCGCCGGAACCAGCCCCGCACTTGATGATGCGGTATACGCGCTTCAGTCGGGCGAGGTCACGAAGGCCCCGATAAAGATTGGCGATGCGTGGGTCGTGCTGGGAGTCACGAAGCGAAATAATGCTGACTTGGCGGAGTATGCCAGCCAACGAGACGAGCTTTCGCAGTCTCTGGTGAGAGAACGACAGAACCAGGTGTTCGACGATTATATTTCGGCGACCCAGTCGCGGATGAAGCGTGACGGGAAGATTACGATCTACAAAGACGTGCTTGATAAGATGGAGGAAGACGAACCAGCCGCCGCACCACGATTCCCGACACGTTAAGACAGCCCCGCCCCTGTATTCTTTTCGTGGCCATCGCGCGTCACGATTGAAAGCACTAATAAGCCCGCGAAACAAGTGAGTCGTTTCGCGGGCTTGTTTTTTCGAGGGGACAGACAAGAATGTCTGGTCTCAAAAAAGACAGATCAGAATGTCTGTCCTACTGTCCGCCGACGATGGGCGCCACGTCCGCTTGGGAGACCGCAGTTTTGATTTGCAGCTCAGCCCCCTGGTTCGTAATCTTCAAACTATTCAGCGCACTCTTTGCCAGCGCTGCTCTTGCAGCCGGAAGCCGATTAATAAACAGCCCGCCAAACTGTTTCAGGGCCTCAACAGTGTTGCCGAGGTTTCGGGCCGACGGCTCGTCGACGGTGCGGGCGGCGACTGATACCTCGATGTCCCTTTCGGTTAATCCAATGGAACCATAGACCTGCCGGACTGCGGTCAGATCGCGCATGATTGCATCGTTAGTTGAACTCAGGTTCTGGCGAAGTTCGGGTGTAAGGTTCCCTCCGAATCCGACAACCGCATTTTGGTCCCGACTCGCCAGCGCGATCAGCTCCGCATTAACGCGACTACGACCTCGTTTTACATCTATCGCTTCGCGGACACTCTCCAAATCACCCAGCGCCAAAGTGTTGTTATCCAGCGGGGAGACCGCGAGTTGCCCTACGCTCAGATTCAACACGCCCAGGATCTTCACCTGCTGGTCCAGCGAGAAGATATAGATCGTTTTGCCGTGATACGGCTGTTCCTGATATTTGCCGTTGGCTGCTATACGGCCGGCTGCGACCAGGGCTCCCGCGCTGAACTTACCGTTAGCAATGGCCACAGTTCTCATCTTCGTTACGCCCTCCGACGGGTAAGTGTAACGAATACCAAAGGCCATTTCATCAAAGGAACGGGGATCGATTCCGGTTCGAGTTTTGAAATCTTCAAGCTGCGCGAGCGACTCACTCAGCTTCGCCGGGTTGCCGGCCAGAAGTTTAGGCATTGCTTCCTCTAATACACGTCTTACCTTAACGATAGCGATGGCGTCGGAGGCCGGCAGCGCGGCCATCAAACCTGCGGCGGCAGGTTTGGCTGTGGCGCGACGGGTTTGGGCAAAGCCAGCGATCAAAGATCCAGAGGCAAGAGTCACAAACACCGCGAGTGCTCCACTGAAAATTCTATGTCTCACAATAAAAACCTTTCTTGAACCGTTATTATCAAAGTCGGAGAGAATTGTCGGATGACCTACTCTCCGATGCCCATAGCAAATAAGACGTTGGCCCGCGGCAGGCGTTATCACCATTCGATCCTCGCTTACTCGGCCAGGAGAGCCCTGATGTCGATGAGCTTGTAGTCGCGGCTCAACAAGAACACCTGCGGATCAACTTCAGTGGCTATGTCTCTCAGCTCCATCAACACTGTCGTAGGGCGATCGGATTCAATACTTCTTGTTTCGCTGCGAATTGGCATGCCAAGCGATTCATCAATCCAGATTAGAGTTTCAGCCCTAAACGTCGTCTCCTCGGAGGCGCCTTTGTAAGTCACACGATATTTCGACGTCATTCGCTCGCCAAGTTGCTCGTTGCCTAGCGACTCGTAAGTTGCCCCGCCGCGTGTCTGGTCCAACCTGGGTGAGTCCGTCCTTTGACTTGTAACAAACTCACCTTTGGTGCCGCCGTCGTACGCCTGAGCATAGAGCTTCTTCGCAGGTAGCACGACAAAGCTCCCCTCAGCATTGTCAAGATACACGACCGTGGCTCCCGATGCTGCCTGGTATTCTTCGCGACGGTTACCGCTGTCGCGAGCTATTCGCGTAGTTACGACGAGAGGGTCCGAGCCGTTTTGATTGGTAGTAATTATTCGTGTGGCGCGGTAACGCTCCGGCTCTCGTGTAGCAAAGGGCGGAGTGGTTGAAGCGACGGATTGAGATGAGGTATTCGGGGCCGTCTGCGGTCCGGACGCCTTGCTGCATCCGAGGAAAAAGACAGCGACGAAAGCTGCAATGAAGAGGACCAGCCTTTTTGGAGCAGAAAAGTTCACGCGCGTTCCAGAAGCAAGGCTATTCCCATCCCGCCGCTGACACAGAGAGTCGCTAGCCCAAATCGCGCTGAACGTTTCTTCATCTCGTGGACCAGCGCGGTGGTAATGCGCACTCCCGTACAGCCAATCGGATGGCCCAGCGCTATTGAACCACCGTTGACGTTTAAACGATCGGCATCGAAGTGAAGGTCGCGATCACAGGCGATGACTTGCGCCGCGAATGCCTCGTTCAATTCAATCAAATCAATCTCGGCCAGACCAACCTGCTGCCGTTCGAGCAAGGTGCGAATTGCCGGCACCGGTCCAATTCCCATGATCTCAGGAGCGACGCCAGTGATTTCGTAATCCACGATGCGGGCCTGAGCTTCAGAGCCAGCCCTGCGCAGCGACTCTTCACTCATCACGACAACGGCGGCGGCGCCGTCGGTGATGCCTGAAGAATTGCCGGCAGTGACAGTGCCGGCGCTCGAAAACACCGGCACGAGCTTGCGCAAATCTCTCATGGTCGTTCCTGAGCGCGGGTGTTCGTCGCGCGCAAACGTCAGCGTCTCTACTTTCCTGCCTTTGATCTGCAGCGGCAAAATTTCTTCATCAAACCGACCCGACGTCATCGCCGCTTCCGCGCGTTGCTGGGAACGAAGTGCGAACTCGTCCTGCTCATCACGAGAGATTTCATACTGTCTCGCCAGGTTCTCGGCGGTTTCACCCATCACCAGTCCGGAGAGCGGATCGTGGAAACCGTCGCGATACATTCCGTCAGTCAATTCCAGATTCCCCATGCGCGCGCCCCAGCGAGCGCCCTCTGCAAAATAGGGAACCCGAGACATGCTCTCCGTGCCGCCGGCGAGTACAACCTGGGCGCGTCCAAGCATGATCTCCTGCGCCGCCAGAATGATCGCCTTCAAGCCTGAGCCGCACGCCTGGTTCACGGTGAATGCCGGAACCGTTTCCGGCAGGCCCGCGCGATAACTGATCTGACGCCCCACATTTGGACCCCCGCCGGCTTGCCGCGCACAGCCCCAGATTGATTGCTGAGCCTGATCCGGATTGATGTGCGCCCGGCGCATGCTTTCTTCCGCGACCGCGACACCGAGATCAGCCGCGGTCCAGGAGGCAAGCGTGCCGCCGAAACGGCCGATGGGCGTACGAACAGCGCCCGCTAAATAGATGTTCTTCATTGCTTACTGGCAGTCGAATCAATCGCTGTTCTGCTGAGATTTGTTGACGTGAAATGGTAGCACACGGTAGAAGTAACGAACTACAGCACTGAACTAGACCGTCTGAGAACTCAAGAGTTTAGTGCTCGTCGTTGAGCTGACAGTCAGTCGTACGCTCATCCTCACGCATTTCATGAACGACCTCGCCGATTCCCAACTCGCTGAAGCAGCGCGACGACAGATCGCCGAACTGTTTGAAAGCCACTTCGAATGGTTTCAGACGACTGACGACGGCAACCCACAGCCATTGAAGAAAACCGAACTCGACATATCCGTCTCAAACGGAAAACTAATCCTGACATGCTGGACTGAGAAGGGAACGCGGTCGTGGAAGATCCGCTATTGGGAGTGGACAGGCGAAAAGCTAGTGCTGCAGGGATCGCGACGCATGGGAGCCGAACGTCCCTTAATCGAGTTGATTCCGCGTGCGGCAGCGAGTGCGATTGCGGCTACGGTAAAGGCGGCGCGGCAAAAGCGTTGTGACCTCCTGGCACAGCTCGCCTGCGCAACGATAGTGGGCTCCAGGGTTGAGCGTTCTTCGCTGAGTCCCGGAATCCGCCGTGGCCAGCCTGGTCGTTACGCACGAATCATGCTCTGGACGAGACATCAACGCCTGGCGGTGACCGCTTCCGTTGCTTCTCGGAACGTCGGCAACGCCGATTCGTTTCTTTCTGCGGCGCTGCTTTGGTTCACGGGCGTCAGCGAGCGGGCAAAACCTCCTTACATCCAACAGCTTTGGTTGATAGTTGACGCTGAGCTGGTAAAAACCGTGCTGCCCAAAGTTTCATTGCTGAGAGAAGGCTTGAAGCAAGCCATTCAGGTGTTTGAAATTAATGACGCCTGGACCGAGTTGCAGCCCCTGAAGGTCCCGGAGCGAAAGGAACTATGGCAAAAGCGGTTGAAGCGCTTTCCACCCGTCGTTGAGCCGGAGGTGAGTGAGTTGGCCCAGGCAATCCTTGCCGAGGCGCCCGAAGCAATTGACATCGTCCGCGCGCGTTACGGTGAAACGCTGCGCTACCACGGTTTGCCGTTTGCGCGGGTGAGACGGCTGCTCGAAACAGAGCGCGTGTGGTTCGGAACCGAGGCGACCCAGCGTCGCTTGCTTGACGCGTCGACGTTACCGGACTGGATCATCCTATTCAACGATCTACAAACCCATCGTTCGGCCACTGCCCCGGATCGCCGTCATGCGTTGTACCGGAACGCTTCTGAGGCATGGCTGGAATCACTGCTTCGCCGGGATATTTCACAACTCGATCCAGGGCTGATCGTGGCGCCGCTGCATGCTCAGTTTCGCACTGCGCCGGGCGGAAGATTGGGAGTCAGACCAATCGATCTGTTGGCCTTGCGCCGCGATGGCCGTTTAGTCGTGATTGAATTGAAGGTCTTTGAAGATCGCGAGCACGTATTCCAGGGAGTTGGGTATTGGCAACGAGTTGAGGCCCATCGCCGTCGCGGTCATATCTCGCGGGCTAGGCTTTTCGGGACCCGGCGCATTAGTGACGAGCCGCCGCTGGTCTATCTCGTGGCTCCGACACTTCGAGTGCATCCTGCGTTCGCGACGCTCGCGCGTTTTGTCACGCCGGATATCGAGATCTACCGTTTCGACATCAATGAAGACTGGCGCTCCGGCCTCCGCGTAATGCGAAGGATGTTGGCTTAGTTGGTGATCAGTGCTTCACGAACATATCTTCGGAGTCGGGCTTTGTTGATGGGGATGCTCGAGTGGCGCTGACGATGTTGGGATTGAGGCTGCTGATGGCTTGCTCTGCAGAAAGAATTCCCGAGACTCGCATCTTGAACTCATCCGGGTTGCTGGCGTTGTGCAACGCCTCTTCCAACGAGATCAGTCCTGACTGGAAGAGATTGAAGAGCGATTGATCGAAAGTCTGCATCCCATACTGCGACGTGCCTGCGGCAATTGCTTCGCGTATCAGGTAAGACTTCTCTTCGTTCATCACATGGTCGCGGATCAACGACGTTGAGACCATCACTTCGACCGCCGGCACTCGCCCTGGTCCGCGCGCAGCTCGCACCAGTCGCATCGAGATTACAGCCTTTAGAATTCCGGCGAGTTGAATCCGTACTGACTTCTGCTGGTGAGACGGAAAAGACGAAACGATGCGCATAACAGTCTCGGTCGCATCCAGTGTGTGCAGGGTTGAAAGCACAAGGTGCCCGGTCTCTGCTGCGGTCAACGCAGTTTCAATCGTCTCATGATCGCGCATTTCGCCAACCAGGATCACATCCGGATCCTGGCGTAACGCGCCACGCAAAGCCTCTGCGAACGAACGCGTGTCGACGTCTACTTCACGCTGGGTGATAAACGAGAGTTTGTCGCGGTGCAGAAACTCGATTGGATCTTCGATGGTGACGATGTGTCCGCTGCGTCGCGAATTGATCCGATCAATCATCGCGGCCAGAGTTGTTGACTTTCCCGAACCTGTTGCACCGGTGACAAGAATCAGACCGCGGCGTTCTTCCGCAATCTTGTCGATTACAGGTGGCAGTCCCAACTCGGCGGTGGTGGTGGTTTGCTCGGGAATTACACGCAGGACGATGCTGACTGTCCCACGTTGCTGAAAGATGTTGGCTCTGAATCTTCCCAGCCCGTCCACGCCATAGCCGATGTCTACTTCGGAGGTCTCTTTAAATCTCTGTTTCTGCCGGTTGGACAACATTGAAAAAGACATATCGAGAGTGTCTTCGGGTTTCAGGCGCGGAGCATCGTCAACCGGGTGGAGTTCACCGGAAATTCGCATAACGGGGAATGCGCCAACCTTCAGGTGAAGATCGGAAGCGCCATGACTGGTGGCAACGCGGAGCAAATCGTCAATTTTGATGGGCATATCGGGAAACGAACCTTTCGAGAACTGCGGCACTGATCACTGGGATTAGATAGGCGCTGGAGGAGCGCGGGAACTTGCGGGGCGGGTCACCGCTGTAGTGACGCCGGAAAGATAATAGCTGCGCGCGAGTCGCAGCGTCAATATTGGGGTCTGATGTCGGTGTGGCTAACCTTGCACGATGCGTCCCAGTCCGTTCCGAACCTGTGGATTATCGCTTGAACTTTCCAGCGCAACTTTGAAAGTTACGTTGTTCGCCCCCTTAAGCGTCTCAGTAATGCAGATAGTGGAAGCCAAACAAAAAAGGGCGAGCGAAAAATCCACTCGCCTTCTTCCGCAATGCCTGAAACAGCCTATTCTTTAGCGGCTGCCTGGTAGTTAAGTGCCGGTTCTTCCTTCGAAGTTTCGGTAACTCCTTTCGCGCTGTGTCCGTTATTCTTCGGTCGCGTCGTCGACTTTTCGTTGACGTAGGTCAACCACTCGCCGGGAGCCTTGCGCTTGCCTTTGGTGATTTCAAAGAACGCTTCCTGAATGCGGGTCGTGATTGGTCCACGTCCGCCGGCGCCGACAGTTATGCGGTCGACAGAGCGTATAGGAGTGATCTCCGCCGCCGTACCTGAGAAGAAGAGTTCATCGGCAACGTATAACGCAGCTCGTTGCACAGTGCGCTCCTTAACGGTAATGCCGAGTTCATGGCAAATTTGAATCACGCTGTCGCGCGTGATGCCCGGCAAGATCGAAGACGAAAGTGGTGGCGTCAAAACAATATCCCCGGCCACGAGGAAAATGTTCTCGCCGGATCCCTCAGAGACGTAGCCGCGATCGTCAAGCGCGATGCCTTCGGCAAAGCCATTCAGCAAAGCCTCCATCTTAATCAATTGCGAGTTCATGTAGTTCGCGCCGCTTTTTGCCATCGCGGGCATGGAGTTCGGTGTCAGCCTGTTCCAGGTAGAGACGCAAACGTCCACACCCTTTTCAATCGCTTCGTCACCCAGATACTTGCCCCAATCCCAGGCACCGATGTAGCAGGCGAGTGGGTTGGGAAACGGGTTCACGCCAAAAGCCGGTTTCGCTTCATCCAAACTTCTGAAAAGAATGGGCCGGATGTAACACTGTTTAAGTTCACTGCGGCGCACGAGTTCGACCGACGCGTCACATAGTTGATCCAGCTTCCAGACGTGATCCATGCGATAGATCTTCGCTGAATTCAAAAAGCGTTGCAGGTGTTCTCTCAGGCGGAAGATCGCGGGACCGTCATCGGTTGCGTAGCAACGAATACCCTCAAAGATGCTTGATCCATAGTGTAAAACGTGTGACATCACGTGCACGCGCGCGTCGCCCCATTTGATAAACTCACCGTCGTGCCAAACGACATCGCAGATACGTGGCGTTACAACGTCTTTCACTTTGCCATCTTTTGGGAACATGAATTCTACTCCTTCGGGAATTTTGGGAGGTGTCGCGTGGGGCCCTCTGCTTAAGATTTCGCAGAAGGGTCGTCTGGAACCGATGCTGCCAGACTCCTTTGGACCTTGCTGCAAGTTCAGGGCTGTTGAATTATCAGGACACGGCACGATACCGTAAATTTGACGCCGTTTGCAAGGAGCGCTTGATTCGATGCAGACCGGCAAAGTACCATCGAAATGCTCTTCCAAGATGAAAAGATTATCAATCGTCGTTCGCTTTCGCCCGACTTGCAACTATTTCGTTGGCCCGCCATTTTCCGCAACAATCATTGCTTTTCTAATGGTTCTCAGCAACTGTAGCATGACGCAAAAAACACAAGAAAACTCACCCCACGCGCAGACAATCGAAGAACTTCGAACCGATCCGTTGTCGATTCATCGCCAGGCGATCGCAATCGACATGCATGCCGACACAACTCAGCGAATGTTGGATGAGCAGGTGGATCTGAGCCAGCGCCTGGAGGACGGTCATTTCGATTCGGTGAGGGCCAGAGAAGGTGGTTTGGACGCGCAGTTCTTTTCCATCTGGGTCGAGCCACAGCTATTTGGTGGCGGCGGTCCGGGCGCAATGAAACGCGCAGACAATCAGATTGCAGCGGTGCACGCATTGACTGAAAAACACCCGGACTTGTGGCAACTGGCTACGCAGGCAGGCGACGTGCGACGCATTGCTTCGGAAGGAAAGCTGGCTGCGTTATTGGGCCTCGAGGGCGGGTACGCAATCGACGATCGAATCGAGAACGTTGAGCGCTATTTCAACCTGGGAGTGCGTTACATGTCGCCCGCCTGGAGCATCAGTACGAGTTGGGCGGGCTCGTCGGGCGATGAGGTCGGGCGAACGCGCGGACTGAACGAGTTTGGCAAGGATGTCATTCGCGAAATGAATCGCGTCGGGATGATGGTGGACGTATCACACGTCTCCGATAAGACTTTTTGGGACATCATTGAGACTTCGAACAAACCAATCATCGCCACCCACTCCGGCTGTCGAGCCATCGCAAACGTTCCAAGGAATTTAACTGACGACATGATCAAGGCAATCGCGAAGACCGGTGGGGTCGTCAGCGTGATCTTCTATCCGGAACATCTCGAGCCTGGCTGGAGCGAGAAGAAAAAGAGAGTTGACGCCGAGATTGCGCCCCAGGTGCAGCGAGCTTCCGCGGCTGAAAAGGGAGACGTGGCGCAAAAGAAACTGGCGCGCGATCGTGTTCGTCACAAAGAGTACGCTGCGCGGCTGCCGCCCGTCACAGTGTCTCGTCTGGTGGATCACATCGACCACGTTGTGAAGCTGGTCGGGATCGATTACATCGGTATGGGCTCTGATTTCGATGGCGTGCAATCGACATTGGCCGATCTGGCGACTGTGGAAGATCTGCCAAACCTGACACGTGAGTTGCTGCGGCGCGGTTACTCAGCGACAGACGTGGAGAAAATTCTTGGCGGAAACATTTTGCGTGTGATGGAAGAAGTTCAGAAAAAGTAGCAGCTTCCTCGATCAAGTGGTAACCAAATCAAAAGCGAACGCAGCCCTCAAAACGAGGGCCCGCAAATTACCGCGCATCGGCTTTCACGCTCCGATCAAAGGTGGGTTGCACAACGCACTGCTGAAGGCGAAAGAGCTCGACTGCCAGACGGTGCAGATCTTTTCGCGGAATCCGCGTGGCTGGCAAGCGAAGCCCCTCACGGCGCTCGACATCAGTCTCTTCAAGGAAACTCGGCGCCGGACAAAAATCTCTCCGGTAGTTATCCACGCAAACTATCTCATTAATCTTGCCGCAGCGGATGAGGCGATGCTTCAGAAGTCGCGTGAGTCGTTTCGCGAAGAGTTAGAGCGGGGAATTCTTCTCGGTGCTGATTATCTGGTCGTGCACCCGGGAAGTTCACGCGGTGCGTGCGAAGCCGACGGCATTGCTACCTGCGCGGAAAGCTTAAGAACAGCCGCGAGAGATCTGGACCTGAGTGCGATTCGGATCCTGCTTGAGAACACCGCTGGCCAGGGTGAATGTATCGGACACAGGTTCGAGCATCTGCGCGAGTTAATGGACGCCTGTCCGAGTCTGCCCATCGGCGTCTGTTTCGATACCGCGCATGCATTCACGGCTGGATATGACATTAGAGAAGACGAAGGTCTGGAAGCCACCATTCAGTCTTTACAGCACACGGTGGGGACGAAGAACGTGCGGGCTATTCATTTCAACGATTCGCGAGCGCCTTACTATTCAAGAGTTGATCGGCACTGGCACATCGGCCTGGGACACATTGGGCGCGAGGCCCTGAGGCGAGTTGCACGTCATCCGAAGCTGGCGCACGCGGCTTTTATACTGGAGACGCCGGTAGACGAACCCGGCGATGATGTTCGGAATGTCGACGCGCTGCGGTCGTTTCTTGGCTAGCTCGGCTCACAGTTAGACAACTTCCAGTACCGCGGGTTAGTATTCGTCCTGAACAACGCGATGTTTACGACCCGTCCAAATACCAAACTCCTTCTAACGGTGCCGCTTCTGCGCCGCGCTTGATCGCGGCTTTGCGGGGCGGCCAACTCCTACTCACAATTTTTCAACTTCAGCGGAGCGCACGCTACTCGAGCTTTGTGCCTCCGTTCTGATTCGTGTTAAGTGTAGTTTCAGATCATCATAGGAACAGTCATGGACGAAAAATATTTTCCCGAAGCGATTGAGAAAAAGTGGCAACGGCGTTGGAACGAAATCCGTGCCTTCGAAGCAAAGAGCGACGATCCGCGGCCAAAGTTTTACTGCCTCGAAATGTTGCCCTACCCATCGGGCTTTTTGCACATGGGCCACGTTCGCAATTACTCGTTAGGTGACGCGCTTTCGTGGTTCAAGCGCCTGCAGGGTTTCAACGTTCTGCATCCGATTGGCTGGGATAGTTTTGGACAACCTGCTGAGCAGGCTGCAATTAAGCGTGGCGTAAATCCACGTGAGTGGACTGAGCAGAACATTGCGCACATGCGCGGTCAACTGCAGCGACTGGGAATCAGTTACGACTGGTCTCGAGAGATCGCAGCGCATCGCCCTGATTACTACAAGTGGGACCAGTGGTTTTTCCTGAGGATGTATGAACGAGGACTGGCTTACAAGAAGATGTCGCCGGTCAATTGGTGTCCGAAAGAACAGACTGTGCTTTCCAACGAGCAGTCTTCGGGAGGCGTGTGTTGGCGTTGCGGAACGGCGGTGGAGAAACGGGATCTCGAGCAGTGGTTTTTGCGCATCACTGAGTATGCCGAGCAGCTTGTCGAGCAAATGAAAGAGATCGAAGCTGATTGGCCCGAGAAGGTACTTAAGCGCCAGCGCGACTGGGTTGGCCGCAGTGTCGGTGCTTATGTCGACTTTGCGGTCAAAGAGAGCGACCGGAAGATCCGCATATTTACTACTCGCATTGACACCATCTACGGGGCGACGGCAATCGTACTCGCTGCCGAACATCCGTTACTCGGGGAGCTACTGCAGGAATCTCCAATGAAGAAAGACGTGGAGGCGTTTGCTCGCAAGGTTGCCGCGGAGCGGGCCAGTCGCAAGGACCCAACTGAAGAAGAAGACAAGAAAGGAATCAACACCGGTGTGCTCGCGATTAATCCTTTCAGCGGCGAGAGCCTTCCGATTTGGGTTGCGAACTATGTGCTGATGGATTACGGCACAGGTGCCGTAATGAGTGTGCCGGCACACGATGAGCGCGACTTTGAGTTTGCTCAGAAGTATTCGCTGCCGATACGCCAGGTAATTGCGCCGGTGTCTCACAACCAGGCGGCAGCCGAACCTCAATCTACTACCGGCTCGGACCAATCAGGCGTTATGCCGCACGCATTTACTGAGTATGGCGTTCTGATTAACAGCGATCAGTGGGGAGGCAAGACTTCCGAAGTAGCGATGAGTGAAATGGCGGACCACGCAGAGGGCAAGGGATTTGGTGGCGGAGCAGTGACTTATCGCATCCGGGATTGGGGTGTCTCGCGCCAGCGATTTTGGGGCGCGCCGGTACCGATTATTTATTGCGAGAGTTGCGGGACTGTGCCGGAGGCTTACGAGAATCTGCCGGTGCTCTTGCCTGACACGGCGGACTTCTCCGGCACGGGCCAGTCACCTTTGACCACGGTTCCTGAGTTTGTGAATACAACTTGTCCGCAATGCAAAGGAGCGGCTCGGCGGGACACCGACACGATGGACACATTTGTCGACTCGTCCTGGTACTTCTTTCGCTACACCGACCCGCGAAATGAGTTAGAGCCTTTCGATATCGCGCAAGCGGCCGAGTGGACTCCGGTCGACCAGTACATCGGCGGCGATTCTCATGCGGTGATGCACCTGATCTACACACGCTTCTGGACCAAGTTCATGCGGGACATCGGCCTGGTGTCGTTCAACGAGCCCGTGAAGAAACTGCTCACACAGGGAATGGTGACGAATCGCGTCGAAGGGACTGAGGAATGGAAAGCTATGTCCAAGAGTCTCGGCAACGGTGTGGATCCGGACGACATGATAGCTGCGTTTGGCGCCGATGCGGCGAGGCTTTTCATTTTGTTCGCGGCGCCGGCCGAAAATGAATTGCGCTGGTCAGAAGCCGGAGTTGAAGGAGCTATTCGATTTCTGCGTCGCGTCTACACGGCGGTCTGGCAATGGCGTGAGCGCCTGACGAACATGCCTGCAGGAAGCTGGGCGCCTGCTGCTGAAGAGTTTGGTTCAGGCGCACGCGCGCTCCGACGAAAGACTCACCAGACTATCGCAAAATTGACCAGTGATCTGGAGCACCTGCACCTGAATACAAGCGTTGCGGCGTTGATGGAGCTTTTCAATGCCTTGAGCGATTTCGATATCGCGCCTGTTGAAGCGTCGGACGTGGATGCATTTGCAGTTCGTGAGACGCTGGAAGCGCTGGTGGTGATGTTGGCGCCGTTTGCTCCGCATGCGTCCGAAGAGATGTGGGAATCGCTCGGTCATGAAGGAGGACTTCTCAATTCGGCAAAGTGGCCCCTCGCGGACGCTGAGCTCGCCCGCAACGAAGAGTTGGAGATCCCGGTTCAAGTTAACGGCAAGCTGCGATCGCGGGTGATCGCTGCTCCCGATGTGAGTGTGGAGGAGCTGCGAGCTGCCGCGCTGGCAGATGACAAAGTTCGAGCGTTCACCGAAGGACATGACATTGTAAAGGTGATAGTGGTGCCGCAGCGTTTAGTGAATATAGTCGTGCGGTAAACGTCAGTTATTGAGGTTGGAGTGGATCGCCTATGCGGGGAACCCCTCGTCTAACGGTAGTGGTTCATGAACCACTACCCGTCTAACCCCTTACTTGCTTGAGTTTGAGCAAGCCGCTAAAATCCCTTTCACAGCGGTAGTCAGTTAACATAATACGATTTTGCGCGGCGACAATGATGCTCCAGCGAGCACGGTTTACCGCGTTCCATGATTGCCGGGCCCGCCTCCGGGCACCATAAAATCGCAGACCGTTACACGATCCAGCGGGTCTGTTCTGTTCGAGCCCCTTCCATGAAAGAATGCCCAGCCTGTAAGCGCTGCTTCCCCGACGAAATCAATCACTGTCCGAAAGACGGCGATGTTACCACCCACTCGTTGCACGGCGAGCCCATCCTCGATGCCCGCTATCAACTGGAAGAACGCCTGGGTCAGGGTGGCATGGGAGTGGTCTTTCGCGCCCGCCATATCTTTTTGAAAACGTCTCACGCAATCAAAGTGATCTTGCCTGATCTGGTTGGCAACGACCCGATGCTGGTCACTCGGTTCCGTCAGGAAGCGCTGGCCGCTGCAGCTATTCGGCACCCAAACATCATCGCCGTCACTGACTTTGGCGTCGCGCGAGGCACGATGCCTTTTCTGGTGATGGAGTTTGTGAATGGAAGGTCGCTACAGGACATTCTTGCCGAAGAAAAAATCATGGCTCCCGATCGCGCGATGGAGTTCATCAAAGCACTTGCTTCTGGAGTAGCAGCAGCACACCGTCAAAATATTGTCCATCGCGACTTAAAGCCGCTGAACATTATGACCCAGACGGGAATGCCGGTCTCTGAAGGCCTGAAGATCCTCGACTTCGGTTTGGCCAAGATTAAATCCGGCGACTTGCTGGGCTCTTTTGTTCAGGCAAAGACCAGCGGTCTGATGGGCTCGCCCTTCTATATGGCGCCCGAACAGTGGTCAGACGATGAGCCTGATGCTCGAGCCGACATCTACAGCCTCGGCATTATTCTGTTCCAGATGCTAACGGGCGATGTGCCGTTCAAAGGCTCGTCGATTCCGTCCATAATGAAGAAGCATCTGACGCTACCGCCACCAACATTCAAATCACTCGGATTGCAAGTACCGCCCGAAATTGAGGCGGTTGTGCGTCATGCCCTTGAAAAAGAACCGGATGCACGCACGCCAACCGTTGACGAATTTCTCCGGGAGCTGAATGAGGCTGTTACGTCCTCCTCCTCCTCTCAAGGCCGAAGTGTTGTCACGCGCAGCACGGGCGCGCTCGATCCGAATCAGACAATCATGTCGCCGGGGCCGACGTCGACGCTTGGTGGACTTGAGCATACGCTCAACGAGGCGGCAATAGATTCGCTTGCGGATCTGGGCAGTTTCGCGCCGTCGGGTCATTCAGTGCAGCCGCAGCTTGCTGAAGTTGCCCGTCTGGAGCAGGAACAGCGGGAACGAATTGCTCGAGAAGAGGCCGAGCGAGCCGCCCTGGCACAGCGCCAAAGGGAGGCCGAAGCTGCGCGCCGCAGAGCGGAAGCTGAAGAGCAGGTACGCCAGGAGCGCGCGGTGCGCGAGGAACGCGAGCGGCAGCAGCGCGAGCAGATGGAGCGCGTGGAGCGTCAAGCCAAAGAACTTGAAGAGCGATTGGCGCGGCTGGCCACCAGCATGCCTCCAGCAACCCCAGTTATCGATCCAGAAGTAACTCAGATTCACGGAGCGGCTGTGCTCCAAACCGCAGGAAACAATAGTTTTTCCTCCTCGGCTGCTGTCCACTCTCAATATCCACCAGTTACCACCATCCCTCCGGCGACCAAGACGAATTCGTATTTGGTAGCCGGGGTTGTTGTTCTCTTGCTGGTCGTAGCTGGCTTGGGAATCGGCGGTTACTTTCTCCTGAAAACGGCACCGGCGACGGTTCAGCCCACCACGCCTCCAGTTAGTTCGCAGATCGTTTCGACTGTGCAACCTGATTTCATCGAGATTCCAGGCGGCACATTTCTGATGGGACGGAACGATGGCCCGTTGCAGGAGCGCCCAGCTCATTCGGTGACAGTCAACTCCTTCTTGATGGGACCGACTGAAGTTACCAACGCCGAGTACGTGGAGTTCGTCCGCGAGGCTGGTCATCCAGCGCCGCCACATTGGCGCAATAGCAAACCCATCTTCGGACAGGAGCTTTGGCCAGTGGTTTACGTTTCAGCTGACGACGCTAAAGCTTTTGCCGCCTGGCGCTCCAAGCGCGACAACGCAGAATACCGGTTGCCGACGGAGCAGGAATGGGAATACGCGGCGAGGGGCGGCGATCAGAACAATCTTTATCCGTGGGGCCCGACCTGGGTCGACGGCAAGGCAGTAGTGAAACAGGACTTTCCCAAAGCCGTTGGCTCGTTGCCTGAAGGGAAGAATCGCTGGGGAGTCAGTGATCTCATCGGCAATGTCTGGGAGTGGACGTCGACTCCAATCGAGCTTTATCAGGGCAACGACGAGGCCCAATTTTCATCTCAGTACAACGGGTGGATAGTGAAACGCGGCGGATCGTTTATCAGCGATCCGCTGGACAAACAGAACCCAATCACTTCTACCTACCGCGATTTCGCGCCGGCGGCTACAAAGAACCCGACTATCGGTTTCCGACTCGTTCGTGCGGCTCAATAAAGTAATTTTGGGAGGCCTTCGATTGCAATTCGATTATCTCGAAACTACAATCCTCAGAGTCGACTTCAGTTTTCCAAGAGGCCCGGCATTCTTATATCAACACCGGCCGTCAAACCGTAGTTCGAATTAAATCCCAAACTCGTAGGATTTAGGAGAAGACCGATGAGAGCTAATGCGATGGTGCGCCTAACCTTAATCGCTGTTGCAATGTGCCTCAGCCTGTCCCTGCTAAGCGAGCGTACGTTTGGTCAGGATGTAGGCGCCGAGGTCGGGGGCGGCGCCGGGATTTTCAGACCGAAGAACCCGGAAACCAAGCGTGGAGCGAAGCCCGCAGGCAGCAGCACAAGGCCGGCCGGCAGAACAACGACGACCAGGCGAACCACCACCACGGTTCCCGTCGACGATCGTATCGACGATTTGCTGGAGAAGGGTAATGCGTTCCGAGACGCGCGCAAATTTTCTGAAGCTGAAGAAGCGTATAAAGGAGTGTTTAAACTTCGGGCCCGGGACGCACGTGGCGCATACGGACTCGGGAATGTTTACACCGATCAGCAACGATGGGAGGACGCCGAGCAGGCTTACCGAAATGCTGTTGAGTGGAACCCTTTCGATGTTGACGCGTTGGTTGCCTTGAGCGTGGTGCTGGTGCGGCCGCGTACCGGCGCCGACAACGCCAAACGTTTCGCCGAAGCCGAAACATCTGCGCGCCGGGCCACGCAAGTGCAGCCAACAAATGCAGTGGCCTGGGATCGCCTGGGCGTCGCGATGCAAGCCCGGGGGGTTTTCAATGAAGGTACCGAACAGGCATACCGGCGCGCGATCGAGTTAGACCCTGAGTTTGCCGTTGCCTATGCCCACCTCGCAAGAGTGTTGAAACGCTCCGGTCGAGTGGCCGAGGCAACTCCGCTTTACGAGCGTGCGAGCGCGTTGGCAAAGGATCCTTCGACTCTCAACATCATCGCTGAGTCGCTGCAGGCTGAACAGCAGTGGGACAGCTCAGAGCCCGTATTACGTCGCGCGCTTGAAATGGATGCGCGCAATCCGACGGGACTTTTCCTGTTGGGAAGGATGCTGGTGGTAAAGAAGCGCTACGATGAAGCGGAACGCGTTCTGAAGAGCGCGTCCGAAGTTAGCCCGAAGGCCTTTCAACCCTACAACCTGCTCGGTAGCGTTTACCTTGCGTTGAATCGCTATCAGGATGCCGAGAAGACCTATACGCAGGCTGCCGAGTTCGTCCCCGACGGCGACCGTCCCCGGCTGGCAGGCGCATTCGGCTTCGAGGGTGTGGGCGATGGTTACTTAAAGAGCAATCTGAAGAGCGACGCGCTCCGGGCCTATCAGCGGGCATTGGAACTTGATCCCGGCAACAAGAATGTCGAGCAGAAGCTTGCCGGCGCGCGTCCTTAGTAGAACCCCGTCTTCCCAGAAGAGGATCCAATGAAGCATTGCCCAAAATGTAACCGCACATTTCCAGACGAAAACCAGAAGTTTTGCACCGTGGACGGTGGCCTTCTCATTAGCCAGCCGGCCGTCGATCTTAACGCGACTATGCGCGCCACCTCGTCAGAGTTGGGCAAGCCTGGAAACGAGGCTTCCTGGGAGAAGGCCACCAGTCGCGAGCTCCCCGATCCCAACACTACGCTTTTCGATTCCGGGTTAGCCCGGACGGCAGTCTTACCACGCGACACCGGGCCAACAAACATGCGGACCATGGTTGATGTACCTACCCCGGTTGTTCCTCCTCTGCCACCCCCTCAAGCGTCGGCGCCATTGCCGGCCGCCGTCGAAACGCAGCCGAAAAAGTCGAAGTTACCCTTGATCCTGGGATTGCTCGCCTTGCTACTGGTGCTCGGAATCGGCGGCGTGGCAGCGGCTTTTTTCATGGTGATCAAGCCGCGTCTTGAAAGTATGGACGACCGAAGGGTCGTAGTAACAGAACCCAGTCCCGCACCACCAATTTCGAGTCCCGAGAATACAAGTTCGGTGATACCAGAAACGACTCCGGAGAACCCCCCGTTTGATCCTCCGGAGGGTGCATTAAAGTTTGCCAATTCAAACGCTCGCCTGGACGGAAGACTCGCAGATCACTACTTCGACTTTTCGTTCTACTACCCGCAAGGCTGGAAGGTGGATCCAAAGGCCGGAGTTCCAGGTGCGAGTAATTTTGCAAAAGTCGAGCGGATGTTGCCGCCTGATTTCACGCAAGAGAATTTTTCGGTAGGTTGGTACGACAGTCAGGGTACATTCGAAGCTGATAAAGAACTTTTCCCTAAACTTGTCGAGCGCTTCAGTGCCAGCCTGGAGAAAGTATTTCCCGAGTACCGCAAAGTTTCCGAAGGACCGACCAAAATAAACGCGATGGATGGTTACGAGTTTCGTTACACGAGCCTGTCAAAGGGAACCGAGAAGGGTGACGTTCAGGTTTGGGGACGCATTGTCTTTCTTCCGCTCGGCACGCAAGACGAGACCACTGGAGCGACTCTTAGCATGTTTTGTACATCACTTGCCCCAGAGTTATCAGGCGTTGACGACGTCGGCGAGCGGGGTGAGTTACCTTTAATTCTCGATTCGTTTCGCTTTGGGAAGAATTGAAAGAACGCTGATTTGGTTGCGCCGGCAACGATCATCTTAGGAACATTAATGCCTTCATCAACCGAAGTTAAGGTAACAGGATCTTTGTTAACACCTGGCAGGATCGGTTTTACGATTCTTGTGCTTTCCCTGATCGCGATGTTTGGAGTCTCGAGCTGTAACTCGACGGACGAGGCGGCACGACCAACCTCGCCGGTTGCTAAAGTTAATCCGGGCCGATCATCCGTGCCGGCCCCACCCGCCCTCGTTTCTCTTCCTCCCGAACTCTTGAACGCCCAATTAAAATCCGTTAGCGGAGCTCCAATCAGGCTGTCGGATTATAGTGGGAAGGTCTTGCTGATTAATATCTGGGCGACCTGGTGCGGGCCGTGCAGAAATGAAATCCCTGAACTGGTGAAGTTCTACCGACAGTACAAAGACCAGGGCCTTGAGGTGGTTGGTCTTTCAACCGAGAATCCGGACGCCTCCGCTGAACGTGTGCGAGAGTTCGTGCAAAGTTTCGATATCGACTACCGAGTGGGTTGGGCTACTGCTGACGTCGCCGTGACACTTATGCAGGGACGCGACTCAATCCCGCAGAGCTTTATCATTTCTCGTGACGGCAAAATTTTAAAGCGGTTCATCGGCTTCAGCCCTGTCGGAACGCCTCCGCAGTTGAAACAAGCGATCGAAGACGCTTTGAAGAGCTGAACGCGGTTAGCCTTCTCGTTTCCGATTATCCTCTGCGTTTAGGTTGTCTAGTTCCTTTTCGGCCTGCTGTCGTAATCGTTCGGCGTCACCTGCCAGCTTCTCGTCCTGAAGGCCGTCAGCCACCTGTTCCTTGGCCTGGCTTTCGATCAATTTCATTTCGGCGTCGACGCGATGATTCGCCTTGTCCATTGGCGCTTCTTCGTTAGTATCTTCCTGCGAAGTAACTTTGCTGCGATCAATTTCCATTGTGTCCCTCCCCAATTCGGAAAGTTGAAATATTATGAGTTGGTCAGATGTTCCCACGCCTCGGGCCGGTTCGTCCAGTGGGCGATCGTAAGAGAAAGAGAAGACTTTTCTAAGAAAACCACGCCGGGAATACCTCCTTTTTCTTCGGCACATACCTCGAACTCCTCGACAGCGGGTAGTAGCGAGAGTTAGACTCCAAGCGATGTTGCGTCTCGCCTCCACAAAAATTATCCGATTGACCCTGGTACCGTTGCTGGTGTGCTGGATCGCGGGCATGCCGTGTCTGTTCGGATGCGAAATTGGAGCACAAGCTGCCACGACGACCGAACGACATTCTCAGAGTCTTTCGGGAGTCGTGAGTGCGGATGCATCCTGTGGCTCAGCAGAGTCGCACGCTTGTTGTGCACAACGGCGGGCGAGTAGCGAGACAGAGCCTGCACAGCAAGCTGCCGATACGTCTGAGCCTGTCTTCAACGGTCAACACGAGGCTCCTTCCGGCTCAATAAGGGATTGTCCCATGGGCGTTAATGCGACGGCGGTCATAGGAAAGGTTCGTTACGAACAGGGCTCACCAGTCGCACTGACACCCGATTGGTCGCCACCGCTCCGAGTGGTTGATCAGCACATCCCACTTTCTGAACCTCTACGCCTACCAAATCGCGGTCACACTTATCTCCGCTGTTGTGTCTTCCTGATCTAAGAAATGTGGTGCCGGCAGACGCGTTCGTCTGTCAATTTGCGGTATCAGTGTGTCCGCTGATACCGGGGACACATATTCTTTTATAGGGAGATGAAATGAAAAACTTTAAAGGTTTTGCACTCGGGCTCGTCGTCGGTTTGGCACTCGCAATCTCGAGCATCGCGTTCGCGCAGGATGCAGCCAAAGACACAACAACAAAGGAAAAGACGGCGTGTTGTGCCACGATGTCGTGTTGCGGTGATTCCTGCTCGATGAAGCATGCCGCGGGTCATGATCCCAAGAACCATTCATCGAAAGATGGATGCTGTTGCTGCAGTGGTGATTCTTGCGACATGAAGAAGGAACATAAGGAGCATAAGGAGAAACAGGGCTAACAAGGGGGTTGAGAGCGGCGGGCGTGGTCCACGATCCTGGTGGCTTTAATTGGCCACGAAGATGGTGCTCGAGCCTGCCGCGCTCGCTTTTCATCGAGATGGATACGAGACAAAGACTGACATTTAGGAATTCGCTTCTTACGCTTTCGGTTCTGATTCTGCTCGCCGGAACTGGCCGTGCGCAGCACGAGGGCCATGTGATGCCTGACCCTAAGCCAACACCAACTCCCAAAGCTTCACCTAAACCTGCAATTGTGGAAGAGCACAAGGGGCACGAAAAGGCGGCAGCGGCACCTGCGCCTGCTGCGGAAGCCACACCAACACATGCGACCATGCCGGCCAAACCGCACGCCATGGAAAGCGAAGCGTTGATGATTATGTCCGGGGATCAAATGGCAATTCGGGTTGGTAAGAGTTCAACGAATGCTACACCGATGGGTCAAATGGGTTCCGGAACCTCATGGCTGCCGGCTTCGTCGCCGAGTTATATGATTCATAAACAGTCCGGCGAATGGCTATTGATGTTTCATTACAATGCTTTCATCGGTGTGAATTCGCAAGGCGGACCACGCGGCGTGACGAAGTTTGAATCGGCGAATTGGTTCATGCCGATGGCGCTGCGGCGGGTAGGCAAAGGAACGCTTGAACTGCGTTCTATGTTTAGTTTTGAACCATTCACTTTTTCTCCGGGTGGTTCGCCGCATCTGTTCCAAACGGGTGAAACGTATCAGGGTCAGCCCTTGATCGATCGCCAGCATCCACACGATCTGTTCATGGAACTGTCGGCCACTTATCGAGTCCCCCTTGGTGAACGTGGGACCTGGTTCGCTTACATTGGCTATCCGGGTGAGCCGGCGCTGGGACCGACCGCTTTCATGCATCGGGTTTCCGCATCCGAAAATCCCTCGGCCGTACTTTCACATCACCTCCAGGATTCATCGCACATCACTTTTGGTGTGTTTACAACAGGCTTCACTTATCGCTGGTTCAAACTCGAGGGTTCAATTTTCAACGGTCGCGAGCCGGATGAGAACCGGTACGACTTCGAGGCGAATCCGTGGAACTCACGCTCAGCCCGATTATCCTTTGCACCTAATAACAACTGGTCGATGCAGATCAGCCACGGTCTGTTACGCAACCCTGAGGCGCTCGAGCCAGGAGATGTCAGACGAACGACCGCTTCAATCTCGTATAACCGACCGTTGGAGAAAGGAAACTGGGCGACGAGTCTGATTTGGGGAAGGAATCACGAAACCCACGGTGACGATGTTTTCAACCTGAATGGCTATGTGGCCGAATCGACCGTGAACTTTCTGGATAAGAACTATCTCTACACGAGGCTGGAGCTCGCGGACAAGAATTCGATCTTGAGAGCGGACGATCGGCAGTTGCTTGGCATAAACGATCATCGCCCCTCATTCAGGATTGGCGGTTACACGTTTGGCGGAGCTCGCGACTTCTGGAACACGGAGAAGCTTTCCATAGCATTCGGAGGCGATGTGACTTTTTATTCGAAGCCGGCGATCTTGAATGCGATCTATGGCAATAGTCCAAAGTCATTTCATTTCTTTGTGCGCATGCGGCCAGGCAAAATGAAGATGGATCACTGAAAGAGCGCTGCTGAGTACTGAGTTCCGCCTACGGTTCAGCCTTAGTTATTTACTGAAATTAACCACTGCGATAGCGTAAGCACTAAGTACTCAGCACGACGGGATCCTATGGCGAATTCAAAAACCAAACAAAAAGCCATCGACCCGGTCTGCGGGATGACCGTCAATCCGGAATCCGCGGCGGGTTCGTTTGCCTATGAGGGGCAGACGTACTATTTCTGCAATCCGGGTTGTCTTCACAAATTCCGCGAGGATCCCAAACGTTTTCTGAAACCGCAGGCACCGCAGTTGGGGCAACCGGTCGCCATCGGGCGCGTTGAGAAGAAGGCCGATTCCATCGCTGAATTCACCTGCCCGATGCATCCCGAAGTGCAACAAGCGCACGCCGGGTCATGTCCGAAGTGCGGGATGGCTCTCGAGCGCACGCCAAGTGTTTCAACACAGGTTAAGGCCGAATACACCTGCCCGATGCATCCTGAGATTGTCCGGGACCGGCCCGGCAGCTGCCCCATCTGCGGCATGGCGCTTGAGCCGCGTTCAATTGTCGTAGCCGAAGAAGAAAATCCTGAGTTGTCGGATATGCGCCGTCGCTTTTGGATAAGCGCAATCCTTACCGCTCCGGTTTTTGCTATTGGCATGAGCGATCTGATTCCCGGCAACCCGTTGCAGCAACGACTGGCAGGAAGCCTTCTCGCATGGATCCAGTTAATTCTTGCTACGCCAGTTGCGCTCTGGGGTGGGTGGCCTTTCTTTGTCCGCGCCTGGCAATCAATCGTGAATCGCAGCCTCAACATGTTCACGTTGATTGGACTGGGTGTCGGTGTCGCTTACGGTTTCAGTGTTGTTGCCACGCTGTTTCCAGAAGCGTTTCCTCATTCGTTTCGCCACGAAGGAAGCGTTCCGGTTTATTTCGAAGCCGCGGCAGTGATCACGACCTTGGTGTTGTTGGGCCAGGTCCTTGAATTGAAGGCACGCAGCCGAACCAGTTTCGCTTTGAAGGCTTTGCTTGGTTTGGCTCCCGCAACCGCGAGATTAATTAATGTTGAAGGCAGCGAGCGGGACGTGCCACTCGCCGAAGTTAAACCGGGCGACTCGTTACGCGTGCGACCGGGTGAAAAGATTCCCGTCGATGGCGTGGTGGTAGAAGGCTCGAGCGCGGTAGATGAGTCGATGGTAACTGGCGAGCCCTTACCGGTAGAGAAGCGACCCGGCGATACATTAATCGGTGGAACTGTAAATTCCACCGGCTCTTTCGTCATGAAGGCCGAGCGGGTTGGCTCTGAGACGTTGCTCGCACAGATAGTGCAGTTGGTTGCCGAAGCCCAGCGCAGCCGTGCGCCAATTCAGCGACTAGCCGATGTTGTCGCTGCTTACTTCGTGCCGGTTGTGATCGCCGTGGCGATCATGACATTTATCGCATGGGCCATTACCGGGCCTGAGCCGCGTCTCGCTTACGCGCTCATCAACTCAATCGCCGTACTGATCATCGCCTGCCCGTGCGCGCTGGGGCTCGCAACGCCGATGTCGATCATGGTGGCTACCGGTAAAGCAGCGCAGGTTGGTGTGCTCTTCAAGAACGCTACGGCTGTGGAAGTGCTCCGAGACGTCGACACGCTCGTAATCGATAAGACCGGCACACTGACGGAAGGAAAGCCGAAACTGGTCACAGTGTTGACCGCTCCCGACTGGAACGAAGGGGACGTGCTTCGCCTGGCTGCGAGTCTTGAGAACGCCAGCGAGCATCCATTAGCTGCGGCGATCGTGGCGGGCTCGCGCGAACGAAATATTCAACTAGTCCCCACAGCGTCGTTCGAGTCGATTACGGGGAAAGGTGTCGTCGGAAAGATAGATGGCAGGGCAGTTGTGTTGGGGAATCGGCGCCTGTTTGAAGATCTGAATATCGAGCTTGAGGAGCTGGGAAACAAAGCCGAGGAATATCGCGCGAACGGCCAAACGGTTGTGTTTGTAGCCGTGGATGGCAGGGGTGCCGGTTTGCTCGGAGTTGCCGACCCAATCAAGTCTTCGACGCCGGAAGCAATCAGACAACTGCACGATGAGGGCCTGCGCATCGTGATGCTCACTGGAGACAGCCATACGACCGCGAATGCAGTTGCAGCAAGACTGGCACTTGATGAAGTTTTCGCCGAGGTTTTGCCAACACAGAAAGCCGAGATTGTTAAACGCTTACAGACTGAGGGGCACCGCGTTGCGATGGCTGGCGATGGAATCAATGATGCACCGGCGCTTGCCCGGGCCGACGTGGGGATCGCAATGGGCACCGGCACTGACGTCGCAATGCAAAGCGCTGACATCACACTGGTAAGAGGCGACCTGCGTGGAATAGTCAGAGCACGAACGTTGAGTCGGGCCACAATGAGTAACATTAAACAGAATCTCTTCTTTGCGTTTTTCTATAACGCTCTGGGTGTCCCCATCGCAGCGGGAGTGCTTTACCCATTCTTCGGGTTGTTATTAAATCCGATGATTGCCGCCGCGGCGATGAGCTTTAGCTCCGTTTCAGTAATTGCCAATGCGTTGCGGCTGAGGCGAACGTCGGTATGAGATAGTATTTTTCAGTGAAGCTGCCTCTTGAGTTTAGTTAAGGAGAAGTAGGAGATCGTAGATGAAGAACAAAATCTTGCTTTTAGTAATAGGCGGACTATTGATGGTCGCAGGAACTGCAGTTTTCATTTCTCGCAGTAAAGCCCCAGTGGCGCAACAGCGAAGCGCCCACTCCGAGGCGACTGATTCGCATGCTCACGCAACCAAACCGGGCACGCCCGCCGTTCCTGCCTTTCAAACCGGGTATCAGATAAGTAATCTTCAGCCAACCCTGGCCCCGGCGCAGTTTGAGGGAAAAGCGCGTGAAGCCTATGAGGTGGCCAGGAAGATTCCGGAGACACTCGCGGAACTTCCGTGTTACTGCCATTGTGATCAAGCGTTTGGGCACAAGAGCCTTCACAGTTGCTTCGTCGATGACCATGCTTCGCATTGCGCGGTGTGCGTCGATGAGGCGCTGCTCGCGTACAAACTTCAAAAGGAAGAAAAACTCACGCCTGCGCAAGTGCGCGGCAGAATCATTCAAAAGTACACGCAGGAAGAAGCTTATTGACCCGGCTCGCTAAAGTTTCTCGCCTAAACACAACATGAATATTCAATTCTCAATCGCCATGCGACTGCTACTGCCATTCACCTTGCTCATCGGAGGCGAATTTGCAGCCAGCGCCCAGAAAGCCACGAACGACAGGATTAGTCTTGAGGGTCAGCTCGTCTGTTCTGAGTGTTGGTTTGAGGCTGATCGGAAAACCACCGCCTACGGAAACGCCGCCGACTTGCAATGTGCGATGGAATGCTCGCTCAAGGGAATTCCACCAGCGATCGCGGTAAAAGAGGGAGACGATTACAAGTTATATTTGGTGGAAGCCGGCAGGTTCAAACAAAACAGTGATGAGTGGCTGCAATCGATCGGGAAGTGGGTCAAAGTGTCCGGCACGTCGCGAAAAGAAAATGGCAAGGCATACGTTGCGGTTGATGAGTTCCAGGTAGTGCGTGGCTCGGACAGTTCGGCACAGAACGTTAGCGCTGTGGGCTCCGAGTCAGAATTGGTGCTCAAGGATCTGTTGGGTGTTGAGCAAAAACTAAGCGGCTACCGCAGCAAGATCGTCGTGCTCAACTTCTGGGCCACCTGGTGTATTCCATGTCGCACGGAGATGCCGGATTTGGCGTTGATTCAGAACGAGTATGCCGCTCTCGGCGTGCAGGTAGTGGGCGCAGCGGCTGACACGTTCGCGGATCGCGCTACGGTATTGCAGTTTGTGAAGACAGTGCGGGTCAACTTTCCTGTCTGGTTGGGTGCCACTTCTGATGACATGAAACGCTTCGGACTGGGCCCGACTTTGCCGGGAACTGTGATCATCGGCCGCGATGGGAAGACACTCTCAGTCACTGCGCGCCCCGTCACCGAACGAGAGCTGCGGCTACAGCTCGATTCCTTATTGGCAGCGGACACCGTTGCTCTTAAAAGTGAGGCTTCCGGGAAAACTACTTCAACCGCGCGAGTATCGCTGGTTCCCAGTTGACCGCTTTGACCAGGTGAGGGCCGCGCCGTGAGCGGGGCAGGATCGGATGATGAGCATCGCTGGACGCTGGGAGTACGTTTGCTAAGCAATCAAATCCCGCGCGCAGCCGTGCGCACCACCCTCACCTATCGGTTTCATCCTCGCGTGCAACTCGGTATCGAATACAACCCGCGAGCAGGAGAATTTAAACCCCTCGCCAACCTCCTGGTGATCACAGAGACCGGCAAGCGGCCGGCGCTCATGCTCGGAACCTCGACCGATCGCATTGGCACTCCTTCGGGCCAGGCGTTCTTTGCAACGTTCAGCAAGAACCTGGAACGTGTAACAGGTTTGCCGATTGCGCCTTACGTCGGGGTCTCCTACGGCACGTACGACCATCGAGTGCGACCGATTGGCGGACTGACGATCCTCTTCACTGAGAAACTCTCGGCGCTGATCACTTACAACGGAGTCAACGTCCATCCCGTATTGACGTTTGCGCACCAGCGTCACGCCTTCTCACTGATCATGGTCAAGGGACGCGATCCGGGTATGAGCTACAGCGTAAGGTTTTAGTTTTCGTCGCCGAACGTTCAGGTTAAACCCACCAACCTCAAACTAGAGCCAACTGACAACTAACAAGAAATGCGTGTAGTATTCCAGTACCCCCGGAATTCAAACATTGCAAGCAGATTCCATGCGCAATCTTCTCCAAGGCTGATTGAGCTTGCTTTTAGATCCATTAAGGAGAGTTAACCATGAAGTTCTCAGCTCAGAGAGCCATCACAAATGCACTGACTGTGGCAGTTCTGATCATGATCGGAGTGGTCGTTGTACCCGCCCAGAAAAAATCGCGCATGCAAGACGCTGCGCGCCACTCGAGCGAGGCCGCGAAAACGTTTACGGAGATCATGAACGTTCGCGACAAGGCAATTCCCAGGGAATTGTTGGATAAAGCCGAAGCAATTGCCGTTTTTCCCGGCGTCGTCAAGGCGGCTTTCATTATTGGTGGCCGAGGCGGCCAGGGGATCATCAGCCGTCGTCTGAGACGCGGTTGGAGCGCACCGGCGTTCTTCAATCTCACCGGAGGCAGTTTTGGCGCGCAGATTGGAGCACAGAAATCGGATTACGTTCTGCTTATCATGAACGAGGATGGAATCAAGGGATTGCTCGAGGACAAATTTGAGATGGGTGGAGAAGTTGGCGTGGCTGCTGGTCCAGTAGGACGCGAAGCAGCGGCATCCACCAACGCAACACTTGACGCCGGCATTCTCTCGTACTCTCGCAGTAAGGGAGTGTTCATCGGCGCGGCACTCAAAGGAGCTGCAATCACTCCCGACAACAATCTCAACGAAGCTGTCTACGGCGGCAAGAAGGCAAATGAGGTGTTGACTGGCCCACCGATAACCTTGACGCAGATGCCGGCCGGCGTTCGCATCTTCCCTCGCACCCTCGCTCGTTATTCCATTAAATAAATTTCTGGTAAGCAGATAGTTTAGGCTTGCACGAACAAAGGCTTGACGCCACTGTTCGTGCAACCTAGAATGCGTCGTCACCTGCAAGGTTTCTATTCAACACTCGCGATCGTTATCGGGAACGCGCTTCCGCGAAATTTATGCTCCCAAGAACTCAACGGCAAAAAGAGATTCTCGATTACATCACCCGCTTCCTCGAGCGTCACGGCCATGAACCGTCTTACGCGCAGATGGCGAGACACTTTGGAGTTAAATCCAGAGCCACGATTGGAAAGCACATCGCGGCGCTTGAAAAACGTGGCTTGCTGACACGCCAACACGAAGACGGCTTCGCCCTCCAGGTCAAGGTCGAAGACAGCGATGCGCTTTGTGAGATCAAGCTGCTGGGCCGCATCGCAGCCGGTGCACCGATTGATGTCGTGGAATCGCAGGAGACCATTCCGGTACCTCGTTTTCTGCTCGGTCGCGTGCGTCCTGATCGCTGCTACGCGCTGAAGGTCAAAGGCGACTCGATGATCGATGAACACATCTGCGACGGCGATATTGCTTTGATTGAGAATCGCACGGATGCACACGACGGCGAAATTGTTGTGGCGCTCTTGATCGAAGAAAACACCGCGACCCTGAAGCGACTGTTTCGTCGCGGCCCAAATATTGAGCTCCATCCTGCCAATTCAGAACTCCAGCCTCTCACCGTGCCTGGAAAAAACGTAAAAGTGCAGGGGATTTTCCGCGGATTATTGCGACCTTCCAACTAAATTAACCAAAATTCCTGGCTACTCGGACCCGTCGAAACCGCGCAGGGGCAGGCTGGCTTCTCGCTGTAACCAGTTTGATTCCGGATAGTGGCACCCGTCGCTGATCACGTGAAGCGTGTAAGCCTGTCGCGATCTGGCTGAGCGATTCGGCAGGCTTTTGTGGGGAAGCAATCCATTCAACAAAATCAGACTACCTTTCGAAACTTCCAGGGGTACGAGTTGCTCCTCGCGCCAGGGTGTCGCATCAAAATATTCAAATCGCATCCCTTCAGGCGAACGCGACCAGCGAGACTTAAGCCCTGCCTTGTGTCCTCCCGGTAACGCCCACAAGCATCCGTTCTCCAGCGTTGCGTCCTCAAGGGCGAACCACAAGCCAACAATCTCGATCGGCTCGGTGTAAAGGAAGGTGCTGTCCTGATGGCAGGTAACTTCACCGCCAATTTTCGGCTGCTTGAAGATGTACATAGACTGCAGCAGACGCGGCTCGGTGATCCGCAAATCTGAGATCAACTGCTTCAGATCAGGCGTACGAGAGAATTTGTCAAAGGCGGGCTCAAGATCGTGCAATGCATGCCCGATCTTGTTGATGGAGCGCTCCTTCACGTCTCTCAAAGTACCGTCGGGGAAAAACGCACCCTCTTCAAAGAAAAAGCGGACCTTGTTTCCCGACCCGAGGAAGTATTCATCGGTCAAACGGTTCTGTTCCCGCGTTGAAAAGATGGAAACAATTCCGGCAGGATCAAATTGCTGCACTAGCTCAGCGGCCCTGTTGCGCAGCAGGTCACAAGCGATAGGCGAGACAAAATCCTTCAAGACCAGATAGCCTTCTCGATCGTATTCATGCAGTTGCCCTGGCGATAGTTTCATGGCGGCGGCGAGATTAGCATTTTCCGTTTCTACAATTTAAATTTCCGCCTTAAATAAGCAAACGAAAAATTCTTGAAGGTGCGTGATTCACTCTGCTCGAGTTTTCCGCGTTTATGCATAAGAGCGGAATTGTTCCGCTGCGTCGTAAGGAACCTAGGAGGTGTTCCAGATGAACCACGCCTTTACTTACCAGTCTGCGTTAGCAGCGTCAGAAGCAATTCACTGGCGAATTGAAGACATCATTGGCGGCGACAAACGACTCGATTTCTCGAAACCGTTTTTGCCCGAAGCACTGGCTCGCGTCGAGCCGATTAATTTTCTGACGCGTTATGAGAAGAAGGTACTGAACCAGATACGTGGCAACGCTTACTTGTCCATTTTTGGCCTGGTTGAAGAGTTCATTCTTCCATTCGTGCTCGACCATGCCCGGCCGCAGCTCCAGGGCGACGACTATCGCGTTCGTGCGCTGTTGCAGTTTGCCGGCGAAGAAGCGAAACACATTCAGCTATTCAAACGTTTCCGCGAAGAGTTTGAAGAAGGCTTTGGCGTTTCGTGCCCGGTGATCGGTCCCCCCGAAGCTATTGCGCGTGAGATTTTGAAACACGATCCTCTAGCTATCGCAATCACGACCCTGCATATTGAGTGGATGGTGCAAAGCCACTACGTGGACAGCGTCAGAGAGAACGAGGACCTCGATCCGCAGTTCAAGAGTCTGCTTCGGCACCACTGGCTTGAGGAAGTCCAGCATGCGAAGCTCGATACGTTGATGGTTGAAACGCTTGCAGCCGGACGAAGCGCAGGCGAGATCATGAGTGCGGTTGAAGAGTATCTCGAGATCGGCGGCTTCCTCGACAATGGTTTGGCCCAACAGGTCGAGTTTGATCTGCAGAGCTTTACTGAGGCGACTGGTCGGACACTCAACGAAGAGGAGCAGGCGCAGTTTCGTGAGGTACAGCGCCAGGCAAATCGCTGGACATATCTCGGCAGCGGCATGACACACGAACGAGTGCTCGAGACGTTGGAAAGTCTGATACCGCGAGCGCGGCAACGGATCGATGACATCTCACCGGCGTTCTGTTAACAGTTTCCGTGGCGCGGCGACGCGGACGCGCGAGGGGGCGCGGGGAGAGAGGCAGGGGAAATCCTTGCCTCTTTTCCTCTGCTTTGCGTCAATAATCGAACGGGTAATTTGAAGGTAAGACTCTCAGACTTCGAGGCAAAGTCCGTTCTTCTTCTGTCTTCCAGCGTGATTCGTCGCCCGGTCTTTTCTCGCGTTAGTAGATGGAGACAAATGAAAATCTTCGCAGTGAACGCTTGCAGTTAACCGAAGGAGAAAGGGTTTATGCCACTCATCAATGTCAAACTAATCGAAGGCGTCTTTTCAGGCCAACAAAAGAAGGAAATTGTCGAAAAGCTCACCGACGCTATGGTCAGCATCGAAGGTGAAAACATGCGGCAAGTTACCTGGGTTGTTCTAGAGGAGGTGAAAAGCGGAGACTGGGCCATCGGGGGACAGTCGCTGACGACCGAAGCAGTAAAGGAATTGGCACAGGGTCAGCCCGTCGGCTAGTTCAGACGAGAAACCGCACGTCAACCGCGGTCCGGCAGAGAGCTTACAAAGCACCTCTGCCGGACCTTTTTGCCTGTTAGAATACCGGCCGGAGCAGGGCAACAAATAAGGTAGGGGGTATGACAGCTTTTTATTGTACTAAGGAGGTCTGCAGAAGTACTGATATGGAGCCGGCTACCAGAGTTGAACTGGTGACCTTCTAATTACGAATCAGACGCTCTACCAACTGAGCTAAGCCGGCCAGCTATTGAAACCGTTAAGGTTTCGAAATGAGATTGCACTATACGAATGCATACTTTGGAGTGTCAAGTTCACTCAATTTCGAACCAGGGAGAACGCTATATGCCAAAAAATCCAGCGCGAAACATCAATAGCTACAAGATAGACGGAGGGCAACTAAACGAGTACGAGTTTCAACAGAACCAGCAGAAGCTCGCCGAAACAAATGAGTTTCCATTCGCGAATAAACCCGGCAACACAAACATCTCTGAAGCCGGACAGCTCAAGGCCACTCAGAGTGTCGACGCAACTAAAGCTGGGAACGAGACGGACGAGACGGCGGCAGCGACTAACGTAAAGGGGTCGGCGAGGAAAGCCGGCTCCGTGAAGAGCGCAAGGACAACAAGCAAGTCTGCGCCGGCAAAAAAGGCCGCGAAGCGCAAATCGGCAACTAAGACGAGAGCCACACCTAAGAAAGCTACTTCTAAGAAAACCACTACTAAGAAAGCCGCGAGTAAGAAAGTGGCGTCAGGAAGGAAGTCTCGCGCAGGGCGGAAGGCAGCCGTATCCACCAGAGAAAAAGGTTCCGCCAGGAAGATTGCTTCCGTAAAGAAAGCCGGCTCGAAATCGAAAGCAGGTAAGAAGAAAGCTGGAAAGTTGTAAATGAACTTCCCCCAAACCTCCTTCCCCCTCCCAAAAGAAAAGTCTCTCTCCGGTCGTGGCCGCATTCTTGTGGCAAGCTCCCTGTCGCTGCTTGCCGTCCTGGCTCTGACCGGTAGACCACTACATGGCCAAACCAGGGCCGTTCAAAAGCTTCCTTCAGCCGAGAAGGTAGTAGAGAAATACCTCAAAGCCGTTGGCGGCAAAAAACGACTGGCGGCGATCAAAGACGCGGAATTCAACTGGACTATAAAACTAAACGGCCAGACCGTAGGGCTTGCTAAAACGCAGACCCGATCGCCCTCTTCCGCTCGTTCGGAGATGACTTTCGGGAACGGAGCGATTATCTCGGCCGCTAACGCAAGCTCATCCTGGGTCAAAGGGCTCGATGGCGAGTTAAGAACACTCACAGGTGCCGAAGGCGGTGCTGCAAAGTTGCAGGCCTTATTAGCAGCCGGACATTTAATCGATTACAAGAAAGCAAGCGTAGCAGCCCGCGTGATTTCAGTTGGCGATCTCGGATCCGAGCCGGCTTTCATCGTGGAGTTTTCCACTCGCAGTGGAGCGCGATTACATTATTACTTCAGCCGTCAATCGGGCCTGCCCACAAAGATCGTCGACGAAGCCAGGAAGACGACGCACAGATTGTCTGACTACCGAGCGGTAGCAAGTCTCATGCAGCCCCACGAGGTCAAAACCGATTTGCCCGATGGCGGTCAGATAGTGCTCACCCTGACCGGCGCCAGGTACAACCGCGGTATTCCGCTCACAGATTTTGATCCACCCCGCGCAGGGGACTCGCTAGACGTTCCCGAACTATTGCGCGTGGTTTCCCGGAACCAGGATGAGGTTGAGAAACGATTCCACGAGTATTCGTTCCTGCAGAAAGAGACTGATCGAGAAATCAACAGCAAGGGCGAAGTCAAGAAAGAGACGGTGCGGGTTTCAGAGGTTTTTCCGATTGCAAATCGTGCTCCCGTTCTGAAGTTGATTAGTGAGAATGGTGTGCCACTTTCAGCAGAACGCGCGGCCAAAGAACAAAAGCGCGTTGAAGAGGAATTTCTGAAAGTAGATCGAGATCGGGAAAAGAATGAGGCGCGGGAACAGAAGCGGCGTGCGGAGCGTGAGCGTAAGCGTGCAGGCAAGGCTGAAGACGACGACGACCTGGAGATTTCGCAATTCTTGAAAGTCTGCGAATTTGTCTCGCCACGGCACGAGCGCTTTCGCGATCGCGACGCTGTGGTTTTTGACTTTCGACCGAAACCCGGTTTTCGTCCCAGCAACCGCCAGGAAGATCTAATCTCAAAACTTGTTGGTGTGGTCTGGATAGATCCTACAGATAAACAGATTATTCGCCTGGAGGCTCGGTTGGCCGAGGGGTTCAAGATGGCTGGAGGTTTGTTGTTCTCGCTTCGCCCGGGAGCCTCGATGGTGATGGAGCAGACGCGGATGAATGAAGGTGTCTGGCTGCCGCGACTCGCGCAAATAAACTTATCGATGAAAGTACTGCTGTTCGGTGGTGGCGATTTGAACAAGACTTATGAGTGGAGCGATTACAAACATTTTTCCGGCGATGTGCGAGATTACACTCTTGAGGCTCCGAAGCCCTGAGCATTGGTAAAGTCCAAAGTCCAAAGTCTATAGTCGAAAGCTCTTCCGCCTAAATGACAAACGATCACTGTCAAATCTCAAAGGACTCACTAGCAGCGGACGTATCTCTTGGAATGCCATGAATGTCTAACCAAAGAATCAACATAATAGGCGGCGGACTCGCAGGCGTCGAAGCAGCCTGGCAAGCTGCGCGTGCGGGCGTGCCTGTTCGCCTTTTTGAGATGCGTCCGGTTACACAAACTCCGGCTCATCGCACTGATAAGCTTGCTGAGATCGTTTGTTCCAACTCTCTCAAATCCGACGAACCTGGAAGTGCGCCCTACCTGTTGAAAGAAGAACTGAGACGGGCGGGTTCGCTGGTGATGGAGGCAGCCACCGCGACCCGGGTTCCAGCCGGCGCGGCGCTAGCTGTCGATCGCCAGCAGTTTGCGGAATACATTACTGAGAGGATCGAAGCCGAGCCGGCTATCGAATTAGTTCGCGAAGAGGTCAAGAACATTCTCGGCGACGAGCTTACGATCATAGCGACGGGCCCGTTATCGTCTGAGGCGTTAACTTCAGAGATCATGAAGCTCACCGGCAGCGATCAACTCTACTTCTACGACGCAATCGCCCCAATCGTCGCTGCGGATTCAATCGATAGATCAATCGCGTTCGCCGCCGCTCGATACGGAAAAGGCGGTGATGACTACCTGAACTGCCCGTTTGATTCTGATCAATACGCCGTCTTTTATCAGGCCCTCATTGAAGCCAAAAGCGTTCCGCTCGCGAGGTTCGAAGAGACGCATTGGTTCGAGGCGTGTTTGCCAATTGAAGAAATGGCGCGACGCGGCGTCGACACGCTGCGTTTTGGTCCGATGAAACCTGTCGGTCTCATCGATCCTCGAACCGGACGTGAACCTTACGCTGCGGTGCAGTTGCGGCAGGAAAATTTGATGGCAGATGCATACAGCCTGGTGGGGTTCCAGAATCATCTACGTTACGGCGAACAAGCCAGAGTGTTACGTCTTATTCCCGGAATGGAAAACGTCGAGTTCCTACAGTTTGGCCAGATCCATCGCAACACTTATATCTGCTCGCCGCGTGTACTGTCCCCTACCATGGAGATGCGAGAGCGACCCGGCATTTTCTTTGCCGGCCAAATTACAGGAGTCGAGGGCTACGTTGAATCGGTCGCTATGGGTTGGTTGGCCGGCGCCAATGCCGCGCGTCGGGCACTTGGTCAACGGGTGATTGAAGCGCCACACGAAAGCGCAACTGGCGGCTTGGCGCGTTATGTTTCGAATACTCAGACAAAGAACTTCCAGCCCGTCAATATCACGTTCGCCTTGTTGCAGCCATTGACCGAACAAGACCGCCGGCGAGTTCGTAGAAAACGTGATCGACATCAACTACAGGTTGAGCTGGCCTTAAAGAAATGGGACGAGTGGATTCAGGAGATTCAAAATCAACCTGCGGTCGTGGGTATGGTAACACCGTGAGCACCTCTCACCGCTTCAGCATAGCGCTGCTTTCAACGTTCGTAGTTTTCCTGGCGTTGCTCTTAACCGCGGCGGTTCTCGGTCAATCGGGACGACGAAAAGATCAAAATAAGAAGCCTCCGAAGCCCCTCGCCAGTCCCATGGGCGATCCCGCTCGACCGGGCGGCGGATCCCAACCCGCTGCGCAACAGTCTGAAAAGCAAGCTGCCGACGAGATTGAAGAGTCGGACGTGATTCGGGTCTCTTCAACGCTGGTTCCGATTCCGGCGACGGTGGTTGACCTCAAGGGAAACGCAATTACGACACTTAAGCTTGCCGATTTTGAGTTATGGGTTGATGGTCAGCTGAAGTCGATAACCGAACTGACGCGTGCGGAAACACCTATTCGCATGGTCATGCTGTTCGATAACAGCGGCAGCCTCGATATGGCTCGTGACTTTGAGAAGCGCGCGGCAGTGCACTTTTTCCGCCGAGTACTGCGTTCATCGGACGAGGCAGCGATCTTTTCAATTGAAAGCGACAGCTACCTGGCCCAACCGCTAACGCGTGATGTGCGACAACTCGAGCAGACCATTATCACCTTTGGCCGGCCTGAGGGCTCGACGTCACTTTTCGATGGCATCATCGACGCGGCGGCTTACCTTCGACCCTACGGCGGCAGGCGTGTATTAGTAATCGTTTCGGATGGAGTTGAGACGACCAGTCGAGCAGACTTCGCCCAGACACTGCAGCGAGTGTTGGCAGACGACTGCCAGATCTTCGTCGTGCAAACCGGACTCTACGACGGTGCAAATCTCAGAGCGCTTGCAGCCGAGCGCCGCATGGAAGAGCTGGCGGCGCAAACCGGAGGTGCGGTCTATATTCCAAAATCCACGACCGATCTCGATAAGGCGTTTGAAGAGATTGCAGCCGACCTGGCCCAGCAATATGTGCTTAGCTATTACCCCGGTGACCAGGCGCGCGATGGTCGGTTTCACAGGATTGAGTTGCGAGTGAAGGCAAGGAAAGATGTTCGCATAAGAGCACGCAAGGGGTACTATTCCCCAAAGGCTGCGAACGTTGCAGCGCATGAATGGTAGTTGTTTAGGAAGTCGCTCTGATGGAATCTCTTATCACCCAGTTCCTCGAGCACCTTCGCTATGAACGTAACCTCAGCGAGCATACGCTTCGTAACTACGCGAGCGATCTCGTTCAATTTCTCGAATATCTCGCCCCGCCAGATTCAAAGAATTCAAAACGTAGCCCGCCACCAATCGCTCAAATCGATCACCTGACCATCAGAGAATGGTTGGCGACACTACACACGGCTCAGAAGAAGAAATCATCAGTTGCGCGAAAACTGGCAGCGCTGCGGACCTTCTTTCAGTTTCTGGTCCGTGAAGGTCTGCTTGAGATGAATCCGGCCAAGCTCGTTTCGACTCCTCGATTGGAAAAGAAGCTGCCAAAACATCTGACTATCGAAGAGACGATCAAGTTTATCGAAACGCCGGATGCAGCGACCGACATGGGAAAGCGGGACCGGGCGATTTTGGAATTGCTTTACGCAACTGGAACACGTGTGTCAGAACTGACAAAACTCAACCTGACTAACATTGACTTTTCGAATAAGCTAATTCGCGTCACGGGTAAGCGACGAAAAGAGCGCATCGTGCCTTTCGGAGATCCTGCTGCTCAATCGCTGAAGAGTTACCTGGTTGTGCGCGAGCGCTTTCTCAATGCTGCCCCTTTTTCAGCGCGTGATGAGGACGCAGTCTTCCTTAATTATCAGGGCACGCGGATCAGCACTCGGTCTATAGGGCGGATGGTAGAAAAATATATTCGCATCTGTGCCGGCATGCATAACATAAGCCCGCACGCACTGCGGCATTCATTTGCGACGCACCTGCTCGACAGTGGCGCCGACCTCCGTGACATTCAGGAATTGCTTGGCCACGCTCGTCTCTCGACGACCCAGATTTATACGCACGTTTCAATGGAGAAATTGATTGAGGTTTACGATAAGGCTCATCCAAAGGCGTGAGGGGAAAGCCAGAAAACAGGATACCGAAATACTGACTAAGAGGCCGGACTCAGTACCCTTCTCTTATAACGACGGCATCTCCAAATCCCGCGTGTTCTCCAGCATCTGCTGACAATTGGCGTCGTACCGCGCTGTAGGTACGGCTTCCAGTCGTCTTTCATCGATTAGTTTTCCACATCGGGCGCAGGTGCCATAAGTGCCTTCCTTGAGCCTGAGCAGTGCCTGGTCAATGTCAGCTACCATCTCGGATTCCCGTTCACCCAACCGAAAAGCCAACTCTTTATTAACGTCCATCAGCGAAAGATCGGGAGTGTCCATGACGCCACCATCGTTGAAGTCGAGCGCCGCTGTGCGTTCGTCGCGAATATGTTCGGTGTGCTCTCGCAGTTGTTGCAACAGCAATTGGCGGAAATGCTCGAGTCTTTCTGGGCTCATTCGAATCCTGGTCTCCTCGCCTAACACGCCCCGAGGCTCTTGCTGCGGGATGAAATTGTTCGGGGGCCCGCGAATTATAACTCACGAATCGCAATATCACTCAACCTGAGCGCCTAAAAGCAATTAACGACCTGGTAAGACGCACAAGTCAGATGATTAAGTTGATGTGGATTTCTGGGACCGGTCCCTGAGCAACTGGAAAAGCGTTAGCGGTCCTAACGGTCGACAATGAGCTGTGACTGGGTCGAGCACTAAAAAGTAAACTTGAAACCGGCTTGCACCGCGCGTCCTGGACCGGAAATCAACCCACGGGCTCGATCTGCGATGTACAGTCGGTCAAAGAGATTTTTTGTCGTTACAAAGAAAGTAGTGTGCAGACTCTCCACGTTGTAGTTAATGGTTGCATTAGCGATGGTGTGGCTCGGAATCAACCCCGTCTGTCCGTTTGGGGTAATCGGATTGATGCGATTGAGATCGTCGGCGTATTGCGATCCGACGTGGACGGTTTCGATAAAGGCATCGAGTCCGTTGCTGTGCGCGAATCCGACACTCGCGTTCAAGAGTTGGTGAGGAGCATAAGGAAGACGATTACCAGTTACGCTGGTCGTGCCAAAACCAGGGACACTGCTGAAACGTTGCCCGCGAAAATCCGCTATCGGCAGGAACGTGTAAGCGCTCCGCAGATAGACGTTGTAGCGGCGCTTGAGAAGTGGCGCAGTATCGAACCTTCCAGAGAGCTCAATTCCCTGGTGTAAGGTTTGCCCGCCATTCGTAAAAATCGAGCCGACACCACCTGCCAAACTCGCGGGAACAATCTGGTTTTCGTAATCCATGCGGAAGAAAGTTACGTCAAGACGGACGGCTGAGTGCAGTCTGGCTCGCGCTCCAATTTCGTAGTTCCAAGTGAGTTCTGGATCCAAATCAATGCTGCCGCCAGTCGTGTTGTTGATGATGTCTTCGGTGCGAGGTGGCGAAAATCCCCGGTGCATGCCTGCGAAAACAGTCAGTTTTTGGTTGGGACTAAATGAAGCACCCAGCCCGGGAACAACCTGTGTCAGTTGCGTCTCACCGCTCACGTTCAAGAGACGATTGGTGCGCTGGTACCTGACATTCTCAATTCTAAGGCCGGGCGTAATCGTCCAGTTGCCGAAGATGAACCGATTCTGAAGAAAGCCCGAGTAGGCTTGGTTCCGACGCTCGTTGTGTTCGACTAAGAGACCGGAACGTGATGTAGGACGATCGCCATTCTCCTGACGACGATTCTGATCTTCAAAGTGGACGCGAAATCCCAGATCTGTCTCGTTGCGAAAGCCAAACAGTTTGTGGTTGACCCGTAATCTCGGTTCGACACCTGCAAGCACATAACGTCGCAACCGCCCCTGATTTCCGCACGCAGTGTTGAGATTTGCCATGCCACCACACTGTAGGTCACCTGAGTCGTTGGGACGCTCATTCGAATTGGAAGACTGGCGCCACCAGTGCCGGCGGAAGTAAGAACTGTAAAAGTTAGTCGTTAGCACGACATCCGGATTGAAAACATATGCATGAGTAAGGGACGCGCCAAAGCGATTGCCGTAGAAGAAATCGTTGCGAAAGGGATTCTGCCGCGGATTCGCGCGAAATTCGTCTTCGCGCAGGCCAGAATAGGGAACATTCGAATTCTCACCGTAGTAGTTGAACTTAAGCGTCAATGCCTGGCGCGTTGAAAACGTGGTAATTGACTTGAAATTAAAATCATTCAAACCTGAACGAATGTTTTCCCGTGCCCCCTGCCCTTGCTTACGGGTGAACTGAAAAAGCAAGCCCGTATTTCCCAACGTGTCGCCGTAGTTCAAATGGCCATTGAAATAACTTCGGTTGCCTCCCAGCAGCGTGATCGAGCCGGCACGTTCGGACGGAGGTCTTCGGGTGATGTAATTGATCACGCCGCCGACAGTTTGCGGGCCGTAAAGAATCTGGCCGGATCCCTTCAGCACCTCCACGGTGTCGAAACGATCAATCGGCGGATGATAGTAAGAAGCATTGTCGCCGTACGGCGCGTAAGTGAGTGGTATCCCATCTTCCAACAATAGAACTTTGGTTGAACGTGTAGGATTCAACCCGCGAATACCGATGTTTGGGCGTAGGCCAAGACCTTCTTCATCTCGGACGTTGACGCCTGAGACTTTGCGCACTATTTCCGTCGCAGTTTGCGCGCGGGCGTTTTCCAAGGTGTGCTCGTCGATGATCTCGACCGACCCGGGAATTCGGGTTATGTCTTCGAAATCAACGGTCAGGTGACTGCTGGTGATAACCACGGATTCAGCTATCGCGCCCGGTTGGAGAACAACTGTCCTTTCGTTGGGTTGACTCCCATTTAGCTTGATCACTTCGGCAAAGGGAGAAAAGCCCGGTCGCTTGACCGTGAGAAGGTAATCGGTAGCCGGTACGTGCTCGAATCGAAACTGACCGTACTCATCCGTTGTAGCCTCCAGTTCATAATTGAGGCCGTCTTGACGCAATACGACGCTCGCTCCGCTGATTGCCGCTGACTTTGAATCAAGTACACGACCAGCGACGGCGAAGTCGCTTGACTGTGCGAACGCCGGAATGGTGAGCGACATCACTGTTAGCAGAATCGGTACGACAAGGTAATTGGAGAATTGCGGCTCGCTCATCGGTTTTCTCGAAATCCAATCGGGTTAATAGTTAACTAGCGGTAAGTTGAAAATGATTTTCAATTTCAGGGATTGTAGATTTGCGAGCCGGTTGTTGTCAAGGGCTAGTTTCGGCGGATGCGGTGAGTCGTTCAGGTTACCGGCGGTGCTGTGCGTTAGCGACGAAGATTAGTCGCGCGCGCTAACCAGGAGTGCCGCAAGAAGCGGAATGGTTAGTTCGTGATGCCCGGTTATCGAATAGCCACGGCCGGCGCCATTCGCGGTGGGCCGACGTACCACATTCGTGAGAGGGCGGTACGATTGGATGAAATCAAAGTTCGCAGTGGTGATGTTGCTCAGTTCATAGCTAAGGTTGCGAACTACGGTTACGCATTTCAGAAATACTTCGGGCAATGCTACCGCAGAACCTATATTCAGGTAGACACCACCGTCGTTCATTCGTCGCACCAACTCGGCCAGCAAACGAAAATCAGTGTGACTGGCTTCTCCCAGTGCAGCGCCATCGACCGCCGGATGAAAATGAGCAATATCACCGCCTATGGTCAGGTGCGCCGTAACTGGAACGCTCGCTCTGTAAGCCGCACAGAGAAGTGAGTAGTCTCGGTGCTCGGGGTTCAGTTCAAGAAGAGCTTTGCCCATGGCCTCGCCTAAACCCAGGCCTTCTCGCACACCCTCCTGCGCTGCACGATTGATCAGTTTCCCGGTCTCGTCAGCCGCCCCAAACGCTCCCTCGCCCAACGTGGCATCGACATCTTCTGAGGTGGAACCGACCATCGCAATTTCTGCGTCATGCACGAGGACTGATCCGTTTATTGCGATTGCCGTAAGGAACCCTCGCTTCATCAGATCGATCAATACTGGCGCGAGTCCGGTCTTGATAACGTGCCCGCCCAATCCCCAGATAATCGGTTTCTGTAAATCGCGAGCGCGTCGAATTCTATCGGCGAGTTCGCGCAGGCTTTGGACTGCCAGGATGTTTGGCAAACTGCGGAGAAAGTCCGTTAGGCTTGCGTCGTTCGTAACCGGGTTCGCAAAGTCGTCGAGCGAAACTTTGCTGCCGCGAGAGGCAAGCGGATAGGTTGTTATGTTCTCGAGATTTAGCGGATGGAGATTGTCGTAGGTGGACATCGGTCGCGGAGTATATCACGCGATCTTCTTGCTGTTTCTGGCGCTATTTCCATTTGCTGCGGGTCGTCCATTGAGCAACGGACGCAGTACTTGCCCGGTATGCGAACGGCGTGATCGGGCTACCTCTTCCGGTGTGCCGCTGGCCACCACTCGCCCACCGTGCTCACCACCTTCAGGACCGAGGTCAATGATGTAGTCAGCGCTCTTAATCACGTCGAGGTTGTGTTCAATCACCAATACTGTGTTTCCGAGACTGACCAGTCTTTGCAACACGTCCAATAGCTTATGTACGTCTGCGAAGTGTAGTCCTGTGGTTGGCTCATCTAAAATGTAAATGGTCCGTCCGGTCGCGCGTTTGGATAACTCTTTGGCCAGTTTGATCCGTTGGGCCTCACCGCCGGAAAGCGTCGTTGCCGCTTGGCCCAGCTTTATATAACCCAACCCCACGTCGAGAAGTGTCTGAAGCTTCTGCTGAATCTGAGGAATGTTTTCCAGGATCGGTAAAGCTTCTGCTACGGTCATGTCGAGTAGTTCGGCAATCGACTTACCTTTGTATTTAACAGCAAGAGTTTCGCGGTTGTAGCGCGCGCCGCGACAAACGTCGCACAGCACGTACACGTCCGGCAGGAAGTTCATCTCGATACGTTTCATGCCGTCTCCATCGCAGGCTTCGCACCGTCCGCCTTTAACATTAAAGGAGAAGCGTCCGGGTCTATAACCGCGCTCGCGTGATTCCGGTAGCATTGCGTAGAGTTCGCGAATCGGAGTGAACAACCCGGTATAGGTTGCGGGATTCGACCTTGGCGTGCGGCCGATGGGCGACTGATCGATCTCAATAACCTTATCGATGAACTCCAGACCTTCCAGGGCAGTGTACGGACCCGGCTCGCTTAGTGACCCATAGAGATGACGCGCCAGGGCTCGATAGAGAATGTCTTCAATCAGCGTCGATTTTCCCGAGCCCGAGACGCCAGTGACCACTGTGAAGAGACCGAGCGGCAGCTCTACGTCTATCTCTTTCAGGTTGTTTGCTCGCGCGCCGCGGATTCTTAAGCTCTTTCCATTCGGTGCTCTTCGCTCAGCGGGCACCGGGATTTTTCTTAGTCCACTTATGTACAATCCGGTAATCGAATTCGGATTGTTTGCTACATCGTCGGCGCTTCCCATCGCTACCACTTCGCCACCGTGCGCCCCGGCTCCAGGTCCGAGGTCAACAACATAGTCTGCCTGGCGGATGGTCTCCTCATCGTGCTCTACAACCAGCACGGTATTTCCCAGATCACGAAGTGCGGACAACGTCTCGAGCAACCTTTGATTGTCCCGCGGGTGTAGACCAATCGAGGGTTCGTCGAGCACGTAAAGAACGCCCCGCAGTTGCGAGCCGATTTGTGTGGCGAGGCGAATACGTTGACCTTCGCCACCAGATAAAGTTGAGGACGTGCGATCCAGAGTGAGATAACCGAGGCCCACGCGATGCAGGAAACCAAGTCGACTTTTTATCTCCTTAAGGATTAAACCGGCGATCTGCTGTTCGCGTCCATTCAGCTTGATCTGCTCGAACGCAGTCACAGCATCTTCAATCGGAAGAGTTGTGTAGTCTGCTATTCCTCGCCCACCTAATCGAACTGCTAAAGAGTCGCTCCGCAGTCGTTTTCCTTTACACTCAGGACAAGCAGTTGGCGAGACGAGACCATCCAGAGCCATCCTGACTCTCTCGGTGGGCGGTTGGTTCAGTCGTTCTCTTAACCAACTCAGCGCACCCTTCCAGGGGCTCTTATAAGAATAGAGGCCCTGTCGAAAAGTCAGTTGAACATTGACGCCGCGAAGGAATCCGTCGCGCACTTCTTTTGGGAGTTCGGAAAAAGCGATTTTAGGATCGCTGGCGAAGTGGTTGACGAGTGCGATCAATGCACTCTTCAAATACGCCGAGCCTTGTTTATCGGTCGAGCCTATCCAAGGGAGTTTTTCCGCCGCTAAGGTTGCGTCCGGAATTAATTTGGCTGGATCGACTTCGAGGACTGTACCCAGGCCATGACAGCGCTTGCAGGCGCCATAAGCGGAGTTAAATGAGAACGAACGAGGCTCGAGCGTCGGAACATTAATGCCGCAGTTAACGCAAGCCATTCGCTCGGAGTATAGCTTCTCGTCGGCATCAACCACTGATACCAACACTGTGCCACCAGTGAGCTTTAACGCCGTTCGGATCGAATCAGTCAAACGATCGTTGATTCCCGGCCTAATGAGGAGTCGATCCACGAGGGCCTCGATCGTGTGGTTGCGCCGCTTATCGAGCTTAATCTCCTCATCGAGTGACAACAGTTCGCCGTCCACGCGTGCTCGCAGAAAACCATCCTTCGCCAGTTTTTCCAGTTCCTTCTTAAACTCGCCTTTTCGACCGCGCACTATTGGCGCCAGGATCATTACCCGTTCGCCCTCAGGCAGCGACAAAACGTTCTGAACAATCTGGTCAACGCTTTGCCGCGTAATCGCCGCGCCGCAGGTCGGGCAATGAGGAATCCCGATTGAGGAGAACAAGAGTCGCATGTAGTCGTAGATCTCGGTAACTGTGCCGACCGTCGAGCGGGGACTACGTGACACAGTCTTTTGTTCTATTGAGATCGCTGGGGACAAGCCCTCGACGGAATCTACGTCCGGTTTCTCGAGTTGATCCAAAAACTGCCGTGCGTAGGCTGAGAGCGATTCAACGTATCGTCGTTGACCTTCCGCATAGATGGTATCGAAGGCGAGGGAGGACTTTCCGGAACCGGACAAACCAGTAATCACCGTAAACTTATCGCGAGGTATTTCTACGCTGATGTTTTTGAGGTTGTGCTGCCGTGCGCCTCGAACTGTAATCCGGTCGATTGCCATAGACTAGACCCGAGTGAGCCGCTACAGATGCAAATATCGCGCGGCGGAAAATCAGTAATTCTAGCGGAGCGTACCATGATCGGCAAGCGACCTTATCCTCAGACAGTGATGCAGTTTGAACCAGGGGTTCAGAGTTCAAACTTTAGTTTGCGTTGGACAGTTGGTAGAAAGTCGCAAACTGAGGGCCGAGCTCTGAACATCTGCTTCAACAGCACCGGTCCCTATCCCCCGATTGGTGATCTTCTTGACACCCTTTCAAAGCGAGTCATACACTCGCACTCATTCCAACTGATGAATCGAAGAAACAATTCCCAGCACTCAGGTGAACGAACGGTGTGAATCTTCCTAACTCGCTGACGCTGTTGCGCATCTTTATCGTTCCGCTTCTGGTCGCAGTTCTGCTTACACCTTTTTCAGAAGACTGGTTCGGACTGCCCCGACATGTTTTGGGAGCGGTGCTGTTTCTCGCTGCGGCCTTAACCGATTACCTCGATGGACACTTAGCGCGCAGTCGAGGCCAGGTGACCCGCCTGGGGCAACTACTTGATCCGATTGCAGACAAGCTTTTGATCTCTGCAGCACTGATTTCGTTGGTAGAGAACCAGCTCGCGCCAGCCTGGGCGGTTGTTATCATCATCGGCCGCGAGTTTGCCGTCACCGGATTGCGGTCAATAGCCGTGGCAGACGGGGTGGTGATTTCGGCCTCGCGAATGGGAAAGTTCAAGATGCTGCTGCAGGTGTTTACCGTGGCGTTACTAATAGGCTCAAGTGTAGGAGGCAGGCCGCCGGTAGCCAATTTCGGACGGCCATTTCCCGCGATCAAGTTCTGGTCCGTTCCGGAGTTGAGGGATGCATGGAATCATTTACTTGGCGCTGGGCGGGTAACAGGGAACGACTGGCAAGTGCTTCTTTACACCGCGGGTCGTGCAATGCTCTGGTTAGTCGTCATTTCTGCGTGCCTCTCAATGTATGGCTATTTCAGGTCGTTCTATCGTTCAGTCATTGAGAATCGTGCAGGACGTCGCGAACAAAAGCCTGGCGCGATCGCTGTGGTGCCGGATTAGCCTAAACAAGTTGAGGCAACAAACAGGTTGAGGGAATGACCCCGTCGATCTATTTCGCCGGTATGGAAGGCGAGTTAATTCGTTGGATTTATCCATCCGAGCAGGTGAATCAGTACTGAACTAAGACGGCAAAGAGCTGGTGATGCTCGCGCGTGAGTTTCGGTTTCATCCAACGAGTGTTAACTTATGTGCAACCCTGACTGTGGCTTGCGTTTTCGTACCCCTGTTGGTAGTATCCGCGTTTTGTCGGAACGCGCTATTCCACTCTATAGCGTGCCGGCGTAGCTCAGTTGGTAGAGCATCTGATTTGTAATCAGAGGGTCGGGGGTTCAAGTCCCTTCGCCGGCTCCAATAAGCACTTGAAAGAATGCAGGGGTGGTCGAGCGGTTAATGGCACCGGGCTGTAAACCCGGCGGGCTAACGCCCTACGCAGGTTCGAATCCTGCCCCCTGCACCAGAGGGGAAGGAAGCGAAGGGTGAGGGCGGAAGTATGAAGGATGAATGTCGACTCAGCGTCTTGATTCATCCTTCATCCCTCCTCCTTCATCCTTTTAACGAGCGGGTGTAGCTCAGTTGGTAGAGCATCAGCCTTCCAAGCTGAGGGTCGCGAGTTCGAATCTCGTCGCCCGCTCCAACACTTTGGGTATTTGGTGGAGATTTGGGCCCGCGTAGCTCAGGGGTAGAGCGCCTCCTTGGTAAGGAGGAGGTCATGAGTTCAAATCTCATCGCGGGCTCCACAGTAATCAAGGTTCGCGCTGACTAAACTGATACCTACATAAAGAGGCGAAAGAAGAGATGTCAAAGGAAAAATTCGACCGTTCGAAGCCGCACGTGAACATCGGGACGATCGGGCACGTGGATCATGGGAAGACGACGTTGACGGCGGCGATCACGAAGGTGCTGGGGAAGAACAACCCGAAGGTACAGTTCATC
>JBGTOA010000032.1:0-72330 GCA_041742785.1 Pyrinomonadaceae bacterium | reverse complement strand
TTTAGCGTCGTGGTCCTTCAATTTCAGCCTAACCCAGATCTCCTCCACTTTCCCTTCCGTGTCACCACGCACGACACCACACGCTTTAGCGTCGTGGTCTTTCAATTTCAGCCTAACCCAGATCCTCCTCCACTTTCCCTTCCGTGTCACCACGCACGACACCACACGCTTTAGCGTCGTGGAGTTTCAATTTCAGCCTAACCCAGATCCTCCTCCACTTTCCCTTCCGTGTCACCACGCACGACACCACACGCTTTAGCGTCGTGGTCTTTCAATTTCAGCCTAACCCAGATCCTCCTCCACTTCCCTTCCGTGTCACCACACACGACACCACACGCTTTAGCGTCGTGGTCCTTCAATTTCAGCCTAACCCAGATCCTCCTCCACTTCCCTTCCGTGTCACCACGCACGACACCACACGCTTTAGCGTCGTGGAGTCGGCGGGGGATCGTCGCAGGTTGTTAGGTCAAAGTTGAAACTCCACGACGCTAAAGCGTGTGGTGTCGGAGTGGTTTAGTGAAGTCGTGTTAGGCCGAAGGTGAAGGACCACGACGCTAAAGCGTGTGGTGTCCGGCGTGGTCTGGTGGGGAAGTCGTGTTAGGCCGAAGTTAAAGAACCACGACGCTAAAGCGTGTGGTGTCGGAGTGGTTTAGGGAAGTCGTGTTAGGCCGAAGTTGAAGGACCACGACGCTAAAGCGTGTGGTGTCGTGTGTGGTCTGGTGGGGAAGTCGTGTTAGGCCGAAGTTGAAGGACCACGACGCTAAAGCGTGTGGTGTCCGGCGTGGTCTGGTGGGGAAGTCGTGTTAGGCTGAAGTTGAAGAACCACGACGCTAAAGCGTGTGGTGTCGTGTGTGGTGACACGAGAGAACTGAGATGGGGAAGAACGGTGTGTTTAGGCTGAAGGTGAAGAACCACGACGCTAAAGCGTGTGGTGTCGTGTGTGATGACACGGAGAGAACAAAGATGGGGAAGGTGTGTTTAGGCTGAAGGTGAAGAACCAGGACGCTAAAGCGTGTGGTGTCGTGTGTGATGACACGGAAAGAACAGAGATCGAGGGAGTAGTGGATTTCAACTGCTGGCTCTCGTTTTCCTCTTATTGTCTCCAGCCACCGGAGCGACTCCCCGCCGTCAGCGCCGCACTCTGTCAGCGACCGCAAAAAAAACCAGCCTCCAGGGCTAGCTTCCTCTTCCTCAGCTTCCACTGTGCTCGCCTTCTCACTCATTCTCTTCGAGGCCGCCCAGCTTCACGCGCTTTTCGTTTTCGCAAAGTTGTTTACTCAAACTGCAAGTAGCCTCTAACCCAGCTTAGTTCAACACAGAATTGTGTGGCGGCTACTTGCGTGTTGGGTGCGTTACGTCTATTCCCCGCGCCACACTAATTCTTAATACGTTGGGCCTGTGATTCATACAGGTTGACAGTAAAGACGTCTCTCCCCATTAACTCCGTACGAGCAACGCATAGGTGTTTCTTTGCTTACCACCTTGCTACTGCGTCTTACGCCACTCTTCGTAGGAGGCGCGATTGAAGGTTAGGCACATGTCGCCGCAGTCGCACTGGATGCGCGTGTAGCCCTTAGCGCAGTCCCCGTCGGCTTGAGCGGGATAGAAGTAGCCGGTGATGGGACTAAAGGCTTTCAAATCGCTTGGGTAGAGCGCCTTCTTCTTGTCTCCCGGACTTGGCCGAAACTCGCAGTCGCCACCCTTCGAGACGGTGTTGTGTTTTTCGTCCCGGGGATTTGATAAGCCCGGCGTTTCATCATCGTGGCCGAGCCCGCTAGATCCAGAGGGGTTATTGTTATCCGGAAACCTCTCTTATTCCTTTCAGTCAAGCTCAAGCTATGCAGAAAGCTTCTAAAAAGCGGCAGCTCCTCTTCGGTTGCAGGTATCAGCCAATTGGAACTGCTGGAGAAGCAACGCTCGGCGCTACATTGCTTAAGCTTAAATATTTTTCTCTCATATTCCGCCATGAGCCGACTGGGTGAGTCATACAGAACGAGAATCCACTTTGAATCAGAGGGCATCCCCATGTGAGAGGCGTAATACACATTGATGTGCTTCTCGGAATGGCTCCCCTTCAGAACCTGCCGTACTCGAAAAACAACTTCGCTGTAATCACCAACTCTTTCGTTCGGCTTATTGGCTTCAGGACGAGAAGACGCCCGACCCAAAGACTCAACTTCGCCGATAACAATCAACTTGGCGTGCTTTGAGGCTAGAAGCACCGAAGCGGGGTCATAGTCATATTGCGCGAACGCACTCTGCTGCGTTACAGCACCGCCATAAATCACGGAAGCTGATCCGCTGACGCGAACGACTTGCTGGTCGTACCACTCGGGATGGCGGGCTATCTCACACAGGGAAACCGCCGGCGGCATGAACTTATAAGAGAGCAGGGTGCAGCCCACGCCCACGGCGAAGGTGAGTAATGCAGGAATGAGGGAGATAATATGTTGTTGCATAAGCGCCCCCTGCGTTTAGACATTCTGCCACCCGAAATTGTTCCGCATAACGACGGCCTTCAGCTGCGGCGCGCGATCAGCATCCGAGCTGAACGGCAAAAGACTACTCGAAGGATGCTATCGCGTCGTCAGCCGCAAGGCTTCGTTCGGCGGCGACCATCATAGGCGAGTTCTGGTGTGCCATGCAGCCACGCCGCCAGCCAGCGCGAAGATGCGCGGCAGCACCTTCTCGAACGCCAGACCCGAGATGACACTCGCCAACAGACAGATCACTGCGTCGGCAATCAACCCCGGCAAAATAAAGCTTGTGCTGCCGACAAAACCGCCGTATCTCCCCAACGCGAGAGGGAAACCGAACGGGCCGAACATGTCACAGCAAGGGGGCTCAACCATAGCGTAGCTGTAAATATTCGCCACCGCGAACAGAAGTAAGCTAAGCGAGAATCCAACGCCGAATAATGCGCGACTCAACACGGCCTCACCTCATCTACCATCAACCCAGCAGCCCAACGATAGCCTTCAGCTGCGGCGCGCGATCAGCATCCGAGCCGAAGGCAAAAGGTTACTTGAAAAGCACGCTACCGTTATGCCGAAAGTGAAGTTCACATACTCGCCGGTTGGATCTGATCATGAAGGACAAGCCTTCTCGAGTGCAAGTTGTCTGGTAAGATGGGTTGAAAGCTGCGCTGTACATAAACGGCTACGCTCATGCGGTCTTCGATAAGTCGCGGCTTGTAGAAAAATTAACCTTGAAAACAAATTGTTTTGATCGTGATAAAACTTATATAGTCAACGGTCATTAAATGCCCCATTCATATCCTTTCTCAAAATGCTTCGCTATAGCAATTTCCATACTTATATTCTTCCCACTTTCAGCAGTAGATAAGACTGGTCTCGAATCACAAAAGTCAGTGCCTCGCCACCGCTTGCTTGTGCTAACCGATATAGAAGCCGATCCAGATGATGCTCAGAGCTTGGTTCGTTTATTAGTTTATTCGAATCAAATTGATTTGGAGGGACTGGTTGCAACCACTTCCGTGCATCAAAAAGCCATGGTAGCACCCGAATCGATTCATCGGATAATCGATGCCTACGGGAAGGTCAGAGATAACCTCTTAAAACACGAAGATGGTTTTCCGAAAATGCACGAGCTCCGAGCTTTGGTTAAACAAGGGCTACCGGTTTATGGCATGAAAGGTGTTGGTCCAGGTAATAATTCAGAGGGATCAGACTGGATCATAAAAGTATTAGAACGCGAAGATGACAGACCGCTCTGGATTTCAGTTTGGGGGGGAGTAAATACTCTCGCCCAAGCGCTGTACACCCTAAGTGCTACCAGAGACGAGGATGAATTAAAACATCTGATTGGCAAGCTTCGTGTTTATACAATATCCGATCAGGACGACTCCGGAGCCTGGATTCGCAAGAACTACCCTGAGCTTTTCTATATAGTAAGTCCGGGTGGCTATGGCGCGGCAACCTGGACTGCTATCAATTCGGTCGTCGATGGCATAGATAACACCACTATTAGCAATAAATGGCTTGCAGAAAATATTCAGCAGTCCCACGGTCCGCTCGGTAATATGTACCCGGATGTCGCCTATGGGATGGAAGGTGATACGCCCTCCTGGCTTAACCTAATCCCAAACGGTTTGAATAACCCTGAGCATCCGGAATTAGGCGGATGGGGCGGCCGATACGAATTGTATGTGCCTAAGTTGGAAGATACCGATCCAAAAGGATTTACCGGAGGAGTATCGGTAGAACCTGAAACCAGGCCAATATGGAGCAATGCGATCGACAAGTATGCACCACCAACTCATTCTGATTATGGTCGTTCGCTTAAGCCGGGTGAAAAGATATTTACAGACTACCGAGTCACGCTTTGGCGTTGGCGAGAAGAATTCCAAAATGATTTCGCCGCGCGCATGGATTGGACTGTCCTGCCCTATGCTGAAGCGAATCACCCACCCATACCAGTCCTTAAACACCCAGAGAACTTAACGGTTAAATCTGGCAGCTACTTCCACTTGGATGCACGAGGCTCTTATGACCCAGATGGAGACAGTGTAATGTTTTGGTGGTTCAATTACCCGGAAGCTGGCAGCATGAAGCATCAGGAGGTCAAAATTCACAGTGCTGAGAACATGGCTCGGGTCAATGTCTTTGCACCCCAAGTGGAAAAGAACGAAGAACTGCATTTCATCTTGAAGGTAACTGATCGTGGGTCACCGCCTTTGACTCGCTATAAACGAGTCAAGGTAATAGTCACGCAGTAATGTCTTAAACGTCTTAAGAATTAGTGCGGCGGCTACTTCTGTGTAGAGTGAGTTGCGTCGACGCTTCGACTCAGCTACCGATCGGGCTACCAACGTTTCCAGGACCTTTAGATCGACGTTGGCCAGGCGCCTGATGTAGACACATACCTTGCCAGTCTTGAGCTTTCCGAGCCTGGCCAACAAGACGTCACGACCTTCGAAGCCCGCCGCGATGTACACAACCAACTCACTTCCACGCACGGCAAACCCAGCGAGAGCGGAATCGCCTTCGTGACCACTAGCGTATTTGTAATGATAGCTCCCGGCGGTATTCTCGGGAGACCGAACATGACTCAACCAGCGCGCGGCAAGAATCTTTGCTTCCACCCCACCCATCAAGCCAAGCGCATGCTCTGGCAGTAGCGACGCCAGCGGGCGTTCCTATTGGCCGGAGATCACGTTGTGCGCCGGACTGACCACGGGCTGACCAGCGTCGATGCCAACGGACTTCAAGATCGGCCTGATCGTCTGACCATGTCGCTCGTGGGACTGCTGGGAATCCCATACTTCAACTACCTTGAGAGCCCCGCCGGAGTCATAAACGCAGTGATATAGACGTCCGGGTGGACTGCCTTCTCCAGCTTGCTCGAGGCGACGAATTGCATCGTCGTATTTCGACTTGTCCAATCCGCTCGGCGAGAAATGCACGATGATCGCCATGTGTCATGTTCCTTTCGTTGGTTCAGACTGCTAAAGGCTCGATCCGGCCCAGCCTTGCGGCGGAGATCAAGTGCAAGCAATTTTAACCCCTTTCGCGCGTACGTCACACGCCGAGGGCTTCTGGAAACAGGCAGACGCCAAGCTTGCAGAACTTGACCTCGACGAATGCGATCGCGTTCAGATACAAGCAAAGACAAGCGAGACGGTGCCCCGCCCGTAGTGCCTAGAGTTGGGAACAATGGGGACATCTGTAGGCACTACAGTTCCCCGTGCTCGGATTCTCTTTCTAGGTTTTCTTAGGTCTTTCTAGGTCGTAGACCCAACAACTAGCATTTTAAGACTTCAGAACAGTCTTAATTCAAATCTCCCCTGAAGCCCTCGCTTAGAGACGCCGACGAGGGCTCTTCCTCACGCGAATTTTCAACGGTTGGCACACCATAGCACACAAACACCCTGTCTCCGAAGAGATATAGCGCTGGTAAGTTGTTGATGGGATTGGTGCACCCGGCAGGGCTCGAACCTGCGACCTTCTGATTCGAAGTCAGACGCTCTATCCAACTGAGCTACAGGTGCTTGAGGTGTGGGTAATATAAATCGTTAACAGGGAATCGGCAAACGCGATGGAGAAGAAGGTCTTTGGTCTTTGGTCTTTGGTCTCACGTTTCAGGCTTCAGGTCTCAAAGGTCTCCGGTCTTCTGAGATATGCGATTATTTGCGATCTGAGATTATCTGAGATCTCAGATTTCAGATCTTAAAGAAGAACAACTTGAAACTTGAAACTTGAAACTTCCCTCCCCCACTCAGGACTCAGTACTCAGCACTCTTTTCTCCATAGGCACATAGTCCCGCGTAGGGCTCCCCAAATATACCTGTCGGGGACGCGCGATCTTCTGCTCAGTGTCCTGCAGTAACTCGACCCACTGCGCCAGCCAGCCGGAAGTGCGCGGAATTGCAAACAGCACCGGGAACATGTCTACCGGGAACCGCATCGCCTGATAAATAATTCCCGAATAGAAATCTACGTTCGGATAGAGTCTGCGCTTCACGAAATAATCGTCCTCCAGCGCAATCCGCTCCAACTCCAACGCAATGTCCAGCAACGGATCCTTACCCGTGACTTCAAAGACCTCATCAGCAACCTGCTTGATAATTCGTGCGCGCGGATCGTAGTTCTTGTAGACGCGATGGCCAAATCCCATCAATTTCATTTCGCCCGCCTTGACGCGTTTGATGTACCCCGAAACTTTGTCCACTGAGCCAATCTCATTCAGCATCCGCAGCACCATCTCATTCGCACCGCCGTGCAATGGGCCATACAGTGCTGCGGCCGCGCCGGCCAATGAGGAAAACGGATCGGTCTGCGCGCTGCCAATGCTGCGCATCGTGTGCGTACTGCAATTCTGTTCGTGATCGGCATGCAGGATGTAAAGCACGTTCAACGCTCGCTCGAGCACCGGGTTCGGCTGATACTTCAACTCCGTGGTCTTGAACATCATGTTGAGAAAATTGCCTTCATAGCTCAGATCGTTATCGGGATAGGCGTAACGCATTCCGATCCGGTGCCGGTAAGCAAACGCGGCAATCGTAGGCACCTTTGCGATCAACCGATGAATCTGCCGCCGGCGACACTCAGCATTAAAGATGTCTTTCGCGTCAGGATAAAAAGTGGAAAGCGCTCCCAGGGTGGCTTCAAACATTCCCATCGGATGGGCGTTGTAATGAAACCCGTCGATAACTTTCTTGATGTTCTCGTTGATGAAGGTGTGATAAGTGATGTCGCGGGTAAACTCAGTCAGTTCTGATTCGGTCGGCAACTCGCCTTTTAAAAGCAGGTAAGCCACTTCCAGATAAGTGCTCTTCTCGGCAAGTTGGTCGATCGGATAGCCTCGGTATTCCAGAATGCCCTTGTCACCGTCGATGAAGGTGATGCGGCTCTTGCACGACGCCGTATTCATAAAAGCCGGGTCGTAAGTCATCAGTCCAAAATCATCGTCGGCAGTTTTGATCTGGCGCAGGTCCATCGCTTTAATGGTTCCGTGTTCGATGGGAAGTTCGTACTGCTGTCCCGTGCGATTGTCGGTAATAGTCAGAGTGTCGCTACTCATTTGCTTCTCTCTCTCGAATTGTCGGTTCCGGTGGGAATCAGATTAACGCCGCCCTTGCTCAGGAGCAAACGCGGAAACGGCCTCGGTTCGCTTGAGGTTACCGGGTCGCTATCGAGTAGTTAAGAGGGACGCAATAACCCTGAGCAAACCTCAGGGTCTTAAGATCTTTCTTTGCAATTTGCCCGGTCGCTAGCGCTCCCGATCATGATTCGACCGGTGACGGCGGCCTTCACAAATGAGGGCGCCCGCCGGGACGCCCTACCATTATTTCTCTTACTATGGGGATTACTTCACACCAAGCAACTCGACTTCAAATATCAATGTCGCATTTCCCGGGATGTCAGGCGGACGTCCTGCTGGGCCGTACCCAAGCGCTGCGGGAACCACCAGCTTGCGCTTGCCTCCCACCTTCATCGTCATCAAGCCTTCGTCCCAACCCTTGATCACCGCCCCTACACCGATACGAAAGTCAGCGGGGCCGCGGTTGAGCGAGCTGTCAAACTGCCTGCCACTCTCCAACGACCCCGTATAGTGAACCGTAACAGTCTGTCCGCTGATTGGGGTGGCGCCGGTTCCGACCTCCAAATCGGTATACCTCAAGCCGGATGGAGTGACCACTTCAGAAGAGCTTCCGCGGTTACTGATCACCAGGGCAATCACCGATGCCGCCAGAGCAACTACGATAATGATCGCGATGATCCGCACTGAACGGTTCTTCCCGCTACGTGGGCCGGTAGCGGTTGGCGCGTAGGTGCCCTTGGGTTTTTTCCTGGCCTTTCCAGTTTTTCGATGTCGGCTCTGTGGCAAACGGGGGGTTCTCCTCAACGGCTATTCAAGACTGGTGGTGCGACGTTATACCGCCTTTTGCTGGCTGTTGACAACCGCCTCTCCGACGCTGCGCTTACTCAATCTTGAAAATTTCTTTAGGTGCTTTGTGTTTCTTGTCCCAATCGACCCAGGGCACGTCGGTTGCGCCAATAACAAACTCTACTACCCGCCATTTCCCGTTCACACTTTTCAAAAGTGCGATCACGCCTCCGTCGAAAGCGCCATCGTCAATCGCCTCCTGGTAAACCGTGTTGGAGTAGTCGATCTCGCCGCCATCAGGTTTTTGTGGGTAGGCGCGCACGAACGCCCAGCCCTTCTGCACTTTCAAGTGATCGATTCTAAAGATGACCGGTTGTTTGAGTTGCTTTTGAGTAGGCGGACGCAGCGCATCAACAATTGCCTTGCGCTCTGGTGAACCCCGCTCAGGTGTTCTTGGCCCAGTGGCGACTCCTCCGCCTTCGAGTCTTCCGCCGCCCTGACCAACAACGGTAATAACGGCTGAACTGAGCACTAGTGAAACGGAGAAGATGGTTATCAGTCTCGATAAGGTGAACATTGATAAAAGACCTCCGGCTTTTGAGTGTCGAGAGACTACCATACTTTGTACGACAGACATTCTGTCTCTTCCGGCGTACGCGATCATGCCGCGGGTGAAACGGATAGAAGGAATGTCTGACTTGCTGACTAATGCTAAACTGTGCGGCCTGAGTTCCACTTAGTTTCCGTCTACCTTCTACACAACATCAGTTCGGGAGATCCTTTATGCGTCGAAACTCTTCGTTTGCCGCTCTTGGTCTGCTTCTTATTTTCCTCAGCCACGAAACGCCCGTCCACGGTCAGGAAGAAACTGCCAGGACTCCGGCAGCTACTCCCTCGCCGTCCCCATCACCGGTAAGGGCGACCACTGAGTCGGCGTTCGAGGGACTGGAGTGGCGGAGCATCGGACCAGCGAACATGGGTGGACGCACCGCTGACGTGGAAGGTGTTCCCGGCGATCCCAATATCGTCTATGCGGCAACCGGGTCGGGCGGACTCTGGAAAACAACGAACGGCGGCGTGACGTGGAAGCCAATTTTTGAACGCCAGGGCACATTTTCGATCGGCGATATCGCGCTGGCTCCGAGCAATCCCGACGTAGTCTGGGTGGGCACCGGCGAATCCAATGTGCGCAACAGCGTCTCGTTCGGCGATGGAGTTTATAAATCGACGGACGCCGGAAAAACCTGGCAGCACATGGGGCTTAGAGAGAGTGAGCATGTCTCGGCGATTGCTATTCATCCTTCCAATCCTGACATCGTATACGTGGGCGCGTTGGGCCACGCCTTTGGGCCAAATGAAGAGCGCGGCGTGTTCATGACTACTGACGGAGGGAAGACCTGGACGAAGACCCTCTACATCGACCGAGAGCACGGCGTTTCTGATCTCGAGATGGATTCGTCCAACCCCAACATTCTATATGCAGGCATGTGGAGTTTTGATCGCAAACCGTGGACGCATCGCAGCGGCAGTGAAAAGGGTGGGTTCTATAGATCAATCGACGGCGGTCGCACCTGGAGCAAAATCACCAAGGGATTGCCCAAGCTGCTCGGACGCATCGGTGTAAGGATGGCCCCAAGCAATCCCAACGTCGTTTATGCAGCTGTCGAGTCAAAGGAGGGAACCCTCTACCGATCTGACGACAAGGGAGAGACCTTTAAACAAGTCTCCAAAGACACTCGCATTGTTTCGCGCGGCTTCTACTACGCCACTGTGCGCGTCGACCCCACAAACGAGAATCGGATCTTCGCGGTTGCCACGTTACTCCTTGTCTCGATCGATGGCGGTAAATCGTTTCGCTCAATCACGGGCAGGACACATATTGACTATCACGCGCTTTGGTTGGATCCAAAGAATCCACGGAGGATGTGGCAGGGTCAGGATGGCGGCATCGCCGTCTCCTATGATGGGGGCGAGAACTGGGATTATAGAAACAACATTCCGTTGGGACAGTTCTATCAGCTTCATGCTGACAATCGTTTGCCCTTCTATTACGTGATGGGCGGGCTGCAAGACAACGGAACCTGGACCGGGCCAAGCCGCACACGGGAGCCGGCCGGGATCATGAACGATGACTGGCGGATGGTTAGTTTTGGAGACGGCTTCTACGTAATCAATCATCCCGACGATCCGGAGATCTACATCTCTGAATCGCAAGGCGGAAACATTTTGCGTACTGACATGCGCAGCCGCGAACAACAGGAGATCAATCCGTGGGGAAGAGGCAGCGGGGATGGCCCTGCCGAGGGCGAGAAGTTTCGCTTCAACTGGAATGCGCCAATCATTCTTTCACAGCACAATCGCAGCACGGTCTACTTTGGTGGAAATGTAGTCTTTAGGTCGGGCGATTTCGGGAAAACCTGGGAACAGATCAGTCCGGACTTAACCACAAACGATCCTGCAAAGCAGAAAGACGCCGGCGGGCCAATCGCCATCGAAAACACCACCGCGGAGTACCACACGACGATCATCACGTTAGCGGAATCACCCATTCAGAAGAGCCAGATTTGGGCTGGCACCGACGACGGTAATTTGCAGTTGAGCAACGATGGTGGAAAAACCTGGACGAACCTAATCAGAAACATCCCGGGGCTGGCTGCGAACTCGCCTGTCTCGGCGATCGAAGCCTCGCGAACCAGCGCGCAACTTGCTTATGCAGCGTTTGACCGTCACATGCTCGACGACTTTCGTCCTTACATCTTCAAGACAGCGGATGGAGGAAAGAGTTGGAAGAACATTAGTGGCAACCTCCCGCTGAAGGCATACGTGCAGGTCGTTCGCGAAGACCCCAAAAATCCCAATTTGCTTTACGCGGGAACCGAACTGGGGCTGTTTGCCAGTTATGACGGAGGTACGAGTTGGGCTCGGCTGAACTTGAAGAATTTGCCCCACGTCTCAGTGCACGACATTCTCGTGCATCCGCGGGAGAACGATTTGATCCTGGCGACACACGGTCGCAGCATCTGGATTCTTGACGATGCGACGCCAGTGCAGCAGATGACACCGCAGGTGCTCGAAAAATCCGCGCATCTTTTTCCAGTGCGACCGGCGCTTCGCTTTGCTACACGCTTCACGCGCTACGGAATCGGCGACGCAGTTTTCACGGGACCCAATCCGCCGGATGGCTCGCTCATCACTTATTACTTAAAGAACAAGCCGGACGATAAGACTACTTTCAAGGTCCAGATTTTTGATCGTGCAAACAAGCTGGTGCAGGAATTAGCAAGCCCTGCAAAAGAAGCGGGACTGAATCGGGTTGCCTGGAATCTTCGCCATACCCCTGCTGAGTTGCGGAGATTACCCACGGATGAAGAAACGCAATTCCGCGGACAGCCGCGAGGTCCGCTGGCTTTGCCCGGAAGCTATACCGTTAAGGTGACAGTCGGCGATCAAGTACTGGAACAACCGTTGGAAGTGCGACTGGATCCGACCATCACGGTCCCCGCAAGCGATCTACAAGCTCAGTTGGAACTGGCGTTGAAAGTCCGGGACATGCAGAGTTCAGTAAATACCGCATTGCGATTTCTGGATAGCCTCGAGACCCAACTAAAAAACACGCAGACGACTGCCAGGACTTTGAATAAAGAGTCCGACAAGGAGCTGACGAAAGCACTCGAGGATTATCTGAAGCAGATCGACGCGCAACAGGATCGTCTGGCTCGATCGAGCGAGGGTCTGGGATTTCCTGGAAGGTCGCAAATCTCAAATCGGCTGGGAGACATCTTCGGCGCGATCGACGGGACGAATGCGGCGCCCACTGTCTTTGTACGACAGTACCTGGAGGAGGTCGAGCCGGATTATCGCGCACGGATGACCGAAGTGAATAAGTTCATCTCGGAATCGGTCCCGCAATGGAACGAGAAATTGAAAGTCTGGAACATGCCGACCCTGACGACGCGCAGGCCGATTGAGTTCTAAGAACCGACGGCGCGTGCAAGTGGGACCTTCTGGGACGCGACTTCCTGAGGATCGAAAAATATTTGTCGCCGATCCGAGCAAGGGTTCACGTCACAACCGCGGCTGTGCAGTAGATTTTAGTTTGTTTGACTTAGATAGTGGGAAGACAGTGCAGATGCCGATTGAGTATGATTCTTCCCGATCAACTCTTAGCTGAGGTGGCTGTCATCACCCGAGACAAACGAATATTCCCATTGATGCCGTTAGCAGAAATTGAATTTCCGCCGCGGCCAACATGCGCCAGGTAGTTTCCGTGCTTTGCTTTTTCGAGGACGAAATCCGGCAGATCAGAAACAACGTTTCCATTCATGCCGTGTGCCTCGAGGTCAGCGCTCATCCCTTCCGCGAGTCGCAGCTCAATGTTCCCATTGATCCCATTGATGGAAACGCTGTCACTCTGAATCTCCTTCAACGCGACCGAGATATTCCCATTGATACCGTGAAACTCTGCCGCGCCCTTCGCCTGTGCCACTTCAACTCTGCCATTGACGCCATGTACTTCGACCGGCCCGTCAACTTCCCCGATAATCACTGATCCGTTTACACCTTCCGTAGCCAGAGCAATTTGCCGGGGCAACTTAAGCGTTACGCGCTCAGTCGGGTTGGAGCCAAACATCCGGGCAATCAAGCCGGCATCGCCCTTTTTGCCGCGGATGTCGAGGCTGTTGGCCGTCGCTTCGATCACGACCTTGCGCCGTCCAAGTGCTTCTGCGCTTTTTCCAATTCTCTCGATATGAACTTCGGCGGTGGTCGTCTCAGACGTCTCTACTTTCACTGCTCCATTGATACCAGAAACTCGTACCCGAGCCCCTGAAGTCAATTTATAGGCTTGGCGAATCTCTTCGCGAGTTTCGTTGGCGTTTTCTGACTCGCCGGCGATTGCCTGAGGCAGCTTACTCAACGTCACGCCACGACTGGTGTGCGAACGGACAATTCCAGCTACTGCTGCAATCGCAACCAACAGGACAACAAGGATCAGGCGTTTCATGTGGGATCTCCAGAATTCAAGAATCGCGGTAGTTCAAACTCAATAACGTAATAGAAAGCATTTAGGTTCTGGGTTTTATTGTAAGCGCTGGTTGATTGACCCCTGGACCAGAAGTTTAGAGGTGTTGCCGGCAAATCAGAACCGCGAGCGGCAGCGACGGGGCCGATTCCAGAGAAGTCTGTTGGGATCACGGAGTTTTCAAGGAGGCTTTTAACGACCTGGCGTCCACCTAACGGCCCGTCGCCGCCGCTCGCGGTTATGCCTTGAAGACAGACTTCAGGGGAAGCTTCATGAGAGTATTGACTTCAGCACTCGATTGTGAATATCACGCTGGAGATGAAAATGTCGGATAAGCAACGCGCGTCACCTATCGCAATCCGGGTAATCACCGAACTCTCTGAGATGCTCGCGATCGAAGAGCTTCAGAAGGTGGTCTGGGGATGTGGCTATATACTGGAGCGCAAGGACAAGCGTTCACCGCTTGCGTTGACTTCGACCATGAATTGAAATATGAAAGGTCTGAACTGACACACACACAGCCGTAAATTTCCTGAAAGGATCTGCACAATGAAATCCGTACTGTCTTACGCATGCCAACGAGTTCTTCTGATTGCCTTCTTATTGGCTTTGTCCGGCATTGGCGAAGCGTATGCTCAACGTCCTGATCGCCTCAGCAGCCGCGGCAGTGTTCTCTATGGAGACCTGAAAGTTGAGGGCCTCACTGCTGGTGGCACTTTCCAGGTCATCCTGTACGCCGGAGTGAATCTTATGCAGCAGACGACCATCAGCAGCGGCGGACGTTTTCGCTTTAGCGGCGTCCCGAATGGGGAATTCACGATCGTGGTGCAGTATGAGAATCAGTCCGTTTATCGCAACAACATTCGCCTGGCTGAAAACCAGCCGACCGACGTGAGGCACGACATAACCTTGAGGGCCGAGGCGCCGGGTGGCGGTAAACCAGCCGCCCCCGCGGGTGTTGTTTATAACCGTTCCAGTAGCAATCAAGGTCTCTACGACAGCGCGCTGGCGTCGGTTGAGAAGAAGCAGATGGATGAGGCCGTTACCTCACTGAAGAAAGTTGTGGCCAGCGATGCGAGAGACTATATGGCATGGACTGAATTGGGAACAGTCTATTTCAAGCAGGAGAAGTTCTCTAATGCCGATGCGGCCTATCAGAAAGCCCTGGAAGCCAAGCCGAGTTACCTGCTTGCGCTGGTGAATCTCGGCAAGCTGAGGCTGGCGCAGAAGAACTTCGAGGGCGCTGTTGAGACTCTATCCAAGGCCGTGGTCGAGGCGCCTACGTCGGCGGATGTTCAGCACTATCTTGGTGAGGCTTACCTCGGCGCAAAGAAGGGTTCCAAGGCTGTAGGTCATCTTAATGAGGCGATCCGGTTGGATCCGATTGGCAAAGCGGATATTCACCTGCGACTCGCAACTCTCTACAATGCGGCAGGCATGAAGGACAAAGCAGTTTTGGAGTACGAACAGTTTCTGGAAAAGCGTCCTGACTATGCTGAGAAGAAGAAGATCCAGGATTACATCTCGCAGAACAAAACCCCAAAATAGATTTGGAGCCTCTCTGGTAGAAGGTGGGGGGCTGAGCCCTATGAGCTTAGCCCGCTTTTCCTTGCTTCTGAGGATTCGCCTCGGATGATTCGCCGTGACAGTCGTACGTTAAGCAACCTCACCGGCCAACGATTCTCCCTGTCGGGTTCGTAGGAGACTTTCACTCCCTGGTAAGAGCGCCCTGCCGGGCGCACAAATAATAAGAGGGCTCTCTTGGCAGAGAGCCCTCAGTTAAGGTCGCGATACTATCGCGACAGTACCGCTCGTTCGCGAGTATTAGAACTCGTAACGAAACGCAAACTGCATGATGCGCGGCGTTCCCTGTATTGCAGTGAGATTGCCGAACGTCGGACCAGGTGTGCCACCGTTTTGTGGGTCAACGCCGAATGTCGGATCGGCAATTGGACCTGTCAGTCGCTGCGTGTTGGTTACATTGAAGACTTCCCAACGAATCTGAAGCTTGTGGTTCTCGCTCCAGGGCATGTTGAAAGACTTGTGTAGACCCAGATCCAAGGCTACGTAGCCGGGATATCGCAGGTAGTTCCGCTCTCCGGTTTCGCCGGGGCCGGGGCTACGGAAGCTTTGATACGCTGCCACAGGATCGGAAAACAGGTTCGGCGCAGCAGCGCCGCCCCGGGTTGGCGAAGCCTGAACGGGACGGATGCGGACCACGTTGCTGCGAACGTTCCAGTTGGTGGGCCAGCCACCCAGGTCGAAAAAGTCTTCGACTGGAAGGCCTGAGTTCCATCTGAAAATATTCGACAACTGCCAGCCACCCAAAAACCCGTTAACCACCGAGTTGTCGGTATCCAGCAGCCACTTGCCGCGACCAACGGGGAGGCCCCAAACCGAATTGAAGTTGACGACGTGACGAATGTCGAAAGCCGATAGGGCGCGATTGTCACGCTGCCTTAAAGGATTCAGAATAAACGCCGCACCGTACACGCCACTGGTTTGTAGTCCGGAGGCATCGTCAATGGACTTGGACATTGTGTAGTTCAAATCCCAAGTCAAGCCCTTGTAGCGCTGTCTCACGCTCAGAGTGCCACCGTGATAATCAGAGCTCGCGATCGTTCCGAACGATGAAAGCGCACCGTACTGGCTTTGGAAGAAGAGTCTGCGGCCAGAGAACCTGTCGAGCAGATCCTGAAGGAACGTCCAATCAGTTCCGAATTCATAACAACCGCCTAAAGCTGCACATCCCGGCGCGTTGATGGCCATAACGGCATACGCCGCCTGTGTGTTGCTCAATCCAAGGCCGAAGAAAATTCCGTCGATGGTGCCCGCCGGATACATGTTCTCAAACCAGGGTTGGTTGGGAACTGAGCCGACGGATGCGTTGTTGCGTCGCAGGTGTTCCAGAAGACCCGCTGCGGTATACCAGTCCTGCCCGCTCTGCGGATCAGTAAGGTTGTTGGGCGCCATGACGTCACGGGTAGCGAGCAAATTGCGAGCTAGCCTCCCGATGTAAGACGTCTCAAAGTAGAGTCCCTTTGGCATTTTGCGACCAAAGGTCAGATTCCAGCTGTAGTTGATTGGGGACACCAGGTTTGTGTCCAGGGAGCCTTCGATGCGCCGCGCAAAATTTTGCGGCTGCGTCTGCGGGAATACCAGGGAAGCTGGAACCGTAATGCCTGGCAAAGTCCGAATCGGCTGGGTCGCACCGGTAATCAACGGAGCTGGATTCGTCGTGATGTTGTAGGTGTTGGCCGCGGGCGTTGTGCTGGACGAGAAGCCCAACGTGTTGTTCGCGTTGAAGTTTACCGCCAGCGCCTGACCGAAATAGTCGTTAGTGATGGCGAATCCGCCGCGCAAGACTGAATCGCCATCCGCACCAAATACCTTGCCCAAAAACCCACTGCGGAAGTTAGGCGACCAGGCGATCGATACGCGCGGTTGGAAGTTATTCTTGTCCCAGGGATAGAAGCCCGGGCGATCATAGAAAGGTCCGGCTAGATCAACCGTTATCGGATCGGTGAAATTCTGGCCCTGGGCTGAAGCGTCGATCCTTCGTTGCAAATACTCCGCCAGGCCTATGCTGGGAGTCGTCTGAAATCCGTTGGTTTCGTAAACAGGCCGGCTCAATCCATACCGCAAACCGAGTGTCAGCGTCATGGTGGATTTGATTCGCCATGTGTCCTGCGCATACACGTCATACTCTTCAGTGGCGAAGGTGCGGGGAATTCCCTCGCCGGCCGGCAACGGCTGGCCATCGACACCGAAGTTAAAGTTGGCAGTGTATTGCGAGAGACGGCCGAAGACCGCCGCAAGCGCATGTCGCGCGGGAACCGACCAGGCGGCGTTTATCGCATAACCAGCCGGCAGTCCGGTAAGTGCCGTTAGGGATTGGTTAACAGCATTGCTGATGACCGCTCCCGACGAGGCATAGAACGATTGGTTCGTAATACCGTTGTCGAACGAGCTGGCAAAACTTATTCGCCTGTTTCGCGTGATGCGAATGTTGGTGCCGAACTGGAATGCATGATTTCCTTTGTTCCAAAGCAGATCGTCTGTGATGTTGGTTACTGGTGTCACACGACTGAAGGTTCGGTTGGAAAGTCTCTCGGCGAAAAGAACGCTGCGGTAGCGCGTGTCGTTCGCGTTAGACTCACCCTGATCGCTAAACGCTTCTCGGGTCAGACCGTAACGGAAATTGTTCGTCATGCTATTGCTGATTTGCCAGGTGTGGCCCACCACAAAACCGAGTGGATGGCTCCAGGTATTTGGCGCCGGCGTATCCGGGAAGTAGGGAAGGTTGGCAGTCAGGTCGTGTTGATAGTTACCACGCAGGAACAACACGTGGTGACCATCGCTGGTGACATTCCAATCAAACCGAGCCGTGTGGGCATTCAGGCTCACAGGGAGCGGAGCGTTGAATCTAAAACCGGCTGTATTGCGCCCGTCGCCGTTTGTAATCAGATCGTTTGCCGGATAGCGCCCCGCGGCGGCCGCCAAAATGCCGAGTGAAACAGGGTTCACATCTACAACTGGCAGACCACCCAACAGCAGTTGATTAATCTGTGCGGGTGTCAAGGTCACATCCACATCCGGAGAGCCGGCGCGGCTGGCAACAAAACTAACTTCGCCGCGACCGAGACTCGGTAGTGGAACAAGGCGGGTGACGCCATCCTGTTTGGCATCGCGCCGGCCTTCATAGTTGTAAAAGAAGAAAAGTCGATCCTTGACGACCGGACCGCTCAGCGTGCCGCCGAATACATTACGAAGCAGTGTTGGCCGCTCAATCCCGGCGGAATTATTAAAAAAGTCGTTAGCGGTCGTTACCGTATTACGGTGATATTCATACAATGCACCGTGCCAGTCGTTCGTACCGCTCTTGGTTACGAACGAAACTTGAGCTCCGGAAGACCGGCCATAACTCGCGTTCGCGTTCGTGGTGATAACACGAAACTCCTCGACCGTGTCGGGACTTACGCGCAGCACAGGAGTGAAAGCCGTTCCGAGCTGTTGTTCGTTTACGTCGACTCCGTCGAGCGTCAGATTAGCCTGGTCGCTTCGTCCACCCGCAACGTAACCATCGGGCGTAACACCGGGCTGTAGACTAAGCAGGTCGCCCACGTTACGAGCGTTGAGGGGCAGTTGCAAAATCTGCTCGGAAACAAAGTTATTACCCAGGCTGGCGTCAGTCGTGTTGGCGAGGGCATCGACGCCGCCGCTCGTGATGGTAACTACCTCTTGCACGTTGCCAACCTCGAGCTGGACATCGGCTTGCGTCGACCGGTCCGCAAGCGCCTGCACCTCTGACTGCACCGAGCGTTTGAAGCCGGAGGCTTCAGTCTCGACCACGTAGGTGCCAGGGGGAACTAAGGAGAAGGCATAATTACCGTTGCTATCAGTGACCTGAGTGCGATTGAAATTTCTCTCGGCATTCTTAATAGTCACAGTCGCGCCGGCAACCACCCTGTCCTGTTGGTCCTTCACGGTCCCTTTGACAATTGATGAGCCTCCCTGTGCAAAAGCCTGGAACGAAGTCACTAAGAGAAAGAGAACTACGCCCGGCAGAAGGAAAGCGCCTAGCAGTTTCTTCTGTGTTTTCATGAACTCCTCCGATGAAGATTGGGTGTTACGACCAGGAAACTATGTTGAGTCCTTCGGAACGCTGGCTAAATGTTCCGGTACCACAACTACTCGAGTGAAGAATTACGCAAGCTGAGAAAGACAGGGTTTAGACCCGCTCGACTGGTACCATCCGGTTACACATCGGTTGGATTACTTCAAGAACTCAGTCGATGAATAGAATTGATGCCGCAAACAAAACGGAACTTGTGAATCGATCCTTGCAGTTGCCGTTCCGAAAGTTGGCTCAAGCATCTGTTAAGTAACTACCTAGAGGTTTGACTGCTTTGCAGCAGTTCACTAACCCCCTGGGCGGTAATTATATCCAAAATAATCTCGAAGCCTACAAATTTTTGGATAAGGATGAGCGCACGCGGAGGAATACTGCAAATTGAAAATGGCAGCCCAGGGTTAGCCGCCATCGGCCCACGGGGTCATGCGCGGGAGTACAACCGCCTTACTTGCTCTCCGTATGTGAGGTGGTCAAACCAATTACCAGCGATTCGGATAGACGCGACAGCAACAGGTAACCGGGATTATCAACAGACCAGATGACTTCCGGCATTTCATCAACCGTGATTGCCATCGCGATTCGTCCCTGCCTGGTGTAGAGGATGCCGATGGCACTACGGAGCTTGTCCAGCGCTCCATACTTACTCGCCAAAGGCGTTTGCCATTGTGAACGGCCAATGGCATGCCGGGCCTGCTCTCGCTTCATCAAATCGACCATCTGCTTTGACGACTCCTTATTGATCACCTCGCCTCGCTCCAGCTTCTCAAGTAGCAAAACCATCTCACGTGAAGTTGCGAAACCAAGTCCAAACTTCTTGTTGTCCTCGATTTTTCCAGCCGTACTCTCGCCTCCGCCGAAAACCTTTCTCAGGATCTTGATGTTCTTGAAGCCCAGCGATTCCATCCGTGCATTGACGGCATCGGCGGTTAGAACATCAAGCACTAAGTTCGTAGCGGTGTTATCGCTGACCAGTATCATCAGGTGAACGGCATCGCGGAGTGTCAGGCGAAGTCCGTCGGAAAACTCGTTAAGAATTCCAGAGCCGCCGACCTTCTTCTGTTTCTCGAGGACCAGTTCATCAGTCCATTTCGCCTTGCCTTCTGCAACCCGGGCAAAGGCTTCGACCATGACGGCGATCTTAATCGTGCTCGCGGTTTTTACTCGATCGTCGGCGCGTAACGCGTATTCCTCGCCCGTTTCTAGGTTCTTTGCATAAAGACTGACAGTACCTTTGAAAGATGCGAGTTCCGCTTTGATTTTTGCGTCGAGCGTGTTGACGGATGGTTGAGCCGGTGTCGGCGAGCCAATGAGTAGAAGCAGCGCGACGCTGATGCAACAGAGATCCAGTTTCATTTTTTACTCGTTGGAATGGAGTTAAGAAGCCTTCGCGGGTTTAACAGGCGAGCGATTCGTTTGTCAACGATCAGGAACTCGGACGACCAGGATTGTGGTGGCGTCTCTTCGTGGGCGCGCCCCTGGTTTGACCAGCGATTCGTCGCCCCGAAAATGGGGCGCCCACGGAGCGACGCCCCTATCAATGTTCCAGAGGATTTAATTCTTGAGGAATTGCGGTGAGACGTATCTGACAAACTCCAGCTCAACGAGCCTCTCTACCTTTTCGACCGGCAGCCGCCCGATGACCAGCGACGACGTCTTTGAATCAAGCAGGATTTCGAATCCAAGTTCCTTCAGCTTCGTAAGATTCGCCGGAGTCTTATCTGTCAACCAAACCTGAATCTCAGCCTTGCCCTCACGCACGAATCGCGCTTCGTCGGCTTTCGCCGCTTGATTACTCTTAAGCCGGGCGATCAATGCGGAGATCGAGGGATTGATCTTCGCGGCGAGCGTCCGTTGCTTCTCTTCTTCAGGAGAAAGAGGAACCACAGGCGCGCTCCTCGTCAGCGAGCGATTTAGCGACACTCCTCCGGCCATTCCACCGCCGCTACCAGGTCCAAACCCACCGCCTCCGCCACCACTGCGCCTGGCGGGGGTCGCTTGCACTTTTGCATCTCCAACACGTCGCGTCGCTATTGACCTGGCGTAGGTCTTCTCGACAGGGAGTGAATGGGCCACAGGGTTGCCAAAGTTTTCCTTGATAACCGCATCTTGATCTAAAGTCGCATCATTCACGCCTTCCGGAACTTCAATGGGAACCTCAATCCGGCGCGGTTGTCCGCCATCAGTAACGATCATCTCTTCGACGGCCACAAAGGAAGTGAACTGAGTCATCAACCGATACTCCAAGCCAAGGTTGGTGATCGTCTCCTGCAACTCCGGCTTCATCGTAGCGCTCTGGGCGCCAGCATAGTCCTGGCCCATGAGATATTCGATTCGCTGACGCGCCCAAAGTGAAGGTAAGACATCATGCTGGGATTCTGATTCGGGAAAATCCACGGCGATCTCGCGGACAAACTCGTGGCCAGACATCTTGCCTTTAAGCCGCAGCATTCCCTTTCCCGCACTCAGATACCGCCCTGTCAGCACTACGGGTTTCGCATCGAACAGATCTGGAACGCGCATTGGATAGACGTCAGCGACGGGCAGCCCATTCCATTCGATCGAGATGTCTGTCAGCAGTGGGTTTCGCAGTCGCTCGTGGAAGCGTTTCGCTGCGGCGGAACCGTCGTCGGTTGAGGCAACGTACTCAACTTCCCCACGACCGTATTCAGCCATTTTGTCCAGCAGGAACCGATTCACTGAGTTACCGATACCGAAGGCGAAGACGCGCGCGTTGGGATGCTTCTGAATCTCTGAAACGATCTCCATATCGTTGCCTACATAACCATCCGTCATGAAACAGACGATGCGCAAATGCTTTTGAGAATCGGACGGCTCAAGCGCACTCCGAATGGCTTTCATCATCTCGGTGCCACCCTCACCCGACACGCGATCCAAAAACTGCTGTGCCTTTCTTAGATTAGTACTCGTTGCCGGCACCGGCTCCGGGAAAAGAACGCGAGTGTCCCCCGCGAAAGTGATTAGGTTGAAGGTGTCCGCGGGATACAGGTTGTCGAGAGCGAGCTTCATCGTTTCTCTGGCCTTCTCAACCGGAAACCCGCTCATCGAACCTGACGTGTCGAGCACGAATACCAACTCCTTCGGCGTGACATCTTCACTGGTTACTCGATCCGGTGGCTGCAGTATCAAACTGAAGAACCCACCGCTATTCGCTCGATGAGTCAACAGCGCATCCTGAATTCCCTTCCCGCCGACCTCGTAACGCAACACGAAATCCTGGTTTGGGATCGCGGCGCCCCCTTTCAGTTTGATCTGCGCCTGTTGTGGTTGGGCCCGCTCGATGTACACCGCATGGGACTTTGAGTTAAGAGTGTCAATCGGCACACCAGCGTCGATGTTGATATCGAGAGTGATGTCGTGTCCGCTTCGGGTTGTTGGATGAGCAAACCGCGGAGTGATGCGCGAGCCATCCGGAACTTTGTCAGTGTCCGGCGAAAAGCCATTGCCTGTGGAGCCCATTGCGGATCCGGGAACGTATCGCGGACCAACGACCATCGGAAACACAAACTCATAGACTCCGGCTTCATACTTCAGAGTCTCGACATAACTGATTGTGACTCTTATCTGCTCGCCAGGAAGGATGTTGGCCACCGATTGCGTAAAGATGTTTGGCCGCTCCTGATCCAAAAGACTGACGACCTGCCCATTGTTCTTTGCGGCATCGTAAACCGCCTGCGCCTCGGCTCTTCGAAGGATACGTCCGCGCACGACGCGTTCACCTACGGTCATCGTCATGTCGTCGACGGCTGCGTTTTGTGGCAACGGAAAAGTATAGACAGCCTCAATCTTCGCTTTGAAGGTATTTTCGAACTCCTGGGTGACGGTGACGCGCGAAATGAACCCGCTGATTTCGGCCTTCACGTGAGTTTGCTTTAAAGGGCAGACCGCTTTCGGTTTTTGGTCAGGGCCTAGAACAACGAGTGAACCAGCTGACTCTCCCGTTTGCGCAGCGACCGGTTCCTGGACATTCATCAGAGCCAGGACAGCGACAACAACTGCGGCTGTGGCGATAACGGCGATTGCGTTTAAGAAGAAGTGACGGCGCCCGATGTGCATGATTACCTCCTAAGTCGGTCTCACGGGTCGAATGAGACGGGGTGAGTTGTGTGCGCGGATTGTTAGACTCCGATCGCGTTTCCTGGTTCCAGCTTTACCTGAAACAAGAACGGCGGCGGCGACTAGCTCTTGCACGCCGAGGAAAAAATTCTTAACGAACTACGCTCAAGTTGCGGCGTCTCACTGTCAGGAAGGTGGACCCTGTGCCCGCCTCAAGTTAACCAACATTCAAGTCATAAAAACAGAATCCTTAGCAGCGGGTTGCGGGGACAGCGTCCACCTTCCCAACTGAGAGACCACGCAACTTGCGCCTTATCTGTAAACACAAGGGTGTCGAACAGCTCAATAACGCTTCAATACAGATTGAAGTTATATTCCAACTGCATGTGCACCGACACTGCTTCACCATTGCGAGTTGCTGGTTGAAAACGAATTTGTCGGGCGGCAGCAATTGCTCGTTCAGTCAACCCGAATGGCAGTGCGCTGATTGCGCGAATACCTGTCACTTCCCCGGAACGCGAAAAGATCACGCGCAGGACCACCGTGCCAATGATCTGATTCTTTCTGGCCGCCTCAGTGTATTGCGGTTCAGGCTTTGCGAACACGCGGGGACGTTGCACTTCACTCGCTCGCCAAACGTGGTTCGGATCGACGGGCCAGTTTCCATTGGAACCTCCCGGACCACCATCGCCTGAACCTTTAGGGCCGTCTCCGATGTTTCCATTCTCGCCTGGCCCAACTCCCGCGCCACGTCCGTCGCCGACGCCGGGGCCATCGCCATTCCCCATCCCGCCGCCGGTTCCTGGTCCATTGAAATGGCTGCTGATTTCGATCGCGGGTCACCATAGACAGATGCGTCATCTGCGCGCCAAAGTGCGGGATCGATATCGATACCAGCCACAGGCAACGCACGCGTTCGACGGGCCGGAAGAGCTGGAATCGGGGCCGGAATATCCGAGGGTGGCGGAAGCTTCCCTTTTTGTTGCGTGACTTGATCCTGCAAACCGCCGCCCCCGCCGCCACTGGATCGCTTTGCGTCGGCTTTCGACCCTTCGCCAGCGCCGCGGCGAAATCCCACGCGTCTGTTTGAGTTCGCCCCGACGCCTTTGCCAGAGTCAGGATCGGGCTCTTGAGGGAAGGAGATGATCGTCGCCGCATAATCGACTGCTTCCGTTGTCGCGGCTGAGTTGGCGCTCTTACCTTTATTGTCAATCAGCGCAACAGGCAGAAGTATTACTCCCAGGATAGAAAAGGCGCTGACTCCGCTTACCACTACATGGGGAGTCCTGAGTTTCTGAACGGCGAACTGCCAACAGTCGATCGCCTTCCGGCTCAGGTACGCTGTTGGATCTGACTTGAAGGTGGGCCAGTCGCTCCGGGCAGTTCGAAAGAGAAATAGCAACTCCGCACGCAACCGGTCACTTAACATCGCCTGGTCCAGGAGAGTGAGTCGAAACTCGCAAGCTGAATGACCAGAATTAACTGGAGTTGGAGAAAGATCAGTTGTGTTCATACAGACGTCTCCGGGCCTCAACGATTGAGTCAAGGAAAGTTTTTGCTATCAGAGAATTGGTTGTCAGGGAGACGAGGAAACTCTAATGCTAGTTACCTTGAGGTTGAGAAAGGATACGGCTGGTTGCCTAAAAATCTCGGCGATGAGGTGCGGGGTTGAGGCCAGGCGTTCAGAGTTCAGCCTTCAGGGCGACGGGTCTTGCCCAAAACAACGCAAACTGAGTTGGAACTCAAAACACCTGCCTCTCACGGGTCTTCAGAAGGAAATGGGCGCGGCCTTGAAAGCCGCGCCCATTCTTCTCTGATCGGTTCTACTAAGATCAGAACTCTAAGCGCACCGCGAACTGCATGATGCGCGGAGGATAAGCGTTACCCGTGGTGATCTGACCAAAGGTCGCGCTGTTAATGTTGAAGATGTTGCTGTCTTCACCAACCACCACAGCGTTAGCGCCCGAAGGAGCAAAGAAGTTGACGTTGTTGAGTACGTTGAAAGCTTCCATGCGGAGCTGCAGGCGTGTTCTCTCCGTGAGGGTGATGTTCTTCATCAGACCCGCGTCCCAATTGAAGTATCTGGGTCCGTTGATGAATGTTCGCGGCAGGTTGCCGGTCTGCCCCGGTTGGGCCCTGAAGAAAACCTGGCCCGGGAAGCTGGCCGTCGGTGTCGTGCCGAGATTACCACCGGTCGCCGTGCCGTCCGGCGCGATCACCGCTGGATTGATAAAGTAGACCTTACCGTTTTGGTGAAAGATTCCAACCAGGTCTTTGATCTGGTCGGTTGTTAGCCTCGAGTTAGCCGTCTGGCGAAGTGAACGTCCGGCGCGATTAAGAGTCCCGGTCAGGTCTCTGATCGAGATTGGCGCCCCCGAGCTGACGTTGATCAAGGAAGAGATTTGGAAGCCCCCGAACAAGCGCTCGAGTGCTCCACCCTGATTGAAGAACTGCTTGCCTCTCCCGAATGGCAGCCCATAGATGGCGTTGATGTTGAGGGAATGCGTGCGGTCATAATCCGTGCGCGCATAGTCCAGGTTCCGATTGTTGTTGTCGAGATAGGGATCAAAACGGGCTTGCCCGTCGGTTTCGATATCCGACAAGGTCTTTTGGAACGTGTAGTTCGCCTGGAAGCTCAGCCCCCTGGTGAAACGACGACGAATCTCCGCCTGTAATGCGTTGTAGCGATAACGTCCGCCGTTAACCAGCAGATCAACGGGACCCGCGAAGAAGTTCTGTCTGAAGTTGATTCCCTGACTCGTCGCCGGATTGAAATCCAAACCGTTTTGGATGTAGATAAGCGCCAGATCCGCCGGGGTGCCGTTGATGATCGGCGTAGTGACCGCGGCGTTGTTAAGGAAAGCGCCGAAAGGCAGACTATTGAAAGCCGGCAAAGCCTGGCTCCCGGGAATCAGGGGGTTGAACCGAGCGTCAGTACAGCGAAGCAAGGGATCTCCGGCACCCGGCAGCGTGGCGCCCTGAAGCCGGCAGTTGTTTCGTGCCTTGAGGAAGTCAGCAAGGAATCCACCTGCGTTGATGTCGATCTGGTTCAGATCGACCCCTCGCACCATGCTGTTGCTGCGTCCCCCCACGTAGCGGATTTCGAATGCCGTATCAAATCCCAGCTCTCGTTGAATGCCGATGTTGAATTCATCGTTGCGCTGGACCTGTATGTTCGGGTCGATGGCAAAGACGGTGTTGAAAGCAAAGCCATTATCGAGGTTGGCTTCTGCAAACGTGATGGGCGGCGTTCGGAAAGGTGGTAGTTGGAAATTCGGCAGCGCGTTGAAGCGCGCGTTGATCATCGCCGCTCCCCCGGCCAATCCGGTCAAATCCAGACCTGCATTCCCACGCGCTGCGTTGAGTGCCGAGGTTACGTATTCGTCGTTGACATAGCTGCTGCGGAAGCCCCCGCGAATAACGGTCTTTCCCTGTCCCGGCATCAGCGCGTTCAGGAATCCATTTCCGAACTCCGGCGTGTAAGCAAAGCTCACAATTGGGCCAAAGTTGTTTTTGTCGGTGTTGTAAAACCGACCCGGTTCGCCGGTGTTGGTGCCGACCAATCCGTAGCTGCCGTTTTGATCCATGATCGCATCGACAATATTACTACCGGCCGGAATGAGTGGTTCGAGGAATACTCGATCCGGATTCGTTAGTGGAGTGAAGAGGTCGTACCGCAGACCCAGGTTAAGAGAAAGCCGCGATGTCACGCGCCACTGATCGCTGACGTAAAAGCCGTAGGTGTCAAAGTTCATCTGTTGAATCGATGGCGCTCTTAATTGCGGACCGACCGCTGGGTTGACGAAGTTGGCGGCCACTGACCCGACGCCGACGATTCCACCGAGCAGGTAACGCAATGCATCGGCGCGGTTTCGCTGGGTCGCGTCGATGCCACCCGGATAGAGACCAACCGGAAGCCGCGGCGTGACTGGGTTGTTCACGTTTGTGATCGAATAGATCGGCGTGACGTTGAAGTTGCTGATCACTTCTATTCGCTGCGCATTATAGTCCGCACCAAAGCGAAGCGAGTGGTTGCCAAGGGTATACGAGGAGTTGTTTTGAAAGGTGTACTGCCTGGTGTTGCGTCCCTGGTTTTCAAAGCTCGCCTCCGGGCTGCTCAAGGTGAGTGGCAGACCAGCAACCGGAAGACCATTTGCGGCGATCGTACCGATGATGAAGTCGCTGGGCAGAGAGTTCTGGCGGAAAAAAGGCTCACCCGTTAGATAGGCGCCGCGCACCTCATTGACAAAGCGAGAACCCAGCGACGTGCGATACGAAGCCAAATACAACTTGACTGGACCACTTTGCGTGACAAAAGGATTGGTTCCGAAGCCGCCCGGATCGGTTTGTCGCTCGTCGCCGTTGTTGTTGTACTTGTAGACAAAGTAAAGGTTGTTGCGGTCGTTGATATCGACGTCGAAGCGCGAGGTGAAGCCGTTGCGCGTATCGTTGTCTGATTGATTGAACTGCAACAACTGCGTCAGACCATTATTGGTCACGGTGGAATTTCCCGCGCCGGGCATCAAGTTAAGTACCCGAGCTTGAATGGTTGGATCTACGCCCAGCACACCACCGGCTGCCGCTGGGATGGGTCCGGTGAAACCGGCACCGTTAAGGACGTTGACAGTGCGCGTGACACCGCTATTGTCTACGTAAGTAAAGTTTCCGGTGCGCGCGGAATTAAGCAATACGGTCCGCGTGATGGACCGCTGTTGGCGCAAGACGAATCTTTCATATTGACCAAAGAAAAATGCTTTGCCTTTGACCAGAGATGCACCACCCTCACCGAATCCCGGTAGCGGCAACGGGCCGGAAAGCTTTCCGCCAAACTGATTGCGGTTAAGGAATGGGCGTTCGATGCCGGCGGCGTTGTTAAAGAAATCGTTCGCGGCAAACTTGACGTTGCGGTTGTATTCCCAGAGCGCGCCGTGAAAGCCCTGACCACCGCGCGGCGTCACTAGCTGCACTTGCGTTGAGCCACCGCCGCCCTGATCGGCACTCGCATTCTGAGTGACAACAGTAAACTCACCGGTGTCGTCCACCGTGGGCCGATCCTGCACAAAGCCTCCGGTGCGAATGAAGTTATCCTGCACGTTGATACCGTCACGAGTGTAATTGGTCGAAGACGATCTCTGGCCGTTAATTGAAACACTGGTCGCATTCGCTCCGGCGATGGTGTTAAGCAAAGCCAACGGGTTGCGGCCGTTTAGTGGCAGTTCCAGGACTTGCCTCGGGCTAACTGTATTGCTCAACTCAGCATTGGTTGAATTTACGATGTCAGCTCCGGCAATGACCGTGACGCTTTCACTAATCTCGCCAATTTCCAACACCGGATTGAGTGAATGGTCTTTACCGATATCGATTTTCACCTTAGAAACGGTAAAAGCCTTATGACCAGCCGCGGTAACCGTCACCGTATATGTGCCGACATCGAGTTGGGGCACGCTAAAGCTACCGTCATCGCTGGTATTTGTCGTTCGTTCCTTGTTTGTTTGATCGTCTCTGACGACCACACTGGCTCCTGGAATTACCCCGCTCGCGTCGGAGACAGTTCCCACTAGCCGGCCGGTGTTTGACTGGCTAAACACCGGCAGCGCAAACAGAGAAACCAGCAACAGTAATTTGATAACTGTTCTCATTGGTTGAGCTCCTTTTTGGTAGATCTCTATTTCGGTAGAAAGTGGGGAAACTAATCCGGCGCGGGCAGAGCCAAAACTTTTTGTGCTTCCGAATTCTCGGACTCAACTGCAACGCGCATTGCGTTGAAGCGCAAAGAGTGTGCCCAGCAAAAGTTCTGAGGTTGGACCGCCGTTCAAGTGAGGAATTCGAGCGGTGAGATGATCTGCGCACCATGGCAATCTTCAGATTCGTGGGTTACATCTTTATTGTTTTGTATAAGGCGTAGTGCGAGGCGGTTGAGGCAGTGAAGCGCTTACGAGTTTTTGGATGGCGTGCGAAGGTATTTGCAAGGCTGAGAGGAACCTGATTCCTGTCTCAAACGCTTGGCCCACTCCTCACGGTGAGACAGTTGCAGGATCAGCTCGAAGTGCAGCAACGGGTGGGAGTCGCGGGAAACGACCTGACGCTTAGAGAGGCGGAGTGTCTGAAGTGAGGCGTCGAGTTATTGGTCCGTTTAAAAGAAATCGTACCGCCATTGGTACCTGGACTGCGCGAGCAATCAATGGCGAGATATTCATCACTGGCCCCCTTATTCACAAACAACTTCGGTAACCTTATTTCGATTGCATCCTGACGTTATCCGAGCCTGGTGAAGAGATCCTAAGGCGTGTTTGACAGGGTTTGAATCGGTAAGTTAATTTGAGTCACCCAAACGATCGGCCTCATCCAATTGCGTCCCGTTCGTCTAGTGGCCTAGGACACCGCCCTTTCACGGCGGCGACACGGGTTCGACTCCCGTACGGGACGCCAATTTTCTTAGAAATTTGAAGATTCGTCTGAGTAGCGAGCGGACAATACTCGTGTTAATGGACGCGCGAATCCGCGCTTCTCTTCACCAACGTCAATATTGCCAGCAAAAATCGGAGGGTTTGTTTCTGAGATGAACGGATGTTACCGCAGACCTGCGGCGGTAACCTTTGTGCATTTTAAGGCATTTTGCGGACTTCGCTCACACTAAAACGTGAAGTCGCGCGTCAGTTTGATTTGCAAACTGTAAGAAGGACGTTCGAGTCCCGCACCGGTCGTCTGATTGTAGATGATAAAGAGATCGCTGTTAGGGCGATAGATGTAACGCAGACGAACGTTGATTGTTGATATCGGCGCAGCGAAATTAATTTGCATCAGAGCTGAAGTGAGAAGCTTGCGCGAGAAGTTGTAGTTGACTCTTCCGGCGATCAGGTTCGTAGTGAAATTGCCCTGGGGCAGGCGGACATTGTTGAAGCTATCGGTCAGATCAAATAAGAAGTGTTCGGTTGGCCTGAAGGTAATGCCGCCAGAGATTTCGTCGCGCTTTCCCGAATAACATAACTAGCTTGCCTCTGTTAATGATTGCTTCCACAATTGAGTCCTCGCACGCGAAGCGACGATTAAATGGCGAAGCAGGGACAGATTGAACGTGAAGATCACGAGATGCCTTCTTGGCGTGAGGTATTTCTTTACTTTATCTTCCTTGGTTTTGTAAACATCGGCGGGCCCGTTGCGCAGATTACGATGATGTACAACCACATGGTGGAAAAGCGCCATTGGCTGTCCAAGGATCGTTTCGTGAAGATCATGGCCTTCTGTCAGTTCTCAATTCCTCCTAGTTGTATTGTGAGTGTTATCCTGGGCCAACGAATGGTTTCAGAAACAAGGCAGCAAGTTATTGAATTTGTAAGGACCGATAAGAGATATACGCATGTCAGCCTATTTCAAGCGAGATCGAGCACCAACAAGTTTGCGATTGAGATTCAGCCCCTTTAGTCTCCGTCATGAGAAGTCACCGAAGTCGAAAGTCGTCACCAGCTGCGACTGCTTTATTAATACTAAGGATTCTATTTGCAACTCCGTATGCTACGTGAAAGGATTTTCTAACCTTCCGGCGGCTTTTCGATGCGAAAGGACGTGCGGGTTCGACTCCCGCCCTCGGCACCCTTTTTTTTCAGGAGTTTACACGCTCATTCCACCCCTCGACCGAGGCCGAGAGTAATCAACCGGATACCGTTCTTATCTCGTTCCTATCTTTTGATCGGTGATCAGAACCACATCGCTAACCACTGGGCCACGCGCGAGTGCGAGCTGGTTACCGTTGCGTGATAGATCGAAATGATGTAATTGATCCGTTGTGAAGGTAGTCATTCGCTTAGGTGGGCCGCCAGCCAGCGGCTGGCTCCAGATGTTTGACACTCCGCTGCGCGTGTCTATGTAGGCTAGCGCGCGGCCGTCTGCCGTCCACCGTACTTCTTTCCACGGATTAGCTGTTCGTGGAATGTCGAACGACTTGACGGGCTTTTCCCCCGTAAACGGAATGACCATGATTCTCCAAGCCGAGTTAGGTTTTTCATCTAAGTGAAAGCAAGCGATCAACGTTCCATCGGGCGAGACGCTTGGCTCTGGTGATAGCTTGTCTGTCAACTGGACAGGATCGCCGCCTTCAATCGGCACCTTAAACACCACCTGCTTGCCAGTTCCGGTATAGGACGAGAAAACCACCCAACGGCTCTCGGACGAACAGTAGGGGTTAACGTCGCCAATGCCACGGGTTAATCTCTTGGCGTTGTTTCCGTCTATGTCCATTCGCCAAATGTTGGGAGATCCAGCGCGGTCGGATACAAAAACGACATAACGGCCATCGGGCGACACTGATGGCCTGCGGTCCTGCCCAGGGTCGGTGGTCAATTGCGTTTGGTTACTTCCATCCTTATCCGCGATCCAAATGTCCAGATTGCCGCTCGCATCGGAGACGTAAACAATCCTTCCATTCGGCGTCCAGGAGAGGCCATATCGTCCGTCGCTCCTGCTGGTCGTGATCTGTTTGGCGTCGGCGCCATGAGCCATAGTGGTGGTCCAAATATTCGAAAATGTTTCCTCCTCTACAGTGATGAGAGTGCGAGACTCTGCCGCGAAACTTATCTTGTGGTAGTTATTCAAGTCGTTGGTAATCTTGCGTGCCTCACCGGCAGGATAGGACAGCTGCCATACCTGCTTAGACCTCGTTCCTTGATCGGCAGCATTGAGTACAAGGCCGCTGCCGTCCGCGAGCCATGCCACAGTTTCAACATTGAACCACATTCTAGACGTGAACTCTCTTTGTGCTCCGTCTTCGACCCCAACCGTAACTACTGTCATGCCCCGAGGACTACCGGCTCCACTAGCGATTACTCTTCCATCAGGTGACCACGCCGGTCCTGAATAGGAGAACCAATCAACCCCCCCACGCGAGGCAAGTTTCTGCTCCCCACTGCCGTCTGCCTTTGCGATCATCAAGACTCCTTCCTCTTCGTTCGGAGAAACACGCACAAAGGCGAACTTCTTGCCGTCGGGGGAGAAAGTGATGGGTGTGCGTATATCTACTAATACCTTCCTCGGAACACCGCCTAGTACGGGCACTTGATAGAGCACGCGCTCGGTAAGACCTTGCTCCTCTACGACGTAATAGATGTAATTTCCATCATTTGAGAAAGTTAGTCCCAAATAATTAACCTTGGCAGGTGGAACTATCTGCACGTCGCTGGTTGTTGCAAGCTGTCTGACCCAGAGGTTTTGTTTTCCGGTCTCCTCCCCAACATGAACAACATACTTACCATCGCGAGAGATGGCGGCCTCGCTGGCTTTTCCAGCGTTGGTCAGCCTTGTGATCTTCATCGCTTCGAAAGGAGCTGCCGGCTTCACAATTAGTCTCGTTTGACCCGCGAAACGGTGCCATACGAAGTAAACTCCTACGCCAGTGAGGATGAGTATTGTTAGAGCAAAGCCAGCCTTTCTCCCATGGCGCCTGATTTCGCCGATGAGATATTCCACGCTGGCCAAGCGTGGTTGGGTCGACTGACTAGCCTTCACGATTCGCCCATTTCCGATCGCAGAGTTTGACGCGTTGCTTAAATCGAGAAACGAGCTTTCAGTTTTCGTGCCCGCCTCTTCCTCTTCGTCGACGATCTGCGCTCTAGTGCTGTGCTCTGGCGCCAGTGTGGGTTTCTGCCATACCTGGTTGACGACTGCCCTAAAGCGGTAGCCGCGCCTGGCAACAGTCTCGATAAACTGAGGCTCGCTATGATTCTCGCCCAGCGCCTTCCTTAAAACGAAGACGTGTTGGCTCAGATTACCCTCTTCTACAAAGGAGTCAGGCCAGAGTTCCTTCATCAACTCATCCTTTCCGACCACACGGCCGCTCTTTCGGATAAGCACCAGCAGCAACTCCAAAGCCTTCGGCGTAAGCGGCACGAAACATCCATCGCGCACCAGACAGCGCTCCGCAGTGTCTAGCCTGAAAGGACCAAACTCGTACAAGTGACTCTCTGACCCACTCATAGCTGCATTAAAAACTAATTAAGAACTAATTAACCGCACGTTGAGGACTTCCTGACTGCGCTCCTTGTAGGGTGTGCGGCCAAGCGACGACGAGGCTGCCAAAGCATTGGACTCTGCATTATACGGCCAGAGACGACCTATTAGAAGGCGGTATTTGGCTATTCCATTGATCGTTTAGACCTAGCGAAATGTGGATAGCAGCAATGAGTCGAGCGAGAGCTGCCCTTGCCGTCGCGACGGAAATAGAGTCGTACATCAACGCACAAAAGGAGAATTGACATGCAGAAACGCAAATCACTCGTAAGAGTCACACCAGCACTGCTCGCGTTGTTAGTCTTATTGTCACTGAGTTCCTCCGCGGTTGCCCAGGTGGAGCCGCCCTGGGGACCAGAAACACCCTCCTTCAACCTGGAGGTTATTCTGCGCGGACAAGGGTTCGGCCACGTGAAGTTCCGCCAGCCCAATGACGGCGACTTCATTATCTATCTCGACGTTTGGCTGCGCGACCTCACGCCGAACACGAGTTACCTTTTGCAGCGGGCAGTGGATCCCGTCGTCGACGACAATTGCACAAGCACAGCCTGGCTCACTCTGGGTAAGGGTCTTCAGCCACAGTCCATCACGACCGACGATACCGGAAAGGGCCGGGAACGACTGTTTCGCAGCGTAGCCGCCTTTCCCCCTGGTTCAGAGTTTGACATTCATTTCAGGGTAATCGAAGAGTCGACCTCCGCAGTCGTGCTGACGAGTCGGTGCTATCAATTCACTATAAGTCAGTGACTTCTTTTCAGACAGTCTCCCAAGGGCCAGACCTGTTACAAATTGAATTTCGAGATGAGGGGAAGATGGGGGACTTTTTGTGTTGATATAGAGCGAGACGTAACACCACTTTGACGGCCGCTAGTCCGATAAATATTGGGTTGTAGGGTTTGGTGAGATTAGGTTGGTGCCTCTGAACGGACTTAAAATCCGTTGTCCAGTTGACGAAAGTTAGCCCCTTGCCTGAGAGCAATCACACGTCCATTAAACGTCCAATAAGAGTTCCCGTGAGTCCTTGAAGTGCGGTAGAGTGCTATCCATGCCGCTAAGTTCCGTTGAATTACAATAGGTCGCTTCCCTTTGCGGCGACACGGGTTCGACTCCCGTACGGGACGCCAATATTCCTCGGTACTTTAAACATTCTTCCTTACTGCCCGCGCCCGATGCATTTCCTTAATGGACGATATCGCGCGCTTCTGGAAAGCCCGCTCGCGAGGATCAAGCAATGCCGACGAGCAGGCCCCGGTCTGGGATTGCGTGCGGTGGTCTGTTACATGCAAGCCGTGGCTCCTTGTTCTTGGTGCCATTCCTAACAACACGCAGATCTGATTTCTCGAACTGGTTTGAGGGGTGAGACAAACGGAAGAGTGGCGTACCTTACGGAATGGTTGGCCACAGAATGTTAACAATGGCTGTCTCATACGCGTACCACAATCCGAAGGCAATACTCAGCCCGCCTGCAACTGTTTGGAGTCCATAGTGGAAGCGGTAAAGTCGTCGCGCACTCAGAGCGAACGGCAATCCGATTAGGCCAGACATCAGCAGCATGCCAAGAGTGGACCCGACACCGAATAGCCCCAGGTAAATCAATCCCAGCGAGACCGACTGAATCTGTGTTAAGACCAGCAACGTCAACGCCGCGGATCCCGCCAGGCCGTGCATGGCGCCAACCAGAAGCGGTTTGAACCCCAAGCTGGCAATCGCATGTGAGTGTGAAGATGTTGGCGAAGAATTGGAGGCGGCGGTTGCGTGTTCAGTGCCCTGTTCGTGAAAGTGAATGTGCACGTGCGACTGTCCATCGTGGCTGTGTCGATGAAGGTGCACGTCCGAGCGTTTTTGCAGTGCTCGCGTGAGGGCTAAGACGCCCAGCGCGATTATCATCAACGCCACGCCAAACTCGAGCCAGTGCGCCACGCGCAAGGGAATGGCCACCCGGAAGACGAGCACTAAGACGCCAACGATGATCAGCGATGCGGTGTGGCCCACGCCCCACAAACCGCCTACCAGTGCCGAGCGCATGACGCTGCGATGTTCGCTGACGATCGTCGAAACCGCTACGACGTGATCTACTTCAGTCGCATGCTTCAAGCCGAAGACAAGTCCCAGCCCGAGCAAAGCGAACACGCCAACTGATGTTAATGATGTTTCCATACAAAGGAACTTAGATGCTCCAAGCACTGCGCTCAAGTTGCGCCTTCGGCAACCGCCGTCACTCCGCGTTTGCGCAGGAGCACGAGGGAAACAACCAGAGCGACAATCAAAAACGTCAAGACAGTTAGTTCAACGATCAAGTGCTGAAGCACTTCCGCAGTCTGCTCCTTGACTTGCGCAAACTCCGCGGTCAAACCAGTACACGCCGGATGCCAGCGATGAGTCCAACGAGCAGGAACGACTCCGGAATAAGACGGTGTTCGCGCAAAGAAACCTGAACCGTGTATAACAACTCAACCACTAAGAGAATCAGCAGCAGCCGATCCAACAGTGGCACGTGGCACGATATTCATCGTTAAGGATCGGGCCAACCGGTTCTGAACAAAATTGATCCCGCTGCTGAGCAGGAGCGCCAGTGCGCGGCCCGCCAGCAAAACGCCCAAGCCCAGGTAGACGACGTCTTCAACCGCAGTAAAAGCACGTGCGGTCAAAGCGCCTGGTCGGTGAATCTTTTGCTTTCGCCAAGCGTAATTTCCGCGATTGAAGTTATCGCGCTCCCGGTTTTTGGGGGTCCGATGCGCATTAACAAATTCTGGGCAACTGTTCGCCAACCAGCATGTCTACGATGCGTGTGCCGCCAAAGCCCGTGCGCATTGCCACAATCCCCTGCGGCTCCGCCTTCACTTCGCCGATGATGCAGGCCTCAGAGCAGTAACGATTGAGTTTCATCCGGGCGACCAAATGGTCAGCGATCTCCGCGGATACAATCGCAATTAGCTTTCCTTCGTTGGCAACGTAAAGCGGATCGAGCCCGAGTATCTCGCAGGCGCCTTTCACTTCTTCGCGCACCGGAATGCGATCCTCTTCAATTTCGATGCACACTTCGGAACTCATCGCGATCTCATTCAGCGTCGTGGCGGCGCCACCACGCGTCGGATCGCGCAAACAATGAACCTGATCGAGCGCTCCCAATCTCACCGCCTCAGCCAACATCTCCTGCACTAGAGAATTCAGCGGCGCGCTGTCGCTCTCAATATCCGTTTCGAGCTCGAGTTCGCCGCGCGCAATCATGATCGTCGTGCCATGGTCGCCGAGTGTGCCGCTCAGGATCACCTTATCGCCCACTTGCGCTCGCGTGGCTGAGAGGTTTACCGGCAACTCAACAACACCTACGCCCGCCGTGTTGATGAAGAGTTTGTCGGCGCCGCCCTTCTGGACAACCTTGGTATCGCCCGTCACCACAGCAACGCCGGCTTCAGCCGCCGCATCCCGCATCGAGGCAAGTATGTGTTTCAGGTCCTCGATGGGAAATCCTTCTTCGAGAATGAATCCGGCGGAAAGATAGAGTGGCCGCGCGCCGCTCATCGCCAGATCATTGACGGTGCCGTGGATCGAAAGCTTGCCAATGTCGCCGCCGGGGAAAAAGATCGGATCGACGACGTAAGAGTCGGTGGTGAAAGCGACGCGAGTGCGCGCGTGGCCGTTGCCGTTAAGTCCGGCAATTGTTTCTGGCGCGGGACCAATCTCAAACACTGCCTGGTCTTCAAGTTTTTCGAGCAGCGGATTGCGAAGGTATTCGAGAAAGAGTCCTTCAATCAACTCGTGCATGGCGCGGCCGCCGCTGCCGTGCGCCAGCGTGATCTGCGTGTCACGAAACTTGTGTTTCCGCCGCCGCGCGCGCTCAACTCTTTCGAACAGTGGCGTTGGCGTGAATACGTTGGTCATTTCGATTTCCGCAGCTTTGCCGTCTGATGTGCGGAAAGGTTTTGCCTTTCCGAAACCGTATTTTCTAAACTGGGAGGCTCCGCCTCTTGCTGAATTCCTGTCTGCTGCTCAAATTTAAGAAAGGCATAGCTTAATCATGAATGAGCCTGCCGGAAAGGCAGAGCCTTTCCGGCACATCAAACGGCATGGCCGTAACATCGACTAATCAACTCGCTGGCGCCGAGGTCGATCTCTCAGCGATCTTCGAGAGCCGCCCAAAATTATAGTAAGCAGCGCACGCGCCTTCCGACGAAACCATGCAGGATCCAATCGGCGTTTCCGGCGTGCAGGCCGTGCCAAACACCTTGCACTCCCAGGGTTTCTTCACGCCCTTCAAAATCTCCCCACACTGGCAGGCCTTCGGATCCGCAATGCGCAAGCCCGGCACGCTGTATTTCAGCTCCGCATCAAACGCCGCATACTGCTGCCGCAAACGCATCCCACTATGCGGAATGGAACCCAGCCCACGCCACTCGAAAAACTCGCGTGGCTCGAACACTTCAAACAAAGCCTCAAGAGCGCGCTTATTACCTTCGCGATTAACTACGCGACCATACTGGTTCTCAACTTCAGCGCGGTCCTCCACAACCTGTTTCACGATCATGAATACCGACTGGAGTATGTCGAGCGGTTCAAATCCTGTAACGACTATCGGCTTGCCGTAATCGCGTGGCACAAAATCATAACAGCGCGTTCCAATTACCGTGCTCACGTGACCGGGGCCGACAAATCCATCGAGCTTCAGGTCAGGCGAATCAAGCATGGCCTTCAACGCCGGAATGATCGTGATGTGATTGCAAAACAAGCTGAAGTTCTCCACATTCTCTTTCGCTGCCTGCAGCACAGTCATCGCGCTGGAAGGGGCGGTCGTTTCAAAACCCAAACCCAAAAACACTACCTGCTTTTCCGGGTTCTTCTTCGCAATCTTCAATGAATCGAGCGGCGAATAGACCATGCGTACATCTGCACCGGATGCCTTGGCGTCAAGCAGGCTCGTCTTCGATCCAGGCACTCGCATAGCATCGCCGAAGGTGGTGAAGATGACGTCGGGTTGTTGGGCGATTGAAATCGCATCGTCCACGCGGCCGAGCGGAATCACGCACACCGGGCAACCGGGCCCGTGAATCATCTCGATGTTCCGCGGCAGCAAATCCTCGATACCATATTTGAAAATAGTATGCGTATGCCCGCCGCAAACTTCCATCAGCTTCAATGGTTGCGTCGTCAAGCGCGCGATTTGATCGGCCAGTTTGAGTGCCAGATCGCTTTGCCTGTATTCGTCAATGAATTTCATTTTGAAAACTCCTCAGAATAGGCCACGGATTCACGCGGATTCACGCGGCTCAGTGCAGGACCAGGCGTTCAACTCTTGTGCATTCATTTTGCGTCAACTTTTAGTCTGATCCGTCTTTATCCGTGTTCATCTGTGGCTGGTGCCTCGTCTTCAACCAGCGACCTACTTTGCAAAAACGTATGCACCAGATCCCACATGATGTGATAAAGCGCCACGTGCGATTCCTGTATGCGATGAATGCTCGACGTTGGCACTGTCAGACAATGATCGACTAGCCCAGTCGAAACCGCCGCCATCTTCCCGCCATCGTCGCCTGCGAAACCAATCGTCGCGAGTTTCATGCGGCGAGCGGTAGCGAAGGCGTGCAACAAATTCTCGGAATTGCCGCTGGTCGATATTCCCAACAAGACATCGCCGGCTGAACCAAGCGCAATGATCTGGCGGCTGAAGACATCATCGAAGCCGACGTCATTCGCGACCGCCGTCACCATCGCCATATCGTTTGACAAACAAATCGCTGGCAGCGCTTTCCGGCCCACCGTGATCGGATGCATAAACTCAACCGCAACATGCTGGGCGTCAGTAGCAGATCCACCATTCCCGCAAACCAAAAGCTTGCGCCCGCGGTGAAATGCCCTGGCGAGTTCAAGCGAGGCAGCGATGACGGCTTCTTTGTTAGCTGCAAAAAACTTCGTCTTAACTTCGACGCTCTCACGCACTTTCTCCAGCAACGAGAAAGTCATTTCCTCCATCAGGTCTTCCGGCTGCTTCTGCTCGTCGTGCAGAAACGGATAGAAGGAACGCGAGAAATCGTCAACTAGCGGTTTGCTCATTTCTGACTATTCCACCACCGTCTTAAACTGCTCAAACTCCAGATCAAACTCGCCAATCTCCTTAAGTATCCTGAGCGTATCTTCGGCTTCTTTCTCGTCAACCTTGCTCATCGCGAAGCCCACGTGAATCAGCACATAGTCGCCCACGCGCGCTTCTTCTTTGTCCAACATGCCAATGTTGATGTTGCGCTTTACGCCGCCGACGTCCACTTTCGCGATGGAGTTATCCACATCGACGATTTCGACGATCTTGCCGGGTATGGCCAGGCACATTTAGGTAATCCTCCCTGACTTTATTCGCGCGTTCGCGATTGATGCTTGTCCCAATGAAATGCCGCCGTCGTTGGTCGGCACACGCCGATGGGAGAAAACTTCAAAGCCACTTGCTCGCAATAGTTGTTTGGTTTGACTCAGCAGCAACAGATTCTGAAACACGCCACCGGATAAGGCAACGCGATTCAGCTTCCGCTCTTCCCTTATCTGATTCGCGATTCTGGCAATCAGCTGAGCCACGGCCCGATGAAATCGCCCAGAAACAACTGCCGGCGGAGTGCCGCCGAGCAAATCAGAGACAGCGGAATGAATCACGTTTTGCGCCTCGATCAACTTACCATCGCTTATTCTGAATTCGTACGACTGCGCAGAACCTCGACCGGCCAGCGCTTCCAACTCGATCGCCGCCTGCCCTTCGTAGTTCACTAAAGAACGAACACCAAGCAGGCTGGACACCGCATCAAAGAGCCGGCCCATGCTTGACGTTTCCGGACAGTTGGTTCGCGCCGCAATCATGCTGCGCAGCGCGGGCCAGTCGCGCCGCTTCAGTTCCTGTATGAACGGCAGATCCAGATTAACGAACTCATCTCCAAAAGCCTGGTGCAGGTAAACGGCCGCCATGCGCCAGGGCTCGCGAATCGCTTTCGCGCCTCCCGGCATGGGGACGTTGGCCAGATGCGCGATGCGCTCCGCTTTAAGAAAGTTTGCAACGAAGAATTCGCCGCCCCACAAACGGCCGTCCGTGCCGAAGCCGAGCCCATCCAGCGCCACGCCGATCACTTCGCCGTCAATTTCGTTATCGGCTATGCAGCTTGCAATGTGCGCATGATGATGCTGGATCGGAATCTTCGTGGAGATATCTTCGAGCGCCAGTGCGTATTTCGTCGACAAATACTCAGGATGCAGGTCGTACGCGACTGCTTCCGGACGCACATGAAATAGTCGTTTAAAGTGTTCGATTCCTTCAGTGAACGACTGCAACGTCTCCAGGTTTTCCAGATCGCCGATGTGATGACTAACAAAGGCGTAGTGGTCGCGCGTCAGACAAAACGTGTTCTTCAACTCCGCGCCGCAAGCCAGAACCTGCGTTCGAAATTTGTGAGTGGTTTTGATCGGCTCAGGCGCGTATCCGCGCGAACGGCGCAAGACGATCTCACGACCGTCTTGCACACGCGTCACTGAATCATCCGTGCGCATGTGAATGCGCCGGTCGTGAACGAGGAAGTAGTCCGCAATTCTTCCCAACCGATTGACCGCTTGCGCGTCGCCAAAACAAATCGGTTCATCCGAAACGTTCCCGCTGGTCATAACCAAGGGTCGATCCAGATCTTTCAGCAGCAGGTGATGCAATGGTGAATACGGCAACATGAAGCCGAGGTTGTTAACTCCCGGCGCAACAGCACGCGGAATAGTCGAACTCGATCTCCGTTCCAGCAACACAATAGGCCGGCAGGTAGACAACAGCAGTGCTTCTTCCTCACGAGAGACTTCGCAGTGTTCTCGGATGACCGCTACCGAGGCGGCCATCAGCGCAAACGGTTTGTCCTCGCGATATTTTCGCTGGCGCAGGTTTTCGACCGCTTCTGCGTTAAGCCCGTCGCAGGCGAGGTGAAAACCGCCAATGCCCTTGATGGCGAGAACTCTTCCCGCCAATAAGAAATCACGTGCGGTGGCGATAGTGTCAGAACCGTCTGCGTTAGCGGGCGGGTTGTTTAGGCTTAAACCGAACGCTGACGCAGGCGGTTCTGACAGGAACACTCGCGGTCCACACTTGTCGCAGGCAGTCGGTTCGGCATGGAAGCGGCGGTTCAGTGGATCATCATATTCAGCGCGACAGTCGGCGCACATCTCAAATTCGCGCATGGTCGTGCGTTCGCGATCGTAGGGAATGTCTTCAATGATCGTGAAGCGCGGGCCGCAGTTGGTGCAGTTGATGAAAGGATATTGATAACGGCGATCTGCGGGGTCAAACAATTCGCGGAGGCAGTCGGCGCAGGTCGCGACGTCCGCCGAGACGGGAACAAACTGCTCATCGTTCTCCAGCTCGTGAGCGCTTTCCAGGATAACAAAGTCGGAATAATCGACCGGCGCCAGGTAGTGATTGCATTCAACGGATTCGATTGCGGAAAGCGGCGGCGCCTTCGCTTTGAGATCCGAAACGAACTGTTCGATGTCGCCATGTTTGCCCTCAAGTTCGATCAAGACTCCGGTCGTGTTATTACGCACCCGGCCGCGCAGATCAAGACGGTTGGCCTGCGTGTAGACAAACGGACGAAAGCCGACGCCTTGCACGATGCCACGCACGAGAATTTCGGATCGAGTGACCATAGGGCAACTTCAGGAGATCCCTCAGAGTCCTGTCTATCAGTGACACACTATTAATAACGTCGGTTTGATTTTCCATTTGTCAGTTCCATTTTTCATTTGTCACTTTAAGAGGTTCCACGTGAGTGGAAATGGCAAATGACGAATTTCAAATGACAAATGGAAAATCTTCCTACTTCAGCTTACAAATCTACTTCATACCACAGCAACGCGGCTGCTGATTCGCGCCTCAAGAAACCGCAGATACTCATCCATCCCGTCGCCGTTCTTCGCGGACAGCTCCAGCACCTGCATTTCCGGACGGACCGATTCGATGCTCTCGCGCGCTGCCCTTAGATCAAACTCAACCGCCGTTGCCAAATCCATTTTCGTAAGCAACGCCACGTCGGCCGTATTAAAGATCGTCGGATACTTCAAGGGTTTGTCTTCGCCTTCGGTCACGGACATCAACACGATTCGCAAGTTTTCGCCCAGATCGTAGCTGGACGGACAAACCATGTTGCCGACGTTTTCAATGAAGAGACAGTCCAGATCGTTAAGGATCCAGCCGTCAAGCGAACGTTCAACCATGTCAGCGTCGAGATGACAGACCGTGCCGGTAATAATCTGTTTCACTGGCGCCTGGCTGCGCGCCAAACGCGCCGCGTCGTTTTCAGTTGCCAGATCGCCGACGAGCGCCGCCACCCGACAACCACGCGCGCGTAGCTGCGTTAGAGTTTGTTCCAGGAGAGTGGTCTTGCCGGAACCGGGACTGGAGACCAGACTGATGACGTATACGCCCGCCGCTTCGAAGCGCTGACGAAGTGAACGTGCGAGCACGTCGTTTTGCTTCAAAACGTTTTGCCTGACCTCAACTAGTCTTGGTTGCGTGCTCATCGAGACCTTGTCTTCCTTCCTCTTTGCAGCCTCTGTGACTGTGTCTCTGTGGTGGACCATCCCCAGGAAAGATTAACCGCAAGGGCCAATCGGACACATGAATTGCACTAAGAACTAAACACCTAAAGCGCGACGGCGGGTTCCATCTCCTCGATTTCCATCGCCACGAATTCCATTTCTTTTCCACTGACGACATCGGACGTCAGCGTCCCGCAAACCGGACAGCAGAATCGCTGGATCGATTCCAATTGTCGTTCGGCTTGGCACTCCCGACAGTAGATCACTACGGGCACATCTTCAATTACAAGGTGCGAGCCTTCGAGTAGCGTGCCTTGGCAGGCAACCTCATACGAAAACAGCAGCGCATCCTTCACGACACCGGACAGCGGCCCGAGTTTGAGATGCAGCGCATTAACGTGGGCGCCGCCGCGGCGCTCAACCTCCTCGGTGGCCATCTCGATCATGCTCAAGGCGATGGAAAGTTCGTGCATGGCTTTTGAAGTGGGCTGTGTGCAGTTCGCAGTGGGCAGTTCAAAAACAAGGAATGGCGGCGTAGGGCCTTTTTGCACACTGCTCACTGCTCATTGCTCACTGTTTCTGCCCCACCATATCAAATAAAAACTTGAGTTCGTTCTTCAGTTTGATTGTGCCGCCGGCTGCGGAGTAGGGCTTGATTCCGAAGTCAGTCTGCTTCAGTGAAAAATTACCCTGCGCGCGCAGACTGTCTGCGCTCACCGTCGCTTCCACGGAGATCCAAAGGTTCTTTTGCGTGGCCCCGTGCAAAGTCAGATCGCCAATGATTCTGATGTGACAGCGCCCTTCCGCCAGTCGGTTCACCGAGATGTTGCTGCTCGTGAAAACAATCTCGTTGTATTTGGAAGTTTCCATCACTACTTCGCGCATGGTCTGCTGGATCTCTAAACGGTCTTTCTCTTTCACCTCGTTGCTGACGGCAAGCGAATTCGCATTAACGGCAATCCGGAGCGACGCGTCCGCAAACGTGCCGGGAACAAACTCGACTTGTCCATCGAAGTCCTGGATGTTAATGACTGGATCGTGGCCAAAGGCTGAAAGCAATCCCTCGGCAAACGCCTGCACCGTAAACTTGCTTTGCCCGGGCACGAGCCGATACGTGACCGTTTCTGTTTGGGGTATTGCGGCGGCGATTGGTTCAGTTGACATTAGGTCCTCAGCATTGGGTTGTATCGAGCTTGATAAATCGTGAACAGTGAATGGTAAATAATGAGCGCCGGGCTCAATGCTTGTCCGTTCACTTCTCCCCGAGTCATGCGCCGCAGTAATACTACAGCCTGCCGGCGCGTCGACTGCCGGCTGTGACCCAAGCTTCTTTGCTCCCTCATTACATCGAACGGATCTTCATGTACCGTTGAAAGTCAGGCACCACAGTGGTCAGTCCCAGGTTTAGGTTGTCCTGGACGCCGGGCAGCACGCGATCGAGTCCGGCCCGCAACTGCTTACGCACTTCGGGATGCGCCATGATCAAGCCCGCGCCGGCAATCAGGAAAGCGAGACCGCCAACCAGATACAACATGTCCTTCGATTCGTCAGAGCCATTATTTGCCATGATCAATCTCCTCTTCCGAGTTTTCAATCCGCGAATCGCAAGTCGGGTGGTTACTTGTAACCTGGATTGCGATTGCTACATTCTCATTATCCGAACGTAACGCCTGATATCATCCGGCGAAGCGAATAGTCCGGCCGCTGCGACAACCAGCGCCATCCCGCCAACAATCTTCCAAACAACGTGCCATGGATGCGCGCATGTCTGTGTAGTTCAAGCTTCGGCCGCGCGTTCCTGTGGCTGCTCTCTCAACTTCGTTTCACTAGTTCTGATTTCTCTCCTTTCTTACTACTCCCTCATGTTCCCTGTGATTCGTAAACTACCTGGGGATTCCTTTCTTCAAGCACTCGGGCCACCAGCGACTTAATAATCTTGACTGCCTCCGGAACAGAAGCAGCGACTGGTTCACTCAAACCCATCTGGCCTTCTTCCGGACCAAGTGTCGCCGGCTCGCATCCCACCAGCAAAATTTCCTTAAACTCGCCGCCCATTGATTTCACCATGCTAAGGACTTTCAGGGGATCCATGCTGTGCGCATCCACCATCGCACCGGCGTCGCTGTTTTCAATTTCGCCGAGCGACGGCTTAATCGTGTAGAGCGTGCCGGGCTCGTCCCCGAGTGGAGTTGCGTCAACAAAGATCGTCACATCGGCGCCGTCAAGCAGTGCATAGGCAAGATCGAGTCCTCGAATACCAAAATCCACGACCTTCACGTTTTCGGGCCAGGTTTGCGCGGCTAAATGCCTTGCCACTTCGCAGCCGAAGCCGTCGTCGCCCAAAAATATGTTGCCAATGCAGGCAATCATTACGCTTGGCTCGTTCATAAAAATAAGTGAATGGTGAAAAGGAGTAGCAAGTTCTCATTCGTCAGACGCTGTTTCTGGCCCTTCACTTTTCGCCCTTCACCCTTCACTCTTCACCGCCTATCCGTTCAACCTCTTCCGGCGAAAAGAAGAAGCGATGACCGGGCTGTCGCAACATCCCTAAATCGCGGCCCGGGTCGTCGTCCAGGACGACTGCGAGATGAGCTTGCCCTTCATAGTCCTGTTCGATCGCTTCCACGACTGCAATCTTCCCGGCCAATGCCAGATCAAAAACGTCGCCGCCTGCGCGCGGCTTCAATCGGACGCGGTCGCCTTGCTTCAGTTGCACGCCGCTGACCAGCACGTGGTCCACGAGCGTCTTGTCTTCCAGCAGTTGCCATTCCCACTCGTTCATGGATTTCTCGGTAAATGGTGACTAGTAAGTGGTAAATGGATCACCCGAGTTATGCGAAGTGGTTCGGCTATTTACTATTTACTATTCACCATTTACCATTCACCTTTTTACGCCTTTCATCGCGCCATGCATTTTCAGCAACTGCTCCATTGGCAGCGTCTCGGTGCGCTCGAGTATCTGGCGCGCGCGGTCATCGGCGCCGCGCATTTCGCGTTTCTCTTCCTCGGTCAAGGTCATGATGCGCAGCGTCAGAATTTCGTCTATCTCGGTGCCGTCGAAAAGATTGCCGGCGCTTTCGGGCGCAATCTGTGGATAGTCGTAAAGAATGATTGGCGACGACAGCATGCAATCGCGCGTGCCCTCTTCTCCAACCAGCACCGGATAGGTGCCAATATTGCTGCAAACCGCCGTCGCTTCGCGAAATGCCTCCGGCGGATCGAGCAGCGAAACAAACTCGCCTTGCGCCACTGTCAAGATCGTGTGCGTCGAGACGAACGATCGCATCAGCGCGTCATCACGAGTTTTCAGGGCCGCGTCTTCCAGCGGCGTCGTATTAAGTATTTGAATAGTGACCCTGCGTACGTCGCTCACAACGGGCTCTGCGCTTACCTCGATCACTCCTTCGATCGCCTGCTGCCTGCGGACGAGTACGCCTGCGATTTTACCGCTGCTTTCATCGCGCAGTGTCTCTACTGTCTCAACGGATGGAAACGCAAACGTCAAAGACTTCGGCTGACTACCGATTTGGTCCAGAAGAATGGCCTGAAGAATCGCTTCCCGCTCCGTCGCCTCTTGCCACGTTTGCAAGAGTTTCCCATTAACCTCAAGCGCCGGCATTAGCTCGAAATGCTCACTCGTACCCGCAACCTGCCGGTGCCCGCACTCGCCAATCGGCAATCCGCAGTCAGTGTGGGGCACGCCCACTTCGCGCGTCAGCAAATGAAGAAAGCGCACCTTCACGTCGAGCTTAGTTTGCGGGTTCGTCTGAAGCAGACACTGCGTCTGCATCGTCCAGCTTTCCGTTCCCCCCTGGGCTTCGCTGTACGACCGCGGACACAGCGCGCCAAAATTCCAGCGCTGCTGGTTCTTCACTGCCGACGGCCGGTACGGATAGAGAATGTACCCTTCGTAGAGCACCGCGTCGGCGATTTTTTCCACCAGGCTCATGGTCATGACGGTAAGTTTCCCTCGATTGCGATCTCTCCGTCTTCCATGTTCTTAGGCGGGGGAATAATGCTTTCGAGCGTTTCTTCCCAGGTAGGAATCCCGCGATCCATTTTGTACTGCGACAATTTGTCGAAGACGTCGCGACGCAAACACAGCCAGGCCATGTTTGGATAGTAGATGTCAATCATCTCCTTCCATACGCGCACGGGCAGGCGAAACTTCGCTTCTCGGTCCCAGGGAATTTGCTCGATCTGCAACCCGCTATCGCGGCCCTCGTAGAATATCGTCCCGCTGAACATCAAATTCAGCGGCACTTCGCCGTCGTCGAGTCCCGCAAAATATTTGGCGGCGGCCACGTTGAAATCAAAAGTACAGGCTACCGGCAGATCCACCACGATGCTGCCACGAAACAGTGACACGTTAACGTTGGCGTGCGTCCACAGCATCGCCCGCAGCGTTCGACTCCAACGCTCCGGTGCGCCAAACAGATCCAACAACCGCTCCTGTTCCCGCGCGCCGTATTTGCGATGAGTCGCTTCGATCTGAAGCTGGCAACGCAAGGCGATAGACTGCACTTCCTCATTAGGATCGCTGTTGGTGATGCGTAACTTAAACGCGAGCAGCGGCGTCGCGGAATAGGCGACGGCCTCGGCGCCTTCAACTGCAAAACTCAAATCAGGCATGTGCTGCCTCTCGTTCTCTCGACGTTTCGGCTGCTCCCGCTGGTCGCGCTCTTTCCTTCAGCTGGGCAAAAAACTTTGCGATGGCGTCCCACATTTCCGTGCCGCCTGACAGGCCGTGCCAATGCGTGCGAATAAGTCCGACGAGCTTGTAACACTCGTCTATCGGCAACAGGTAATATTCTGAAGCACCGCGCACCCGGTTAACCAACAACGCTTCCGTGTCCGGTTCCATCTCGTCAAGCACCGGATTGGCGCGTCGTATTTCATCCCACGACTCAAAGTCGAGCAGAGACTCAGTTGCGCCCGCCGGACTGGGATACAAGGCAATCACTTTTCCCGCCGGGCTGCTATTGAAGAAGAAAGCCATGCTGATCGGAATCAGCAGACTATCCCACTGCGCATCCGTTAACTCGAAGTTTCCGAGATAACGAATCCGACGCGGCACGCGCCGGTACTTCTGATTCGCCTTGCCACTAAACAGAATCGCGCACGCCCGACAAGCGCAGGTTAACCGGCGCGTCGTAATGTCAACGAGATGTTCGTGCTCGGGCGGCAACTCCGCACTACACAACTCGCAGCGTTCCACGACCGCACGTTGACGCACGAAGCGTTTCAGCACGGCGAAGGGACTGTCAGAATTTCGGATTGCGGAATTCGGATTGCTGATTTCCGACTTGTCCGTTTCGGAATTGTTTGTCATAGCGTTTCAAGGTCACGAATCCAAAATCCGCGATCCGCGATCTGAAATTCACTTACGCCGGCGGTATGTTCGGGCTGTCGTCGCCTGACTCAACGCTATCAGGATTGATGGCGGTCGAATCTCGAGCGCTCTTTGTCCCCGGTCCGCGACCAGAGTGCGAAGTGCCGGTGTCCTCACGTCCCGGCTCTTGTCCATCCTGTTCTTTTATTTCCTCGCCTTTTCTCGTTCCTTCCGTATGTGTTGGTCCGGTCGTACCTTCATTTCCCATGGTTCTCTCCTTCGTCGGACAGACATGCTTGTCTGTCGGCCCAAAATAATGACAGGCATGCCTGTCCTACATCGGGGGCATCGGGGGCAAAGCCACTCGCGCGCGTCCCTGTTCAAACAACAACGGAAACGGCTCGAGGTTGAGACTTGGCTGATCCAAGCCGCGACCGGCGCGGATCACATCGTATTGTTGTCGGCAGTGAGGGCAGACGAGATTGGTCAGCTCCAGTTGTGCACCCTGCAGCGGCTGGCTACAGCCCGGGCAATTATTCCCGTACGCATAGAAAGTTTCACCCAACCGGCAGAAAAGGATCGAGCGTCCGTCGATATTCATCAGCTTCACCGAACTCTGCGCCAGGGACGCCAGCTCGGATACATTCTGCCAGACGTCTTTGTTGATTTGAGCGTTACCCTTGCCGTTGCCTTTCCCGTTGCCGTTGCCGTTCGCCGGCGTCTTGCCGATCTGCACGAATCCGGATTTGGAAATAGGCGAATGTTCCTGGACACCTTCTGCCTCAATACTCACTACATCCGGAGCGGCGGCGTAGATCGCCTCCTCAATCGCCAGCTTGAGCGTCAGCGCCGAAGATGGGCAGCTCTTGCAACTGCCCTGCATGCGCAGTCGCACGACGCCATCGTCAACCCCCAGCAACTCCACATTGCCGCCATGCGAATCAAGATAAGGACGGACTTTATCCAGCGCCTGCGTTACGCGCGTTTCCAGCGGCAGCGGATGCAAACCGTAAAGCAACAGCAAACTGCCAACCAGATCATCAGCCGCAAAACGATCAAAGACGGCGTAGCCGCCCTCTCCAGAATCCGCGATGATTTCCATCATGCGGTCGAGACCGCTGCCGTGAAATTCCATTAGCGCCTGCATGAGCGCGATGGCGCTGGCGCGCGCTTCCGGATCAGGCAGCGCTTCGATCTTCCGGATCAGCCCTTCTATCTGTTCCATCGATTGCGACAACATGACCTCCTGACCGGAGACGGGCGACCGACGACCGAACTATGTTACCGGTCGCCGGTCTTCGGTCTGCCGTCCGTCGCTACTTCACCATCCCGAACATCGGCGAATGGTGTGTTTCCAGAACCTTGCCGTTGCCCAGGTACATGTGCACGCCACAAGGCAGACACGGATCGAAGCTGCGCACGGCCCGCATGATGTCGATGCCTTTGAAGTTTTCCGGTCCATTCTCTTCAAAGATCGGCGTGTTCTGCACGGCATCCTCGTATGGTCCAGGCGTGCCATAGACGTCGCGCGGGTTCGCATTCCAGGGTGTCGGCGGATACGGATGATAGTTTGCGATCTTGCCATCGCGAATTACAACGTGATGCGAAAGCACACCGCGCACCGCTTCGTGGAAGCCGCAACCGATTGCTTCGTCAGGCACCTTAAACTCGTTCCACGTCTTCGTTCGTCCGGCGTGAAGTTCCGCCAGCGCCTGCTCTGCGAAATAGAGCGCCGCCGCTGCTGAGTAAGCCTGGAAGTAAGTGCGCGCGCGATCGCGTTCGATCGCATTGCTCCACTTCGGAATCTTCCACTCAAACTCAACCTCGGGCTTCATTGCTGTCTTCGGCAGATAGATCTTCACGCTATGGCCGGTGGCTTTGACGTAGCCGATGTCGACCTTGCCCGCGAGGGCGGTCGCCCAGAACCGCGCAATTGGCCCACCGCCCGTGTCGAGCGCGAGGTATTTCTTGTCGCCCGGTTCGTCCTTGTGATACCAGCGCGGTGACATCACCCAGGTGTAATTGTTATCGAAGTCGCGTTTCTGCGGCCTCGGAATCGTAGTCTGATTCCAGGGATGTTGACGATCGACGGGATTGCCAAGCGGATCTTGCTTCACAAACATCTCTGACTTGTCCCAATCGTCGTAATAGGAACTGCCGAGCAGGATGCGAATGCCAAGGTTGATGTCAACCAGATCGGTTGTCACTAATTCCCCGTCTACAACTACACCGGGTGTGACGTACATCGCATTGCCCCACTCGTTCATGTTCTTGTAGGTGTAATCGCAAACCGCTGGATCCTGATACGAGCCCCAGCAACCGAGCAGGATGCGACGCTGCCCAACCTTCTCGTAGCCCGGCAACGCTTCATACATGAAGTCAAACAGGTCGTCATGCAGCGGCACAACCTTCTTCATAAACTCGCAGTAGCGCATGAGCCTGACCAGATAGTCAGTGAAGAGTTGAATCGTTGGGACAGTGCCGACGCCACCCGGATAAAGCGTTGAGGGGTGAACGTGGCGACCTTCCATCAAACAAAACATTTCGCGCGTGTAGCGGCTGACGTGCAGCGTCTCACGATAAAACGCGCCGCTGAACGGATTCAACGCCGTCATGATCTCGGCAATGGTTTTGTAGCCGTGATCGGCAGCGTGTGGGGCTGCGTAAGTCTTGGCCTTTTCCCACACGCTCGGATTCGTTTCCCTGATCATCTGCTCGCAGAAGTCCACGCCGACCAGGTTGTCCTGAAAGATATTGTGGTCAAACATGTACTCGGCAGCTTCGCCGAGGTTGACGATCCACTCCGCCATCGCCGGCGGTCGCACGCCAAACGCCATGTTCTGCGCGTAGGTGGCGCAGGTGGCGTGATTGTCGCCGCAGATGCCGCAGATGCGGCTGGTGATAAAGTGGGCGTCGCGCGGGTCTTTGCCCTTCATGAAGATGCTGTAGCCGCGAAAGATCGAAGAGGTCGAGTAACACTCGGCAACCTCGCGATTCGCGAAATCGATCTTCGTGTAGATACCGAGACTGCCTACGATGCGCGTGATTGGATCCCAGTTCATGTCCACAAGAGTTCGCGGCTTGGTCGGTGTTTTAGTAACTGTCGTAGTGCTGCTACTCATGACGCTCACTCCTTTGCAATGCGGGCGCGTGATAACCGGTAGTCAGTTCAGGACGGTTGTGTCGCCACTTCGGTTCCTTGTTGACTGTTGCGTTAGTCATACTTCGTAGCTTGCGAATAGCAGCGCCGTAGATGCCAATTGCCGAGGCCGAAATCTTGGCGCCGGGCGGTTCATCCATGAACGGCATGAACTTGTCCGGGAACCCGGGCATCGTGCACCCAATGCAGATACCGCCGACATTGGGGCAACCTCCGATTCCGGCCATCCAACCGCGCTTCGGCACATTGCAGTTGACCACCGGGCCCCAGCAGCCCAACTTCACGATGCACTTCGGCGAGCCATACTCGGTAGCGAAATCGCCCTGCTCGTAGTAGCTCCCGCGGTCGCAACCCTCGTGCACTGTCTTGCCGAATAGCCAGGTCGGGCGTCCAGCGTCGTCGAGTGGAATCATCGGCGCTAAGCCGGCAGCGACGTAAAGCAGGTAGAGCACCGTCTCCATGAAGTTATCCGGCTGCACCGGACAGCCAGGCACATTGACAATCGGAATGCCGGCGCCCGTCTTGAAGTCCCATCCGAGATAGTCGGCGAGGCCCATGCATCCGGTTGGATTGCCTTCCATCGCATGGATGCCGCCGTAAGTTGCACAAGTTCCGATCGCGACGACCGCCAAAGCTTTGGGAGCCAGGCGGTCGATCCATTCCGTCGTCTTGATGGGTTGGCCGGAAATTGCATCGGTTCCCATCGCTGCCCAGTAGCCCTCGCCACTTAGATTTTCATTGGGGATGGAACCTTCGACAACCAAAACGAAAGGATCAATCAAACCCTGTTCGGCCTGATAGAAATACTTCATGAAGTCGTCGCCGCATTCATAAGCCAATACGGGATTGTGCAGATGAACATTGGGTAGTCCGGGTATGGCTCCCATTACCACGTCTTCCACGCTAGGCTGCGTCGCCGCGGTAATCGAAACCGAATCGCCGTCGCAACCCAATCCCGCAGTGATCCAAACTATGTGAACGTCTTTGACCGCCGGTGGCCGCTGCGTGCTGCGACCATACGGGGCAGCTTCTGCCGCCATAGGTTTAATCTCCTTTCTTAGGTAGGACAGGCATTCCTGCCTATCGTTGGCACCCGCAGGCAGACAGAAACGTCCGCCCTACTCAAAACCGATTAATGCGAAATTCGAAAACGAAATAGAAACCTACCTCGCTCTAACCCGACGCCGCCTACTGGCCAGAGAAATATTGTTCGCTTCTTTAGGGAGCGCCGGAATTATTCTCCCGCCAGTCGCCAGTGTCTATTCGTAGACCTACGTATTTAATTTGGCGCGGCTACGTATTTTGTTTGTTTTTTATTTTGCGGTGTGGGAATCGCGATCAGTCGTCTATGGAGACGATGCCGCGCTTGAGCGCAAAGCGGATCAGCTCCGCCTGCGTGTGAAGATCGAGTTTGTGCATGAGGTTTGAGCGGTGAGTCTCGGCGGTACGACCGCTGATGCCCAGTCTCACAGCAATCTCCGCGCTGGTGCGGCCTTCGGCGGCGAGGTGCAGGACTTCTTTTTCTCTGGCGGTGAGTGTTTCGTAGCGATCGAGCGTGGTGGCCTTGGCCCTTTGCTGGTAAACCTCGATGGCGCGATCAGACAGCGGCGGACTCAAATAGCGCCGGCCGGCCGCCGCTTCGCGGACCGCGTGCAACAGATCGCCCGAGCTGGAATCCTTTAACACGTATGCCGAAGCGCCGCTGCTGAGCGCCTCAAGGACGTAAGCCTCGTTAGAGTACATTGAAAGGACGACGATCTGCGTGTGTGGTGAACACTTCTTAACCTGTGGGATAACGTCGAGACCATTGAGCCCTGGCATCATTAGATCGAGCACGAGCACGCGCGGACTGGTTAGCTCGACGCGCCTAATCGCTTGCAAGCCGTCGCCCGCTTCGCCCACGACTCGTAAATCAGATTCAGCCTCGAGCAGTGCTTTTAGTCCCTGACGAACAACCTGATGATCATCGGCGAGCACTACTGTGGTTCGTTCTGACGTTGACACTAACGACTCGTCCTTTCCAAAGCGTAGGATAGACATTCTTGTCTGTCCCCTCACTAATTCCGCAGATCCAATGACAGACAAGAATGTCTGTCCTACGAGGTGGCTGCCGGAGTATCCGCCAAGCTTAGTTCCGCAAGCAGACTCGTGCCTGCATCGGTATGCGATTCAATGTTCAGTTTTCCGCCCAACAAAATGGCGCGTTCGCGCATTCCCGCGAGCCCGCTGGATTCGCTGGCGTTAAGGACCGCCTCCACATCGAATCCAGTCCCAGCATCGGCGACCTGTATTACCAGAGTGTGCTGCTGCGTCGAAAGGCATACCGTCGCTTCTTGCACCCCTGCGTGGCGAGCAACGTTCGTCAACGCTTCCTGCACTATCCGATAGGCCGCGGTTTCTACCTCCTGACCAAACCTTCTTTTTTCGAGTCCGATATGCTTGAAGTTTACACGTACTAGCGTCTGCGCAGTGTAATGTTCAAAGTGCCACAAGAGTGCCGGCAACAAACCAAGGTCATCGAGCATCGCCGGCCGCAAATCGAGTGACAATTTGCGGACTCGCGCCATCAACTCATTCACAAGAATGCGAGCCTTACCGAGACTGACTCGTATTTCGTCTGTCGGCCGGCGCGCACTAATTTCCAAACTTAGTTTCAGTCCAGTAAGTACCTGGCCTATCTCGTCATGTAATTCGAGTGCTATGTTGCGACGCTCCGTTTCCTGGACCTCCATTAAGCGACGGGAGAGAAACTTGAGCCGGTCAGAATATTCTCGCTGCGCCTCTTCAGCCTGCATCCGCCGCGTAATATCGCGAATAACACTGATAACCATGGAACCCTCTTCAGCTTCCATCGGGCTTAACATTATATCGACCGGGAATTCGCTGCCGTCTTTGCGTTTGCCAAAGAGTTGCAGCCCCGCGCCCATCGGGCGCGTGCGCGGCTCGGCTACGTAGCCGGCACGATGTTGCAAATGTCCGGATCTAAAGCGATCCGGTATCAAGATCTCGATCGGTTGGCCGGTGAGTTCTGCGCTATTGTATCCAAACATCCGTTCGACTTGTGCATTGATGCGAACGATATGGCCGTCGTGGTTTACCAAGGCAACGGTGTCGGGAGCAAAGTCGAAGAGGCCTTGCAACATCTGCTCGCTCTTGCCCAAAGCTTCTTCCGCCCTTTTGAGTTCGGATATATCAAAAGCGACGCCATGAATAAACCACGGCTGGCCCTCGTCATTGCGAACCATTTTCGCTTCACAATGAAACCACACGATATGTCCATCGCGAGCGAGAACTCGATACAGAGACTTCAAGGGTTGGCCGGACATAAACAAACCCGCTGCCTCGACGCTCCAGCGAGCCTTGTCTTCCGGATGTATTTGTTGATACCAACGCACCGGATCGTTGAGCCATTCTTCTTGTGAAAATCCAAGAATCTGTTCAATCTGCGGGCTGACATATGCTTCGCCGATGCCCTTGTCGAGGAAGGCCATAAAAACCACCGCGGGAATTTGTTCTACCAGCGTGCGATAGCGAGCGTCGACATCGGCGAGGGTCACACCGATAGACTTACCGCCCCCGAGTAACGATAGAGCGCCTTGTTCTGACAGGGAATTGACTACGGGGAAAGCAGCGGCGAGTTCGATCAGCGTGTTTTCAGCTTCCATCCAAGTTACCGACGCATCCTGGCGAAACGCTAAGGTTTCGTCTGCGGCAATCTCAGTCTCGCGCGGATTGAAGATGTGCGTTCCCATCGTCGTCGTCCTGAAGGTTGACTACGATCTGGCATTGCCCTGGCGGCGACGCCAGGCCGGCTCTTTGTTGAGTGATGCTTGGGTAAACTTTCTCAGCGCATGAATCGCTTTGCCGTAAGTCATCACCGCATGCGAAGACAAGAGTGAGCCCGGCGGTTGATTCATGAACGGCATAAACTTGTCTGGGAAACCCGGCATGGTGCAACCGATGCAAATACCACCAACGTTCGGACAGCCGCCCATGCCGTTAATCCAGCCGCGCTTGCCGACGTTGCACTGGACCACCGGCCCCCAACAACCGAGCTTAACTATGCAAGTACGAGCGCCATATTCTTCGGCAAACTCAGCCTGCTCGTAGTAGCCGCCTCGATCACAACCTTCGTGTACCGTTTGCCCAAAAAGCCAGGTCGGCCGCAGTTGTTCGTCAAGCGGAATCATCGGCGCACGCCCGGCTGATTGGTAAAGCAGATATAACAGCGTCTCCATGAAGTTGTCCGGAAGAACCGGACACCCGGGCACACAGACGATTGGTATGCCCGCCTTTGATTTCCAATTCCAACCGAGATAGTCCGCGAGACCCATGCAGCCGGTTGGGTTTCCCTCCATTGCATGAATGCCGCCGTAAGTGGCGCACGTTCCCGCGGCAACCACAGCCCACGCTTTCGGCACCAGCCGATCAATCCACTCGTTCGTCGTAATCGGTTGGCCTGTTTCTCTATTGCTGCCAAAGGCCGCCCAGTAACCTTCCGCTTTGTTATTTTCGTTAGGTATCGATCCTTCGATAACTAGAATGTAGGGTTCAATCTTTCCTTGGGCGGCGCGATAAAAAAACTCCATAAACTCCTCGCCGTTTTCATACGAGAGGAAAGGGTTATGCAAACGCACTTTGGGAATGCCCGGGATGCCGCCCAGAAGAACTTCTTCCAGCGTGGGTTGCGTGGCCGCAGTCATGGCGATGGTATCTCCATCACAACCCAGGCCAGCCGTGATCCACAGCACGTCTATTTCCTTTATCGATTGTGGCGGTGAGCCCGCGCCCGGCTCAACTGTTTCGAGTCTGTCTGTCATTTTCTACGTGCGGTGAGGAAAACGAGTTTCGCAACAGTGAAACCATTCTGCGTTAACACATCACTGGTTTGAACCTCAATGGGAAGAACCGTAATCCCGCGTGCCGTGGTTTGGTTATAGTTCGTCAGTAACATTAGGCTGGAGAGTCAAAGGCCGTCAAGCAATTGAGCCAACCTGAAAACGTGTACCGGTCTGGAGTCTGATGCAAAGCTGCCGCGCAGACTCGGCATTGCTGATAGCGGACCGGATGGCTGTGCCGCATCTCGGAGCACTCTTCTTATTAATGCAGACCCGCAAGATCCTAACGCGGTCCATAAAAGGTCCAATAAGCGTACCCGTGAGTCCTTCAAGTGCGGTAAAGTGCTATCCATGCCGCTAAGTTCCGTTGAATTACCATAGGTTGCTTCTCTTTCACGGCGGCGACACGGGTTCGACTCCCGTACGGGACGCCAAACTTGATTTTCCCTCTGAGATTCCCTGCAAGTAACTGAAAGCAATACAGGTTGGAGCGGTTCGATAACTCTCGCGTTCGAAGACCAAGCCTTCGGGAAATAACACTCGCTGAAAGTTCTGCTCTTGGTGCGCAGAACATTGAATCCAAAACCTTCCCGCATTGCGAAGAGCCTCTGTCGCGTAGTTCAGCGCCGCTTCAACGTTCAGCTCTTCTAGCTTCGCGTCGTAAGCGTCAAGCTCGATTAAAGCTATCTCATTCTCGAGTAATTCAAGTTGCTCCTGGTAGACAGATTTTTCGATTGAATGCTGATACACGAAAGCTTCGATCAGCTTCTGACGCCTGGCTTTCAATTCAGCCACTCGAGACTCTAACATTGACACCAATTTGATCGTTTCTTTTTGTCTTTCCTTCCAAACATCCAAAACGATCTCTCCGAAAAGGATCAAGTATTCTGCTTTCGGTTGAAGCTGTTCGATCAACTTCAGAAACTCGCTTTCAAGCTTTTGCCTCGGAATGCTTCGACTGCGACACGAGCCATTAGCGCAATGGTAGTAACCATACTTGTCATTGCGCCCTGTAGAGTAGCTACATGTTAGTGGACGTTCACACGCGCCGCACTTAAAAAATGTCTGAGTGGGAAGTCTGGGTGACTGCGACGACGTTTGATCGTTGTCGGCCTTCTGCCCGACAGTATCGCTTGGACAGCGCTGAAAGTTTCCTCAGTTACGATTGGCTCAAAAGCGCCTTTGGCATCGACTTCCCAACCTTTGACTAACAACTTTCCAGCATAGAAGGGATTTTTTAACAGACCGCAAAAACTCTGCGGGCTTAACCTCTTTCCCTTCTTAGTCAGAAGTCCTTCTGCCGAAACGATCCGAAGTATTTCAACCCTGTCATAACGTCCTGTAGCAAACATTTCAAAAGCCTGCTTTAGGAGCGGAGCAACTTGGGGATCTTGAATGATCTTAGAGCGCCCGTCAGCTTGTGGAATTTTCGTAGAACCGAGAGTTGTCGGGAAGGGCCAAGTACCTCGCTCGAGCGCGGCCTTCATACCTCGCTTAGTCCGTTCGGCTTTCTCGTCATTCTCAAACTGCGCGATGGTCGAAAGAATGCCTTCAACTAACTTTCCTGCCGGGGAATCGTCAACAGGTTCTGTTGCAGAGCGCAAGGTAATGCCGCGCTTGCTAAGGAGCGTCCGAACAGTGACGTGCGCATATCGATCTCTAGAGAACCGACTGACGGAATTCACAACTAGAACATCGACGCGATTTTTCTTTTCGCTACAGAAAGTGATTAGCTCTTTGAGTTTGGTTCGACTAGCAGTCTTCGCTGATTCGCCCTCTTCAATAAAGATGCCAGCAATCTCATAACCTTCTCTGAAGCAATACTCACGACAACCCTTCTCTTGAGTGGGCAAACTCAAGTTCTTTGTTTGTTCCGGCGACGAAACCCGACAGTAGCCAACAGCGCGTGGCATAGTGGCTTCTAGTTCAGGTGATCATTCTCTAACGCAAGAGCGACAGCGTTTCTCTCGGCTTCACTTCGAGAAACGTTGCCTTCAAATTCAATGATTGCTGCCCGCTCCTCTAGAGCGTCACGATCAACCAAAACTCTGTCTGTTCTTTCCAGGGCTGATTTTTTTTGCTGATCTCTACGCTCGAGTGCAAGCGACGCCAAACAATAAAACTGATCGCGCAGAGTAGCAAGATCTTCGTCAGACAACTTTGTATCTGAACCCAATACTTTGCGACAGCGCTCGAGTGAAAGCATTCTAGCCCCCACAGCTTCTTGACTCCCTTGATTCGCATTTGCTCGGGAATTAGTGTCACTGAGGATGCTAGAACAATTTTTGATTTATTTTTTTGCGGCAGTTCTGCCGACTCGATCACCGATCTAACGTAAGTTTCTGGAATCCGCTAAACTGGGTCGCGTTTGGAAGCGGGGTGTTCGGGGACATACGGCGCACCTCCGCATTAGCTGAATACCCTGCTAATGAAAGCCCGTGGTTCAAGGCGATGTCCCGTCTTGAATCAGGGCTTTTATTTTTCCGTTTCCACCTCATGTTTATTCGCTGGAAACGACGGAAGAAGGCAGTAACAAAACCCGGCCGACATCCGCGCCGACGTAGCGAAGCCGGGGACTCGCTGTATTGTGTTCTAGTCGAGAGTCAGCGTGTCAACGGATCACCCAGACAAAAGGTTATTTGCTACCTGGGTAGCTTTGACGAAGGGGACCGCGAGAAACTATGGCTTCGAGTCGATTTCTGGGATTTCGTTTCAGCAAAGCTAGATAGACTGCCGCTTGCGCGCCGCGAAAGAGCAAGAATTGAGGAATCGATCGGTAAGGTAGTTCCGCGAGTACCGCTGGAAGAGGCAGCCGAATTCAAGAAAGAGCGAAATGAATCCCGAAAGCAGAAAGCACAGATTTTTCAGCGGCTTGAATTTTTACGTATGCTTGGGATTTTGAAGTAGCTGAGAAGAAACAGGCATGATAACAGGTCTGACAAGTTTATTTTTTTGTCACCACTTTGGGCAATACACTATCGTGGTTTGACTGGGATTTTAGGACCACTCGGAAAACTGTGCTGATTTCGTTGGGCACTACGAATTCTCGAGTTTACCCCCTTCGATGAGGCTCAAATGACTTCACGACTTCACAACGCTATCTCAAAATTCGGGGACCAGGCAAAACGAAAGCTCTCAAGTCCAGCCGTGACTGGTCAACCGGAAGACCAGCTCAGAGCGCCCTTGGAAGGCTTGATGATAGATCTCGCCGAGATTTGTGGCTTTCGAAGAAGCGATGTCGAATTTGAGTTACAAAAAAAAGCAGCTACGAAGCTATTGCAATCTGAGAAGGCGCGCGCATAAAGATAGGCGGCGGACAAATGAAGCTGCTGCGTCAACTCACAAGACTTGCGAAGGTGAATTATTGAATAAACTAGAGGCGGAAGAGATTCTTCGGGCGACGCGGTACTGGCATTATCCCTTTGATCTTCCTTGGATGAGCGTATCGCCCACCAGAGCTACGCCCCACCGCCATTATCAACGACAGCAACACATCTTCAAGCCCCTGCTCGAACTCTACGGCGGTTCACTGGACGGATGCGAAGTATTAGACCTCGCGTGCTGTCAGGGATTCTGGAGTTTCGCCGCGACGCGCGCCGGAGCCGCTCATTGTCTGGGCATTGACTCGTCGCCAACATTTATACGCGAAGCCGAAGCTTTACGCACCGTTTACGACATATGTAACTGCGAGTTTCGCTGCGAGCATCTGGAAAACGACGATTGGTGGAAGCGACTCACGCCGCGTCACGTCACCTTCTTCTTCGGCCTGTTTTATCATCTGGCTGACCCCGTCTTCGTCTTGCGCCAGGCGATGCGACGGACAACGGAAACGATCATCATTGACACCGAAGTCACTAAACACAAGGAGCCTGTCTTGAGCTTCTTTCCGCGCAATCCGGACGAGCAGACGACGAAAGGCTCGAACGTCACGACGACTTTCCGCGTCGTCCCGAGCCGTGCCGCTCTCGAAGTTATATTGACGGACGGCGGCTTCACCCGCATCAACTTTCTCAAGCCGCTTTCGTCAATGCCGCGCGAATATCGCAAGGGACAGCGCGTAACGGTGATCGGCGTTACCGGTTCGCGCTCAGGAAGCCCCGCTTAAATCCCGGCGCGCGCTTCGCAAGCTTACTGCGCGAGACGCGCCGCGTTAACCTGCGCCCGCTCTGCAACCGGCATCATAACATTTCGCCGGACGGCATCTACGCCGGGGGTTGAACATCAACCGGCAGGGGACGGGCAGCAGAGGCATCGAAGTCACGGCGGTCGGCGTGCTGCACGTCGAGCGGTGCGTGGTGAGCGGCTTCGCCAGCGACGGCATCCGCGCCTTTCTCACAGCCAGCGCAGACATCTTCATCAAAGAGACCATTGTCAGGAATAACGCCAGCAGCGGCATCCTCATCATCGGCCCAACGGGCAGCGGGACGGTGGCGCGCGTTTCGATGGTCAACACGCGCTCAGAGGGGAACGGTGACAACGGTTTTTTCTTCCAGAGAAACGTGGCAGCGACGCTCGACCGCTGCCTCTCGTCGGGCAACAGCGGTAGCGGATTTAATGTCTCTGCCGTCACGGCGGATCCCGCGTCCGGCGGTGCGGCGGCGGCCAGAGCCGTCTTCGTCGCCCACGCTCGCTCACGTCTCTCAGGTCGCCCACGCTCGCCCACGCCTCTCAGCTTAACTTGCGCCTCACAATAGACCTTGACCCCTCCTGCCGCCCGGCGATAATCTCACCGCTCTATCTGTCAGGACTGGCTCGCCGACGCGGACACTTGCCAGTATCGCGCGCACGGTCGCCTCCGTTCACGCTGCCGCGCGCTCGCGGCGGCGCAACTTTCCACCACAATTTGCTAAGGTTAAGGAGACTACTTCGATGACTAAACTACGCTTCCTGCTCGCCGCTCTGGTCCTCTGCTTTTGCTCCACGCTGGTCGCCCAGGCCCAGATTCAACGCACCTTCGTTTCGACCACCGGGACGGACGCCGGCAACTGCGTCCCCAGCGCCCCGTGCCGCAGCTTTAACTACGCGCTGACGCAGACCGCTGCGGGCGGCGAAGTGCTGGCCCTGACGACTGGCGGCTACGGGCCGATGACGATTACGCAGTCGGTCTCGATCATCTCGCCGGACGGCATCTACGCCGGGATTACGGCCTTTTCGGGTGACGCCGTGACGATCAACGCGCCGGGCGAGGTGGTGGTCTTGCGGGGGTTGAACATCAACCGGCAGGGGACGGGAAACATTGGCATCACCGTCACGGCGGTCGGTGTGCTGCACGTCGAGCGGTGCGTGGTGAGCGGCTTCGCCAGCACCGGCATCCGCGCCCTTCTCACAGCCAGCGCAGACATCTTCATCAAAGAGACCATTGTCAGGAATAACGCCGGCAGCGGCATCTCCATCATCGGCCCAACGGGCAGCGGGACGGTGGCGCGGGTCTCGATGGTCAACACGCGCTCAGAGAGGAACGGTAGCACCGGTTTTTCCTTCCTGGGCAACGTGGAAGGGACGCTCGACCGGTGCCTCTCGTCGGGCAACACCGGTATCGGATTTACTGTCGCTACCACCGCGTCGGGCACGGTGGCGGAGGTGAATGCGGAGAGTTGCGTCGCCTCGAATAATTCAAGCGGGTTCTTGGTGACAAGCAGCACCGGCGGCGGCACGGCGAGGCTGCGGGTGGCGCGCTCGGTGGCGACGAACAACATCACCGGGTTCAGACAATTCGGCACAACGAGCGTGTTCCGCGTGCTGGCGGGGACGAACCTCGTCGAAGGCAACGGGACGGACAAAGACGGCACGATCACGGCGGTCGGCACGGACACCAATCCGTAAGCAGCGCTGCGGACGAAGCGCCGCGCGTAGATCGCCGTTCGTCTCACTCTTCATGCTGAAGCCTTGGTGCGCTGATGGTCGCGTCGTTCTGCGCGCTGCTGCGCTGACTACAGTCGACCCGCAGCGAATCCTCTCCGGCTTGACGCTCTGTCAAGCTTCAGCCTATCGTAGCGCCGCCTATCCAAGCTGCGCGCGGCGTTCCCGCTCCGCGCCTTTGTTTAAATCGCTGCCCTTAACTACAGGAGAGATTCCCATGCTGACCCTTCGCTTCTCGCTGCGCCTCTTCGCCCTTGTCCTCTTCGCTTTCACTATCGCTACTGTCGCTTCCGCTCAGACGGCGCAACGCACCTTCGTCTCGACTGCCGGCTCCGATGCCAACATCGCCAGCCTGTGCAGCGCGGCTAATCCGTGTCGCAGCTTCACGGCAGCGCAAGGGGTGACTACAGCAGGCGGCGAGATTATCGCTTTGACTTCGGGCGGCTATGGCCCTGTGGAGATCACCAAAGCCTTGCAGATCACTGCGCCCACCGGAGTCTATGTGGCCATCACGGCGCAGCCCGGCACGGCCATCGGCGGGACGGATGCCATCCGCATCAGCGCCGGCTCCTCAGATGTCGTAGTGCTCAGAGGACTGACCTTAAATAGCCTGGGCGTCGCGAGTGGCATCAACGTCACATCTGTCGGTACGCTGCATGTTGAGAACTGTGTCGTCAACGGGTTTACCCAGAATGGCATCAACGTCAATCTCACCGCCGACGGATCGGAGGTCTTTATCAAAGATACGATTGTGAGAAATAACGGAGGCGGTATCTTCATCACGACGAGCACGGGGACGGTGAGGGCTTCGATCAACGGTTGCCGATCCGAGAACAACGTCAATGATGGCTTCTTGGCTTACAACCGCTCACGAGTAACGATCAGCAACAGCGTCGCCTCGGGCAACGGTAATTCTGGATTCTATGCGCTCAGCGATGTGTCAGGAACGACTACCGAGATGAACGCCGATCACTGCGTGGCGAGTAATAACCCCTTCGGGTTTGTCGCTGTTGGCGGCAAACCCCCTGATTCTGGCGGCACAGCGACGATGCGGGTGGCGCGCTCGACGGCGACCAACAACACCGACACCGGGTTCGCGGCGTTCGGCATCAGCTTCGGCTCCGCCGTGTTCGAGTCGCTGGGCGACAACCTCGTGCGCGGCAACAACCTGAACATATACGGGGTCACGGTCGTCACCGGCCAATAGCGCATTCGCATCAATCGCTCATACGGTGACCGCGACAACGCTGTAAAGTATGGGCGCGGGACGGCATCTCTGCGTTGCTGTCATGGATCACTGCGCCGTAGGTTAATCCCGTTCGCCTCCCGTTGGCGAATGAATTGACCGTCCCCGCTGCGCGGCTTTTGTCACTGCGGCGCAGCTTCTATCTTTCACTCTTTCGCCTACAAATAGGAGATACCGCCATGACAACCCTTCGCTGCTCGCTTCGCCTCTTCGCTCTCAGCCTCTTCGCTTTAACTTTTTCCGCCACCGCGCAAGCGCAGACGGCGCAGCGCACCTTCGTTTCCACCTCCGGTTCGGACGCCAACACTGCCTCCTTGTGCAGCGCGGCTAATCCGTGTCGCGGCTTCGCCGCTGCGCAGACCGTGACGACCGCCGGCGGCGAGATCATCGCGTTAACATCGGGCGGCTACGGGCCGGTGGAGATCACCAAGGCCATTCAGATCACGGCGCCCACCGGAGTCTATGTGGCCATCACGGCGCAGCCCGGCACGGCCATCGGCGGGACGGATGCCATCCGTATCAGCGCCGGCTCCTCAGATGTCGTAGTGCTCAGAGGACTGACCTTAAATAGCCTGGGCGTCGCGAGTGGCATCAACGTCACATCTGTCGGTACGCTGCATGTTGAGAACTGTGTCGTCAACGGGTTTATTCAGAATGGCATCAACGTCGATCTCACCGCCGACTCATCGCGGATATTCATCAAGGATACGATTGTGAGAAATAACGGAGGTAGTGGCATCTACATCACGACGAGCACGGGGACCGTGAGGGCTTCGATAGATGGTTCCCGCGCGGAGAACAACACCTATGGCTTCTACGCTTACCCTCGCCTCACGCGCACACAAGTAACGGTGAGCAACAGCATCGCGTCAGGCAACAGCGACACGGGATTCTTTGCATTCGGCTTTGACGACGGGGTAGCCGAGATGAGTGCGGATAGTTGCGTGGCGAGTAATAACGGCAACGGGTTTAGAAATGTCGCCAGTGCCGCCGGCACGTCAAGGATGCGGGTGGCGCGCTCGACAGCGACCCACAACACCACCGGGATCAATAGCTTCGGCGGCGACTTCACAATTCAAGTGCTGGCAGGGACTAATATGGTCGCGGGGAACACGGTGGACAAGACGGGGGCGATCATGGCGGTGGGCACCGACACGAATCCGTGAGCGCAATGATATAGCGACAGCGCGGCGATGGCGCAGTGGGGCGGCTGCGTTAGGCAGCGCGCGTGATATATGGGGGCGTGCGCGCTTATGCCCACACGCTCCGCCTCGTGCGCGACTACTGTCGTCGGGGCGCAGTAGCGCGGACTGCGAGCTGCTGCCCGAGTGGAATTCATTACCGCAATTCTCTTTCCCTAAGGCGCGCCCCAGGCCAGCCTGCTCTGCACGTTCGTCTAAACCGCTTATCCTAACTCAGCGTCGTCAATCGGTTCAGAGGCTCCGCGCGCTCGCGGGCCGGCGGGCGCAGAGAGGCGGCGTGCGATGCGCGCGCTCGCGGTAGGGCACTCAGCTAATCATGCCGCCTTACTCTCCTTCTCCATGCCTCATCTCTCAGCTAATTGACTGCCCTTTTCGGGCGGGACTATAGTCAGCGCGTCTGGCTAACGCTTGCGCCTGCCGCGCGCTTCCGTCCGGCGCCCGTGCGCCTTCTTCCAACACCTGCTGACTTAAGGAGAAGACCACAATGAGACAACGCACGCCAATTCGCTTCTTCTCGCTCGTCATCTTCACTCTAACTTTCACGGCGCTGGCTTACGCTCAAGGCCCGCAGCGCACCTTCGTCTCGGCGCAAAACGGGAACGACGCCAATACCGTGAGCAACTGTTCGGTGACGCAGCCGTGCCGCAGCTTCAACGCCGCCATCGGCGTGGTGCGCGCAGGCGGCGAGGTCGTCGCCTTAGACAGCGGGGGCTACGGACAAGTCACGATCAACAAATCGGTAACTTTGACGGCGCCGACGGGCGTCTATGTGGCGGTCACGGCGCAGGCCGCAGGGAGCAACGCGATTGAAGTCAACGCTGCGGGAGGCTTTCAGGGAGGAGACACAGTTGTCCTTCGCGGGCTGACGCTGACGGGGTTGGGCGGGTCGAATGGCATCCTGGTCACGTCGGTCGGCACGCTGCACGTCGAGGGGTGCGTCATCAGCGGGTTTGCTGATAGAGGCATCTACGTCAATATAACTTCGCTGGAACAAAGCACCATCCTCATCAAAGATAGCATCGTGAGGAACAATGGCTCGGACGGCATCCTTCTGCAGGCGATCCAAACGCAGGGCGTGTTGGCCACTATTGATAACTGCCGATCGGAGCGCAACGGCAACAATGGCTTCGTGGCTTCCAACAACTCGCGTGTGACGATCAACCGCAGTGTCGCTTCGCTCAATAACCGCGATGGGTTCTTTGCGACTAGCAATATCTCAGGCGCGAGCGCGGTGCTGAGCTGCGCGGAGTGTGTCTCAAGCAATAACGTCGTCCACGGCTTCGAAGTGTTACCTGGCCCAGGAGCATCAGCGAAGATACGTGTCTCCCATTCTGTGGCGGCTCATAACTTCAGTCGCGGGTTCTTTCAGTCTGGAGTTGGAAACTTCGAGTCGCTGGGGAACAACATGGTGGCCGGCAACGGCGACGATTCCACCACAGGTATCACAGTCATCGCGTTGAAATAGCCGTGACAGCGCGACAGAGCTAAAGAAACTTTCATCAGCGATTCCCTCCATGCTCGACCGCAGGCGAGACGGGTAGAGCGCGCCGTGCGCCTTGAGCCGCGCGCTGAAGTCGCGGCCCTCGCTCTTTAAATAGAGAGTTCGCCTCACTGCGTCGCGTCATCCTTCATGCATCCCGCCAATAATTGACTCGCCTCCGCAGGCAGGGCTATAAATCCGGCAGTTAAACCGGCCCTCGCTACAGCTGCGCTCTTCCCTAGAGAGTGACAGCGCGTCTTACTCCACTGCCTATCAACCTAAGGAGAACATCTCCATGAGACAGAATCTACTTCGCGCAGCATCGCTTATCGTCTTCACTTTAGCTCTGACCAGCCTCGCTTACGCGCAAGGCCCGCAGCGCACTTTCGTCTCGGCTGACCCAGGAGTCGCGGATAACCCTAGTTGCAGCCGGACGCAGCCATGCCGCAGCTTCACGGCGGCGATCTCCGTCGTCGCGGCAGGCGGCGAAGTGGTGGCCTTGACTTCAGGCGGCTACGGGGCGGTGACGATCACTAAATCGGTAACCTTGACGGCGCCGACCGGAGTTTATGTGGCGATCACGGCGCAGACCGGCAACGCCATCACGGTGAACGCCGAGAGCGCGGATGGCTTGTTTATGGGAGACACGGTCGTTCTACGCGGGCTGACGCTGACGGGGTTGGGCGGACTGAGCGGTATCAACGTCACATCCGTCGGCACGCTGCACGTCGAGGGGTGCATCATCAGCGGGTTTCGTGATAGGGGTATCCACGTCAATCTGTCAGCGGGCGACAGCCATATCCTTATCAAAGACACTGTTGTAAGGAACAACGAATGGGGCATCCAGATCCAGACGAGCGCGGGGTTGGTGAGAGCTTCGATAGACAACTGCCGCTCCGAGCGTAATCGCCGGGATGGCTTCCTCGCTTACAACAACTCGCGGGTAACGATCAGCCGCAGCATCGCTTCCGGCAATGACAGTGGATTCCGTGCGCGGAGCGATGGCTCAGGCGCGCCGACATCGGAACTGAACTGCGATGAGTGCGTCGCTAGCAATAACAGTGCTGGCTTCTTTGTAGATCCTTTCACTGGCACGGCGACGATCCGCGTTTCTCGCTCAACGGCGACTAACAACAGCACTGGGTTCGGCATAGCTGGCGCTGGAGTCTTCGAGTCGCTGGGCAACAACTTGGTGCGCGGGAACGGCAATAACGCCTCCGGAGGGATTACTGTGGTCGGGGCGCAGTAGCACGGACAAAGGGAAGCTAAGTTAGACTTTGAGCAAGAGCGATACTCTGCATCTGCCAAACTGCGGGCAGGGCGCAGAGCCGCGCCGCACCTTGGTCTGCGCGCCGAGGACGCGCCCGTCTCTCTCCTTATCTCTTCCTCTTAAAAGATATGAGGCTTTCCTCCTCCTGATTCCGCAGGTGATTGACGGGCCTGCGCGGGCGGGACTATAAATCCTCCAGACTGACCGAGCTAACCGACACCGCGCCCGCTCCGCCGCTCGCTTGCCAAAGGCCGCGCGTGTCTAGTCTGCAAGACCAACAACCTGAAGGAGCACAATTCCATGAGACACCGCATACTGCGCTTCGCCTCTCTTATCGTCTTCACTTTAGCTTTCACGGCGTTAGCATACGCGCAAGGGCCGCAGCGTACCTTCGTTTCCGCCGATCCTGGCGTAGCCGACAACCCCTCATGCAGCCGCACGCAGCCCTGCCGCACCTTCACCGCCGCTATCAATGTCGTCTCAGCGGGTGGTGAGGTGGTGGCATTGACTTCTGGCGGGTACGGCCCAGTTACGATCACGAAGTCGGTGACGTTGACAGCGCCGACCGGCGTCTATGTTGCGATCACGGCTCAATTCGGTAGCGCCATCACGGTGAGCGCGGCGAGCCCGACGGTGTCGTGCGACGGGGACACGGTCGTCCTCCGTGGGTTGACGCTGACAGGATTAGGCGGGACGACCGGCATTAATGTCACGTCCGTCGGGAAACTGCACGTCGAGGGTTGCGTCATCAGCGGGTTCAACTTCGGCGCCGGCATCAACGTCAATCTGTCGGCGGACGGCAGTCATATCTTCATCAAAGACACCATCGTGAGGAACGGCTTCAACTCCTCCGCTGTCCGCATCGGGACGGTCATCGGGCTGGTGCGCGCTTCCGTTGACAATTGCCGCTCCGAGGGCAACAACCAGGGCTTTTTTGCAGACAACAACTCGCGTGTGACGATTAACCGCAGCGTCGCTTCCGGCACCTTCAACTTTGGGTTCATTGCGTCTAGCAGTTTCTCAGGCTCGACGACGGAGCTGAGTTGTCAGGAGTGCGTCGCAAGCAATAACGGCAGAGGCTTCTATGCGAGCGCTTCGGGCGGGGGGACGGCGACGATCCGGGTCTCCCGTTCCACGGCGACTAACAACACATTTGGGTTCTATCAACAGAATGCGGGAGTCTTCAGATCGCTCGGAAACAATTTAGTGGACGGGAATAGTAGCGGAGACACCTTCGGCACGATTACAGTCATCGGGGCGCAGTAGCGGGAAGCTTGAAGCCCTCGCCGAGAAGAGGCCGTTCGCAGCCGGAAGAGTGGCCTCCTGCGTGTAGCCGTCAGCCTGTTGCGACGGGCTGGCACTGCGGGATAGCTTGAGAACGCCGCCGCCATTCAGCCCGGCGGCTTTACGATTACAGCCACTGTCACCAGAAAGAACTGAGGAGGTCAAACGGCGAACGCCTGTGCATAACAGAGGCGGTAGGACAGTACAACTTTCGCCTCGGCATCGGCATCATCTTCCGCTAACAATTGGTAGAAAAGTCGCGTGATCCTATCCTGCCTGGCGGCATAACGTATTAAGAATTAGTGTGGCGCGGAGAATCGAATTCGCGCGTTCTGGACGTCACAGTAGGGGCAACAAAAACTACAATCATGAAGTATTAGTTAATCTTGTTTGCGCATTATCTGAGTTCAATTCTAACGGCAGCTCGCGAACTCACGATAGTAGATGTCCGAGACACAGCTCGAGAGCAGTGAATCAAAAAGAAATGCGACTCCGCCCGAAGAACTTTATCGGGCGGAGTCCGTGAAACTGTATTGGTTGACTAGCCACCTCTTACTTGATGAGCGTGCCCTGCGAGGCGAGGACCAGCCAGCGCCCGTCGCGCTTGACGTAAACGTCGGTGTAGCGAAGCCGGCGGTCCAGCGGCTGTCCTTTCTCATCGCGCCCCTTAAGATGGTACACGCCTGTGACTATTCCCGTATTGCCCTCTATTCGCACATCCATGTCCGAGGCCACGGCGGAATCAAACGTTTCCTTCCTGTTTCTGATTTCCGCCAGTTCCTCCGTCTTCGTGTTGAGCTTCCCCGTCATGGTGCTAATGGAGTAGAAGTCGTTGGCGAAATTCCGCTCGAACCAGGCCACATCGCCACGCTTGTCGGCGTCGCTCCACTCCATCTCCAGGTAGAGCAATTGGCCGGCGTCATTTAGCGGGCCGCCCGCATCACTTACCGCCTTCCAATCATTACCGCGCTTTTCCAGGAAATGAACGCTGCGGGTGTAAAAGGTCTGGTCCTTACCGTCAACCTTCGTTATGATCACGTTTCGATGCGTGATAGTTGCCGTGTTCGGAGTACAGGTGATGACGTAATAATCGTGGCTAACTCTGTCAGCATTCGGGTTGGCCCGGTTCCGTTCAGCGGTCTTGACGGCGTTCTCAATAGCCTGAGCTTTCGTCAATGCACCCGTCGGACTCATGTTCATATAATCGTCGGCGTAAACATTTTGGAGAGAGGCCTGGTCTCCGCGTTGCCCTGCATCGCCCCAGGCTCTATCGAGCGCTTCGAGCTTCTTCTTGTCGGCATCACTGCACTGACTAAATGCGTTGGTTGCTGCCGCAACTATCATTAGTGATATTGCTAGAATTCTTTTCATTTTTGGCTCCTCTGACTGTTTTTGGGAAGGGAAGACTTCCACCTCGATGGGAAGTCGCAACAGACACTTGGATAAACTTATCACCTGTTGGGAACTACCGCTACCGCTCCTGCTTTAACTTGAACGCTTTTCGCTTCGTCGGTATAAACCTTGATAACAGTTCCCGGTTTAATGATTGCTTGCTTCCCCTTCTTCAAAAATCCCAAGGGTCCGAAGAGGACGACCAGAGCGACTGTAGTTCCTGTCTTGTCGTCGCCCGCTTTCCCTTTCGCAGACCGCAGTTTCGTTTTTGATTGTCAACCGTCATGGTTGACTCAATTCTAATCCCAAGATTTCCACCCCTCCCAAAAAATCCGGATTGTTGTCTTGACTTAAGCTGAAGTCAGGAATCGCATGATTTAGGAAGTCTAAGATAAGGATTTCCTCGTGCGACAAATTGTTTTGAATAATTCAACGGCTACCGGGATACGTTAGGTGAGAGATTGATAATGGACGATCAAACGGCGATTGAAAAATGCAGAGCAGGGAACAAAGAGGCTTTTCGTCATCTGGTCGAACACTATCAAGCCGAGGCCATCGGCCACGCAATAGCCATCCTCGGCAACCGCGAGGACGCCATGGACGCCGTTCAAGAAGCCTTTATCGATTGTTTTCAGGCACTCGACCGCGTCGATCTGACGCGACGATTCTATCCGTGGTTCTACGTCATTTTGCGAAATCGTTGTTACAAGCTCGGCTCAGGGCGGAAGAAGCGGGAGATGAGCACTTCGAATGAAATGGAAATACTGGCGCCGTCAGCAACTATTCAACCTGAGGACACGATGCTACTGGAACGAGCGATGCTTGAACTGCCGGCAGAGGATCGCGAACTGATTACGCTTAGGCACTTGGACGGACTTTCCTATCAAGAGTTAGCTGAGAGGCTGGAAGTGCCGCAGGGAACAATCATGAGCCGGCTTCACCATGCGCGAAAGAGATTGCGGGACAAGCTAACCCGCCTTTCGTTCACAGGATTTTCCGGAGATTAAGTATGACTAGAGTTGATTGCGAAAGTGTATGTAGGTCAACGATGGCGACGGAAGATGGCTATGTCTCCGAGTTGTCTGCTGACCAAATCGAAAGCCATCTCGCCGGATGTGCTGATTGCCGTACCGAGGTTCGACAACTGCGAGCGCTTGCAAACTTGCTTGATGGGCAAAAGCGAAGGCAGCGAACTGAGAGTGTTTGGGAGCACCTCGAACAACATTTACCGGATCCATTACCTACCCCAAGCGCCTCGCGGGTCGGGTATCCATTCGTAATCCTCGGTTTGCTGCTGCTGGGCTACCGGCTCATCGAGATGATACCTGACCGCCACTTTGGAATATTGTTCAAACTCGTACCCATACTTTTTGTAATGGCTGCCTTCAGTTATCTGAGAGAAAACCCATTCAAGATCAATTCCGAACTCACGCTCGAAGGGAGAGTAACAAAGTGAATCCGAGTAACCATGAAAGTCAGGCTCACATCGTGCTGGGCCAGAAGTATGCTTACGCAACCATCTCTCTAATTCTGGGCCTTGCCTGTTTCATTAATCTGGCTGGAATGGAGAAAGCGGTGTTGGCTGTGATCTTTGGCTGGCTGGCGTTAAAGTCCACGCCCGCCCCGGTGCTCAAGGCGCGGCGAGTTTGGGCGCAGACGGGCGTGGTTCTAGGCGTCTTGGTGCTCATCACGATCCCGACCATCATCCTTCTTAACCTTGATCGGCTGCGTGTCCTGGTTGAGGCCCTAATGAAATTGAGCGAAGGGAAATGACCCACAGATGAATTAGCAGACATTTATCAACGTTAGTCTAACCGGTAATAGCTGGGAAAACCTGAGAGGGACAAACCATGAAGACACATACATTAATTATCGCGATCCTGATGTTGCTCACGCTTAGCGAGCTAAACATCTCAAGTGCTCAATCTAACATTCAAAATCGCAGCGCCGAGACGCCCTTCACTGCGGAGCCAATCATGTTGGAGACGCCAACTGGAGCTTTGTACGGCACGCTGGTCCACCCACATTCGAGCTCACCAATCCCGGTTGCCTTGATCATTGCAGGTTCAGGTCCAACGGATCGTGATGGAAACTCGCCGTTGCTAAAGGGTCCTAACAACAGCCTCAAACTGCTTGCCGAAGGTTTGGCCGCACAGGGAATTGCCTCAGTGCGTTATGACAAGCGCGGCATCGGCGAGACGGGAAAGGCTATGCAGTTAGCTGCAGAAAAAGCAAAGACTCCGTTGCGGGAGGAAGACCTCAGCTTTGAGAACTACATTGATGACGCTGTGCGATGGGGCAAGCAACTAGGTGCTGATCGTCGCTTCTCATCGTTAACTATAATCGGCCACAGTGAAGGATCTTTGATCGGCATGGTCGCCGCCCAGAAGATAGGTGCACATGCATTTGTCTCCATTGCGGGGGCCGGCCGTCCCCTTCAACAGATTATCCTCGAACAAGTTAAGCCGCAATTCACACCTGATTTGCTGAAAACTACCGAGCATATTCTTGACCAGCTTGTCGCGGGCAAGACAGTCGAATCGGTACCAGCTGAATTAAATATGCTCTTTCGCCCGAGCGTGCAGCCATATCTGATCTCGTGGCTTCGTTACGATCCGTCGAAGGAGATCAGCAAATTGCGTATGCCTGT
>JBGTOA010000013.1:0-51961 GCA_041742785.1 Pyrinomonadaceae bacterium | reverse complement strand
GTGCAGTTTGAATTTACGCCGAAGGCTTTGGCTAATTTCAGCCCAGGGTTGCTTCAACCCTGGGGTAAATAAACCACCATTCTTTAAAACTCTGAAGGAGTTCGGATGACACAGGCCTAACGCTTTCAGCGTTTTTTTGACATTCTTTACATTTCTTTTCCCAGGGTTGAAGCAACCCTGGGCTGAAATTGGCCAACGCCTTCGGCGTACAAGGTTCACACCGGTTCAATTCAAACTGAACCAGTACGCCCTCCAAAGGCTCCGCAGGGCCGGAAGAATATTTTCTGGAACTAGAAACTCGAAACTCGATTCTCGAAACCTTTAGAAACGGAACCGTGCCTGAAGTTCGACCACGCGACCCGCTAACCCCGCCGTCGCTATCCCAAACCGCGGATTATTCGTCAGCACTCCCGGTTCATTAAGGCCACGAGGATCAAAAAAGCCAATCGTCACGGCATCGCTCCCAAACTCAAACGGCCTTAAGTTGAGTTTGTTAAAGACATTAAAGAAATTGGCGCGCAGTTCCAGGTTCGCAGTATCGCCAAGGAATCCGAGGCGTGTGTTCTTAACCAGACTCAGATCGACATTCAAGTACTTCGGTCCTCTAAACGAATTGCGACCAATCCCCGGCGGCGCGACCGTGTTGTTCGGTTGCTCAAAGACTGTGAAGAATGGCGCGCCGCCCCCAGGGAAGTTGCTGCCGGTGATGAAGGCGTCGTTAGACGTGTCGAGATCTGTCGGACCGTTGTAACCCTGTGGACGCACCGGGCAAAGAGCTGGGCCGCCGGGTGTGCTGGTACATCCACCCACCACTGGCGTGAAGGGAAATCCGGTGCGATAAGTGAAAATTCCTGTTATCTGAAAACCACCCAGTAACGAGCCGGTGAGGTCTCGGCGGTTTCGGAAGACGGGCAGTTCGTAAAGAGCCGACATATTCACATAGTGACGCACATCAAAATCCGATGGCCCACGCTCCGTTCGGTTGTCCTGTGGATAAGTCTGATTGGTGACAAATCCCGGTCCCTCATACGACAGCTGGTCGATGCTCTTGCTGAAGCGATAGTTGGCCTGGATTTGTAGACCGTCGGAGAAACGCCGTACGAGGTTGGCGTTCAGCGCGTTGTAGTTTGAATTTACATCCGGCGTGGTGAAGAAGACCTGGAAGAAAGAAGGATTGTTTGGGTAGAGAAAGTTTTGATTTACCAGCCGGATAAGTTTGTGGCCAGCGCTGCCCTGGTAGCCCACAGTTGCCGTCAGCTTGGCCGGTAACTCCTGCTGTACTTCCAACGAATAAGTGTAGACATACGGATTTGGTAGATCCTGTGGTGCGCCGTAGATTTCAACGGCGCCGCTGTTGGGAGCACCGGTGATGGGATTGATTCCCTGGCCCAGTAGAGGATTTGTCGGATAGCTCGTTACCGAATTGCTGGATCCGAGCGCATAAAGAATCTGACCACCAACGAACGGCGACCCGAAATCAGTGGCGGCAGTGCCACAACAGATCCCGAATCGCGCGAAGAACGGTGGGTTTCCGCGTGCGTTGGCCAGTGGAGCAACGGGTATGCGGTTATAGGCAATGCCAAACCCACCGCGGATAACGGTGCTGTCACCGGCTTCGCTTCCAAGCCCAAGGAGCTTGAATCGTGGACTGTAGGCAAAGCCAACGCGAGGAGCGAAGTTGTTGCGATCAGGATCTGAGAGTCGGCTAACGGCCGTAACTCGCGAGTTCACGAGACCCTGGGAACCAAAAAACAAATTGCTCAGGCGATCGTCTTTTTCCTGGAGGGGTGCGAAGAACTCGTAACGCAGCCCGAGGTTGAGAGTTAGATTCGGCCTGGCTTTCCAATCATCCTGAACAAAGCCGGCGTAGTAGTTTGTGCTGAAATATCTTTGCGCATCGGCGGGCGCGCCGGTCCGTGGATCTGCGTTCACGCCTTCAAAGATAGGCGTGTCGTTTGCCAGATTGAACAGACCGCTGAAAACGAAAATCGGCCGCGAGCCTCCGGAAGCATCACTATTGTCCTGTTCTTTCCTCAGCACCACGCCAAACTTGAACGCGTGATTCCCGCGTACCCAGCTCAGTGTGTCGCTGAACTCGAAGATGTTCTGCGCAAGTATACCGGGAGTGTTCTCACTGCGTGGCGCACCGAAATTGATTCGAGCAAAAGGCAGACCTTCAACTTCCACCCGGGGAATACCGAAATTCACTGCATCGCCGGAGTCTTCCTGCTGATCGACTGCGAAACGCGTTCCATTAAACCTTGCTTCATTGAACAAGGTGGGAGAGATTACGCGGCGATAAACTATGGTACCCGATGTGTTCAGCGGTTTGAAAACCAGGTCGGCCATTGGGCGGCCGGCCGCGCCACCGTCACTGCCAAGATTGTTTTGGCGGGTGATATAGGTGCTGAGGGTTAAGCTGTCTTTGTCGGTAGGCGTGAAGTCCAGTCGCACGTTGTATTGATTGCCGGTATTGCTGCCGGGCAGCGCGAATTGAATTTCCTGAATATCGGGAATGCCGTCGAACCCACCACCTTGCGCCTGGCCAAACGTTACGTATTGCCCCAGAGCGCCTGTTGGTGAACCAATATCGAGCCCGCCCGCAACTACGCGACAGCGATTTGGATCGTTACCAAACACGCCGCAGTTGGGTGCAAATACATTAATCGTTCTTGGCAGGACGCCGGTTGACCCGAGGATTTGTGCTGTAACACCACCGGGACGAATGGATTGCACCAACTGCCGATACTCGGCCGTCTCAACGAATGCGCGGCCTGTACCGCTTACGGAGCTGCGCAGACCTTCATAGGAGATAAAGAAAAACGATTTGTTCCTTCCCCCAAGGGTCGTTGGGCCACCTTCGCCGAAACGAGGGAAATAGAGCGGTCCACCAAGGCTGCCGCCGAACTGGCGAATGTAGTCGTTAACCCGCACGGTCGGAGCGCCTGGACCATTAAATTTGTTGAAGGCGTTTAGTTTTGGCGAGTTGTATTTGATAAATGCCGAACCATGGAAATCGTTGGTCCCATCCTGGGAGACCACCTTGACTTGCGCGCCTGAGTTGCGACCGTCCTCAGCAGAGTAGGTGGAGGATAAAACTCGGACCTCTTTTACTGACTCCTGATTGGGGGTGACCAGCGCTGCGCCTCCCCAATTGAAGCTATTTACGCTTACCCCATCGATCTGAAAATTGTTACTCGAAAGCCGCTGACCGTTTGCGGAAATCTGGACCTGGTTCTCGGTTTGAAAAATTGAATTGTTGGATCCGCCTGGCCCGGTCGTATTTGGAAGATTGACGGCACTTCCGTTGTTACCACGTGAGCCATCGCCGAAGACTCCAGGTGTCAAACGGAGCAGTTCATAGGGATCGCGGCCAACTTGCGGCAGTTGGCGAATTTCCCGAGTTGTCAGCGCTCTCGAAACGTTGCCATTCTCTGTTTCCAGTTGCTGCCCCGTCACGTCGGTAACGGTTACTGTCTCCGATACCTCCCCAGTGGTGAGCATGATATTAAAGCCCTGCGCTGCTTCGGCGTTCACCACCACATCTTCAAGCAACTGCTTCTTGAAGCCCGCCTTCTCCGCGCTCAAGGTGTAGTTTCCAGGTGCCAACCCGGAAATGCGGTAGAAGCCGTCGCCGCTGGTGTTCGCTGTGTGCGCCTGACCCGTCGCTTTATTGGTTAGGGTGACGGTTGCGGCCGGGATCAACCCCCCTGTCGAGTCAGAGACTGTCCCCTGCACAACTGCTGTAAACTGTGCTTGAGCCGAAGTGACTGCGAGTACAAGCCAAAGACCGCAGATAGCGATCCGGACCAATCTAACCAATCCCTGGTTCATTGCGTTGTCCTTCCTGAAAGACCGCTGCGCGCACCACCGCACAAAGCGGTTCCGGCACTTGCTGGATATGTGTCTAAACTTCGGGGGAGACGTAACTCGTTAACCTCGAGAATAAGTCGAGGGGGATTTCCTGGAGGAATGACCGCATACTACATCTCGAACAACTTGTTTGTATAGCCGGGGCGCCAGGAGCGCTTGCACAAGAGTGGGAGGGATCTGCAGACCGGAGGCGTTGGCGAATTCCAGGGCAGGGGTTTCCTCTTGCGTTACCAGTCACTTGCTATTCATTACTCTCCAACTCCTTCCTGAGGTGTGTACTTTTTTTGATGCTCTGGTAAGCTCGTTGGCATCGCATCTTAGTATTGGTTTAGTTGGGATGATGGCTCCGTTCTTCAAATGAGCTACGGCTAAACGCAGAACATAGAATTCAGCCCCGCAGCTGTGAAGCGGCTTCAGGTAGTGTTGCGGAAAACAGAGTGCAGAAGGGAAATACAAAATAAATGCGACGTTCAATGGTAGTGGCTGTATTGAGTATGCTGGCTTTGATTTCGGGCGCGTGTGTCTCGGGGTCTCAGCAGACCGGTAACGGTACCAAGCGGAAGAAGGGTCCTAACGAACCCGTTAAGATTGGCTTCTCAATGGACACGCTGAAAGAGGAACGCTGGCAGCGTGACAAGGACCTCGTGGAAAGGCGAGCGAAAGAGATCGGCGCTGAGCTTAACGTGCAAGTTGCCAACGGCAGTGACAGCGAACAGATCAAGCAGGCCGAGAACATGTTGACGCAGGGCGTCGATGTTTTGATTGTTGCGCCACACAACGGGGAAGTGGCGGCGTCAATAGTCGAAGCAGCTCATCGCCAGGGTGTCCCGGTCATCGCCTACGACCGGTTGATAAAGAATTCCGATGTCGATCTGTATATCTCGCATCAGGTCGTGAAGATGGGCGAGATGCAGGCCCAGTACCTGCTGGATCACGTGGGCAAAAAGCCCGCTAACTTTGTGATTGTCGGTGGTTCGCCAACGGACAATAACGCTCTGCTGCTGCACGAAGGTCAAATGAACGTGCTCAAGCCCGCTGTTGAACGCGGCGATGTGAAGATCGTTACTGATCAATATGCGAAAGAATGGCAGGCGAGCGCGGCGCTTAACATAGTAGAGAACGCGCTGACGCAGTCGAAAAACCAGGTTGATGCAATTGTCTGTTCGAACGATGGCACCGCGCGTGGGGCCATTCAGGCGTTGAGGGGACAAAACCTCGCGGGAAAAGTACTGGTGTCCGGTCAGGATGCGGATCTCGCTTCCATAAAGCTGATCGCAGCCGGTGAGCAGACGATGACGATCTACAAGTCAATTCAGCCGTTGGCGTACGGCGCTGTCGATGCAGCGGTGAAACTGGCGCGCGGTGAACAAGTCGTCACCACTGACACCATTGATAACGCGTTCAAGAAGGTCCCGGCGATACTTCTTGAACCTGTGGCGGTCGATCGAAATAACTTACTCGACACAGTTGTGAAGGACGGTTATCACAAGCTCGCGGACATCTGCGCGGATCTTCCCCCAGAAAAATGTCCCAAACCATAATCCACAGATTTACGCAGATTTCGGGGATTACAAGAGGAAGATGAAGGCAAGGACACCTTTAAGGCACGTTGCTCGATCTTTCTTTATTCGTCTTGAATCTGTGAAATCTGTGGATAAGATCTTTCGCGCCCTCGATGAATACTCTTTTAGAAATGAAAGAAATCACGAAATCCTTCCCCGGAGTTCGTGCGCTCGATGGGGTCACGTTCGATCTTCATCGCGGTGAGATTCATGCGCTCGTAGGCGAAAACGGCGCCGGTAAGTCGACATTGATGAAAGTACTGGGCGGTGTTTATCCCCATCCGGATTACGGCGGAGAGTTGTCTATAGACGGTGTCCAGCGGCGATTTGCCAGTGTCCGCGATGCGGAAAAGGCGGGGGTCGCGGTGATCTACCAGGAACTCTCGCTGATACAGGAAATGACAGTGGGCGAGAACATCTTTCTCGGTCGCGAACCATCACGCTGGGGCGTGATTCGTTGGGAAGAACTTTATCGACGGGCCCATGAACTGCTTGCCAAGCTGAACCTCGAAATCGACGCGCACACCCCCATTAAGAATCTCGGTATTGGTCAGCAGCAGCTGGTTGAGATCGCGAAGGCTCTGTCGCAGGAAGCTCGAATCCTGGTGCTGGACGAGCCCACGGCAGCGCTCACCGATGCTGAAGTAAAGACCCTCTTTGGAATACTGCAAAGGCTGCGCGAGAGTGGGGTGGGAATGATCTACATCTCGCATAAGCTCGGCGAAGTTTTTCAACTCAGTGATCGCATTACTGTTCTTCGTGACGGCAAAACAGTGGGCACCGACGCCACCGGCAATTGGACCGAGGCGGCTGTAATTGCTCGCATGGTAGGTCGCGAAGTCGGCGACATTTTTCCGGTCGTGGACCATGCGCACGGTGAGGTCGTGTTCGAAGTCGAGCACGTTTCGGTGGACGATCCGGCAGTTACCGGAAAGAAGCTGGTCAAGGATGTGAGCTTCTCAGTGAGACGGGGCGAAGTGCTGGGTATCGCGGGGTTAATGGGCGCCGGGCGCAGCGATCTGTTGATGGCAATCTTTGGAGCGCATCCAGGTAAGAGTTCCGGAACGATCAAGATTGCCGGCCAACGCGCACACATAACCAGTCCCGCGGGTGCGATTAAGCAGGGAATCGGCTTCGTCACTGAAGATCGGAAGCGATTTGGGTTGGTGCTGGATCAGACAATCCTGCGAAACATGACACTTGCCGGACTGCGTCGCATCTCAGGCCGTTTTGTTACCAGCATCGATGCGGAGTCGGCGGCTGTCGAGCGCTCGATGAAGGAACTGCGTGTAAAGGCGAACTCCGTGTTCACGGTTGCCGGAACACTGTCTGGCGGAAATCAACAGAAGGTCGTTTTGGCGAAATGGCTATTGACCAATCCGCGCGTGCTTTTTCTTGATGAACCGACGAGGGGAATCGACGTGGGTGCGAAGCAGGAGATCTACGCGCAGATCAATGCGCTCGCTAAAACAGGGCTGGCAATTGTGCTGGTCTCTTCAGAATTGCCGGAGGTGCTGGGACTCTCTGATCGGATCATTGTTTTGCACGAAGGGCGAATGACAGGCGAGTTTACTCGAGCGAACGCAACGCCTGAGGCGGTGATGGCGTGCGCAACAGGGCGTGCGAGGCAAGCTGCTTAGGTAGGGGCAAGTCTCGTCTCAAGAGTCAGGTCTCAGATCCTGGACTCATTTGAGATTTCTCTTCACTACTGTCCCAACGTTAGAAACGGAATCAGTTAACTAGTAAGACTGAGACGCATGGCAGACCATCAACAAAGCGAGTCAATTCCTGACCGCCCGCCGGTGGCAGCGGATTTTGCGCCCGTCCCTGAAGCGCCCGAGATTTCAGCGGAAACAAGAATCGGCAGATTCAAGGTTCCCACCGACATGCTCCGTGCTTACACGATGGTCTTCGCTTTGATCGCCATCTGGGCCTACTTTCATTATTCGACTGACCAAATATTTTTGGACCCCAGAAACTTTTCCAACCTGATGCGCCAGACCGCCGTCACTGGAGTGCTCGCCGTGGGAATGTTGATGGTCATCATTACCGGACAGATCGACCTCTCGATTGGTTCTGTCGTGGGCCTCGCTGGCGGGATCGCCGCAATTGCCCAGGGTTGGCTCGGTTGGGGACTATTGCCGTCATTGGCGTTGGGGATTGCCGTGGCTGTCGCGATTGGAGCCTTCCATGGTGGGCTTGTTGCCTATCTGAACATTCCCGCATTCATCGTGACGCTGGGCGGTCTGCTCGCCTGGCGGGGAGTTAGCCTCGGTTTAACTCGAGGAGAGACGATTCCATTGCGGTTGCAAGAGTTCAAAGCTATCGGGCAGGACTATGTGGGGCCGTTGGCCGGCTGGACTGTCGCAGTGATCGCAGTAGCAGCCATCGTTTGGTTTACCCTGGCAAGGAATCGTATTCGTCGCCGTCATGGTATTGCCGTTCCCGGTGGCGCGATCACGCTGTTGAAGATCCTCGGGCCATCGCTCGCGGTGGTTGGTTTCATTGCCATGATGAATGCGTACGAGATCTCGCCGGGTCGATATGCCGGGATTCCGATTCCCGTAATTATCTTTCTGGCGATAGCTTTGATGGGCGCGTTCCTGACGCAGAACACAACTTTCGGTCGTTACCTTTATGCCATCGGCGGCAACCCGGACGCGGCGCGCCTTTCCGGAATCAACATCCGCCGTCACTTGTTGGCGGTGTTCAGCATCATGGGAGCACTTACCGGTGTTGCCGCGCTGATCTACACCGCGCGTGTTGGCAGTGCTTCACCTGATGCCGGGCAGCTGCTGGAGCTCGATGCGATTGCCGCATGCGTGATCGGTGGCACGAGTTTGATGGGCGGACGAGGCACTGTCTTCGGCGCCATTTTGGGCGCGCTAATCATGTCGAGTCTGGACAATGGTATGTCGCTGGAGAGAGTCGAACCCTACATGCAGAACATTATTAAAGGGGGGATTCTGGTTGCGGCAGTGGGGTTGGATATGGCGGGAAGACGCAAAGGCTGAAGAAGTTTCAAGTTTCAAGTTGCGCTGCGCAATCGCCTGGGTAATTCGCAAAGGGTCGCTTGGCGGTAGAAGCTTTCAAGCTACCCATGAAAGACTAGAAACTTGAAACTAGAAACTAGAAACTCGAAACTCGAAACTCGAAACTCGAAACTTGAGCCTTGAAACTTGAGACTTGAAACCGCTTTTTCTGAACTCAGCCTTTTTCAAATTCATGATTCGTATAATCCTCCTTGTCATCGGCTTAACTTATCCCGCTTTGTTTGAGGAGACAACCAACCTGGTTGCTCCAGGTGGGCCGGGCGGCGATGCGCATTGGCCAAGCGCGGCGAAGAATGGGTTTGGTACGTCCAACACACTTCAGTCGAAACTCTGGTTCACGCTAAACAGTGGTGTCCTAACTGAAGTGTTCTATCCAACGCTGGATATTCCGAATACGCAGAACCTCGAATTCGTCGTCTGTCGTGGCGATAAGTGCTGGATCGAGAGCCAGGATATGAAGCATAGAATTCATGTCACCGACTCGCGTTCACTTTCGTTTCAGCAAGTGAATACTGCTCGCTCCGACGCTTTTACCATCACCAAGAATTACACCTCGGATCCAGAGCGTGCCACGCTTCTAATCGATGTTGAGTTAAAGGCGCGCGATCGAGGTTCCTACCAGCTTTTTCTGCTTTTCGATCCATCACTGAATAATAGTGGGATGCACGATACCGGCTGGACCGAGTCAGGAGCACTGCTCGTGGCGGAAGCTGGAATCACAGCCGCCATTGTTTCAAGCAACGGTTTTTCAGAAGTGACCAGCGGTTTTCTCGGCACCAGCGATGGTCTCACTGAGCTAAGACAAAGCGGAAAACTTGCTGCGCGATATGCGCGCGCGGAGAACGGTAACGTGGTTCAGTTGGCGAGTCTGAATCCGGGAAAGCGGTTCACTCTTGCGCTGGCGTTTGGCGAAACCTCGCGCCAGGCGCTCGAGCACGCCCAGGCTTCGTTGCGGAAGGGATTCGCGTTAGCTGAGCAGGAGTATCGAAAGGGCTGGCACTCATTTCTCGTTCCTTTAAAAAAGGTCGAACCTCGTTACGAGACGCAATACAACATGGCAGCGATGGTGCTGAAGGGTCTCGAAGACAAGACTCATCGTGGCGCGATGATCGCTTCGCCGTCGAATCCCTGGGGCGCAGGCGCCAATGCTAACGAGGCGAACACGACGGGTTACCACGCAGTTTGGGCCCGCGATCTTTATCACGTGGCAACTGCTTTCTATCTGATGGGAGATAGCGAAAGCGCGAATCGCGCCTTGGATTTTCTGTTTCAGGTTCAGCAGAAAGAAGATGGAAGCTTCCCGCAGAATTCCCGAGTCAATGGGCGGGCGATAGGCGGTGCGCTTCAGTTAGATCAGATTGGCCTGGCAATCGTGCTGGCGAGCCAACTCGGAAGGACAGATCGCCATACCTGGTCGAAACATATCAAGCCGGCGGCGGATTTGCTGGTGCGAAAGGGACCGGCAACCGAACAGGAACGTTGGGAAGAAGAGTCGGGCCACTCGCCTGCTACGACCGCCGCTGTAATCGCCGGGCTCATCTGTGCTGAGCGCATAGCCGGGCTCAACCAGGAGGAGGATGCTGCGAGAACCTATCGTAAGACGGCTGACGACTGGGCCCTGAGAATCGAGCAGCGGCTGGCCACGATCAACGGCCCGCATGGAAATGGCAACTACTTCCTGCGCATTAATCAGAATGAGGATCCTAACGATGGCGCGCCACTCGAAATCAACAGCAATGGCGGCGTGTATGACGAACGCACAATAGTCGATGCGGGTTTTCTCGAACTGGTAAGGCTGGGGATAAGGAGTCCGGGGAACCGGTTGATCAGGAAATCTCTCGAGGTGATCGATCGCGTGATCAAAACGGAAACTCCGAATGGTTCGGCATGGTATCGTTACAACCACGACGCATATGGGTGAACGTCCTGATGGTGGCCGCTATGATGCACGGGCGGGGCGGGGCCGTCCGTGGCCTTTGCTCACGGGCGAGCGAGGGCAATTTGAGCTGGCGCTTGGCAATCAATCCGCGGCGAGAAAGAGATTGAATTCGATGTTGGGATTTGCAAACGAGGGATTCATGCTGCCAGAGCAGATCTGGGACCGGCCGAAGAGTCCTCGCCCCGAGCTCCGCTTTGGTGAGGGGACCGGATCGGCGACTCCGTTGGCGTGGTCGATGGCACAATTCATTCGGCTCACTCTGAACCTGAAGGCGGGAAAAAACCTCGAGATGCCCGCCGAGGTAGCGCGCCGCTATGTGCAGCCACCACAGAGCCGGGCGGCGGGACGAGTCTCACGATGATCTTCGGAGTTAAGGGCAAGGCGGCAACGTCTGCGGCTGATCTGGTTTTTGTTGCCGACCTCGGCGGCACACATCTTCGCGCCGCGGCAGTCGACGGTAGTGGCCGCATTCAATGTCAGTTGAAAAGGTCCACGCCGCTGGCCGAAAAACCAAATGAGATTGTACGAGCTCTAGTGACCGCTGCACGAGAAATCGAGCGGAGCATAGCGGGAAAGAAAGGGAAGATCACCGCGATCTCCGTCGCCGTGCCGGGCTCCGTCAATGTTGCTGAAGGAGTAGTGATCAAGGCCCCGAACGTCCCCTGCCTCGACGGGTTTCAACTCGCGGCAGCATTGGCAAGTGAGCTCGATTGGGCGGCGACTCTAGAGAACGATGCGAACGCCGCAGCAGTGGGCGAAATGTGGCAAGGTGCCGGGCGAGGTTACCAGAGCATCATCTGCGTTACGCTGGGGACCGGTGTGGGTGGCGGAATCATTCTCGACGGAAAGGTATGGCGTGGAGCGAATGGCTCAGCTGGAGAGATAGGACACATGGCCCTGGATCCTCTTGCGGGGGTGCCGTGCGGATGCGGGAGTTGCGGATGTCTGGAAGTTTATGCGTCAGGGACAGCGATCGTGCGAATGACCCGCGAAGCGGTGCCGCGTTATCCGAACTCGATATTGCACACCAGTGAGAATCTGAACTCTGAAGCTGTTTACGAGGCAGGCATCCAGGGTGATGAGCTGGCACTTGAAGTATTCAGAGGCATGGGCGTGTACCTGGGAATCGGTATAGCAAACCTGATCAACCTGCTCAATCCGGAGCTTATCGTGGTCGGCGGCGGAGTCGCGAATGGCTGGAGCTTGTTTGAGCAGCACATGCGCCAGCAAGTTATCGAACGCGCGTTCCCGCATCCGGCTCGGAGTGGAAGAATCCTGCGCGCTGAGTGTGGCGACGATGCCGGCCTGCTCGGGGCTGCACGGCTAGCGTTTTCAGTGAAACAGAATTTCCAGAATTCGCAGAATTAACAAGTGGGTTGTGAGTAGTCATGCCTCGTGTCCCCCCCCCTCAGAATTCCGGAGTTCGTCAAACGCTGTCCCTGAATTACCATGCAGAATCTTCGTAGCACTCAGCTGGCGCGATTGTTCCCTGCGGTATTTTGCCTTTTCGCAATCTTCTCTTCGCTGAAAGCGCAGGACATCAGCGGCCTCCAAAAAATCGGTCACGTTGTTGGTTTAACGCGGGCCGCAAGCAGCGTCACCTTCAACTGCAGTGATCAGTCCCAACTCCAATTGACAGTGCTTGCGCCCGACCTCATCCGGGTACGCGCTGCCTTTGGTCACCCGTTTCCGCAAAAAGATCACTCGTGGGCGCTTGCCAAAACCAGTTGGCAGGCGGCCGAATGGACTTTGATTGAACGGCGCGACTCGGTCCTCATTCTTACGGAGGAACTGGAAGTAGTGGTTACACGCTCGCCACTACTCATAGAATTCCGCGATGCAAAATCACACAAGGTGATTAATGCGGACGAGCAGCCGCTTGCCTATGATCCGAAGGGTCTGCTGAAGCCGATAATGTTTGATCCAGAGTCGGGACCATTTGTGGCGGCTTCGAAGAAGCTCGGTTTCAATGAACACTTCTATGGGCTGGGCGAGAAAGCCGCGAAGCTCGATAAGCGGCGCAGCTCGTTTGTGAACTGGAATTCCGACACGCCTGGCTACGCCGAAGGTCGAGATCCTATCTATCAAACCATTCCGTTTTATCTGGGCCTGCAAGCAGGCTCGGCCTACGGCATTTTTTTCGACAACAGCTACCGCAGTTATTTTGATTTCGGCAAGTCGTCGCAACAACGCGCCTGGTTTGGCGCTGAGGGCGGCGAGTTGAACTACTATTTCTTTTACGGCCCGTCGATAAAAAAGATTCTTGGGCGCTATGCCGAGCTCACCGGTCACATGCCGCTGCCGCCGATGTGGGCCCTCGGGAATCAACAGAGTCGCTGGAGCTACTATCCTGAAGCGATGGTCGACGAAGTGGTGAAGCAATATCGCGAACGCGATTTACCTCTGGACGTGCTTCACCTCGACATCGATTACATGCAGGGCTATCGCGTATTCACCTGGGACACCACGCGGTTTCCCAACCCGAAAGCAATGACCGATCGCCTTGCCAGGCAAGGCGTGAAGGTAGTTACGATTGTGGATCCGGGCGTGAAGCATCAACCTCCCGAATCGAGTGCAATCGCACGTGCAACTGTTAAACCTGAACTCGAGCCGCAGGAACGCAGCTACTACGTTTTCAATGAAGGACTGAAGCAAAACTACTTTCAGCGGAGGCGCAACGGCGATCTGTTCATTCCCAAAGTCTGGCCAGGCGACAGCGTCTTTGTTGACTACTCATTGCCGGACGCGCGCCGCTGGTGGGGAAGCCTGCATCGCGCGTACGTGGACAACGGTGTCGCAGGTATTTGGACCGACATGAATGAGCCGGCTGACTTTGTCGATCAGACCGGCAAGAACCAGATTGACGTCGTCAGCTATGACGAAGGCGAACAGTCGACACACGCGAAGAACCGAAACGTTTTTGCATTGCTGATGGCACGCGCAACTTATGAAGGACTCGAGCGGCTGCAACCCGACAAGCGTCCGTACGTGATCACCCGAGCGGCCTACGCGGGCATTCAGAGATATTCGACGATGTGGACCGGCGACACGAACAGTACCTGGGAAGCGCTGGCCTTGAGTATTCCGATGTTCCAGACGCTTGGATTATCCGGCGAGCCTTTTGTTGGGAGTGACGTTGGAGGATTCATCGGACGCGGAAACGGCGAGTTGCTGGTGCGATCGTACCAGGTGAGTTTTCTCGCCCCGTTCTGTCGCAATCACAAAGTCATTGATGGCTACGATCAGGAACCCTGGCGTTTTGGGAAGTACTATGAAGACATCATTCGCAAGTACCTGAAGCTGCGCTACGCTTTGCTGCCGTTTCTCTATACGACACTCGAAGAGGCCCATCGGACGGGAGTACCTTTGTTTCGGCCTCTCCTTCTGAACTATCAGAACGATGCAAACACCTACACCATCGACGACCAGTTCATGATCGGAGAAGACTTGTTGGTGACGCCGATTCTCGCTGCGGGCCAAACCGGGCGGCTGGTATATCTCCCTAAAGGAATTTGGTACGACTATTGGACGGGCAGGAAGTACCCGGGAGGCGCCATGGTGCGCGTGGAAGCGCCACTTGAAACAGTGCCGATGTTTGTGCGCGGCGGAGCGATCATCCCCACCGGCCCCGAGATTAAATATGTGGGCGAGAAAGCGCGGGACCTTGTTAACTTTGCGATCTACCCGGATGAGACTGGCCAGGCGAAAGGGGTTGTGTACGACGACGACGGCGTCAGCCCGGCCTACAAGCAGGGCAGCTATCGAAGGACTACGATCAGCGCGACGCGGTCGCGCATCGGCATTAATGTCATGATCGGGCCAGCCCAGGGCACGTACGAACCGGGAAGCCGACGATTCATCTTTGCGGTTAAATCTGCAGGAAGAGGAAAGCTGCCCACGGGTACGCTTATTGACACGGGAAAGGCAACCAGTCTGGAACTCAGGTAAGTTACCCCGCGCGACCATTGCACTCGCGGTTGATATTGGCTGTCAGCTGTTTGCTCATCATATGACCGCACTCATCATCCACGGACACTTTTATCAACCGCCCCGCGAGAACCCATGGACGGGTGAAGTCGAGCGCGAGCCTGGCGCCGAGCCGTTTCACAATTGGAATGAGCGCATTCATGCAGAGTGTTACGCAGCAAATGCCTTTGCGCGGATGATTGACCTGGACGGCAACGTCAGAATAGTCAATAACTACGAGCGCATTAGTTTCAACTTCGGACCCACCCTGATGTCCTGGCTCGAACTACATCATCCGACAACTTACGAGAAGATCCTCGAAGCTGACGCGATTAGTGCCGGCAGACGTGGCGGTCACGGGAACGCGATCGCCCAGGCTTATGGACATGCAATCCTGCCGCTGTGCAATGAACGAGACCGGCTGACCCAAGTGGTCTGGGGAGTCGCCGAGTTTCGTTTTCGTTTCGCACGCGAACCGGAATCACTCTGGTTACCTGAGACAGCCTGCAACGATGCCACCCTTGCAGTCTTAATTGAGCAAGGATTGCGTTACGTGATTCTGGCCCCGGACCAGGCGGGGAGTTTTCGACCTGCTGGTAGTGACGAGTGGATTTCAACTGCGAATCGGCCGATTGATACGGGTCGCGCTTATCGTTACCGTCACCTGGACGGTTCGGGCCGGGAGATCGCGATCTTTTTTTATGATGGACCGGCGTCCAGGGCGATTGGCTTCGAACGAGTGCTTACGTCAAGCCGGTTGCTCGTCGAGGTGTTCCAGCTTGCTGCAAAGGGCAAAGAGCTCGAGACGGTCGCAACTGATGGCGAGACATATGGTCATCATTTCAAATTCGGTGATCTGTGCCTGGCTCACGCGGTCGAGGTGGAAGCCCCCGAAGCGGGATTTCGACTAACAAACTACGGCGAGTTTCTTGATCATTACAGGGCAGAAACTGAAGTGACGATCAATGCAGGACTGACCGGTGAGGGAAGCTCATGGAGTTGCGCGCATGGTGTAGGACGCTGGATGCGCGATTGCGGGTGTCACACGGGTGGCGAGCCTGGTTGGAATCAACGGTGGCGTGGGCCGCTGCGTGCGGCGCTCGAGTTTCTAAGAGATCAAGCGGCCGGTGAGTTTGAGATAGCCGGTGTTGAACTGTTCGATGATCCCTGGATCGCACGCAATGCTTATATCGATTTGATTCTCGGTACAGTCACTCCAGGCAAGTTCTTGCGCGCGCAGTCACACCGCCCGCTGACGGCTGAACAAGAGTCGCGAGCGATTTCCCTGTTGGAGATGCAACGAAACGCGCTTTTGATGTTTACGAGTTGTGGCTGGTTTTTTTCAGAGTTGTCGGGATTGGAGACCGTACAGGTTCTCAAGTATGCGGCCCGTGTTCTTGAGTTGCAGGCCGAGTTGGGGTTGCCGTCGCCGCGTGCAGAGTTTCTGGAAATGTTGAGCGAAGCGAAAAGCAACGTGACAGAAAAGGGAACGGGGGCTGATATTTTTCTGAGATCCATCGAACGACAAACGCAGGCGTTGGGTTAAAAGGCCCTTGTATTCCTGAAAGTGGTCCAGCAGCCAACAACCGGAAGAGTCAGACAGTCACTTTCAATCATTCCCGCCAAGCAGATGAAACAGCCATCGAAGCCGAAAACCACCGCGAAGAAACGACGGAATGTATCTGCGACCGTTACGTCAGAAACATCATCGCCTCAACCGCTGATACCTAAAGCGGAACTCGATCTCTTTCTGTCTCTAAAACATCCGAATCCTCACAGCATCCTCGGTTCCCATGTAATTGATGACAAGACCGTGATTCGGGCCTTCCGGCCGGACGCCGAGAAGGTCGAGGTAGCCATCGGTCGAAAGCGTCCGCTGTCCTTGAACAGAATTCACGACGCCGGACTGTTTGAGATCGTCTTGCCTGGCGCGGATGCTCCCGCGCATCGATTTAAAGTTCATTACGCGGCTGAAAGAGTGTTTACGTTGCGCGATCCATATGCTTTCCCTCCCACACTAGGCGAGCTGGATCTTCACCTTTTCGCAGAAGGAAAGCACGAGTCAATTTATGAGAAGTTAGGCTCCCATCTTCGCAGGGTCGATGGCGTTAAAGGAGTCTCGTTTGCAGTATGGGCGCCGCAGGCCGACAGTGTGAGTGTCGTCGGCGAGTTCAACGGTTGGGATGGCCGGCTCCATCAGATGCGCAAGCTGGGCTCAGGCGTTTGGGAGATTTTCGTTCCGGATCTCGAGTCTGGTGCCGTGTACAAGTACGAGCTGCGCTCGAGTGGCTGGCTGCCATTTCTCAAGACCGATCCCTACGCGCAATACACTGAAGTTCCCTCCGGAACCTCGTCCATTGTTTTCGACTCAACTTACAAATTTCGCGATTCCCAATGGATGAAGCGCCGCGCTGGCCGCGAACATTACCGTCTGCCGCTATCAATCTACGAACTTCATCTCGGTTCCTGGCGCCGGGTGCAGGAAGAGGAAAGCCGTCCGCTCGGCTATCGAGAGATCGCGGAACCGCTCGCCGATTATGTCGAGCAGATGGGCTTCACCCATGTGGAGTTCCTCCCTTTGAAGGAACATCCGTATGGCCCTTCGTGGGGTTACCAGGTCAGTAACTACTACGCGCCGTCCGCGAGATATGGAACTCCGGATGACCTGCGCTACTTGATTGACTATCTACACGGGCGAGGCATCGGCGTGATCATGGATTGGGTGCCGGCGCATTTTCCCAGGGACTCATTCGCGCTCGGACGGTTTGACGGGTCCGCTCTCTATGAACATCTCGACCCGCGCCTTGGCGAACATCCTGACTGGGGGACTTATATCTTCAACTATGGCCGCAACGAAGTGCGGAATTTTCTGCTGGCGAACGCGCTCTATTGGTTCAAGGAGTTTCACCTCGACGGGCTGCGTGTCGATGCAGTGGCCTCAATGCTCTATCTCGATTACAGCCGTGACGAAGGTGCCTGGGTGCCGAACCGTTTTGGTGGACGCGAGAATCTCGAGGCGCTTTCCTTGTTGAAGGAATTGAATGAGGTAACACATCGAGCTTGTCCCGGAATCATGATGATTGCGGAAGAGTCGACGGCCTGGCCGCAGGTTACACATCCGGTCTACTCCGGCGGCCTCGGGTTTGATTTCAAATGGAACATGGGCTGGATGCACGACACGCTGAAGTACTTTCAGACTGATCCGCTGTTTCGGGCCGGTAATCACAATGCGCTTACGTTTGGTTTGCTCTACGCCTGGAGTGAGAATTTTATCTTGCCGTTTTCTCATGACGAGGTGGTGCACATGAAAGGCGCGTTGCTAAACAAGATGCCCGGCAACGAGCAGCAAAAGTTTGCGAACCTGCGCGCGCTTTACGGATATATGTGGGCACATCCGGGCAAGAAACTGCTGTTTATGGGCGGAGAGTTTGGACAGTGGCGCGAATGGAACGAAACCGAGAGCCTCGACTGGCATCTTTTGAATCAACCGCTACATGCGGGCGTTCAAGCGCTGATTCGAGATTTGAATCGGATCTATAACGAGACCAATCCGCTGTGGGAGGTAGACGGTGACCCGGCCGGATTTCAGTGGATCGATGCAGACAATGCAGCGGAGAATATCGTTTCCTTTATACGCCGATCGCCATCAACGGGAAGGGAAATAGTTTGCATCGGAAACTTCTCGCCGGTACTGCGCAAGGAACAGCGCTTGGGATTGCCTCGCGCAGGCGAGTATGAGTTGTTACTGAATACTGACGGCGAAAAATATGCCGGCAGTGGTGTTCTTGTGCCCGCGAAGATTACTGCTATAGGTCAACCACTTCAGGGCCAGCAATTTTCGACGACCCTAACTCTGCCGCCACTTGCCGCGCTGTGGTTTGAGGCTCCGCAGGATCTTAAGAGTTGACGGTGCTTGCGGCCTTATGACATCCCACCCGTCAGAAGACTCCTTTGGAAAGTTCTATGATCAATTGGGACGATGTTCGAAAGAAATTTCCGGTAACCGAACGGCTATCATACTTGAACACCGCCGCAGCCGGACCGTTGGCGACGACGACGGTCGCGCCGGCTGCTGAATACTACGAACAGATGTGTGCGGAAGGCGATGCGCGCTGGGACGAGTGGCTGGGGCGGCGCGAAAATGTTCGCCGAGAGGTCGCAGCCTTCATCAATGCGGAACCTGATGAGATAGCGCTGACGACCAACACTTCATCAGGCATGAACACGATTGTCGATGCGCTGGAAACGCGCGGCGAAGTCATCTCTTGCGATTTGGAGTTTCCGGTGTCAACGATTCCATGGATGCATCGTCGCATTCCAGTTCATCTGGTTAATTCTGTCCAGGGCGAAATACGGTTAGAGGATTTGCGCCGGGCAAGGAACGCGAAAACCGGAATTCTTTCTATCAGCCATGTCCAGTTCTCGAATGGGTTTCGCATTGACCTGGAAGAACTGGGAAGAAACAAAGACGATCATGCGCTGGTTGTAAATGCGAGCCAGTCGGCCGGCGTCTTTCAAATCGATGTAAAACGGATGAGAATTGACGCCTTGTGCGCGACTGGTCATAAGTGGATGTTGGCAGGATACGGTTCCGGGTTTGTTTATCTCAGCCGAGAGTTACAGGCGCAGACAATGCCGCGAGCAATTGGCTGGTTGAGCGTGTTGAAGCCTTACGACATGCGGAACGATGAGATTCGCCTGCGGCACGACGCTGCAGCGCGAGCAGAGCTCGGTTGCCCACACTTTGCCGGAATGTTTGCGCTCGGTGCGTCGGTTGACCTGTTAAATAGTGTCGGGATTGCGAACATTGAGGAGCGAGCGCTTGAACTAAATCGTATGCTGACTCGCCGCCTCATGGAAATTGGGTGGGAGGTGTCGTCGCCGCTCAGGGAAGAGAGGTTCAGGTCAGCCCAGACGCTTGTGGGAACGCAAAATCCAACTGCTGTCGCTGCGCAATTAAGGTTACGCGGAGTTGCGGTGACTGAAAAGCCGCAAGGCATCCGAGTCGCGACCGACTTCTTTAACAATGAGGATGATATCGAACGGTTAGTTGAAGGACTAATCGCAGTTCAGAACCGGGAGCAGTAGAAGGGGTAGCTTCGATTCCAGGATGTAACTGCCAACGAGTTTCACACAAGCTTTTCCCATTCCCGTTTCGTCTCACCCCACGACCCGGCCGCTAATCACCGGTTTTGAATTTACTTCCGGGATTTCGCTTTAGGTTTTCTCACCGGGGCTTTCGGCACTTCGTTATTCTTTTCATCGCTTTCGAAATGCTTCCGCGCTAGACGAATGAATGTCAGCATGATTGGCGACTCGTAGCCGCCGCTCAATCTCGCCAGGCCCAGCTCCCAATTTATTTCCGCTCCCTCGATCCACCAACGAATCAGCTTCCCAGATGTGACATCTTCATTAACTGAGTGCAACGGCACGATTCCCACACCCATGTCTTCCTCAACCATTCGCCTGATTGCCGCTTGCCGGCTGAGTTCCATCGCGACCGTCAGTGAGACACCTGCCTGCGCGAAAAACTGATCAATCAACCGGCGAGTATTGCCACCGCGCTCGCCGAGAATCAACCGCTCGCCCGCCAGCGTGTAAGGACTGATTGTTTCATGCTTGGCGAGGCGATGCTTTGGCGACGCAATGGCGACAAGCTGATCTTCGCTTAGTCTTTCAGTTTGAATGCCTCGTGCCTCAACCGGCAGCGAGACAAACGCGATATCCAGCTCGCCCGCCAGGACCTGTTGGACCAACACCTCGCTGGTTCCGGAGTGGACTGTGATCTCGGCGCTCGTATGTTGTTTGCGAACGCCTCTCAGAATCGTTGGCAAAGCGTCGGTGGTAACCATCGCGGAAGCCGTCCCGATCCGCAGGCGACCACGCTCTGCACCCGCGAGTTCAGCGATTTCATCCAGCGCCGCATCGTGTTCCCGCAGGATCTGTCTTGCTCGAAGCAGCAGGTGTTCGCCGGCTTCTGTCAGGATCACGCGGCGAGGTGCACGAATGAACAATCGAGCTCCGGTTTCATTCTCGAGTTGCCTGATCTGCATGCTGATGGCCGCCTGGGTGACGTTCACTCGCTGGGCCCCGGCAGTGAAAGTACCTGAGTCAGAAATGGCAACGAAGGCTCGCAGTTGTCGTATTTCCACTATAAAAGCTCCTGTATCACTCGGACTTATTGGAATAATAAATTCTTTTAGTTTCCATTATAAATCCGGCTTGCCTAGAATGCGCAACAAGAAATTTCTTAAAGCATCCAACCCGACGATTATGGTGAGCGCCGAGCGAAGGACAGCAGATCTACGAACCGAGCGGCGTCTTCGTTCTCAGGACGCGGTGGTCGGTGTCGACGGCGGTGGGACAAAAACTCACGCTGTGATCACCGATGTGGACAATCGGATTCTGGGTGAAGGCACTGCTGGGCCGTCAAATCCCTTGCGCGTCGGCGTCACGAAAGCTGCTGCTGCCGTGCTCGAGGCGGTGGATCGTGCGTGTGAAGCGGCCGAAGTGCGACGCTCGGATCTGGTTGCCGCGGAAGTCGGTTTGGCCGGCGCACGCCGGGTTGAATTACGCGAGCGCATGCATGAGGCGCTGAGCAATCTTGAGATTGACGATATCGAAGTTGTCGGAGACGCAGATATCGCTTTGTACGGCGCTACCGACGGCGAGCCTGGCGTGGTCGTGATTGCCGGCACCGGCTCGATCTCCTGTGGTATCAATGAGGCCGGAAAGGAAGCCTGCGCCGGCGGTTGGGGACCGATGGTTGGCGACGAAGGCGGTGGTTCCTGGATTGCGCGGTCGGCTTTGCGCGCGATTGCCAAAGCGGCAGATGGGCGTGGACCGACGACATCGCTTTCGAGCCGGGCCTGCGCCTATTTTCATGTCACCACCGCCGAAGATTTATCCACCGCTATTTACGCTCCTTCGATCACGAACGAGCGCCTGGCGGGCTTTGGTCGATTTGTAGTGGAAGCTGCAAAAGCAGGAGATCCGGTCGGACTCGCAATCATCACCGAAGCCGGAAGGGAACTCGGGATCGCAGCGGTTGCGGTGATTCGGAATCTCAAACTCGATCGGCAACGCTTTCAGGTTGCGTTTGTGGGCAGGATTTTTAGTGCTGCCGGCGAGTTGGTGCTGGAGCCAATGCGCGAAGAGATCAACAAGGTGGCCCCAAAAGCGTATCTTGCTCCGCCGCGTTATTCTCCTGCACTGGCTGCTGCTCGTCTGGCGCGCCAGCACGTTAACGACATTGCACTTGCTGTCTGACGATCTTTTGAAATGCCTGCTGGTCCGCTTCCCATCACCGAACAAGAGAATCCCCGCACCAAAGATCTCAGTTCTGCTGCGGTCCCGGAAATTCTGCGTCTGATGAACGACGAGGACGCGCTGGTCGCCCCTGCAGTCACAGAGGTGCTGCCGCAGATCGCGCAGGCTGTGGACGGCATCGTAACGCGGCTTCGAATTGACGGTCGGCTCTTTTATATCGGCACGGGCACCTCAGGGCGTCTGGGAGTACTTGATGCGTCTGAATGCCCACCGACTTTTGGTGTAGAGCCTGAACTTGTGCAGGGGATCATCGCCGGAGGGTATGAAGCCTGCTACCGCGCGGTAGAAGCTTCTGAGGATGATGCCGCGGCAGCGGAAAAGGACCTCGAGGCCAGAGACTTTAGCGAGCGTGATGTGCTGGTCGGGATTGCAGCGTCAGGAAGTACGCCATACACGGTTGGCGCTCTGGCGTATGCCCGGCAACGAGGTGCGCTGACGATCGCCTTAACGTGCGCTCCGGACTCGGAAATCACGCGGGTCGCTGAACTAAGCATCGTTCCCATTGTCGGACCCGAAGTGTTGACGGGTTCGACTCGGCTCAAGGCGGGAACTGCCCAGAAGCTCGTGCTGAACATGTTGTCTACGGCCACGCTAACCAGGCTCGGCTATGTTTCCGGTAACCGCATGTCGAACCTCCGCACGCGCAATGCAAAGCTGCGCGCCCGAGCCATCAGGATCGTGATGTCTGAAACCGGATCGGGTGAAGCCGACGCTACCAGGGTGCTGGATGATTCGGATGGCGATGTAAGCGTCGCCCTGGTGGTCGCCGGGACTGGTTGCGATGTCGCCAGTGCGCGCAAGGCGCTTGCCGCTTCGAAGGGGGTGGTGCGTCTGGCTGTCGACAGCCTTGCGAGTTGAACTGATATCGTGTTTCATAACTGACGGCGGTCGCCACTTTCCCCGCCGCGACAGTCTCCAATTCCAAAATTCGGTTTTCCTCAGTTCGAGTGTTGCCTGATAGCACATGAAAGCTCTCGATCTCGTAATTATCTTTGGCTACCTGATTGGAATCACTCTGTTTGGCGTCTGGTTCTCCCGTAAACAGAAAACTACCCGCGACTATTTTCTGGGTGACCGCACGGTGCCCTGGTGGGCCATTGCAGCTTCCATCGTCGCCACTGAAACGTCGACCATTACGTTCATTTCTGTTCCCGGGATCGCGTTCGCGCGAAACGGGAATTTCCAATTTCTCCAGCTCGTATTCGGGTACATGGTCGGTCGAGTCGTCATCTCGCTGCTGTTTATTCCTTCGTACTTTCGTGGCGAGCTGTTGACGGTCTACCAACTTCTCGAACGGCGCTTCGGCACGCGCATCAAGATGCTCGCGGCGTCGCTGTTCGTGGTAATGCGGAACATCGCGGATGGCATTCGGCTGCTCCTGACCGCGTTTGTTTTGGCTGCCGTCTACACAGCTTTTCAACCACAGGCAAATGCCGAAACAATCGTCATCGCCTCAATCGTCCTGCTCGGCGTTGTAATGATCATCTTCACCTATTTCGGAGGAATGGAAGCGGTCATCTGGGTGGAGGTTGTGCAGCTGGGGATTTACCTCGTGGGCGCCGCAATGGCTGCATTGGTGCTGATCATGGCCATCAACGGTGGGTGGAGCCAGGCGGTCGCGCTGGGGCAGGAGTATCACAAATTCAGCTTCATTGACCTCGGCTTAAGGGAAACGGCTTACGCTTTCACCGCACCTTTTACGACGCGATCGTTCAACTTTACGCTGCCGATTGACCTGACGAAAACCTATACGCTCTGGGCCGGGCTCATTGGTGGGTGCTTCTTAACGATGAGCACGCACGGCACGGATCAGTATCTCGTGCAGCGTTACCTATGCACGGACAAGCCGCGACACGCCGCGGCAGCGTTGTTATCAAGCGGCGGAGTTGTGTTGGGTCAGTTTATTGGTTTCCTGTTCATCGGCGTGCTGCTCTTCGCTTTCTATGGACCGCATACTGACCCGGCATATGGAACGCTCGCTTCCGGGGTAGCCACGCTTCCGTTGGGGGAGACCTTTACGGTTGTGGGTGGTGATCGCGTTTTCCCAGACTTCATCACGAAATTCATGCCTTCCGGTTTGTCAGGTCTGGTGGTAGCGGCCATCTTTGCCGCGGCGCTGTCCTCGTCCCTGAATTCGATTGCGGCCACTGCGGTCAACGATCTCTATAAGCCGTTTCGACCCAGGCGCGACGACAAGCACTACCTTCGTGTTTCGCATTGGTTGACGCTGGTGTGGGGGATAGTGCAGATCGGGGTCGCACTTTGGTTCATGCGTAAGAATCGCTCGGCGCTTGATCAGGCGCTGTCGGTGGCTTCTCTAATCAATGGACCGGTGCTCGGTGTATTCCTGGTGGGAACATTTCTGCGGAGAGTAAGCGAACCACCGGCCCTGATAGGAATGCTGACGAGCATCGTCGTTATGCTGTACATCCGGTTCTTTACTCCGCTTGGGTGGACTTGGTACGTGCTCATCGGCAGCGCGGTGACTTTTTTGGTAGCTTGGTTAGCTGGAACTGCCTTTGCGCCTGCTTCGCAAGAACGGCGCGACGAGCTTTCGCCGAACGCGTAAAATCGTTCAAAGTAAGACTAAACATCTGATGAAAACAAAATCAATTTCTTCGCTTCGACCCCTCCTTCTGGTTGCTCTTATCGCCGCGCTGGTAATCACACCGTTGGTTCGATTGCCTGAACCAGCATCGGCAAGTGCCGAGGCATCACTTGACGTCAAACCCTATTCTTCCGCGCCCAGCAGCCCTGCGCTGAAGTGGGCCGACAAAGAGCTGCAGCGCATGTCCATCGATCAAAAGATCGGGCAACTGATCTCGGTCGGTGTGAACGCAACGTTTCTGAATCAACAAAGCGACGCTTTTCGGGCTTTAAAGCGTCAGGTGGAAGAGAACCACATCGGGGGCATCATCCTGTTTCGCGGGCCGGTTTATGAGTCGGTCGTGCTTATGAACCGTATGCAGCAGTTGTCGAAGTATCCCTTGTTGATCTCCGCCGACCTCGAAGCCGGCGCCGGTATGAGGTTCGACGACACGGTGAACTTCCCATGGAATATGGCCGTCGGCGCTACTGGTAATCCCGAATTTGCACGGCGTCAGGGCGAAATCACGGCGCGGGAAGCGCGCGCGCTCGGTGTGCACCAGATTTATGCGCCCGTAGTTGACGTGAACAACAATGCTGCGAATCCGGTAATTAACGTGCGCTCGTACGGAGAAGATCCGAACGAGGTGGCGCGCTTCGCAGTCGCCTTTTCAGAAGGAGCGCAAAAGGCGGGAGTGATCGCCACTGCCAAACATTTTCCCGGACATGGGGACACAGCGGTTGATTCGCATCGTGGCCTGCCTGAGATTGACCTGCCGCGCGCACGATTTGATTCGATCGAACTCGTTCCTTTTAAGGCTGCAGTGGATGCCGGGATCGGTTCCGTGATGGTGGCCCACATCGGCTTACCGCAGATCGACCCCACGAGGGTGAAGCCGCTGCCCAAAGGCGAAAAGATTAGACCAATCGATACGGACGAGGCAGGCGAGATCATTGCGGAGAGTTCCTCGATCCCCGCAACCGTGTCGCCGGTGGTCGGGAGAATTTTGAAGGACGATCTTAAATTTCAGGGATTGGTTGTGACGGACGCACTCAGCATGAGCGGTCTCACGATCTACTTCAATCAGGACGAGGCGGCCGTGAGAGCACTTGAAGCAGGTGCCGATCTCTTACTCAAACCTGCGGATCCTGACGCAGCTTTTCGCGGCGTGAAAGCTGCGGTCCAAAGCGGGAGGCTGACTGAAAGCCGGATCGACGAATCAGCACGTAAGATTCTGGCGGCCAAGTATGACCTTGGACTCGTCAAACAGAGAATTTCTCCGGTCGACGAGATTGATCGGATAGTCGGCAGTCCGGATGTGACTGCGCTTGCCCGCGAGATCGCCGAGCATGCGATAACACTGGTCAGAAATGACGAGAACTTGCTGCCGCTCAAAACTCTCAAAGCGGATGCGCGCATCTTCAACCTGGCGATCACCAACGGAGATGACAGGTTGTGGGTTGCGAACTCCTTTGCCGGCTATGTGACGCGTTCCGGACGCAAGCTGGAGACACTCGTGCTTGATGAACGTTCTTCGCCGGCGGATGTGGAAAAAGCTCTGGAGCAGGCAAAGAACGCCGATGTCGTACTCGCGTCACTTTATGGCAGAGTGCGCACGGGCCAGGTGCGTAGCGTTGGTTTGCCAGATGCCGGTGCGAAGGCTTTGTCGTCGCTGATTGCGAGCAAAGCCAAGGTCGTCGGAATCAGTTTTGGCAATCCTTACCTGCTGCAAAGTTTTCCGGAATTACGGACCTACGTGGTCGCTTACGGGGACATGCCGAGTTTGCAGCAAGCGACGGCGCGGGCCGTGCTTGGTGAGATACCGATAACCGGGAAATTGCCCATTTCGCTTCCGGGACTGTACCCGAGAGGCACAGGAGTTCAGTTGAAGGTGCTCCTGTAGGAGAGTCTTACTACGTCTCATCTAACGCAGGAGATTTCATAAAAGAGCCGTGCTGAAAAAAACTATTCTCGTTTGCGTTCTGGTCTTCTCCTTTGCCACGCAATCACTTGCGACTCGGTTGCCGGTTGTTGCTCCTGCGACTGTATCAATGTCTCAGGAGCGTCTGGTTGAGATCGATTCCGCCGTCGCCGCTTCAATCTCAAAACGTGAAATGCCTGGCGCCGTGGTCCTCGCTGCTCGCAACGGCCGCGTGGTCTGGCGAAAAGCCTATGGCTCCCGGGTCGTCGAACCGGCACGAGAGCCGATGTCTCTCGATACGATTTTCGACGTCGCCAGCCTGACTAAAGCCGTTGTTACCGCCACCAGCATCATGATTCTTGTCGAGCGCGGAAAGGTCCGACTCGCCGACCCTGTCTCAACTTACCTTCCGGAATTGAAGGGTGAAGGCCGGGAGAGAATAACTGTCGAACATCTGCTTACCCATCGCTCCGGTTATGCTCCCGACTTTAATTTGAAAGAGCGTTGGACCGGTTACCACGAAGCGATGAAGCGGTTAGCGATTGAACCATTGCGAAATCCAGCCGGTGCGAGATTTGTTTACAGCGACATCGGCTACATCGCTCTTGGTGAAATCGTGCATCGTGTCAGCGGCACGTCGCTCGCCGACTTTGCCAACAAGAATATTTTCCTGCCGCTGGGAATGAAGGACACGGGGTTTCGTCCGCGTGCCGCCCTCAATTATCGGATAGCGCCAACCGAAAAGCGCCGCGGGCAACAGAGTTATCTCGGGGACACTCCGAACACTGGAGATCCCGAAGGAGAGCGTTGGCTGCGCGGTCAGGTGCACGACCCAACGTCCTTTCGCATGGACGGCGTCGCTGGTCATGCCGGCCTCTTCTCTACCGCGGACGATCTCTCGATTTTTGCGCAGATGATTCTTAATGGTGGCAGCTACGGGCCGGCGAGAATTTTGAGTCCGCTTGGTGTTGCTGAGATGACGCGTCCACGGCTGGTCTCGGATGCCGGCTGGACGCGCGGATTGGGCTGGGACATCAACACCAGCTTTTCTGCCAATCGTGGTGATCTGTTTCCGCTTGGATCGTTTGGCCACACCGGCTTCACGGGAACTTCGATCTGGATCGACCCTTCCACAGACATGTTTGTAATCTTCCTTAGTAATCGTGTTCATCCTGACGGCAAAGGCGATGTGGCAGCCGTGCGCGGGAAAGTGGCGTCGATTGTGGCCAGTGCGGTCACTGACGTAGCCACGGCGTCGCAAGCACGGCTGCAGCAAGGTCGTTACTATGAAACTTTAAACAAAGACCTGGTCCGCTTCAGCGCTTCACGCAGCACTGCATCGGGAGCCGCTGGCGCATTCGACACGAGCGAAACAGTGGTCAGAGTCCTTAACGGGATCGACGTGCTCGAGCGCGATGGTTTCAAGCAACTTGCCGGTTTGAGAGTCGGGCTAGTCACCAACCATACCGGGCGAAGTCGCGACGGCCGGCATACCAGCGATGTTCTGAAAAAAGCTAATGGCGTGCGACTGGTCGCATTGTTTTCGCCGGAACACGGCATTCGCGGGCTCGCTGATGAGAAAGTTTCCGACTCCACAGACGAGGCGACCGGTCTTCCAATCTATTCGCTGTACGGCGAGACTCGCCGGCCGAACCCTGACCACCTCAAAGATCTGGATGCGCTCGTCTTTGACATACAGGACATCGGTGCGCGCTTTTACACCTATATCTCAACGCTCGGTAATGTCATGGAAGAAGCGGCGAAGGCCGGGAAGCCTGTCTTTGTGCTGGATCGTCCTAATCCCATCGGCGGCATCGAGGTCGAAGGACCGATTGCGGACGCTGACAAGATGTCCTTCATCGCCTATCACACCTTGCCTGTCCGCCACGGTCTGACCACGGGCGAGTTGGCCCAGCTCTTTAACAAGCAAAAGGAGATCGGGTGCGACCTGCGTGTTATCAGGATGGAAGGATGGAAGCGTTCGATGTGGTTTGACTCGACGAGCCAGACCTGGGTGAATCCGTCGCCGAACATGCGTAGTTTGACCGAAGCGACACTGTATCCGGGCGTGGGACTGCTTGAAACTACCAATGTGTCGGTCGGTCGCGGTACCGACACGCCGTTCGAAGTTATTGGCGCGCCGTGGATGAACGGCCCAGCGCTCGCGGAGTACCTAAACAACAGAAAGATTCCCGGTGTGCGTTTTGTGCCGGTGGGATTCAAGCCGCGAGCTTCAGTTTTCAAGGATGAGGAATGCAGCGGAATCAACCTGATTGTGACCGATCGAAACAAACTGCGGCCAGTAGCTATGGGTATCGAGCTGGCAGTCGCGCTGCGTCGCATGCATCCGGCGGATTGGAAAGTAGAAAGCTATCTTCGACTGCTGGTCAATGCAGATACTCTGGAGCGCGTTAGGCGGGCGGAAGCGCCGGAAGAGATCGTTCGTTCGTGGAATGTGAAGCTGGAAGAGTTTCGTCGGGCGCGCGCCGGGATTTTGTTGTACGACTGATTCGCAAGCCCCGAATGAGTTGCTCTAGCTTTTCGCCTCGTCAGGCGCGGCCTGTGTTTGTCGCTCGCCGCACCAGTAACAGAGGCCGTCCGGCGCGATCACATAAAACACTTTCCAGGAAATACCGTCCCGCTGTTCGATGTCAAAGGCGGGCGCGTCCTTCTCAAGGCCGTTTGATCTAAACTCGGCGAATAGAGCTTCGGCGTTATCGGTTTCAAAAGCGCAGCCGTCCTGAGTGGGATCGCCTCCGTTTTCGGACAAGCCAATCTTGACGCTGTCCCTCCCCAGGATTGCCGACTTATGCGGCGCATCACTTCTCGACAAGACCCGAAAGCCCATCACAGTTTCGTAGAAAGAAATCGAGGCTTCCACCTTCTCGACCGGCAGCGCCAGGTTGTTTCCCTGGTATCCCCACGCGTTTAGGAGTTTCGCTTTCAAAACCACACCTCCGAACATGTTCTCAAGGCCTTTCAGCGATCAGCTTTTTCGTACCAATCCTTCCAATAAAATCTCTTTTCGCCAAGACAGACGAATGAAGAGCGGATTGGTAAGCAGAAATGTTTTCCGAGGACTTCGCGATCCGGGCAAGTTCCATCCTGACTGTCATTGTCGAAAAATAACTTCCGCATGATATGCCGCGACTGTCAGGGCCTCACCGATCCGCTTTAGCGTTGCCGGCGACACTGCTCTTCGTTGGCAGGAATGATGACGGAAAACTTTGAGCATGGCTACCCTTGGTATTCGCTCGGGTCCAGCGAATTGTTTATCGGTGAAATCTAGTTCCGCGCCTCCCTGGCGCGCTTCGACCAATGCCAGAGACCACCCGTAACCTCAACGGGCAAGCGATAGCCCAACTGTCGGGCGAGCATGACAATCTGACCTCGATGGTGACCTTCATGTGCAACGAAATAGGTTAGGACATGCCCGACGTCAAGGGGAAGGTTGCGCCAACTATACGACGACGAGGCTGGGATCACGCCCCCTCGGTCACAACCGAGGGTCAGCAAGCTGATAATGCCGCGGCTACTGTGGCCTAGTGCTGGAACCAGCTCCTTCTGTTCAACCTTGTGTCGATTGAGGGCTCGCGGCACTACGATGCCGTGTTCCTTTCCCAGCGTCTTGATCCACATGCACCGCGCATTGTGAAGGTGGCCGGCAATCATTCGGACGGTTCGTCGTGGAGCACCCGGCACTGTGGCTCCCCATAACTCGTGGGGTAAATGCTCGATAAGGAAGACGGTGACGCGGTTGTTGGTTCTCCACGCGGCAAGCAACATATCTCGCTGATCAGGTGCAGACTGCATCACATTCTTCAAAGAATAATCAAAGCTGACGCCGTAACGCTGCCGTTCACCTGCGGCGAGCGAACACCAGGGAAACAACGATGTAAGAAAGTTGTTCAAAAAACATGTTGTCGAGCTGTCCGGTGCAACAGCAGCGTTAGATGTGCAGCGACTGCCAGACCAACTCATAAAAGGAGCCCTTAACAGCGAATGTTCCTCATTTTCAATTCGCACCTTGCGCAGTCTTGTTTACCAATCCGGCGGTCGACGATGGCGAAGGCTAGCCCTGGTGGATGAATCAAATGAACACGTTTTCGCAGCTCCGGTGCCTCCGGTAGTTAGTTAGGCACTGCCCGCCCGAACGCGCGACGTCCTGGCGTGCCGAAGCCCAAACGAAATGCCAAGCACGACTACAGAGATGATGGCCACGAGCAGCAAGACTAGGTTGTTGATGCCTACGCCCATCGCATCATCGGCCTCGAGGCGCCACGGACGCGACGCCCGAGAGAGGATGAAGGATACGCCGAACGGAAGCGCAAGAACTGCACACGTCGTCATGAGATGAGCTGCCAGCGCTGCCACAGAACCGCGCTTGCTGCCAGCCACCTGCCGCCATGCCAGGAGGGCGCTTCCCGGCACCGCGCACACGCTGAACAGGGCTGAAAGAAATGTCGGCAATCGCGAATGGGGGTTGTATCTGAAGAAGCTCGCACTGTAGGAAAAGCTAAAGGCCCAGAACCAGAAGCTGATCCAGGCGGCACCAATGACAAGAAGAACGACCTGCTTTTTCAATGATTCGCCAACCTCAACCGTAGCGCGCTTCGCGATCAAACAAGATGGTAAGCTTCTCGGCAAAAGGAGGCTGCAGATATTGAAGTACCATTCCGAGTCTATTTCATTGAATGCCTGTCATGGCAAACATCAAATCTTGAAACCCATCTGCCTCCTCCCGAATGTGGATGGCTCCCTCATCTGCGAGTCATTTAAGCAGGGAGTTCGGTGCGATTCAAGAAGCCATCCAACGACAGAGTTGACCGGGCGCGGCGAGTACTTTCAACCTTCGATTCAATCATTCAAGTTAAGAAACATGTCCCCGCCGCTCTGGTCCAAACGATTTGTTATGTTGCGTCCCGTCGCGGTGCAAACGAGACGTCCGCGCTCCCACTGCTAACTTAATGTTACTTTGAAACGCACCATACCGTCCTTTACTTCAAGCGATCTCACTCGAGAGAGTTCAAATATATATCCCTGATGAGACTATGCAGATCAAAGCCCTGTTGTGAGACTGGTGAGTTAACAAAGATGACGAGTTCCATGTCATTCGGTAAGAAGTAGGCAACACACTGTTCGGTTTTGCCGTTGCCGCGCCATCTCCCTTTCTTGTAATACATTTTCCCGGCGTCAGAATCGACGCTCCCATTGAGGCCGAAATTGTTATTAATCAGAGATTGATATTGCGTGGTGCTTAGGATCGTGTTTTTTCGCCGAACATGATTCATCACATTCAGCACTTCGTTGACCGATAATCGCCATCCGGCGCCGCCCGCCACGGTTTTCAAGTCGCCCGAATTCCATCCGCTACCGGCCGGGAATGCATAGGCCAGAGCGCTGTTTGCCGCAATAGGCAGAGGAGCAAAACCTGCGTTAGCTACACCCGCGGGGGTAAAGACGTTGTCTCGCATCCACTCTTGGTAAAAACCGATCGTAATGGCGTCCCAATACCCGTCTTTGGGGAGGGGGGGCTGCGGGTTGAAATTGACGCTGACATCCCCATTGATGACTGGGATCAGAATCCGCATCAACCCGAAGTTCATATTCTCGTAATCGCCGTTTTCGCCTGGCTTCGGAACTCCCCACGCAACTCTGTTCTTCATAAACGCGTAATCGGAAGCCGAACTGTCGCCGCTCCAGCCGGATCTATGGTTTAGAAGATGCCTGAAGGTAATCTGATCAATGTTGGTTCCTTTTTGCCAATAGGCCGGAAGATATTTATGAATTTTGTCATCGTAAGAGATGCCCTTACTGTCCAGTAGTTTTACCAAACCAACGGCCGTCAGAAGTTTGCTGACGCTCGCGATGTGCATTCGAGTATTCTCGGTCCAGCCAACTCTCAAGTTCGACGGTGTCTGCGCCCACTTCCAGACGGTGCCGTAGATTGGTACTCCGTTCTGCCGGATTTGGAGGACGTAACCGGGTGTAGTCTCTTTCAGGACTGCGTGAACATCTCTCAAAAAATCCTCGCCGTTGAGCTTGGGTTTGACCTTGTACTTGATCGGCTTTCTCTTAACCGCGAAGGTGACTTCTTTGCCCGGCTCCTCTTCCATCTCGACATTCTTCGTATGCGCCGGCGCGATAACGTGTGTCTTTACTTTGGCGACGGTTATCCCTTTCGGCATTCTTCGCAAGCCGGTTACCTGAACTTCGGGTTGAGCAAACACCGGCAGCGCGATAAAGATCGTCGCTGCGAGAATCGCAAGTGTTTTCAAGAGTAATTTCATCATGGGTTTCTCCTTCAGTTGTAATGACGCAGTGGTGATGCTCTTCCCATTTTGGATCCGTTAGAATCATTCTTGAGATAAGCGAAGCCAGCTGGCGTTTGAGTTAAGCCGCGCTGCGAAGCGGCGTCGGCTTGAACGAACCGTTGGGCGGCGACTGAACACGCGAGGGTTTCTTCTTTTCTGAATCGAGCTGTTGAAAAGAAGAGATTCGCTCCCTAGTAGTTATCAAGAGCCGGATAACGCTGACCTTACAGCGCGAGCCCACGCGACTACCAATAAAGGCTACTCACCAGCGATCCGGTGCAACAATTGTTGGGCGTTTTTTCCAATCAGAGTACTTCTCAGCTCAGCCGACCAACTGTTTGTGTAGATGGTCGACGACTTTGCAATGCTCCACTTGTGGGCTGAAAAGAATAATCTCGGCGTCCCTTCCGACTCTCACAGTGTGTCCCGGAGGCCAGTAGAAGAGATCGCCGGTAGAGATGATTTCCTCCTCTCCGTCAGAATAGGTGACCGTTACCAGCCCTTCCATGAGATAACCCCAATGAGGAGACTGGCAGAGGTCATTTTCCAGACCTTTTAATAGAGGCGCGATATCAGTTCCAGCTTTAAGAGAGAAATATTCTCCGGCCATTTTCCCGTACCCAGTAGCGTCACCAAAATTCAACTCCTGACGTGCAATTGCGCCGGGAATATTGATCTTCTCGGGAACGTCTCCTTTAGCTATCTTCATTTTGTGCCCTTCCTCTTATTTAAGTCTCGCTGCCTGTAGACACCTCGTTGGTGTTAAGCCGGCAATATTCGCGCTCGGTTATGCCTTGCTAGGTTTCTAAGGGTTGTCATTCAGTCTCCGGATTTCTTTGCTGGCTTTTTTCACCCTGGTCTATGAAGCGGCAGATGTACTTCCGCAACTCAGAAGCCTTTTCACTTAACGCCGCCTTCTTTTGCGCCTCGCTCATGTCCTTCAACATTTCCTTTAGATCTTTCTCGGCCTGGTCGGCCATGAGCATGAACATCAGCATTACGGCATCTTCCAGGGGCATTTGGCTGAAGTCTGCGCCACTTGACTTGACCTCGGACTCAACATCGCGGCGCAGCTGTGAGAACCCCGCAGTGGCTGATGTCGCAGGCTGTGCAAGGCTCCGGGTTAAGTTGGAGCGGGCGATCTGACGAGCCTTTTTAACTGCTGTGGGCTTTAACCTGGTTAGTGGCCCGCTAAAGTAGGCTTTAATGCGCGCTTGCGTACAAGGCTTCTCTTCAACTCTAGATGGAAGGTAGTCAGCGTCATAAAAGTCCTGGCCTCTGGTACCGCATATTTCATATGCAGCACCGGATTGAGTTCGCGCCGAGACGACCGAGTAAGACATAGTGAAAGCTATCAATAGGATTAAGGCTCTCATCTGCTTATTCTCCTGATACTCGAAGCTGCCTAACGCTGCGCTTCGGCTCGCCAGCAGCTACGAATAAAGGCCACTCACCGGCGAGTCAGCTGAAAGCCATTTGTTAGGCTGCGACCTGCTGTAGGATCTACCTATTCCCAGTCCTTCTTCAGCAGCAATTCTTCAATCCTGTAGGCATGAAACATCTCGTGGTTCAGCAGATGCCGGAACATGATCCATACGGAATAATGACTGAATGCCTCATGCTCTGCCGTTCGCTGCCAGTCCTCCACCGATAATTCCTTTAGCCTCTTGACCAGACTGGCTCGCTCTCTCACATACTGGTCGAGTATTTCGTCTAAATCAACGCTAAGTAGCGCTCCCGATTCCACCTCTGGAGAATTAAGGATGGACCTTATAAAGGGCGCTGGAGCAGATAACATCAAGTCGAGGCGCGCGAGGAATGGCCCATCACTGGCGGAGAGATGACAAGCGTGTTCATGAGCGGACCATTTCGTCGGGCTGGGCCGACGCTTCAGGTACTGGGGCGGCACCTCACGAATAAGGGGGATGATAATGCCAGGGGCGTTTTCTAAGGCGGATATTAAGGTTGTTGTATCGCCCATCAACTTCTCCTACGTTCATCTAAGCTTGTCAGCATCCTAACGTTCACCTTCACCGTGCGGCGGCGAACGACTTTGATTTCAAGAACCGACGCTACCCGCAGTAATTCTTCAATCCTGTAGGCATGAAACATCTCGTGCGTCAGCGGATGCCGAAACATGATCCATACAGAAATTCAGTTACTGGAGCCACACCTCACGAATAAGGGGAATGATAATTCCAGGGCATTTTATTCGCCAAGATTTCATAGAAGCGGATGCATTCCTCGTCAGACAAGTTTCCCACAAGCCTTGGATAATCGTAGGTCATTTTCTTCCTTCGGTGATGAGCAGACAACACAAGTCGCCTAACGATCTGGAAGGCCGAGTTAGGGTGATTCATGTCGAATGATGTTGAATCCCTCTTCCACCGAAGGGGACTCAAAATACGCGGTGATCGAGTCAAACTCGGCGTCCGTGCTCCACGCATTTCCCGCAGGATACCCCTTGCTTCGTTCCTTGAGCTGACGTTTGCATAAAACGTCCGACGCGTCGATGAAATGGAGTTCATGTTCCGCATCGGCGCTTTCAAACAATTGGCGGAACCAAAGCCCGCTGATTCCTCGTGTTGCCTGGGAAGTCGAGCATGACCGAGATGCCCTTGGACAGTAGCGAGCGAATATGTGGCGCCAGGGCATCCCTTACCCGGGACGAGTACTTCACAAAGCTAGGGATGTCGACGATTTCTACGGGAAAGAGCCGCTCAAGAAACTCGTCCTGAACCAGCAACACAGCGTTCTCTCGCGCCGCGAGTTCTCTCGACAAGGTCGATTTACCCGCTGCCATCTTTCCGCACACGAAGAGCAGCTTTGCTCTGGAATGCATCAAGTGTCCCTTCTGAGCGCCTAACGCTCCAATTCAGCCGCGCCGAGCGAGCAGCATTCTACCTGACTTGCACACGCAACCTTGAGAGTGTCGCAGTCGAGGCGTCGCGCGGCAATCGGTTGATAGATAGCGCGGTGCAGATGGTGAAGATTTTTGCGCATCTCGTTTAACTCTCTATGTAGCTGACCGAGTGGATAAATCGACTGACAGCCTGGGCCGCGATGGTCAAGATGAGCTTCAAACAATTGAATGGTTTTTTTGTGCGCCCCAGCGATTTGTAACAACCGCCATTCGATACAAACAATCAGCCACGAGTCCGCGAGCCCGTGGCAAACCTTCGCCTCGCTCACCGGAAGCAATGGATTCAGCTCCACGATTAACTAAGTGCTGGTAGATTCTGAGAGCTTCACGCTCTCGGCCAAGCATCTCTAATGACCGGCATAGCCCACAAGCTAAAGCACAATTCGGCACTAACTCCAGAGGGAGCGCGGCATGCTCAAGAGCCTTCTCATATTTGAACTCTTCGTAGTAAGTGAGGGCCAAACGTGAGAGAAGCCAATGACTGTTAGGTCCTTTGCAGAGCGGCAGTGAGGGCTTTGCGAGCATCTTTCCATTCATCCGCTTCGATCAGAGCTTCAATCTTGTCGGAAATTTTGGCATCGGATTTCACGTCTCCGTGTAGAGAAGCAATCTAACGCTCCGGTTCACCTGCCGCCCGCGAACTGGTTTCAATCTGAGCGCGAGGAAAAGCAACTTGAGAGCCGTGCTATCGGGCGGTCAGGTTGCAAGCGGTTGTTATGTTGAGTGCATCTTCAGGGAATTTGCTGAGCTGTCTTCCTCCGTTGTTATCGTCTCCCCTTCGATTACTTAAGATTCATGCGTTTGTGCCGTCGTAGTGTGAATTGAAGAGGGGAGTTCGATGCGGCGCGCATCTGATGGCGCAATCCTGAAGCGGCGTGCGAGGTCTTCGAAGCGTGGGTCGCCGTGCAAAGAATCGAATCGCGGGTCAACTTTGAGCAGGCCAAGAATGCCTTCGCGGTTTTGATAAGCCTTGTTCAGTTCGACAAAGGCCTTGTCACTCTCGCCGAGTGCCGCGTGAAAAGTTGCCACATTGTACGACGTTAAATTAGCGGGTCGGCGTTCGTCGGTCATCGCACGCAAGAATCCCTGCCATCCTTCTTCGGCGTAACTCTCACGCATCAACGCCGCTGTTTCTGCTCCGCCGATTAGCTCCTGAAATCTGGCAAGTTCTTCGACGCTTTCCGCATAGTTGCCTTTCATCCGGTAAGCCACACTGAGAGTGCTATGCCCCACCGCAAAATTAGCATCCAGTTCCACCGTCTTTTTCATTTGCTCGATGGCCGCGTCGTAATGCCGCGCGAAGAGCAAGCTTGCGCCATATTGACGGTTGAGGAGGAGCGAGAGCGGATCGATCTCCAGTGCCCGTCGAATTTCGGTTAACGCCTCTTCATGTCTGCCGAGACCCATGAGCAGTTCGCTGTACCAGTGATGCGCCGTCGCGTAGTTCGGGTTCAATTCGATGGCACGCTTTTCTTCGCGTTCTGCCCCGACAAAATCATAGTGATAGTAGATGATAATGTTGCCGAGCCCGGCATGTGCCTCGGCCAGATCTTCGTCGAGCGACACGGCCTTCTGCGCGGCTTCAAGGGCCTTCGGCATTATTTCATGCGCCGGACTTCCTGCATTCGCCAACAGCGTGTAGGCATCAGCCAGCCCGGCGTGGGCCAGCGCGTAGGAAGGGTCGAGCGCGATGGCCTGCTTAAAGTGTTCGATGGCTCTCAGCAGATCCTGCGGCCCGCGCTTGTTCCAGTGGAAACGCCTAACCTGCGGCTCTCTTGCTCTGTCCCTAAAGGCGCAGACGAAAACATCCGACGAGCATGTGACGCCGAAGACTGTGCCGGGTCGTAACGGCAAGATCGCCTTCACGAGTACTCATGACGGCGTGGGAATCTATACGATTGAGGCGGACGGCAGTAACCAGACGCGACTCACCAACCCGGGATACGGTGCATCGCCGAAGTGGTCGCCCGACGGCACGAAGATCGCTTTCGTCAGCAGTCGTGATGGTAACAACTATGAAATTTATGTGATGAACGCCGACGGTACGAACCAGACGCGGCTCACCAATAATCTGGGGAGCGACCAATCTCCCGAATGGTCGCCCGATGGCACTCGCCTTGTGTTCCAGAGACGTCACGATGATAGCAACACCGAAATCTACGTGATGAACGCCGACGGCACGAACCAGACGCGGCTCACCAATAACTCGGGTCACGCCGATTCTCCAAGGTGGTCGCCTGACGGCACGAAGATCGCTTTTCATAGAAGCATCAACTTGGCACGGAACATCTACGTGATGAGCGCGGACGGCAGCAACCATACGCAGTTGACAAACTCGGGCTACGACTTCTCTCCGAGGTGGTCGCCTGACAGCTCGCGCATCACTTTCACTAGCATTCGTGACGAGCCCAGCCCGAGCACATGCAACATTTGTAATGTGGAAATCTACGTGATGAACGCCGACGGCACCAACCAAACACGGCTCACCACCAACCCGCGTTTAGACACCTCTCCCGAATGGTCGCCCGATGGTACTCGTATTTTGTTCCGGAGCCTTCGTGATAATAACGTTAACATCTACGTGATGAACGCCGACGGCACTAGCCAGACGCGGCTCACCAACATCACGGACCCCTTATACTTCGATGTTGTTTCGCCGATTTTTTCGCCTGACGGTACGCGCATCGTGTTCCTCAACAGTTATACGTTTGTCGGCGAGGTTATTTTCTCTCAACTCTACGTGATGAACGCCGACGGCAGCAATCTGGTCAGGCTCACCAACGTATACGAGGGCGGAGAACTCGACTGGCAGGCGCTACCGCTGACTTCACCGTCATGCCCCAATCCCATCGACTGCGCGGAGTTCTTCGTCCGTCAGCAGTACCGCGACTTCCTCAACCGCGAGCCGGACGCAGGCGGCCTCGCTTACTGGACCAATGAAATTACCAGGTGTGGCTCAGATGCCCGATGTATTCATGACCGCCGCATAGGTGTGAGTGGCGCCTTCTTCGTCGAGCCGGAGTTTCAGGAGACTGGCTATTTCGTCGATCGACTCTACCAGGCATCCTTCGGCCACCCTCCCACCTTCGCTCAATTCAATGCGGATCGCGCTCTGCTGACCGTTGGACCTAACCTCGAAACCACCAAACAGGCGCTGACGGCCAACTGGGTCGAGCGCACTGCATTCAAAGACGCTTATTCAGTGACTCTGTCACCGGAAGAGTTTGTCAATAAACTCTTCGACAGCGCGAACCTCAGAGCTTACACAACCGAACGCCAGCAACTCGCCACCGATATGCGCAACGGTAAGTCGCGGGCGCAGGTGTTGCGCGACGTGATCGAGATCCCCGAGTTCAAGACCCGACAATACAACCCGGCCTTTGTCCTGATGCAGTACTTCGGTTACCTGCGCCGCAATGTGGACCAGGGTGGTTACGATTTCTGGTTGGATGTGCTGAACAACCGGGATCCGAATAACTATCCCGGCATGATCTGCTCTTTCATAACGTCGCGCGAGTATCAGGAGCGGTTTGGTTCTACAGTGACCCGCAGCAACGCCGACTGCGGACCATAGCGGCTCGCTCAATTTGGCGCACGAGGGCCGGTGAACGCTGGACGAAACTTTTACGGGCGGGCTGGTAGAGTATCGCTGCCCAGAAGATGAAGGCAGGGAGAGTTGCCGCGACGAAGGTGCCTCGGTCTTCCTGATCCTAAAAGCTACGGTTGGAACGTGCAGCGACGGATCGAGGTAACAAATTCACAACTCTTTGGGCCGCACAAACAGAGCCCTCAAGACCAAATAGATTGACTCACCAATGAAGGAGAAAAAGCAATGAAAAGGGCAACGCTTAAAATATGAAGTGCGGGATCATCATGACAGTCGTCATATTGATGATCTCGGTAGTTCCAGTTACAGCACAATCAGTTACAGCTCAAGGCGAAGCGCCGAACGCAGTCTCGAGGGCGTGTGGTTGGTGCAGATCACACCGCGCAATTGCACTACCGGCGATCCTATACCTACAGCGGCGTTTGAATCTCTATTGACATTTCATAGAGACGGAACAATGCTCGGCTCGTTCCGAAACAACACCTTTGTGCTTGAGCGTACGGCAGCACACGGTCTGTGGGCGTGACCGGGGTTGGAGCGATTACTCTTTCAAGTTGCTTCACCTCCGCCGTAATCTCACGACCGGATTATTTGCCGGAAAACAGGAAGGCGGCGGGACCCTGGTACTGAGCGAGAGCGGTGACGAGTTTACGACGGACGGCTATTCGATCGTTTACAGCGTTGACGGAATTCCCGGGACGCCCGGCTGTTCCGACTCTGTCGGAACGCGGTTTAAGTTGGAACCATAGTGTTGTAGAGGGTGTCGCATGCCGTCCCGCCTTTGGCGACTGCTTCCTGAAATAGCTTCGCAGCGAGAGCGGAGTCGCCTTCGTGACCGCTTGCGTTAATGTAGCTCCCGAATCCAACGATGCTTGGCCCCCACATCCTTGGTTCTGCTTGGTAACTTTTCGCATGAGAACAACCAGACGCCGGGTATCATTGCGTTGCTCCTCGTTCGCAATAGCAGCGATGTGACTATCGACACTGACTTCCGTGGGCTTGGTCTTCGGTACCGACATATATGCCACTTCCGAAGGCTTCTTTTCAACGCCTAAAGTCGGCCTTCAGCTGCGGCGCGCGATAAGCATTCAAGCTGCGAGAATAAGACTACTTGAGAAGCATGCTATCGCGCCGTCAGCTGCAGGGCTTTATTACGCGCAGCGTGACACGCTTTCACGACTACCCCATCAGAAAACCCGATAACCAGAATGATCCACTCACGACGCCACCCTTTACTAACAATCCATTCAGCAGCACTGGATCGGCTACTACATCCACGTCGCCCCCAAGTGTCCGCACCTTCGCCCAACAGAAATCGTTTCCTGTAACCGGATTGGTGAGAATTGAAGTCTCTCGCACGTGGCCGGTAAAGAGAGAGCATGAGCCAGGGGTGGTTCCGTTGAGCCCCCTCCCGGACTGAACAATCCTGACGGGATAAACGACTCCGACGCGAACTTTATTTCCCCAGGCTGAGACTGCTCGTACGCATCATCGCTTTCGTATGATTGCAACTCATGGGTGAAGGCGGCCAACTGAACTTGCAGAATCGAGGGTAATTGCACTCTGCGCCGTCGATAATCCGGGACATCAAAAACAAACGGGAATTCACCAGTCTCTGGATCACCTTCGCTAGGGTTAGCCCAAGCATGGAAAGCACCATCCAAAGGAGTTCCTTCGGGCCGGCAGACTTCCTGGATTAGTCCGACACGCATCAAGCCCTTTCCCCGAGAATGTGGATTGAGGCCGATGACATCATCATCTCGATCGAGCTGGGCCCACAGCTCTATACCTTCACCGGGAGCCCATCTTATATAGGTACCGTTGTCTGCCTCCAACGCCTCACCCTCTTCACGAGCTCGCGAAGCCAACTGATGAAAATCATCTTCAGAATCCAACTGAAACCCGATGTCCGACATATGACTAGGCATGCTTTTGTTCTTTCCGGTGAAGAAATATTGAGCGCATAACGACCGCCTTCAGCTGCGGCGCGCGATCAGCATTCAAGTCTGAAGGAAAAAGTTTGCTTAAGAAAGATGTATCGCGCCGTCAGCTGCAAGACTTTGTTCGGGGGCGGTTTTCAGGCTACTCGTCCTCGTCTGGCTGAAGCGCTCGCGGTTCCACTCTTACCAGCCATTCTCTTTCGGCTCAATCTTCAAGCAGCTTGCCTTTGAGCAAAGGCTGCCCGGCCAGCGAAGTGTAGAAACCGTAAATCGCCAAACCGAACAGCACCACTGCCGCAAAAATCGTATTGCCGAAATACCAGCTCGTGAAATCAGACGTAATCGGGTTATGGAGACTCAAGCCGAAAAAGACCGCCCGCGAAATCATTGCCAAGAGTCCGAATCGAGCGATTCCAACGACTGTGATAGTGGCAATTAATGCCGACCCGAGCCAGTCAGCCCAAGGAACTCCTGTCCCAAACGCCAAACCTGTTATCGAGAGCACAAGTATCCAAAATACGGTGGCTGCCAGCCATTGTTTTCTGAAAACTATCACCAGCAAAACCAGAAGCAGCAAAAAGAATAAAGACGCAAACACCGCGAATGGCAAGCTCATTAAAAAAGCCGCCCAAAGATGCCTGCCACTTTCAAGATACGAAATGTTCAAGCCGGAATTCGGCACAGCCCTGCCCCCGGTCCAAATCGGCAACAGAGTCATTAAATAAATCGCAGCAGTGTGACCAAGCCCCAACATGCCGCCGACGAGAATGTCGCGCCCGACCATCGGGTCGCGCCAGTCGCCAACCAACAGACGATTCCAGGAAATTATCAAACTCGGCCAACGCTGCCGGACGTAAGGTTCGAGCGCGAGGTAAATCAATCCAATCATCACAGCGCCAAGAAGCGAATGTGCCGCCATTTTGAACAGCAGCGGAATCTCTTTGGTTAAATCGGGAATATGGTCGGCAATAAGCAGGTTTGCCGCCAGCGCTACGAGAAAAACGAAAATCGAAATCTTGAACGCGCCTTTCGTGTCGCTGCGCCCCTGACGCAAATTGCGGCGGGCGAGAAAGACTGCTGCAATAATGACGCTCAAGAGAACCGAAATCGCGATCACCGCGGCGGCTCTACGACGCGCACTCAAGACGGTTTCTTCCTGCCGCAGCGGTTTGTCCCACGGCGCGACGACTTGAAAATAGACAGGCTTACCCTGGTAAGCGGCGGCTTCGATGCGAACCGGAATTCCCGCGTGGTCAACGTGTGGACCTTCCCACGACACACTGGCGTCGGCAAAAAAAGGTGGTGTCCAGTTCGATTCTGTTTGCCGGTAATTGCGGATGTCCAGGCCGGCTTCCGAGAAAAGTGTCGCCCAATCAACTTCGCTCGTCTGCGCGGTTTTGTCTTTGACCTGCGGCGGCACGGCTTGGAATTCGAGCAAGCGTCCGCGCACGTCTAAAATTACTTTGGTCATTCCTGTGACATCATTCGGCGGGTCATTGAGCAAAACCAATACGTCATACCAGGGTTCGAGATAGCGCGGGCTGCTGCGATGCCAAAAATAAATCACGGGGGGCTGTCCGCTGCGGAGTCTTTCATAATGGTTCGGCGATTGCTCAGTGCGGGCGTAATCGAAAAAATCGTTCTCGAAACCGTAAGCGGTATCAATCGGAGCTTTTGTATAGCCTAGTTTTTTGACAATCGAATCGGCGCGTTCCGCCAAAGCCTCTGGCGATTTTTCAAGGGGAATCCATTCGTGATGATTAACTTTTTCCGAGTAGAAAGCGATGAAGGCAAAAAGAGCGACAACCGTCGCGAGACAAGCAACCGCGATGACGGGCTTGAGTGCGCCTTTCTTCGGCGCTGCGGCAACCATCTCGGGAGATGGCGTTTCGCCGGCGGCGATTGCTGCTTCGAGAGGATTTCCGCCCGGCAGCATCATGGCCACTTGCAATGCCGTCGCGGGTCGCTCGCGTGGATCCTTTTCGAGACAGCGGAGAATCACCTTCTCGACCAACGGGTCAATGTCTTTGATAACTTCCGAAGGAGTGGTCGGCGCGGAGGTTTTGTGCTTGCGTAGCAGCTCGTTGATCGTGTCGCCCGCAAAGGCTTGCTTGCCCGTGAAGATTTCGTAGAGCACCAGACCGAGCGAGTAAATATCGCTCTTCGTCGTCAACTCTTTGCCCGTGATTTGTTCGGGCGACATGTAGGCGGGCGTGCCGGCTATGGCGCCTTCCTTGAATTCGCTCTCCAGACCTGCGATGCCGAAGTCGGTTATTCTCGCCTTACCGCGCCCATCTATCATTACGTTGGCCGGCTTGAAGTCTCGGTGCAGAATGCCCGCCTGATGGACCGCGTGTAGTCCGGCGCAGAGTTGTCTGGCGGTTTCAAGCGCTTTATCAGGAGGAAGTCTGCCGATGCGACGAAGCAGCGCCGACAGATCATCGCCGTCAATAAACTCCATGGAAAGGAAATGCGAGCCTTCCACTTCTCCGATGTCGAAAACGCGACAGACGTTTGGGTGCGAGACCAGTCGCGCAGTCCGCACCTCGCCGAAGAACCCTTCGCGCGCCGCCATGTCATCAGCGAAATGTTCGGGCAGAAACTTCAGCGCGACCGTTTGACTCAGTTTGAGGTCTTCCGCTTTATAGACTTCGCCCATTCCGCCTCGGCCCAGTAAGCCGGTGACGCGATACCGCTCATTCAGTACTGCTCCCGCTGAGAAACTACCTTCGCCGCGCGAGCTGGCAGAGGTGGAACGGGACCTATTCGGAATCTTACTTTTTTCTTTCGGCGGAGGCTGGCGCACGGTCGGTTGTGTGCCTGTCAACCCTCCGCCACAGGAAGGGCAGTTAGGAGTATTCTCAGCAACAGCCGCTGAGCAAACGGGGCATCTGTTCATCGAACGTGTAGTCTATAGGCTTATCTGACAATTGCATCAATGATTTTGACGGCCTCAAGGTGAAGGCGTTTCATTTTCATCTCGCGGATCGCCGCCGAACGGTTGAGTTGACGCGGCGGCGCGATTTCATTCAAGCCTCGGCGCACGAGTGAAGCACTGAGCCCCGGTTCAGGCAAAAAAGGCAGCCGGCAGCAGCAAGTCTTTGTTCTTTGAGTTAACAGTTTCCGTGGCTACAGAGCCGACCCTTTTTGGGCCGGTGCGGAGTCTCTAAACTAATTCGTGGGCCGACTAGCCTGGTGCTGCGCGAGTCCCGTCCAAGCGGGGTCCCCGGCGGCGTAGCGCCGGTCGGGTGTAGTGGTTAGGCCCGCACCGACTCTCCAAGCCCGATTGAACCATAGGCCACGCTGCGGCGTGAGTCTCACATACCTGAATGGCTCGCAAAAGCAAAAAACCACAAGCGGTCTAATAATGGTGTCTTCTGGCAAGCAGCGCGGTTACTGGCAAGCGACTCTTTGACTAACTTGCGCCGCCAGCCGGCGTGTCGTAACCAGCCCTCCGAAGTCATACTCGACTTTGGCGGCACGGGAGATCTCTACGCTTGACTCCGACTTTCATACCTGAATTGTTCTGCGCGCGTTATTAGCGGATTTCAACCTGCCGGAACGCCTTTTAGCTTGCGGCTGAAAAAATCAATCACGGGCGTAATATAATTTCTCTTTAATAGTCCGTGTTCGTGGTCAGTAAGAATTACAATCTCGAAATCTTTTTTCAGTTCCGTCAGACGGTCGCGTAACATTAGGGCTTGGTTTACTGGCACATTCTTGTCATTTTCACCGTGAATAATAAGCACGGGAGTTTTGAGTCTCTTCATCCGCAGAATTGAAGAACGCTCCTTGAGCGCTTCATCCGTCAACTCGATTTCGGTTCTGATGCTCTCACGAATTCCTTCCTTCGTTTCATCGTAAGACTTTTTGAAATCATAAACGCCTGCACCGAAAACTGCTGCTTTAACTTCTTTACCGAGTTTCAGAGTTAAAAGCGAAGTTGCCATTCCGCCGCGTGAATAACCATAGATGCCCATCTTTGTCCCATCAACAAAAGGTTCGCGCTTAAATTTTTTGAATCCGACAGCGAAAGCGTCAATCGAAGCGGGACCCATAAAATCCGGTTTGCCTTCTGATTTTCCATAACCAAGTTCAGAAATCACCATACAAGCAAAGCCTTTTTGGACAAATATAATTGCGAGGTTGAAAGATGACCTTGCGCCTTCTCTGCCTGAAAGCATAACAATACCGGGATACTTACCGTCGGCAAGCGGACGAACCGTAAAGGCTTCCATCTTTTTGCCGTCTTCCAAATAGTCATTTTTGCAAATTTTAACTTTGCTGTCCTCTACTGTAGCGCAACCCTCTTTTGCCAATATTTCTTCGTCAATCGTAGGTCGTCGCGGTCGTTGGGCATTTACAGACAAGGTGAGCAATAACGAAAATAGAATGAAATGTAACTCACAAGTCTGTATTGTTTTATTCCTCATTGGTTTTTCCTTCTCGAAAGTATATCGAGGTTAAGCCGCATACGATTGGCCTTCAGCTGCGGCGCGCGATCAGCATCCAGGCTGAAGGGGACGAAACTGCTGAGAGCATGCTATCGCGCCGTCAGCTGCAAGGCTTTGTTCGGCGGTTAGGCATACGGATTCACGGCTCCATACGTCTGAATATAGGTAACGAGCTCCTCGGCATACCAAGACCCAGAGGCCGATAGCGTTTGAAGGGTGGGCACCGCCGAACTGCCAACGTGCATTGCCAGGATCAGGGCTGCACACTCACGCGTGAAAAGTTCAACGCCTACGTCAAGCGCGATGCTTTCGAGTAACGGATCAACATGCGGCAAATATGAGATGAGGGCTTCCACAGATTGGCCGATTGTTCCACGAGAAATCATATTCTCGTTATCGATGAAAGCAAGAAGTTTCAGAACTTCACGTCGACCGAAGGCCTCCAAAAGTATCCTAGCGTGCTCACGGGTTTCAGAACGTATTGGCTCTCCTCGATATGCAATGTCCCCATGCCAAGGAATGTGTGCCAGGTAATAGATCAGTACGTGCGGGATATCATCAGTGCTGCGCACTCTAAAGTACTCAATCAGCTCGGTCCACGTCTCAGCCTGGTTTGGATATCGTCGAAACAAAACTACAAGCCCGAGATAAGATTCGTCGTAATGCGTCGACCGCAGTAGAGTTAGCGCCTGATCGAATGGTATGTCCGGGACTTCATTAAGTAGTGTCGGTACGAAGCGTGTCCGAAACGTCGAGCCATCAAGTCTATTCGCCTCAGTAGCTTTGAAGCGGATGATAGATTCATTAGGAAACTGTCTCAAGTATTGTTTGATATCGACCCAGTGCGCTCGCTCAAGACGCGGGATATATACGACACCAATTACCGGAAGAGGATAACCTGACCAATAGTCATAATGACTACCTACCGGGAATAAGCATTCGCCCGAGCCGGTGTTGTAATACGATTGTCCAGATCTGATTTGCGCGGCAATCTGTTTATTCAGTGGGCGTTCATCCTTGACGAGCTCAATAAGTGCGTCGATACCAAGATCATTCTCCTGCTCAATCTTATGAAAAAGACAACCTGCCTCTTCGACAAGAGAGCGAACGAAATTGACGCCTATTTTTGCTGTTATGCTTGTTCGCTTGTACTTAACCATCATGTAAGCCGAACGTCAGAGTTGACCGGGCGGCGCGATTTCATCCAACCTTCGCCGCACCAGGTTTGATGCGAAACACGCTCCCGCCGCTCCGGTCCAACGAGTTGTTCGACGCGCTCTCATGAGGGTCATGCTCCAACGTTTGGTTGTCATGGGGTAATCAGTAACGAGTAGTGATTAGCAACCAGCCGCCAATGCGCGCCCTGTTTTATCCAGACCCTCGTAAAGCGATTGTCACGGGGAACAGTTTTCCCTTTGTCTTGCCCGATCATTGTTGAGCGACCAGTCTCCACGGCTGCGTTTCCATAGACGCGCACTTGAACATCGTCGGTGATGATAGATTAAAATTTCAAATCACCCGACGTGAAATCTGCAATAACCTGCGCCTTGGTTCTCACTGTGCCGCTTGGTCCAATGCCAATGAAATTATCAGCATAGATGCGGTCAAGCGCCGCAGCATCAGCACCAATTTGTGCTTGAATGCGTTCATGATCGACTTGTCTTATGACTTGGTCGACGCGACTCTTTGGAGCTCTTCGCGCACTCTGTTTTTGCCCGAGGCCGATAGAGGCTGTTGTAAGAACCAGAACGGCTATGACGAATGTTTTTCTCATGGAGAGTTGTCCTTGAAAATAATGCTGCATGCCCCTAAGCGTCGAACGCTGGCCTTCAGCTGCGGCGCGCGATCAGCATTCAAGCTGAAGGAAAAGAAGTTACTTAAGAAAGATGCTATCGCGCCGTCAGCTGCAAGGCTTTGTTGGATTGCGCACGATGTCAGAGGCCTTCGTCCGAGAGATATTCGTGTATGGGGCGCTGGGCTCCGACAAGATGCTGCCCCCAATGGGTTTGAAAACCAAATCTCCATTCCCACGCGGCATCAATAGGATGCTTGGCTTCAAAAAGCAACAAGCCAGATTTGAGGTCTCGATAGATGTCCGCGAGATCATCAGCGAGACTATTTATCACCGGCTCTTCTTCTTGGAGCGGATTGAACACATCGAAATAACTGTTAACGGGTAAACCACCAAACTTTTTGAAGAACTGCGACCACTCATCATGCAAGATCGACACAGCATCGATATTCTTTCCAATCCCTAGATCAGGGAGTTCTGCGGCAGCAAGGTGCAGCTCTGCCAGGAGTAATCGCACGCGTCGAATCTCATCGTTGGGCTCGCCAAGCTCACCCTCGGCCCAGGCGCAATAACGACGGGCGATTTCCGCGAAACGATCGATTGCAGGGTCAGCCATTTTCTTACTCGTCATAAGATTCAACAGCAATCCAACGATGGCCTTCAGCTGCGGCGCGCGATTAGCATCCAAGCTGAAGGAATATGATTACTTGAGAAACATGCTATCGCGCCGTCAGCTGCAAGGCTTTGTTGGGCGGCGGTCTCTACTTGGGGGCACCTTCCGCGAGCACGGCGTCAACTGGAGACTCGAACGCGATGAACAGAACGCAGGGGCCGGCGTTAGCGCAGCGCGCCTCGTGCTTGGATTTGGCCGGGCCATATGCGTATGAACCTGCCCTCAGAGTAGAAGGCTTCTGCCCCTCGTAGGTGACATCAAGCACTCCCGACACCAAGATCATGTGTTCAGGAGAGGTGTGCAAATGCGGCGGCAACCTGTAGTTAGCCGGCGTCCTGAGGAATACGTCGGAGCGGCCATTAGCCGGGTCGCCATGCAAGACAGTGATTTCGCAACCCTTCGGGAAGATGGATGGGCAAGGACTCCACTTAAGCTGCGGGTCCTTGTATGTCCGTGAGATGGCCTGTTCCCCTGTAGATTCCTGCGCCACAGCAGGCGTAGAGGCGACAGCCACGCAAGACAGCAGGACTACTAATAGCGAAGTGATCCTTAGCCATTTGTTGACCATTAATCACGCTCCTTTCTTTTGGTTGATCTCCCAACAACGTACGCAGCTCGTATTTCAATTCCGACTTCCGTGACCCAACACATAGCCGCCTAACGACTGCCTTCAGCTGCGGCGCGCGATCAGCATCCAAGCTGAAGGAAAGAAGTTACTTGAGAAACATGCTATCGCGCCGTCAGCTGCAAGGCTTTGTTATATTGCGGCTTCCGGCTGCCAGATTGGTCTTTTCTTTTCAATCCAAGACCACATTCTAGTTGACCAGAAGCTTGCCATCGTTAGCGTTACGCGGAAGCCGTCTGCGGTTACGATGTCCCATTGTTCCGCCTCGTTGGTATGCGACACGTCGAAGTAAAGACGCTCACTGCCATCGAGCGTAGCAAAATGCAGACGATTCGGTAGAGGAAGACTCAAACGCTCAATCGGAAGAACTTCAAGATGCGGTTCCTCAACTCGCAAGCCATTGTATGAACGATAGAATAATCTTACTTGTGCAGGGAATGACAAGCCCAACTCTTGCTCGCCTCGCCTAACCTGCTCATCAGAAGCTGGGTCAGCAAGCGAATACTTTAATTCGCGGTGCTGCGAGAGGTTGCTAAATCGTGAGGGAAATTGTTCTAGGAGCATGATTCTCTTCGATAATCCGCTTAAATACACGAAGCAATATAACGACGGCCTTCAGCTGCGGCGCGCGATCAGCATTCAAGCTGAAGGAATAAGGTTACTTGAGAAGTATGCTATCGCGCCGTCAGCTGCAAGGCTTTGTTAGATGGCGGGTTACTCGCCACCTTCACCTTTGAAATGAGGATTTTCAATTATCCCAAACACATTCCCATAAGGGTCTGTTACCGTCGCCACGATAATACCTCCGCCAACTTCCTGCGGGTCTGAATGTTTTTTTGCGCCTAGCTCCTGCATCCGTTGATAAGAAGCTTTAGCATCCTTCACGCCCCAGTAAGCAACAACATTGTTGCCTTTCGAGATACTCTTCATGTCAGGGTCAAGCCCTAGCTCGAAGCCGCCAACGTTGAAGCCAACATAAAATGGCTCATCGAAATAAGGCTTGAGGCCCAGCACATTGGAATACCATTCTTTAGCCTTCTGTAAATCGTCAACGTGATAGATAGCTGTTCTTAGCCCCTGAAACATTCTCGCCTCCTTTGTCTCATTCGACGTAGATTTCTGTTTCTGCTGCAAATTGGCATGGGCAACCGACAGGGCAAATATCGCAGTAATAGCCGCGCAGGCAAATCTTAGGTTCATATTCTCTCCTCTCTCATCTCCACACGCATACCCCATAAGTAAGCCATCTAACACTGGCCTTCAGCTGCGGCGCGCGATCAGCATCCAAGCTGAAGGAAAAAGGTTACTTGAGAAACATGCTATCGCGCCGTCAGCTGCAAGGCTTTGTTATGCTACCCTGCCGATATCAGATTCAACTCGACTTATTCTTCTTCCTTCACCGGATCGCTATAAACAATAATTGCTTTTCCATTTGACATCGCTTCCTCATACGCCTTCTTACCATCAGGATTGTCGTCGACTGTCTTCGGGTCAACCTTAGAAGCCTTCTGCAAGTCCACCTTCTTCCAGCCTTCGCCCTCTACATAAGACTTCGCTTGTTCCCAATACGGTTCGGTATTGGCTGGTTGCCGCAAGAAAACCAGAATGGCGTGTCGCTCTCCTACTGGATAGCCCAATTCACTATTTTGACCGGCGCTTGCGATTCCGAAGAAGAGGTGTATTTCCTGGATAGAGGTTTTTGCCATTGGATGGTAAGCCTGCTCACCACAAGCAAGGGAAAAATTGATAAGGAGGATGGTTATCAAGAACCTGTACATGACAAAGCTCCATAGTCTCACATAATCGAAGCAGCATAACGCTCGCCTTCAGCTGCGGCGCGCGATCAGCATTCAAGCTAAAGGAAAAAGATTACTTGAGAAGCACGCTATCGCGCCGTCAGCTGCAAGCGCTTGTTGGGCGCGGCCTCAAATAGAAAGCTTCTACTTTACTACTAGATGTAGCCAACCTTGTGAAGCTCGGCTGCTACTCTACTCTCAACCTCCTCCGGTAACTCCGGCAGCCTGAGCAAAGCCCCCCGCAGAGCCTGGGCTAGGGATGGTGGAAACCAATAAACGGGAATCGGCTTCCTTGTTTTCCTCGATTTACCTGCTAGCGGAACGAGTAGGCTATTCTCCTGAAGCTCAGAAACGGCATCCTTTATTGGAGAATCTGTGAGTAACGTCTGAATTTGATCAAAGGTAAGATGACTTCCCGGGAAGCCACAATATGCGCCAAAGCTCTCGCGTCGGGCGATAAAATGTTCACAATGCTTAGAACAAACTCCAAAGCCTCACTTGGCCGCTCTGCTCGGTTTCTCGTTTTTATCTGGGCTTCTAAAGATGTCCCAAGATTCTCTAGCAGTTCATTTACTTTAGCCGTCGGCTGTTCGATTGCTGTCTGACTGTTTTCTTCCTTTTCTGTGATACCTAACTTGGCTCGTATTTCAGCAATGAGGCCTGACACCATTTCATTGGTGGAGAGATCTACCGCCTCGTTTGGTGTGTTGGAAAAATTTCCGAGCATTTTATCCCAGCCTGCTTTTATTAATCCTCTCGTGTCTTCAGATTGACGTTCAACATCAGATTCAATTTTCTGTAAAGATCGAATTGTCTGTGCACTAACCGCCCTAGCACTTCGATCCACTAGAATCGAAAACACAATTGCGACGATTGCTAAAACAATGCTCACAACTGTTCCGATCAGCCCGATCCAGAGGGCAATCTTTTCTACATCCGTCATTCTTGTATCACTCCGTGGTTTGGCATGCGGTAGAAAAAGCTGGTGAAGAAAATAGCGCCCAACGCTTAATTGGGCCGCCACTGGCGGTGTTTTCGGTCACTAGCGTTGTTAGACCACCAAGCGCGGTATTTTGCGGCTGTGGGCCGATTCTTACCGCGCTCGTCGGTCTAACTCCATAAGCAGCGATCTTTTGCCGCCAACTGCGCTAAGATAAAGACGCTCTTTGATCCTCATCACCTCACGGAGGAGCTCCTCATGCGTAGCTCTCGGCTGCTTGACCAAGTCCGCGAAGTCCTGCGACTCCGTCATTATAGCATTCGCACCGAAGAGGCTTACGTGCAAGCCATCCGCCGCTTCATCCTCTTCCATCGGAAGCGTCACCCGCGCGAGATGGGAGTGGATGAAATCCGCCAGTATCTCTCTCATCTGGCAATCGACGGCAAGGTGGCTGCTTCCACACAGAACGTCGCCTTGTGCGCATTGTTGTTTCTCTACCGTCAGGTGTTGGCAATTGACTTGCCGCTCATTGAGAACGTCGAACGCGCCAAACGTCCGAAGCGCGTGCCAGTTGTTTTCACCCGTGAGGAGGTCAGCCGCGTCCTGACAAACATTCACGGCACACACCTGACGATGGTTTCCCTGCTGTATGGTGCAGGTCTCCGAT